>JASGLB010000008.1:0-470935 GCA_049840415.1 Propionicimonas sp. | reverse complement strand
GCTCGGGCCGCCATGTGGGACCGGATCGCCAAGTGCGAGTCGGGCAACCGCTGGAACATCAACACCGGCAACGGCTACTACGGCGGCCTGCAGTTCAACAAGGCCTCCTGGAACGCCAACGGCGGCCGCGACTTCGCCGCGCTGCCCCACCAGGCCTCCCGCGCCGAGCAGATCACCGTGGCCAACCGCTACTACGCCAAGGCCGGGCTGAAGCCCTGGGGCTGCCGCCACGCGGCCTGACGGACCTGAAGAGGGCCGGGGATATTCCCCCCATTCCCGGCCCTCTTCCCCTCATCGGTGGCGTCGCCAGTCCCCCGGCGGCGCCACTGGTAATTCCTCCCCGCGGCCGCTGATCCCGGGGCGGGCTATCCTCCCGCTGTGGATTCTCGAATGATGCTGGCCGCCACCTGGGCGGGACCGCTGGCCAAACTGCAGGCCGCTCTGCCCGACGACGCCGTCTCCGGTCATTTCTCCGGAACCCTGGCCCGCGGTTCCTACGGCGGTAGCGAGCACTACCTCAACCAGACCGGCGAGGAGTTCCAGCAACGCCGGCAACAGCGCGAAGGCCGCTACGCCGCCATGGACCTGTTGCGGGAGTTGTCGGAGTTCGCGCCACCGGCCCCGGTCGGGGTGACCATCGACGTCGCCCGGCTGGCTCCGCCGAAGGTGGTGCTCTACGAGTTGCCGGGGGCCGACGTGGTCAGCACCGGCCACGGCACCCCGATCGCCTCGGTGACCCTGCGAGCAGGCGCCCTGCCCGAGCCCTACCGGCGGTTGCCGGAGCCCCACCAGCGCCCCTGGGACGCCGGGATGAACCCGGACTGGCTGGCCGGTGTGGTGCACCGGGCGCTGCCCGAGGCGACCGGCCTGACCGACCAGGAGCTACGGGCCTGGGAGCAGCGCAGCCGCTGCCTGCTGCCGCCGGACGTCCACGCCCTCTACCGCACCGCCGCCAGCGGCACCCTGATGCTCGGCCCGAGCGATCTGCCGGACCCCGAGGACGAGGAGGCCGGATTCGTGATGCGGATCCTGCCGCTGGGGCAACCCGACCCCTACTGGAGCCCGGCGGCCCGGTTCGGCGGCTGGGAGTTCGGCGCCACCGAGGCGCTGGGCGAGGATCCGGCCGGCCGCGTCCAGCCGTTGGCCTTCTCCCCCGCGTGGGTGCCGATCGGCGACGACGGGGGTGGCAACTACTTCGTCGTCGACCTCGCCCCCGGCCCGCAGGGCACGATCGGACAGATCCTGTTCGTCGATCACGAAACCAACGCCGGCGCGAGTTGGCTGGCGCCCTCGCTGACCGCCTTCGTCGCCAATCGACCGGACAGCTACGCCCGGCCGCCGGCAGCCGGCGGGCGCAAGGTGCGGATCGGCAACCACACCACCGAGACGCTGGCGAACGTCACCGCCGAGACCGAGGTGCTGATCGTCAACCGGGTGGCCGAACCGGTCGACCTCAGGTCTCTCGCCGGCCACCCCAGGCTGCGCACCCTGGAGATCAACCCCGGGCCGGTGACCGGCCTCGAGGTCGTCGGACAGTTGCCCGCGCTGGAGTATCTCGCGACCGACCTGGCCGGCTGGCGGCAGCTGCTCGACCAGAACCTGGTGCCGCAGCGGCTCCTGGCGGCGGGGTTCAAGGAGATGGCCGCGGAATGGCCGGCGAACGTCGCCGTCGCCAATCAACTGTTGGCCCACTGGGGACGTCCGCAGATCGCCGAGCACGTCGTGGTGAGCTAGGCGACTCCCGAGAAGGCGGGGACGGCCAGGGAACTGCCTCGCGAACGACAAAGCGCCGCCCACCCGAAGGTGGACGGCGCTCGCAGTCGCGTGGCTCAGGCCTTGGCGTCCTCAGCCGGCTCGGCAGCCTCGGCGGCGGCCTCCTCGGCCTCGGCAGCGGGCTCCGCAGCCTTCTTGGCGGCCTTCTTCGCCGGCGCCTTCTCGGCAGGGGCCTCAGTGGCCTCTTCCTCGACGGCTTCGACGGCCTCGGCGGCAGCAGCCTCGGCGGCGGCTTCCTCGGCCTTCGGGGCGGCGGCCTTCTTGGCCGGAGCCTTCTTCGCCGGCTCGGCCTTCTTGGCGGCGCCCTTGGCCTTGGCCTTGCGGGATTCCTCGACCGACTCGGTGACGATCTCGATCACCGCCATCGGGGCGTTGTCGCCCTTCCGCGGGCCGATCTTGGTGATCCGGGTGTAGCCACCCTCGCGGTCGGCCAGCTTCG
The DNA here is from genome assembly GCA_049840415.1 of Propionicimonas sp. Lineage (GTDB taxonomy): Bacteria > Actinomycetota > Actinomycetes > Propionibacteriales > Propionibacteriaceae > Propionicimonas. Next base: position 468,723 of record JASGLB010000008.1, on the reverse strand, counting down.
GCGCGATCTCGGTGAACAGGATGTGCACCACACCCTTGTCGGTCACCGTGGCCAGCACCTGGCGACGGTTGTGCAGGTCGCCCCGCTTGGCCTTGCTGATCAGCCGCTCGGCCAGCGGCTGGACCCGCTTGGCCTTGGCCTCGGTGGTGGTGATCTTCCCGTGCTCGAACAGCTGGGTGGCCAAGTTGGCCAGGATGATCCGCTGGTGGGCCGGGCTGCCGCCGAAACGGGGGCCCTTGGTGGGCTTTGGCATGGTTCAGTTCTCCTGTTGGGCGATGGATCAGTACTGATCGTCGAAGTCGTCGGCGGCGTCGTACTGGCTGAGCGCAGCCAGCGGGTCGAAGCCGGGGGCGCTGTCCTTCAGCGACAGGCCCATCTCGTGCAGCCGCAGCTTGACCTCCTCGATCGACTTGGAGCCGAAGTTGCGGATGTCGAGCAGATCCTGCTCCGAGCGGGAGACCAGCTCGCTGACGGTGTGGATGCCCTCGCGCTTGAGGCAGTTGTAGCTGCGCATGGTGAGCTTGAGCTCCTCCACCGGCAGCGCCAGGTCGGCAGCCAGCTGCTCGTCCACCGGGGACGGGCCGATCTCGATGCCCTCGGCGTCCACGTTCAGCTCACGGGCCAGGCCGAACAGCTCCACCAGCGTCTTGCCGGCCGACGCGACGGCGTCCCGCGGCAGGATGGACTGCTTGGTCTCGACGTCGACGATCAGCTTGTCGAAGTCGGTGCGCTGCTCGACGCGGGTGGCCTCCACCTTGTAGGTGACCTTCAGCACCGGCGAGTAGATCGAGTCGACCGGGATCCGGCCGATCTCGGCCTCCGGGTTCTTGTTCTGGACGGCGGAGACGTAGCCACGGCCACGCTCGACGACCAGTTCCATCTCGATCTTGCCATTGTCATTCAGGGTGGCGATGTGCAGCTGGGGATTGTGGATCTCCACCCCGGCCGGCGGCGCGATGTCGGCCGCGGTCACCGCACCGGCACCGGCCTTGCGCAGGTACATGACGACCGGCTCGTCCTCCTCGGAGGAGAGCACCAGCTGCTTGAGGTTCAGCACGATCTCGGTGACATCCTCGACGACGCCCTCCAGGGTGGAGAACTCGTGCTGGTTGCCCTCGATCTTGATGCTGGTCACCGCCGCGCCCGGAATGGACGACAGCAGGGTGCGACGCAGCGAGTTGCCCAGGGTGTAGCCGAAGCCGGGCTCCAGCGGCTCGATGACGAACCGGGAGCGGAAATCGTCCACGACCTCTTCGGTCAGGATCGGACGCTGTGCGATGAGCATGTGATTCCTTTCAACCGCCCGCTATTTGACGGTGTCGAGTGAAGCGCCCGGGCGCTGGTTCGCGCCCGGGCCGGTGTGAAGTTGTTACTTGGAGTAGAGCTCGACGATCAGCTGCTCGCTGACGTCGATCACGATCTGCTCGCGGGTGGGCAGCTGGTGCACCAGGATCCGTCCCTTGTTCGGACGGACGGTCAGCCAGCCCGGCACCGAGCGCTCGTGGTGCACCTCGCGGGCGATCACGAACGGGGTCAGGTTCTGCGACTTCGGCTTGATGTCGATGACGTCGTAGGCGCTGACCCGGTAGCTCGGGACGTTGACCTTCTTGCCGTTCACCAGGAAGTGGCCGTGCACCACCAGCTGGCGGGCCTGCCGCCGGGTGCCGGCCAGGCCGGCGCGGTACACCACGTTGTCCAGCCGGGATTCCAGGATGATCAGCAGGTTGTCACCGGTCTTGCCGGAGAGCCGGTTGGCCTCTTCGTAGTAGCGGCGGAACTGCTTCTCCAGCACGCCGTAGGCGAAGCGGGCCTTCTGCTTCTCCCGCATCTGCAGGAGGTACTCGCTCTCCTTGGTGCGGCCGCGACCGTGCATGCCCGGGGGGTACGCACGACGCTCGAAAGCCTTGTCATTGCCCACCAGGTCGGTGCCGAGCCGGCGGGACTTCTTGGTGATGGGTCCGGTGTAACGGGCCATGGTTGAACTCCTCTCTCAGCTCGGGACTAGACGCGACGACGCTTGGGCGGACGGCAGCCGTTGTGCGGCACCGGGGTGACGTCGGAGATCGGACCGATCTCCAGCCCCACCGCGCCGAGCGAACGGATGGCGGTCTCCCGGCCGGAACCGGGGCCCTTGACGAAAACGTCCACGCGCTTCATCCCGTGCTCCATGGCACGCCGTCCGGCGGCCTCGGCGGCCATGCCGGCCGCGAACGGGGTGGACTTGCGGGAGCCCTTGAAGCCGATCGTGCCGGCGGACGCCCACGCGATCACCGCACCGGTCGGGTCGGTGATCGTGATGATCGTGTTGTTGAACGTGCTCTTGATGTGCGCCTGACCGGCGACGACGTTCTTCTTCTCCTTGCGGCGGAGCTTGGTCTTGGCAGCCTTCTGGCTTGCCGTGCGGCCTGCAGTAGCCATGTGTTTTCTCAGTCTCTCCTGTGTCTACCGGCCGCGGTCAGCGAGCCTTCTTCTTCCCGGCGACGGCCTTCTTCTTACCCTTGCGGGTACGGGCGTTCGTCTTGGTGCGCTGGCCACGGACGGGCAGGCCCATCCGGTGGCGACGGCCCTGGTAGGAGCCGATCTCGATCTTGCGACGGATGTCGGCGGCAACGCTGCGGCGCAGGTCACCCTCGGTCTCGTAGTTCGCTTCGATGTGGTCACGCAGCGCAACCAACTGATCGTCGGTGAGTTGGTGGACACGGATGTCGCCACTGATACCGGTGGCGGCCAAGGTCTCCTTGGCGCGGGTACGGCCGATGCCGTAGATGTAGGTGAGGGCGATCTCCAGCCGCTTCTCGCGCGGCAGATCGACCCCGATGAGGCGTGCCATCAGGCGGTTACCTTTCAGTGTTCGGCACCCGGTTCCCCGGCTACCGCGAAGGTGTCTGGCGTGGTGCGTCCCCCACCGCCTGGCGGGGCCCCGGCCTTCGTCCGGGGGTGGATCCCGAGACTGCGTCTCGGGCTTGCTACCACGTTCTGTAGTGATTGCGGCTGGCGCCGCGAGTCGCGCCAGAGGCGCTCCCCTCGTTCATCGCAATCTGGCCCTGGTGGGCCTTGGGGCTTGGTGTGCCCCTGTTCAGTTGTGTCGTGGACGGTTGCCCGTCCGGGTGTTCCGCGTCCCGCGCTGGCGGGGCGAGGTCTGACGCAATATCAGCCCTGGCGCTGCTTGTGGCGCGGGTTGTCGCAGATCACCATCACGCGACCGTGCCGGCGAATCACCTTGCACTTGTCGCAGATCTTCTTGACGCTCGGCTGAACCTTCATCGAGCCAACTCCTGGATCATCGCCGAGCGCAGGGGTGCCCCCGAGTCGGACTGGTGGTGGTTGAAATGCGTTGCTTACCGGTGCCGGAAGACGATGCGCCCGCGGCTCAGGTCATAGGGGGAAAGTTCGACGACGACCCGGTCGGCGGGGATGATACGGATGTAGTGCTGCCGCATCTTGCCGCTGATGGTCGCCAGAACCTTGTGCCCGTTGGCCAGTTCCACCCGGAACATGGCATTGGGCAGGGCTTCGACGACGGTTCCCTCCAGTTCGAGGGCGCCTTCCTTCTTCGCCATTACTCCCTAACGTGAGATGTGCTGGACGCATGCGACTGCCGACGCAGGTCATGCAGGGATCAATCCTACGCCACCACCGCGCGTCGGCCCAAATCCCTCCCGCCGGCTCCCAGGGCCGCTGTCGGGTTACTGCAACTCGATTGCGCCAACCGCCCAATTTCGGCTATCCACAGGCATCGAGTTGCAGTAACCCGTCATCCACAGGCAGGCAAACTGCTTGGCACAGTTAGGAGCGGGCTGGCCATAGTGCCTTGGGCATGAAGCTGGAAGAGTTGCTCGCCGCCCAGAACGGCGTGATCGCGGTCAAGGACCACCCGTCGAAAGCGCGCACCCTCCAGCGCGCCGCGGCTGCTGGCGAGCTGGTGCGGCCGTTGCGCGGCGTCTTCGTCGCGGCCGGTGCCGCCGCAGATCCCTGGACCCGACTGCTGGCGGTGACCCGCTGGGCGGAGGACGGGGTGCTGGTGGGAAAGACGGCCTGGCAGCTTCACCAGGGCCTCGAGCCGAGCCCACCCTTCCGGGTTGCGACCCGGCGCCGGGCGACACCGCAGCCGAACTGGCTGAACACCATCGTCAGGTCCGTCCCGCCGGATCAGATCGTGTACTTCCGCGGCCTCAGGCTCGCCTCGCTCCCCTACGTGGCCGTGGAGCTGGCCGCCACCGATCAGGGCGCGGCGGTCTTCACCGCGCTTCGTGAGCGCAACCTGACCTCCGACCTGTTGATCGGGGCGCTCGACTGTTTTCGAGGCTCCCGTGGCCAGCGCGAACGCCAACGGATCGTCGACCAGGCCGCGCTCAACCCGTGGTCCTTCGCGGAGGCCCTGTTGCAGGGCCTGCTGATCGCTGCCGGCATCACCGGCTGGGTTGCCAATCGACCGATCCGACTGAACGGCAAGACCTACTATCCGGACATCCGGTTCGTCGAAAAGCCGCTGATCATCGAGTTCGACGGCGAGGCCTACCATCGCGGCCATGCCGAGTTCGAGGGCGACCTGGAGCGGCAGAACCAGCTCATGGTGGGCGACTACCGAGTCCTACGGTTCACCTGGGAAGCGATCACCGAACGCCCCGAGCACGTGGTGCGAACCATCCTGGCCATGCTCGCGATCCTGTGACGGGATTCTGACAGTCGATCATAGGATCGGGCCGTGTGAGCGCCCGGCAAAGCCATCGACGTGCAGAAACCCGCCAGCCGGAACGGAACGCCTAACCGGGGAGCACCGGGTAGGCCGCGGAGACCCTCACCACTGTGCGGTAGCCCTTGCGGGAGCCCGTCACCACGACGGAGAGCAGATACCCACCATCCTTGGCCACCAGCCGGTAGCTGCGACCTGTCGCACCCTTGATCGGCTGGTCGTCCCGTCGCCACTGGTAGCGCAGCTTCACCGTACCCGGGCCCCAGCTGCCGGCTTTCACCGTCACCCGCTCCCCCACCACGACAGCCCCGGCGACCGTCGGCTCAGCCGATCGGACCGGGCCGGCCGCCACCTTGGCGGTCTTCTTGCTGTAGGCCCGATCGGTCTCGATCCCGGGAGCCTGGTAGGTCACTCGCACTGAGATCCGCTTGCCCTTGTCGGCCGCGGTCAAGGTATGGCTCGACTTGGTGGCTTTCGAGATCTTCTTCGAGTTGCGGTACCACTGGTAGCTGACCTTGGTCGCCGCCGGCTTCCGCTCGGGGACCTTCACGGTGAGCTTCTGTCCGGTCTTGGCGACGCCGCTGATCTTGGGCCGCGCGGCCGACTCGAAGGTGGCCCGGCGCACCTTGCCGGTGTCAGGTGCCTGCACATGGCGATCCTCGTAGCCATCACGGTACGCCACAGCCAGGACCTGCAGCCGGTGCCCCGCATCCTTCGCGGTCACCAGATAGCTCTGTTTCGTCGCGCCTGGGATCGGCTTCCAGTCCCGATACCACTGGTAGTGCACCCCGGTGGGGGTTGGCCGCCAAGCGGTGGAGTAGCTCGCTGTGACGGTGGCTCCGACCACCGGAGCGTTGCGAACCGTCAGCTTCGGCTTGTTGAACTGCTGAGTGGGTCCAACTCGTTGGACGATCCTCCCGGCGAAGGCCGTGGCGGTGTCTCCAGGGGTGGAGAACCTGACCTCCTGCGGCCCAGCGAGGGCGTAGTGCAGCTTGCCGTCGCGATAGCTGCCTCCCTCCGAGAAGTGCATCGTGGGAGCCTTGCCGTTGAGGCCGACGATCGCGATCGGGTAGGGGACGCCGAACGTGGCGTCGCCCAACTCCCGATACTGGTCGGCCGCGCTGACCTGCCCGGTGTGCCCGATCAGCGGGCTCAGGTCAAGAATCGCGTTGCGGGTCAGGTTCAGGTGGGTCGCCTTCGGCAGCCCCGCGAGCGGTCGGACGTCCTCGACCCGATTGGTCTCCAGATCGAGCAACTCCAGCTTGACCAGCCCTCTCAGGCTGCTCACGTCCCTGATGCCGTTCCGGTCCAGTTCAAGGTCGATGAGTGAGGTCAGCCCGGTCAGAGACCGCAGATCGACGACCCGATTGTCGGAGAGTGCCAACTCAGTGAGCTTGGTGAGCCCGGCCAGTGGGGACAAGTCACTGATCTGGTTGCGTTCCAGCCTCAAGGTGGCAAGGCTCTTCAGACCGGCCAGCGGGCGCAGGTCGGCAATCTGGTTCCATCCCAGTCGGGCCGAGCTGAGCCGGGTCAGGCCGGCCAAGGGCGACAGGTCGGTGATCCCCTGATCCTCGACCTGCAGCGTTGTGAGGCTCTTCAGCTCGGGGAACACGCGGAAATCGGAGAACTTTGCTCCGTAGGACCGGAAGTCGGTCAGCCCGGTCAGGCCGGAGACGACGGAGATGTCGTTCACCTCGGGGGTATTCAGCGACAGCTTTCGTAGGCTGGACCAGCCCGCCAGACTGCTCAGATCGCGCAGCTTGGCGCCTGCCAGCCACACCCCTCCCACTCCTGGCGAATGGCCGAGGTCGGGAAGGCTGGTGAGTTCGTCGTCGGAGAACCAGAGTTCATCGACCACCACCTCTGACAGTCCGGTGAAGTCTGTCGCACCGGTTCTGCCCACTGTCATCTGCTGCAACGGCGGCAGCGAACCCAGCTTCTCGAAATCCGGGAAGGAGGCACCCGTCAGGAAGATCCGGTTCAGCGCGGGCAGGTCGGTCAGCAGCGTGAGGCTGGGCCCGGTGGCGTCGCTGAGGTCGAGGGCGACCAGCTGTGGCAGACGCAACGCGGGGAGGTCGGCCAACGTGGATCTCGACAGGGACAGTCCGAGGATCGGCAGCCCGTCCAACGGGGTGAGATCGGCCACCGTCTGCCTGTCCAGGGTCAGGTACTCCAGGGAGATCAACTTCTCGATTCCGGTCAGGTCACCGATCGCCTGACCCTTGTGACCATCACACCTCAGCTTCGTGATGCCACCGAGTTGCGCAGCCGAGAACTCGGGGACTGATGGCACGCCCAGTGCGGCTGCGATACAGGAGCGCAGACCAGGGTCAGCAATGCCGTCCGGTTCGGCTGCCGTGGCGGGAGCGGGGATCGCCGTCAGGGCAAGTGCCAGACCAACGGCCAGGGTGCGCGTCCATGCGCTCATCTCGCACCAGGTTTCTGGGAGGGAGTCGTGCGGCTCACGATACTGCGCAATCCATCTGCTAGTGAATAGTTCGGCGAGACGACGACACCGGGCGCCCACAGGCGTGCCGCGGCGCCTCCGGGAAAGCGGAGTAAGCTGGACGGTCGCTACTTTCTCCCGAAGGACGAACGTGGACTCTGCCGAGGCATCCTCGACCCTCGACCGTGAGCTCGCCATCGAGCAAGCGCATGTCGATCTGGTGTACCGCCATCTCGACCTGGCCGCGAAGTCGGCCCGCAAGGTCGCCAAGGAGGGACGCAAGCGCTACACCTCCGATCGGCAGACCTGGATGCGGGAGGAAGACGGCACCGCGCTGTTCGAACGGGACGCCTTCGCCTTCCAGGCCGCCCGCCGGCTGGCCGTGCTGGACGCCGAGCACGAGGGCCTGGTCTTCGGCCGGCTGGATTCCACCGAGGGCGAGACCAACTACATCGGACGGATCGGCGTCCGCGACGAGGACTACGAGCCGCTGGTGATCGACTGGCGCGCCCGGGCCGCGGAGCCGTTCTACCGGGCGACCGCCACCGATCCGATGGGGGTGGCCCGGCGCCGGGTGCTGCGCTGCCGCAACGACCGGGTGGTCGGCATCGAGGACGACCTGCTGGACGCCTCGGCCCGCAACGATCTGGTGGTGGTCGGCGAGGGTGCGCTGATGGCCGCGCTGAAGCGCGCCCGCGGCCACCGGATGCGCGACATCGTGGCCACCATCCAGGCCGAGCAGGACGAGGCGATCCGCGCCGACCACGACGGCGTCACCGTGATCGCCGGCGGCCCGGGCACCGGCAAGACCGTGGTCGCGCTGCACCGCGCCGCCTACCTGCTGTACTCCAACCGGCGTCGCTACGAGCGCGGCGGCATCCTGGTGGTCGGCCCGAGCGCGCTGTTCATGAACTACATCGAGCGGGTGCTGCCCTCGCTGGGCGAGGACTCGGTGACGCTGCGGGCGATCGGCCAGGTCGCGGTCGACTCCCTCGGCTTCGGCAGCGACATCCTCGACTCGGCCGACGCCGCCGCGGTGAAAGGCAGCCTGCGGATGCTGCAGGTGCTGCGCCGGCTGGTGAACCTGCCGCTGGTGCAGGGCGATCCGCAGCTGCGGGTGACGGTCAAGGGCGAGGTGCTCACCCTGGACGCCACCACGCTCGCTCAGCTGCGCCGCGACGTGCTGGCCCGGTTCAAGGTCAACACCGGCCGGGAGGCGGCCGAGGCCGCCGTGCTGGACGCGCTGTACCAGCGGCTGCCGGCCGAGCTGGGGATGGATCAGGAGGTGATGACCGAGCTGGTCAGCTCGTCCGCCGCGTACCGGATGTTCTGGCAGGCCTGGTGGCCGGCGCTGGAGCCCACCCAGGTGCTGCGCCGGCTGGCCGACCGCCAGGTGGTCGCCACGGTGGCCGACGGGCTGCTGGATCAGGCCGAGCAGGACGCGCTGGCAGCCGGCTTCGTCGGCGGCGGCTGGACGGTGGCCGACATCGCCCTGCTGGACGAACTGGTGACCATGCTGGGCGTCCCGGAGCCGGAGGAGACCGACGAGCCCACCCTGTTCCTGGCCGACGGCACCGAGGTGGCCGAGGTGGTCACCACCGCCGACCGGCTCACCGACGCCCGCGAGTACGATCCGCAGGACGACCCGCACGACACCTTCGCCCACCTGTTGGTGGACGAGGCGCAGGATCTCAGCCCGATGCAGTGGCGGATGCTGCGCCGTCGCGGCGGACACGCCAGCTGGACGATCGTCGGCGATCCGGCGCAGAGCAGCTGGCCCGACCTGGCCGAGTCGCAGCGGGCGATGGCCGACATCGCCGGCACCGGCCCGAGCCGACGGTTCCGGCTCTCCACCAACTACCGCAGCCCGGCCGAGGTGTTCGATCTGGCCGCGGCGGTGGTCCGCCGCGCCTACCCGGACGCCGACCTGCCGCAGGCCGTCCGGCAGACCGGGATCGACCCCGAACTGGTGACGGTCGCCGAACCCGGGTTGATCGACTGGCTGGACGGCCGGATCGCCGGCCTGACCGAGCAGGTCGAGGGCACCATCGGCGTGATCGCGCCGCCCTCCCGGGTGGCGGCGATCACCACCGCGCTGACCGGTCAACCCGGCGCGATGGCCGCCGGCGACCGGTTGACCGTGATCGAGCCGCTGGCCGCCAAGGGCCTGGAGTACGACGCCGTGGTGGTGGTCGCCCCCGACGAGGTGGTGGCCGAGTCCCCCGGCGGCGAGCGCGTGCTCTACGTCGCGCTGACCCGTCCCACCCAACGCCTGGTGGTGGCGGACGTGGGCACCTCCGGCTGGCGCGAAGGGCTCAACAGCCACCCGCTCAGCTGACAACCCTCGCAGCCGCCGCCACGCTCCGGGAGGTCCACCTTCAGCTGAGGTAAACCTCGACGAAGGCCGCCACCGCCCGACTGCTCGTCTTGGAGCGGAACTGCACGGAGAAGCCGGGGGTGTACTGACCCTGCCAGATCATGAACAGCCGGGCCGTCTTCGATCCTGCCGGACGGATCCCGACCCACTTCGCCGACCCGCGTTTGACCGTGACCATCCGGCCTTCCTGCACCACCGTGTAGCGGCCTGGCCCATCGCCCTCGGGAACCCCCTTCGTGGTGGTCTTGCGCAGTTTGACGCCGGCCTTGTTGATGCTGTTCCACGGGACGCGGTACTTCGCCAGCGTTCCTCCGTCCAGTCGGAAGTAGACCTTGACGCCCTTGCTGTCGACCGTCCAACCGGCAATCCGCTTCCAGGCGGACGGCCCTGGCCAGCGACGGTCCGCCACCTCATAGGGCCACCGGGTGAAGCACCACACGCCCGACCAGCAAGGCTCTTCAGTACCGCCGTCCGCCTTGGTTCCCTGCTGGGCGATCGCGATCCCCACCGCATAGTCGAAGGCACTGCCCTTGTTGTTGACGAACTTCGACAGCTTCACGGGCTTGCCGGTCTTGAGGTCGATGTTCAGCCACTTGTCGTTGCCGATGCCGGAGAAGTTCTCACAGCCGAACGCAGACCACTCCAGATGAACGGACAGGTACCGCTTGCCGTAGATGCCGCCCTCGGTCTGGCCGGTCAGCCGCGCGTACTCGGGCCGCCAGGCTTCCCAAGGGTCGAAGCTCCCCGGATCGGCGGGGTCGTAGTCGTTCACGCAACGCTGGTCGGCTGCCTTCTGGCGGCTGATCGCCTGGCCGAAGAAGGCCGCGATCTGGGAGTCCAACTGCTTCTTGACCGACTTCTTGACACCGCTGAGAACAGGCTTCTCGTAGGTATATGTGTATGCCCCGACAGGCGTGGTGAAGGTGGTCGTCACCGTCTGCTGCCGCAGCTTAGGAGTGGCCGCCTCAGCGGTGGCCGGCCCGGCCGCCCAGAGACCGGCGGTGAGCGCCAGCGCAGTGACCAGTGTGCCGACTGGCCGGAGAACCTTCATCGCCGTCGCCTCCCTGTCGCATCGAGGAATCGGTGGAAAAGTAGCAGGGCCTGGCGGCGCCCGTCCCCTGGCTCGGTGGGCTCCGTACGAGTCCGTGCAACTGACCGGCCAGAAGAAGACTCCGACCGGTGAACTAGGGTGTGGGCCGTGCCCGACGTCTCCCCCACCATCGCCGAACTGCTCGCTGCCGGCGAGCGGCCGACCATGTCGTTCGAGTTCTTCCCGCCCAAGGACGATGCCGGGCAGGAGCAGCTGGCCAAGGCGGTCGGGGAACTGGAGCCGCTGCGTCCGGACTTCGTCTCGGTCACCTACGGCGCCAGCGGGTCCACCCGTGGTCGCACCCTGGACGCCGCCCGGTCGATCACAGCGCAGGCGGGCTTTCGCACCATGGGCCACCTCACCTGCGTGAGCCAGACCCGCGCCGAGGTCGAGGGCGCGATCGCGTCCTACGCCGAGGCCGGGATCGGCCACATTCTCGCGGTCCGGGGGGATCCGGCGGGTGGCCCGACCGCGCCCTGGCTTCCCCACCCCGGTGGGCTGCAGAACGCCACCGAGCTGGTGAAGCTGGTGAAGTCCGCCGGTGACTTCTGCATTGGCGTGGCCGCCTTCCCCGACGCCCACGCCGACCGCAAGGACTTCGACCTCGACGCCCGCATCCTGGCCGAGAAGGAGGCTGCCGGGGCGTCCTTCGCCATCACCCAGCTGTTCTTCGACACCGACGCCTACTTCCGGCTGGTGGAGCGGGTTCGGGCGCTCGGCTGTCAGCTGCCGATCGTGGCCGGCATTCAGCCGGTCACCAATCTGGCCCAGATCGAGCGGTTCGCCACCTTCTCGGGAGCGCCGCTGCCCCGGCCCCTGGTGGCCGCGCTGCATGCCGTGGCCGACGATCCGGCGGCGGTACGACAGGTCGGGTTGGAGTTCGCCACCGGGTTCTGCGACCGGCTGCTGGCCGGCGGCGCCCCCGGGCTGCACTTCTTCACCCTCAACCGTTCCAAGGCGACCGCGGAGATCCTGGCCAACCTACGCCGGATCCCGCCGCACTCGGCAGTGAACTAGGCGTCACACCCGCCCCACCAGCCACAGGAAGCCTGTGGACCAGCACCTGAGCTGTGGATAACTCCGGGTGGCCCTTCCGTCGCCCCGACCGATCTGCCAGACTGACCGGCACTCTCCCACCCCAGGAGGGCCAATGAGGCGTTCTCTGAACCTGGCCGCCGCGGCCATCACCACCGTCGTGCTCGCAGCCTGCCAACCCACCACAACACCCACCCCAACCCCAACCAGCACTGCCCCATCCCCGACCATGGCAGCACCACCCACCCCGACCTACCAATGCACCCCCGAAGCCGGAGGCAAGGAATCACCCTGCAGCCAGCTCGACTACGAAAAGATGAAGGCCAAAGACGCCCTCTACACCGAAGCCGAAGCTGTATACCGGGAGTTCTTCGCAGAAAGCGTTCGGATCAGCCGAGACGGTGGTGTATCTCAGCCAACCGCCGTGCTTCTGGCAACCACCGCTGGCGAGTACCGCACCAACATGATGTCGATCTTCTCCGACATGCTGGACAGAGGAGTCGCTGCCAGGGCGCGAGGACCCAAAGCTATCGGTGTCGAGGCTTCCTGGCGTGTCCAAGGGCGGCTCGATCGTCGCGCTCACGGTCTGCATCGACTCACGCGGCTGGGCCTACTACACCGGTTCGAAACGAACCGCCGAAGGCCGCGTAGGCGTTGACGAGGTGCATTTCGCACGCGATGACGATGCCCTGAAGATCATCGGGGCCGACGGACGAGAGGCAGAGAAATGCCCCTAGCAGGCTCGGTACGTCGCGGTCTCATAGCTTTCCTACTCACCCTGACCGGGCTGTCGGCCTCACCAGCCACCGCCCAAGCCGATCCAGATGTGGACGGTAGTGACGGGGTCTTCGTGGGAACCCACGGCTGGGGAGACAAGACCCCGCATCACAACAAGCCTGAACCCAACAAGCCTCGTCAAACCAAAAACACACCTAAGAGCCCCAAAGACAGCCAACCGCCAAAGCGCAACCCGCCCTGCACCACCACCTCAGGCGAGAACTGCGGCGCAGACATCCACACCGCCCTCGACCGCACCACCGCCGAACAATGGGCCCACGAACTCATCGTCCGACTCCAACTCCCCACCCCCACACCCCAAATCGGACCCAACCCGGCCGACAACGAATGGAACATGGTGGCAGTCGGCTACCCGATCTGGCTGTGGACCGAGGGGCCGCAGACGGTAACCGCATCCGAATCCGCCCACGGCTACACCTTCACCCTGCGGGCGCGTTACCGATCGACCAACTTCGACCTGGGCGACGGCACCACCAAACAATGCACCCAGACCTCCGTCTACCAGCGATCCACCAAGCCAGGCTCACCCTCCCCCACCTGCGGCCACACCTACCTCAAGGCACCCCGCGACGGCGCCTACACCCTCACCGCCACCACCCACTGGGACATCGAATGGAGCGTCGCCGGCTTCACCGGAACCCTCCCCGGCACCCACACCGCCAGCCGCCAACTACCAGTCGGCGAACTCCAAGCCATCGTCGTCGGCTAGCAGGCTCACGCCGCCGGGCAGCGGACGGCGCGGTGAATGCCGCCGCTCACGACGTCCGCGCTCCCGTCCGGGTTTGTCCACCGAACACGGTGCACAAAGTCGGAAGGAGCCACCATCCTGGGGTGTGCACGTGTGCCCGTCCGACTCCGGTTAGGCTCAGGGCCATGTTCGATCCCGAGGTTCCGGTCAGCGACGAGTTCCGGACGGCGGTCGCCGGGGCGATCACCGGCTTCCTCGACGCGCAGCGCGAAGTGCTGGCCGCGATCGGCCCCGGAGCCGCGCCCTTGGCCGAGCTCGCCGGCAGCTTCACCGCGGGCGGCAAGCGGCTGCGTCCGGCCTTCTGCGCCTGGGGCTGGATCGCTGCGGACGGCATCCCCGACGACCCGGACGCGCTGGTCCGGGCGGCGGCCAGCCTGGACGTGCTGCACGTCAGCGCGCTGCTGCACGACGACGTGATGGACGCCTCCGACACCCGTCGCGGCCAGCCGGCCGCCCACCGCCAATTCGCCGCGCTGCACACCGCCCGTGGCCTGCGGGGCGACGCCGACGCCTTCGGCCGGGGCGGAGCCATCCTGCTCGGCGATCTGCTGCTGGTCTGGTCGCAGCAGATGTTCCGCCGCTCCGGTCTGCCCGCGGCGGCGATCGCCCGGGCGATGCCGGTGATGGAATCCGTCCTGACCGAGGTGACCACCGGGCAGTTCCTCGACATCCTCGCCCAGGCCCGTCCGGCGCTGGACGCCCGCACCGCCCCCGACGAGGTGCTGGCGCAGGTCCGGCAGGTGCTGGAGTACAAGACCGCCCGCTACACCGTGATCCGGCCGCTGCAGATCGGTGCCGCGCTGGCGGGCGGCTCGTCCGACCTGCTGGACGCGCTGGGCCGCTACGGTTCGGCGGTCGGCCGCGCCTTCCAGTTGCGCGACGACGTGCTGGGAGTGTTCGGCGACGCCGAGGTGACCGGCAAGCCGGCCGGCGACGACCTGCGCGAGGGCAAGCTGACCGCGCTGCTGGCCCACGCCCTGAACCTTGCCTCGGACGCCGATGCCGCCACCCTCGCCGACCTGGCCGGACGACCCGACCTGGTCGACACCGACGTGGCCGAGGCACGGCGGATCATCCGCGACTCGGGCGCGTTGGCGGCGGTCGAAGCCGAGATCGGCCAGGCCACCGCTGCCGCCGTGGCGGGCCTGGCGAGCGCTCCGGTCACCCCCGAGGCAGGTCGGGCGCTGACCAACCTCGCCCACGCCGCCGCTGACCGAGCGGCGTAGCGGCCGGCCCCTGGTTCGGAGGTTCACTGCAGCGACAGAAACCGGGACGCTGGGGCCGGTCGAGTGGATTATCCACGCCAGGGGTCGATTTTCCCCGGTTTCTGTCGGGCGGACGACGGCGCCGGGCGCCGAATCGGGTGAAGTTCAGGGACGGAGGGCCGCGAAGGTCACCTGCTCCATGCCGGGATCGTCGTTCCAGGCCTTCACCAGCCGCGCCTTGAGCGCGGCGGCGGCCTCGGCCGGTTGCTCGGCGGCGGTGATGGCGCGGGAGACCGCGACCCGGCGGGCTCCGGCGGCCAGCACGTCGTCCAGGTTGTCCAAGGTGATGCCGCCGACCGCGAACCAGGGCTTCGAAGCCGGATCGGTGGCCGGGGCCTGGCCGGCGGCGTACTCCACCAGCCCGAGGCCGCCGACGCCGAACATGCCGCCCTCGACCGGCCCGATGGTGAGGAAGTTCACCTCGGGATCGGCCAGCGCGGCGTCCACCTGACGCCGGGAGTGGCAGGAGCGTCCCAGCACCGCCCATTGGTGGACGCTGGCCCGCGCCTGCGGAGAGGCCACGCCGCGTTCGGAGAGTTGCAGCAGATCCGCCCTCGAGTCCCGCGCCAGCTCCAGCGCGTCGTAGAGCCCCAGCAGGGCGTCCTTGCTGGTCAGGTTGGCCCGGGCGGTTGAGAAGCCCGCCGCCAGCGACTCGGGATCTGCCTTCGGATCCCGCAGCTGGACGATGTCCACCCCGGCCGACACCGTCCCCGCGACGAGCTCGGCCAGGTCGCCGGAGCGCAGGTCGGTGATCAACAGCAGGCGGGCGAGCCGCAGCCGGGTGGCGATGCCCATCAGTACAGTCACGGGGCCACTCTAGGCACGGCGGGGTGCCCGGCCAAGGGGTCTGTGGTTCATCGATCGCCGACCGCTCGTCCCCAGCGGCAGGCGGTCGGCGGGACGGGAGCCGCTCAACGGAGGCGAGAGGCGCCCGAGGATTCCCGGCGCGTCCCTCGTCCGATCCTTGACCCGGGCTCCTACAATGGCCGACAGGTCTGGACGGCCTACTTCCCCGACTGGTCCGGAGCCGACGTGACGAGCATGAGCAGTGGCGATCCCCTGGTGGGCCATGTGCTGGATGGCCGCTACGAGATCCTCCGCAAGCTTGCCCGCGGGGGCATGGCCACCGTCTACCTGGCCTCCGACCGACGGCTGACCCGCACCGTCGCCATCAAGGTGATGCACGACAGCCTGGGCGGCGATCCCGAATTCGTGAAGCGGTTCGACCGCGAGGCGCGCGCCGCCGCCCGGCTCTCCCACCCCAATGTGGTGGCGGTCTTCGACCAGGGGATCGACGCCGGCCGCCCGTACATCGTGATGGAGTACGTCGAGGGCTGCACGCTGCGGCACCTGATCACCCGCGAGGCCCCGATGTCGCCGGAGCGGGCGCTCGATCTGCTGCTGCCGGTGATCACCGCTGTCGCCGCCGCGCACGAGGCCGGCATCATCCACCGCGACATCAAGCCCGAGAACGTGCTGATCGCCGAACGGGGCCAGATCAAGGTGGCCGACTTCGGCCTGGCCCGGGCGGTCACCGCCCACACCGCGACCGCCACCGGCACGCTGATCGGAACCGTGTCCTACATCGCTCCCGAGCTGGTCACCACCGGCAAGGGCGACGCCCGGGCCGACGTGTACGCCCTGGGCGTGGTGCTGTTCGAGATGCTGACCGGACGCAAGCCGCACACCGGGGAAACCCCGATCCAGGTCGCCTACGCCCACGTCCACAACGAGATCCCGGCGCCCAGCACCCACCTGGCCGAGGGCCGCACCCTCCCCCGCTACCTGGACGCGCTGGTGACCAGCGCCACCACCCGCGACCAGACCGCCCGGCCGGTGGACGCCACCGTCCTGCTCGATCACGCCCGACGCGCCCGACGCGCCCTGGCCGACCACGTGATGGACGATCCGGCGCTCACCCACGCGATGCGCGCCACCACCCTGGACGGCGACAACGCGCCCACCGAGCTGGTGCCGGCGCTGGTCGGCGCCGCAGCGGCGGCGGCTGCCGCCTCGTCCGCCGCCAACGGCCACACCGCGGTGGTGAACCGCACCGCCACGCTCCGGTTCGCGCCGTCCACCCCGGTCAGCCCGGGCCATCCGCCGGTCACCGACGGCATGCCGTACTACGACCTGCCGCCCGAGCCGCCGGCCTCCGTGCAGCACCTGCGGCAACGGCAGGCGAAGCGTCGCCGTCGCGGACTGATCTCGCTGATCGTGATCCTGCTGCTCACCGCCGCGCTGGCGGTGGGCGCCTGGTGGATGTTCTCCGGACGGTTCATCGACACCCCGGACTTCACCTCGCTGACCAGGCAGTCGGCCGAGGAACTGGCCGAGCAGAACGGCCTGACGATCAGCTTCGAGGAGGAGTTCTCCGACGACTTCAAGGCCGGTCAGGTGGTCCGCACCAACCCGGTGAAGGACGCGCCGATGCTGCGGGGCGGCTCGCTGGTGGCCTACGTCTCCAAGGGACCTGAGCTCTTCGAGGTGCCGCAACTGCTGGGGCTGACCCTGGAGCAGGCGCGGGACGAACTCACCCAGAAGAACCTCAAGCTCGGCAAGGTGACCGAGGCCTACCACGACACCGCCGCCAAGGGGACCATCACCAACAGCACCCAGGCCGGAGAGCAGGTCCGGCGGGGCACCAAGATCGACGTCACGGTGTCGAAGGGCCCGGCGCCGGTGAAGATCGTCAGCTTCAAGGGCAAACCCTTTGCCGAGGCCGAGGCCTACTACAAGGAGGCCGGGCTGCAGGTCGAGATCTCCGAGCAGAAGAACCACAAGAAGATCCCGGAAGGTTCGGTGATCTCCTCAGACCCGGCCAAGGGCGAGTTGGCAAGGGGCAAGACCATCAAGTTCGTGGTCTCCAAGGGACCGGTGATGGTCGAGGTGCCGGCGGTGTGGAATCGGACGCTCGAGGATGCCAAGCAACTGCTGGCTGACGCCGGGTTCAAGGTGAAGGTCGTCTACCGAGCCAGCGTGTTCAACCGGGTGGGCAAAGCCGACCCGAGCCAGGGCAGCATGGCTCCCGAGGGGTCCACCGTCACCATCGAGATGTACTGAGTCGCCTCAGGCGGGCTGCCAGGGAGTCTGATCACGCAGGTCGATCAGCGTTGCCGGCCCCATCTCGCCCAGCCGGTTGAAGGCCAGTGACCAGCCCCGTGGGCCCAGCAGGCCCTCGTGGATCAGGAAGCCGTGCGGTGCCCCGACCGCGCGGACGAAATCGATCGTCTCCTTCATCGCCGCCCAGGGGCCGTAGGCCGGGACCGCCACCACGTCCACCCCCGCCGGGATCGTGGCCAGACTGTCCCCGGGGTGGAAGAAGGTCGGCTCACCGGGGGCTGCCAGCACCAGCCCGACATTGCCGATCCGCGGGATGTCGGCGTGGATCACCGCGTGCCACCCGCCGACCGCGGCCAGGGTGATGCCCTTACCGAGTTCGATGGACGTATCCGCCGCCAGCGGATGCGCGCCCGGCAGGTCGACCACGCCGAGCACCTGCGGCTCGACGTAGACCACGGCGTCCGGGTTGGCCGCGACCAGCGCCGGGACGTGCTCGGGATCGATGTGGTCGGGGTGCTGGTGGGTGACCAGGACGGCGTCCAGGTCGGTCAGCCCGTGCCAGGCGTCGGAGAAGTTGCCCGGATCGAACAGGATGCGCCGCCCGGCGACCTCCACGAGGACTGCCGCGTGCCCCAGGTGCGTGATCTGCATACCCAGAGCGTACGACAGCCTTCGGGAGTCGGACGGCTACCCGGTGCGGCCGGTTCGCGCCAGCAGCACCAGGCCGCCGCCGAGCACGAGCAGCAGCAGGACGAGCCCGAGTTGGCTGCTGGCCGAGCTGCCGGTCACGGGTAGCCCCGAGATCGTCGTGCTCGCCACGCAGTGGGACGCCGCGTTGTCGGTCGGGTTGGGCGCGCACCGCGGCAGCGAGCCGGGGCTGGGCGACGGGCCGTCCAGGCCGATCACGTTGTCCAGCCGGCCGTCGCCGGATCCAGCCCCCATCACGGTGACCGTGAACCGGAAGGTCGCCGACTCCCCCGCGGCCAGCGGCCCGGTCCAGGTCAACTCCGGACCGTCCAGGGTCACGGTGCCGACCGACGCCGTGACGTCGCCGTTGTACCGGGCGTCATCGAGCACCCCGCGCAGGTCGTCCACCACCGTCGCCGGATCGTCGGCGGTGAAGTCCGCGCTGCCGACGTTGGTGATCGTCACCGTGTAGCCGACGATCCGGCCGAAGGAGGTCACCGCGGTGTCCGCCAGCTTGGTGAAGGCGAGTGCCCGCACCGCGGTCCGGGTCTCGACCGTCTGCGACGGTCCGGCGCAGGGTTCCTGGCTGGGCGTGCAGTCCGCGGCGGGCCAGGAGGCGAACTCCGGATCCGCCACGGCGCGGTTGACCAGCACGGCGTCGCCAGCCGGCGTGGTGCCGACCGTCACGGCGTACGTCACGGTGACCGACTCGCCCGCGGCCAGCGGCCCGGTCCAGACGAAGCCGGCGGCGGTCCGTTCGATCTCGCCGCTGTCGGCGGTGATGGCGCCGGTCAGCGCGGCGTCGTCCAGCACCCCGGTCAGGTCATCGCGGAAGGTCGCGTCCGGGACGTCGACCAGACCGGTGTTGGTGTAGACGAGCTGGTACTCGACCCGGCCGGACGTCGGGATGACCCCGGTGCTGGCGGTCTTCTCCAGCCAGAACGCGGCCAGGGGGGTCGAGGTGGACGAACAGGCGTCGCCGGAACACGGCTGCGGGGTGGCCGGCGGCCGCTCGCGCAGCGCCGGGGCGAAGGCCACGTTGTCCAGCGACAGGTCACCGGCCGCGGTGACCGTCACCTCGTACTCCAGCTCGACCGACTCCCCCGCGGCGAGCGGGCCGGACCAGTGCAGCCAGCCCGGCGGGGTCTCGATCACCCCACCGGCCGGGGACGCCGTCACCGCGCCGAGCGTGGCGTCGTCCAGCACCCCGGACAGATCGTCCCAGACCTCGGCCGGCCGGACGGAGGTGTAGTCGCCGTCCCCGATGTTCTCCACCTCGATGGAGTACCGGACCGTGTCACCGACCCGGAGCACGTCGGCGGCGGCGACCCGCTTGGTGACCCGAAGCTCGGGCAGGTCGACATCGGCCGCCGCGGCGGCGGACGAGGTGACAGCACCGCCGGTGCTCGAAGCCACCGTCGCCTGGTTCGCCCAGCCGTCGGCCACCGATTCCTGCCCGTCCGGCAGGGTCGCGGTCACCACCACGTCAAAGGCGTGCGTGGCGCCGGCCGCCAGCCTCGCCCCGTCCGGGACGACCACGGCGTCGGCGACGCCGTTCCAGGTCGGCGAGGTCGCCGGAGCGCCGGAGCGACCGGTGGCGGTGGCCGCGTCGATGGTGGTGCCGGCCGGGAACGCCAGGGCGTCGGTCAGCCCGTAGCTCAGCTCCACCTGGTTCGACGGGTTGGTGACCTCGATGACGTACCGCACCGTCCAGGAGCCGTCCGCGTTCAGCACCGGAGCGCCGTCCACCCGCTTGGTCACCCCGGGGTCGAACGCGGTCGCGCAGGCGGCCGCCTGGTAGGAGGTGCCGCCGGAGGCGACCTGAGCGGCATTGCGGAAGCCGGTGCCGGTCTCGGCGCCGTCCAGCGCGCAGTCGCCGGGCCCGGTGTTGCCCCGGACCGATCCGGCGTCGACCACGGCGGTGACCGTGTAGCGATGGGTGGCGCCGGCGCCCAGCAGCACCTGCTCGGCCAGCGTGGTGGAGGCGGAGCCGTCCCAACCGGCCTCCAGGGTGACCCCGGTCGGCCGGGTGCTCACCACCGGCGGCTCGGCGAGCGCGATGCCGTCACCGAGCTCGAAGCCGTCCTGCACGTCGTAGCGGGTGGCGATCGTCGAGCTGGTGTTCGCGACCGTGATCCGGTACTGCACTGCCCAGCTGCCGTCGGCCCGCTGCTGCTGCGACAGCACCTCCTTCGCTAGGGCGAGCGCCGGGGCTTCGGGGATGTCGGCGCAGGCGACATCGGCGATCTCCCGACCGCCGACCACCAACTCGGCCTCGTTCCGCATCCCTCCCGGGCCCTGCTGGGCATCGCAGCTGGTGGCTCCCACCGGGGTCTCGAAGGTCACCTTCACCGCGTAGCTGTGCCGGGTCGGAGTGCTGTCGTCGACCGCGGCGCCGATGGTGCCGGTGGCCAGCGTGGTCACGGCCACCCCGTCGAAAGCCGGGTCAAGCGTCCCGGGGCCGGTGACCTCGATGTCGCGAACGACGGTTCCGGCCGGGAAGCCGAAGCTGTCGTTGACGGTGTAGGGGATGCCGCCGGGGACGGTGGTGGTCGACCGGTTGGTCACCGAGACCAGGTACTCCAGCTGCCACAGCCCGGTCGCCGGATCCTGCACCGGCGGACCGGCCACGGTCTTGGTGATGGTCGGGTCGGTGGCCGCCTCACAGGCCGCGGCATGGGCCTGCAGCGCACCGCTGGTCAGCGTGGCGACATTGCGCAGGCCGGTGCCGGTCTCACCGGCGTCGATCCGGCAGTCCAGGTCGGCCAGGTTGCCGGCGTCCACCACCGCCGGCGGGTCGGCCACCACGGTGACCTGGTAGTGGTGGGTCGCGCCGGCCGGCAACAGGACGCCGGTGGCCACCGCCGGGTCGGCGTCGCCGTCCCAGCTGGGCGAGAACGTGGCGTCGGCGGAGGAGACCTGCGCGCTGAGCACGGTGATGCCGTCGCCGAAGTTCAGCTGGTCGGTCAGGTCGTACTCGGTGGCGTAGCCAGAGTCGGGGTTGGTCACGGCGATGTCGTACCCGATCGTCCACCGGCCGGTGGCGCCGTCGATCGCCGTGCCGGTCACCCGCTTGCTGAGCTGCGGCGTGGGCTGCGCGGCGATCGCGGTGCAGGCCGACGCCTGGTCCACCGCCACCGAGCTCTCGCCGGCCAGTAGCCGCACGGTGTTGGCGTAGCCGCCGCTGCCGGCCGGGCCGCACAGCAGGTCGGCGCCGGTGACCGCTCCGGCCGGCACCTCGGTCACCAGGGTGACGGTGTAGGTCCGGGTCTGGCCCGGGCCGACCCGGTCGGCGTTGGTGAGCAGCGCCGTCTCGGACGATCCGTCGAAGGCGGGATCCAGGTCGGCGCCGGCCGGCCCGGTCACGGTCACCTCCCGCACGGTCACGCCGGCGGGCAGGTCGAAGCTGTCGGACAGGGTGTAGGCCAGCCCACCGGCCGGCGCCGACGCGGGCGCGGAGACCTCGATGGTGTAGCCGGTCGACCAGCTGCCGTCGGCGTTCTGGCTGGTCGCGGTGACCGTCTTGGTCACGCTGGGCTCGACAGGCTCTACACAGGTAGAGGTCTGGGTCGTCCGGCCACTCGACAGCTCCAGGGAGGCGACATTGCCGAAGCCGCCGGCGGCCCCGTCGGTGCAGGCCGCGACCGGCTCGCCCGCCAGGTCACCGGCGTCCGCGACCACGCTGACGCGATAGGTGTGGGTGGCGCCGGCGGGCAGCGTCACCTGACCGGTGACCGCGCCGGAGCCCGTCCACGGTTCCAGGGCGACCCCGGCCGGTCCGCTGGTCACGATGGCGGAGTCGACGCCGATGCCGGCGCCGAAGGCGAGATCGTCGCTGAGGGTGTAGTCGACGGCCGCGTCCGGGTTCCGGTTCACCACCTCGATCTCGTAGCCGATCGCCCAGCTGCCGTCGTCATTGTGGGTCAGGGAGTCCACCGACTTGGCCACCAGCGGTGCGAACCGGGTGGTCGTGGTGGCGCACGGCGTGCCGTCGTTGGCGACCCCGGTCGCCGGGTCACAGCTGGTGCCGTTGGCCGAAGTGAAGGCGGCGTTGCGCAGCGAACCGTCGCCGTCCGGGCCGACCTGCACCCGGTACCGCAGCACGATGGAGCCGTTCGCCGGCAGGGTTCCGGTCCAGCTCAACTCGCCCGCGACGGGGTCGGCGAGCGGTGCCGTCGCCGAGCCGGTGACGGTGACCGTCCCGGAGCCGGGGACGTAGCCGGCGTCGTCCAGCAGGTCGGTGAGCACGTCGCGGACGGTCACGCCGGGGAAGGCCGCCGTGCCCTCGTTGGTGACGGTGACGGTGTAGCTGAGCTCGTCCCCGTCGTACACCCCCTCGGGGGCGGCGTCGACCGACTTGTCGATCGAGAACAGCAGCAGATCGTCGATGTCGGAGTCGGTCGCGGTCAGGGTGCGATCCGGGTCGGCCGGGTCGGCGACCTCCGCCTCCACCACGTTCTCGATCGCGCCGGTCGCATCGGCGGCAACCCGGACGGTCACCGTCCTGGTCACCGACGAGCCCGCGGCGCCGCGGACGTCGACGCCGGTGGCGTTCGGTTGCCCGGCGGCCGCGAGATCGACATTGGTCCAGGTCACCACCCCGCCGGAGAAGGAGCCGGCGTCGGAGGCCGAGACGAACTCCAGCCCGGCGGGCAGGGTGTCGGTCACCACGACGTCGGCGATCGCCTCGCCGACCAGTCCGTTGGTGATGGTGACGGTGTAGGTGTACTCGTCGCCGCGCAGCACCGAGTTGCGGCCGTCGGTCTTCGCCACCACGAGCTGCGGCTTGCCCACCACCACGGTGAAGCAGCTGTCGGCGTCGTTGTTCGACAGGTCCGGATCGAAGACCGGGCCGTGGGCATGACCCGGCAGGCACACGCTGTGGTCCGGGGTGGTCGGGATCACCGTCGGCACCACCGGGACGCCGAGCGGGTCGGGCACGCCCTGGGCCAGCAGCCGCGGCCCGCCAGCGGGCGTCACCGAGCGACAGCTCAGGGTGAGCGGCCCGGTCTGGGTACTGCCGTCGACGGTGCAGGACCAGCCGGCCGGCTCCAGGTCGGCGACCCGCATACCGGCCGGAACCGACACGTCGACGATGGCCGGCGCGAAGGCCGACGGGCCGTTGTTGGTCACGGTGTACGGCACGGTGCCCACCCGGTCGATCTGCAGCGGCAGCCGCTCGGGCACGGTCAGCTGCAGGTCGGCCTGCTGGGTGGTGGCGCAGACCGGCAGCGGCTCGGCCGCCACGCCCATCTGGTCGGCCTTGGCGGCGACGGAGTTGCAGGCCACGGAGTCGACGGCCGTGCCGGGAACAACCCTGGCCTTGTACTGGAAGGAGATCTCGTTGCCGGGCGCCAACGCGGCGGCGGCGGTGGCGCGGATGGCCTGGGCGTCGGCCTGCTGGGCGGCGCCGGTCTGCCAGTCGTTCGCGCAGCCGGCCGGCTGACCGGGGTACACCTGCGGCCGGCACGGGTTGGTGCTGTCGGAGAAGGCGAGATTGAGGCCATTGGCGGCGGTGATCTCGCTGAGCAGTTCCTGGAAGGTGCTGTTCCGCGGGGACGAGGCCAGCGTGCCGCTGGTGCCGGTGTCACCCAGGTAGGGCAGCACGTCGTAGGCGACGATATTGGTCAGCGGGGTGTTGCCGCTGTTGACCAGCCGCACCTTGTAGGTGATGTCGGTGGCCGACGGGTGGACCCCCACCAGCGTGCCGGGCTCGGACACCCACTCGCAGCCGTCCGGCGCGCTGGCGTTCGGGAAGCAGATCTCCTTGACGACCGACATCCTCGCCGCGGCACCCACCTGGACGGTGGCGGCGTTGACGGTGGAGAAGCCCTCGGTGGTGAGGCCGTCGGCGTCGATGTCGGCGGTGTCGGTCACCGGGTTGGTGTAGACGGCCTCGCTGGTGGTCCAGTTGTGGCCCGCCTCGCCGGCCCAGGCCGATGCCGTCCCCATCGACCCGCTCGCGGCGGAGAAGGTGGGCTGGGCGGCGACGGTCATGGTCGGCCAGGTCGCGTTGCCGCCGAAGTCGGTGCCGGGCGGCCAGCTCGCCACCACGGCGCTGCGGGACACCCCGGAGATCGTCACGGTGCGGTAGGAGAAGACGGCGCCCGGCGGCACGGTTCCGGCGGCGAAGCCGGCCGAGCCGTCGACCACCTGCCAGTCAACCGGGGCGAGGAAGACGTACTGCGGCGAGAAGGAGGCGCCGGTGGGCACCAGCGAGCTGGTGCCGCGCAGCGAGTAGGTGACGTCACGGCCCGGCACCGCCTGGCCGCCGCCCTCCACCACCGGCGAGCCGACGAACTGGGCGGCGATCCGCGGCCGCAGATCGGCGCTGCCGTAGCTGACCGTCGAGGTGGCCGGCGGCAGCACGACGTCCGGGACGCCCATATTGGGGAAGGTCAGCTTCGCCCGCGCGGTGTTGGTCCAGATCCCGTCCGGGGTGGACGGGGTGACCGGATAGGCCAGTCTCAGCTCGTAGTAGGAGGCGCCGCTGTTCTGGGAGGTGTTCACGTTGACCGGCTGCAGCGGCAGGGTGGTCACCTTCACCGCGGTGATCCAGGTGCCGGCCGGGGCGGTGAACGGGATGGTCGCGGTGCCGGTGACGCCGGTGTTCAGGGTGTACTCCACCGTCGCTGGCGGGGTCGTGAGGTAGTTGGCGGCGGCGTGCGTGATGTAGTTCACGCGGACCGGCCGGCCGTCCAGGTCATCGTCCTCGATGACGCCGACGGCAGGCACGTTGCCGGTATTGCGCACCACCACCGACCAGTAGTGGGTGGCCGAGCCGGTGGACGGCGGGACGATGAGTCCGCCCGTCCCGGTGTTCGTGCTCGACTTGCTCAGCTGACCGCGGCCGAACGGCTCGTAGTAGGTGATCCCGTGGGCGCGCGGGGTGAGCACGACGTCGGCCAGCCCGGGAGTGCCCGGGTAGGTCATCCTCGCCGAGGCGGTGTTCGTCCGGGTCTGG
The DNA here is from genome assembly GCA_049840415.1 of Propionicimonas sp. Lineage (GTDB taxonomy): Bacteria > Actinomycetota > Actinomycetes > Propionibacteriales > Propionibacteriaceae > Propionicimonas. The sequence goes on along the minus strand of JASGLB010000008.1, from coordinate 443,557 downwards.
CCCACTGGAGCATCGGCGGTGACCGCGTAGAACATCCGGACGGTGACCGCCTGCTGGGCGGTGCCGGAGGGCAGCAGGTTGGCCGCCGGGAGCGACCCCGAAGTGACCTTCATCGCAGTGAACCAGCGTCCGGCCGGAGCGGTCACAGAGCCGGTCGAGGTGCCGGTGGTGCCGTTGTCGAGCGTCCACTCGATGGTCGCGGCGGGCCAGGCCACATTCGACCCCGGGGCGTACACCACGATCTGGTCGACCCGGGTGCCTTCGACGTCGAGGTCGTCCTCGATCACCGCCACGCCCGGGACGTTCGCCTGGTTGCCGACCGAGATCTCCCAGTTGTGGCGGTTCAGCTCGGCGGCCGGCTGCACCACCACGGGCGAGTTGCCGGAGATCCTGGCCTGCCCGTCGAAGGTGGAGACCTTGTGGTTGAAGATCGCCTTCGGGAAGGGCCGTTCGCAGGAGATCGAATGGGTCTGGGTGGTGGTGGCGGTGCGGACGTTGGAGTTGTCGGACATGCCCCCGGCACCCAGGTACACCATCCTGAGGTCGACCTTGGTGGTGACCGGCTCGATGAAGTTGCAGTAGTCGGTGTCGGTGCCGTCCGGCGAGAAGGCCGCCACGGGATAGTTCACCGTCACGGTGCGGGGGTAGTACTTGCTCGAACTGCCCGGCCGGTACCAGCCGGCCGCGGGCTCGCCGAGCCCGGGGGCGGGGGCGGCGGACCAGGTGACGGTGTGGGTCGCGGGGTCGTAGACACCCCCGTTGGTGGCGCTGACGAACTGCGCGCGGGGATCGATCTGGTGGGTCACCGTGTAGCTCTTGGCGCAGGTCCAGCGGGCATCGCCCTTCGGCGCCGTCTCCCGGATCGGGAGGCAGCCGCTGTGCATGATGATGTCGTAGCTCACGTTGGTGCCGGCGTTGCGGGTGCCGGGATTGGACAGCGACAGCCCCGGGTCGATGATCGTCGAGCGCCATTCGACGTCGGCGGCGGTGGCGGTGGGCGTATTGGAGATCGTGGACGATTCCGCGGTGGCCGACATCTTCAGCGGGAAGCCATTGGGGAAGAACTGGGCCGGCTGGATGGTGTTCGAGTTCGCCCAGCCGAGCGGCGACCAGTCGTAGTTGACCTGGAAGCTGCCCACCGACCCGGCGGCCAGGTTGCCGAGGTTGATGGTGAGCCCGGTGGCCGCGTTGCCGGCGATGGTGGCACCCAGGAAGGGCGCCGTCCAGTTCTGGTAGGTCAGGTGCTGGTAGTAGTCGTAGGTCGGATCCTTCGGCGCCGGCGCCAGCCGGATCACCGAGCCGTCGCAGTCGGCATTGCTGCAGGAGTAAGAGATCCGGTACCCCAGACCGGTCGTGGTGCCGAACCCGGTGCCACCGGCCCAGGTCTGCGGCGCGCCGGTGTTGATGTCCACCGGGTCAATCGCGATGGTGAGCACGCCGTCGCCCGCGGCGGACGCGGTGGGCGCAACGAGGACGAGTCCGGTCAGGGTGATCGCCATCGCCGTCAGGACACTGAGGAGTTTCCTGGCACGACCGAAAGTCACGGCCTTGGGGGGGTTGGTCATGAATCCTGCTAACGAGAAGTTCCTAGTGGTAGCAGGCAAAACCTATCGGTATCCGGCGGGATCGGCGACCGATTCCAGCAGTGAACCGGTATCGATTTCGCCGTCCCGTTCACCGACGGCGGACGTCAGGTCAGCGCGGGCTGCTCGCCGGTGTGGTCGGCGAGCTGCTGGATCACGAAGTCCATCGCCAGGTGGTAGCCCTGGGTGCCGAAACCAAACAGGACGCCGGTGGCCAACCCACTGAGGTAGGAGTGCTTCCGGAACTCCTCGCGGGCATGGATGTTGGAGATGTGGAGTTCGACGAACGGCAGCGAGATCGCGGCCAGCGCGTCCCGCAGCGCGATCGAGGTGTGGGTGAAGGCGCCCGGGTTGATGATCACGAAGCGGGTGCCGTCCTCCCTGGCCTCGTGCAGCCGGTCGATGATCGCGCCCTCGTGGTTGCTCTGGAAGGTGTCGACGCTGAGCCCGGCGGCGGCGCCCTGGGCGATCAGCGCCGCCTCGATCTCGGGCAGCGTGGTGTAGCCGTAGACCTCGGGTTCGCGCGTCCCCAGGGTGTTCAGGTTCGGACCGTTGATGACCAGGACGTCCATGGTCCTACTCCTCGCTTCGCTCGTCAGACCGGCCTTGCCCTGGGCCGACTGTTTCCAGTCCGGCGCCCGGGCCGCTTTGGTCTACTCTCCCGCGTCCGACGGCTCGGGGTCCAGCGGCACCGCCGCGGGATCGGCCAGGCCGGCCACCACCAGTTCCACCAACTCCGGGACAGAGCGTCCGGCCACCGGGATGCGCAGCGTCGCAACCTCCCGGTAGAGCGTCTCCCGGGCGGCGAACAGCTCGGCCAGATCGGGCCGTTGCAGCATCGGACGACCCGGGTCGCCGCCGATCCGTCCGAGCGCGTCGGCCAGGCTGATGTCGAGCAGCACCACATCGTGTCCGGCCAGCGCCTGCCGGACGGACGCCGTCGTGATCGCGCCACCGCCCAGCGCCAGGACGGCCGGCGGGCCGGTCAGCTGCTCGGCGATGGTGCGGGCCTCCAGTTCGCGGAACCCGGGCTCGCCGTAGCCCTCGAAGATGTCGGCGATGGAGAGCCCGGTCGACCGCTCGATCACCTCGTCGGAGTCGACGAACGGACGGTTCAGCCGATCCGCCAGGGCGCGGCCCACGGTGGTCTTCCCGGCCCCCATGAACCCGATCAGGACAATCATGAGTCTCCCTCCCGGAGCGGGGGACGGTTCTCTGGCTCACTTTGAACCGGGGGACGGTTCTCTGGCTGATTCGGGACACCGGAACCCTTCGACAAGCTCAGGGACCGGTCGTCCCCGGGTCCCAAACCCCTGTGATGACGAAGCTCGTGTCCCAAACCCCCGTGACTAGGTGGGACACCGGAACCGTCCCCGTGTCCCACAGAACCCTTCGAGAGGCTCAGGGGCCGGCCGTCCCCGTGTCCCAGGGCGGCGTGACCGGCGGCGAGCATGGCGGCCAGCGGAGCGGGGTGGCCGGTGAAGAGCTCGAACTGGCGGGCGGCCTGGTGGACCAGCAGGTCGAGGCCGCCGACCACGGTCAGGCCGGCGGCGGTGGCGGCGCGGGCCAGCGGGGTGGGCCAGTCGGCGTACACCGCGTCGAAGAGCAGGCCGGTGCGTTCGGTTAGGCCGGCTTCGATGCCGGTCACCGGCGGCAGGGTGGAGAGCACCGCGGGTTCGGCGCCGCGGCTCCAGTCGGCCAGTTCGGCCGGGGTGACGGCGACCGAGACCTCGGCCCGGCCGGCCCAGGCGACCAGGTCCGCCACCTTCGCCGGGTCGCGGGCGTAGACCGTGGCGCTGCCGGCGCCGAGCGATTCCAGCGCCAGCAGGGCGGAGCGGGCGGTGGCGCCGGCGCCCAGGACGGCGGCGCTCCCCCAGCCCTGCCAGTGCGGCGCGAGCGCGTCCACCAGGCCGCCGACATCGGTGTTGTCGGCGTCCCAGCCGCCGTCCGGCCGGCGGAGCAGGGTGTTGCCGGCGCCGGCCCGCGCGGCCAGCGGGGAGACCTGGACGGCGACCCGCAGCACCGCCCGCTTCAGCGGCATGGTGCAGGAAAGGCCGCGCCAGGTGTCGTCCAGGCCGGCGACAAAACCGGCGAGTTCGGCCTCCTCGACCCGGTGACGCTGGTAGCTCCAGTCGGTCAGGCCCAGCGCGTCGTAGCCGGCCCGGTGCAGCACCGGGGAGAGCGAGTGCTCGATCGGCGAGCCCAGGACGGCGGCCTTCACCGGCTGCCCAACAACTCCCCGACGATCCGGCCGGCGGTGGCGCAGTCGTCCAGGGTCACGTCCAGGTGGGTGACGGCCCGCACCGCGCGGGGGCCGACCCCCGAGAGCAGCACCCCGGCCCGGCCGGCGGCGGCGACCACCTCACCGGCCGGACGCGACCCGGTGTCGACCACCACGATATTGGTCTGCACCGTCGCCGGATCGACGCTGCCCGGCGCCGCCTTGGCCACCTGCGTGGCGAAGCCGCGGGCGCTGGCGTGGTCGTCCTGCAGCCGATCGAGCTGGTGATCCAGGGCGTACTCGGCGGCGGCGGCGAGAATGCCGGCCTGCCGCATCCCGCCGCCCAGCCGCTTGCGCTGCACCCGGACGCGTTCGATCAGCTCGGCCGAACCGACCAGCATGGAGCCGATCGGGGCGCCCAGGCCCTTGGAGAAGCAGACGCTGACGGTGTCGAACAACCGACCGTAGGTCTCCAGCGAGACGCCGGTGGCGACGTGGGCGTTCCACAGCCGGGCGCCGTCCAGGTGCAGCTTCACCCCGGCGTCCCGGCAGAGTTGCGAGATCCCCCGCAGGGTCTCCAGTGGCTGCACCGTTCCACCGCCGAAGTTGTGGGTGTTCTCCAGCGCCACCGCCGCGGTGGAGACCAGGTACGGCCCGGCGTTCGGGGTGATGATCGCGCCGACCGCGCTGGCGTCCACCACCCCGTCGGACGATTCCCAGGTGCGCATGGTGATGCCGTGCAGCGCGGCGTGAGCGCCCATCTCGGCCCGGGCGATGTGCGCCCGGACGTCGCAGAGCACCTCCTGCCCGGGCGGCACCAGCGCCCAGACCCCGAGCAGGTTCGCCATCGAGCCGGACGGCGTGAACAGCCCCGCCTCGTGCCCCAGCAGCGCCGCGACCCGGGCCTGGAAGGCGTTCAGCGTGGGGTCCTCGCCGAAGACGTCGTCGGCCACCTCGGCGGCGGCCAGCGCGGCCCGCATGCCGGGGGTCGGACGGGTCAGGGTGTCGCTGCGCAGGTCGATCGCTGTCACTAGAAGTCCTCGGGGTGGAATTCCTGCACCGGGTTGGCCCGCAGGATGCGTCCGCTGGTCAGCCGCTCGGCCACCACGAAGGCCAGTTCCAGCGACTGGTCGCGGTTCATCCGGGGGTCGCAGGCGGTCTCGTAGCGGTTGGCCAGATCCGCCTCGGCCAGGTCGCCCACCCCGCCGACGCACTCGGTGACGTCGTCGCCGGTGAGCTCGATGTGGACGCCGCCCGGCCAGGTGCCGAGTTCCTCGTGCACGTCGAAGAAGCCGTTCACCTCGTCCACCACCTGGCTGAACGCCCGGGTCTTGTAGCCCAGCGAGGTCTCGAAGGTGTTGCCGTGCATCGGGTCACAGACCCAGGCGACCTTCCGTCCGGTGGCCTCGACGGCCTCGACGAGCGGCGGCAGCACGCTGCGCACCCGGCCGGCGCCCATTCGGGTGATGACGGTCAGCCGGCCCGGCTCGGCGTCTGGGTCGAGCCGCTCGACCAGCGCCACCACCTCGTCCGGCGTGGCCGAGGGGCCGAGTTTCAGCCCGATCGGGTTGCGGATGTGGCGGAAGAACTCGACGTGGGCGCCGTCCAGCTGCCGGGTGCGCTCGCCGATCCAGACCATGTGGGCGCTGGTGTCGTAGGGGGTGCCGGTGCGGGAGTCGATCCGGGTGAGGGCGTGCTCGTAGTCGAGCAGCAGCGCCTCGTGGCTGGCGTAGAAGTCCACCGTCCGCAGCGCCTCGTTGTCCACCCCGCAGGCCACCATGAAGGCCAGCGCCCGCTCGATCTCCGAGGTCATCTGCTCGTAGCGATCCTCGACGTCGGAGTTGCGGACGAAGTCGCGGTTCCAGGTGTGCACCGCGCGCAGGTCGGCGAAGCCGCCGGTGACGAAGGCGCGCACCAGGTTGAGCGTGGCGGCGGAGTGGTTGTACACCTCGGCCAGCCGGCGCGGATCGGGGCGGCGGGCCTGTTCGGTGAACTCCAGGCCGTTCACCGCGTCGCCGCGGTAGCTGGGCAGGGTGACGCCCTCGCGGGTCTCGGTGTCCTTCGAGCGCGGCTTGGCGTACTGACCGGCGATCCGTCCCACCTTCAGGACGGGGACCTGCGCGGCGTAGGTGAGCACCACCGCCATCGACAGCAGTACCCGCAGCTTGCCGCGGATGTCGGCGGCGGTCACCGAGCCGAAGGTCTCGGCGCAGTCGCCGCCCTGCAGCAGGAACGACCGGCCGGCCGCCACCTCGGCCACCCGGCGCTTCAGCTCGTCGCATTCCCCGGCGAAGACCAACGGCGGACGCAGCCGCAACTCGGCCAGCACCGCGTCCACCGCGGCGGGCTCGGGGTACAGCGGTTGCTGGGCCAGCGGAAGGGAGCGCAGTTCGGAAAGCGTCGGGATCGGGTCCACCACCCGGTCAGGATAGTCGGCGGCGGCGGTCGCGCCCGAACGTGACTGCTCTGTGGCAGCCGGAAGTTTCCGAACTTCCTGCGCGGCCGGGACGGCGCTGCCAGAATTCCGCTGTGTCAGTAGCCGACGTGCGCCGCGACTTCGCCGCGCTGGTCGATCGGACCCGGCGTCGGCGCCACCGTTCCATCCGCGATCTGGCGAAGCTCGCCGGGGTGCCGGCCACCACCATGCAGGGCTGGCTGAGCGGCAAGCACTTCCCCGTCCCGGCGCTGCGGGAGAACTACCTCCGGATGGTGGCCGAGCTCGAGCTCACCGACCAACTGCCGCAGGAGCTGTGGGACGACCGCTGGGTCGAGGTGTCGCCGGAGCTGCGCAGCGGTCCGACGCCGTACCTGGGGCTGCGGCCGTTCGGCATTGGCGATCGCGAGCTGTACTTCGGCCGGGCCGCCGAGAGCCGGCGGTTGGCCGGGGCCGTGCTGGGGTTGCGCGCCGCGGGCCACGGGGTGCTGGTGGTGCTCGGCCCGTCCGGCTGCGGGAAGAGCTCGCTGCTGGCCGCCGGGCTGCTCGGCCACCAGGCGACCGACGGGCTGCTGACCGGCTGGACGACCGAACTGCTGGCCGTGACCGAGTTGGCCGGTGCCACCGACCTGGCGGCGGAGTTGCTGGTGGTCGACCAGTTCGAGGACGTCTTCGCCTTCTCCGAGGACGACCGCCGGGCGGCGCTCGCCCGGGTCGCGAGCCTGGCCGAACAGCGGGTGCTGGTGCTCGGCCTGCGCGCCGACGCGTTCGCCCTCGCCGCGCAGGAGCCGGCCCTCACCCAGGCCCTGTCCCGGCCGTTCCTGGTGGCGCCGCTCACCCGGGAGGAGGCCAGCGAGGTGGTGGTCGGGCCGGCCGGGCTGGCCGGCGTGAGCGTGGACGACGACCTGGTCGAGCTGTTGCTGGACGATCTGGCCACCGGCCCGCGCCCAGACACCGTCGCGGTGGACGTGCTGCCGCTGCTCTCCAATGCCCTGCTGGTCACCTGGACGGCCGGCCGGGGCGATCGGATGACGCTGGCCGACTACCTGGCGGCGGGCGGGGTGGCCGCCGCCGTCCAGGGGCTGGCCGAGGGGGTCTACCAGTCCCTCGACGACACCCGGCAGGACGCCGCCCGCCGGCTCTTCCTGCGCCTGGTGCGGCTCTCCGGCGACATCCTGACCCGCGAGGCGGTGCCGTTGCGCGACATCGACCGGGCCGGCCGCGAGGCGATGGCCGCCTTCGTCGCCGCCCGGATGCTGACCGTGACCGGTGACGTGGTGCGGATCAGCCACGATGCCCTGCTCACCCACTGGCCGCGGGTGGGCGAGTGGATCGGCGAGGCCAGGGTGGATCTGGCGGTGGTCGAGCAGCTGCGCCGCGCCGCCCAGGTGTGGGCGGCCAGCGGGCAGTCACCCGATGCGCTGATCCCGGTGGACCGGCTGGAGGTGTTCAGCCAGTGGGTCCGCGATCCAGCCCGGCAGCAGCTGCTGAGCCCGCTGGAGACCAGGTTCGTCACCGCCAGCCGGGATCACTTCACCTCGGTGCTCGCCCAGAAGGAACAGGTGAACGCGCGGCTGCGACGCGGCCGGGGCCTGGCCATCGGCCTCACCGCGGTGGTCTCGGCGCTGGCGGTGACCGCCGGCCTGCTGTACTGGCAGGGCCGCGGTCTGCAGGCGGCCGCCGATGAGGCCAGGCTGGACGCCCAGTCCCGTCAGGTGGCGCTGGAGGCCCGCTCGATCCGTTCGGACGACCCCAGCCTGATGGCCCAGATGTCGCTGATCGCCGCCCACCTGGCCGATACCCGCCAGGCCCAGTCCGCGCTGTTGGACGCGACCTCGGTCAACACCCCGCTGCGCTGGCTGGGCGCGGCGAACGCGATCGTCGCCAAGACCGCCGACGACCAGTTGGTCGCCCGGGCGAACGGCAGCGGCGAGGTGACGCTGTGGCGGGGCGAGGAACTCACCACCGGCCCGGGCACCACCTTCCTGGCCGACCCCGCCGGCGGCCCGCTGTACGCGTTGACCCTGGCCAGCGTGAACGGCCGCATCCTGCTGGCGGCCGGTGGCGGTTCGTCGGCGGGGCTGTGGGATGTCACCGCGGAACCGACCCTGCTGGCCGACCTGCGCGACGCCGAGTTCACCACCTACGGCGCCGCCTTCAACGCCGCCGGCGACCGGCTGGCGCTGGCCACCTCCACCGGGGAGGTCGCGCTGTGGTCGGTTCCGGCCGGGCAGCCGGCGGCGAAGCTCGGCACCGTGACGCTGGCCGATTCCACCCCGGCCCGCTCGGTGGTGTTCTCCCCGACCGGCGAGCTGTTCGTCGCCGGCCCGACCAACGCCGTCGCCCATTGGGCGGCGGGTGACACCCCCGAGCGGCTCCCGGATCTCAGCTTCTCCTACGACAACGCCAGCGTGATCAGCCAGACCCTCGCGATCAGCCCGGACGGGCGGCAGCTGGCCGCCGGCATCTCCGGCCGGCGGGTGTACCGCTGGAGCCTCGCTGGCGGGAAAGCCACCGCCCTGGAGCCGCTGCTCGGCTTCCAGAGCTGGACCAACGACCTGGCCTTCAGCACCGACGGCAGCCGGCTGCTGGCCGCGAACTCCGATCAGAACGTCTACGTCTTCGACGCCGCCAGCGGGGCGCTACTGGAGACCCTGGGCGGTTCCACCCTGGTCACCGGCGTTGAGCTGGTCGGCGGTCGCCCGGTGAGCGCCGGGGCGGACGGCGCGCTGCGGGTGTGGCAGGCGGACAACCCGGTGCTGCGGACCGGCTCGACCGTCTATGCGCTCACCTCCGATCAGGACGGCCACTATCTGACGGCGTCCACCCTGAACGACGGGGTGAACCTGTGGGACACCTCCGGCGTCCACCCCGTCCGGTTGCCGGATCCGGAGATCCAGGGCCGGACGATGGCCTCGGCGGTGGCGGTGGCGCCGAACGGCGGCTTCCTGCTCGCCGGAACCACGGACGGGACGGTGCTCAGCTGGCCGCTGGGATCGTCCGGGACCAACGGCGACCCGGCCGCCGTGGCGGCCTTCCCCGGCTCCTACCTGGGCGCGATCACCATCTCCCCCGACAGCTCGCTGGTCGCGGTGGTGCAGTACAACGGCCCCCACGTCGCCCTCTACCGGGCGGATCCGGCCGGGCGACTCAGCCTGCTGAGCCAGCTCGACTCCCCCACGCCGCAGGGCATCAGCTTCAGCCCGGACGGCGGGCTGCTGGCCGTCCCGATCGAGGGCGGCGCGGTGCAGCTGTGGGACCTGACCACCCCGTCCGAACCGCGTCCGGCCGGACAGATCGAGGGACTGGCTTCGTTGCCGACCAGCGCCAGCTTCGCCAACCGCTCCCGCACGCTGGCCATCGGCACCGACACCGGTCAGGTCAGCGTCTGGGATGTCACCGAGCCGGCGCGGCCGGTGCAGCGCCGGAGCTTCGGGGATCCCCGGGCGGCGATCTACGCGGTGGCCTTCAACCCCGACGACACCCGGCTGGTCGCGGTGGGCGGCGATCAGCTCGTCTGGGTCTGGCGGCTCGACCAGCCCGGCACCGAGGCCTATCTCGCGCTGGACGGCGCGATGGGCCGCACCAACGACGCCCGGTTCATCAACCGCGGCGAGCGACTGGTGGTCGGCGGCAACGATGGCACCGTGCGGGTCTGGACCAGCCGGCTGGACGACGCCCGCCGGCAACTCTGCGAGAACCGCGGCGACGTGCTGACCGAGGAGGAGTGGGGACGCTACCTGCCGGGGGTCACCCCGCAGGACCCCTGCTGAGATCAGTCTGGCGCGGAGGGCCGAGGAGCATTCCTGATCAACAGCCCTAACCGAACACGACCTCTTCCCAACCCAGCAGGACCGAGCTGTCCGGATCAGTCAGATCCGCGTCCAACTCAACCCGCTGGGGATCGCCGCCCGATGTCGGAACGACATACAGCCGCTTTCCCGTGCTCGAGTCGGAAGCCCAGAAAGCGATCCGGCTTCCATCAGGGCTGAACACAGGACTTCCTACGCTCCGCTCAGCCTCCGGAAGAAGGGGGACCCCCTCGTGGAATGCATCGCCTGCAAATCCGTCAAACTCATCCTCATGATACGCCTGCATAGTGTATATTTGGTGATCGTTCGTAGCGAGTTGACCAACACACAGTCCGTCAGTCCGAATTTGATTCGCCTGGTGGCATCCGACGCCATTGTCGTCGTACGGGCGAAACGGAACCAGCTTCGGCAGGTGTACGGGGACAGGATCTCCAGTCACTGGCAGGGCAAATGCTATCTGTAACGCGCACTCGATTCGAAGTCGAGTGCTGCCACGGGCGCGTCTGCAGAACTTGACATACGATAGAGCGTTACTTCTTTATTTCGCCCTGAGTCGACTGACTGGGCATACCAGAAATCTCCCTCCGCGTCGAAGACCGGGAGTTCATAAACAGGATCTTCCGAGAAGTCATTGTCTGGCACGACCATCGTCGACGCCTCCGTGAAGTTCCCGAAAGCATCCAACCATCCGCTGTAGTGCTTTGGCCGCCCACCAGCCGGCACAACACGTTCGGCAGCGATTTTTGCCAGGTCGGGCGAAATCAAGGACCTATACGCCATCGAGGATCCCCCATTCCGGTCCACAAAAGTCCCAGAGATACGGACATCATCGTCAGCCGGTCGAAAGTCCGCGAGCTGAACAGTCACTCCGGTTTCAGCGTCGATTCCGACCAAGGACACTGCGGTGAAGCCAGCCCAAGCGCCGCCCACAGTCGCGAAATTGCCAACAAGGATGAGTCACGCGACTGCGGCGCCTCGGTCTCAGGTGGCGTGACTGTGTTGGCCGGGGTAGGTACATCCGGAGTCGCCACCCTTTCCGTCGATGGCGTCGTGGGCGGCGCAGGGGTAGAACACGCCGTCACTAGTGCGGCTGCACCCAGGGCCATCGCCAGCATCCTGGAAGCGTTGATCGCGGTCATGAGCTCGCGCTCCTTCCGTAAAGAACATGCGCCACCAGGGTGCTTCGCCTGCCCGGGGCAATCGGAGAGTACCCACCAGCGTCCTGGCCACCGATGCTCTTTTGCACCGTTCGTACGACTCCGTACGCTCTCGGCCTGGATCCACTGAAGACGCCCACTTTTCCGCGTCCGCTGAAGTCCGATCCGACACCGCTCGGGCCCGCTACGACTCCCGCCGTCAACGTAGCCTCAGCCCTCGGCGGATGTCGCTTCGGGCGGCGTCGACCCGTGGCCCGGGCGGGGCAGTTCCTTGGCCTTGGCCTCCTCGGCGGAGACCGAGCCGTACTTGACCGAACTGGCGTAGGCCTCGACGTAGGTCTGGCCGGAGATCGCCTGGATCGCGGCCATCACCTCGTCGGTCACCCAGCGGATCACCGCCCGGTCCTCGCCCCGTCCGGCGTACTGCGGGAAGCTGATCGGCTCACCCACCACCAGCCGGGGCTTGCGCACCCAGGGCAGGCCGAACCGGTTGCGCACCGTCTGGGTGCTGAACGCCGCCACCGGGATGATCGGGACGTCGGCGGTGAGCGCGATCCGGGCCACCCCGGTCTTGCCGCGGTAGAGCCGGCCGTCCGGCGAGCGGGTGCCCTCGGGGAAGATGCCGACCAGCCCGCCGTCGGTCAGCACCTGCAGCACCGGGCGCAGTCCGTCCAGCGAGCTGCGTCCGCCGGAACGGTCCAGCGGCACCTGGCCGACCCCCTTGAGGAACCAGGCCACCACCTTCGAGGCCAGGCCGCGGTTGCCGGCGAAGAGCTCGGCCTTGGCCGGAAAGGTGAGCCGGCGGCGCATCAGCGCCGGCAGGGCGTAGGTCTCGAAGGCACCGATGTGGTTGACCGCCAGCACCGCGCCACCGGAGACGGGGATGTTCTGCTCCCCGGACAGCTTGGCGCCGAACAGGAACTTCACCACCGGGCGGAAGAGCACCAGTTTGAAGAAGTCGTACATCGGTCTCCTCGGGCATCGGGCTGCGCCAGAACACAATAGCGGCCCGGCCGGGGCGCGCACCCGCGGCGGCGCTGCGACCGCCGTTAGCATGGGCGCATGCAGGTCGCCGAGCACGCCCAGCCTCTCCGGATCGGTCAGGGGCGGATAGCGGTGCTGTTCCTGCACGGCTTCAACAGCTCGCCGCACGCGCTGCGGGAATGGGCCCAGCTCACCGCCGACGCCGGCTACCGGGTGGCGCTGCCCCGGCTGCCCGGGCACGGCACCCACTGGCGCGAGCTCAACGCCTCCCGCTGGCAGGACTGGTACCACTGTGCCGAGCGGGAGTTCCTGGCGCTGGCCGACTCCTGCGATCAGGTGTTCGTCGCCGGCCATTCGATGGGCGGGACGCTGGCCCTGCGGCTGGCCGCCCACTACCGCGATCAGGTCTCCGGGCTGGCGCTGGTCAACCCCGCGCTGCTGCTGTACGGCGTGCAGCGGCTGGTTCCGCTGGCTTCGCTGGTGGTTCCGACGGTGCCGTCGCCGTCGCACGACATCTCCCGTCCCGGCGGGCTGCGCCACGGCTACGACCACACCCCGCTGGCCGCAGCGGTGTCGATGTTCCGGATGTTCGCCGAGGTGCGGGCCAGCCTCGATCTGGTCTACTGCCCCACTCTGGTCTTCCGCTCCGCCGCCGATCACGTGGTGCCGGGGCGCTCCATCGACTACCTGCAGGCCCACCTGTCCAGCGATGAGATCGTGGTGCGGGATCTGCCGCGCAGCTACCACGTCGCCACCCTGGACTACGACCGCGACCTGATCTTCACCGAGACGCTGGGGTTCATCGCGGCGCACTCGCGGTAGCCGCCGGCGGGCCGAGCCTGGCCCGCAGCCCGTCCAGGTACCAGCCGGTGAGCTGGCGGGTGGTCGGCTCGTCCGGGGCGGCGAAGTAGGCCATCGCCCGAGCCTGCCCCAGCCGGCCGATCGCGGTGTCGACCGCGAAGACCGCCAGCGCATAGCCGCCGGAGACCTGCTCGGCGGTGCCCTGGAAGGCCGCGTCCTCGGGCAGCCCGGACGGCAGGCCGCCGGCCAGTTCGCGGGTGAGCCACTGCTGGTTGGTCTGCGCGGCGGCGGGATGATGCTGGACGGTGAGCCACTCGGCCAACCCCTCCTCGATCCACAGCGGAGCCGGCCGGCAGGCCGAGCCGGTGGCGGCGTGGACCGCCTCGTGCAGCACCAGCGCGTCGAGATAGTCGGCGCCGGTGTCACGCACGGCCGGGTTGATCGTGATCCGGGAGCCGTCGCCCAGGCAGCGGGTCACCGCGGCGGCCTCGGCGCCGGCCGGTCCGGCCAGGGCGGCGTAGTCGGCGGAGGTCTGCGGCAGTTCGACGGCGAGCCGGCCGTCCCAGTCGTCGTCGGCCGGGCCGAGGTCGGTGTCGGCGAGGATGCCGACGGTCCGCCGCAGTCGCTCGAGCCAGGCCCGCCGTGCGTCCCCGTCCAGGTCGGCGGGGGCGTAGACGGTGCCGGCCGCGGTGTCAGTGGGTGACAGGACCACGCTGGGGGTCGCGGCCGCGGGGGTTGGGACGGAGGGGTCCGGCGAGCCACAGCCGGCCAGCAGTAGCGCTGCCGCCAGCGCGGGGAACCATCGCCGAACCATGGGCACGAGCTTAGGGATGCACCGCATCAATGGCGTACGAACGATCCCCGGACCCTGACCATCCCTGAGCTTGACGAAGGGTCGAGAACCCAGTCACGACCGCGCCGACGAGGCTTCGTCAACGCCAGCGTCTCAGTCCGAACCAGTGGGTCGGCGACGCCGGACGGACGCCGCGGTTCAGCCGATCAGCCGACGGGCGCCGGTGAAGGGCGCCGGGTACGAGCTGAGCGTCTGGATGACCAGGTCATTGCGCGGGTTGCGGGCGTGGACGATCTTGCCGTTGCCGATGTACATGCCGACGTGGTGGATCGGGCTGTACCAGAAGATCAGGTCGCCGGGCTGGAGATCCTTCTTCGACACCGAGCGGCCGTAGTTGAACATCGCCCGGGAGGAGTGCGGCAGCGAGACGCCGATCTGGCGGTAGGCGGCCAGCACCAGCCCGGAGCAGTCGAAGTTCTTCGGGCCCGCGGCGCCGGTGACGTACTGCCCGTTGGGAACCTTGGAGACCGCGTAGGCGATCACCTTCTTGATCGCCTTGTTGGCGTCGCCGGCTTCCTCGATGTCGAAGGAGACCCGCTTGCCATCCCGCGCGGCGAGCTGGCGGCGCTCCTCCTCGGTCATCCGGGTGACCAGCGCCTGCGCGTCGGCGATCCGCTGCTTCAGCTTGGCGTCCAACTCCTCGAGGCGCTTCTCCTCGGCGGCCAGCGCGGCCACCTCGGCCTCGGCGGCCCGCTTCAGCTCGTTCAGGTTGGCCTGCTCGACCTGGTGGTCCTGCAGGGTGGCGTTCAGCGTGGCGTCGACATTGCTGGTGGTGGTGAGCCGATCCAGGAAGGCGTCGGGGTCGGTCTCGGTGAAGAGCTGGACGGTGGTGTCGATGCCCTGGCCCTGGAACTGCATCAGCGCGATCGCCCGGGCCTGCTCGCCCAACTGGTCGACCTTGGCCTGCTGCGCGGCGATGTCGTCCTGCAGCCCCTTCAGCCGGCGCTTGCCCTCCTTGAGGGCGATCTGGGCCTCCTCCAGATCCTCCTCGAGCTTGGAGGCTTCGTCCTCCAACTCGACCACCTGCGCCTTGGCGTCCTTCAGGGTGGTCGGGGTCGCACCGGGGCTGGGAGCCGGAGAGGCGGGAGGGGTGGGATCCGCCTGGGCCGCGGTGACGGCGACACCCACGGTGAGAACACCGGTCACCGCCACGGTCAGCGCGGACTTGAACCAGACGCGCAGCGCCATCTAACCCTCCCTGGGCCGGCCAACCTGGCCAGCTGAATCAAAACTGAGAAAATGCTAAGGGAAAGGTAGGGCAGTTGCCAACCCCATCTCAGTTTCCGGCGGATAGTGGGCTTCGCGGGCGGCTCCCCGAACCAGCCGTAGCGGCGCGATCAGGCCACCGCCGGCCAGCGCGGCTAGTGCCCCGACCTCGTCGTTGTCCAGCTGAACATCGTCCTCGATCGGCCCGAGCAGCGCGGAGATCACACAGTCGGAGCAGGCCGGGCCGCGGGCCCGGCAACTCGCGCAATCGACATGCAAGGAATCCATGTCGCTCACCCTGCCAGCCGGCTCTGACAGAAATCGGCCGGGGGTGGCTGGTCTACCGTCGGGCGGTCGGCTACGACTCCGTGACGAAGTCGGTGATCTCGCCGGTCGCGGGGTCGTTCAGGATCAACTTCGTCCGGCCATCCGGCAGCAGTTCCCGCTTCACCACGGTCCGGCCGTCGTGGTACTCCGGTGCCCGCCGGATCGAGGCGGCCGTGCCACCGCGCCATTCCAGGTCCACCGGCTCCCACCGCCTGGTTCCGGCCGACTGCAGCGCGGCGTCCATGATCGCGTTCACCACGTAGCCGTCGTAGAGCGTCTCCCGCGGTTCGCGGCCGGCGTCCATCGCGTCGAACATGTCGGAGAACATGTCGATGTAGCCGAACTCGCTGACCTCGTCGCCGACCGGGAACAGCCAACCCGCCGTCGCCTCGGACTTCTCCGCCAGGTAGCCGCCGGTGCCGCCGGCGGTGTACAGCTCCAGCCCGGTGCGCAGCGAGTGGTCGAGCCGGATCGTGCCCTCGGTGCCGATCACCTCGTCGCGGGCGTCCATCCCACCGCGGACGCTCCAGGAGACCTCGACCTGACCGATCGCGCCGGACTCGTACCGGATCAGAAGGATGGCGTTGTCCTCGGCGGCGATCGGATGCACCAGGGTGTCGGCCCACGCCATCACCTCGACCGGCCGGTTGTGCTTGCCGGCGAAGGCCCGGGTGACCTCAATGCAGTGGCAGCCCAGATCGATCACCGCGCCGCCGCCGGCCCGTCGCGAATCCCAGAACCAGGCCGAGTGCGGTCCGGAGTGCCCCTCCCGGGAACGCACCCAGGTGACGTCGCCGATCGCTCCGCCCCGTACCGCCTTCAGCGAGAGGTTGGTCTTCGGGGTGTAGACCAGATCCTCCAGGTAGCCGCCGAACACCCCGGCTGACTCGACCAGGTCGAGGATCCGGCGGGCCTCGTCCCGGGTGCGTCCCAGGGGTTTGGTGACCAGCACGTTCCGGCCCGCGGCGACCGCCTTGGCGATGGCCTCCAGGTGCAGGTCATTGGGCAGGCCGACCACCACGGTGTCCACCTCCGGATCGTTCACCGCCTCGTCCAGCGACGTGGCGTGGCGCGGCAGGTCCCAGCGCCGGGCGAAGGCCGCGCCGCGTTCGGCCGAACGGGAGTAGGCCACCACCACCCGGTCGCGGCTGCGTTGGGCGTGCAGCGCCATGGTGTAGACATCGCCGATCAGGCCGGTGCCCAGCATGGCGATCCGGTGGGACGTCAGCGCAGCCATGACAGCCTTCCTCGTGGTCGCCGCAGAGCCTGTGCCCCACAGCGTAGACAGTACGGACGGACGCGGCCGCGGGTCTGCGGGATTGCCGGCCCGGCCATTTCTGTCGGAGCGGGCCTCTAGCGTCCGTGATGTGACAGCGTTACCGTCCCAACCCAGCTTCGACGACCTGAGCCCGGCACTGAGCCAGGTCACCTTCTGCGTGGTCGACCTGGAGACCACCGGCAGCGGCGCGACGGACGCGATCACCGAGTTCGGGGCGGTCAAGGTGCGCGGCGGAGAGGTGCTGGGCGAGTTCCAGACCCTGGTGAACCCGCAGGCCCACATCCCCGCCCTGATCGCGGTGCTGACCGGGATCACCGACGCCATGGTGGCCGCCGCGCCGCCGCTGGCCGAGGTGTTGCCGGCCTGGCTGGAGTTCGCCGGCGACAGCGTGCTGGTCGCCCACAATGCCCGGTTCGACATCGGCTTCCTGAAGCGCGCCTGCCAGGAACACGGCTACCCCTGGCCGTCGCCGGAGGTGGTCGACACCGTCGCGCTGGCCCGCAGCGTGCTGCTGCGCGACGAGGTGCCGAACGTCAAGCTGTCGACCCTGGCGCATCACGTCCGCTCCACCCACCAGGCCAACCACCGGGCGCTGTCGGACGCCCGGGTGACGGTGGACGTGCTGCACTACCTGCTGGAACGGGTCGGCAACCTCGGCATCTCCACCCTGGCCGATCTGATGGAGTGCACTCGCCGGGTCTCCCCGCAACGCCGGGCCAAGCGGACGCTGGCCGCGGGCGTCCCGGCCGCCCCGGGGATCTACCAGTTCGTCGCCGAGCTGCCCGACGCCGAGGGGGTGGTGCGCCGTCAGGTGCTCTACGTCGGCAAGAGCCGCAACCTGCGCAACCGGGTGCGCAGTTACTTCACCGCCGCCGAGACCCGTCCCCGGATCGACGAGATGGTGCGGATCGCCACCGCGGTGGAGACCACCGTCTGCCGCACCGAACTTGAGGCCGAGGTGCTCGAACTACGGCTGATCGCCGCGCACTCGCCGCGTTACAACCGGCGGTCGAAGTTTCCCGAGCGGCAGCATTGGCTGAAGATCACCACCGACGCCTTCCCGCGGCTGTCGATCGTGAAGCAGGTGGCCGACGACGGCGCCAGCTACTTCGGCCCGTTCTCCCGCCGGCAGGCCGCCGAGGACACCATGGCCGCGCTGCACGACGCCTTCCCGATCCGGCAGTGCACCAAGCGGCTGTCGGTGCGCAAACCCGGCTCCGCCTGCATGCTGGGGGAACTCGGCAAGTGCGTGGCGCCCTGCGAGCTGCGGATCAGCCGCGAGGTCTACGGCGACCTGGTCGAACAGGTGCGGGCCTGCCTCGGGCTCGACGTCCGTCCGGTGCTGGCGGCGGTGCGGCCCCGGCTGCGGACGCTGGTGGAGCAACTGCGCTACGAGGAGGCCCGGACGCTGGTGGAACGACTGCGGGTCTTCCTGACCGCGGCGATCCGGCACCATCGGCTGGCCAGCCTGGCCGGCTGCCCGCAGATCGTGGCCGCCCGCCGGGTGGATGTCCCGGTACGCGGCCGGGCGCCGGCCCCCGCCTGGCAGATCCACGTCATCCGGCACGGCCGGCTGGCCGGCGCCGCGGTCGCCCACCCGGGAGACATACCGCAGCGGGTGGCCCGCGACGCGGTGGTCGCCGCCGAGACCGTCCTGCCCGGCCCGGGGCCGACCGCGCCGGCCCTGGTCGAGGAGACCGAGCGGATCGCCGCCTGGCTGGAGCAGCCCGGCGTCCGGCTGATCGAGATCGAGGGCGACTGGGCCTGGCCGGTGCACATCGGGCTGGCCGAGGGCCGGCTGAGCGACCTGGCGCTCGGCCTGCGGCAGGCCAGCTGAGCGCTGGCGGTGGCTGAGCCCGACGAAGCCCGTCCTGACTCGCGGCACGCGGTTAGGATGCCGTCATGATCACCGCGATTGTGTTCGTCAAGGCCGACACCGCCCGCATCCCCGAGGTCGCCCAGCAGATCGCCGACCTGGACGGGGTCTCCGAGGTCTACTCGGTCACCGGCACCATCGACCTGATCGCGCTGGTCAGGGTGCGCACCATCGACGATGTCGCCACCGCCGTGGCCGACCACCTCAACAAGGTGCCCGGCGTGCTCGACACCGAGACCCACGTCGCCTTCCGGGCCTACTCCACCCACGACCTGGAGGCCGCCTTCTCCCTCGGTGCCGGCTGACCGGGCACCGGCACCTGGTCGACCTGCATCAGCGCGAGTACCACGCCGATGCCGGGCCGGCCCTCCTCGCCACCTCGCGCATTCGCGCCGGATCTGACCGAACCGTGGACAGCACCCAGCCGTCACCGCGCATCGACACCGCATACGGATCCGAGCCGCGGCCCGGTATGCGGTGGGGATGCGCATTCGCCCCTGGTCCGGGCCCGGCCTGCCGCCGGATCCGGTGCCGAGGCGCGAGTTCTCCTGCCCAACCAGAAAGGTGGACGCGAAGCAGAACGCGTCCACCTTGTCAGTGGGTGGATCTCGTTCCCCGACCACGGCGAGGAAGCGTCCACTTCGGTGAGGATCAGTCGGTGACGGTCACCGAGGTGATCACCACCGGCTCGATCGGACGGTCCATCCGGCCGGTCGGCACCTTGGCGATCGCGTCCACCACCCGCTGCGAGGCCTCGTCCAGCACCTCGCCGAAGATGGTGTGCTTGCGGTTCAGATGCGGCGTCGGGACCACGGTGATGAAGAACTGCGAGCCGTTGGTGCCACGGCCCATCTGGATGCCGGCGTTGGCCATCGCCAGCAGGTAGGGACGGTTGAACACCAGGTCGGGGTGGATCTCGTCGTCGAACTTGTAGCCCGGCCCGCCGGTGCCATTGCCGACCGGATCGCCACCCTGGATCATGAAGCCGTCGATGATCCGGTGGAAGCTGAGGCCGTCGTAGAAGTTGCCGGTCGTGGGCTGGCCGGTCTCCGGGTCGAGGTACTCCTTGGTGCCGGTCGCCAGGCCCACGAAGTTCGCCACCGTCTTGGGCGCGTGATCGGGGAACAGCGTGATGACGATGTCGCCATGGTTGGTGTGCAGGGTTGCGGTCTGAGCCACCGGGGTTCCTTTCGTCGAACAGTCCTTCCCATCCTTCCAGATTCTCTACCAGCCTCTCCATCGGCCGAGTACGGTGGGGGAATCAGCGAGCAAGACCGCGACCTGGGAGCACGGAGGAACCATGGCCCGCAAGAAATTGATCGATACCGTCGAGGACAGCGCCCAGCTAGCCGCCAAGAAGGCGTCCGAGGCGTTCGTGGAGGCCGCCGAGCGGCTCGCCCCGCTGATCGACCAAGCGGCCGACTACCTCGGTCCGCTGGCCGAGGAAGCCGGACGGGTCACCTCGAAGGTCGCCTCCGACACCTACTCCCGGGTGAAGCCGGCGTTGCACGATGCCCAGGTGCGCGGGGCCCGGCTGGCGGCCGACGCCTACGACCGCGTCCAGCCGGTGCTGGACACCGCGCTGCACGCCGTCCCGCCGGCGGTGGACACCGCGGTGGGCCGGGTCCGTCCCGCCCTGGACGAGGTGCTGGAGCGGATCCCGTCGTTGGTGGAAGACGCGCGGTCGAGCGTGCAGGACGACGTCCTGCCCAAGATGGCCGGCGCCCTGAAGGACATCGCCAAGCAGCCGCTGGCCGCCGAGGCCGCCGCCCAGCTGGCGATGGCCACAGCGGTGGTCTCCAAGGAACTGCGCAAGGCCGAGAAGGCCCGTAAGCGGAGCTGGCCGAAGACCTTCGGCAAGCTGCTGCTGGCCGGCGCCGCTGGTGGCGGCCGTGGTCGCGGCGGTCCGCAAGCTGCTCGCCCCGCCGAACGACGGCTGGCACGCCCACACCCCGGCCGACACCTACGTCGCCGACCCGACCGAGGCCGTCCACAAGGTCGCCGAGGGCGCCAAGCAGGCCGCCGAGAAGGTCGCCGACCAGGTGGAGGAGGTCAAGGACGCCGCCGCCGAGAAGCTGGACGACGCCAAGGACGCGGTGGCGGAGGCCGCCGAGGACGCCGCCGACAAGGTCGAGGACGTGGTGGAAGAGGTCAAGGACGCGGTCGAGGGGGACGATGCCGCCCCTTTCGCGGATAGCCCCTTCGGAGAGGGGTTCTTTCAGGGCTCCGAACCCCCGGAGGGGTACCCGGTGAAGGCCAACAGCCGGACCCGCAAGTTCCGCGTCCCCGGTGGCACCGGCTACGACAAGGCCACTGGCGACGTCTGGTTCACCAGCGCCGAGGTGGCGCAGGCCGCCGGGTTCACCGAGGCTCAGCGGTAGTCGTTGGCCCGGCCTCGGGCAGAAATCTGAGAATCGTGGTCGCCGGTTGTCACAAACCGGCGGCCACGATGGCTTTCTAGGGCGTAACCACCCCTAGGAGGCAACCATGACCGCTCCACCCGACCAGCACGACTGGGTACTGGCCGCGCCGTTCCGCGCCCACCTGCGTCACCTGCAGGCGGCCACCGGGCTGCCGTGGGAGGTGCTGGCCTGGGCGGCCGGGGTCTCCCCCAGGCTGGTCCGTCACCTCGTGCTGCGGCAATAACGGACGCTACCCGCGCCGGATCAGCCCGCTGATCGCCCGACGGCTGCTGAGCCTGTCGCCGAACGGGCTGCCAACGGTGACATCGGCCCGGCTCCCGGCGACCCGGGCGGCGGTCGCCTAGGCTGCGGGGCATGGCGTGGATCGGCATCGGAGTCGCGCTGCTGGCGGCGTTGGCGATCGCCGCCTGCACGGCCGCGATCCTCCGCCGGTTGCCGCTACCGGTCGACGAGCCCGACGCCCGGCCGTACGCCGAGCTGATCTCGCCGCGACTGTTCCTCACCGTGCTGATCAGTTCACTGGCGGCGCTGCTGCTCTCGCTGCAGCTCTCCGCGCCCGCCCACTGGCCGGTCTGGGTGGTGGTGGGCACGGTGGGCGTGCTGCTGGCGGTGGTGGACGCCCACACCGGCTTCCTGCCGCGGCTGCTGACCTGGTGGTTCGGCGGGCTGGTGCTGGTGGCGACGGTGGTGACGGCGATCCTGGCCGGGAACCCGCTGATCGCGCTGATCGCCCTGCTGTGCGGTGCCGGCGCGGGCCTGATGTTCCGGTTGCTGTGGCAGATCGGCGGCGGAATGGGCTTCGGCGACGTCCGGCTGGCAGCGGTGGTCGGGCTGGCCGCCGGTGCCACCTCGGTGGACCTGGCGGTCTGGTCGCTGCTGTTGGGCGGGGTGGCCGGCGTGGTGTGGGGCGTGGTCACCCGGCTGCGGCGCGGTGCGGACGGCCCGTTCCCCTACGGACCGGCGCTGATCATGGGGCCGTACCTGGCGCTGGTGGTCAGCTGGGGGCTGCCGCTGCTGGGGCTGGGCTGACGCGAGGCCAGATAAACCGGCGACGCCGAGCCTCGTCCACAGTCGCCGCCTTTGCTACGCCTTGTTCGCGGCGGCGGTGACCGCCACCCACCGCTCCAGCAGCGCCGCTGCGGCACCGGAGTCGACGGCCTGCGCGGCCCGGGCCAGGTGCGGCGCGACCTGCTCGGCCACCGGCTGATCGGACAATCCGTGGTAGGCCAGCAGCGCGGCCGCGGCGTTCAGCAGCACGATGTCGCGGATCGGCCCGGTCTGGCCGGCCAGCAACTGGCGGACAACCTCGGCATTGTGAGCCGGGTCGCCGCCCACCAGCGACTCCGGGGTGGCCGGCGCCAGGCCCAGTGCGGCGGGGTCCAGTTCGGTCTGCTGCACCTCGCCGCCGCGAATCAGCCAGACCAGGGAGCGGGTGGTGGTGGTGAGCTCGTCCAGCCCGTCCGCGCCGTGGAAGACCAGGCCGCGGTGGCCCCGGGCGGCGATCACGCCGGCCACCCGCGGCGCCAGTTCCCGGTTCGGCGCAGCCGATCGCCTGGGCGACCGGGCGGGCCGGGTTGGCCAGCGGACCGAGGAAGTTGAACGCCGTCTGGACGCCCAGTTCGCGGCGGGCGGCACCGGCGTGCCGCAGCGACGGGTGGTACAGCGGGGCGAACAGGAAGACGATGCCGGCCTGCGCCAGCACCTGCGCCTGGGCGGCCGGGGCGACGTTCAGCGCCACCCCCAGCGCCTCCAGGCAGTCGGCGGTGCCGCAGGCCGAGGAGGCGGCCCGGTTGCCGTGCTTGACCACTGGAACGCCGGCGGCCGCGGCGACGATCGCCGCCATGGTCGAGATGTTCACCGTGTTGGCCCGGTCGCCGCCGGAACCGACCACATCCACCGCCTCGCGCGGCAACTGCAGCGGGGTCGCACGATCGAGCATGGCCTGCGCCAGCCCGGCGAGCTCGGCCACCGTCTCGCCCTTGGCGCGCAGCGCCACCGCGAAGCCGGCGATCTGCACCGGCGTGGTGTCGCCGGACAGGATCTGGTCCATCGCCCACCGCGCGGTCTCCGAGGTCAGATCACCGCCGGCGATCAGCCCGGTCAGCACATCGGGCCAGCTGTTCGGCACTAGTCGACCTTCGCGGCCAGCCGGGCGCGCAGCAGTTCCGCGGCGGTGGCCGGCAGCCGCACCGGGTCGACCGGGTAGGAGCAGACCGCCTCGGCCTTCGACCAGGTCGCCAGCCAGGCGTCCGCCGTCCGCGCCACCAGCAGCAGCACCGGCGGGCAGTCGGCGATCTCGTCCTTCAACTGGTGGGCCAGGCCCATCCCACCGGCGGGGACCGCCTCGGCGTCCAGGATCGCCAGGTCGATGCCGCCGGCGTCCATCGCCCACAGCACGGCGGGCTGGGTGGCCACCTCGCGGACCTCGATCTCCGGCAGGTCGGCGGCCAGCCTGGTGCCCAGCGCGAGCCGGACCTGTTCGCGCACGGTCCGGTCGTCGGAGTACAGCAGGACGGTTGCGGGGCTGGACTGCTCGTCGCTCATCGGTCTTCCTCGTCTGGCGTGGCGCGAATCGGCTCGTCGTCATGGTAACCGTTTCGGCGTGGGCGTACCGCCGCAGCCGGGGATCCGGCCCCGTCCCGGCCACCTGGGGCCTGGACGATCTCCGGCCGGCGCTTCCGGCAGCTCGGACGCGGGCTCCGGCTGCTCATTATTGCGACCACCCAATGATGCTCATCACGCGGTGGAATGATGCGGGAGGGCGCTGCCGAAGCGCCATACTGGCCCAATGGCACACGCACCTTCGACCGGCGCCGAACGCCCTGGCGACCCCGGGCGCGGTCCATCCGCTCGCGTCCTCTCGTCTGGGCGGGGTGAAGGGACGTCCGGACACCCTCTCGGTGGGTGTCATCGTGTGGCTGGCGAGCGAGCTGATGTTCTTCGCGGCGCTGTTCGCCGCCTACTTCTCGTTGCGCGAGATCACCAACGCCGCCGCGGCCAGCGACCGGGACCACCCCGATGTGGGAATGGGGTGCTTCGCACCTAGACAACGACTGGTTCGGGATCTCGTTCCCGTGGTTCGCCACGATCAACACCCTGATCCTGGTGCTCAGCTCGGTGACCTGCCAGCTCGGCGTCCACCAGGCCGAGGAGGGCAGAGTCTCCCGCACCGGCTCGCTGCTCAACCCGGGCGGCTGGGGGCTGCGGGAGTGGTACACCCTCACCTTCGTGATGGGTGCCATCTTCATCGGCGGCCAGGCCTACGAATACGCCAACCTGCTGAGCGAGGGCTTCGCCCCCGCCACCAACGCCTACAGCTCCGCGTTCTTCCTCGCGACCGGCTTCCACGGCCTCCACGTGATCGGCGGCCTGGTGGCATTTCTGCTGATGCTCGGCCGCACCTACCTGGCTCGCCGGTTCACCCACGAGCAGGCGGTGCACGCCATCGTGACGTCCTACTACTGGCACTTCGTGGATGCGATCTGGGTGGTGCTGTTCTTCGTGCTGTATATCCTGCGCTGACGCGTCCGAGACGACTGGGGGAGGAACCCGTACCGATGCCATCGCTCACCTCGAAGCGGCACCACAAGGCAGCCAAGCTGGTGTTGGTGGCGGCTGCGCTGCTGCTGACCGGCGGTCTCTACGCGCTGGTCGCACCGAGCACCTCGGTGGCCGCCCCGAACACCGAAGAGACGGTCGCCCGCGGCCAGGCGCTGTTCGCGGTCTCCTGCGCGTCCTGCCACGGCCTGAACGGCGAGGGGATGGGCAGCGAGGGCCACGGCGGCCAGGGGGCTCCGTCCCTGGTCGGGGTCGGCGCCGCGGCGGTCGACTTCCAGATGCGCACCGGCCGGATGCCGATGGCCAATCCGCTGGCCCAGGCGCCGAACCGGACCAACACCTTCACCACCGAGGAGATCAACTCGATCGCCCTCTACGTGGCCTCGCTGGGCGACGGCCCGGCGATTCCCAAGCCCGAGCAGTACGACATCGCGGGCCTGAGCCCCGAGGAGGTCGCGACCGGCGGCGACCTGTTCCGGACGAACTGCTCGGCCTGCCACAACTTCCAGGGCTCGGGCGGCGCGCTGCCGAACGGCAGGGTCGCTCCCCCGCTGCTGGACTCCAAGCCGATCGACATCTACGAGGCGATGCGCACCGGCCCCGGCGAGATGCCGGTCTTCGCCGACGGCGCCATCCCCGACGAGGATCTCCGCGCCATGATCGCCTACCTCGATCAGGTGCACGCCGAGCCCAGCGCCGGCCTCACCCTCGGCGGGCTCGGCCCGGTGTCGGAGGGCTTCTGGGGCTGGGTCGCCGGCATCGGCGGCCTGATGCTGTTCGCGATGTGGATCACCAAGAAGGCGGCCCGCAAATGAGCCTGGACACCAGCCACGATCACGTGATGACCCCGGACCATCCGGTACCGGATCCGGGGCTGCACGAGGAGGAGCGCTTCACCGACGTCGACGAGGCCGCCGGCCGGCGGGCGTACCGCCAGGTGGTCGGCATCCTGGCCACCGTCCCGGTGTTCGCGATCGCCTTCGTGGTGTTGTACTTCGCCGATCCCGAAGGACGCCACGCTGCACATCTTCGGCAACGTGATGAAGGCCAGCCACGTCCTGCTGGGGCTCACCCTCGGGCTGGGCGTGCTGGCGATCGGGGTCGCGCTGATCCACTGGGCGCGCACGATCATGGGCGACGAGGAAGTCATCGAGGAGCGGCATCCCGCCGCCGCCCCCGCCCAGGCCAGGGTCGAGGCCGCCGAGCAGTGGGCGGAGGGCGCCAAGCAGTCCGGCCTGAGCCGCCGCAAGCTGATCGGCTCCGGGCTGGCCGGTGGCCTGGGCATCATGGTCGTGCCGGCCGTGGTGCTGCTGGCCGACGCCGGCCCCTGGCCCACCCCGGCGGAACGGGCCAGGACGATCGAGAAGACCATCTGGGGCGACGGCGTCCACATCGTCAACGACGTCACCAAGCGCCGGATCCGGGCCAGCGAGATGGTGGTCGGCCAGCTGGTGAACGCCCAGCCGGAGACGCTGTGGGACCACCACGGCACCGACTTCCAGACCCAGAAGGCGAAGTCATCGCTGATCGTGGTGCGGATGGATCCCAACGCGATCCGGGTGCCGAACTCCCGCCAGAACTGGCACGTCGACGGCATCCTCGCCTACTCCAAGATCTGCACCCACGTCGGCTGCCCGATCGCGCTGTGGGAGCAGCACACCCATCACGTGCTGTGCCCCTGCCACCAGTCCACCTTCGACCTGGGCAACTCCGGTGTGGTGGTGTTCGGGCCGGCCGCCCGCTCGCTGCCGCAGCTGCCGATCAGGACCGACGCCGACGGCTACCTGGTCGCCCAGCGGGACTTCACCGTCCCGGTGGGGCCGAGCTACTGGGAACGCAACTCCGAGCACGACTTCAAGGAGGGTGACGACTGATGGCGAAGCCCACGAACGTCGATCCCCAGGTTCCCGAGGGCGTCCCGCCCGAGAAGAGCCAGACCTCCGCCGCGGCCAGCGTCGCCGGCGGAGCGGTGGGCTGGGTGGACGATCGCGTCCCGGTTTCGTCGATCGGACGCAAGGCGCTGCGCAAGGCCTTCCCCGATCACTGGTCGTTCCTGCTCGGCGAGGTCGCGCTCTACACCTTCATCATCCTGCTGCTGACCGGAGTCTTCCTGACCATCTGGTTCAAGCCGTCGATGGCCGAGATCGAGTACGGCGGCTCGTACGCGCTGATGCGCGGCGTCCCGATGTCGGAGGCCTTCGCCTCCACCCTGGCGATCAGCTTCGACGTCCGCGGCGGCCTGCTGATCCGGCAGATCCACCACTGGGCGGCGATGCTGTTCGTGGCCTCGATGACCGCCCACATGCTGCGGGTGTTCTTCACCGGCGCCTTCCGCAAGCCGCGTGAGCTGAACTGGCTGATCGGCGTCGGGCTGTTCTCGATCGGCCTGGTCGAGGGCTTCGCCGGCTACTCGCTGCCGGACGACCTGCTCTCCGGCACCGGCCTGCGGTTCGTGGACGGCCTGATCCGGTCCGTCCCGATCGTCGGCACCTGGGTGGAGTTCCTGCTGTTCGGCGGCGAGTTCCCCGGCGAGATCATCATCCCGCGGCTCTACATGGCGCACATCCTGCTGCTGCCGGGCGTCCTGCTGGCGCTGGTCAGCGCGCACATGGCGCTGCTGGTCTACCACAAGCACACCCACTTCCCCGGCCCGGGACGCAAGGACACCAACGTGGTGGGCCAGGCGCTGTTCCCGGTGTACGCGGCGAAGGCCGGCGGCTTCTTCTTCATCGTCTTCGGCGTCACCATCCTGATGGGCGCCCTGATGCAGATCAACCCGGTCTGGCTGTACGGGCCGTACAACCCGGCCCAGGTCACCGCCGGCTCGCAGCCCGACTGGTACATGGGCTTCGTCGAGGGCGCCATCCGGATCATCCCGAACTGGGAGACCCACATCTTCGGCACCACCTGGTCGTGGAACATCTTCCTGCCCGGCGTGGGGTTGATGGGGCTGCTGTTCGGCGGTCTGGCCATGTATCCGTTCATCGAGGCCTGGATCACCGGCGACAAGTCCGAGCACCACGTCCTCGACCGGCCGCGGAACGCGCCCAACCGGACCGCCTTCGGCATCGCCGGGATGACCGCCTACGGCCTGTTCTGGCTGGCCGGCGGTAACGACATCCTCGCCACCCAGTTCGGGGTCTCGCTGAACCAGGTGACCGAGGTACTGCGGGTGGCGGTCTTCGTCGGCCCGGTGATCGCCTTCATCGTCACCAAGCGGATCTGCCTGTCGCTGCAGCGGCGGGACCGGGATCGGGTGCTGCACGGCAGCTCCTCCGGTGTCATCGTCCGTCGGCCCGATGGCGGCTACTCCGAGGCCCACGCCCCGATCACCACCGAAGAGGCCTTCACCCTCACCCAGCACCACCAGCCGGCGGCGCTTGAGGTGGCTCCGGAGACCGACGACCGCGGGGTGCGGCGCAAGGGCGGCAAGAAGGTCAGCACGCTGCGGGCCCGGCTGTCGCGCTGGTTCCTGCAGGGGACGATCGCCAAGCCGACCGCCGAGGAGATCGCCGAGGCCGCCCACCACGGCGACCACGCCGAACTCGAGGAAGGTTCGGCTCCCGCCGAACTCCCCGCCGACGAGGAAGCCCCGACCCACTGATCGACCCACGAACGGCCCCCGCCCTTGCGGACGGGGGCCGTTTCGCTGTGCCGGAAGGCTCAAGGCAAGAGACCGTCCCCCTCGCCCCCGCCAGCTGGTGACGGGTTACTGCGACTCGATGCAGGTTCAGGCCTGGATCCGGCCTCTCGGCGACATCGAGATGCAGTAACCCGTCATAGGCCGGGATCCCCTGGCCATGGCGCGAGCCGGGGGACGGTTCTCGATTGGCCGGGACGAACCGGCGTGACGCAATTTTGCATCTCGACGCGGAAACACGGCTGATCTGGGGTGCGGAGACATCGAGATGCAGTCGTCACGGGCCGGGACCGCCCGGGCCGGGTTCGGAGGAATCGGTGGGGTTCGGTAGCCTTATCCGGTGCGTTTCCTGACTCCGAAGCCCGGCTACGACCTCACCTACGACGATGTCTTCATGGCGCCGCGTCGCTCCTCGGTGACCTCTCGACTCGACGTCGACCTCACCTCCACCGACGGTCTGAACCTGCCGCTGCCGATCGTGGTGGCTAATATGACCGCCATCTCCGGACGCCGGATGGCCGAGACCGTCGCCCGGCGCGGCGGGATCGCGATCATTCCGCAGGATCTGCCGGTGCCGATCGTGGCCGGCACCATCGCCCGGGTGAAGGCCGCCCACACCGTCTTCGACAACCCGGTGACGGTCAGCCCGGACACCACCGTCGGCGAGGCGCTGGCGCTGATGCCCAAGCGCGCCCACGGCCTGATCGTCGCGGTGGCCGAGGACGGCACCCCGCTGGGCACCATGTCGGCCTCGGACGCCGAGGGGCTCGACCGGTTCGCCCAGGTGCAGGACGCGATGAGCACCGAGCTCACCGTGGTCTCCCCCGACACCGAGCCGACCACTGTCTTCGACCAGCTCACCGCGCGTCGCCACAAGGCCGCTCTCGCGGTCGGCGAGGACGGACGCCTGGTCGGCCTGATGACCGTCAAGGGCGCGCTGCGCGCCACCCTGTACCGTCCGGCGGTCGATGCCAACGGCAAGCTCCGGATCGGCGCCGCGGTGGGCATCTCCGGCGATGTCGAGGCCCGCGCCGAGGCGCTGCTGGCCGCCGGCGCGGACGTCCTGGTGATGGACACCGCCCACGGCCACCAGGAGCGGATGATCTCCGCGGTGGAACGCTGCCGCGCGGTGGTGAACGCGGTCGGCTCGACCGTCCCGATCGTGGCCGGCAACGTGGTCACCGCGGACGGGGTGAGCGACCTGATCGAGGCCGGCGCGGACGTGATCAAGGTCGGGGTCGGCCCGGGCGCGATGTGCACCACCCGGATGCAGACCGGCGTCGGCCGCCCGCAGTTCTCCGCGGTGCTGGACTGCGCCGAGGAGGCCCGCCAGGCCGGCAAGGCGATCTGGGCCGACGGCGGCGTCCGTCACCCCCGGGACGTGGCGCTGGCGCTCGCTGCGGGCTCGGGAGCCGTGATGATCGGCTCCTGGTTCGCCGGCACCCACGAATCCACCGGCCAGTTGCTGTTCGGCGCGGACGGCCGTCCCTACAAGGAGAGCTTCGGGATGGCCTCGGCCCGCGCGGTCAAGGCGCGTACCCGCAGCCAGTCGGCCTTCGACCGGGCCCG
Organism: Propionicimonas sp.; assembly: GCA_049840415.1. Classification (GTDB taxonomy): domain Bacteria; phylum Actinomycetota; class Actinomycetes; order Propionibacteriales; family Propionibacteriaceae; genus Propionicimonas. The sequence goes on along the minus strand of JASGLB010000008.1, from coordinate 413,834 downwards.
GGCGGCGCTGTTCGAGGAAGGCATCTCGTCCTCCCGGATGTACCTCGACCCCGAGCGTCCCGGGGTGGAGGATCTGCTCGACTTCATCACCTCGGGGGTGCGCAGCTCGTTCACCTACGCCGGCGCCCGCAACCTCACCGAGTTCGCCAACCTGGCCGTGGTGGGCGTCCAGTCCCGCTCCGGCTACGACGAGGGACGGCCGCTGCCCACCAGTTGGTGAGCCACCCCGGACAGCAAGGCCCACAAACTGTGAGCAGACCGGCGCTCACACCGCTTTGATCACAGCCAGAGCCGATCTGCGTCTGGAGCAGCACGACATGGAGAAGCTCCCCGGGCTCGTAGACCCGGGGAGCTTCGTGTCAGTTCAGTGCTGGTAGTCGCCGCGGTAGTACTGGTAGCACCAGCCGGTGACGGCCCAGACGCCCACCACGCCGCCAATGATGCTCAGCCACCAGCCGAACACCGGCCCGAGGGCGATCACGGTCACCACCAGGGCGCTCCAGAACGGCCACAGGCTGGCCGGCGGGAAGAAGCCCAGCTCGCCCACGCCCTCGACGATCTCGCCGTCCTTGCGGTCCTCCGGCCGCGGATCCATCTTCCGCGACTGGATCCAGAAGTAGACCCCCAGCATCGAGGCGAAGGCGAACGACAGGATCAGCGCGACCGTCCCGATGATCTCGCCGGACATGATCCAGTAGATCGGGGCCACGATCGCGAAGAAGATCGCGATCGGCACCAGGACGAAGGTCTCCTGCTTCACTTGCCCACCTCCGCTCGCTGCGACGTACCGGACGTACCCAGGTAGTTCTTGCCCGGGTAGTCGGGATCATCGACGTCGGGATGGTTCTGGTCGAAGGTCGGGGACTCCGAACGGATCCGAGGCAGCTTGGTGAAGTTGAACCGCGGCGGAGGGCAGGAGGTCGCCCACTCCAGCGTCCGGCCCCAACCCCACGGGTCGTCGGATTCCACCTTCGGCGCATTGCGGGAGATCCAGACGTTCCACAGGAACGGCAGGGTGCCGATGCCGAGCAGGAAGGCACCCACCGTCGACACCTGGTTCAGGAAGGTGAAGCCGTCGCCGGGCAGGTAGTCCGCGATCCGCCGGGTCATGCCCTCGACGCCCAGCCAGTGCTGCACCAGGAAGGTCAGGTGGAAGCCGAAGAAGGTCAGCCAGAAGTGCAGCTTGCCGATCCGCTCGTTCAGCATCCGGCCGGTGAACTTCGGCCACCAGTAGTAGAACCCGGCGAACATCGCGAACACCACGGTGCCGAACAGCACGTAGTGGAAGTGCGCGACCACGAAGTACGAGTCGGAGACCTGCCAGTCCATCGGCGGCGAGGCCAGGATGATGCCGGTCAGACCACCGAACAGGAAGGTGGTCAGGAAGCCGAGCGCCCACATCATGGGCGTCTCGAAGCTGATCGAGCCGCCCCACATGGTGCCGATCCAGTTGAAGAACTTCACCCCGGTGGGCACCGCGATCATGAAGGTCATGAAGCTGAAGAAGGGCAGGTTCACCGCGCCGGTGACGAACATGTGGTGCGCCCACACCGAGATCGACAGCGCGCCGATGCTGAGCGTCGCGGCGACCAGGCCGACGTAGCCGAACACCGGCTTGCGGCTGAACACCGGCAGCACCTCGGTGATGATCCCGAAGAACGGTAGCGCGATGATGTACACCTCGGGGTGGCCGAAGAACCAGAACAGGTGCTGCCACAGGATGGCGCCGCCGGTGGCCGGGTCGAGGATGTGCGTCCCGAGCGATCGTTGCGCCTCCAGCACCAGCAGCCCGGCTGCCAGGACGGGGAAGCAGACCAGCACCATGATCGAGGTCACCAGGATGTTCCAGGTGAAGATCGGCATCCGGAACATGGTCATGCCCGGGGCCCGCATGGTGATGATCGTGGTGACGAAGTTGACCGCGCCCAGAATGGTCGACAGGCCCATCACGTACAGGCCCATGATCCACAGGTCGCCGCCGACCCCCGGGGAGTTGACCGCGTCCGAGAGCGGGACGTAGGCGAACCAGCCGAAGCTGGCCGCGCCGTCCTTGGTCAGGAAGCCGGACATCGCGGTCAGCGAGCCGAACAGGTACAGCCAGTAGCTGAAGGCGTTCATCCGCGGGAAGGCAACGTCCGGGGCGCCGATCTGCAGCGGGACGATCGCGTTGGCGAAGCCGGCGAACATCGGCGTCGCGAACATCAACAGCATGATCGTGCCGTGCATGGTGAACAGCTGGTTGAACGTCTCGTAGTGGACGAACTGCAGCCCCGGGAAGGCCAACTCGGCCCGCATCACCAACGCCAGCAGGCCGCCGATGGCGAAGAAGATCAGCGCGGTGACGAAGTACATGTTGCCGATCAGCTTGTGATCGGTGGTGGTGAGCAGCTTCATCGCCAGCGCACCCCAGTTGCGGCGCTCGACGACCGGCGCCTCCTCAATCGCGACGCGGGCGACGCTCATCAGGGGTGCTCCTTCGCGGGAACCGTTGGGACGGTGTTCGGGTACTCCGGCGCCACGATCTCACCGACCCGGTTGCCGCCGATCGCTTTGATCTCCTGCAGGTGGGCGAGGAACTCCTCCTCACTCACCACGTGGACGTTGAACAGCATCGCCGCGTGGTAGGTGCCGCAGAGTTCGGCGCAGCGTCCGGTGAAGTCGCCCAGCTTGGTCGGGGTGACGTCGAACGAGTTCGGGTGGCCGGGGATGACATCCAGCTTGAAGTAGAAGTCGGGGATCCAGAACGAGTGGATCACGTCGGCCGAGGCCAGGTTGAACCGCACCGACTTGTTGACCGGCAGGTACAGGTCCGGCAGCACGCTGGGCGTGCCCTGGGTGTTCACCACGGTGCCGACCGCCGGGTTGTCGGCCTCCATGTAGTTGAACGTCCACGACCACTTCTGGCCGACCACGTTCACGGTGTGGTCGGGCTCGGTCTCCTTGGCCAGGACGTTGTTCTGGGTCTGCAGGGTGAAGTAGAACAACACGCCGATGATCAGGAACGGCACCAGGGTGTAGAGGATCTCCAGCGGCAGGTTGTAGCGCGACTGGCGGGGCGCGTGGCCCCGTCCGGCGGCCTTGTTGCGGCGGTAGCGGAAGGCCACCCAGCCGATCAGCCCCCAGACGAAGACGCCGATCACCATCGAGGCGAGCCAGGCGCCGTTCCACAGGTTGCCGATGTAGTGCGACCGATCGCTGGCGGGCTCGGGCAGCCCCCAGCGCTGCCATTGGGCCATCGTGTCAGCGCTGCAGCCGGTGAGCACCGCGGTGCCCAGCCCGGCCACGCCGAGCATCACCCACCGCCGGCCCGCACGGTTGTTCACCAGAGCCACCTGCCTGCCTTTCGGGTCACGATCTCGATAGCGGAACGATAACCGAGTGGACGCTGCCCCGCACCGCCGGTTCGCCGCCATGGGCAAAACTAATCAGGTGGGGAGATGCGAGCCTGGGCGGGTCGCGTCCGGTGGCTCAGTGGAAGGAGTCTCCACAGGCGCAGGAGCCGGAGGCGTTGGGGTTGTCGATGGTGAAGCCCTGCTGCTCGATGGTGTCCACGAAATCGATCGTGGCACCCATCAGGTAGGGGGCGCTCATCCGGTCGGTCACCACGTTCACGCCGTAGAACTCCCGGGCGACGTCACCTTCCAGGTCACGGTCGTCCAGCGAGAGCTGATAGCGCAGCCCGGAGCAGCCCCCGGGGGCCACCGAGATGCGCAGCACCAGATCGTCGACGCCCTCCATCTCCTGCAGCTGCTTCACCTTGGCCGCAGCGACCTCGGTGAGCGTGATGCCATCGGTGGCGATCTGATCGAGACTCATATCTGGATTCCTTCCCCGGCACGGTTCGTCCGGTAAAACCTGCTGGCCAGACGGGCTATTCCCAGGCCAGGAGTCAGTCTACGCCGCGGCCCGCGGCGGCCGTCCACCCCTGGGCCACCCGGACCGCCGCGGCGGTGAGCGCGTCGGGCAGTTCCCCGGGCCCGCATTCGTAGGCCGCCTCCACCCCGAAGGTGCGCATCTCGCGGCGGCTCAGGCCGACCGCGGGGGCGAACACCAGGCAGGGACGCTCGGCGGCGTCCGCGGTCTCGGCGACGAACCGCACCAGTTGGCCGCCGCGATTGCCGATGTCGAAGGAGGTGCAGCCGGTGACCACCACGTCGGCCCGGCGGACGGTACCGGCCAGCCCGGCCAGCTCGGCGCACAGCCCGGCACCCCGCAGCACCCGCCCGCCGAGGGCCCAGACGGCGGCCGCGGCGCCCCCTGCGGCACCCACCCCGGGCCGATCGGTCACCGCCAGGCTGCCCAGCCAGCCCGACATCGCCGCCTCGGCGGCCAGCAGTTCCGCCGGATCGAGCCGGACGCCGTAGCCACGGCGGGAGACCGCCCCCGGCAGCCCGAGCAGCACCAGGTCGGTCTGCTCGGCCGGGATGACGCCGATCACCTCGGTGCCGGCCAGCCGTTGCCGCAGCCCGGCCAGGTCGACCTCGCCCACCTCGGCCAGCCCGGCCAGCCCCGCGGTCAGCTCGCCGGACGCGGTCGCGCCCAGCGCGGCCAGTAGCCCGGCGCCGCCGTCCAGGGCGGTCACCGCGGTGAGGTCGAGGATCAGCCGGGCCGGCGCGGGCCCCGTCCCCAGGCATTCGTCCACCCAGCGGCCGAAGCCGGTCGTGGTGGCGGCCGGATCCCACCCGGGGTCGGCAACCGGCGCGGCGTTCGGGCCGATCGCCAGGGTGTCACCAGCGCGCAGCCACCAGCCGGGTTCGCCGACCTGAACCTGGCCGCCCAGCAGCGCGGCCAGCGCCCCGGCCAGCGGCGGCCCGGCGTCCGCCAGCGGCACCACCGCCACCTGGCCGTGCTCGGCCCAGCCGCGGGCGATCGCCACCCCGGCCTGCCAGGTGTCCAGCCGGCCGACCGCGTCGCTGGCCACCACCACCCGCAGCGGGCTCACGACTGCCCCCAACCGGGGGGCTGTTCGAAGCCGCCGGGCTGCTCCTGCGGCGTGATGTAGCCGTCCGGCTCGACCTGCCGGACCAGCCGGTCCGGCTCGGCCTGCCAGCGGGTCAGGACGGCGCGGGCGCGGCGAGCGGCCGCCGCCGGGTCGGGCAGCGCCAGGATCAGGGCGCGTTCGGCGCGCAACTCCTCGACGTGCCGACGCAGCGAGTCCCGGACGATCAGCAGGTCCCGCTGCTCGGCGGCCAGCCCGGCGTCCTGCTCGAGCGCCTCGGCGCGGGCGTCGTCGGGCAGGGCGTTCAGACCGACGGTGAGCCGGCGGCGGCGGGCGGCGACCGCGTCCGCCTCCTGCTGCAGCTCGCCCAGCCAGGCCAGCCCCTGCTGGTAGGCGACGGTCAGCGCGTCCGACCAGTGCCCGGGGTACGGCTCACCCGGCTGCTCACGCAGCAGCCGCAGCCGTTCCAGCAGGCCGGTCATCACCGCCTCCTCTTTCCGCCCAACATGACCGCCGGGGTCAAAACCACTTACCATGTGAGTGTCATCGTCGCACCACCAGAGGTTTGAAGTGGCATTGTTCCGGCCCTATCAGCGCACCGAGCCCGCCGTCGAAGAGTCGGCCGCGCCGGCCGACACCGCGTCGACCCCCGCCGGGCCGGCCCGTAAGGAAGCGCCCACTCCGACCCGCAAGGAGGCCGAACAGGCCCGCCGGGAGCGGCTCCACCCGACGCTCAGCCCGAAGCAGGCCCGGATCCGGGAGCGTCAGGCCCGCACCGAGCAGCGCGAGCTCGCGCAGCGTTCGCTGGAGGCCCAGCCAGGCAAGGTGCTGATGCGTGACTGGGTGGACAGCCGCCGCAGCCTCTCCCAGTTCGCCATGCCGGTGCTGATGGTGATGCTGATGATCTCGTTGCTGGTCACCAGCTTCGGGACGCTGATCACCGCGATCATCAGCTACGCCACCTGGGTCGTGATGTTGGCGATCGTGATCGACGTGGCGCTGATGTGGCGCGGCTACCGGAAGCTGCATGCCCAGCGGTTGCCGCGGGAGCCGCTGAAGGGCCTGCTCAGCTACGGGATGAGCCGGGCGATCAACCTGCGCCGGCTGCGGATGCCCAAGCCCCGGGTCAAGCCCGGAGACACCGTCTGATGTACCGCTGGGTCGCCGAGCCGGAGGCTCCCGAGGCCGACCTGAGCCAGTCCTGGCCGGACCAGGCGATGGCCGAGGCATGGCTCACCGGGGCCTTTCCCGAGTTGGTGGACGCCGGCGTGACCGCGCTCTCGCTGTACGAGGAGGACCGGCTGGTCTACGGTCCGATGAGCCTGGAACCCTGACCGCCGGGTGAGCGACAACCGACGTCCCCGCCGTCCCAGCTACCTGGAACCCGCGGCGCTGGAAGCGGTGGGTGACCGGTTCGACCCGATCGCCGCGCTGCATGCCGCCCACGAGACCGCTGCCGTGCTGGTCCACCGTGGCCGGGCGGCGTCCGATGCCGAGACGGTGGAGCGGCTGGTGACCCTGGTCGACGAGATCGGACTGCCCACCCTGGCCGAACTCTGGGCGGCCCGGCCGGCCCGGTCGCTGCCCGGCGCGCTGTGGCGGCTCTACCTGCTGCGGGAATGGATGACCCGCCAGCCCGAGGCGGTGGCCCGGGAGTACGCCGCCGGCGTCCGGTTCACCGAGCCCAACCACGCCGTCGCCGGCATCGACCCACCCGGCCCGGACGAGGTGCGCCAGGCGGCCGACCAGATTCTGCGGGGCGCCTTCACCGGCGACTTCGCGGTGGCGCTGGAACGGGCCGGCGCCTTCTGCCTGGTGGTCACCTCAGGACGGGCAGACATCACCACCGGAGCCGACGCCGTCGGCCAAGCCGCCCGGCTACGCGACCTGGCCGATGACCTGCTCGCCAGCGCCAGCCTGTGGCGAGCCGGCCGCCTGGAGTGATCTGGGCCTCGACCTGGGACGCGGGGACGGTTCCGGTGTCCCACCTAGTCAAGACCGAGTTGGGACGCGGGGACGGTTCCGCTGTCCCATCCGACTCCTGACTAGGCGGGACAGGAGAACCGTCCCCGTGTCCCGGGTTGGACCAGGGGACGGTTCCGGGACTCAGAACGGGCCGGCGAACCGTCCCGGGGTCCAAAGGGGCCGGAGAACCGTCCCCCGGCTCGCGTTCCACTCAGAGTGGTCGTATATCATCTGGCTGTCGTCGGGCCGCGGTAGCCCCGGGCTCCAAAATTCGCCGCTACGAGCGGCCCCGCGCCGAGAGGCGCTCCCGGCCCGACGTCACTCCTTCTCGTCGCGGGTGGATTCGCCGACCCACAGGTAGGTGGCGAAGCCCACCAGCAGGACGCCGACCACCCCCATCACCGGACGACCCGCCTCGGCGGCGGCCAGGCGCTCCTCGTAGGTCTGGGTCTTCTCGTCCCCGGCGTGGGTGCAGAGGTCACCCGGCCGCATCACCTGGTCACGGCAGGTGATGGTCGGGTTGGCACCCCACAGCATCGCCCAGCTCAGCGCGAACAGCCCGGCCAGGGCGAGCGCGAGATGGGCCCAGCGGCGTCGGCTCATGCGGGGTCCCCACGGCGTTGTTCGGGGGAGCGCAGCGGAGGAGAAGAACGTCGTGGGGTGCTCATGCGGGGTCCCCACGGCGTTGTTCGGAGGAGCGCAGCGGGAGGACGAGAACTCCGTGGGGTGCTCATCCCTGCCGCACCGACGGGGTGACGAACGGCGGCTTGACCACCTCGAACTCCTCGGTCCGGCCGCGCACCAGCACGCCCACCCGGGCGCCCAGCGGCACCGCCCGGTCGAGCAGCGCCAGCCCGATCCCGGTGCCCAGGGTCGGGGAGAAGGTGCCGGAGGTGAGTTCGCCAACCGGGCTGCCGGCTTCGTCCACCACCGCCATGTGCGGACGCGGGATGCCGCGTCCCAGCGATTTCAGCCCGCGCAGCAGCCGGGCGGCACCCGCCGCCTTCTCGGCCTTCAGCGCCGCGGCGCCCCAGAACTCCGGTTTGCTCCAGCCGACCGCCCAGCCCACCCCGGACTGCAGAGCGGAGACCGACGGCGACAGGTCCTGGCCGTGCAGCGGGTAGCCCATCTCGGTGCGCAGCGTGTCCCGGGCACCCAGCCCGGCCGGCAGGATGTCGTACTCGGCGCCGGCGGCCAGCACCGCGTCCCACAGCGGCCCGGCGGAGGCCGCCGGAACCACCAGCTCGTAGCCCCGCTCACCGGTGTAGCCGGTTCGGCAGACGGTCAGCGGAACCCCGCCCCAGGCACCGGTGGCGAAGGCCATGTAGTCCTGCCCGACCGGCAGCCCGAGGCCGGTCAGGGTCTCGTCCGACAACGGTCCCTGGACGGCGATCACGGCGTACTCCGGGTGGGCATTGTGCAACTCGATACCGGCCGGCGCCTCGGCGGCCAGCAACTCGTGGACGGTCGCGGTGTTGGCGGCATTCGGGATCAGCAGCACCTCGTCGTCGCTGAACCGGTAGGCGATCAGGTCGTCCACCACGCCGCCGTCGGCGGTGCAGGCCAGGGTGTACTGCGCCTGCCCGGCGGCGATCCGTCCCAGGTCATTGGCCAGGCAGCGGTTGAGAAAGTCCACCGCCCCCGGCCCGCGCACCCACAGCTTCCCGAGATGGCTGACGTCGAAGACCCCGACCGCGGACCGCACCCGCTTGTGCTCGGCCACCACGCCGGAGTACTGCAGCGGCATCTGCCAGCCGCCGAACTCGGAGAACTTCGCCCCCAGGGCGAGGTGGCGGTCGTGCAGCGGTGAGAGCCTGGGCTGGTTCATGCGGCCTCCTCGGGACGGCTACAACGCGGCGCGGACGATCTGCTCGAACGTCGCGATCGGCAGCCTAACCGGATTCCCCTTCGTACTCGACGCCCGGCTGGCCGCCTGGGCAATTCCCGGGATGTCGGCCTCGGTCAGCCCGTGCGCGGCCAGGCCGGGGACGCCGAGCAGCGCGACGGTCTCGGCGAACCAGTCGAGGTAGGCCGCGGCGGAGCGTTCGCCGGTGAGCAGCTCACCCACCTCGGCGTAGCGAACCAGCGTCGGATGAGCGGGGTCCTCGGCGGCCAGCGCCTCGAGGTTGGCCCGGGAGACCGGCACCATCACCGCCGCGGTGAGCGCGCCGTGCGGCGCCCCCAGGAAACCGCCCAGCGGGCCGGCCAGGCCGTGCGCGGCGCCCAGCTTGCCGTTGGCCAGCGCCAGGCCGGAGAGCAGCGAGCACAGGCTCATGTCGGTGCGGGCCTCGAGGTCGGAGCCGTCGGCGTAGGCCCGCCGCAGCCCACGTCCGGCCCAGGCGATGCCCTCCCGGCAGAAGCCGTCGGTCAGCGGGGTGGCGAACGGCGAGACGTAGGGCTCGATGCACTGGATCAGCGCATCCAGGCCGGCGTGGGCGGTCACCTCCGGCGGCACCGCGAGGGTGAGCTCGGGGTCGACCAGCGCCACCGCCGGCAGCATGGACGCCGACCGCAGGCTCACCTTCACCCGCTGCTCGGTGGCGGTCACCACGCCATTGGCGGTCACCTCCGAGCCGGTGCCCGAGGTGGTGGGGACGGCCACCACCGGCAGCGAGCGCTCGGTCAGCGGGAGACCGCGTCCGACCACCTCGGCGTAGTCGAGCGGATCGCCGCCATTGGCCACCAGCGCGGCCACCACCTTGGCGGCGTCCAGGGCCGCTCCCCCACCCAGGCCGACCACCACGGTGGCCCGATGCGCCCGGGCGGCCTCGGCCGCCTCGCGGACCAGCTCCATGGTGGGTTCCGAGCCGATCGGGAAGACCGCGGCGTCGGTGAGGGTGTCGATCACCCTGGCGTGGCGTTCGGGTCGTCCACCGGTGCAGACGAACGGCCGCTCCCCCAGTTCGGCGACGAGGTGGGGCAGTTGGGCGACGGTGCCGGCCCCGAAGATGATCCGGCCGGCGGTGGCGAAGCTGAAGCTGGTCACGGCTCCATCCTGCCCGCCGCCGCGCTGTCCGGCCAACCACCTCGCGTCACCTCGACAAGGTGTGGCTTTTGGTGCGACATCGCACCGGAATCCACACTGTCTTGAAGTCGGGCGGGTCACCGAGTGGCAGACCACCCGGGCGGATAAGCAAACCGGACGATGGGGCACTAGCCTAGGAAGGGTTATCGCGTGACCCGGCAAGAGAGGATTCTCCCCGTGCCCAACCTGCCCGCCATCAGCCTGGTGAACGCCCCCGGCAAGGACGACGTGCTGATCGTCGGCCTGGCGACCACCGCCGGCTCCGAGGTGCTCGTCGGCCTGCCGGACGACACCACCGCCGCGCTGGCCAAGGCCTACGGCCGTCCGCCGGCCGATGTCGTCCGCGACCTCGGCGGCTCGGCGAAGAACGCCGACACCGTCCTGCTGCCCGGCCTGGCCGGCCAGCGGCTGATCGTGGTCGGCCTGGGCGACATCGACGTCTCGCCCGAGCAGGTCCGCCGCGCGGCCGGCGCCGCGCTGCGGGTGGCCTCCGGACTGCCGGCCCAGCGTCCGCTATCGGTCAGCCTCAGCCTGGACGCGATCGAGCCGCAGGTGGTCAAGGGTGCCGTCGAGGGCGCCCTGCTGGGCAGCTACCGCTACCGCGAGAGCGCCGGCAAGCCGGGCGTGGCGGCGATCGGCGTGGTCACCAGCAATGCCCGCAAGCCCGAGGTGCGGCTGGCCCTCGAGTTGGGCGTCACCACCGCCACCGCGGTGACCCGCGCCCGCACCTGGGTGAACCTGCCGGCCAACGAGTTGTACCCCGAGTCCTTCGCCGACGAGATCGCCAAGCTGGCCAAGTCGGCCAGGCTGAGCGTCGAGGTCTGGGACGAGAAGGCGCTGGAGAAGGACGGCTTCGGCGGCATCCTGGCGGTGGGTGGCGGCTCGGCCCGCAAGCCCCGGCTGGTGAAGGTCGGCTACGCCCCGCGCGGCGCGAGGTTCCACCTGGCGCTGATCGGCAAGGGGATCACCTTCGACACCGGCGGCATCAACCTCAAGCCGGCCGACGGCATGTACACCATGAAGGACGACATGTCCGGCGCCGCCGCGGTGATCGCGGCCGTGGTGGCGATCGCGGAGAGCGGGGTCAAGCTGAAGGTGACCGGCTACGCCGCGCTGGCCGAGAACATGCCCTCCGGCACCGCGTACCGTCCGTCCGACGTGCTGACCATGTACGGCGGCACCACTGTCGAGAACGCCAACTCCGACGCCGAGGGCCGGCTGGTGATGGCCGACGCGCTGGCCAAGGCCTCCGAGGAGCGGCCCGATCTGGTGATCGACGTCGCCACCCTGACCGGGGCCTGCATGGTCGCGCTGGGCGAGCGGGTGGCCGGCCTGATGGCCCGGGACGACGAGACCGCCGACCTGATCCTGGACGCCGCCGAGGCGGCCGGCGAGCTGTTCTGGCAGCTGCCGATCCCGGAGGAGTCCCGCGGCAAGCTCGATTCCAAGGTGGCCGACCTGAAGTCCAGCGGCGACCGCTACGGCGGCGCGCTGACCGCGGCGTCCTTCCTGTCGCAGTTCGTGCCCGAGCCGATCCCGTGGGCGCACCTGGACATCGCCGGCCCGGCCTTCAACACCCACGAGCCCTACCACTACGTGCCAGCCGGCGGCACCGGCGTGGCGGTGCGGACGCTGGTGGCGCTGGCGCACGCGGTGGCCAACTGATGGAGGTCTTCCGGACCGATCTGGTGGTGGTCGGCGGCGGCGCCGCCGGCCTGCTGGCCGCGGTCGCGGCCCGTCGCCTCGGCCACGAGGTGCTGGTGGTCGAGGCCAGCCCACTGCTGGGCGGCGCCACCGCGGTGAGCGACGGCCGGATCTGGCTGCCGGGCAACCATCTGATGGAGAAGTCCGGGGTGGGCGACTCCACGGTCGAGGCGGCCGAGTACCTGGACGCCGTCCTGGGGGCGCCGACCACCGCCTCCACCGCCGACCGGCGGGCCGCCTTCGTCGAGACCGCGCCGACCCTGGCCCGCTGGCTGACCTCGTCCAAGCTGCCCCTGGTGGTGGACGCCGAGGCCGCCGACCTGCACCGGCAGGCGCCGGGCGCCAAGCCGACCGGCCGGGTGCTGCGCAGCCAGCCCTTCGACCGCCGCGCCCTGGGCGAATGGAGCAGCGCGCTGCGGTCGGTCAACCCCGAGACCGGCCGCTCCTGGGGGCGGCTCGGCCGGGCCGGCCGAACCAGCCGGGACGGCGAGGCGCTGGCCGCCGCTCTGCTGCACCGCGCCGCCGGCAACGGGGTGGAGTTCTGGCTGGACGCCCAGATCACCGACCTGGTCGTCGAGGGCGACGGGATCGGGGGCGTGGTGGTCCGCCGCCGGATCCACGGCACCGAGACCGATGCCGGGATCACCGTGCTGGCCCGGGCCGGGGTGCTGCTGGCCGCCGGCGGCTTCGAGGGCAACCAGGAACTGCGCGAGGAGTACCTGCCGCTGCCCACCGACGCCGCCTGGACCGCGTCCCCGCTGCCCGGCGACGGGCAGGCAATCACCCTGGCCGCCGCCCACGGCGCCGCCACCACGGCGATGGACGAGGCCTGGTGGACGCCGGTGATGCTGGCCGACGGCACCGCCCGTCCGATCGACGCCGAGCGCTCCCGGCCGCACAGCATGATCGTGGACCAGACCGGCAGTCGGTTCTTCGACGAGTCGGCACCGGCGGACGAGGCCGGCCGGCTGCTGTACGAGCGCGCCCGCGGGGTGGGCTCGATCCCGTTCCACCTGGTGGTCGACAACCGCTACCGGCGGGAGTACCCGCTCGGCCCCTGGCCGGCCGGCTCCTACCCGCGCTCCGCGCTGGACGCCGAGGAGCTGGTGAAGGCCAGCGGGCTGCCCGAACTCGCCCAGTCGCTGGGCATCGACCGGGCCGGCCTGCTGGGCACCGCCGTCCGGCTGAACGGCTTCGCACGCAAGGGCCGCGACCAGGACTTCGACCGCGGCGAACGGCTGGCCACCGCCAGCGGCGGCCGACGGCGCAACCCGTCCCTGGGCAAGGTCGACAAGCCGCCGTTCTGGGCGGTCGCGGTCTACCCCGGCGATCTGGGCACCAAGGGTGGCCTGCTGGTGGACGCCGACGCGCGGGTGCTGCAGGACGATCAGACCCCCATCCCCGGCCTCTACGCCTGCAGCGGAACCGCGGCCTCGCTGATGGGACGGACCGACCCCGCGCCGGGCGCCGCCCTGGGTGAGGCTCTGGTCGGGGCCTTCCGGGCCGTCCTGAAGCTCTCCGAGGATCAGTCGGCCGACTGACGAGGCCCGGTGCCGTCCGGGTAAGCGCGACAAAAAAGATCCCCGGGACGCGGTGCGCGCCCCGGGGATCGTCCCCGCCCCCGGCTATTTCCTGAGCGTCTTCGACGTCACCGGAGCCTTGGTGGAGCTGCCGGTGTAGACGAAGCGGTACTCGTAGGTCGTCTTGGTCTTGTAGGTGGTCTTCACCGCACCCTTGGAGTTGGTCTTGACCGTCTTGATCGTCTTCCAGGTGTTCGTCCCCGGCACGCTGCGCTGCAGCTGGATCTTGGTCTTCTTCGGCATCGCCTTCGACTTCTTCTTGGCGACGTCGAAGTAGCTGAACTTGGCGCTGATCGTCCGCTTGGTGCCCTTCTTGCTGATCTTCGCCGAGGAGACCTTGGCGGCCTGCTTGACGGTGAAGGTGGTGCGGCCGGTGTCCACCTCGGCCTCGCCGTTGGGGTCCTCGTCGTCGAGCGTGTTCCACCACTGGAGGTAGGTGCCCTCGGCGTAGAACGTGCCCAGCCCGGTGAGGTTGTAGCCAGGGATGCCGTCGTTCCGCTTCGTCTTGGTCGGGCACCACCTGAGCTGCTCGTACCCCGGGATCGGGGTATTGGCCAGGACGCGGTTCGAGTCGCTGGCGTAGAGCACCTCGACCTCGGCCTTCTCCGGGGTGGTCTTGCCGTTCCAGACTGCCACCCAGGCCTCGATGTAGTCGAAGGTGGCCGCCACCGGTTCGGTCGTGATCCGGATGGACATCGGGATGACCTTGCAGCCCTTCGACGAGACCGCGAAGTCCTTCACCACGATCGGACCGGCCGCGGTGACGTCGACGATGTCGTCAGCCTGGGCCGGGATGGTGGTGGCCAGCAGGCTGCCGGCGACCAGTCCGGTGGCAGCCAGCAGCGAGAGAAGCTTCTTCATGCGCGAACGCTAACCGGCCCATTGGCCTGACCAACTGGATTCGCTGGTTTTCTTAGCTGCTCCTTGGAAAGGCGCCCGGTTGCCAGGAAACCCTCAGGAAAGTCGCCTCACGCGTCAGCGAGCCCGCCGCTGCCGGGCGTTGTAGTCGCGCATCCGCTGCGGGTAGCCGACCACCCCGGCGTCGTACGCCGGCAGGCCGTGCCGGGCGGCGAAGGCGCGCGCCCACTCCACCGACTCCACGCTGCGGCGGGTCCATTCGCCGTCGTAGGCGATCAGCAGCAGGGTGGCCCGGGTGACCGTGGTCGGCAGTTCGATGAACGCCTCGACCCCGCGCCGGGAAGACAGGAACCCCTCCAGGTGCGCGACCACCGCCGCGTCCGCTTGCCGCGCCTCGGCCTTGGCCTTGCGGCGCCTGGAGAACCAACCCACGCGTCCATTATTCAGCACGCCACGAACCGCACCCACGCAGCCCGGGTTCCCACCGCCAGCCTCCCCCTCCCCAGCACCGCGTTGCGCGCCCCCGTCCGCACCCGAGCTCTCCACCACCGCCGACCTCCCCGAGCACCGCCTCACTCCGCCCCCCCACTCGTCGAGGGCTCCCCTTGTCGCCGAGAGCCTGCCCCCAGGGGGAAGCCCTCGGCGATAGCGGGAGCCCTCGGTGGAGAGGGCAGCAGGAGCGGGAGGGGACGCGAGTGGGGGGCGGAGCGAGGGGGGACGGGGGTGGGGCTGAGCCGGGGGTTGGGGGGACGGCGGGCGCCGGGCGGACGGGGGGAACGCGCCGGGTGGCGTGCACATCGTGGCCCCAGGGTGGGCGGTGGTGGCGCAGCGGGATAGTCTGATCCGCAGACCACCGCGGATGTTCGAAGGAGCTCACATCATGTCCACTCCCGTCCCACTGCCTGCGCTCGGCGAGAGCGTCACCGAGGGAACCGTCTCGCGGTGGCTGAAGCGGGTTGGCGACACCGTCGAGGTGGACGAGGCCCTGGTGGAGGTCTCCACCGACAAGGTCGACACCGAGATCCCCTCCCCGGTCGCCGGGGTGGTGCTGGAGATCCTGGTCCCCGAGGACGCCACCGCTGAGGTCGGCGCCGTGCTCGCGGTGATCGGCGATCCGTCCGAATCCGGTGCTCCCGCCCAGCCGGCCGCCCCGGCGGCTCCGCAGGCCGCACCGGCCGAGCCGGCACCCGAGCCCGAGCCCGCCGCCGAGCCGGAGCCGGCTCCCGCGGCCGAGCCGGTCGCCGCCCCGTCCGCCGACGCGGTGGACGTGAACCTGCCGCAGTTGGGCGAGTCGGTCACCGAGGGGACGATCTCCCGCTGGCTGAAGCGGGTCGGCGACACCGTCGAGGTGGACGAGCCCCTGGTCGAGGTCTCCACCGACAAGGTCGACACCGAGATCCCGTCGCCCGCGGCCGGCACCGTGCTGGAGATCCTGGTGGCCGAGGACGCCACCGCCGCGGTCGGTGCCGTGCTGGCCCGGATCGGCACCCCGTCCGCCGCCCCAGCCCCGGCCGCCCCGGCCCCGGCTGCACCCGCAGCAGCGCCCGAACCGCCCGCTCCCGCCGCCCCGCCGGCACCTGCCGCTCCGGCCGCGCCCGCGGCGGTCACCCCGCCGGCCCCGCAGCCTCCGGTCGCCCCGACTCCGCCGGCTCCGGCCGCGCCGCCGGCCCCGGCCGACCCCGCGCCCGCCCGGCGGGCCGCGTCCGAACCGACCGAACCGGTCTACGTCACCCCGGTGGTGCGCAAGATCGCCGCCGCCAATGACATCGACCTGGCCGCGCTGGCCGGCACCGGCGTCGGCGGCCGGATCCGCAAGCAGGACGTGCTGGCCGCGGTGGAGGCGCGCAAGGCCGCCGAGGCCGCCGCGCAGGCCGCTCCGGCGGCGGCAGCGCCCAGCGCCCCGGCTGCCCCGTCCGCCCCGGCGGCGGCCGCCCCGTCCCCGGACGCGGCCAAGCGCGGCACCACCGAGAAGATCACCCGGCTGCGGGCCACCATCGCCAAGCGGATGGTCGAGTCGCTGCAGGTCGCGGCCCAGCTCACCGCCACGGTGGAGGTCGACCTGACCAACATCTCCCGGCTCCGCGCCCAGGTGAAGGACGACTTCCGGGCGCGCGAGGGGGTCGGGCTGAGCTACCTGCCGTTCATCGCCAAGGCGGCCGCCGAGGCGCTGAAGCAGTTCCCGAAGGTGAACGCCACCTTCGACTCCGAGGCCGGCACGGTGACCTACGCCGACGCCGAGCACCTCAGCATCGCGGTGGACACCGAAAAGGGCCTGGTGGTCCCGGTGGTGAAGAACGCCGGCGACCTGTCGGTGCCCGGGTTGGCGAAGAACATCGCCGATCTGGCCGCCCGCACCCGCGCCAACAAGATCACCCCGGACGACCTCTCCGGCGGCACCTTCACGATCACCAACTACGGCTCGGCCGGCACCCTGTTCGACACCCCGATCATCAACCAGCCGCAGGTCGCCATCCTGGGCACCGGCGCGCTGGTCCGGCGTCCGATGGTGATCAAGGACGCCGCCCTCGGCGAGATCATCGCGATCCGGGACATGATGTACCTGTCGCTGACCTACGACCACCGGATCGTGGACGGCGCGGACGCCGCGCGCTTCCTCAGCTTCGTCAAGGCGCGGCTGGAAGAGGGCGACTTCGGAGGCGAACTCGGCCTGTGACCGAGACGAGCGCGACCCTGGGACACGGGGACGGTTCCGGTGTCCCAGGTAGTCAGCCGGGAATGGGACGCGGGGACGGTTCCGCCGTCCCACCCGGCCTGCCGCAGCCGGACCGGCGTCCGGTCGAGTTCCGCTACCTCGGGATCGCCGACCAGCCACCGTCGCTGACCGACTACCACCAGGCCTGGGCGCTGCAGCGCGAGGTGCACGCCCAGGTGGCCGGCCGGGAGTCGGGCCCCCAGGTGCTGTACGTCGAGCATCCGCCGGTCTACACCGCCGGACGCCGCACCGAACCGCACGAACGCCCGGTCGACGGCACCCCGGTGGTGGACGTCGACCGCGGCGGCAAGATCACCTACCACGGCCCCGGCCAGCTGGTCGGCTACCCGATCGTCTTCCTGCCCCGCGGGATCGGCGTGGTCGACTACGTCCGCCGGGTCGAGGAGGCGCTGATCCGGCTGTTGGCCGAGTACGGCATCGCCACCGGACGGGTCCCCGGTCGCACCGGGGTGTGGCTGGCGGCGGACGGTGACCGTCCGGAACGCAAGATCGCCGCGATCGGCATCCGGGTGGCCCGGCAGACCACCATGCACGGCTTCGCGTTGAACGTCACCAGCGATCTGGGCTACTTCGGCCAGATCATCCCCTGCGGGATCACCGACGCCGGGGTGACCTCGCTGGCCGACGAGCTGGACGGCCCCACCCCGTCCCTGCTGGAGGTGGCCCACCGGCTGGAGCCCCACCTGACCGAGCTGCTGCGGTTCGAGCCCTACGCCCCCTCCCCCGACCTGGCTGCCCTGGAACCGGCGCCGGCGGTGACCTTCGGCCTGACCATCTGACCGCGCCCGCGGCGACCTGGTGCCACATCCTTGCCAGCCGGTGCGTGGATGAGGTTGAGTAGCCGCGACGAGGGAGTAGCCATGGGTGTGTACCGGTCTGTCATCACCAGCTTCGCGGCCGGTCTGCTGCTGGCACCGCTGCTGTCCACGGTGGTCGCACCACCGGCCCAGGCCGCGCCAGCCGCGGCGGCGTCCCCCGACTACGACCGCGACGGCCACGCCGATCTCGCAGCCGTGCTGATCGGCTCCGACGAGACCGCCACGATCCGGGTCTGGTACGGCTCCGGTGACGTCCAGGAGATCACCCACACCCAGCTGGGGATCGCCGCGCAGGGGATCGGTTGGGGCATCGGCTACACGCTGCTGGCCAGGGATCTCGACGGCGACGGGTACACCGATCTGGTGGCCACCAGCACGAGCGAGTCCGGCGCCCGGGTGCACCTGATCCGGGGAACCGGTTCCGGCCTGCGGCCGGCGGACGCCGTCTCCTTCCCGGTCTCCAGCACTGCCCGGTCGCACACCACCGCGCTGGCTCTGGTGGAGTCCCCGGTGCGGCGGCTGGCGGTCGGCGTCACCACCTACGTGAAGACGAACCCCGATTGGCTGCAGCAGGAGGAGGTCCGGCTCTACCCGCTCAGTGCGGCCGGAAACCCGAGCGGGAACCCGATCGTGCTGAAGCCGGGCTCCGGCAAGCTGCCGAAGCTGTCGAAGAACGCCGACTTCGGCTGGGGCCTGGCCAGCTGGGGCAGTCAACTGTTCGTCGCCGCCCCGGAGGCGAAGGTGAACGGCAAGGCCGGCGCCGGAGCCGTGGTCGCCGTCACGCTGGACGGCAAGGGAGTCAAGTCCGCCCGCAGCATCACCCAGTCCACCAAGGGGGTCACGGGTACCGCCGACCGGCACGACTACTTCGGCAAGGCGATCGCGGCGCGGGACGGCTACCTGGTGGTGGGCACCCCGAACGACCACGTCGGCAAGCTGAAGGACACCGGCTCGGTCCAGGTCTTCTCGCTCAGTAAGGGCGCGGTGAAGCCGGTGAAGCGCATCTCCCAGGCCAGTTCGGGCGTCCCGGGCAAGGCCGAGCGCTACGACCGGTTCGGCTCGGCGGTGGCGATCGGGACGGCCTGCGGCGGCGTCCCGGCCGTGCTGGTCGGCGGGCCGGGCGAGGTCGTCTCCACCTCCGACAGCGACGGCGCGGCGTGGCTGATCCCACTGCGCAAGGCGGCCGGCTGCAAGGCCACCCAACTGTGGGAGGGCCACGGCCTACCCGGGAAGCCGGGCACCCGGGGGATCGGCGGCCTGGTCGGCTTCGTCCGGGACGGAGCCGGCGTGACCGATGATCTGGTGATCGGCGGCTACGGCTCGGCCTCCCAGGGCCCGCTGAGCCGGCTCTTCCGGATCTCCGGGAGCACCGGCGGGACCCTGCTCAACGAGGAGTCCATCTTCGACGGGATCGCCGGCCGCTGAGCCCGGTTCGTGGCGCCGAGCCGATCGCGCCACGTTTCCCTGGGCCGGCGCGTAGTGGAGGTAGGAGCCCCCACTACGAGGAGTCGAGATGCGCCAGCGTCGTCCCATCATCGCCACCGTCGCGGCCAGCCTGCTGCTGGCCCCCGTCCTGTCGGTGGTGATCACGCCACCCGCCCAGGCCGCGGCCCCGGCGGCCAAGCCCAAGCCGGCCACGAAGGCCTCTCCCGACTACGACCGCGATGGCAAGGCCGACCTCGCGGTGGCGGTCGGCGACAGCGATGGCACCGAGAACATGGCAATCCGGATCTACTACGGTTCCGGCCGGGTGGTCGACATCACCCGCCATGACCTGAAGGTGGACGACTACGGCCTCGGCGGCCCGCTGCTGGCCGATGACCTGGACGGCGACGGCTACACCGACCTGGTGACGGCCAGCAGTGGCCGGACGGGTGCCAAGGTGCACCTCATCCCCGGTTCGGCCACCGGCCTGCAGGTGCCCGCGACCTTCTCGTTCACCGTGTCCACCAAGGCCAACTCCGACGTCTCGTCGCTGGCTCTGGTGACCTCGCCGGTGCGGCGGCTCGCCGTCGCGGTGGACGGCCGCGAGGTGCAGTTGCACAGGCTCACCGCCGCGGGGCGCCCGACCGGCACCCCGGTGACGCTCCAGCCGGGCAAGGGCAAGCTCCCCAAACTGTCGAAGAACAGCGGCTTCGGCAACCTGGCTTCCTGGGGCAACCAGCTGTTCATCGGCGCCCGGTTCGCCAAGGTGAACGGCAAGGCGGACGCCGGCGCGGTGGTCGCGGTCACCCTCAACGCCAGCGGCGCCAAGTCGGCCCGGCTGATCACCCAGGCGACCAAGGGCGTCGGCGGCGCCGTTGGCAAGGAGCACTACTTCGGCAGCAGGCTGGCCGCCCGCGACGGCTACCTGGTGGTGGGTACCCCGTGGGACAAGGTCGGAAAGGCCAAGCAGTCGGGTTCGATCCAGCTGTTCTCGTTGAAGGACGGCAAGCTCAAGCCGGTGAAGCGGATCACGCAGGCCACCCCGGGCATTCCGGGCAAGGCCGAGCGCGGGGACTTCTTCGGCGCCTCGGTGGCGATCGGGCGGAGCTGCAAGGGCGTCCCGGTGGTGCTGGTCGGCGCATCCAATGAGGGCATCCGGCACGACGAGGCCGACGGTTCGGCCTGGGTGATCCCGCTGCGCAAGACGAAGGGCTGCCCCGCCAAGCAGCTGTGGGAGGGCCACGGCCTGCCCGGCAAGCCGCGGCAGCAGTCGATCGGCGAGATCACCGGGTTCCTCCGGGACCGCGGCGCGGTGGACGACGACCTGGTGATCGGCGGCGGCGGTTCGATGTCCGAGGGTCCGCTCGGCCGGCTGTACCGGGTGTCGGCCAAGACCGGCAAGACGGTGCTGAACGACCAGGCGATCTACGGCAGCGCTGCCGGACGCTGACCTCCGGCAGCAGCACGACACGGCAGGTCGGTGCAGTTTCTGCCAGATAGCCACCCTGGGCGACATATCTGTCGGCCAGAGGCCCCATCTGGCAGAAACTGCCCTCGCCGCCCGCCGGCACGGAGCTCAACTGGCCCGGATCACAGCGGTCGGGCCGAACCGATAGAATGCTCTGGTGACCGTCACCGAACCGCGCCGCCTGCTTCGGCTGGAGGTGCGTAACTCCCAGACTCCGATCGAGCGCAAGCCGCCGTGGATCAAGATCAAAGCCACGATGGGCGACGACTACCGCGATCTGCAGGCGCTGGTGAAAGACGAGGGCCTGCACACCGTGTGCCAGGAGGCCGGTTGCCCGAATATCTACGAGTGCTGGCAGGACCGTGAGGCCACCTTCCTGATCGGCGGCGACTCCTGCACCCGGCGGTGCGACTTCTGCCAGATCGAATCCCGCAAGCCGTCGGGCTACGACACCGGCGAACCGCTGCGGGTGGCCGAGTCCGTCCGGACGATGGGGCTGCGCTACGCCACCGTCACCGGCGTCTGCCGCGACGACCTGGAGGACGGCGGCGCCTGGCTGTACGCCGAGACGATCCGGAAGATCCACGAGCTGAACCCCGGCGTCGGGGTGGAGATGCTCGCCCCCGACTTCGACGGCAAGGACGAGTGGCTGAACCAGCTCTTCGACACCGAGCCGGAGGTGTTCGCCCACAATGTCGAGACCGTGCCGCGGATCTTCCGCCGGATCCGTCCCGGCTTCAACTACGAGCTCTCGCTCGAGGTGCTGCGCAAGTCGCGCAACCGCGGGCTGGTCACCAAGTCGAACCTGATCCTGGGAATGGGCGAGACCCGCGAGGAGATCTCCGAGGCGCTGCGCGACCTGCACTCGGCCGGCACCGAGCTGATCACCATCACGCAGTACCTGCGTCCCTCGGTGCGACACCACCCGATCGACCGGTGGGTCACCCCCGAGGAGTTCGACGAGTTGGCCGAGGAGGCCACCCAGATCGGGTACGTCGGGGTACAGAGCGGCCCGCTGGTGCGCTCGTCCTACCGCGCCGGACGGATGTACCGCCAGGCACTTGAGACCCGCCAGCGGCGGGCTGAGCAGGAGATCGCATAGATGGCGAAGAGCGAGAAGGCCAAGGAGCTCGAGGCCAAGCAGAAGGCCGCCGTCAAGGCGGCCAAGCAGGCCAAGAAGAACTCCAACAACCCGGCCGACTGGGGCTGGTTCCGACAGGTCCGCGAGACCTACCGGGTGACTGTCGAGTCCGATCCGCAGTCGAAGTGGATCATTCTCGGCGTCGCGCTGGGGACGGCGGTGGTGGTCAGCCTGCTCGGCATCTTCCTGCCGCCGTGGTGGATGTGGCTGCTCACCGGCGTGATGGCCGGGCTGGTGGCCGGGCTCTACATCATGCTGAACCGGGCCAAGAAGGCCACCTACAAGCGCTACGCCGGCCAGCCGGGTTCGGCCGAGGTTGCCTTCGGCATGCTGAACAAGAAGAAGTTCGACTACACCGCCGCGATCGTCGCCACCCGGCAGCTGGACGTGGTGCACCGGGTGGTCGGCCCGGCCGGGATCGTGCTGGTCGGCGAGGGCTCGCCGGCCCGGCTGAAGAGCCTGCTGACCTCCGAGGCGCGCAAGCACGAGCAGGTCGCCTACGGCGTCCCGGTGAGCACCGTGGTGATGGGTGACGGCGAGGGCCAGGTGCCGCTGGCCAAGCTGGCCGACTACCTGAACAAGACTCCGAAGGCGATCAAGCCGATCCAGATCACCGAGGTGAAGCAGCGGCTGCGGGCGCTGGACGCGGTGCGGCCGAAGATCCCGATCCCGAAGGGCCCGATGCCCACCCTGAAGGGCACCAACCGCGCGATGCGCGGCCGTTGAGCTTGACGAGAAGCTGGTCTCGGCTGGCCGAGACGGTCACCCGCCGAGCCTGCCCCGCGACCCCGCACCCGGGCACCGCTTATGACGGGCCTTCAAGCCGGGTCAAGACCCCTTCGCGCAACCGCGCCGCCTATCAGGCCCTGAATGGCGTCGATAACCGGTGCCGGTGCGCGGTGCGGATCGGATGCCCTCCCATGGTTCGCGATCTGCGGCGCGAATGTGCGGGCGGGGGTGCCTGATGGCCACGCCCCTGGTGGTGGCTGAGGGGCTCCATCTGGAGTACCCCACCAAGGTCATCTTCGACGGCCTCACCCTGGGGGTCGAGGAGGGCGACCGGATCGGCATCGTCGGCCGCAATGGCGACGGCAAGTCCAGCCTGCTCGGCCTGCTCAGCAGCCTGATCCGGCCGCAGGCCGGCCGGGTGATCCGGCGCGGCGGCGTCCGGTTCGGGGTTCTCGCCCAAGGGGACGACCTGGACCCGGCCGATACCGTCGGGCACACCATCGTCGGTGACCGTCCGGAGCACGAGTGGGCGGGCGATCCGGCGATCCGGGACGTCATCGCCGGCCTGGCCGCTGACGTGCCGTGGGAGGCGACGGTGGGCGAGCTGAGCGGCGGGCAACGCCGCCGGGTGGCGCTGGCCGCCCTGCTGGTGGAGGACTGGGACGTCATCGCACTGGACGAGCCCACCAACCACCTGGACGTCGAGGGCATCGCCTGGTTGGCCGAGCACCTGAAGAACCGCTGGGCACGGAACGCCGGCGGCCTGCTGGTGGTCACCCACGACCGCTGGTTCCTGGACGAGATCTGCACCGAGACCTGGGAGGTGCACGACGGCGTCGTCGAGCCCTTCGAGGGCGGCTACGCGGCCTACGTCCTGCAGCGGGTGGAGCGCGACCGGATCGCCGCCGCCACCGAGGCCAAGCGGCAGAACCTGCTGCGCAAGGAGCTGGCCTGGTTGCGCCGCGGCCCGCCAGCCCGCACCAGCAAGCCCAAGTTCCGGATCGACGCCGCCAACCTGCTGATCGAGGACGTCCCGCCGATCCGCAACCCGCTGGAGTTGCAGCGGCTGGCCGTCGCCCGGCTGGGCAAGGACGTGGTCGACCTGGAGGAGGCCGGCGTCAGCTACGGCACCAACGAGGTGCTACGGGACGTCACCTGGCGGATCGCGCCGGGCGAGCGCACCGGCATCGTCGGTGCCAATGGCAGCGGCAAGTCGACCCTGCTCGGCCTGATCTCCGGCAACCTGAAGCCAACCAGCGGCCGGGTGAAGCGCGGCAAGACCGTCCGGCTGGGGTTGCTCGACCAGCAGTTCAGCCAGCTGGCCGAGATCGGCGACGACCTGGTCCGCGAGGTACTGGCCCGCACCCGGACGACGTTCAATGTGGACGGCAAGGACCTCACCCCGGCCCAGCTGCTGGAGCGGCTCGGCTTCGCCCGCGAGCACCTCTCCACCCGGGTGGCTGAGCTCTCCGGCGGTCAGAAGCGCCGGCTGCAGTTGCTCATGCTGCTGCTCGACGAACCCAACCTGATCTGTCTCGATGAGCCGACCAACGACGTGGACGCCGACATGCTGGCCGCGCTGGAGGATCTGCTCGACTCCTGGCCGGGAACGCTGATCGTGGTCTCCCACGACCGCTACCTGCTGGAGCGGGTGACCGACCAGCAGTACGCCATCCTGGACGGCCGGCTGCGCCACCTGCCCGGCGGGGTGGACGAGTACCTGCGGCTCCGCCGCGCTCAGGCGTCCGCGCCAACCAAGCAGACGCCGGCCAGCCCCGCCGATTCCGGTTCGTCTCTGTCAGGAGCCGAACGCCGAGCCCTGCAGAAGGAGCTGGCCGCCGTCGAACGCCGGATCGCCAAGCTCGGTAGCGATGTCGCGGCCGTGCACGAGCGGATGGCCGCCCACGACCACAGCGACTACGCCGGCCTGCAACGCCTGATGGGCCAGCTGCGCGAACTGGAGGAGGAGACCGCCAGCCTGGAGGACCGCTGGCTGGATCTCTCGGAATCCCTCGACGCCTGACGATCCCGGACAGAGACCGCTCGGGTCGAGGAACCTGACGATCCCTGAGCCCGACGAAGGTCGGATCAGCGATCACTGTGCCGTCACTCAGCTGTCGCAGGCGCAGATCCGGTTGTACTCCACCACCTGTTCGCCCTCGACCGCCCAGGCCTCGGCTGCGGCGCGGGTGGCGAAGGAGCGGGGCGCCAGCCGTCCGTTGGCCATCAGCACACCGATCTCGATCTCCTCGCGCGGATCCGACCACACCGCCTGCGCGGCGGGAGTGCTGCTCTGCGTCGGTGTCATCGGTGACCTCCTCCCCGGACCCGTTTCTCCTACTCAACCACCGATCACCCCCCGATAGCCAGCCCACGTCATCACCTCTGCGACAGCCGCCGTGCAGTTTCTGCCAAATAGGGCACCCAGCCGACATATGCGTCGGCCAGCA
Source organism: Propionicimonas sp. (assembly GCA_049840415.1). GTDB lineage: Bacteria > Actinomycetota > Actinomycetes > Propionibacteriales > Propionibacteriaceae > Propionicimonas. The sequence goes on along the minus strand of JASGLB010000008.1, from coordinate 388,998 downwards.
GCGCTATCTGGCAAAAACTGCACGGGCCTGCCAGAGTTCGGCCTACGTCGTGCCGCGTGAGCGATTCTCGACCGACCGAGGGGGCGAGATGACCGACCACATCAAGCGCCGCACAGCACCACCACCGGGGTTCTTCGAGGTCGAGGGCGCCGGTCTGCGTTGGCTGGCCGCCGCTGGCGGTGCCCGGATCGCCGCAGTCCGGGAGGTCCGCCCTGACTCGATCACGCTCGAACGCGTTCCCTCGGTCGCACCCGGCCAGTCAGCCGCGGCCGACTTCGGCGCGGCCCTGGCCCGCACCCACGACGCCGGCGCAGCCGCCTTTGGCATTGGCCCAGTGGGGTGGAGCGGGGACGGCTACATCGGGGACGCACCACTGCCCCTGCGTCCGATGGAACGTTGGGGCGAGTTCTACGCCGAGCAGCGGATGCTCCCTTACGCCCGGGCCGCCCACCGCGCCGGCGACCTGAGCGATGCCGGGCTGGCGGTCATCCACCGGCTCTGCGATCGACTGGAGACGGGCGAGTTCGACGACGACGCTCCCCCGGCCCGACTCCACGGCGACCTGTGGAGCGGCAATGTCCTGTGGTCGCCGGACGGGGTGGTGCTGGTCGACCCGGCCGCCCACGGCGGCCACCGGATCACCGACCTGGCCATGCTGGCCCTGTTCGGCACCCCACACCTGGCGACCATCCTGGACGCCTACGAAACCGCCAGCGACCACCTACCCGGCAACTGGCGGGAACTGGTCCCACTGCACCAGGTGCATCCGCTGCTGGTGCACGCCCAACTCTTCGGTGGAGGCTACGGCGCCCAGGCCACAGCAGCCGCGCAACGCTACCGGTGACTGCCAGGCAGCGGCTTACGGAACGGCACCCGCCGAACTACCGATCCTGCTGCGCAACGTTCCGCGCACCATTTCGCGATACCGAAGGAGCACCAAGGAGGGCGAACAAGCCCGCAGGCTATCGACACTGGCAACTCTCGTTGGCCAGCAGCCCTCTGAACACCTCGCTCGCCAACCCGGACCGCTAGCTCTCCTCAGCCCGTGACGCCCGCTCTCCCGTCACACGCTTCTTGCTCTCAGCGTCATGGGCTCGCATCAACTCGCATGCCACCCGAGCAGCAGCCATCACGTCCACCCAGCGCGGATCTTTGATATACGCCTCATCCGGCGCGCCGCCAAGCTCATCGATCAACGGCTCGAAGACCTCGTTCAACGCACGCAGTGGAGCCACCTCCGACCCATACAACATACTCGGAATCCCACGCTCCGGATTGGGAAGAACCTCACAATCGTCATATAGGATGTGAATGCTGGTATCCAGGTCTTCATAGCGACCACTGCCCTCTTCGCAAATGCCCCAGCGAGATTGGACCTCAGCGTCGCTCAACGACTCCAGCGCGTCAATAACGTACTGGCCCATATATGGAAGCGAAAAATCCTCATTTACGGCCATCTTGGCGAACTCCATGTCATTAACTTCAATCAGTCTCCCATCGAGGTATGGGCACGGTCCACGGCTCGCCCCGCAACTCCAGCTGTGGAAGGTCGTCAGCAACCCCCACGCGACACGTCACCATCACCTCAAGAGTCACCGTCAGCAGGAGTCCGCGACGTCTCCGACCATTCTCCAGTCCACCCGGCGAGATCCTCGCGTTGACGGACGTAGTCGGCTGGCACGTCGTAGTGGGCAATCAGGAACTCCAGCGCGTTGAGGACCATCGCCTGGTCGTCCGGGCTGAGCTGCCCGGTGAGTCGAAGGAGCGTGAACCCCGCGGCCTGAACGAGCGTCGCCTCGTCCACCAGGGAGGCCGGATTCTGCGTCAGAAGCAACCGGCTGAGCCCAGCGCTGCAACTCGTCCGCACCGCAGCCGAGCAACACCGCGACGGAGGCCCCGGCAGCACGCTTCGGGCGCTCCGCCCACTCCCACACCAACTCGAAGCCCTCATCACTGCCGAACGGTCCGAAGTCGGCGCCCGCATCGTCATAGAGCGGATCGGTGAAGTGAGCGGCGAAGGCGGGATGGGCAGGCGGCAGATCGGCGTCGTCCTGCTCGTCGCGTTCACCCGATTCCAGTTCGTCGCCACAGTCGTCCACCTGAAAGCGGAAGCACTTCCCAGTCAGCGGGTTCATCGGCACTTCGACCGTCCGTTCATCCACCTGGCGGATGTCGTTCCCTGTCTCGAGCAAGGAGATGTGGTGCAGATCGACTTCCGCCGGGTGCCAGGGCGACGCGCAGCGCCCTCGATCGCCGTGAAGAACGGCCCGGATCCGAGCGCCTTCAGGGTCCTCCTCGAACTCGGCGAAGAATGCCCCGCGGCTGACGGGACGAGATGGAGAGACCCAGCGTCCCCGCAGACCGTTGGCCTCGATCGAGGACCAGATCGCAGCCTGCACCAGGTCGGCGCCACCCTCATCCGCGGGACGGATCCCACCCCACTGTCCGACGATCCCAGCCCTTAGGCCGTCAAGGACGACCTGCGCCTTCTCGCGATCAGGGAGTTGCGCAAAGCCTCGAACGCCGACCGCCACCCGTCCACACCCCGGCAGGCACCCCGGCGCGCCGGCACGTTTTCGCGGCACCAATTCCAGCACGGGCCAGCCGGCCCTCACCTTGCCCCACTGTCCACTACGCCGCCAGATACCGTTGACCACGCTGACCGTCTTCGCGAACGCGTCGACATCCGGATCGCGATGCCAAGCGTGTGCGCTACCGCACCGCGGCACCGACAGCACCGAGACCAGCGGGAACGACCCGCCCTCGACCACCTGCATCCGCGGCTCGACGCCCAGCCGCTCGGCGACCACCGACCCGGCGAAACCCTGGACGTAGGTCGCAGCCTGATCGATGCTGAGCAGCTCGGTCACCGCCTCGGGCGGGTACAACTCGACGTTCAGCACGCGCCCGACGGAGTTCTTGCGGGCTCTCCACAACCGCTGATCGGGATCGAACTCGACGCGGAAGCTGACCTCCTGCAGCCCCGCCGGATCCACCAACTCACCCAGCAACCGGCGAATCCGGCTCCCCGCGAGCCCCTCGACCCGGCTCAGCCACCGGCGACGCTCGGCAGTGTCATCCCACCGCGGCCCGAACTCCCGATAATCCGGCTGGTAGCCGTGGTACGGCAGGTGCTTGGCGACCGACACCGTCGTCTTCATCTCTGGCTCTCCTTCGAGGCAATGCAACTCAGTCCGGTGGGCCGTGCCGGCCCGCAGTTCATGCTCTCAGTCCAGCCCGCGAGCCTCGACGAATCTAGCAATGGCACTACGACTTTCGCGGCTCTCTGCTGATGAGAGATAACACTCAGGCGGTGCAAGAGTCGCGTGCCCAATATTCACCATCGCGCCTATTAGTTGATGTGGGCTCGCTCTGGTCGAGGACTTGCCTCGGCAGCATCCCAGGCAAGGCGTCACTGCAGGATCATCTTTCAGGCAAGTGCATCCATCGCACGCCACCGAGCCACAACCCAGCCATCTTTGGAAGCGAGGCTACCGCCCGCGCTTTGCTACAGGTATACGTCCACCTCACTGTAGTGGACGCTCTCGACAGCGCCCAGCACTCGAACCAACTCCTCGCTATCCAAGATCGGCTCTGAGTTGGCGAGATCGCTACCTTCATCAACGCAGACAGCAGCGGTTAGCAACGCAACAGGGTGCACGCCAGGCTGCATCTCGCACCAATCTAGCGTCGCCCTCCGAGCACCATGCACCAGGGTCTCCGCCAGGCCCTCCCGCACTTCAGCTTCTACCGCGTCTGGCGCGACATCCAGCCTCATCACGACAGCGAGCCTGCCATCATGCGGTACGTAGCCGGGGTCTTCATACTCGTCCTCGGCAAAGAGGGGACTAAATGGGACGACCGTCCCCACAACATCGAGCTGAGCTTCCGCATATCGCAAGACCGCTTTGCGGAGCTTCTTTCCTAGCCTAAGAATTTCTGGCCAGCTATCGTCTGCTGCTAGGTCTATTATTGCTTCGGTATGCTTTGAGAGGGCTTTAGCGAGGCGCTTCTCCTCTTTTCGAAACCTTTCGACCTTCTTCGACGCCATAACAACGCCACCTCCTGTCCAGTTGGATGATCGCGGACCATGCATAATCACTCATGCCATGAAAACGCCGGGCGTACTTCACCCTGCCCTGGCTATCCTTGATGCTGCGGCGGACTCTCACCCCACAAGCCCAGTCAACTCTTTCATCCCGGGGCCTGGGTCGGAGGAAGAACAGAACTTTCCGCCGATCATCAGTCAGAGCCCCCGTCGGCTATCTGGCGAAAGGCCTTGCCCAACACGCACATGACAAGGATGGCTACCGAAACCCAGCAGTGATCAACGCCGCCTCAGAAACCGCTATCGCGACGCTCTCCGAGAGGACCCGGGGTACACAGGAGTCGGGATCCACCAGCGGCAGCCAGAGATGACCATCTACCATGAGCGTGTCCGGCATGGACGCCTCCCACTCCTCCACCCACGCGTTCCGCACCCCATCAGTGAACCGGACCGCCAGAGCCTCCGACATCTCGTTCAGCACCTCGTAATACTGGTTCAGCGAGGGTGGGTTCACAGCCGCGTGCGCCCAGTAAGCCAAGGCCGCCCACGACACCAACCGAGACCTCTCATCATCCCGACCGAACAGCGTCTCCCGATCCGCCATCACCGCCACGGCCGTCCGATAGGCATCCGCAGCTGACCCCATCAACCGCATCCGTTGACCAACCTGAGCCAGCACCTCATCCAGAGCACTCGCACTATCCAGGATCCGCCGCGTCAACTTGTGAACCAGCGTCACCTCACCCCAAGCGGTCTCACCCTCGACGCCTGCTACCGCATAGACCTCACGCAACAACGGCGTCCGCTTTTCGATCCACTCCACCTCGACACGCATGCCCAGGTCATCCCGTAGCGACAACTCGGTGGAACTCCGGCGCACCAGAAGCTCACACGAATTCGTGAGCCGCTCCAGCACAACATCACGATCATCACCCATCGTCATCCCTCGCCTGATGCCCGAATGGGCCTAGGGGCCACTTAATTCCGACAATTGACTTGAGGATGCTAAGGACACACCCCAGCGAGTTGAGAAATGGCTCACCCGGCCGCCGCCTGGCGATATTCCCAGAAGCCACGAGAAGATACCTAACCTCGGCCTCTGACGTTCTGACCGACCGCGAACTCACAACGCCTGCGATGAACGACTCAATAAAGGAAATATCTTCAAGAATCTCGTCTTCAGCAAGAGCATCTCCATCACGAGGAATCGCCGCGCCCCGAAGGTCTGAGAGGGCCTGTTCGAAACAACGAGTTTCTGGCCGGCTGAGTCTTTGTAGAATCACCAATATGTTACCCACCGTTTCCCAGCAGCCCTCTGCACAACAACTCCCCTTCCCCTAACCTTCCAACCGGCGATTTTCTCAGGTGGTAGCGGGCGGACGCCGCGTATCGCTGTGGGCTTCGGGTGGTTGCTCCCCTAACGCCATGCTTAGCGTAGTGACACGCGAAGGAACTACTGCTACTACGGTGGGTCCCCGCGAAAATGTCCGTGCAACGTATCGAGCGCGTTTGGCGTTCCTCGTCGCCCACACCGCAGCGCGGAGACCACTAGCCTTGGCTGCGGTGCTTCCCACAGCGTTTACCCACTTCACGCTACGGAGGACTCTCACCGCACGCACCCCCCCCACATTACAAGGCGAGCCGCACCAACAGCATCGCCCGCGCCAGGAATCAACATGTCGACGGTCAAACCGACTTCCAGAACTAGACCCCAGTCAACTTCGCCATCCAAATCCAGGCGGTTAACAGGATCGACCGGATACGTGTATCGGTTCTCGCCACCACCCGAAACCGGATCAACCGAGAAGAATCGACCCGTCGAAGACGCATACAGGTGGGCGCCCACAAGGACGAGTCCACCCAAGGTTGCACCATCGCGTTGGTGGGTACCGAGCCAACCGTACCGTGGCCCGGCTATTCCAGTGGTCTGGGGTACGCCGTATTCGTCGGTTTCGGCGTAGTAGGTGACACCCGCCTGCCCGAGAGGCGCGGTGGCAACGATATCGCCGTGCAAGTTTGCGATCTGCAGCACGATCGCACCATTGTCGTCAACATCGAAAGCAAGTCCGCCCGCCAAGTCCGACACATACCGGTTCCACGAGGGCGCTCAGCTGATCTTGCGGACGTCGTCCTCTTCGTAGTCGGCGTAGCGGCTGGCGAGCTCCGCATAGGGATCCTCGGTCTCGTCCTCGGCCTGATCGGCGGCGGAGGCGGCCGATACCGGGTCGTAGGAGTCTCCCCGCAACTCCCGCTCCAGTGACCCGAAGTCCGTGGAGTAGGAGCGGTATTTCAGATCGCGAGCGACTTTGGTCTGCTTCGCTTTAGCACGGCCGCGTCCCATCTGTCGGGTCAGCCCCCTCGCCTGGTCACTGCGGCCGAGCCGCTACTGGTTCATAAAATCTGTCGTGCAGGCAAGGTTACCCAAGTTTCGGGGAAGGGCCAAAGAACCTACTGTTCGCGGACGGGCGCCTGGATAAGCGGCCCTTCGTCAGGCTCTGTTCCTCGGCCCGCGGGGCGCGGCCCTCGTCAAGACTCCTCCCTATCAGCGGCGTGGCGGTCGTCGTCTGGGGTGGTTCAGTGTTGGCCGACCATCCGCACCGACCCCGTGCCGGTGGCCGCCACGGCCTCACCGGCCACCCAGGCATCGATGCCGAAGCCGGCCAGCGTTGCGCGGGCGGCGTCCACCTCGGCGGCGGGCAGCAGCACCACCATGCCGACACCCTGGTTGAGGGTCGCCTCGATGTCCGGCTGCGAGACGCTGCCGACGGTCTGCACCAGGCCGAAGATCGGCGGCGGGGTCCAGGTCGTCCGGTCGATCACCACCTCGATACCGGACGGCAGCACCCGAGCCAGGTTGTTGGCCAACCCACCACCGGTGATGTGGCTCATGGCGTGCACCTCGCCGCCGGCGATCACCGCCAGGCAGGCCTTGGCGTACACCCGGGTGGGCTCGAGCAGTTCCTCGCCCAGCGTCCGACCCAACTCGTCGACCTGCCGCTCCAGCGACCAACCGGCCTGCTGCAACAGGACGTGGCGAACCAGCGAGTAGCCGTTCGAGTGCAGCCCGGACGAGGCCAGCGCCAATGCCACATCGCCGGGACGGACCCGGTCAGCGCCGAGGATCTTGGCCTTCTCCACCACGCCGGTGGTGGCCCCGGCGATGTCGAACTCGTCGGGGTCGAGCAGCCCGGGGTGCTCGGCGGTCTCGCCGCCCAGCAGCGCCGCATCGGCGGCCTCGCAGCCGCGGGCGATGCCGTCCACGATGGCGGCGATCCGCTCCGGGTGCACCTTGCCGCAGGCGATGTAGTCGGTGACGAACAGCGGCTCGGCGCCGCACACCACCAGGTCGTCCACCAGCATGCCGATCAGGTCGAAGCCGATGGTGTCGTAGACCCCCATCGCCTGCGCGATCGCCACCTTGGTGCCCACCCCGTCGGTCGAGGTGGCCAGCACCGGGTGGTCGTACCGGGCCAGCGCCGAGGCGTCGAAGAAGCCGGCGAAGCCGCCCAGCCCGCCCAGCACTTCCGGACGGTGGGTGCGCGCCACCGAGGCCTTCATCAGCTCGACCGCGCGGTCACCCGCCTCGATGTCGACGCCGGCGGCGGCGTAGGCGGATTCAGCCATCAGGAGACCTCCAAGCCAAGCAGTCGGGCGCGTCCTTCGGGGATCAGCGCCGGGTAGTCACCGCTGAAACAAGCTGTGCACAGCCGACGCCGAGGCACCCCGGTCGAGGCGACCAGGCCCTCCAGGCTGATGTAGCCGAGCGAGTCGGCGCCCAGCGAGCGGCGGATGTCGTCCACCTCCAGGCCGGGGGCGATCAGCTCGGCCCGCGTGGCGAAGTCGATCCCGAAGTAGCAGGGCCACTCCACCGGCGGCGAGGCGATCCGGATGTGCACCTCGGCGGCGCCCGCCTCGCGCAGCATCCGCACCAACGCCCGCTGGGTGTTGCCGCGGACGATGGAGTCGTCCACCACCACCAGCCGCTTGCCCTCGATCACGTCCCGCAGCGGGTTCAGTTTGAGCCGAATCCCCAGCTGCCGGATGGTCTGGCTGGGCTCGATGAAGGTCCGGCCGACGTAGGAGTTCTTCACCAGCCCCTGGCCGTACGGGATGCCGGACGCCTCGGCGTAGCCGATCGCCGACGGGGTGCCGGATTCCGGCGTCGGGATCACCAGGTCGGCGTCGGCCGGGGCCTCCATGGCCAGCGTCCGGCCGATCTCGGTGCGCACCGAGTGCACCCGGCGGCCGGCGATCAGGCTGTCCGGACGGGCCAGGTAGACGTACTCGAAGACGCAGCCGCGCGGGTCGGCGTCGGTGTACCGCTGGCTGCGCAGACCGTCCTCGTCGATGGTGACCAACTCACCCGGCTCGATCTCGCGGATGAAGGTGGCACCGATGATGTCCAGCGCGGCGGTCTCGCTGGCCACCACCCAGCCGCGCTCCAGCCGGCCCAGCACCAGCGGGTGGATGCCCTGCGGGTCGCGGGCGGCGAACAGCGTCCGCTCGTCGCAGAACACCAGGCAGAAGGCGCCCAGCAGCCGGGGCAGGACGGTCAGCGCGGCCTGCTCCAGGCCGTCGGCGGAGAAGGCCGACAGCAGGGCGGTCAGGATCGCGGTGTCGGAGGTGGAATCCATCCGCTGCTTGCGCGGCACCGCCTGCCCGGGGTTCTGCTCGGCCAGCCAGGCCTCGAGCTCGTCGGTGTTGGTCAGGTTGCCGTTGTGGCCCAGCGCCAGGCCACCCGCGCTGGCGGTCGCGACGAAGGTCGGCTGGGCATTGCCCCAGGTGGACGCGCCGGTGGTCGAGTACCGGCAGTGGCCGACCGCCAGGTAGCCGCTCAGCGAGCTGAGGGCGGGCTCGTCGAACACCTGGGAGACCAGTCCCATGTCCTTGACCACCATGATCCGCTCGCCATTGCTGACCGCCATGCCGGCGGACTCCTGGCCGCGGTGCTGCAGCGCGAACAGCCCGAAATAGGTCAGCTTGGCGACCTCTTCGCCCGGCGCCCAGACCCCGAAGACACCGCAGGCGTCGCGTGGCGGGTGGTCGGCTTGCAGCAGGTCGAACTCGTCTGGAGCCACGCCCGGCATCCTACGGGAGTCGAGCGCGGCCCCGTCCGTCACTTCACGAAGCGGATACTGATCGGGTAGCGGTAGGCCTCGCCGCGGCTGGCGGCGATCGAGGCCAGGATCTGCAGGATGATCGCCACGATCGGGATCGCGATCAGGCCGATGATCCCGACGAAAGCGAACACCAGGATGACCGAGGCGATCATGCCGAGGATCACGGTCAGGTTGAAGTTCAGCGACTCCACCGCGTGGGCGCGGACGAAGGGGTCGTCCTTGCCCTTGGTGAGCATGATCACCAGCGGCACCAGGAAGCCCAGCGCGGTACCGGAGAGGACGTCGGCCACCAGCGAGCCCCAGTGCGCCAGCGAGGCCATCGTGGTGTCGCCGGGAGCGGTCTGGTAGGGCTGGACGGCGAACCCGGTCGGGGTGCCGTACGGGCTGACCGGCGCGGGCTGCGGCTGCGGGGCCGGGGCCGGGGCGCCGTGGCCGTAGGCCTGGCCGGCGACCTGCTCGGAGTAGTCCCCCGGGTAGGGCGCGTAGTCGGTCTTCGGGTAGTCGGCGGCCTGCGGGTAGGAGGCTGCCGGCGGCGGATACGGCGAGACCGGCGGCGCGGCCGGCGCCGGGTAGTTCAGGTCGGGCAGCGGCGGCAGGTCGAGGAAGCTGCCCCCGGTGGGCGCGGCGGGCGCGGCCGGGGGAACCGGTGCGGGCGCCGGATCCGGTACGGCGGTGGCGTCCGGCTGGACGGACGGAACCGGGTCGGCGGCCGGGGTCGGCTCCGGTTCGGCGACCGGGGCGGCGAGATCGAAGTCACCGGCCGGCGTGGCGTCGGCGGCGTGCGGCGCGGTCACCACGTCGAAGTCCGTGCCGGTCGGCGCGGCCGCCTCCTCCGCACCGAGATCCAGGCTCACCGGCTCGACCAGCTCGGCTTCCACAATGTCGGCCTCCACCACGTCAGCCGGCTCACTCTCCGGCTCAGAACCGGACGCGTCGACCTCAGCCTGATCGATCGGGTCGTCGGTGGCCGGCTCGGTGACGAGTTCGGCCTCGACCACGGTCTCGTCGCTCGGACGGGGGTCGGTGCTCTCGGGAGTCTGATCGGTCATGCTGCGTCCTTAGGCTCGTACGACTGCCCTCCCATTGTGGACGATCGCCGCCGGCTCACACGGCCGGATCACCCCCGAATCGACCCTGAACCTGCGTCGGGGTCACCCCGCCGCGGAGCGGACGGACTCGGCCACCGTCCCCTGCTCTGCGTCGGGACGCGGCGCAACCGGACGGGTCTTCCGGACGAGGCCGGCGTACAACAGGCCGGCGATCAACACGAACACCGCGGCCGCGAAGCTGACCAGGAACGCCCCGGTATGCCCGCCGGCGTCCGCCAGAGCGCCGCCCGCCCAGTTGCCGATCGAGGTGCCCAGGGTGATGCCGGCGCTGAGCAGGGTCATCACGAGACCGAGCCGGTGCGCCGGGGTGACGCTGCCGGCGGCGCTGAACACCGTCACCAGCACCGGCCCGATCGGCAAACCGACCGCGAGCAGCAGCAGCGCCAGCTGCCACGGTGCGCTCGCCAGCCAGAGCAGGCCCACCACCGGGATGAGCGTCGCGGCACAGCCCAGCCAGCGGTGGGCGGCGCTCCACGAGCTGGGCCAACGGGAGAGGCTGAGCGCGGCCGCGCCGGAGGTGAGCCCCAGCGCGGCATAGATCACGCCGCCGGAGCCGGCCTGCCCGGTCTGCTGGGCGAACGCGGTGGTGGCGGTCGCGAGCGAGCCGAACACCGCTCCGATACTCAGCATGCCGAGCAGCAGCACCGCGACCACACCCCAGGGCAGCGGGGCCGGACGAACCTGGCCGGCCGGATGGTCGCCCGGCCGCGGGCCGACGGTGGCGAACCGCTCGGTGCGGTGCAGGGCGAACCAGGGCACCAGCAGCACCGCCAGCCCCAGTGCCGTCCACAGCGGGGCGGCGGGGCCGACCAGCACCGCGATCAGCCCGACCGCGGCAGGCCCGAGCACGAAGCCCAGTTCATCGATCGTCGACTCGTAGCCCTGGGCGGCGTCGAGGGTCCGGCGGTCGACCGCGCCGAGGCCACGGATCCAGCGCACCCTGGTCATCGGACCGCATTGCGGCGCCACCAGGCCGGCGGCGAAGGCGGCCGCCGCCAGGCCGGGGGTGAAGGTCAGCGCGCCCTCCCCCGGCGCCCCCGCGGCGAGCAGCCAGCCGAGCGCGAGCGCGTACAGCACGGTGGCGGTGAGCAGCGTGACCCGCTGCCCCCAGCGGTCGGACGCGGCACCCGACAGGGGTGCGCCCGCCGCGACGCCGACCCCGGTGACGGCGGCCAGTGCTCCGGCGGTGGCGAGCTGGTCCGCCGACGCCGAGACGTAGGTGAGCACCCCCAGCACCAGCATGGAAAGAGGCAGCCGCGCGAGCGCGGACAGTGGGAAGTAGGCGGTTCCGGCCAGTTGGCGCATGGCGCGGAAACCCGACTCGGTAGAAGACACCGGTTTCATCCTTCTGCGGGGACCCGCAACGAGTGCGCAGCGTCCCAACCACCCGCTGCACGAAACCCTGATGTCGCTGCCATTCTACCGGACCCCGCCCACCGGGCCAGTCACCGTCCTCGGCGGAGGTCATCTGCTGTCGTACTTTTTCGGCTTCCGCCGGGACTTGGCCGAAAAAGTGCGACAGCAGATCGCGGCAAAGCGCTGGGAAGAGGCGTCCATAGCTGGGAAGGACTGCCGCCAGTGGACCCGGACGACCGTTAGGCTGACCGGCAACCCCACCGCCGAAGCGGTGACCCCGACCGTGTGGAGTGAGAACCTTGGCCCGCACCTTGAACTTCGCCCTCGCCGGACGCGAGTACGCCACCGCCCCGGCCAAGATCGACCGGGCCAAGCTGTACGGCCGCACCGAGACGGTCGCGCTGGACGCCGACGGCAACCCCTGCGAGCTGGTGCTGATCGACCCCAGCGGCACCCTGCTGATCCCCTCCGGTGGGACGGGCATGGGCCTGCTCGCCGAGGACGGCCGCTGGGTGGACCGCAGCCAGCTGGTGCCCACCAGCACCGACGGCGCCCCGGTGGAGTCGGCCCCGTCCAGCTTCGACGCCCCGGTGCCGCTGCAGCAAACCGCCACCGCCGAGGAACTGCTCGACACCGCGATCAGCGGGGTGTACGAGCTGGGCGACGATCCCGACCTGATCGCCGCCCTCGGCGACCAGATCTTCGGCTTCGAGTACCGCTTCCGAGCCGGTCCGGCCGGCAGCGACGCCTTCGTGCTGGCCAGCGGCGGCACCGCGTTCATGCTGGTCGGCCAGAAGCTCGACCACGAATGGCTCGGCCTGGACGGCGCCGCCGACGACCTCGAGGAGGAACCCGAGGACGACGACGAGCTGGACGATCTCGACTTCGGAATGTTCTAGGGGAGACCGATGCGCAAGTTCAACCTGGCCAATGCCGCCAAGCGGGACGCCGAGATCGGCTTCGAGCCGGCCGCCAAACCCGAGCGGGTCAGCTACCGCCTGCCGGACGGCGCCCGGCCGCGCACCGTCCGCTATGTCAAGACCACGGCCACGATCAACGCCCTGACCGAGCAGTTCGGCGACTTGGAGCAGGTCGGCCAGGCGATCGTCGACGGTGACCCCGAGATCGACGTCGAGGTCGCCGGCCGGTTCCTGGATCGTCCGCTGAAGGTCTACGTCTCCCCCGACGGCCAGGTGGTCTACCGGGTGCGGCTGGAAGAGGTGGTCTACGACCCGGCCGGCGCCGAGAAGGAACGCCGCGAGCTCACCCGCGCGGCCAGCAATGTCGCCGGCGAGACCCCGATCACCTGGAGCAAGCGGGCGATCCCCAAGGCCGACGCGATCCGCCGGTTCGTCTTCTCCCGCAGCTACCAGCTGCGGCACACCAACGGCCTGACCTTCGACTTCCTGTTCCAGATGGCCCAGGAACTAGCCAAGGACAACACGCTGCGGCTGGTCGGCTCCGGCCCGCAGGGCACCGGGCCGCTGATCCTCACCACCGGGGGTGAGCCCTACCGCGGCTTCCTGGAGGGGCGGGTGGACGGCGACCGCTACTGCCTGCTGCTGCACCTGAGCAACCTGGAACTGCGTGCCCTGCCGAAAGAGGAGACAGAATGACCACCCCACGAAGTTCTTCTCCCCCGCTGCGCTCCCCCGAACAACTCCGCGGGGGCCCCGGATGGTAAGCCTGGACCGCAGCCTGCTCACCGAACGTCCGGGCTACCTCGAGGGCGAGGCCAGGACCGTCGCCGCGCAGGCCGGCGAGACGGTGACCGAGTACAAGCAGCTGGTCTGCAAGCGGTACATCAGCATCAACCCCGAGCAGCTCGAGCACCGGCTGGGCGGCAACAGCTACCAGGTGACCCGCAAGTACGACGGCGAGCTGGCGGTGCTGTTCTGGGACGGCACCGAGGTCTACACCGTCAACACCGGCGGACGGGTCCGGCTCGGCCTGGGCGTCCACGACGAAGCCCTGGCCGCGCTGCAGAAAGCCGGCGTGAAGCAGGCGGTGATCCCGGCCGAGCTGTACGTCGCGGAGGACGCCGGCCGCACCCGGGTGTTCGACGTCTCGGCGTGCCTGGCCAACCCGGCACGGCACGGCGAGCTGCGGCTGGGCGTCTTCGACATCATCAGCACCGACGGCGAAGAGCACCGTCCCGGCTCCTACACCGAGACCCACGGCTGGCTGAGCCAGGTGTTCACCGGCCCGACCGTCCATCCGGTCGAAATGGTGGACGCCAGTTCCCGCCAGCAGGTGATCGACCTGTGCACCAACTGGGTGACCGAGGGCGGCGCCGAGGGCCTGGTGGTGCGCACCGACCTGCCGATCGTCTACAAGGTGAAGCCGGTCTACACCCTCGACGTGGCGGTGATCGGCTACTCCGAGAACCCCGACAAGGCCGGCCAGGTGCGGTCGCTGCTGGTGGCGCTGACCACCCCGGACGGCCGCTACCAGCCGGTCGGGCACGTCGGCTCGGGGTTCACCGAGGCCTCCCGCAGCGAATTCCACGCCACGCTCAGCCCGTCCGAGGTGGCCAGCAGCTACATCGAGACCGACACCAACCACGTCGCCTTCCACATGGTGAAGCCGGAACTGGTGCTGGAACTGCGGATCAACGACGTGCTGTTCGAGTCGACCAACGGCCCGGTGTTCAACCCGTTGCTGGAGTTCAACGGCAGCTGGTCGCGGACCGGCACCGCCACCGGGCTGAGCATCCTGCACCCGGTGCTGGTCCGGGTGCGGGAGGACAAGGCGCCGTCGGGTGCCGACGTCCGGCTGGAGCAGATCGAGCAGCACTGGAGCTGGCCGCTGCCGCCGCAGCAGCAGCCGGCCGCCGCGACGAACCCGGCCACCGTGCTGCGCCGCGAGGTCTACACCAAGCGGATGGGCGGCAAGCTGATGGTGCAGAAGTTCCTGGTCTGGCGGACCAACAAGCAGGCCGGCTACCCGGCCTACGTGCTGGCCTACACCAACTACTCCAGCGGACGGGCCCAGCCGCTGAGCACCGAGGTGCGGATCTCCGACCATGAGGATCAGGTACTCGCGATGGCCGACGATCTGGTGGCTGACAAGGTGAAGTCCGGCTGGGCGCTGGTGGAGTGAGGAGACCCGTGTTCGACGCATTGAAGAAGCTGTTCGGTGGCGACCCGCCCAGCCAGCGACTGACCGACGCGCTGTACCCGCTGCAGGCACATTCCGAGGCCCTGTTCGAGCGCTGCGTCCGGTACGTCCACGACGGCAGCGACGCCCAGGTGATCCAGGAACTGGAGCAGGTCAAGAGCCCCGATCTGGTCCAGCTGATGGCCAACCCCGGCCGGCTGGAGAACTGGTGGTGGCCGTCGGACCAGGCCAGGAAGGCCTGGCGCAAGCTGGGCCTGAAGGAGAAGCAGGTCGCGCAGAGCCGCAATCAGTACTACTCCTCGGCGGTCAGCCCGGAGCGCCTGATCAGGTTCGGCCGGCTGCTGGCCGCGCTGGCGATCGACGTGAACCGCACGGTCAAGGACGTCCCGGTCTGGTTGACCGCGCTGTTGAACGATGTCGTCGGCACCTTCCCGGACCGGCGGCTCGATCGCGAGGTGGTGAACCGGCGGCTGCGGGACTGGCGCGCCGACCTGGTGGTCACCCTGCTGACCACGGACGGGGTGCCCGCCGACGAGGCGCCGGCACTGGCGATCCTGGCCCTCTGCCAGCCCGGCCCGGAGAGCTACTACTCCAGCCTGGAGCCACATGACCTCCCCGGCATGGACGACCTGCTGGTCGCACACGGCCGGGAGCTCACCCCGGCGCTGGCCGCCCGGCTGGGCGCCGACGGCCGCACCTGGTTGATGGAGCGAGCGGCGGCCGTCCCGGCGATCGGCATCGCGCTGGCACCGGTGGTCGCCACGCTGTGCACCGACACTGCCAAGGGTCCGCGGACGGCGGCGCTGAACGCCTTCGAGGAACTTCCGGCAGAGCTACGCGCCGAGGTCGTCCGTCCGGTGCTGGCCAAGGTGACCGCCGCCCGGGGCTCCGAACTGGTGAACCTGCTGGGCCGGGACGCCGCCGGCGCCCAGCTGCTCGACGAAGCGGTGGCGGCCGGCGCGAAGATCGCCACCCTGGTCGACCAGGCCGCGCAGCGCCGGGAGGCGATCGACGTCGAGGTCACCGAGGAGCCGCTGGAACTGCCGCCGTTCGAGCCGCTGCCGGATGCCCGCGCCGGCCAGGCCGTGCTCGAGGAGTTGCGGGCCAAGCTGAAGAGCGAGATCAGCCGGGGCGAGAACTCCGACCAGTCCTGGGCGCGCAATGACGCCAAGCGGGCCAGCGCCATCACCGAGGGCGACCTGGTCGACTTCGTCGCGATCGCCAATGGCGAGGCGAAGAAGTCCAAGCTGCTGAGCAAGTACAACATGTGGTGGCTGAGCGAGGCCGCGCCCTCCCTCACCCTGGTGCACCTGCTGCGGTTGAAGCGGGTGGAGAGCGCGTACTACCTGGTCGGCGTGATCCGGATGCGGGCCGACGACACCACCGACCTGCGCGCCATCGAGGACGCGATCCGGCGGGCCGGCGTCCACGCCGACCAGATCGGCGCCAAGGGGATCAGCCAGGAGGAGATCGCCAAATACGGGGCCGGCTGGGCCTCCGAGACCGCCTGGCCGTGGTTCGCCGAGCACCCGGACGTCCTGCCCCGCTGGCTGCGCGGCGACGCCGAACAGGTGACCTCGGCGCTGGGCGTGCTGGCGCACTTCCCGCGGATCCCGACCGAGTTGGTGCCGCTGGTCGCCCAGGTGGCGATGAGCGAGTCGCGCACCAACCGTCCGCTCGCCCAGGCGGCGCTGACCAGCCATCCGGCAGCGCTCGCGCTGGCCACCCAGGGGCTGGCCGACGGCAAGGGCGAGAGCCGGGCGGCCGCCGCCAACTGGATCGCCCAGCAGGGTGACCCGGCGGGCATCGCGCCACTGCGCGCGGCGTTGAAGAAGGAGACCCGGCCGAACGCCCGGGCCGCCATGCTGACCGCGCTGGAGACCCTCGGCGACGACATCTCCGGCGATCTGGCACCCAAGGTGCTGCTGGCTGAGGCGACCAAGGGGCTGAAGGCCAAGCCGCCGACGTCCATGGCCTGGTTCGACTCCGAGCACCTGCCGGTGGCTCATTGGGCCGACGGTTCGCCGGTCGATCCGGCGATCCTGCGGTGGTGGTTCGTGCTGGCGGTGAAGTTGAAGGATCCGGACGGCTCCGGCCTGTTCGACCGGTACCTGTCGCTGCTGGACGCCGACGATGCCGCCAATCTCGGTCGCCACGCGCTGCGCTCCTGGATCGCGCAGGACACCCGCCACCCGGACGAGGCGGAGAGCCGGGCGCACGCCGCGACCGCTGGCCAGCAGGCCTGGCAGAACGCCCAGGACTACCTGGCCCGGGCCCGCAGCCGGCAGACCAACCCGGAGTGGCTGCAGTACGCCGAGCGGGAGGCCGCCCGGCCGGTGGAGGACCACGTCGCCCAGGCCTACCGGTACCACCAGGGCGTCTATCTCGGTTCGGCGATCGCCGACAAGGGCATGTTGGCGCTGACCAGCCGGGTGCCCGGGATCGAGCTGGCGAACGCCGTCCAGAGCTACATCCGCAATAACGACGGCCGGCGCTCCCAGGTGGAGGCGCTGGTGTACGCCCTGTACGCCAATGGCGATCCGGCCGCCATCCAACTGCTGCTGTCGATCTCGCGCCGGTTCAAGCAGGCCTCGGTGCAGGCCAAGGCGCTGGAACTGGTCGAACGGCTGGCCGAGGCCCGCGGTTGGTCGCCGGACGAGCTGGCCGACCGGACCATCCCGGCCGCCGGCTTCAGCGAGGACCGGCTGCTGCACCTCAGCTACGGACCGCGGGAGTTCCTCGGCCGGGTGAACGCCAAGTACGGCATCGACCTGACCGACGCGGACGGCAAACCGCTGAAGGCGCTGCCCAGCCCGCGGGCCGGGGACGACGAGGAGGCGGCGGCCGAGGCCAAGAAGCAGCTGACCACGTCCCGCAAGGAGCTCAAGGCGGTTCTCACCCTGCAGACCTCGCGGCTGTACGAGGCGATGTGCGCCCAGCGGCACTGGACGGTGGCCGACTGGCGGGAGTTCCTGCTGGCGCACCCGCTGATGTCCCAGCTGGTCACCCGGCTGATCTGGCTGGAGGTGGGGGCGGACGGAGCGCGCGCCTTCCGTCCCACCGAGGACGGCGAGCTGATCGACGCCGCCGACGAGCCGATTGAGTTGGCGGAGGACGCCCAGCTGCAGTTGGCGCACCGCGTCCTGCTGGACGACGCTGAGGTCGAGGCGTGGCGGGCCCACCTGGCCGACTACGAGGTGACCCCGTTGTTCGACCAGCTGACCGCGACCGCTCCGTCCTATCCGGAGGGGGCCACCGAGCTGACCGACCTGAAGGGTCACATGACCGACACCTTCAGCTTCCGCGGGGTGGCCACCAAACGCGGGTTCGCCCGGGGCGCCGGTGAGGACGGCGGCTGGTTCAGCCGCTACACCAAGGGCTTCAGCAGCGTCGGGCTGACCGCGGTGCTGGAGTTCACCGGCTCGATCCTGCCGGAGGAGAACATCCCCTGCGCCACCGAGTCGCTCAGCTTCGAGCGGCGGGGTCGGTCGGTGCGGCTGGACGAGGTGCCGCCGGTGCTGGTCGCCGAGTGCTACGCCGACTACGCTGCGCTGGCCGCCCTCGGACCGTTCGATCCGGAGTATCAGAAGAAGTCGGGGTACTGATGGACGCCGAACTGCGGCCGCCGGCCGAACACCGCTACGCCACCGAACTGACCCGGCTGGCCGAGGCCGACGCCGCGGCGGGTGCTCCGCTGCCGCCGGGCTGGCGGCTGTCCGCCCGAGCGGTCCGGGCGTTCATCCTGGGCGATACCAAGCTGGGGATCGGCCGGAAGTTCTACGGCGACGATCCGCTGGTCGACCGGGCGATCGTCTCGCTGCTGGGCCGGCAGGGGTTGATGCTGGTCGGCGAGCCGGGCACCGCCAAGTCGATGCTGTCGGAACTGCTGGCCGCGGCGATCTCGGGCACCTCCACGCTGACCATTCAAGGCTCGGCGGGCACCACCGAGGATCACATCCGATACTCCTGGAACTACGCCCTGCTGATCGCCGAGGGCCCATCCGAACGGGCGCTGGTGCCGTCCCCGATCTACCAGGCGATGGCCGGCGGGAAGATCGTCAGGTTCGAGGAGATCACCCGCTGCCCGCCGGAGATCCAGGACACCATGGTGTCGATCCTGTCGGAGAAGCTGCTGATGGTGCCCGAGCTCGGCGGCGAGGCCCGGGTGGCCGCCCGTCCCGGGTTCAATGTGATCGCCACCGCAAACCTGCGCGACCGCGGGGTGCATGAGATGTCGGCGGCGCTGAAGCGGCGGTTCAACTTCGAGACCGTCCGGCCGATCCGGGATCGGGCCTTCGAGGCCGAACTGATCACCCGCACCCTGGACGCCGAACTGGGCGAGCAGCGTCCGCCGCTGCCGACCAAGGTGCTGGACATCCTGGTCACCGCTTTCGCCGACCTGCGCACCGGGACGACCGAGGCCGGCACCCCGGTGAAGCGGCCGGAAGCGGTGATGTCCACCGCCGAGGCGGTCAACGTCGCCTATGCGGCGTCCATGGCCGCCCGGTACCTGGGCAGCGGCACGGTGACCGCCGGCGAGATCGCCCAGCAACTGGTCGGGATCGCGCTGAAGGGCTCCGACGAGGACGCCCGGCTGATGCGGCACTACGTCGACAATGTGGTGCGGGAACGCGCCCGGGGCGACCGGGACTGGAAGGCCTTCTTCCAGGCCGCCGACGGGCTGTGGCGCTAACCCAGGCCGCGGCACCACCCCGGCTCACCCGCGCCCTGGAATCACTGCGTCGGTGGGGCGAGGCGGGGGTGCACCTGGTGCCGATCCGGCACCACTCGCCGGGCTGCTCGGCAGCGCTGCTCGCCCTGCTGGACGAGGTGCGGCCCAGCACCGTCCTGATCGAGGGCCCGCGGGAGTACAGTGCCCTGCTGCCCGCGCTGGCCGACCAGCGCACCCGTCCACCGATCGCGGTGCTGTCGATCGACGGCGACCACTCCGCCTTCTATCCACTGGCCGACTTCTCCCCGGAGTGGGTGGCCCTGCGCTGGGGGTCGGCGCACGACGCGACCGTCGACTTCATTGACCAGTCCTGGGCCGATCAGCACGACGACGAGGACCCCGGCGCCCTGGTCCGGACCCTGCAGGCCGAGCACCACCTGGCCCGCAGCGCAGCCATCGCCCGGTTGGCCGCCGAACTGGGCTGCCGGGATCACGACGAGGTCTGGGAGCACTTGTTCGAGCTCCGCTCCCCCGCCCAGTTCGCCGACTGGCGGGAGTACTTCGGCGAGGTGCTGGCCTGGGCCGCGCTGGCCCGGCTGGAGAGTGACCGGGAGCTGCTGGACGGGGACGGCACCCACGCCCGGGAAGCCGTGATGGCGGCCGTGCTGGAGCGTCATCGGACCACCGCCACCGGACCGATCGTGGTGGTCACCGGCGCCTTCCACACCCTCGCCCTGCTGGAGGCCCTGGACGACACCCCCGAGGGACGTTGGGTGACCCGCCGCAACCCCGGGGACCTGGACGTCCCCCGTCCGGCCTGGCTGATCCGTTACGACCACACCCGGCTGGACGGCCTGCGCGGCTACGGCGCCGGCATGCCAGCCCCCGGCTTCTGGCAGCGCACCTGGAACCACCGGACGGCCGCTGACCACCGATCCGCCACGATCGACGTCCTGCTCGACGTCGCCACCGAACTCCGTGCCCAGGACGAGCACCTGAGCTCTGCCGAGATCGCCGCGGCCGCCGAGCACGCGCTGGGCCTGGCCGCCCTCCGCGGTCGGGCCTGGCCGGGCCGCACCGACCTGACCGACGCCATGCTGAGCTGCTTCGTCCGGGACGACTCCGGGCTCTCCGGTCCGCTCGGCCGGGCGATCGATAAGGTGTTCGGCGGCACCGCGCTGGGCGACCTGCCGCCCGGCCTGGCCGTCCCACCGCTGGTCGCCGAGGCCCGGGCCACCGCCCTCAAGCTCCGCTTCGTGGTGGACGACGGCACGCCACGCAAGGTCAGCCTCGATACCGCGCGCAAGCCCCGCCACGTCCAGCGCCGCGAGTTCCTGGCCACCATGCGGTTCGTCGGCTCCGGCTTCGCCCGGCAGACCGGCGGCGCCGACCTGGTTGGCGGCACCGGCCTGGGGCAGCTGTTCGAGGAGTGGGAGTACGCCTGGACGCCGCTGGTGGAGGCCGCGCTGATCCAGGTCTCCCACCAGGGCGGCACCCTGCCCGAGGTGCGTCGCCGCCGGATCGCCGACCAGCTGACCGAGCAGTCCGGCAGCGCCCAGGGGGTGGCCCAGGTACTGGCCGAGCTGGTGGCGATGGGCGCCACCGACCAGCTGTCGTCCGCGCTCACCGCCCTGCAGGCCAGCTACGACTCCGATGCCTCGCTGGCCTCGGTGGTCGGCAGCCTGCACCGGGTAACCGGCCTGCTCGCCGAGGGCGGCCGGCTGGCGCTGGGCGAGCACGCCGACGAACTGCGTCCGCTGCTGGCCAGCGGCCTGGCCGCCGCCGCGTACCTGGTCGGTCCGCTGGCCGACGTGGCGGCGGCGGACGCCGAACCCGCCTGCCGCGCGGTGCTGAGCCTGCGGGAACTGCTCCGCCGGCTGCGCGAGGGCGATCTGGCGGTGGACGCCGGGGCGCCGGCCCGGGAGCTGACCAAGCTGCGGCAGCGTCCCACCTCGGCCCGGCTGCACGGTTGCCTGGTCGCCATGGCCTACACCGATTCCGAGATCGGGGCCGACGAACTGCGGACGGAGGTAGCCGCCCACCTGCATCCCGGCGCCGACCCGGAGCGGCTGGCCGCCTTCCTGCTCGGGTTGCTGCAGGCCGCCCCCGACCTGATCCTGCACTCCCCCGAGCTGCTGGACGCGCTGAACGATCGACTGGCCGAGCTCGAGCCGGACGCCTTCTTCGGGATCCTGCCCGACCTGCGCCAGGCTTTCACCTGGCTGCGTCCGGCCGAGACCGCCCAGCTGGCCGCCGAGATCGGCCGCCGCACCGGCGCCACCGCCACCGACCTGGACGCCGTCCTGCGCTTCGACCCCGCCCTGGCCGCCACCGCCCAGCAACTCGAACGCGACCTGCTCGCCTCACTGACCCGCGACGGCCTCACCGGGAGGCCGTCATGACTCCCACTCGCCTTCGTTCCGAGTTTGTCCACCGAACTTGGTGCACAAACTCGGAGTCAAGCCTCCTAGCGGGCGAAGGGAGGCGCTCATGAACCCCGAACTCGCTCGCCGCTGGCGGTTGGTGCTGGGCCGGTACGCCGACCAGCAGCTGCCCTCCGGGGCCGGGGACGCCGAACTCGAGACCACCCTGGCCTACCTCTACGACCGGGAGTACACCGCCCGCGGGCACCGCCAGGCGGCGGGTGGCGGTGGCAGCCTGGATCCATCCGCGCTCACCGCGTTGAACTGGCTGGGCCGGGCGCGCCGGCTGTTCCCCACCTCGACCCTGGAACGGATGGAGCGGGACGCGATCAGCCGCTACGGGATCGACGAGTTGCTGGCCGATCCGGAGGCGGTGTCGAACCTGCAGGCCAGCCCCGAGCTGGCCAAGGCGCTGCTGCGCACCCGGGGGAGGCTCGACCCGGCCACCGCGGCCGGGGTGCGGGAGCTGATCGCCAAGGTGGTCGCCGACATCATCGAGCGGCTGCGGCCGAAGTTCATCACCGCGCTGACCGGTTCCCGCGCCCGCCACCAGCGCTCGCTGCACGCCTCGCTGCGCAACCTGGACTGGCGGCGGACGATCGCCGACAACCTGGCCCACGTCGACCCGGAGACCGGGAAGTTGCTGGTCGAGCAGGTGCGGTTCACCGCCCGGCAGCGCCGCCGCAACCTCGACTGGCAGGTGATCATCCTGGTCGACCAGTCGGGGTCGATGGCGGGTTCGGTGCTGCACAGCGCGGTCTCCGCGGCGATCCTGGCCGGGCTGCCGGGGATCAGCGTCCGGCTGGTGCTGTTCGACACCGGCCTGGCCGACCTCAGCCACCTGGCCAGCGACCCGGTCGAGGTGCTGCTCACCTCGCAACTGGGCGGCGGTACCGACATCGCCCAGGCGATGGGCTACGCCGAGAAGCTGGTCAGCCAGCCCACCCGCACGGTGGTGGCGCTGATCAGCGACTTCGACGAGGGCGGCTCGGTGTCGTCCCTGCTCTCGGTCACCCAGCGGCTGGCCGGCTCGGGGGTGCGGCTGCTCGGGCTGGCCTCGCTGGCCGACGAGGGCGAGCCCTGGTACAACCGGCAGCTGGCCGCCCGGCTGGCGGCCGCCGGCATGGAGATCGCGGCGATGACCCCGGACCGGTTCGCCGAGTGGCTGGCCGAGGTGACCCAGTGACCTCCGAGCCCATTCTCCCGGCCTGGCTCGGCCAGCTCGCAGCGCTGGACGACGACGCCATTGCCGAGCTGGCCAATCGCGGGCTGCTCCGGCGGGCCACCAAGCTGGTGGACGCCGTCACCATGGTCGCCACCGACGACAAGACCGTCGAACTGGAGTGTGAGCAACTCCGCGTCCGACTGCTGCCCGACGGTCCGACGGCCGCCCGCTGCCCCTGTCCGGTCGCCGGGGTGTGCGTCCATGTCGTCGCCGCCTGGCTCTGGACGCGGACCGCCGCCGGGTCGATCGAGCCGGCCACCCCACCCCCCGAACCTGGCTCGCCAGTCGACTTCGCGCCGCCGGAGGCCGGTGAGGGGATGTGGACGATGCCGACCGGCGCAGCCCCCGGCGCCCCTGACCCCACCCCGCCGAACCCTGGAATCCCCGCCGCCCAGCGTCAGGCCGCCGGCGACGTCGCGGAGGTGATCGAGCGGCTGGTCGCGACCGGTCTGGCCCAACTCGGCACGGCGGCGATCGACCGCCTCGCCCGGGCCGGCCAACGGGCCCGGCTGGAGCGCCTGCTGCTGCTCGCCCGGCTGGTCGACACCGCCGCCGGACGGCTCCGCGCCCTGGCCCGCCGCGACGACACCGCCGATGAGTCCGATGCCCTTTCCGCCCTGGCCCAGGCGTGGGCGCTGGCCACCCGGCTGCTGGACGACAGCACGCCCGTCCCCGACGGTCTGGTCGGTGCCCCGTCCAAGGCCGAAGCCGAGGTGGGCACCCTGCTGCCGCTGGCCGCCCGCTGGTGGACCTCCGCCTCCGGTGCCCGGGGGCTGACCTTCCACGCCTTCGATCTCGACCACCACCGGCTGGAGGAGGCAACCAACGGACGCGCCGCCGGCACCGACCCGACCTTCCAGTCCAGTTGGGAGGCTCCGCTGCTGTGGGGCGCGTCGCCCGCCAGACTCAGCTCGGGGCTGGTCCGGCTGACCGGCGCCGAGCGCCGCGACGACGGCACCCTCAGCCCCACCACCCGCACCCGGGTGGAGGTGACGCCGTGGCGCGAACTCGACCTGGAGGCACTCGCCGACGCGGTGAACAGCCAGTCCGGCGGGATCGCCCGCACCACCTTCGGTCACGCCGCCGAACCGGTCCGGCTGATCCGGCCCCGCCACCAGGTCGGGCTGGGGGCGATCGAACTGGACGAGGTCACCCAGCAGCTGGTCTGGCCGGTGGTCGACGCCGACGGTGGTGGTCACCGCCTGGCGCTGCCCGCCTCGGAGCACCACGTCCGGCTGCTCACCTGGCTGATCGAGCAGAGCCGGCTGCTGGCCGTGGTCGCGGTGGGCGACCGGCCGGAGGCCGCCTTCCTGCGGGAGAAGGAGGGTGCGCGACTGGTGTCGCTGAGTCTGACCCCGCTCGACCTGCGCAGCATCGGCCCCTCCTGGCGGCGTCGCATCCTGAAGCTCGACCAGCACCGTCGCGCCGAGGTGCCGCTGCGCGAGCCCACCGAGTTGGAGCGGCTCTGCGCCGCCTGCGCCGACGTGGTCGAAGCCCTGGCCGCGACCGGACGGTCCGATGTCACCCCACGCCAGCGGGAGACCCTGAATCGCCGCATCGCTCAAGCCGACGACCTCGGGCTCAGCACGCTGGCCGGCGCCCTCCGTCCCCTGACCGGAGGGCGGGTCGCCCCGGCCCGCCTGCTGTGGGCCCGCTTCGTCCTCGACCGGATTGGGACACTGCTCGACTAGCGGTCGCCGGCTGGTGTCCACCGAGGACTCCACGATCCCGTGGCTGATCTGCGCTCCACCATGCGCGTGCCGATGATCCTCGCTGACACGGTCAACCCCTACCTGGCTGCCCGCGCGGTCCTGCTGCTGGTGACCCGGGGAGTCTTCAGCCATGGCGCTCATGCTGGCGAACCTGTCCGTGACCACCTCTCGACCGTGGTGTTTCCGGGCATGGGCGCCGGCGTCGGCCGGGTTCCGGTCAATGTCTGTGCCCGGCAGGTGCGCGCCGCCATCGACGAGGTGCTCAACCCCGCAACCTTCCCGGCCAGTTGGGCCGAAACCAGCGAACGCCACCAACTCCTCTACACCGACCGGCCCCGACGCCTCCAGTCGCCCGAGGGGTAAGCCAGCGTCCGAGTTTGCCTACCGAACATGGTGCACAAACTCGGAAGCAGGGCGGTATGGCAGTCGACGCACCTGCAGACGGCCGGCTCAGTGGCCGGCGGCCTGCATGGCAGCCGGGATCGGCGAGGCCCAGGCCTGTCGAAGCTCGGCCAACCCCACCGCCAGGTGGCCCGGGACGTCCAGCGTGCCGGTGTCGGTGACCGTGCCGAGATGGGCGGCCGGAATGCCGTGCTCGGCGCAGAGCGCCCCCACCGCGTCCGCCTGAGCCGGGGGCAGCGAGATCAGTACCCGCCCGGGGGTCTCGGAGAACAGCTGGACGACCGGGTCGCCCTCGGGCAGGCCGAAGCTGACCGACAGGCCGTGCCGCAGGCAGCTCTCGGCCAGCGCCTGGGCGAGACCTCCGTCCGCCAGGTCGTGGGCGGACGAGAGCAGGTGCCGCTTGGCGGCGGCGACCAGGGCGCGGGCCAGCCGCTGCTCGTGATCGAGGTCGGGCACCGGCGGCTGGCCACCCAGGTGGCCGTGGACGACCTGCGCCCAGACCGACCCCGACAGGTGCTCAGCGGTGGCGCCCAGCAGCCAGACCTGATCGCCCGTCTGCCGGAAGCCGGTGCCGATCCGGTCGGCGACATTGTCGATCACGCCCAGCATGCCGACCACCGGGGTGGGCAGGATGTTGGCTCCCCCGGTCTGGTTGTAGAAGCTGACATTGCCGCCGGTCACCGGGGTGCCCAACGTGCGGCAGCCGTCCACCAGGCCGTTGATCGCCTCGCTGAACTGCCACATCACCGCCGGATCCTCCGGCGAGCCGAAGTTCAGGCAGTCGGTGATGGCTGCCGGCTCGGCGCCACTGGCGGCGACATTGCGGTGCGCCTCGGCGAGCGCCAACTGGGCGCCCAGGTACGGGTTGAGGTAGGTGAACCGGGCATTGCAGTCGGTCGCCAGGGCGATCCCCAGCCCGGTCTCCTCGTCCACCCGCAGCAGGCCGGCGTCGTCCGGCTGGGCGAGAATCGAGTTCCCCCGGACGTAGCGGTCGTACTGGTCGGTGATCCACGACTTGTCCGCCTGGTTCGGCGAGCCCACCACGGCCAGCAGTTGCCCGGCCAGGTCGTCATGGGAGCGGGGCAGCGCCTCGGCGGCGTCGGCGTTCAGGGCGTCGATCCACTCCGGCCGGGCCAGCGGACGGGAGTACACCGGGCCCTCGTGGGCGACGGTGGCCGGGTCGACGTCCACCACGGTCTCGCCGTGCCAGTCGATGATCAGCCGGTCGCCCTCGGTGACCTCGCCGATCACGGTGGCCAGCACGTCCCACTTGCGGCAGATCGCCATGAACCGCTCGACATTCTCCGGCGCGACCACCGCCATCATCCGTTCCTGCGACTCGCTCATCAGGATCTCTTCCGGGCTGAGCGTGGAATCCCGCAACGGCACCAGGTCGAGGTTGACGTGCATGCCGCCGTCCCCGGCGCTGGCCAGTTCGGACGTGGCACACGAGATGCCGGCCGCCCCCAGATCCTGGATCCCCACCACGATCCCGGCAGCGAACAGCTCCAGGGTGCACTCGATCAGCAGCTTCTCCATGAACGGGTCGCCGACCTGCACCGCCGGACGCTTCGCGGGTCCGTCCGCCTCGAAGGTCTCCGACGCCAGAATGGACGCCCCGCCGATCCCGTCCCCGCCGGTCGCGGCGCCGTACAGGATCACCTTGTTGCCGGTGCCGGAGGCGAAGGCCAGGTGCAGATCGTCGTGCCGCAGCACGCCGACGCAGAGCGCGTTCACCAGCGGGTTGCCGTAGTAGGAGGGGTCGAACACCACCTCGCCGCCAATGTTCGGCAGGCCCAGGCAGTTGCCGTAGCCGCCCACTCCGGCGACCACGCCGGGCAGCACCCGGGCGGTGTCGGGGGCGTCCAGCGCGCCGAACCGGAGCGAATCCATCACCCCGATCGGCCGGGCACCCATCGCCAGGATGTCGCGGACGATCCCACCCACGCCGGTGGCCGCGCCCTGGTAGGGCTCGACATAGGAGGGGTGGTTGTGGGATTCGATCTTGAAGGTGACAGCAATGCCGTTGCCGACGTCCACCACCCCGGCCTGCTCGCCGATCCCGGCCAGCAGCGGCCCCCGCGGGGTCTGCTTGTCGAGTTCGCCGAACCGCTTCAGGTGCACCTTGGACGACTTGTAGGAGCAGTGCTCCGACCACATCACCGAGTACATCGCCAGTTCGCAGGAACTGGGCCGTCGGCCCAGGATCTCGCGGATCCTGGCGTACTCGTCGGCCTTCAGGCCGAGTTCGGCCCAGGGCTGCTCGACGTCGGGGGTGCTGGCGGCATGTGCAACGGTGTCGACCACAGCTTTAATCTACCGGTGCGGATCGGTGCTGCGGTTTCCGGTCCAGAGGCCCCGCCACTACGCTGTCGACTGACCCATCCGGGAGGTCCATGATGGCAGCCGCCATGTTCTTGGGCGAACCTCGCCGCAGCGAGCTCGCCCAGTTCGTGTGCGCGCCCAACTCCACCGAGTCGTTCACCGTCCGCTCGGCCACCGGCAGCGGCTCGCTCGGCACCCTGCCCAGCGGCACCCCGGCCGATGTGCTCGAGGCCGCGCAGCGGGCACGGGCCGCGCAGCATGCCTGGGGAGCGATGCCGGCCTACTTCCGGCTGGCCTCGCTGCGCCGGATGCCCGAACTGCTCGACTCCCATCGGGGGACGGTCGCCTCGGTGCTGCGGGGCGAGGCCGGGTTGGCTCCCCAGGTGGCCTACGAGCGGGTCTTCGAACTGGCCGAGGCCTGCCAGCGGATGACCGCCACGGTGAAGCCGCTGCGACCGGTGAAACACCGTCGGCTGTTCCGGGTCACCTCGGTCGAACACCACGCTCCGCTCGGCCTGGTGGGGATCGTCCCCAGCCCGGTGAACGGCTTCGACCCGGTGCTGGCGGTCGCCGCGCTGCTGGCGGGCAACGCCCTGCTGTTCGTGCCGGAGGGGCCGGGCAGCTACGGCGCCCTGCTGCTGGCCCAGTTCTGCGCCGCGGCCCGGCTGCCCGACGACCTGGTCCAGGTGGTGCCCGGGCCGGTCGGGCTGGCGGACACCGCGATCGGCCAGGTGGACCACCTGGTGACCACGCTGGCCAACGAGCGCGGCCAGCAGCTGTGGCGGCTGGCGACCGCGCGGGGCATCGGCACCACCACCGAGCCGGCGGAGGGCCCTGCCCAGTTCACCGCGCTCCGCGGTCAGGACTGACCCGGCCACCGTCCGGCGGGCTGACGCAATGCCACCGGTGCACGCGGCCTTCGATCTGGCGCTCGACCCCCGCGACCGGCGGACCCGGCTGCGGGGCGCCTTCCTCACACCACCGCTGGCGGTGCTGCGAACCCGGGAGCCGGCCGAGCTGACGGCGGTGGTCGAGGCGGCGGAGGCCGCCGCGGAAGCCGGCCACTGGGTGGTCGGCGGGTTGCGCTACGAAGCCGGCAGCGCCTGGGACGCGGCGCAGCGCACCCACCCGGCAGACGGCGACCTGGCCCGCTTCGAGGTGTTCGACGGCCAGCCACAGCCGTGGCCGGACGCGTCCGCCCCGGCCGACCCGGCGTGGTTCCCGTCCGGCGGTTTCGGTGACCTCACCCCCGCCGCCGCGATCGCCGCGGTGCAGCGGCGGATCACCGCCGGCGACTGCTACCAGGTGAACCTCACCACCCGCCGGCGGACCTTCGTCCCCGACTCGTTCGATCTCTACGCCTGGTTCCGGACGCTGACCGCGCGCCAGCCGGGTGGCTACGCGCTGTTCCTGCGCGGCGCCGGGGTGGCCAGCGTCTCACCCGAGCTGTTCTTCCACGCCCGGCCGGACGGCCGGCTGGTCACCCAGCCGATGAAGGGGACGGCCGACGCGGCGGAACCGCCCGAACAGCTGCGGGAGAGCCCGAAGGAGCGGGCCGAGAACCTGATGATCGTCGATCTGCTGCGCAACGACCTGGGCCGGATCTGCCGGCCGGGGACGGTCCGGGTGGACGCCCTGTTCGAGCTGCTGCGGCTGCCCACGGTCTGGCAGTTGGTCTCGACGGTGAGCGGCGTGCGCCGCGCCGGCGTCCGGCTCAGCGAGGTGTTCGGCGCGCTGTTCCCCTGCGGCTCGGTGACCGGGGCGCCCAAGATCCGGGCGATGCAGCTGATCGCCGACCTGGAGGAGGGGCCGCGGGGCTGGTACTGCGGCGCGCTGGGCGTGCTGCGGCCGGGCGGCGAGGCGATCTTCAACGTGCCGATCCGCACCGTCGAGCAGCGCGGCGAGCGGCTCGAGTACGGGCTCGGCTCAGGGATCGTGGCAGACTCCGACCCGGCGGCCGAGCTGGCCGAGTGGCGGGCCAAGGCCGGCTTTCTCGGCGGTGAGCCGTTCGCCGCGCTGGAGACCCTGCTGCTGCGGGACGGGAACTACCCGCGGCTGGCGGGTCACCTCGCTCGGCTCGCCCGGACGGACGCCGCCCTCGGCCTGGGGGTCGACCTCGACCAGGTGCGGGCGGCCCTGGAGCAGGCCCGGACCACCGGTTCGACGCAGCGGGTGCGGCTCACCGCCCGGGCCGGCTCCGTCCAGGCGGAGGGCAGCCCGACGGGTGAGTTCCCCGCCCCGCTCCCGCTCGCCCTGGCCCACCGTCCGCTGGCGGGGGACGCGCTGCGTCCGGTGATCGAGCACAAGACCACCTGGCGGACGCACTACGACGAACTGCGGGCCGGGCGTCCGGCCGGGGCGTTCGATGTGATCTGCCGCACCCCGGACGGCTACGTCACCGAGGCGACGCTGGGCAACCTCGCCTTCCAACTGGACGGACGCTGGGTCACCCCGCCGGCCCGGCTCGGGCTGCTGCCCGGCGTGGAACGGGAGGCCAGGCTGGCCGACGGCACCCTGGTCGAGGCCGAGGTGCGGCTCGCCGACCTGCCGAGGGCGACCGGGATCGCCTTCCTCAACGCGGTGCGGGGTTGGCATCCCGCCGTCCTGCTCTCCGACGGTTCGGAACGCTAGCTGGGCGATTCGGCGCGCTGGCCGAACCGCGTGGACCCCGGCGCCGGCCCGGCTAGGCGACCGCGGCGGCCAGGAAGCGCTGGACGCTGCTGAAGATGCCCAGGCCGTCGGTGGTGGCTCCGGCCAGCGGATCCACATTGTGCTCCGGGTGCGGCATCAGGCCGACCACGTTGCCGCGCTCGTTGGTGATGCCGGCGATGTCGTTCACCGAACCGTTGGGGTTGCCGTCCAGGTAGCGGAAGATCACCCGGTTCTCGCCCTCCAGGCGGGCGATGGTGTCGCTGTCGGCCTGGTAATTGCCCTCGCCGTTCTTCAGCGCGATCACGATCTCGTCGCCGTCGGTGAAGTCGCAGGTCCAGACCGTGTCACGGGACTCCACCCGCAGCTTCTGGTCGCGGCAGATGAAGGTCCGGCGGTCATTGCGGATCAGCGCGCCGGGCAGCAGGTGCGCCTCGCAGAGCACCTGGAAGCCATTGCAGATGCCGAGCACCGGCAGGCCGTCCTTGGCCCTGCGGATCACCTCGTCCATCACTGGTGAGAACCGGGCGATCGCGCCGCAGCGCAGGTAGTCGCCGTAGGAGAAGCCGCCGGGCAGGATCACCGCGTCGACATCCTGCAGGTCGTCGCTGCCGTGCCACAGCCCGACCGGCTCGGCGCCGCTGAGCCGGATGGCGCGGACCGCGTCCACGTCGTCCAGCGTGCCGGGAAAGGTGACCACCCCGATCCGGGCGGTCATCCGTCCACCCGGACATCGAAGGCCTCGATCACGGTATTGGCCAGCAGGGTCTCGGCGGCATGCCGAATCTGCTCCAGCCGCTCGTCGGTGAGGTCGCCCTCCACCTCGATCTCGAACCGCTTCCCCTGCCGCACCGACAGGCCGTCGAAACCGAGCCGCGCCAGCGCCCCGGTCACCGCCTTGCCTTGGGGGTCCAGGATCTCGGGCTTGGGCATCACGTCCACGATCACTCGCGCCATGCCGGTCATCCTAATGGTGCGATCCTGTCATTGACCTGCGCAGCCCGCCGCTGGACGCCGTCCTCACCAGGTGAGGTTCATTTGCCGTCACATAGCCACCCTGGCTGCCAAATATGGCAGCCGAGCACGCTATGTGACTGCAACTGGATCCGGTAGGGGGCACCTCAGGGCAGCAGGACGGTCGCCCGCACCATGTTGTGGTCGGAGGGGATGACCCCGGAGAACTTGCCGTTCTTCTTCAGGCTCACCACCACCTTGTACTCCGTCACCCGGATCTGCTTCGAGGTGAAGATGTAGTCGAGGTGGGCGCCCAGCGCATAGCCCTTGCGCGAGGTCGGCTTGCTCTTGAAGTCGTTCAGGGTGTCGTACTTGACGTTGATCAGGCTCTGCACGACCGCGTTGTTGGTCGACTTCTGCTTCCTGGTGTTGCCCAGCGGATCGATCACCAGGTCGGAATCCATGATCACGTCGTAGACCGGGTTGGCGGCGGTCAGCTTGCTGGACGAGAAGTCACCGGTGACCACCACCGGCAGCCCGGGGTTGTGGGCCTTGATCTCGGCCAGGATCTTCTTCGCCTGCTTCTTGCGTAGCGCCCGCTTGGCCTTGCTCTGCCCCGGTTCGGTGTGCGCGGTGGCGAAGAAGAACTTCCTGCCGTCCTTCTTGTCGGCGAAGATCGCCCAGGCGACGAACCGCGGCCCGGAGGTCGCCTTCTCCTTGTCCAACTGCTTGGACCCTTCGTCGAGCAGGGTCAGCCGGTCGGTGTTGTAGATGATCCGGACGTCCGCGCTGGCGCCGTTGTTCACCTTCTTGCACTTCTTGTAGCTGGTGCTCTTGGCGCAGCCGTAGCGATGGGTGTTGGTGAGCTTGTAGGGCTCCCCCAGCCGGTTGGCGAGATCCTCGAACTGCGAGATCCGCTTGCCCTTCAGCAGGCCCGGGGAGGCCTCCTGCAGGCCGAGCACGTCGACCTTCTCCGCCTTGATCTGGGCGATCACCTTGCCGCGGCGGGTCTCCCACTTCTTCTCCCGGCCATTCACCCGGCTGTGGATCGAGCAGTTGGCGCAGCGGACGTTGAAGCTGCCCACCCGCAGCGGGGTCGCCGCCGGACGCGCGGCGGACGGCAGGGCCGCCACCGTGACGTCACCGGCGGGGGCCGCGGCGGCGGGGCCCGTGGTGGTGCCGAGCAGCGGGAGCGAGAGGGTGAGCGCGAGGGCGGCGGACCAGCGACGCAGCGGGCGGGGGGTGAGCGACATGATCGACTTTCACTGAACGTTCTTCAGCTGGCTCTCAGCTTGCGTTCAGGATCATACACATCGCGACCAGGTGTTGCGCCAGATTCTGAGAATTCTCTGAAAGCAGCAGTGAACCGTGACTCACCACCCCGCCCACCGACCCACCCCGTCGCATCACCGCCCCCGCCCTGGCCCGCTCTCCCCTCCCCCACAACGCCGAGGACCTGCTGAGCACTTCCCACCGCCGAGCACGTAGACCTCCCTCCCCACGACGCCGAGGACCTCCCCTAACGTCGAGGGCTTCCCCCTGGGCACGAGCCCTCAGCGATAGAGGAGGTCCTCGATGAGGGACGGGACGATGGGCGCCGCCGATGGCGGGTGGCGGGTGTCGTCCGCTCGGGCGGCTCAGGCCAGCGGACGCCCGACCAGCCGGGCGTAGGCCTCCAGGTAGCGCTGCCGGGTGGCCTCGACAATGTGGTCGGGCAAGGGGGGCGGCGGGGTGTCCGAGGCGCGGTCCCAGCCGGAGTCGTGGGCCAGCCAGTCCCTGACGAACTGCTTGTCGAAGCTCGGCAACGAGCGGCCGGGCTGCCAGCCGGCGGCGTCCCAGAACCGGGACGAGTCCGGGGTCAGCACCTCATCGGCCAGGACGAGGGTGCCGTCCGGCCGCAGCCCGAACTCGAACTTGGTGTCGGCCAGGATGATGCCGCGCTGCCGGGCGAGTTCCTCGGCGCGGCGGTAGAGGGCGAGGGTGGCGTCCCTCAGCCTGCCGGCCAGCTCGGCACCGTGCAGTTCGACGATGGTGGCGAAGTCGACGTTCTCGTCGTGCTCGCCCAACGGGGCCTTGATCGCCGGGGTGAAGATCGGCTCGGGCAGCCGGGAGCCGTCCAACAGCCCGGTCGGCAACACGATGCCGGTCACCGAGCCGGAGGCCTGGTACTCCTGCCAGCCGGAGCCGGTCAGGTAGCCGCGGGCCACGCACTCCACCGGCACCATCGCCAGCGGCTCGACCAGCACCGCCCGTCCGGCCACTTCGGCCGGTACGTCGGTGGAGAGCACGTGGTTGGGGATCAGGTCCGCCAACTGGTCGAACCACCACAGCGAGAGCTGGGTGAGCACCCGTCCCTTGTCGGGGATCGGGGTGGCCAGCACATGGTCGAAGGCCGAGATGGCATCAGTGGCGACCAGCAGGATGCGTCCCGGGCCGGCGTCGTAGAGCCGGCGCACCTTCCCGGCATGGATCAGGGGGAGCTCGAGCACGCCGTCAGACTACGGCCTCCTGGCCGCCCGAACCCCGGCCATTCGCCGATCGAGCTCAGACCGCTACCGGTCGCCGGCCGGGTCACGCCCGGCTCGCTGCAATCCCGTCGTTGTCACGGGGCAGTCCGGCGGGGTTGGGGCAGCGCGCCGCAATCCGACCGTTCTGGCCGAACCGGAGTGCCGCGAAACGACCCTCCTGCCGCGAGCTGGGTCACGTGGTCGTCGACCGGCGGGGCCGGACCTGCGACTGCGGGCGCCGCGGATGTGCGCATCCGTCCTGGCCGCCCGGCTCGGCGAGCGCTCCTCCCGGCACGCGGCGATGATGGCCGCACGGAAAGTGATGTCCGGCTGAGGCGCTCCTACTCGCCCGCCAGCTGCAGGGCGACATCCAGCTCGTGCTGCTTCTCCGGGGAGAGGACGCCGATCCGCTCGATCAGGTGATCCGGGTTGAGCGTGATGCTCCAGGTGCAGAAGATCGTGCCCTTCTTGGGCAAAGCCACCCGCACCACGCCGGCCTCGGGCAGACCCTCCTCCGCTCCGAAGAAGACCTCGATCCCAACCGCCCGCGGATCCGGGCCGGCCTCGGCGACGATGCGGCGCCGCTCGTCGGCGTCCACCGCCTGTTCACCGGACATCAGCACAAACCCGAGCTGCTGCGCCGGTGTCGCCGGCTCGACGATCTGCATGGCCCGGAACTCCGGCCCCGGGCCACCCGAGAGCAGCACCACGGGCCGCTGCTGGTCGAGCTTGGCCCACCAGATCTCGCCACGTTCCACGCCCCGACCCTACCAATGGCCCCCGGCGACGGCGCGGTCAGCCGGTCGTCGTGGGCATCCCCACCGTCGCTGAGGTCGAACGGACCGTCAAAGCCTGGCAGCAGACCGCGGTCGTGGCGACCCGGCCGGCGCACCTCTCGGCCGAACTTAGCGAGATCTCCGAGCCCTCCTGCAGCGTCGCGCGTTACAGCACCGCACCCGGGGCGTAGGCGGCGGCCTCGGGGTACCGCGCGGCCAGCTCCGCGACCCGGGCGGCGATGGCGTCCACCTGGTCGCGGGCGGAGCCGGTCAGTTCCAGCGGGTCGGCGACGGCGGCCCGCACTTGGTCGAGGTCGAGCCCGAGCCGCGGGTCGGCGGCCAGCCGTTCGAACAGGTCGTTCTCGGCGGCCCCGGCCCGCATCGCCAGGGCGACCGCGACGGCGTGCTCCTTGATCGCCTCGTGGGCGGCCTCGCGTCCGACGCCATGCCGGACGGCGGCCATCAGCACCTTGGTGGTCGACAGGAACGGCAGGTAGCGCTGCAGTTCGGCCTCGATCACCGCCGGGAAGGCGCCGAACTCGCCGAGCACGGTGAGGAAGGTCTCGAACAGCCCGTCCAGCGCGTAGCAGGCGTCCGGCAGCGCCACCCGGCGGACCACCGAGCAGAACACGTCCCCCTCGTTCCATTGCGCGCCGGCCAGCTCGGCAGCCATGGACGCGTAGCCGCGCAGGATCACCGCGAAGCCGTTCACCCGCTCGCAGGAGCGGGTGTTCATCTTGTGCGGCATGGCGGACGACCCGACCTGGCCCTCGGCGAAGCCCTCGGTGACCAGCTCCTGGCCGGCCATCAGCCGGATGGTGTGGGCCAGGCTGGACGGCCCGGCGGCGACCTGGACGAAGGCCGACAGCACCTCGTGGTCGAGCGAGCGCGGGTAGATCTGGCCGGTGGCGGTGAAGGCGCTGGCGAAGCCGAGGTGCTCGGCCACCCGGGTCTCGAGGTCGGCGAGCTTGGCGGTGTCGCCGCCGAGCAGATCGAGCATGTCCTGGGCGGTGCCCATCGGGCCCTTGATACCGCGCAGCGGGTAGCGTCCGATCAACTCGTCGACGCGCTGGTAAGCGACCAGCACCTCGTCCGCCGCGCTGGCGAACCGCTTGCCCAGCGTGGTGACCTGGCCGGGTACATTGTGCGACCGTCCGGCCATGGCGGTATCGCGGTACTGCACCGCCAGCCGCGAGAGGTTCACCAGGACAGTGACCAGGCGCTCCCGGACCAGCTTCAACGAGGCCAGGATCTGCTGCTGCTCGACATTCTCGGTGAGGTCGCGGGAGGTCATCCCCTTGTGGATGTGCTCGTAGCCGGCCAGATCGCAGAACTCCTCGATCCGGGCCTTCACATCGTGTCGGGTGATCCGCTCCCGGGCATTGATCGAGTCGAGGTCGACCTGGTCGACGACCCGCTCGTAGGCGGCGATCACCGCGTCCGGGTCGTCCCCGCCGAAGTCGACCCCGAGGTCGCGCTGCGCCTTCAGCACCGCTATCCAGAGCTGCCGCTCGGCGACGATCTTGTGCTCGGGTGACCAGATCTGCCGCATCGCCGGCGAGGCGTACCGGGTGGCCAGCACATTGGGGATCATGAGACTCCTTCGACGTTGGCGGCGGATCCGTCCGCAGCGGCGGACGAGGCTTCGTCAGGCTCAGCCACCGTCCCCGACCCCGACGATCCCTGAGCCTGACGAAGGGTCGCGTCCTGGGACACCGGGGACGGTTCCTGCCGTCCCACCTGCCCCTGACTACGTGGGACACCGGAACCGTCCCCGTGTCCCACTGGCTCTGACGATCCCTGAGCCTGACGAAGGGTCGTCAAAGCAGCTCGCTGGGCGATGTCGGTTCGGTGGAAGCCGCCGTCGAAGTGGAGCTGGGCGACGGTCGCGTAGGCGGCCTCGCGGGCCTCGGCGAGGGTGTCGCCGGCGCCGACCACGGCCAGGACGCGGCCACCGGCGGTGACCAGGCGGCCGTCGGCGTCCAGGGCGGTGCCGGCGTGGAAGACGGTGCCGGATTCGGCGCCGGTGATGACGTCGCCCTTGCGCGGGGTGTCGGGGTAGCCGGCGGCGGCCAGGACGACCGCGACCGCGGCGCCGCTGCCCCATTCCAGCGGGGGTTCGTCGGCCAGCCGGCCGGTGGCGGCGGCCAGCAGCACCCGGCCCAGCGGGGTGCGCAGCCGGGTCAGCAGCGGCTGGGTCTCCGGGTCGCCGAACCGGGCGTTGAACTCCACCACCCGGACGCCGCGCGAGGTCAGCGCGAGGCCGGCGTAGAGCAGGCCGACGAACGGGGTGCCGCGGCGACGCCAATTCGTCGATGGTGGGCTGGATGACGGTGGCGACCACCTCGTCCACCAGGCCGGACGGGGCCCAGGGCAGCGGGGTGTAGGCGCCCATCCCGCCGGTGTTCGGGCCGGTGTCGCCGTCCCCCACCCGCTTGAAGTCCTGGGCGGGCTCGAAGGGCAGCACGTGGCTGCCGTCCGACAGCGCGAACAGGCTGACCTCGGGGCCGTCCAGGTATTCCTCGATCACCACCTGCCGGCAGCCGGCGGCGTGCCGCAGCGCGGCCTCCCGGTCGTCGGTGACGATCACGCCCTTGCCGGCGGCCAGGCCGTCGTCCTTCACCACGTAGGGCGGGCCGAACCGGTCGAGCGCGGCGACCACCTCGTCCATGGACGAACACAGCCGGGCCTCGGCGGTCGGCACCCCGGCGGCGGCCATGATCTCCTTGGCGAAGGCCTTGGAGCCCTCCAGCCGGGCGGCGGCGCCGGACGGCCCGAACACCGGGATGCCCGCGGCGCGTACCGCGTCGGCCACCCCGGCCACCAGCGGGGCCTCGGGGCCGATCACCACCAGCCCGGCACCCAGCTCCCGCGCCAGCGCGGCGACCGCTTCGCCGTCCAGTGGGTCGATCGGGTGGTTGGTGGCAACCTGCGCGGTTCCCGGGTTGCCCGGGGCGACATGGACGGCGGCCACCCCCGGATCCCGGCTCAACGCCCAGGCCAGGGCATGCTCGCGTCCGCCATTGCCCACCACCAGCACCACCAACTCGCTCACGGACCGATCCTATCGGCGGCGGACCCGAGCCGACCCGCCGCCCAGCCCACTGCCCGGCATCCGACACCGGCCCGGGTCCGGCCGCGAACCTGTCATGATCGGCCGCACCACCAGCCTCGGCGGCGGGCGGATTTGTTGCCCATTTATGTGGTTACTGCTGTGTTTGTGTGGCATTTTGCCGTATTGTTGTGCCATGCCCGACGTCGCGCCTGAAGACCGGCTTCTGCCGCACGAACGACACCTCCGCATTCTCGAGCAGGCCAGGAGCCGCTCCAAGGTCGAGGTCTCCGTACTGGCCGACGAACTCGACGTCACCACCGAGACCATCCGGCGGGATCTGGCCATCCTCGAGCGTCAGGGACAGGTTCGCCGGGTGCACGGCGGCGCGGTACACGTCCAGCGGCTGGGTTACGAGCCGTCGGTCGACACCCGCAGCGGCCAGCACGCGGCGCAGAAGTCCCGGATCGGCCGGGCCGCCCGCGACCTGCTGCCCGACGGCGGCTCGATCCTGATCGACGGCGGCACCACCACTCTCGAACTGGTGCGCAACCTGCCGGCCGAACTGCAGATCACCGCGGTCACCAACTCGCTGCAGGCGGCCAACCTGCTGGCCGAGCTGCCGCAGGTCGACGTGCTGCTGCTGGGCGGCCGGTTGCGCGACATCACCCGCGCCGCGGTCGGCCCGTGGCCGGTCGGCGCGCTCGCCGAGCTCCGGGTGGACGTCGCCTTCATGGGCACCAACGGCATCACCCCCGAGACCGGCCTCACCACCCCGGACCAGGCCGAGGCCGAGGTCAAGCGGGCGATGGTCGCCGCTGCCGGACGGGTGGTCTGCCTGGCCGATCACACCAAGGTCGGCCTCAGCCAGCTGTGCCGGTTCGCCCGGCTCGACCAGGTCGACACCATCGTCACCGACACCGGCCTGGAGGACAGCCTGGTCGACGAACTCATCGCGGCCGGACCGGAGGTGATCCGAGCATGATCGTCACCCTCACCCCCAACCCCAGCGTGGATCGGACGGTGACCGTCCACAGCTTCGAGCACGGCGGCGTGATGCGGGCCTTCGAGACCCGGGAGGACCCGGGCGGCAAGGGGCTCAACGTCAGCCGGGCGCTGGCGCTGCACGGCACCCCGACCACCGCCGTGCTGCCGGTCGGGGGGCTCTACGGACGGCTGATGCTCGACCTGCTGGCGCCGCTGGACGTCACGGTCAGCCCGGTGCAGATCGGGCAGGCGATCCGGGCGAACATCGCCATCGTCGAGCCGGACGGCACCACCAGCAAGGTCAATGAACTCGGCCCCCACCTGACCGTTGACGAACTGGCGGCGTTGCGGGCGGCCGTCCGTGAGGCCCGGGTGGACGCCGGCTGGGTGGTCTGCTGCGGCTCGCTGCCGCCGGAGGTGCCGGACGACTGGTACGCCGAGGTGGTCCGCAGTTGCCACGCCGACGGGCTGAAGGTGGCGGTGGATTCCTCCGGCGCGCCGTTGATCGCCGCGCTGGCCGCCCACCCCGACCTGATCAAACCCAACCGGGTGGAGCTCGCCGAGGCCGTTGGACGCCGGCTGCCCACGGTGGGCGCGGTGGTCGAGGCCGCCCGCGAGCTGATCGCCGACGGCGTCGGCGCGGTGGTGATCAGCCTGGGCCGCGACGGCGCCCTGCTGGTGGACGCCGACCAGGTCGTCCAGGCCACCGCCCGGGTGGAGCACCCGGTCTCCACCGTCGGCGCCGGCGACTCCCTGCTGGCCGGCTACCTGCACGCCCGCTCCGGCGGCGCGGACGGCGCCACCGCGCTGCGCACCGCCGTCGCTTTCGGCTCCGCCGCCGTGGCACTGCCCGGCAGCGAGATGCCCAGCCCCGAGCACGTGGCAGCGGTCTCCGTCCACCTCGTCGAGCCCGACCCCGATCGCCCCCTCGACGACTGATCCAACACCCTGGGACCCCGACCCTCCCCGCACCTCCGACACAAACCGGGGAGCAGGGACCATTGGCGTGGACTATCCACTCGACTGGCCTCTGCTCCCCGGTTTGTGGCGTGGATTGCGACAGGGGGACGGTTCCCGGCGCCCAGGGACGGTTCCTTGTCCCACCTTGTCAGGGCCATATTGAGTGGTGAGTGCTGGGACAAGGGGACACACCCTGGGACACAGGAACCGTCCCCGGCGCCCAGGAACCGTCCCGGCGCCCAGGAACCGTCCCCGTGTCCCAGGCGCCGACACGAAGAAGACCCCGCCACCGAGGACTCGATGGCGGGGCTCCCCTCTCAGCAACGACTAGGGCTCGACGGTGACCTTGATCGCCTTGCCGGCGGCGACGATGTCGAACGCCTCCAGCACCTGCTCCAGTGGGAGGTGGACGGTGATCAGGTCCTTCACCGGCACCTGGCCGGAAGCGATGTACTCCAGCGCCTGCCGGTTGTGCTCCGGCGCCGAGCCGTTGGCGCCGTGGATGTGCAACTGCCGGTAGTGCACCAGGTTGGAGTCGCAGGTGATGGTCGGGTTGGTCTTCGGCAGGCCGCCGAAGAAGGAGATCCGGCCATTGCGGGCGGCCATCGCGATCGCCTGTTCCTGGGTGATGTTGGCCGCGGTGGCGGTGATGATCACGTCCGCGCCCCGGCCCTCGGTCAGCTTCATCACCTCGGCCACTACATCCGTAGAGGACGCGTCGATGGTGATCTCCGGCTGCACCGCGGCAGCCGACATCGCCAGCCGTTCGGCGTTGACGTCCACCAGGATGATCCGCCCCGCACCGTGCACGCCGCGCGCGATCCGGGTGTGGATGCAGCCGATCGGCCCGGCGCCGAAGATCACCACGGTGTCGCCGGCCTCGATTCCCAGCTGCTGCTGGGCGTTGATCGCGCAGGCGAACGGCTCGGCCGCCGAGGCCTCGTCGAAGCCCACCCCCTCCGGGATCCGGTTCAGCCCGTCCACCTTCAGCACCGCGTGCGGGACGACCATGTACTCCGCGAACCCGCCGTCGTACTGGTAGCCCATCGAGGTCTGGTTGGCGCAGACCGCCATCCAGCCCTTGCTGCACTCGTAGCACTCGCCGCACGGGATCGCCGCGATCACCTGGGCCCGGTCGCCGACCGCCCAGCCGGTGACATTGGCACCGACCTGGGCGACCTCGCCGGCCACCTCGTGCCCCAGAATGCGGGGCGGGGTGAGGTTCTGGTGACCGTTGTGGAACAGCTTGACGTCGGTGCCGCAGGTGGAGCAGTTGCGCACCCGCAACAGCACCTCGTCAGCGGTGATCTCCGGAACCGGAGCCTCCTCCACCCGGACGTCCTCCGGCGCGTAGAACCGCAGTACCTTCATGGTCAGCCAGCCACCTTCAGCAGTTCCAGCACTTCTTCCACCGAGGACGTGGAGCGCAGTCGCTCGGCGGCATCCGCCTCCATCAACTGCTCGGCCAGGGCGGCCAGGATCTCCAGGTGATCGTCGGCCGCCGAGGCGATCGGGATGCACACCTTGACCTGATTGCCGTCCCAGTCGATGCCGTCCGGGAACTGCAGGAACCCCAGCGCGGCGGCGGTGATGAACCCGCGCGACTCGTTGGTGCCGTGCGGGATCGCCACCCCCTCGCCGATGTAGGTGGAGACCTGCAGTTCCCGGGCGAACATGCCGTCGACGTATTCCGGAGTGACCGCCCCGGCCTCGATCAGCACCTGGCCGCAGAGCCGGATGGCTTCGTCCTTGGATACCGAGGGCAATCCCAGCCGCACCGAAGCGGGGGCGAGGATCGAGTTGTCGGACATGGCGTCTCTCCGTTCTGGTCGGATGGTTGGGCGTCAGCTGTTCGCCGGCGCGCCGTTGGCCTGCTTGATCATCTCAACCACCTCGTCGTACTTGGGGCTGCCGATGAAGTTGTCCACCGCGACATGGACGGCCGACGGGGTCGGCTGCTTGGCGCGGTCGAGCAGGTCGCGGTGGGTGACCACCACGTCGAAGGTGTCCTCGAGGTTCGAGATCGCCTTGTTCACCACCGTGACGTCGGTGTAGCCGGCGTCCTTGATCTTCTTCCGCAGCACCGAGGCGCCCATCGCGGACGAACCCATGCCGGCGTCGCAGGCGAACACGATCGAGGTGATCGGGCCGGTGGCGGCCGCGGCGGCGTCGGTGAGGAAGCCGGCCACGGAGGACTTCTTGCCCTTCATCGCCTCCATCTCGGCGGTGGCGGCGGCCAGGTCGCCCTCGTCGCCCTTCTTCCTGCCGAAGCCGAGCAGCAGCGCGGCCACGATGAAGGTCACGGCGGCGGACAGCAGGACCGCGAGGGTCACCCCGAGGAAGCTGTCCGGGGCGGCCGAAGCGTAGACCGCGATGATCGAGCCGGGAGCAGCCGGAGCCCGCAGACCCACGCCGAAGAGCACATTGGTGAAGATGCCGGTCATGCCACCGGCGATCATGGCGATCAGCAGGATCGGCTTCATCAGCACGTACGGGAAGTAGATCTCGTGGATGCCACCGATGAAGTGGATGATCGCGGCACCGGAGGCGGACGCCTTGGCCGCACCCTTGCCGAAGAACATGAAGGCGAGCAGCAGCCCCAGGCCCGGGCCGGGGTTGGCCTCGAGCAGGAACAGCACCGACTTGCCGACCTCGGTCGCCTGCTGGGTGCCCAGCGGGGTGAGCACACCGTGGTTGATCGCATTGTTCAGGAAGAGCACCTTGGCCGGCTCGATCAGGATCGAGGTCAGCGGCAGCAGACCGGTGTTGACCAGCCAACCCACCGCAGCGCCCGCCGCATTCGAGACCGCGGTAACGATCGGGCTCATGATGAAGAAGGCGAAGATCGCCAGGATGCCGCCCCAGATACCGGCGGAGAAGTTGTTCACCAGCATCTCGAAGCCGGGCCGGATCTTGTCCTCCCACAGCGCGTCCAGCTTCTTCATGGTCCAGCCGCCCAGCGGGCCCATGATCATGGCACCCATGAACATCGGGACGCTGGTGCCGGTGATCACGCCGATGGTGGCGACCGCGCCGACCACGCCGCCGCGGACGTCGTAGACGAGCTTGCCGCCGGTGTAGCCGATCAGGATCGGCAGCAGGTAGGTGATGGTCGGGCCGACGATGCCCTTGCCGTCGAACTCTCCCCAGCCAC
Organism: Propionicimonas sp.; assembly: GCA_049840415.1. GTDB lineage: Bacteria > Actinomycetota > Actinomycetes > Propionibacteriales > Propionibacteriaceae > Propionicimonas. The sequence goes on along the minus strand of JASGLB010000008.1, from coordinate 346,447 downwards.
CGAGCGCGGCCACCCAGCCGTCGGCCGGCTGCTCCGCGATCAGGTTGATCCAGCCCACCTTGATGAAGATGGCCGTGATCAGGCCCCACGCGATGAATGCCCCGATGTTGGGCATCACCATGTTGGACAAGAAGGTGCCGAACTTCTGCACCGCCACTCGGGCCGAGCCCTTTTGGGCCGTGACTTCCGTAGTCATCTGACTCCCCTACTTTGACGTCGTTGCCAGTTGGGAGCTCCGCACGACCGTCCGCCCGGAGCACTCACGAGGATAAAACCACCGAATCGGGCAGATGTCAAGGTAAAACAACATATTGATGGACGTGAACGGGCGTCCGATCCCACACGCCTGCGATCACACGATGCAGAACTCGTTCCCCTCGGGATCGGCCAGCACCAGATGATCCAACCGGCCGTCCACGCACTCCTCGCGCAGCACCGTCGCACCCTCGGCCAGCAACGCCGCCGCCCGGGCGCGGATCCGCTCCTGACGCACCTCCGGCGGGAGGTGCCGTCCGCCGGAGACCTTGAGGTCGAGGTGAACCCGGTTCTTCACCAGCTTCGACTCCGGCACCTTGAGGAAGCTGATCGACGGGCCCTCCCCGTCGGGCGGCCGGATCACCGCGCCGTCCGACCACTCCTCAGCCGGCACCCTATGGTCGGTCAGGAACTGCTCCCAGCTGGCCCAGCCCGGCGGCGGTGGGGCTTCGACATAGCCCAGGGCGCCCGCCCAGAAGCGGGCCAGCCGCGGGGCGTCCGAGCAGTCGAAGGTGATACCGAACTCGGTCATCTCAACCTCTTCCCACCCCTACCCGGACGGACGGGCAGGGCTCTTGGTTGTGGTGGCTGTCCCCTCCCGCATTCGCCCCAGCAGGGCGCCACCTGCCAGACAGGCGCCGGGAGAGTGGGCCTCTCCCCACCACCCACCTGGATGGGTGGAGAGAAGAGCTCTCGCCGGCGGCAGGCCTCGCTGCCGGCGGAGCAGCGGTCAGAGCAGTTCGTGGATGGTGACGACCTGCTCGCGCGAGGGGCCGACCCCGATGCCGGAGATCTGCGTCCCGATCAACTCCTCCAGGCGCTTGACGTAGGCCTGGGTGTTGGCCGGCAGGTCCTCGAACCGGCGGCAGCCCGAGATGTCCTCGCTCCACCCTTCCAGGTACTCGTAGACCGGGGTGGCATGGTGGAACTCGGTCTGGGTGGGCGGCAGGTGCTCATGGCGCACCCCGTCCACCTCGTAGGCCACGCAGACCGGGATCTTCTCCCAGCCGGTCAGGATGTCGAGCTTGGTCAGGAAGATGTCGGTGAAGGCGTTGGCGTTCACCGCCGCCTCGACCACCAGGGCATCGAACCAGCCGCAGCGCCGGGGACGTCCGGTGGTGGTGCCGAACTCGGCGCCGTCGGCCCGCAGCCGGTCGCCGTCGGCGTCCAGCAGTTCGGTCGGGAACGGGCCCTCGCCCACCCGGGTGGTGTAGGCCTTGGCGATCCCCACCGTCCGGTCGATCCGGGTGGGGCCGACGCCGGCTCCGATGCAGGCCCCGGCCGCGATCGGGTTGGACGAGGTGACGTACGGGTAGGTGCCGTGGTCGACGTCCAGGTGGTGGGCCTGGGCGCCCTCGAAGAGCACCACCTTGCCCTCGTCCAGGGCGTCGTTCAGCACCCGGGAGACGTCGGCGATCATCGGACGGATCCGGTCGGCGTGCACCAGCAGACCCTCGGCCACCTCGACCGGGTCGATGGCGCGGCGGTTGTAGACCTTCACCAACAGGTGGTTCTTCTGCTCCAGGGCGGCTTCGACCTTCTGCTGCAGGATCGGCGGATCGAGCAGGTCCTGCACCCGGATGCCGACCCGGTTGATCTTGTCGGAGTAGGCCGGGCCGATGCCGCGTCCGGTGGTGCCGATCTTGCGGTTGCCCAGGAAGCGCTCGGTCACCTTGTCGAGCACCTTGTGATACGGCGTGATCAGGTGGGCGTTGGCCGAGATCAGCAGCTTGGAGACGTCGACGCCGCGGGCGCTCAGACCGTCCAGTTCCTCGCAGAGCACGTCGAGATCGATCACCACGCCGTTGCCGATCACCGGCGTCGAGTTGGCGTTCAGGATGCCCGACGGAAGCAGGTGCAGGGCGTACTTCTCGCCGTCCACCACGATGGTGTGACCGGCGTTGTTGCCCCCGGAGTAGCGGACCGTGTAGTCGACCCGGTCGCCCAGCTGATCGGTCGCCTTACCCTTACCCTCGTCGCCCCATTGCGCGCCGACAACGACGATTCCCGGCATGAATCTGCCCCTTCGCATCAGACAAGCCCGTGGCAATGCCAACGGGCTCTTGCGACCACACTCTACCGGAGCCCCCGTGGTGAGTCCGATTTGAGACCATGCCCCAGTACCGCCACCCCGGCATCCCGGACGAAATTGAACTCCAGATGCGTTGCTTGAGCCAAGAACCGGCACCCGAGCGTCATCCACAGTTCGATTTGTTCGGGGGAGGTTATCCACAGCCCACAAAGCTCGATGGCACAGTTGGCGCCGCGCTGCCAAGAATCCAGGCATGACGAACCATGACCTGCTGCTGAGGCAGAACCGTGGGCTGATCCGAGCCGCCGATCACCCGCGTCGCCGAGCCGCGTTCTACCGCCTGGTTGAGACCGGGGCGCTGCAGATTGTCCTTCCCGGAGTGCTGACAGCTCCCGGAGCCGTCAGTCCGGAAACCTGGTTGCGGGCGCTCTGCGCGTGGTGCCCCCAGGGCGTTCTCCACGAACGCACCGCCATGGCGCTCTGGTTGGGCGAGCGGCCGGATGTCATCCGCCTGACCGTCACGACGCGACGGGCCGGGCCGAAGGGGGTGCGGTTGACCAACCGTCAGATCCCAGCCGAGTTCGTCACCCGTCGCGACGGAATGACATTGACAAGCCCGGCCTATGCCGCCTCGGAGTGCGCTGCCTGGGACGGCGGCGAACGACTGATGATCGGCCTGCGCCAGGGCATCATCTACGCTGACCAACTCCAGCCGGCGTTGGACGCGCTCGCGGGCACTCCAGGCCAGCGGACCCGCGCGCCGATTGTGGCTGCCAGCCAACAGAACCCCTGGTCGTTCGCCGAACGCCTGCTTCAGAAGATCCTGCGCGAGGCCGACATCACCGGCTGGGTCGCGAACCGGGCGATCCGGATCAACGGCCAGCGTTACCACCCCGACATCCTGTTCCCGGAACACCGGCTGGTGGTCGAGTTCGATGGGTACGCCGAGCACTCCAAACGTCGGCAGTTCCAGACCGACCACGACCGGCGGAACGTGTTCTCCCTCGGTCGCCACTGGATGCTCAGCTTCACCTGGGAGGACATCACCGAGCGACCCGAGTACGTGGTGCGGACCGTCAGGACGATGCTGGCCGTGCTGGCGGGCGAGATCTGAAGCGGCCACCGGACAAATCGAACTGCAGATTGCCTCAAGACGGCCTGAACCTGGCTCGCGAGGCAATCTGCAGGTCGATCTGTCCGGTAGCCGCTCCCAAACCCAACGTGGGCCGGCCCCGAAGGACCGGCCCACGTCGAGCGCGGAAACTCAGCCGATGGACTTGCCGGCCGAGCGCAGCTGCTGGGCAGCCTCGACCACGCGGGCGGACAGGCCGGCCTCGGCCGACTTGCCCCAGGCGCGCGGGTCGTACTGCTTCTTGTTGCCGACCTCGCCGTCGATCTTCAGCACGCCGTCGTAGTTCTTCAGCATGTAGTCGACCACCGGACGGGTGAAGGCGTACTGGGTGTCGGTGTCGATGTTCATCTTGACGACGCCGTAGTCGACCGCGTCGGAGATCTCCTGGGCGGTGGAGCCGGAGCCGCCGTGGAAGACCAGGTCGAACGGCTTCTCCCGGCCGTACTTGGCACCGACGGCGTCCTGGATCTCCTTCAGCACGATCGGACGCAGCTTGACCGCACCCGGCTTGTACACGCCGTGCACGTTGCCGAAGGTCAGCGCGGTGATGTAGCGGCCCTTCTCACCCAGGCCGAGCACCTCGATGGCGCGCAGGCCGTCCTCGACGGTGGTGTAGAGCTTCTCGTTGATCTCGGCCTTGACGCCGTCCTCCTCGCCGCCGACCACGCCGACCTCGATCTCGAGGATCTGGCGGGCCTTGCTGGTCAGCGCGAGCAGCTCGTCGGCGACCTGCAGGTTCTGCTCCATCGGGACGGCCGAACCGTCCCACATGTGCGACTGGAACAGCGGCTCCAGGCCACGGTCGACCCGCTCCTGGGAGATCGCGATCAGCGGCTTGACCCAGGTCTCGACCTTGTCGATCTGGGCGTGGTCGGTGTGCACCACGACATTGATCGGGTAGTTCTTCGCGACCACGTGGGCGTACTCGGCCAGCGCGACCGCACCGGCGATCCGGTCCTTGATGGTCGGGCCGGAGGCGTACTCCGCGCCACCGGTGGAAACCTGGATGATGCCGTCCGAGCCCGCCTCGGCGAAGCCGGCCAACGCGGCGTTCAGGGTCTGCGAGGACGTGATGTTGATCGCCGGGAAGGCGTAGGAACCCGCCTTGGCGGCGTCGAGCATCGCGGCATACTTCTCAGGACTGGCAATAGGCATGAATACGGCCTCTCTCAGATGACGCTCGCGGCTCCCGCGAGCGGGGGAACACCCCCAGTCTTTCAAATCCTGGCCTCGGATGCGTAGTGGATCACAGAATTGGTGGACACCCCCGTCGACGGACGGGTTCAGGCGTCCAGCCGGGAGAGATCCACCCGGGCCCGTCCGCCGGAGAGCGCGACGATCGCGGAGTCGAGGGTGCCGGGCAGCACGCCGGTGTAGTCGAGCAGGATCTCGCGGCTGCGCTGGTCCCGTCCGGTCGCCACCAGCCGGGACGAACCGCCCCACCGTCCGGGACGGACCACCAGCCCGCCGACCTCGCCCCAGCCGAACCATTCCGGGCCGACCAGCAGCCCCGCCCGGTTGGCGCCCAGCGCCAGGCCGGGGGTCACCCGCCGGGCGTCGGAGCGGGCGGCGAACAGCTGGACGATCTCCCAGCTGCCCAGGATCAGCCCGAACACCAGTACCGAGCCGACGAACCACAACGCGGACGAGCCGAACTGCTCGGGGTAGGCGAACCGCACCCCCAGCCCGATCAGGATGAAGACCACCATCGAGCCCAGCCGCCAGAGCAGCTTCGACCGGGCACGGGCGACCTTCGCCGCCACCGCCTCCGGCTGGTAGTAGATCCCGAACTCGTCGCCCACGCGCCCATCGTAGGCGGTCGACGCAGCGAACCACCCGGCCTCCCGCCGGAGCGAAGGGCGCCCGGTCCGGAACGACAGAAAATTGATATCATTTAAATATCGGACTCCCGTCCGGGCTCGAGGTGGAAGCGCGATGGGTTACAGCGTGTGGGCACCGTATGTCGGCGCCGAGTCGTTGCTGCTGGCAGGCGGCATGCTGGCGGCGGCCGTCGCGCTGTTACTGATCGGGCTACGCCTGCGGCGACCCCGGGCCGCGCGGCCCGCCGGCCGGTTGGTCGGGGTGTTCCTGGTCACGAGTTGGCTGGCCTCGGTGGTGATCCTGCGGCTGACCACGACCGCGTACGGCCTGGCGATCCACCAGCAGGCCGGAAGCGTGACCGTCCCGGCCAATCCGATCACCCGGTACACCGTCGGGTTCGCGCTGCTCGCTTTCGGGTGCGTCCTGGCGCTCACCCGAAAACATGGCTGGAAGCTCGCCGTGGTCAGCGCCATCGCCGCCGCCGGAGCAGGCCCGGTGATGTTCGAGTTGCCCTTCGATCTGGTGATCGCGTTCCGGCTGCAGGCGCCCGAGCCGGCCGCCCTCTACCGGCTGCTGTACTTCGTCCCGTTGTTCTTGTTCAACATCGCGACGCTTTCCCTGCTCACCCTTTCCCCGGCGGCCCGGTTGACCCGGCAGGCACTGTTCGCGCTCGCCGGCATGTTCGCGGTGTGGACGGTGTGGGCGCTGGTCGGGTTCTCCTATCCGGAGACGACGGCGAGCATCGCCCTCAACGTCGTCTCCAAGCTGCTCAGCGCGGTCGCCGGGGTGCTGCTGTTCCTGCCCCCGCCCAGGACGCCCGCCGACTCCCCGGTCACGCTGCCACCGGCCGGGGAGGATCGCAGCCCAGCAGCGGCCCTCCCGACCAGCTGAGTCAGCGGGGCCAGGCCAGCGACCAGTGGTACATCGCGACCGCGGCGGCCGCCCCGGCGTTCAGCGAGCGAGTGGAACCGTACTGCGTGATCGAGACCAGCTGATCGCAGGCGGCCACCATGTCCTCGGTCAGCCCGGGGCCCTCGGAGCCGAACACCAGGCAACAGCGTTCCGGTAGCCGGACGCCCTCCAGCGGCACCGAGCCGGGCAGGTTGTCCACCCCGACCAGGCTCACCCCGGCCTCCCCCGCCCACGCGGCCAGCGCGGCCACCGACTCGTGGTGGTGGACGTGCAGGTAGCGGTCGGTGACCATCGCGCCACGGCGGTTCCACCGCCGGCGTCCGACGATGTGGACGCCGGCCACGTTGAACGCGTTCGCCGTCCGGACGATGGAACCGATGTTGAAGTCGTGCTCCCAGTTCTGGATCGCGACGTGCAGCGGCGCCCGCCGGGTGTCGAGGTCGGCCACGATCGCCGCCACCGTCCAGTAGCGGTACCGGTCCAGGACGTTGCGCCGGTCGCCCTCGGCGAGCAGCACCGGATCGAGCCGGGGATCCTCCGGCCAGGGCTCCGGATGGGGCCCGACGCCCGGCGCGCTCGCCGCCGCGACCTCGTCCTCGTTCAACGTCACCGCTACCTCCCTCAGCCCGGTGGACGGCTTCGGCCCGCGGCCGAACCGGGGGCTTAGGAGCCCCACGGTATCCTCAACCGTTGTGAACCTCTTGCCCCAGCTGACCCTCGTGCCCATGCTGCTGCCGGACTGGCTCGACCCCGAGTACCTGCTCACCTCGCTGGGCAACTGGGCCCTGTGGGGGGCCGCGTTCATCGTCTTCATCGAATGCGCGATCTTCCCGGTACTGCCGGGCGACTCGCTGCTGTTCGCGGTGGGCATGTTCATCGCCAACGACGCCCCGATCATCCACTTCGGCACCCTCGACAAGCCAGCGGTGCTGGGGCTGTCGATGCTGATCCTGGTGGTCGCCGCGGTGCTGGGCAATGTGGTCGGCTACTGGGTGGGCAAGACCATCTCGCCGTGGCTGTTCAAGCCGCGGGAGGGGTTCATCGGCAAGATCTTCTCGGCCAAGCATCTGGACCAGACCCACGCCTTCTTCGAGCGCTACGGCTCCAAGGCGCTGGTGATGGGCCGGTTCGTCCCGTTCGTCCGCACCTTCGTCACCATGGTGGCCGGGGCCGCCGGGATGAGCTTCCGCACCTTCATCACCTGGACCGGGATCGGCGCGGTGATCTGGGCCGCGGGCGTGACCCTGCTGGGCTTCTTCCTGGGCCGGATCGACTTCATCAAGCACAATATCGACGCGGTGCTGGTGGCGATCGTGCTGGTCTCGGTGCTGCCGATGGTGGTCGAGGCCCTGCTGGCCCGCCGCCGCAACGCGGCCGAGGCGAAGGCCGCCGCGTCCGAGGCCGCCGAGAACTGAGGGACGGCTCGACGCAACCACGGTGGGGACGTCGGACAGCTGACCGCAAACGAAATCGCCACCCGGGCTTCCGGGTGGCGATTCTGTTGGTCAGCCCTGCTGCGGCGGCTGGTAGGGCTGCTGCGGGTCGGACGGCGGACCATAGCTCGGCGGCTCGGGCGCAGCGGCCGGCTGGCCGTAGCTCGGCGGCTCCGGCGCAGCGGCCGGCTGGCCGTACACCGGCGGCTGAGCCGGCGGATACTGCTGCGGCTGAGCCGGCGGGTACTGCTGCTGCGGAAGCTGGGCCGGCGGGTACTGCTGGGGCTGGGCCGGCGGGTAGGCCGGCGCCGGGAACGGCTGGGCCGGGGCCGGCTCGCTGAACTGCCCGGGCGGCGGGGCCAGCGGGTTCGACTGCTGGTAGGCCTGCGGGTTGGGCAGCCCACCGGCGGCGGCCGCGCCCGGCCTCGAGCTGGGCGTTGGTCGGCTCGGAGCCGGGACGCGGGGCGTCGCCGCGATCGCTGATCTCGCCGAAGCTCACCTGCGGCGCCTGCCGGACCGCCTGGTCGTTCACCTCGAAGTAGGTCGCCTTCTCGAACTTGAACATCCCCGCCAGGATGTTGGACGGGAACGACTCCACCTGCGTGTTGTAGTTGCGGACGTTGGCGTTGTAGAACCGGCGGCCGGCGGCGATCCGATCCTCGGTGGCGGCCAGTTCCCGCTGCAGTTCGAGGAAGTTCACATTGCTCTTCAGCTCGGGGTAGGCCTCGACGCTGACGATCAGGTTCCGGACCGCGCCGGAGAGCTGCTCCTCGACCTGGGCGCGCTGTTCGCTCGGCACCCCGCCGCTGGCCTGGGCCAGCTGAGCGGCCTGGCTGCGCAGCGCCACCACCTGCTCCAGGGTGTTGCGCTCGTGGGCGGCGAAGGCCCTCACGGTCTCGACCAGATTCGGGATCAGGTCATAGCGCCGGTTCAGTTCGACATCGATCTGCCGCCACGACTCCTGGATCAGGTTCCGGGACTTGACGAAGCCGTTGTACAGCGAAACCGCATAACCGCCGACCGCCACGATGATGACCAGCAGGACTAGGAAAACCCACACGATGGTGCTTCTTTCGCTCGCAGGTGCTGAGTAGCCGTCAGCCTAACGGCTCCGGGGGTACACGGCGAGGGTCCCAGCGCCAGGGGTCAGGAAAGGCCGAGGTCGGCCAGCCCGACGGCGTAGCGGTAGGGCAGGCCCTCGGCTTCGATCTTCTCCCGGGCTCCGGTGTCGCGGTCGACGATCACCGCCACCCCGATCACCTCCGCGCCGGCCTCGAGCAGCGCGTCCACCGCGGTCATCACCGAACCGCCGGTGGTCGAGGTGTCCTCCACCACCAGGACGCGGCGTCCGGCCACCTCGGTGCCCTCGATCCGGCGCTGCAGCCCGTGGGCCTTGGACTCCTTGCGGACGACGAAGGCGTCCAGCCGGCCGCCGGTCCGGGCGGCATCGTGCAGCATCGCCACCGCCACCGGGTCGGCGCCCAGGGTGAGCCCCCCGGCGGCGTCGAACTCCCAGTCGGCCACCAGCTCGCGCATCACCGCACCGACCAGCGGCGCGGCCGCGCCGTCCAATGTCACCCGACGCAGGTCGACGTAGTAGTCGGCCTCGCGGCCGGAGGCCAGGGTGACCCGACCGCGGACGACGGCCAGGTTCCGGATGTGTTCGATCAGTTGCTCACGGTCGGTCATGGGCTCACCCTAGTGGTGGGGCGACGGACGCCGGCTCAGCCCAGCCAGCCGTGGGCGACCGGGTCGACGGAGTCGGCCGAGTCCTGGTCGGTGAACGGCACCGCGGCCGCCAGCCAGGCGGTCAGCCCGCCGGCGGCGACCAGCCGGTAGGGGAAGGCGGTCCGGGCCAGGTCGCGTTCGAGTTCGGCCAGCGGCAGCGGGCCGGGCGAGGCGACCGCCACCAGGTTGCCGTAGCGGCGTCCCTTCCAGACCGGGATCTCGGCGCTCACCGCCACCTGGCCGAAGGCGTCCGCCATCCCGGCCAGGCACCGCCGGCCCCAGTCGAACGGCGCCCGGTCGCCCAGGTTCATGATCAGCACGCCGCGGTCGCGCAGCACCCGGGCGAGGTCAGCGAACCACTCCGCGGTGGCCAGTTCGGCCGGCACCACGGCACCGCGGAAGGCGTCCACGATCAGCGCATCGGCGTAGTCGTCGGGTAGCGCGGCCACCGCGCTGCGGCCGTCCAGCTCGCGGATCTTGATCCCGCTGTTGCGGGGCAGCGGCAGCCGCTCGCGGACCGCGGCGACCAGCGCCGAGTCCGGTTCGATCACCAGCTGGGCGGTGCGGGGGCGGACGGCGGCGACGTAGCGCGGCAGGCTGAGCCCGCCACCGCCGACGTGGATCACCCGGATCCGTTCGCTCGCCGGCCGCGCCAGCACGGTGGCGTGCAATGCCTCGACGATCCGCCGGACGTACTCGAACTCGATCCGGGTCGGGTCCTCCAGGTCGATCCAGGATTGCTCGGTGACCCCGGTGCGCACCACGAAGGCACCGGTGTGAATGTGGTCGGGGACGATCTCGCTCACCGCACCTCCTCGTCTTCGCGCCGGACGCGGACCACCGGGAACGTCCCCGGTGGTTCCGGGACCCGCCCAAGCATGCCCGTTCGACGCCCGGCTCGCCCAACCGCGGAGCTACGATGGGGTTTCGCCCACAATGAAGAGGAGCGCTTTCGTGATCATCGCCACCCCCGTGACCGTTGACGGCCGCACCGCCCCACGCTGGGGACGGGCCCACTGGGTCGGCGTGGCGGACGTGACCGGTCCGCGGATCGCCGCCTGGACCATCCACGAGGTCGGCTGGGACGACGCGAGCAGCTTCGGACGCGACCGGCGGCACGCCCGGATCGGCCGCTTCCTCACCGCCGCGCAGGTGGAGGCAGTGGTGGTGCCCAAGGTCGGCTCCCGGATGACCAAGCTGCTCGACCGGCTGGGGATCGCCGTGCTGCCGGCGAGCGCCGCGGACGCCAAGGAATCGGTGCTGGCGGCGGTGGCCGCGCGGCGCGCCGCCTGAGCGCGACCACCCACCGCGTCGACCCTCAGCCCAGCACCGCCGGATACTCCGCCGGCTCGCCCAGCACGTGCTCGGCGAGGAAGGCCAGCACCGTCTGGTACCAGATCTTGGCGTGCTGCGGGCTGAGCACCCAGTGGTTCTCATTGGGGAAGTAGAGGAACCGGTGAACCGTGCTGCCGTCGTCCCCGGCCGGCAGGCCCGAGGCGGTCAGCAGCTCGTACCACAGCCGCAGCCCCTCCCCGATCGGCACCCGGTAGTCGCGGTCGCCGTGGATCACCAGCATCGGCGTCCGGATCTGGGAGACGAACCGGTGCGGGCTGTTGGCCAGCGCCATCTCGGCGGTCATCTCCCGCTGCCAGTAGTAGGCGAAGTCGGTGGTCGGGCCGAACTGGTCCAGCGCCCACAGGCTGGCATGGGTGACGATCGCGGCGAACCGGTCGGTGTGGCCGGCCACCCAGTTGGCCATGTAGCCGCCGAACGAGCCGCCCATCGCCGCCACCCGGGTCGAGTCGATCTCGGGCAGCGCCCCGGCGGCATCGGTGATCGCCATCAGGTCGGTGTACGGCTCGGCTCCCCAGCGTCCCCAGCCGCGCTGGACGAAGGCCTGCCCGTAGCCGGTGGAGAGCGCCGGGTCGGGCAACAGCACGGCGTAGCCCCGGGCGACCATCAGCCACGGGTTCCACCGCCACGACCAGGAGTTCCAGGAACTCAACGGGCCGCCGTGGATCCAGAGCAGCAGCGGCGCCGGCTGCTCGGCCGAGGCGCCCTGCGGCAGGGCCAGCCAACCGCGCACCCGGACGCCGTCGGCCGCCCTGGTCTCGATCTCGCGCAGCTCGCCGGGCAGCGCCGGGGACGGCACCGGCGACCGCAGCGGCTCGGCCGCGACCGGCGACCGGGAACCGGCCAGGTAGCCCGGCAGGTCGATCCGCACCGGCTCGGCGGGGGCGGCGTAACTGGTCCGCAGCGCGTACAGCAGGCCGTCCGGAGCGACCTGGAGATCGGTGAAGACCGCGTCGTCGCTGGTCACCTGCTCGACGGTGGCCGGCTGGTCGAGACCGACCAGGAAGACCGGTCCGCGTCCGTCGGAGTCGGCGGTGACCAGCAGTCCAGACCCGTCCGGCAACCAGGCGATCGAGCTGGGCCACCGGTCCCACTCGGCGGCCAGCGGACGCGGCTCGCCGCCGGCCAGCGGCACCACCATCAGGCTCTCCCGCGGCGCCGCCTCGGGCGAGGTCAGGCTGGACCGCAGGAAGGCCAGCCGCGAACCGTCCCAGGAGATGGCCGGGATGCCCAGATCCGCCTCGGGATCGTCCACCAGCGTCCGCCGCTGCCCGGTGGCGACGTCGATCGCGACCAGGATGGTGCGCTCAGCCGCCCCGGGCGCCGGGACGGACCAGGTGGTCACCAGCGTGGCGCCGTCGGGTGAGAGCACGGCATCGTGGGAGATCAGGGTCCGGCCGGCGCCGGTGAGCTGGCGCAGCGCCAGCCGTCCGGGCGGCTCGGCCTCGGGCTGCTCCTCCGGCTTCGGCAGCGGTTGGGCCGGGGCATCGGTCAGGTCGGTCAGGTCGGCGGCGTAGCGGCGGGGCTGCTCCGGGCCCAGGTCGCAATCCCAGTGCCGCACCGGATACCCGGCGTGCAGGATCGCCTGCACCTTCGCCTCGCCGCGGGCCTTGCGCCGCTCGGCGTCCGCCGCCAACTCGGCCGAACCGGGCAGCACCGCTGCCGTCACGCTGACCAACGGCGCCCGCCGGGCGCACAGGACGCCCGACAGCCCACCCGGGGCGGTGGCCACCACCCGGGCCTCGCCGCCGCCGGCCGGCAGCAGCCAGAGCGCCGCCTTCGGCTGCTCGTCCGGCTTGCCGGCACCGTCCGGATCGGGCCGGGCGGAGGTGAACAGCAGATCGCCGTCGGCGGTGAAGGCAGCCGAGCTCTCCCCCTTGGCGCTGCGGGTCAACCGGTGGGCCGGCCGCTCGCCGGCCGGATCGAGTTCCCACAGCGCCGAGCTGTACCCGGTGCGGTCGGGATTCAGCGTGCTCACGGTGGTGATCAGCCGGCTTCCGTCCGCGCTCAGGGCGAGCCCACCGAGCCGCGGCAGTGCGACATAGGCGTCGAGATCGTGGAATGCGGTGTGCTTCGTCACGGTTCCGGTCTACCACACCCCCACGGGTATCCACAGCCCGGGACGCGGACCCACCCAGTCGGTACCCTGACCGAATGGGGTTCTTCTTCGTGTTCTTCCTGCTCGCGCTGCTGACCGTGATCACCGCCGTGGTGGTGCTGGTCGTGGTGATCTCCCGGGCCAACCAACGCCGTCGCGCGGACGCCAACGCCCCTCGGCTGCAGTCTCCGGCCGTCGTGGTGGACAAGCGCACCGAACTCCGCGGCGGTGGCGAGACCTCGAACACCCAGACCTACTACGTGACCTTCGAGTTCCCCGACGGCAACCGCTACGAACTGCAGTTGGACGGCCCGCAGTCGGGCATGCTCACCCAGGGCGACCGCGGCATGCTGGTCTGGCAGGGCTCCCAGTTCGTCGGCTTCGCCCGCGAGATCCTGCGCTGAGCGGGCTCAGCGGGCGGCGGCCAGCACGGCGTCCAGCACCTCCGGGTCGGCCAGCACGCTGAAGTGCCCGCTGGCGGCGACCGGCAGGTTGGTGGCCCCCGCCAGGTACGACCCCACCGGGATGTGCGGGTCGTAGGCCGGGCAGATCGAGGTGATCAGGTGGTTCACCTCGCGGTGGCGCTGCAGGTCGACGATGGTGGCGTCGTCCGGCTGCATCGCCCGCACCGGACGGGAGGGCACCAGCCGGGCCAGCGTGGAACCGGCGAACGGGGTGGCGATCGCCACCAGGTGATGCACCCGGTGCTCGGCGTCGTCCAGCAGCACCCGCTTGCCGATCAGGCCACCCTTGCTGTGCGCCACGATCACCACCTCGCGCAGGTCGTGGAGGGCCAGGTAGGCCGAGGCCAGCGCGGCGCCCTCGACCACCCCGATGGTGTTACGTCGCAGTTCCGGCAGCACGTGCACCGGATGGCCGGCCCGGCTCAGCCGGTCGCCGACCGGACGCAGCAGCGTCCATTCCTCCAGCACGCCGGGGATCAGCAGCACCGGACGCAGCCAGCCGTGGCCGTAGCCGTGCGGCACCTCCGGGCTGGCCAGGCCGCGGGCCACCGCGCGGGCGAACCAGCCGTAGTCGGCCGCCCAGGCGCGTCCCCGGTGGAAGGCCTCGCGGGCCCGCTGCAACCGGGTGCGGCTAGCGGCGGGCGTGCTCATCGATCAGTTCCGCGATCGCGGCTGGGGCGGCGAACATGGTGGCGTGCGGGCCGGGGACGGTGGCGAACCAGCCCTGCCGGAAGCGTCCGGTGAGCTGCCGGGCCCAGTCCAGCGGGACGATCGGGTCGGCCTCGCCGCAGATCACCAGCGTCCTGGCCGCCACCCGTTCGGCGATCGCGTCCAGGTCGGCGTGCAGCAGGTGCGGCAGTTGCTGCAGGGTGTAGGGCACGCCCGCCCGGAACAGGTAGTCGTAGATCGCCAGCGCCGAGACCGGCAGCGGCTCCTTGAGCCCGTTGGCGGCCAGCAGCCCGAGCACCCGGGGAACCGTCCTGGCCCGCGGGGCGATCACCGGCGCGATCAGCACCAGGTGGTCGACCAGGTCGGGGAAGCTGGCGGCCAGTTCGGCGGCCACCTGCGTCCCCATCGAATGGCCGACCAGCACCGGGTGGTCCAGCTTCCGGTCGGCCAGGTAGCGGGCCACCAGGACGGCGTGGTCGCCGACCGTCAGATCGCGGTCCGGCCGGGGCGAGCGGCCGTAGCCGGCCAGGTCGATCAGGTGGACGTCGCCGTGCTTGGCCAACTCCACCGCGGTCGGCCCGTAGGAGCGGGCGGAGACCCCGATCCCGTGCACCAGCACGAAGTCGGGCCCCGCCTGCTGCGGCGCCTGGCAGGCGAACCGGTAGGAGACCAGCGAGGCGTGACCGTAGCCGCTGCGGCTGGTGCGGTACTCGACGGTGCCGATCCGGCGCGTTCGGTAGCGCGACTCCTCGCGCGGATCGTGACGCCGGGACATGAGCCCACCCTAGCCAGCCGGACGGCGGACGGGCAGGGACACGCTTCCGTCCGCCCGCCGGCGGCGACCGACCCACCGCCCCCCGACCGTCCTACCATGGCGGCGCGGCCACACCCCCGGACGGAAGGAGCGCCCGTGCGCGACCCGAGCATGCTCATCCTGATGGTCGCACTGACGGTCGGATTCCTGATCTGGCGCCGGTACAGCGCCCGGCTGGCGGCCGAGCGGCGGCGGCAGCTCGAGTCCTGGGCGACCGCGCGCGGCTGGCGCTATCGTCCGGCGGACGCGGCGCTGGCGCACCGCTGGAACGGTCCGCCGTTCACCGGTGGCGGCCAGACCAGCGACGTCTTCTCCGGCGACCTCGACGGCCGGTCGTTCACCGCCTTCCAGTACAGCTACGAAGAGGGCTCCGGCGACAACTCGGTGACCCGGCACTTCCTGGTCACCGCGGTCAGGCTGCCCGCCCCGCTGCCCATGCTGTGGATCGCGCCGGAGACCGCCTTCGGCCGGCTGGCCCGCCGGATCGGCTCCCAGGACATCGACTTCGAATCCGCCGAGTTCAACCGGACGTTCGTGGTGCGGGCGGACGACGAGCGCTACGCCCACGCCATGATCCACCCCCGGATGATGGAGTACCTGCTTCGCTCCCCCGCCCGGGAGCATTCGCTGCGGATCGAGGGCGACACCCTGCTGATGTGGCAGCCGGGCACCATGACCACCGACCGGCTGCTGGTGGCCACCGGCACCCTCACCCACCTGGCCGACCTGATCCCGTCCCACGCGCTGGATCAGCACGCGATCGCACCGTCCCCCCCGCCGCCGGACGGCCGCCGAGCTATGCCGGCTCGGTGACCGGCCTGCGTCCCGAACCCACCCTGCGCGGCCTGCTCGGGCCGATCGGGCTGGCGCTGTGGGGGTTGTTCTGGTCGGTGCTGACCCTTCCGCTGGCGGTGGTGGTGATCTCGCTGATGGTCGGCAACCGCGCCCGTCCGGCCGGGGCGGCCGAGTGGGCCGGTGCGGCGGGCGCGGGCCTGGTCTGGCTGATCGGCCTGGTCGCCTTCGGCTTCGGCCTGACCAAGCTGATTCGCGGGCTGCTCGCGATCCGGCTGAACAAGCGCGACCGGGAGCGGCGGATCGCCGCCGCCACCAACCCGGTCAAGCCTCCGGCGAACTGATCCAGCGCCGCTCCCGCTCGGCCGGCGTCTGCCGGGGGCAGGTGGTGCAGCACTGGATGCCGGGCACCTGCAGCAGCAGGCAGCACGAGTTGCGCAGCGCCGAGCGGCGGGCCGGCGGCCGCAGCGGGGCGTCCTCGGCGACCTGACGTACCCCGGCCGGGGAGACGTCCACCGTCCGCAGTCCGGGCAGCGGGGCGACCTGGCGCCAGCGGCGGTGGAAGTCGACCACCTGCGGCCAGACCACCGCGGGGTCGAGGCCGGCCCGCAGCGCCTCCCGTACCGCCATGGTCGGGGCGTCGCCGGCCACCGCCCAGAGCGACCGCGGGGTGGAACCGGCCACCCCCGCCAGCGCTCGTACCGCCGGTTCCAGGAGGTCGGTGAGGGCGGCCGCGAGATCCTCCCGCGGCACCACCCGTTGCGGCGCCACCCGGTCGAGGTTGCCGAAGTCGTCCAGCCAGAGCGGGTCGTTCAGCGCCGGGACGACCGCGTACCGCCCCAGCAGCGAGGTCAGCAGCGGTCCGCCGACCAGCAGGTAGGAGGCCGAGTACCACCACAACCGGGCGCCGGTCCGGTCCGACTCCACCTGCCAGCGGCGCCGGGCGACCCGGCTGCGCTCGGCCAGCCAGGACGGGGAACGCAGTTCGGCGGTGGTCCACTGCGCCGGCGAAGCGGCGGGCGTCAGTCGCTCCAGCAGCGGACTGGCGAGACCGGTCCGGGCGAGCAGGTCACGCGCGGCCCAGCGGTTCATGCCGAGAGCGTACGCCGCGGCCGCAGGCCTCGCCGGCATCGTCGGGACGAAGTCGCCGGAACCCACCCCAGGGCGTCCCGCCGCCAGATATCCTCCTAAGGCGAAATCACCGTCGTATGGAGGGGACTCATGAAGGTAAACCTGACCGCCGCAGCGGTCGCCGTCGCCCTGGTGGCGGCGCTGGGCAGTTCGTCGCCGGCCGCCGGCGTCCCGCTGGCGACACCCGCGCTCAACCCCGTGGCGACGGCGCCGGCCCCGCTCCAGGCGACCGCCCTGGCGTCCAAGGTGAAGATCAAGAAGTTCAAGAACTGCACCGCGCTGAACAAGACCTACAAGCACGGCGTCGGCCGGAGCAACGCCAAGGACAAGGTCAGCGGCAGGTCGAAGCCGGTGCGGAACTTCTACAAGAACACCGCGCTGTACAACGCCAACAAGAAGATGGACCGCGACAAGGACGGCATCGCCTGCGAGAAGCGCTGAGCCCGGCTCGCGTCCTGGCCGAACCGGTCAGCGGGCGCGCCCATCCCCCCGCTGACCGGGTGGGACGCCGGAACCGTCCCCGTGTCCCAAACACCAGCTGACAAGCTGGGACACTGGAACCGTCCCCGCGTCCCGCGGTGGAACCCTGGCCGGTTCCGGGTGCGGCTCAGCCGGTGGTGCGGCCCCGGGTCCAGTAGCCCATGGCGTGACCGTCCCGCTTTCCGGCGCCGGTGGCGGCCCGCAGGATCTCCTTGATCGCCCGGGTCTGGGCGGTGTCGACGCACACCCAGCCGTACCAGCCGCTCACCTCGGACACCTCGTCGCGCAGCCGCGTGGCCAACTCGTGGTGCGGTACCCAGGTCACCGCCAGGCCGGGGTGCTGCCGGATCGGCAACTCCCGGTCTTCGGCGTGCTGCTGCCCGAACCAGAGCCGTACCCGGACCTCCTCCGGCAGGCCGGCCAGGACGCTGTTCACTGCGGGCAGCGAGGCCGGGTCGGCGACCATCACGAAGCCCGGCGGCATCACCTCGGGCGGCTGGTAGTCGTCCCGGGTGAGCACCGAGACCTGCACGACATCGCCTTCGGAGGCATTGCGGGCGAAGTCCATCGCGTACCCCTGCTCGTGCATCGCGAACTCGAGGTCGAAGGTGCCGGCCCCGGGGTCCGGATCGACCAGGGTGAAGGCCCGCTGGTAGAGCCGGTCGGGCCCGGGGCACCAGAGCCGGATCCACATCGTCGGGTAGGGCGGATGGGCGGCCAGCAGTTCCGGGGCGTGGAACGACAGCCGCCGGTAGTGCAGACCGAGGTCGCGGGCGCCGGTGACGGTGATCTCGTAGTCGCGGGCCCGGTAGGCCCGCATGATCACGCCCTGGACCCCCTTGCGCAGCGTCGTCGCCTCAGCCATCTCGCCTCTCTTGATTAGGTTTGCCTAACCTAAGTATGCCCAGCGGCGAAGGTTTTCCGAACCCCACCCGCATCCCGGCCGACCCGGGTAGCGTGAGGAACGGCGGTGGTAGCCACCGCCTGGGCACCGGGTCGCACGAAGGAGTGTTGCTATGGCCACCGTCGCACTGTTGGGCACCTTCGACACCAAGGGCGAGGACTACGCCTGGCTGGGCAGCCAGCTGACCGCCGACGGCGTGGACGTGCTGCGGATCGATGTCGGATCCTTCTCCACCAGCCCGCTGGCGGACATCTGGTCGGACGCGGTGATCGCCGCCGCCGGGGAGGACGCCACCGCGCTGCGCGCCCGCCGGGACCGCGGCGAGATGATGGCGACGATGGGGCGCGGGGCCGCGCAGATCGTCCGGCAGCTGGCCGCCGAGGGACGGATCCACGGCCTGCTGGCGATCGGCGGCTCGGGTGGCTCGTCGGTGGCCGCCCCGGCGATGCAGGCGCTGCCGATCGGCTTCCCCAAGCTGCTGGTCTCGACCATGGCCTCCGGCGATGTGAAGCCCTACGTCGGCGAGGTGGACGCCACCTTGATGTACTCGGTGGTCGACGTCGCCGGGATCAACCGGATCTCCCAGCTGGTGCTGGGCAACGCGGCGGCCGGGATCGCCGGGATGGCGAAGGCCTATGAAGCCCGCCAGGGTGCCCCCGAGGGCGAGCACAAGCCGCTGATCGGGATGAGCATGTTCGGGGTCACCACCCCGGCCTGCGACGAGGCCCGGGAGCGGCTCACCGAGCTGGGCTACGAGGTGCTGGTCTTCCACGCCACCGGCACCGGCGGCCGGGCGATGGAGAAGCTGGTCGAGTCCGGCCTGCTGGCCGGGGTCTGCGACCTCACCACCACCGAACTCTGCGACGACCTGGTCGGTGGCGTGCTGAGCGCGGGGCCGGATCGGCTGGAGTTGGCGGGGCGGCTCGGCGTCCCCCAGGTGGTCAGCGTGGGCGCCCTCGACATGGTGAACTTCGGCCCCAGGGAGACCGTCCCGGCCCAGTTCGCCGAGCGGAACCTGTACGTCCACAACCCCACCGTCACGCTGATGCGCACCACCGTCGAGGAGAACGCCGAGCTGGGACGCCGGATCGCCGCCAAGCTGGCCGCGGCCACCGGGCCGACCGAACTGTTCCTGCCACTGCGCGGGGTGAGCCTGATCGACGTGGACGGCGCCCCGTTCCGCGACGCCGAGGCCGACGCCGCCCTGTTCGACCAGCTGCGCAGCGGGCTGGCCGGCAGCCGGGTGCCGATCCACGAGCTGGAACTCGCCCTCAACGACCCGGGCTTCGGCACCGCGATGGCCGACGCCCTGCACGCCCTGATCACCCAGTAACCCCAAGGAGAGACATGTCACGACGCACTGAGATCCTCGACCGGTTCCGCGCCCAGGTGGCGGCCGGCCGGCCCATCATCGGCGGCGGCGCCGGCACCGGCATCACCGCCAAGTCCGCCGAGGCCGGGGGCATCGATCTGCTGGTGATCTACAACTCCGGCCGGTTCCGGATGGCCGGACGCGGCTCGCTGTCCGGCCTGCTGGCCTACGGCGACGCCAATGCCATCGTGATGGAGATGGCCAACGAGGTGCTGCCGGTGGTCAAGCACACCCCGGTGCTGGCCGGGGTGAACGGCACCGACCCGTTCCGGGTGATGCCCCACTTCCTCAAGCAGGTGAAGGAGATCGGCTTCGCCGGCGTCCAGAACTTCCCCACCGTCGGCCTGATCGACGGGGTTTTCCGGGCCAACCTGGAGGAGACCGGGATGGGCTACGGCTCGGAGATCGACATGATCCGGCTCGCCCACGAACTCGACCTGCTCACCTCGCCGTACGTCTTCGACACCGACCAGGCCAAGGCGATGGCCCAGGCCGGGGCCGACATCCTGGTGCCGCACATGGGCCTGACCACCTCGGGGACGATCGGCGCCCAGACCGCTCTCACCCTGGAGCAGGCGGCGGTCAAGGTGCAGGAACTGGCCGATGCCGCCAAGAGTGTGAACCCCGACATCCTCTGCCTGTGCCACGGCGGCCCGATCGCCAACCCGTCCGACGCGCAGTACGTCCTCGACCACACCGAGGGGATCGTCGGCTTCTACGGCGCCTCGTCCATCGAGCGCTTCCCCACCGAGGTCGGCATCCGGCAGCAGACCGAGGACTTCAAGGCGATCAGCTTTCACTGACCCACGACTGACTCGACCCGGCGCGGCCCTCATCCACCAGCTTCAGCGCGCTGACTAGGTGGGACAAGGAACCGTCCCCTGTCCCACAAGGAACCGTCCCCTGTCCCAGGTCACTGTCGCAGGTCAGTGCAGGACGCGGCGCAGGAAGTCCTGGGTCTCGGGACGTTGCGGTGCCTCCAGCACCTGTTCGGCGGTGCCCTGCTCGCAGATCCGGCCGCCGTGCAGGAAGACCACCCGGTCGGCCACCCGGCGGGCGAAACCGATCTCGTGGGTGGCCATCAGGATGGTCGAGCCACCGCGCTTCAGCTCCGCCACCAGATCAAGTACCTCGCCCACCAGGTGCGGGTCGAGGGCCGAGGTGATCTCGTCCAGCAGTAGTAGTTGCGGGTCGGGAGCGATCGCCCGGACGATCGCCACCCGCTGCTGCTGGCCGCCGGAGAGCCGATCCGGGAAGGCCCTGGCCTGCTCGGCCAGCCCGATCCGGTCCAGCAGGGTCATCCCGCGCTGCTCGGCCTCCGCCCTGGGCGCCCGGTGCACCTTGCGCAGCGCCAGGGTGACATTGTCGAGCACGCTGAGGTGCGGGAACAGGTTGTAGTGCTGGAACACCACCCCGATCCGGGCCCGGACGGCGTCCACCTCCACCCGCGGGTCGGAGATGTCCTCGCCGGCCAGCAGAATCTGGCCGTCGTCGATCTGTTCCAGCAGGTTGGTGGTCTTCAGCAGAGTCGACTTGCCCGAACCGCTGGCGCCGATCAGCGCCACCACCTGGTGCTGGGCGACGTCCAGGTCGATGCCGCGCAGCACGTGGTTGGCGCCGAACGACTTCACGATGCCGCGCAACTGCAGGATCGGGCCGATACCGGGGGTGGTCACACCAGCCCCCCGATCTGCTCGCGGCGCTGCTGCCGGGCGGTCAGCCAGTCGGTGAGCCGGATGAACGGCCAGCTGAACAGCACGAACAGCAGCCCGGCCACCACGTACGGGGTGTAGTTGTAGGTGTTGGAGACGATCACCTGGGCGGCGCGGACGGCGTCCACCGCGCCCAGCACCGAGATCAACCCGACATCCTTCTGCATCGAGACGAAGTCGTTCATCAACGCGGGCGTCACCTTGCGGACGGCCTGCGGCAGCACCACCAGCCGCAGCGCGCCGTAGTGGGACAGGCCGAGCGAACGGGCGGCGAGTCGCTGCGACGGGTGCACCGCCTCGATCCCGGCCCGCAGCACCTCGGCGACGTAGGAGGAGTAGGTCAGGATCAGCGCGATGGTGCCCAGCAGCACCTTGGAGATCGGCTTGTCGCTGAACCCCAGCGCCGGGATGCCGAAGCCGATCAGGTACAGCACGATCAGGAAGGGCATGCCGCGGAACAGGTCGGTGTAGGCGGCCGCCAGGAAGCGCAGCGGGAAGAACATCGGCCCCTTCAGGCTGCGCAGGCCGGCCAGGATCACCGCGAACAGGGCCACCCCCACCACCGCGATCGCCAGCACCTGCATGTTCAGCAGCAGACCCTCGGCCACCTTCGGCAGCGCCTGCCAGAAGTACTCCGGGTTGAAGAAGGTGTCGCGGGTGACCTGCCAGCCGGGTGAGTTCAGCAGGACGAAAGCGATCACGACCGCGAAGACCACCGTGCTGACCAGGCTGATCGCGATCGACCGGCCGGTCTGCCTGCGACGGTAGGCCCGTCGTCCGCGTTCCAGCTCGCTGATGGGCGGGAGCGGCCCCGCCGCGGAGTCAGCCGCCGCCGGACGATCCCTGGGCCCATTGAGGGGTCGTCCCGCTCCGGTGGAGCCCGCCGGGGCGAGGGAGTCCTCCCCCTCGCCTGATCCGGTCAGGTCGGCCGCCACCGTCCGCTAGGAGAGAACCGGGACGGAGATCGACTCCGACAGCCACTGCTGCTGCAGCGCCGCCAGGGTGCCGTCGGCGTCCAGCGCGTCCACCGCGGCAGAGACCGGCGCGGTCAACTTCGAACCCTTGGGCAGGACGAAGCCGAACTGGTCACCGCCGGAGGAATCGGCCAGCTGGCCGATGATCTTGCCGCCGTCGATCTCCACGGCGGCCAGGTAGAGCGCGGTCGGCAGGTCGACCACGATCGCGTCCACCTGCTTGTTCTTCAGCGCCTGGGCGGTGTCGGCGTTGGAGTTGAACAAGTCGGCCGGCTTGGTCGGAGCGATCTGCTCGTTCAGCGCGTTCAGGCTGGTGGTGCCGACCATGGCGCCGAGCGAGCCGCCCTTCAGGTCGGCCAGCGTGGTGGCGTCGGCCAGCGGGGAGCCCTCGTAGGTCAGCACCGCCTGGGCGGTGGTGTAGTAGGCGGAGGAGAAGTCGACCGCGTTGCGCCGCTCGTCGGTGATCGAGAACTGCTGCAGGTTCAGATCCCATTCCTTCGGCCCGGGCGCGATCGCCTCGTCGAAGGTGGTCCGCACCCAGGTGACGTCCGCGTCGGCGAAACCGAGCTTCCCGGCCACCGCGTAGGCGACCGCGGCCTCGAAGCCCTGCTTGGATTCCGGCTTGTCGTCCTCCACCCACGGCGAGTAGGCGGGATTGCCGGTTGCGATGGTGAGCTTGCCCGGGGTGACGGTGAGCTGGCTGACGTCGACGGCGGAGGACGACGGCGAGCCGGCCGGCTGGCTCGGCGCGGACGACTCCGGGGTCGCTGCCGGTGAACCCGCACAGGCTCCCAGGCCCAGCGCGAGCGCCGCGGTGGCGGCGACGGCAGCGAGACGGGCGAGCGGCCTGGTCATGGGTCGGTCCTTCCTTCGGGCGTCCGGACGCGTCCGCGCCCGGCGAGAGCAAGGCTACGGGGTCGGGCCGGCCGGCGCGGGCCTGGCCCACCCCCCGGTCAGCCGCGGCGGGCGGCAATCACGCCTTACCCCTTGTCGGAGGCTGGTCGGGAAGCTTTCGCGGAGCGATGCGTTGTACTGGGAGTAAGCCAAGCGAAACAAGGAGACAGACCATGGCCACCCAGACGATTTCCGCTCTCGCCCCGACCGCGCCGGTGCCGGCCGAGGTAGCCGCCAACGCGGCGCACTTCCTGAGCCCGATCGTGATCGACCTGGAAGCGCTGGTGGTGAACGGCAAGCAGGCCCACTGGCACGCCCGCGGCGCCAACTTCATCGGCGTCCACGAGTTGCTGGACGAGGTGGTCGAACACGCCCAGGACTACGCCGATACCGCCGCCGAGCGGATCATCGCCCTCGGCCTGCCGGTCGATTCCCGGATCGCCACCGTGGCGAAGAAGAACACCCTGCCGGAACTGCCGGACGGCTTCCGCAGCTGGCAGGACACCGTCACCGACGTGGTCGGGCAGATCGACGCCGCCCTGGTCACCGTCCGGGCCGCCATCACCGGCCTGGCCGATGACGCCGCCAGCCAGGACGTCGCGGTCGAACTCGAGCGCGGCCTGACCAAGGACCGCTGGCTGCTGCAGGCGCACCTGGCCGCCTGATTCCGACCGCCGACCCCGCTGCGCGGCTACACGATCCGGTTCTGCGGGTCGCGGCCGCGCAGCACGTCGAGCACCGCCTTGGCGGTGGTGATCCCGATCTCGGCGTAGGTCTCGCCCGTCTCGCCGGCTGAATGCGGGGTGCAGATGATGTTCTGCAGCGCGAACAGCGGGTTGTCCGAGCTGGCCGGCTCGACTTCGTAGACATCGACGGCGGCACCGGCCAGCCGGCCCGAGGACAGCGCCCGGCCGAGCGCGGCCTCGTCCACCAGGGCACCCCGCGCGGTGTTGACGAACCAGGCACCGGGACGCATCTGGGAGAACCGTTCGTCGTTCATGATCCGCTGGGTGTCGGGCAGGCTCGGCAGGTGCAGGCTCACCACGTCCGAGGCAGCCAGCACCTCGGCCAGCGAACCGAACCTGACGCCCAGTTCGCCGGCGACCGCCAGATCGGGGTACTTGTCGAAGGCCAGAACCCGGACGTCGAAGCCGGCCAGCTTGCGGGCGACCCGTTGCGGAATGTCTCCGAACCCGAGCAGACCGACGGTGCGCCCGCGCAGTTCGGCGCCCATGGCTCGTTCCCAGATCCCCCGCCGCACCACCTGATCCAGCCGGGGCACCTCCCGCAGCAGCCCGAGCATCAGCCCGATGGTCAGCTCCGCCACGGCATTGGCATTGGCGCCCTTCGCATTGGTGACGGTGATGGCCCGCCGGCCCGCGGCTGCCAGATCGATGTTGTCCACGCCGGTGCCGAACCGGGCGATCACCCGCAAGCGGGGCGCCAGCTCGAACACCCGGTCGTCCCAGCTGTCCACCCCCGCCACCACCGCGTCGACGTCTCCCACCACGGCGGCCAGTTCGTCGAAGGTGAGCGGACGACCGTGCGGGTTCTCGATCACCTCCAGACCGGCGGCTTCCAGCATGGTCTTCGCCTCGGCGCAGTACAGCCCGTAGTTGGTGACCGTGGTGAGGACGCGTCCACCGGCCCCGGTCACGGACGGTCCCAGGCGTCGAGGATGGCCGCCACCGCCGCGCGCTCGGCCTCGGTGGTGGTCTGGGTCGCCACGCGCATCGAGTAGCCGCTCCGGCCGGCCAGCGCCGCCGCGGTCTTGATCGCCGGGTTGCCGCGACCCACCGCGTGGACGATCTCGTAGAGCCGGTTGATCCGCGCCTGGGCGGCGAGCACGCCGGCCGGGTCGCCGCGCTCACCGGCCTGAAACAGGTCCACGAAGGGCTCCACCCGGGCATTGGCCAGGCCGGAGACCACGCCGTCCGCCCCACACAGCAGGGCCGGGGCACAGAGATAGTCCTCCCCCACGAACCAGGAGAAGTCCTCGGCATGATCGGCCAGCAGCGCCCGGCTGAGCAGGACGAAGTCACCGGAGGAGTCCTTGACGCCGGCGATGTTCGGCACGCCGGACAGCTCCACCATGGTCTCGGCGGTCATCGGATTGTGGGTGGCCGACGGAATGTTGTAGGCGATCAATGGCGCGAAGGCCTCTGCCGCGATCCGGCGGAAGTGGTCCAGCAGGTCGACCTGCCGCATCGCGTAGTAGTACGGCGCCGCCGCCACCACGTAGTCGGCGCCGCAGTCCGCCAGGGCCGGAAGCTGCTCCAGCACACCGGCGGTGCTGGGTGCCAGCACGGCCGCGCACAGGATCCTGTCCGGGCCGAGCGCGGTGCGGATGGTGCGCAGGATCTGCTGTCGTTCGGTGACCGAGAGATACGCCCCCTCCCCGGTTCCGCCGCAGGCGAAGATGCCGTGGGCGCCGGCGTCGCTCAGGTAGCCGACCTGGCGTTCGAGCATGCCGTGGTCGACTTCACCGCGTTCGGTGAAGGGGGTGATGATCGCCGGGACTATTCCGCGGAGCCGCCGGCTACTGCTGCTGGACATTTCTTCGTCTCTCTCTAGGTCGGTGGTGATTTACCAGCGGTTGAACCCACGCATGGTGAGCACCTGGCTGCTCATCCCGGCGGACATCTCCGAGGCGAGGAACAATGCGCCGGAGGCGACCGTCTCCGGGTCGAAGACGTCACCTCCCGCCGCCAGGATGAACTCGCGCCGCTCGGACTGGCGGAAGAGCTCGGTGTCTACCGGGCCGGGGCAGAGCGCATTGACCCGGATGCCCACCGGACGCAGTTCGTCGCCCAGCGCCTGGCAGAAGCCGACCACGCCGGCCTTCGCCGCCGAGTAGGCGGTGCTGCCGGGCAGCCCGCGGATCGCCGATGCCGAGGCGATGGTGACGATGTTCCCGCCACCGCCCCGCTCGATCATGTGGCGGACCACCTCCTGGGTGCAGACCACCACCGACCGCAGGTTGACCGCGACGATCTCGTCCCAGACCTCCAGCGGCATCTCGGCGAACGGCAGTTCGCGGGAGATCCCGGCGTTGTTCACCAGCAGGTCGAGCCGGCCGGCACGTTCCACCACGGTCGCGACGACCTGGCGACAGGTGGCGTCATCGGTCAGGTCCCCGGCCACGATGAACGATTCGCCGCCCGCCTGCTCGATCTCCTGCCGGACCGCCTCGAGCCGGTCCAGATTGCGGCCGTGCAGGGCCACCGTCGCACCCTCGGCGGCGAAGGTCCGCGCGATCGCCCGCCCGAGCCCCCGGCCACTCCCGGTGACCAGCGCGATCCGGTCGTTGAGCAGCCCGCTCATCGCGACCCCTCCTCGACGACGAACTCGTAAGCCCCCGAGCCCACCCGGACCCGGACCCGTTCGGAGTCCGCCCGGACGTCCAGGACGCCCGGCAGTTCGGCTTGCGACCGGCCGTCCCACACCACCTCGCCGGACTCCCGCACCACGGGCTGGACGAACCCGCGGACCGGCAGCGCCACCGTCGCCGTACTGTTCCCCGGCACCACCACG
Organism: Propionicimonas sp.; assembly: GCA_049840415.1. GTDB lineage: Bacteria > Actinomycetota > Actinomycetes > Propionibacteriales > Propionibacteriaceae > Propionicimonas. Next base: position 319,943 of record JASGLB010000008.1, on the reverse strand, counting down.
GTGTGCGTGTAGCGCTCCGCCTCGCGTGACCAACTGGAGAGGATCTCGCCGCGCACCGACCGCACCGAGGCGGTGGCGAAGCTGATCGCGTCCACGTCGACCGGCGCCATCTCGATCTGTTCGAAGCCGGTCGATCCGTCGGCCAGGGCGATCCCGCCGATCGCCTTGTAGAACCAGGCGTCGACCGACCCGGAGAAGGGGTGGGAGTGGGAGTTGAACACCTGGTCGGAGTCGAGATACTCCCAGCGCTCCCACAGCGTCGTCGCGCCTTCCCGGATCTGGTAGCCCCAGGAGGGGAAGGTGGTCTGCGTCACCAACCGGACCGCCAGGTCCGGCCGTCCCCGCTCGACCAGCACGTCGAACAGGAACTTCACCCCCACCACGCCGGTGTTGATGTGCCAGCTCCGGGTCGCCTCGATGTCCCTGACCAGGGTGCCGAACACCTCGTCGACGGCGTCGTCCGGGACGATTCCCAGCCACAGCGGCAGCAGGTTCGAGGTCTGGCTGCTGGCCGAGTACAGCGTCGCGTAGCGCTTCTTGATCGCCGGGTGTTCCTCCGGTGGCAGCTGGTCCAGCCACGACTTGATCTTCTGCTCGAGTTCCTGCTCGGAGAACTTCGAGGCCGAGTAGCGCTCCCCCTTCAGGAACCGCCGGTTGAAGCTCTCCGCCGCCGCCTGGGAGACCGCCTGGTACTTGGCGGCGATGTCGTCGCGGCCGAGCTCACGGGCCATCCGGGAGACCAGCAGGGCGTCGTGGGCGTGGAACCAGGTGGAGGTGATCTCGAACGGGGTGTCCACCGGGTTGGCGTGCATCGGCGGGCACCAGTCGCCGAACAGGCCGAAGGAGATCACGCCGTCGGAGTCCGCCTGGTCGCCCAGGAAGTCCACCCAGCGGGTCATCGAGTCCAGGCTCTCCGCCAGGATCCGGTCGTCGGCGTAGTACCGGCTCACCACCCAGGGGAACTCGATCGCCGCGGTCGCGTAGGTCGGGTCGGCCGGATACACCGTCCAGTAGGGCGGCGACACCCCGGCCACCGAACCGGTGTCCAACTGCGACTCGCGGATATCCGCGGCGAACTTGGAGTAGAACGCGGCCACGTCGAAGTTGAAGGCCGCCGCCTCAGCCGATAGCTGCGCGTCCCCGACCCAGCCCATCCGCTCGTCCCGCTGGCAGCAGTCGGTGGGCACCGAGTGGAAGTTGCTCAGCTGGGTCCAGCGGTAGTTGGAGTGGATCTGGTTGACCGTCTGGTCGGAACAGGAGAAGTTGCCGATGGTCGGCACGCTGGTGTGCACCACCCGCGCCTCCACGTCGTCGATCGATGGCACTCCGGGATAGCCGGTCACCTCCAGGTACCTGAACCCGTGGTAGGTGAAGCGCGGCTCGTGGACCTCCGGCCCACCGCCCCGGCAGATGTAGGTGTCGGTGGCGATCGCGTTCCGGTTGGTCTGCGGGTTGAGCATGCCAGTCCGCTCGTGCTTCAACTCCGCGAAGTGCAGCCGCACCGTGGTGCCGGCCGGCGCGTCCACCCGGAGCCGGGCCCAACCGGAGAAGTTCTGGCCGAAGTCGTAGAGGAAGACCCCGGGTTCGGGCTGGGTGAGCGAGACGGCGTTGCGGCTCTTGATCACCCGGATCGGCGGGACCGTACCCTGGGAGACCAGCTCGCCCAGCTGCTCCTCGACTGCCACCGCCGGTGCCCAGTGCGCATCGTCGAAGCCGGGCCGGTCCCAGCTGTCCTGCTCCAGCCGCGCATCGTAGGTCTCGCCGTCGTAGATGTCGTCGCGGACCACCGGGCCGTCGGCGACCTTCCAGCCCGGGTCGGTGGTCAGCACCGCCTCGCTGCCGTCGGCGTACTGGACGTGCAACTGCAGGATGAGGACGGGGCTCGGACCGTACTTCTTCAGCGGGTGCCAGTTCTTCGCCCGCACCTCCTCGTACGGGCTGTACCGGCCGTTGCCGAGCATCACTCCGACCGCGTTGCGGCCGCCGTTCAGCACCGCGGTCACGTCGTAGGTGGCGTACATCGCGCGCTTGTCGTAGTCGGTCCAGGCCGGGTCGAGGACGTGGTCGCCCACCTTCTCGCCGTTGATCCGCAGTTCGTAGTAGCCCAGGCCGCAGACATAGGCCCGGGCGCTGACGATGTCCGGCCGGAGCTCGAACTCCTGACGAACCAGGTTCCCGCCCCGGATCCAGGTCGCGGTCCACTCGTCCGGGCTGAGGAAGGCGGTCTCGAAGCCCGCCCAGTCGCTCCACGCGCCCTCCCGGCCGTCGCCGTCCCACAGCCGCACCCGCCACTCGTACCGGGTGCGGGAGGCGAGGACGGCCCCGGTCGGATCGATCCCGGTCTGGCGACTGGACGCCACCCGGCCGGAATCCCACACCGGGTCGCCGGCCGCCGTCCGAATGACCACCTGGTAGGCGCCCTGGGTGGTGCCCCGGCCCGGCCCCACCACGTGCCAGCCCAGTCGCGGCGCCGGGGTGTCGATCCCGAGCGGGTCGGACGCGAACTCACAGCTAAGCCGCTGGGCCTGCACGACTCCGCTGCGGGTTGCCTCATCGTGGCTCGACATGGTGGTCCTTTCTTGATCTTCCATCGGAGGTTGGGGTGCGCCGGCACCGGCGCGGTAGTGGTCGGTCACGTCAGCCCTTCACCGCCCCGGCGGTGAGGCCGCGGACCAGCCAGCGCTGCAGGAACACCATCACCAGGATCACCGGCAGGATGACGCTGACCACGCCGGCCGCCGACAGCGCCCAGTAGGTCAGATCCTCGGCGCCGTACTCGCCGATCGCCACCGGCAGGGTCTTGGCCGCCCGGCCGGTCAGGACCAGGGCGAACAGGTACTCGTTGTAGGCCAGCAGGAAGGTGAAGATGGAGGTGGTGGCGATCCCGGGCATGCTCAGCGGCAGGATCACCCGGCGCACCGTCCCGATCATCGAGCAGCCGTCGATCGCGGCGGCCTCGTCCAGTTCCTTGGGGATGCCGAGGATGAAGCCCCGCATCAGCCAGATGGCGAAGGGCTGGTTGGAGGCCACCACGATGAGGATCAGGATCAGGTGGGTGTCGAACAGCCCGGTGGCGGTGGCGATCATGAAGTACGGGATCGCCAGTAGCATCTGGGGGAACATCCGCAGCGCCAGCAGGGAGTTGAGGACGCCGTTGGCGAACCGGCTCTCGTGCCGCACCAGGCCGTAGGCGGCCAGGGTGGCGGTGGGCACCGACACCACCACGGAGGTCAGCGCGATGATCAGCGTGTTGATCAGGTACTCGGAGAACCCGCGATCGATCCAGAGCGTCTTGTAGTACTCGAAGGTGGGCTCGAAGATCCAGGTGAAGCTGGGCGTGAAGGCGTCCACCGGACGCTTCAGCGAGACCAGCAGGGCGAAGATCACCGGGAAGACCGCGACCGCCGCGAAGATGGCCAGGACGCCCACCCGGTAGGTGGTCTTGATCGCCGCGGTCCGCCGGACCTCGGGGCTGCGCCGCCGGGTCGCGGTCCGCTCACGTTGTGTCGTCGTCATCTCAGTCCACCTCCGCCGAGCGCATCGCCCGCAGGTACATCCCGATCGGGATGAGCAGAATCACCAGGGTCAGGAAGCCGACCGCCAGGCCCTGGCCCACCTGAAGCAGCCGGAACGAGGTGCGGAAGTTGAACAGCACCATGGTCTCGGTGGCATCGCCCGGGCCGCCGCCGGTCATCACGTAGATCCGGTCGAACAGCCGCCAGGTGTCCATCGTGCGCATCATCAGCACCAGCAGGATCAGATGCCGAAGATGCGGGAGCTTGACGTTGCGGAAGACCCCCCAGGGGCTCGCCCCGTCGATCAGCGCGGCCTCGACCTGCTCGTCCGAGACCGACTGCAGGCCGGCGAACAGGATGATCACCACGAACGGGGTGTTCTGCCAGACCTCGGCGCCGATCACCGCGACCAGCGCCCAGAAGCCGTCGTCGAACCAGTTGGGCGCGGTCAGCCCCAGCCCTTCGATCAGCTGGTTCAGGATGCCCCACTCCGGCATCAGCATCCACCGGAAGATCACGCCCGCCGCCGACGCGGTGATCACGTATGGCAGGTACAGCAGGGTGGAGAGCACCCGCCGGCCCCGCAGCACCTTGTCCAGCAGCAACGCCAGGTACATCCCCAGGGCGAACTGCAGCGCCACCGAGACGAGGGTGAACAGCACGCTGACCGTCACCGAATGCCAGAAGGCGCCGGACGCGATCGTGGTGAGGTAGTTGCCCAGCCCGACGAAGGTCCTGGGCCCGCCCAGGGTGTAGGAGAAGAAGCTGTTGAACAGGGCGTAGCCGAGCGGGAACAGCATCACCACGCTCATGATCACGAAGCTGGGTGCGGCGAACCAGAGGTAACGCGCCCGGCTCCAGCCGGTCCGGTGCGCGGCCGCCCCGGCGGGAGCGGCAGGGTGTTCCCGCCCGGGCTTGACCCGAGCGGGAACACTCCGTGAGTTGTCGGTCATCAGCCGTAGTAGCCCGCGGCTGCCAGCAACTGCTCGACCTCGGCCGCGGCCTGGTCCATCGCCGGTTGGGCTTCCGCCTGACCGGCCAGGACCTTGGCCAGCTCGCGCATCGAGATCTCCATCACCTGGTTGAACTCCGGGATGGCCGGACGCATCCGGGCACCGGACGCGATGGCCGCGGCCGCCGCGGCGTAGTCCGGCCGGGAGGCCAGCAACTCGTCGGTCAGCACGGCCTGGCGGACCGGCATCCCGGCCTCGGCGCCACGGACCATGGTCTCCTCGTCGGTGGCGTTGGCGATGGTCAGGAAGGCCCGCTCCGGATCGGCCTTGGAGAACTTCGAGATGGAGTAGCCGGCGGTACTGAACAGGCTGGCCCGCGGCCCGCCGGCGGTCACCGACGGCGGCGCCTCGAAGTTGACCTTGCCGACCACCACCGACTGGGAGGGATCGTTCATCTGGGCCGACCGGGTGGTCTGCTGCAGCGACAGCACCGCCTTGTCCTGAGCCATCGCGATCATCGCCTCGTCCGAACCGTAGGTGGTCACACCGTCGGGCGCGTAGGGGATGAGCGACTTGATGTAGTCGATGGCGCAGATCGCCTCGGGGCTGTTGAAGGTCGGCTTCATGTCGTCGTCGAACCACCAGCCGCCGCAGGCGGTGAGAATGGACTGGAAGGTCAGCGCCAGGTGGTCGGCCGCCTTCAGCGTCAGCGCGGTGCCGAAGCGCGTGCCGTCGGTGGTCTGCTTCGCGGCATCGACGAACTCGTCCATGGTCTGCGGGACCGCGATCCCCTTCGCCTGCAGCAGGTCATTGCGGGAGAACATGATCATCGCCCACTGGTGGGAGGGGATGCCGTAGATGTGACCGTTGTAGGTGTAGGCGTCCCACAGCTGCTTGGGGATGTCGTCGAAGTTGTACTCGTCGCGGTACTTCTCGATGTACTCGTCCAGCGGGAGCAGCCAGCCGTTGGAGGCGAACTCCGCCAGATCCGGCGGGAAGATGTAGGTGAGGTCGTAGGCCGACGACCCGGAAGAGAGGTTGATCCGCATCTTCTGCTGCCAGTCGGCATAGGTCATCAGCTCGGCGTCCACCGTGACCCCTTCGGGTGCCTCATCGGCCAACGCCTTGGCGTAGAACTCCAGCGCCGCGTAGCGATGGCTCAGCAGGTGAAGTTCCAGGGGCTCGACCGAGACACCGGTACTGGTTCCGTCGGTCGGCCCAGTGGTCGGGCCGGTGCCGCCGCCACACGCCGAGAGCGTCAGCGCGGCGGCCAATCCGGCCGCCACGATCGAAGCGAAGCGCCGCTTCCTGGACTTGATTGCCATGGACTGCCCCTTTCAGGCGGTTCCGTTGTTCTCGACCGCCACACCTGGAGTGGAACGGCCGTCCTACCGGCGCGGGATGCACCATCGGGAGACCTTCTTGCGCCGACCAGCGCGATCGATCCACTGCGCTCCTCGCCTTGGATCGCGTTGAGCGCCGTCGCTCTGGTCACTTCCTTGTCGGGTCTTGTTGGATCAGGACTCTACCGATCTGGAGCAGATTGTCAACAGTTTATCGTCGACTGTTGCCTTAACCTATGACAATCGATGGCCCATCCGAGGGGACTGCTTGCCACTACGACCGGCGGCGACGCCGAGGTCGCGCCACAATGCGTGACGAGGACGGCCGAAACTGCCACCAGTGAGGTTCGGGCGGGGCGGTACCGCCACCAGCCATCGATAGTTAGTCTACTGTCAACAACTTTCCCCAGGAGCCCGCATGACCAGCCCCATCGGAGTGATCCAACAGGTCGCGCTCGGCGACCAGGTTGCCGATGCGCTACGGCGCCTGATCATCAGCGGCGAGCTCACCGCCGGCACCCGCCTGGTCGAGATCCCGTTGGCCGAACAGTTCGGCGTGAGCCGCGGACCGATCCGGGAGGCGTTCGTCCGGCTCGAGTCGGAGGGCCTGCTCACCACCGGCCGGCGGGGGGCCTTCGTGGTCGGGATGACGGACGAGGACATCGACGAGCTCTACTCGCTGCGGGAGACGATCGAACTGTTCGCCGTCTCGCTCATCATCAGCCGACGTGACACGCTGGACTGGAGCCGGCTGGAGACCGCCGTCGCGCAGATGCACGAGGCCGCCGAGGCCGGCGATCACCAGGCCTTCAGTCGGATCGACATCGGCTTCCACTCCGCGATCTACGAACTCGCCGGGCACCGCCGGCTGCTGGACGTCTGGCGCAGCTACGAGAAGACCTTCGAGGTGGTGCTAGACCAGTCCGGCAGGCGGGGTCTGGACCTGTTCGACGCCGCCACCGATCACACCGCGCTGCTGGAGCGGCTGCAGCATGCCCCCGAGGCCGAGTGCCACGAGGTGGTGCGCAACCACCTCGCCAATGCCCACCGCCGGCTGATCGGACGGTTCGGAAGCCGCCACTCCGCGAAGTAGCTCCCGGCTCAGGCGGCGGCCGAGCGCCGCAGCACCAGCTTGCGGAGCTCGTCGAACCACAGCACCGACGACGCCAGCGCGACGCACACCAGCCAGTGCGTCAGGCTCAGCCCGACGGTACCGAAGGCGGTCTGCAGGAACGGCAGGTGCACCACCGCGACCTGCAGCGCCACCGCCAGGCCGATCGCGGCCCACAGCCAGTGGTTGGAGAACAGCCCGGTGAAGGCGGTGGTGGTCTCCGAGCGGGAGTTCAGCGCGTTGAACAACTGGGCCAGCACCAGGGTGGTGAACCCCGCTGTCCGGGCCACCTCCAGCGAGTCGGTGCCGGCGATCAGCCCACCGGGTAGGAAGAGGTCGATGGTCAGCAGCGTCGCCGCGGCCATCACCAGGCCGATGCTGAACACCCCACCCCACATCTGCCGGTCGATGATCCGCTCGGACGGACGCCGCGGCCGTCGGGCCATCACGTCGTCCACCTCCGGATCGACCCCCATCGCCAGCGCCGGGCCGGAGTCGGTGACCAGGTTGATCCACAGGATCTGGGTGGCCAGCAGTGGTACCACCACGCCGCCCTCGGCGGCTCCGGTCAGCCCGAGGAAGGACGCCAGCACGACACCGAAGAAGACGGTGAAGACCTCGCCCATGTTGGAGGACAGCAGGTACCGCAGGAACTTCTTGATGTTGTCGAAGATGATCCGGCCCTGCCGCACCGCGGCGACGATGGTGGCGAAGTTGTCGTCGCTGAGCACCATCCGGGCGGCTTCCTTGGTGACCTCGGTGCCGGTGATCCCCATCGCCACCCCAATGTCGGCCGAGCGCAGCGCCGGAGCGTCGTTCACCCCATCCCCGGTCATCGCCACGATCTGGCCATCGGCCTGCAGCGCGTCCACGATCGCCAGCTTGTTCCGCGGCGCCACTCGGGCGTAAACGGAGGTCTCGCGGATCACCTCGGTGGCCTGCTCGGGCGTCAGCGCGTCCAGTTCGGGTCCGGTGACGGCCCGGGTTCCGGCCGGGACAATGCCCAGGTCGGTGGCGATCCGGGCGGCGGTGAGCGGGTGGTCGCCGGTGATCATCATGATCCGGATCCCGGCCCGCTGGGCGTCGGCGACCGCGTCCCTGGCCTCGTCACGGGGCGGGTCGATGATGCCGACCATGCCCAGGAAGATGAGCTCGTGCTCGAGTTCCTCGCTGGGCTCGGCGTCGTCCGGCAGCCGGCGATAGGCGAAGCCGAGGGTGCGGTAGGCGTCGCCGGAGAGCTCGGCCAGCCGGTCGAGGATCTGTTGTCGCGCGGCCTGGTCGAGCGCCTCCACCTCGTCGCCCACCTGGCGGGCGGTGCAGAGCGGCAGCAGGACGTCCACCGCGCCCTTGGTGGCCAGGCCGTGGCCCAGCTCGAGTTCGTCGTCGAACAGCGCCGACATCCGCTTGCGTTCGGAGGTGAACGGCACCTCGCCCAGCCGGTCCACCCCGGCCAGCCGCTCCTCGATACCGCCGACCTTGCGGGCCGCGACGATCAACGCCGCCTCGGTCGGATCGCCCTGGACGTCCACCTCGGTCTCGGATTCCAGCACCTGGGCGTTGTTGGCGAAGGCGCCGGCGGCCAGCAGCAGCTGGAGTTCCCGGTTCTGCGCGGCCGACAGCTCGCCGTCCGACAAGGCGACGCCGCCCTCGGACCGGTAGCCGGTGCCGGTCACCTCGGCCTCGCCGGACGCGGTCACCACCCGCTGCAGGGTCATCTCGTTGCGGGTCAGCGTCCCGGTCTTGTCGGACGCGATAACGCTGGCCGAACCGAGGGTCTCCACCGAGTGCAGCTTCTTCACCACCGCGCCCCGGCGGGCCATCGCCTGCACCCCGATCGCCAGCACCACCGACAGGATCGCGGGCAGCCCCTCGGGTACCGCTGCCACCGCCAGTGAGACCCCGAGCAGGAGCACGGTCACCAGGTCGGAGAGGGTGGACACCTGGTTCACCCAGGCGGTCACCGCCATCACCACGACGGCGATCCCGACCACGGTGATGCCGAGCACCTTCGACACCGTCGCGATCTCGCGCTGCAACGGGCTGGGCTCCTCTTCGGTGGCCTCCAACAGCTCGGCGATCTCGCCGACCTCGGTGTCCATACCGGTGGCGGTGACCACCGCCCGTCCGACACCCTGGACGACCGCGGTGCCCTTGTAGACCATATTGAGCCGGTCGGCCAGCGCCGCCGGCTCGGCCAGCGTGGTGGGGTCCTTGCCGACCGGCTCGCTCTCCCCGGTCAGCGAGGACTCGCTGATGGTGAGCGCGCTGGCCTCGAGCAGCCGGGCGTCGGCGCCGACCGTGTCGCCCTCGGCCAGCGCCAGCAGGTCGCCGACCACCAGGTCGGTGGTGGGCACCTGGGCGAGCCGGCCGTCGCGGACCACCGTCGAGGTGGACGCGGTGAGCTTGCGCAGGGCGGCCACGGCGTCCGCCGCCCTGGCCTCCTGGGCCAGTCCGATCGCGGCGTTGGCCAGCAGCACCACGACGATCACGATGGCGTCGACCGGGACGCCGTGCGCCCCCTCGACCACCCAGGCCACCACCGAGATCGCCACCGCCACCAGCAGCAGGTACACCAGCGGGTCGGCGAACTGGGCGGCGATCCGGCGCCACAACGGCACCGGCGGGGCGGAGCGAAGCTCGTTGGGCCCCGCGCTGGCCAGCCGCGCGGCGGCCTCACCGGCGGTCAGGCCGGAGAGCTCGTCGCCACCGAGCGCGGCCACCACCGCGGCGGCCGGCCGCAGACTGGGATCGGTGATGGGCCGGGAGGTGCCATCGGCGTGGCCCGCGGCCTCGACTGCCCTGCCCTGAAGTTCGTGCTGGGACGGCCGGGCGGGGTGGGTGGTCATCGTGCAACAACTCCTGACGGGGTCTGGCGACTACATCCCTGCCTCCAGGGTACCCGGACCGGCCGGCCGGACGACCCCTGACCTGTCTACCGTGACACCATGCGAAAGCTCGTCCTGCCGTTGCTCCTGGTGCTGTCGCTGACCGGCTGCACCACCCCGCTGGGAAGGCACCTCGGCACGGTCCACGACTACTACCCGATCCGGCTGGACAACTACCCGCCCACCCGGATCTGGGCGGACGACCTCGCCGAGCTGCAGCAGATCATGGTGGATCTGGACGCCGTCCGGCTCGGCAAGGAACTCGCCGCGATCGATCTGGCCAGCGAGATCGTGGTGTCGGTCGGCTACGACGGCTGCGGCCACAGCGACCCGGGGCTGGTGCTGGAGGGCGCCACGCTGCGGGTTCGGTTCGGGACGGTTCACAACCGGCAGTGCGTCCGGCCGATGCCATCGCTGGCGCTGTTCGCGGTCCCCCGGGCCGAACTGCCCGACCTGGCGACGGTGGAGTTGCAGGTCACCGACTGACGGCCACCCGGCCGCTCACTCCCGCCGTTCCGCCTCGAAGGCGTCGACGAACTCCTCGGCCCGCAGCGGACGCCGCCGCCAGCCCAGGCGGTCGGCCAGCCGGAACAATTGAGGTGGCTCCACCGCGGCCTGGCGCAGCGCGTCCGACTCACCGAACACCGTCCGCGGATCGCCGTCGGCCAGCACCCGGCCCTGCGCCATCACCACCACCCGGTCGAAGTGCTCGGCGCAGAAGTCCATGTCGTGGGAGATCGCGAGCAGCGTCCGGCCCTGGGCGGCCAGCGATTCCACCACCCCGGCGATCATCGCCACGCCGCGGGCGTCCTGGCCGGTGGTGGGCTCGTCCAGCACCACGATCCCGGTTCCCATCGCCAGTACCCCGGCCAGCGCCACCCGCTTGCGCTCGCTCAGCGAGAGGTGCAGCGGGTGCTGACCGGCCTGGTCGGCCAGCCCGACCGTCTCCAGCGCGGCGGTCGCCCGGGCGGTGATCTCGGCCGCCGGCAGCCCCAGGTTGCGCGGGCCGAACTCGATGTCGGCGCGCACCGTCGAAGCGAAGATCTGCTCGTCGGGGTTCTGGAAGACGTAGCCCACCTGCCGGGCCAGCTCGGCGATGCTGCGACCGGCGGTCGGCTGGTCCCCGACCAGGACCCGTCCCGAACTGGGCTGGAAGATGCCGTTCAGGTGCCGCACCAGGGTGGTCTTGCCGGCGCCGTTCTGGCCGACGATCGCCACCCGCTCCCCCGGTTCGACCCCGAAGGACACCCCACGCAGCGCCGCCACCCCGCTGGGGTAGGTGAAATGCACCTCCTCGAACCGGACCGAGGCAGTCATCGCGCCGCCACCAGCACACGGTGTGGATTTTGGTGCGAGGACGCACCAGAACCCACACTCTGATCGAGCCGGCGGGCGCTCATCGTCCGGCTCCGAACACCGCGGCGGCCTGGTCGAAGGAGACCGGCAGTGGAACCTCGGGGCTCAGCAGGCCGCGTTCCCGGGCCAGCCTTCCGGCCTGGGTGAACCGGGTCGCCCCGATCCCCCACTCGACGGTGCGGGGATCGGCCAGCACCTCGGTGGCCGGGCCGTCGGCGGCGATCCCGCCGGCGTGGATCACCACCAGCCGGTCGGCGTGGGAGTGCAGCAGTTCGAGCTTGTGCTCGAAGATCACCACGGTCACCCCGGCCTCCTGCAGTTGGTTGAGCACGTCGAACACCAGCCGGGTGCCGGCCGGGTCGAGTTGCGAGGTGGGCTCGTCCATCACTAGCACGGGGGTGCGCAGCACCAGCATCGACGCGATCGCCACCAGCTGCATCTGACCGCCGGAGAGGGCGTAGGGCGACCGGTCGAGCAGGTCGGCGATCCGCAGCAACCCGGCCACCTCCGCCACCCGCTGGGCCATCTCCGGCCGCGGGGTACCCAGGTTCTCCATCCCGAAGGCGATCTCCTCCCGGACGGTGTAGCGGGCGCCGGAGATCTGGTTGAACGGGTTCTGGATCACCAGCCCCACCTGGGAGACGGCTTCGGCGAGGCTGAGCGCTGCCACGTCCCGACCGCCGACCTCGATCGTGCCGGTCAACTCGCCGCCGTCCACCTGGGGAAGGAACCCGGCGATGATCTTGGCCAGCGTGGTCTTGCCCGCCCCGGACGCTCCCACCACCCCGGTGATGGTGCCGGCCTCGAGTTGCAGCGTGAGGTGCTCCAGCACCGGACGGGCGGCGTCCGGGTAGGTGTAGCTCAGGTCGGCCAACCGGATCACAGCGCTCCTCCCAGGATCGGCACCGCGACCGCGGCCAGCGCGATCACCGGCATCGCCCAGCGCGCCACCCGCTGTCGCGGACTGTCCGGCACCGGGATGAGCGAGGTGCGCCGGGCGGTGGAGCCGAACCCCCTGGCCTCCATCGCCGTCGACCGCTCGTCCACGTCGGTGAACATGCCCAGCACCAGCGGGCCGAGCAGCGGCAGCAGCGCGCCCAGCCGGCGCAGCGGGTTCCGCGGGATCACCAGGCCCCGGGCCTGCTGCGCCAGCAGGATGGCGTTGGCCCGATCCTGGAAGGACGGGATCAACTGCAGCGTCGAGCTGATGATGTAGCTGAACTTGGGCGACATCCCGCGCTCGGTGAGCGCCGACATCAGGTCGCCGGGGTGGGTGGTCAGCACCAGCAGCACGGCGGCCAGCACCAGGCAGATCAACCGGGCTCCGATGGTGACGGCGAACATCAGGCCCTCGACGGTGACGGTCAGCGGGCCCCACTGCCAGACCGCGGTCCGGCCGCCGGGGAAGGTCAGCCCCTGCACGATCACCAGCACCACCATGATCGGCAGCAGGATGGCGCCGCCGAGCTTCGCCAGCCGGCCACCGCAGCGCGAGATCGCCGCCACCGGGACGATCACCGCCGCCAGCACGATCGCCGACGCCCACCAGGTGGGGATGGCGAACACCACCACGATCAGGCAGAGCAGGGCGACCAGCTTGGTGACCGGGTTCAGCCGGTGGACCGGTGACCCCCGGTCGACGTAGAGCGAGGACGACACCGACTCAGGCCGCCAGGACGACGGACGCGAAGGCGATCAGGCCGGCGATGATCGCGATCGTCCACAGCACGGTCGCGACCATGCCCAGCACGAACCCGACCTGCAGGCCGGTGGAGTCGCGGTAGTGGCCGGGATGCTCGGACATCTCCCACTTCACCCGGGAACCGGTCACCCAGGCGGCCACCGCGAACGGGAAGAGGAACAGCCCGACGATGCCGAACACCAGCACCCGGCCGGCCTCGGGATGTTCCTGGGAGCCGGGGGTGCCGACCAGGACGACCTCGGCCGGCTGCCGGCTGAACACCCGGTGCTCGCGGGCAAACGGGAACCGCTGGATGAAGCGGGCCGGCAGGGCGAGCAGCAGCAGCGTCACCACGGTGAACGTGATCAGCTTGTCCAGCGGGTCCGAGACCAGCCCCTGCAGCGTGGTGGCGGCCAGCAGCGACTGCCCCATCGCCTGGAAGATGCCGACCAGCGCCCCGGTGCCACCGCCGGTGGCGCCGCCGTAGATGAAGGCCGAGATCGGGGACGAGGTCACCGCCGCCACCAGCCCGGTCGCCGCCCCCGCGATCGGCGCCGCCCAGATCGTCCGGAACATGCCGAGCCGGGCCGCGTAGCCGGCCATCACGCCGATCACCACCTGCACCACCGCGAACGGCAGCGCGACCGGGTTGCCCAGGAAGCCCCAGATGACGTTGCTGAGAATGCCGGTCACCACGCCGGCGGCGGGGCCGGCCAGGGCGGAGACCAGCACGGTGCCGATCGAGTCCAGGTACACCGGCAGGCCGACCGAGGCGGTCAACTGGCCGACCGCGATGTTCAGCGCGATCGCCACCGGGATCATCGCGACGGTGTTGGTGGAGAGCCGGTGGATCGAGCCCATCGCGATCAGGATCGCGCCGATCAGGTAGCCGGCCATGGCGATCAGGCCGGCCGGGCCGGTGCTGCTGTCCTTGAGCTCGGCCTGCTGGCCGATCACCAGGTACAGGTAGGTCGCCAGCACGATCGCCGCGCCGGCGATGATCAGAATCAGGTTGCGCAGCCGCGCGCTGTCCGCGGTGGGGTTGCTGGTCACTGCGTCCTCCTTGGGTCGGTGAGGTCAGGCGAGACGGCGGGCGAGGGCCCCGACCCGCTCGATGGTGCGGCGGAAGAACTCCTCCGGGTCGGTGTCCACCACGATGTCGGCGTTCGGCCGGCGGCCCCACATCCCCCGCCAGTCGGCGACGGTCTGGCCACGGGTCAGGGTGCCGGCCAGTTCCACGTCCACCGTCGCCGGACGGACGCTGGCCAGACTCGGATCGAGCGCGACCGCGGCGGCGAACGGGTCGTGCATGTGGGCGACGAAGCCGCCCTGGTCGTAAAGCCGGTGGAACTCCATGTAGAACCGGACGGCGTCGCTGAAGTGGCGGATCACCGGGTTGGACGCGGTCGAGCGGGTGCCCGGTTCGTCGTCCGGCGAAACCACCTCGGGCGGGGTGCTGCCGGCCGCCTCGGCGAGCGCCGCGATGTGGCTGGGCTGCATCTCGATCCGCTCGGTGACGTCCAGCGCACAGACGATCGGACGCCGGTCGGCCGGCACCGCCGAGAAGGCGTCGAAGACGATCTTGGCCGAGTCCGGATCGACCGCGATGTTCCACTCCGTGGTCGGACGGGTGTTGCCGGGGTGGTTGAAGGCGCCGCCCATCACCACGATCCGGTTCAGCAGCAGCGGCAGTTCGGGCTCCAGCTTCACCGCCAGCGCCAGGTTGGTCAGCGGACCGGTGATCAGCCCGGTGATCTCCCCCGGGCGCTGCCGGGCATGGTCGATCCAGACCTCGGTGGCGTGGCGCGGCGACAACTGACGGGTCGGCGCCGGCAGTTCGGCGTAGCCCAGACCCTGCGGGCCATGGGTCTCCTCGGTGGTCATCAGCGGCTGGATGATCGGCACCTCGGCGCCCAGCGCGACCTCCACCTCGGGGTAGCGGCACAGCTCCAGCCAGGCCAGGTTGTTGGCCGCCACCTGGCGGGCGTTGACATTGCCCGCGGTGCAGGTGATGCCCAGGATCTCCGCCTCCGGGCTGGCCATCAGGTACAGCAGGGCCAGCGAGTCGTCGATGCCGGTGTCGACATCGACGATCAGCGGGGTGGTGGGTTCGGCCACGGGTTCTCCCGGGGGGACGGGCGGATCGCCTGGGACGGCGGCTGCCGACCCCGATCCGCAACGGACGGTTCCTGCTGAGCATCGTCTCGACCGGACGCGCGGGCAGCGCGACTGGCTTCGGACCTATCCAGACCAGGGCGCTCGACGCCGGGCGATCTGCTCCGATCGCCGTTCACCCTACCCACGCCGGACCAGGCGGTCCAGACACCCCTCCGGCCGGCCCGGCGGCAGCCCGGTGGCCGGGCCGGTGGTCCGGCGGTGGAACGGTCACCGCTAGGGTGAACACGTGGCTGACGAGCTGATCTCGACCTGGCAGGACGCGGAACTGTGCGTCGCCGGCTGGATGCGGCTGATGGGGCACAGCGACGCCCGGCCCACCCTCTCCCCGGCGGACGGCCTGGACGTCCGCTCGCAGACCGCGGTCGCGCAGGTGCGCTGGCGGGTGGTGCCGGCGAGTCTGGTCGAACTGCGGCAGTTCTACGAGTCGGTCGCCGACCCCCAGCTCGACCTCTACCACTTCTCCCGGGCTGGCTACACCGACGACGCGGTGGAATGGGCCAGCCAGGTGGGGATGGCCGTCTTCCAGCTCTCGCCGGACCGGACCATCGAGCCGCTCAACCAGCCCGCCCAGGTGGCCCTGCAGGCGGTGCCGCCGGGCGCGACCCCGACCTGGCTGCCGATCACCGCCTACCCCAGCTATCAGCCCGGCCCACCGGTGGCTCGGCCGTATCTGCCCGTTCCCGCGCCGTACCGGCTTCCAGCCCTCGGCCAGCCGGCCTGGCGGCTGGCGCAGCCGCGTCACCCGGGCCGGGCGCAGCGCGGCTGGGGAATCGGGCTGATGGTGTTCGGCTACCTGCCGGCCAGCCTGCTGCTGCTGATGATGGTGCTGGTGCCGGGAGCGCCGGCCGGCATCCTGGCCGCGGTGGGGTTCTATCTGGGCTTCGGCGCGGTGGGCACCGCGCTGTATCGGGCCGGGGCGCGCAAGCGGAACCAGCAGCGGTCCATCCAGCCACCGCGGCACTGACCGCCGGCGGCCCGGTCAGGGACCGTCGGCGGGTTCGACGGCCGTCCAGTCCTCCCGATCGCCGCCCAGGATGCCGAGCTGGTTGCGCAGGCCGTCCTCGATCACCAGGTACTTGTCGGTGGACCGCACCCAGCCGCTGAACCCCGGCGACCGCCACAGCGCGGGGAAGCCGCTCTTCGACAGGTCGTAAGCGGTGAGCTCGGCACCCCGCTCGTGCTGGTCGACGACGTACATCGTCGACTTCGCGACCAGCAGCTGGGAGCTGTCGCCGATCCGGACCGATCCGAGCGGTTTGCCCTTGTCCTGCGCCGCCAGCACGAGCAGCTCGTCGTCGTCCATCACGAAGACGCGCTCGTGGTCGGCGAAGGCCAGGTAGCAGTTCGCCGTGCACCGGTAGCGCCAACTGGTCTCCAGCTGATCGCCCTTGGCCTGGTAGGCCTCCAGGCTGCCCTGGTCGACCACCAGCAACAGCTTTCCGGCGGCCCGGAACTGCGCCTGGATCGAGAGCCGGTCGAGCACCCAGGTCTCGGCGTTGTTGCCGGTGTCGAACCCCGCCAGCCGCAGCGTCTCGCGTTCGGCGTCGCCCTCCAGCCGGACCAACTGACCGTCGCTGCCGGGGATCACCTGGAGCAGGACGCCGCGCCGGCCGGCGTCGATCGCGAACGGCGCCCGCTCGCCGTCGGAGGCCCGCAGATAGCCGTTGTCGGTGGGCAGGTAGCCGCCCGGAAGCACGTCCGGGTAGCTCCAGCCGTTCGGCTCCAGCGGCACCGCGCTGGACTTCCACTTCTCCCGGGTCAGGTCGGAGACGTCCAGCGCCCGGAGCTGCTGCCGGTCGTCCACCACCACTACGGCGTCGCCCACCAGCCACTCGATGGCGGTGGTGTCGCGCTGGCGGGTCTCCAGGCTCGACTTCACCGCGCCCGACTTGGCGTCGATCGTCGCCAGCATCAGGGTCGGGTCGGAATCGTCGACCCGGGTGGGATCGCTCAGCAGCACGGCGATGGCGTCGTCGCCGACCAGGAAGCTGCGGACCGACGGGCTCACACCCGGCCAGAGATCGGCCGGGTTCCAGCTCCACGCCAGGCTCGCCGAGGAGAGGTTGACGGCCACCAGGTTCTCGCCGATTCCCGGCGGCACCGGCTTGGCCGGCACCTGCGGGGCCTCCGAGGATCGGGCGGGATCCGCCGGCAGCCCCGCCACCGCGTCGCCGTAACCGGCCCAACCGCCCGCGGAACTGTTGCTCAGGTTGTCGGAGATATTGCTGTCGCAGTAGGACGCGATCGAGGAGTACCAGGTGAGGTCGACATCGGTCCGGGTGAGGCAGCGCTTGCCGTCCAGGTGGCCCTGCGCGTAGGCCGCGTCCCACTCCTGCCGCGCCCGGGTCGCGTTCTCGTACTCCTCGAGCTGGGACTGGTACTCGTAGACCGCCGAGGTGGAGTTCCAGCCGACCATCAGCTCCGAGCCCACCGGGTAGAAGCCGGTCGACCATTCCTGGCCGGCGGGCAGGGCCTCGACGGCGCTGACCACCGACAGCCCCGGCAGCTCGCGGAACTCGGGGGCGTAGCTGGCCGGGCTGCCCGACCCGCCCCAGAACAGCGGGATCACCAGGGTCCAGGCGGCGACCGCGGCGCCGACCGCGAGCAGCGCGCCGCCACCGATCAGCGCCCAGGCGGGCAGCTTCGCCCCGCCCGGCTTCGCAGCTGCCGGCGCGGGCTGGACCGACCAGGCCGGTGACGGGCTGGCGGCGGCCGGCTTCGGCGGCGGCTGCCGCGTGGACCAGGCCGGTGACGGGGCGGCTGCGGCCGGCTTCGTTGGCGCCGGCTGGGCCGACCAGGCCGGTGACGAAGGGACGGCGGCGGGCACGGCTGGTGCGGGCCCCGGAGCGGGATTCGGCGCCGCTGCCGGCGCCGCGGGCACGGCCGCCGGGAGCTCGGCCAGGCGGACGCTCGCCGCGGCCGCCGCCACCGGATCGTCCTGGGCGGCCAGCCAGCTCAGCAGGCTGCGATCCGCGGCGGGATGCAGCGCCGCCTCGGCCCGCAGGCCCGGCTGCGCGAAGCACAGCGAGGTCAGTTCCAGCAGCGAGAGCTGCGGATCGGCCAGCGCCGCCCGAGCGGCGTCCAGGTTCGCAAAGTCGCGATCGGTCATGATCCCCCATCCCAACGGCTCCGCCCGCTCCGACAACGGATGACGGCCGTCACGTGGGCAAGTCTGGCGTCCGGCCACAGGGCGAGGTGGACATCTCGCGATCCTGCTCCGTTACAGATTGATAACGAACCGGTCGCCGCGGATCCCGCCGGTCAGCTCAGCCGGGCAGGGCCGTGATCGGCGCCTCCCCCGGCGTCTCGTTGGCCGGGTGGCCGAGCACCTGATCGACCGGCCGGATCCGGACCTGGTCGAAGGCCGCCCACAGCGCCTTGGTGGAGTTGCCCTCGATCGAAAGCGAGAGCCGCTGATCGGGCAGCCAGAGCGTGGCGACCACCCGTTTCACCCCGCCCGGCCCCTTGACGGTGTCCTTGTCGGTCTTCAGCCACCCCTTCACCGGTTCGCCACCGATCAGCACGTCGTACACCGCCCGGGTCGACTTGGCATTGAACTTCCGGCCGTAGTGCCCGGTGGCGTCCGAGGCCTTCTCCCAGAAGCGGTAGCGGAGCAGCGCATCGCCCAGTTCGCAGTCCCACATCACGGTGAACCCGGTGTAGTCGGCCTTCCCGGTGGAGTCCATCGGGGTGCACTCGGAGTGGGTGGCGATGGACGGGAACACGTACTGCAGGTAGCGCCAGGCGGCATCGGAATCCGCCGGCTGCGGGCAATCGCCGGCGGCGGCGCTCCCGTCCCAGCAGGTGAGGCCCGCGGGGGCGGTGGACGGCGGCGCGCTGGTCGCCGCCGGGCTGCTGGCCGGGGACTGGCTCGGCGTGGCCGAGGGCACCCCGCTGGGATCCGGGGTCGGTTCGGTCGAGGGCGTCAGCTCCGGCGCGGTGGATCGCTCCGGCGGCGGAACCGAAGGGGCGCCGGACGCCGAGCCACCCAGCAGGCCGGTGGCGAAGGCCGCGCCGACACCCCCGCCGAGCAGCACCAGCGCGCCCACCACCGCGACCACGACCGGCCAGCGCCGACCGGACGACGGCGGGGTCGGCTGGGACGGCGAGGTCGGCGGCGCGGTAGGCGGAAGCACCGGCCCGGGCGCCGGCTGCGGTGCCGTGCTCGGCGCCGGCTGCGGCGCAACGCTCGGCGCGGCCATCGCGACGGTCGGGGCCACCACGGTCGGGCTCGGGCCCAGAGCGGCCGGTATGCCGGTCACCAGAGGCTGATCCGCGGGGGCCGGACGCACCGGCTCGCCGGGGTGCGGTTCGGGCGGCGTGACCGGCCGGGTGGGTGCCGCGACCACTGTCGCCTCCGGCGCGGCGTCCGGCGTGCCCGCCGCCCGCTTCGCCAGTTGCGCGTCCACCGCCGGATCGCCCAACCCGCCCAGCCAGGCCAGCAGTGGGTCGTCCGTGCCCGGATAGGCGGCCACCACCGGCCGCAGCTGTGGAAACGCGGTCACGATCTCCCGCAGCGCCTCCGGTGACGCCGATCCGTCGGCCAGCGCAGCGAGCGCGGCCCGAGCATCTGCAAAGGGCATGGGTACTCCGTTCGGTCCCAGTGGTGCCAGATGGATCAGATCATGCCAGGGAGAACCGGGCTATGACCGGTGAGTGGTCCGATCCCAGGACGCCGGTCCACACCGGCACCTTCACCCCCCGGAGCCGGCGGTACTCCACGCCGGGACCGGACAGCACCGCCCAGCTGGCGACCCGGGTGCCCCGCGGCACCCAGATGTAGTCGATATGACGACCGGTGGTGCGGACCACCTTCGGCTCGAGCTGGCCCTTCACCCGGGCGGTCATCCAGCCGGCCGAGGCGGCGCCCGGGACATCGGAGTCGTCCTGCTCGGCCACCAGCGCGGTATCGACCATGCCGAGCTCCGCCAGGGTCGTCAGATGGGACGAGAACCGCTGCCGGGTCTCGTCCCCGTAGGCGTTGAAGTCCCCCAGGACCAGCTGCGGCAGCTTCCCGTCCGGGTTCTTCACCTCGACCAACGCGGCCAGCCGGGCGAGGTTCTCGGCCCGCAGGTCGGCGCAGGCGGCCAGGTCGTAGGGATGCAGGTGGGTGTTGAACACCCACAGCTCACGACCGGACGCGAGTTCCCGCAGCAGCGCCCAGCTGACGAACCGGCCGTCGGTCCGATCCCGTTTGGTGCAGGAGAGCGCCTTCTGCTCGAGCACCTCCTGGCCCGACTCGACCACCGCGAACCTGGCCTTGCGGACCGCGATCGGCTCGGTGGCGTCCGGGTTGACCCAGGTGTAGTCGGGCAGCAGCCCGGCCAGATGGAGCTGCGGCAACGGGCTGGCGCCGGTGTTCTCCTGGAAGCCGATCAGGTCCGGGTCGGCGAGCCGCACCTTCTCGGCCACGACCGGCATTCTCGCGCCGAGCTTGAGCTCGTCCCCCAGCCCGGCCGCCCGCAGCGCCGCGCAGCCGGCGCAATCGTTCTTGCCGGTGAGGGTGTTGTAGGTCATCACGGTCAGCTCGATCGGACCGGGAGCCGACGGCGACGGGGTGGGGGCCGGCGGGGAGGTGGCGGCCGACCCGGACGACGATGGGGACGGCGCCTGCGTGGCGGTCTGCGACGGCGAGGGCTGGGACGACGGCGAGGTCGCGGTCGTGCAGCCGGTGACGACCGCCACCAGGACCGCGAGGGCCGCTACGACTCGGCTGTTCAATCCTGCTCCAAAGCTCGGTGACGGCTCTGCCGTCCGCTCAGCCTAGTACGCGCGGCCCGGCGGACGGGGCCAACCCGGTGGTGAGCCGACGGCTGACCGCAGCGGGGTTCCGCTAGCCTGCTCTCGCCGACACAGGCGGCGACCAGGTGAGGGGACGCGATGACGCAGGCACCGCCGTTGCGGGAAACCTCGTCCGCCCCGGCCGAGCGGGTCTGGCCCCACCGCGCGCTCGCCGCCGGCCTGGCCCTGCTGACCGGCGGGCTGGTTCTGGCCGTGACCCTCTGGCCGAACCTGGCTGTCCCGGCTCAGGGCGACGGTGGAGCGTCTGTCTGGCGGCTGATCGCCGGGTTGTGGCGCAGCCCGGGTGAGACCCCGGCCACCATGGCCTCGATCGCCTTCGGTTCGGCCTGGGGCGCGAGCGCGCTCGGGGCGGTGGCCGGCTGGCTGACCACCGCTGCGCAGGCCCTGCGGGGTCGCGCGGCGGCGCCACTGCGGGCGGCGAGCGTGCTGACCTTCACCTTCCTGCTGCTCGGCTTCGCACTGGCGTCGGCCTGGACCGTCATCGCCCGGTGGCTTCCGCAGCTCAGCTCGGAGGGGGCCACCGGGATCGACCTGACCGCCTTCGGCTGGGCGGCGGTGGTGATCGCGGCCGGTCAGTCGGCCACGGCGACCGCCCTCGGCGTCAGTCCGCGCCGGCCGGCGGCGGCCCTGCTGCCCGTCCTGGTGGTGGCGGTGCTCGCCGGGTTCGCCGGCAGCGACGTGATCGTTGCCGGGGGCGGGAGCACTCCCCCGCCGGCGCAGTTGACGGTCGCCGCGCTCAGCGGCGACGGACCGTCGCGATGGCTCGCCGCGGCCACGCTGGTCGCGCTGGCCGGTTTCGCGGTGGCGGCCTGGTCGGCTGACCGCCGGCGAGCGCAACCGGGCCGGCTGTGGCTGCGGCTCACCGCCGCGCTCGCGCTGGCGGTCACCGGGCTGACCGCGGCCCTGCTCATCCTGGTCAACCAGTCCTATCTGGCCGCGGCGGGGGGCGCCGGCTGGCCGGTCACGCCGTACCTGCCGATCACGCTGTGCGGCGCGATCGCCACCGCGCTGGCGGTGGCCGTGCTGCTGGTTCCGGATCGGGCGCGGCAACCCGCTCCCGCAGCACCATCAGGAGGGCCCGCGTGACCCCGGTTCCACCCCGCGGCCGGGTCAGCCGGGCCGCCGCCTTCCTGTTGTCGCTCGGCCTGATCCTGACCGCGCTGGGCGTGGTGGGGGTGGTGCGGTACTCCGACCGGTTCGGCGGCGGCACCACCGGCCCGGACACCAGCCAACTGCCCACCGGGGAGATCGTCTTCAACGACCGGATGACGCTCTACCGGCCACCCGCCGAGTCCTTCGCGCTGGACGAGGCCACCGGACGGGTGTTCGTCGCCGACGAACTGCTGGTGATGTTCACCGCGGAGACCACCGCCGACCAGGCCGCCGCCGCGATCGCCGGCTGGGGTGGCCGCAAACTGGGCTACCTGGCGGCGATCAACCGCTACGAGGTCGTCTTCGACCAGCCCCGCAGCCGCGCCGAGCTGACCGCCCTGGCGGCCGAGTTGGAGACTCATCCGCTGGTCACGCTCGCCGCGCTGAACGACGTCCAATTCACCACCTCGCACTACCAGCCCGATGACGCCGGCTGGCGCAGCGCCTGGAACGGGCTCGCCAAACCGGACGGCAACTGGGGCATGGAGGCGATCAACGCCCCGGTGCTGTGGGACTACCGCGAGGACGTCGCGAAGGGTCTGGGCCAGGTGCGGGTCGGGGTGCTGGACGCGGGCTTCGTCGACAACCCGGATCTGAAGCTCGACCTGCTCTCACCCAACCAGCCGAACCAGCACGGAGCTCACGTGGCCGGCACCATCGCGGCCGGGTTCGACAACGCCGAGGGGGTGGCCGGGGTGGTGCCGACCGCCTCCGGCGGCACGGTGAAGGTCAGCGGGGTGTCGGCGGACGGACTCAACTCCAACGCGCAGGCGGCGCTGGTCGCGGCGGTGCAGGACATCTACGACAACGGCCTGGTCTGCCTGACCTCGTCGACGGCGGACCTGGGCCTGGTCTACCTGGTCGCCGAGCGGCGGGCGCGGGTGGTCAACTACAGCATGGGGCTCAACCCGGAGTACGTGGAGACCTACGCCGCCAGCCGCGGCAATGCCGCCGCCAAGCAGGCGCTGAGCGAGGCGACCCTGCCGACCATGCGGGTACTGGGCCGGCTGCTCGACGGGTACGACTTCCTGCTGGTGGCCTCGGCCGGGAACGAGGCCAGGCCGATCGACTTCTGGAACCGGCAGGCCGGCACGCCGCTGTTCGTCCAGGACGAGGCGGAGCCGTACGGCTACCGGCGGGCGAAGCTGCACGAGCTGCCGTGGGGCAGGAACGGCGAGATCGCCGCGGCCGCGGGCTCCTTCTTCAGCTTCATCGGAAGCTCCTTCGACCAACGCACGGATCCGGCCCAGGCAGAGCTCGCCAGCCGGGTGCGGGAGCACATCGTGGTGGCCGGCGCGGCCGGGCTGAAGGACGGCCGGCTGTACCGGGCCGGGTTCAGCAACGCGGGTGACCGGGTGGACGTCTACGCCCCCGGGGTGGACATCGAGAGCACGGTGGGCGCGGACGCGAAGGGCTCCCGGAACTGCGGCGGGGCGCGGTGCGCGACGATGAGCGGCACCTCGATGGCCGCGCCGCACGTCACCGGCACCCTGACGGCGCTGTGGGCGATGCAGCCCGAGCTGACCAGCCAGCAGGTCAGGCAGCTCATGCTCGACAACCTGCAGGAGGGCGGCGAGGCCTGTCCGGGCCGGTGCTTCCTGGACGCCGGCGCCGCCGCCACCGCCCTGCACCAGCGGTTGCCCGCCTCGCCCACCGTCCCCGGCACCGCCGAGCCCGGCGGCGGCGACACCACCACGACCTCGCTGGTACTCGACACCTCCGGCTCCATGGGCGACGCCTCGGGACGGACCCAGCTCGTCGACGACGGGGCCGGCGGCCGGGAGGAGCGGGAACTCTCCAAGCTCGACGCGGCCAAGGAGGCCAGCCGGGTGCTGCTGGCCACCATCGCCTCCACCGCGGCGCGGTATGACGGCGCCTTCGCGGTGGGTGTGGCCAGGTTCTCCGACCGGGGTTCGGAGGTGATCGCGCCCACCAGCCGGTACGCCGAGGTGGAGACCGCGATCAGCCAACTCTCCGAGGGCGGTGGAACCAACCTGCTGGAGGCGATCCGGGTGGGGACGAATCAGGTGAGCGGGCTGACCGGCTCGCGGACGGTCATCCTGCTCTCCGACGGCCAGGACGAGGCCGGCAACGCCGACGCCGAACTGCTCGCCGCGGCCAAGCTGGCGGCGTCCGCCGGAGTCAAGATCTGCACCGTCGGTTTCGGTGAGGGCGACGCCCTCAACGAGGGCCTGCTGCGGCAGATCGCGCAGACCGCCAACTGCAGCTACAGCCATGCCGACGCCAGCAGCGCGGTTGCCCTGGCCGGCAGCTTCATCTCCGCCCAGCTCCAGTCGAAGTCGGTGCTGCTCGCGCAGCAGACCGCCACCGTCGCGCGGGGGCAGCGGTCGGTGGCGTTGCCGCTGGCCGTCCCCGACCAGTCCGGCGACCTCACCACCGTGCTGTACTGGCCGCAGGGAACCGACGCCGCCGGGGCGACCCACCTGGACGCGGTGCTGATCGACCCCGAAGGGGTCACCGTGGACGCGAGCTACCCCGGCGTCAGCCTGGACGACGACCAGAGCCCGGCGCAGCTGGTGATCGCCGATCCCAAGCCCGGATCCTGGTCGCTGGCCGTCCACGGCAGCCGCGCGGCCGGTGACGTGGAGCCCTACTTCCTGGCCGCGGCCTTCGAGCAGATCGAACGGGAGTACCAGGTCAACCAGCTACCCCGGCTGACCGCCCCCGGGCCGCAGCCGATCGCCACCGACTTCTTCATGGCGGTGACCGCGGTCGGCCTCGGCGCGGGGCTGGTCCTGTTGCTCGTCGGGCTCGCCCTGCTCAGCCCAGGGACGCGCTCAGCCCACCGTCCCTGAGAACCGGGCGGCCTCCACCACCTCCAGGCCGCTGGCGTCGGCGTTCACGTCGAACACCACGGTGTCGCCGTCGGTCACGTCGCCGGCCAGCACGCGCTTGGCCAGGCCGTCCTCGATGGTGGTCTGCACCAGCCGGCGCAGCGGACGGGCGCCGTAGACCGGGTCGAAGCCGGTCAGCGCCAGCCAGTCCTTGCCGGCCTGGCTGACCTGGACCGAGATCCGCCGGTCGGCCAGCCGCTGGTTCAGCCGGTGCAGCTGGATGTCGACGATCCGGGTCAGATCCTCGGTGCCCAGCGGCTCGAACATCACGATCTCGTCCAGCCGGTTCAGGAACTCGGGCTTGAAGGCCTGCCGCACCACGCCCATCACGGCCTTGTTCTTGGTCTCGGCGTCCAGCGCCTGGTCGGCCAGGAACTGCGAGCCGAGGTTGCTGGTCATGATCAGGATGACATTGCGGAAGTCGACGGTGCGGCCCTGGCCGTCGGTCAGCCGGCCGTCGTCCAGCACCTGCAGCAGGATGTTGAAGACCTCGGGGTGGGCCTTCTCCACCTCGTCCAGCAGCACCACCGAGTAGGGGCGCCGCCGCACCGCCTCGGTGAGCTGGCCGCCCTCCTCGTAGCCGATGTAGCCGGGAGGCGCCCCGACCAGCCGGGAGACGGAGTGCTTCTCGCCGTACTCGCTCATGTCGATCCGCACCATGGCGCGCTCGTCGTCGAACAGGAACGCGGCCAGGGTCTTGGCCAGCTCGGTCTTGCCGACGCCGGTCGGGCCCAGGAAGAGGAACGAGCCGGTCGGGCGGTTCGGGTCGGAGATCCCGGCCCGGGAGCGGCGGACCGCGTCCGAGACCGCCCTGACCGCCGGACGCTGGCCGATCAGCCGCCGGCCCAGTTCGTCCTCCATCGCCAGCAGCTTCTCGCTCTCGCCCTGCAGCAGCTTGCCGACCGGGATGCCGGTCCAGCTGGCCACCACTTCGGCGATGTCGGCGGCGGAGACCTCCTCGCTGACCATCGGCTTGGTGTTCTGCTCGGCCTCGGTGGCCGCGGTGAGTTCGGCTTCCAGGGAGGGGATCTGGCCGTAGAGGATCTCGGAGGCCTTGGTCAGGTCGCCTTCGCGCTGGGCCTTGTCGGCGACGATCCGCAGCTTGTCGATGTGCTCCTTGATCTCACCGACCCGGTTCAGGCCGGACTTCTCCGCCTCCCAGCGGGCCTCCAGGCCGCGCAGTTCCTCCTTGGCGTCGGCCAGGGACGCGGTCAGCCGCTCGTAGCGTTCCCTGGAAGCCGGGTCCTCCTCCTTCTCCAGGGCGAAGGCCTGCATGGTCATCCGGTCGATGTCGCGGCGCAGTTGGTCGATCTCCTCCGGGGAGGAGTCGATCTCCATCCGCAGCCGGCTGGCCGACTCGTCGATCAGGTCGATCGCCTTGTCGGGCAGCTGACGCGAGGTGATGTACCGGTTCGACAGGGTGGCTGCGGCGACCAGCGCACCGTCGGTGATGGTCACCTTGTGGTGCGCCTCGTAGCGCTGCCGCAGGCCGCGCAGGATGGCGATGGTGTCCTCGACGGACGGTTCGCCGACGAAGACCTGCTGGAAGCGGCGCTCCAGCGCCGGGTCCTTCTCGATCCGCTCGCGGTACTCGTCCAGCGTGGTGGCGCCGATCATCCTCAGTTCGCCGCGGGCCAGCATGGGCTTGAGCATGTTGCCGGCGTCCATGGACGAATCGCCGCTAGCCCCGGCACCGACCACGGTGTGCAGTTCGTCGATGAAGGTGATGATCTGGCCCTCGGCGTCCCGGATCTCGTTCAGCACGGCCTTGAGCCGCTCCTCGAACTCACCGCGGTACTTCGCCCCGGCCACCATCGAGGCCAGGTCGAGTGAGACCACCCGGCGTCCCTTCAGCGAGTCAGGGACGTCGCCGGCCACCACCCGCTGGGCCAGGCCTTCGACGACCGCGGTCTTGCCGACCCCGGGTTCGCCGATCAGCACCGGGTTGTTCTTGGTGCGCCGGGCGAGCACCTGCACGACCCGACGGATCTCGGAATCCCGTCCGATCACCGGGTCGAGCCGGCCCTCCCGGGCGCGTTCGGTGAGGTCGACCGAGTACTTGTCGAGCGCGGATTCGCCGCCCTCGGCCTCGGCCGAGGTGACCCGCTTGCCACCGCGGGAGTCGTTGAACGCCTTGGCCAGGGCGTCCACCTTCACACCCAGGTCGGTCAGGATCTTCTGCGCGTCGGAGGGCACCGACGCCAGCCCGAGCAGCAGGTGCTCGGTGGCGACGAAGTCGTCGCCCAGCTGTTCGGCGCGGTTCTCGGCATCGGCCAGGACGCGGGCCAGCGGCCCGGACATCCCGGGCTGGCTGACCGAGGAACCCTGAGCGCTGGGCAGCTTCTTGATCGCGCCCTGCGCGGCGGCGTCCACCACGGCCGGGTCGACGCCGATCGAGGCCAGCAGCGGCCCGACGGTGTTCTCCGGCACCATCAGCAGCGCGCGCAGCAGGTGCACGGGTTCGGCATTGGGGTTACCGGCGGTCAGCGCCATCCGGACCGCGGCAGAAACCGCGTCCCGCGAGCGAGCAGTCAGCCTGGAGGTATCCATCTGGTGCATTTCTCCTTGTCATCGGCCTTTCACGGCCGACCATAGTCAAGATTGAGTCCACTAGACTCAACTAGTCTACGCACAGGTCTATTCCTCAGCAGGGTAGTGCCGCCGGCAGTGTGCCGCGATGACCGAAGACACCCGCGGGGAAGCTGTCGTCCACGATCGGTGAGCCCACTTCCGGCAGCGCTACCAGGGCACCCGCGCCCCGAACACGAACAGACCTCGACACAGTGTGAGATTTGGTGCGTCTTCGCACCAAAAGCCACACCATGCTGAGCTGGGGCCCGTGGAGGCAGGAACGCCCTGAGCCCACCGCAATGCGAGTGACCCTGGGGCGTCGGGATTCGTCCCACTTCTTCAACGGTTCTTCAGATTCGGCGCGCCCGGGCTTAACCGGGTGCTGGTGGAGTCGCAGCATGACCCACTGCGACGCAGTGGGCTTTGCCACCAACCAGCCACGAAGGACGACACCGTGTCCACCTCTCGCCTGCTCACCCCGTTGATCGCCGCCGCGCTCCTGATGACCGGTTGCGCGGTGGCGCCTCCCGGGGGCACCACTGGCACCACCGACGGCACGATGCTCGCCGAGAAGGACTCGCCGCTGGTGAAGTACCTCTCCTTCCTGTTCAACCCGGGGAACTCGCCGGATTCGAGCCCGGCGGAACAGCAGGCCTACCGCAACGAGCAGGAACAGCGACGGCAGAAGGTGGTCGCCCAGTGCATGACCGAGCAGGGGTTCGAGTACACCCCCTTCGTCGAGGGCGGCGGCACGGTGGCGACCGGGGACAGCGACGAGAATCCGTGGCGCCCGGACGACCGCGACTGGGTGGAGAAGTACGGCTACGGGGCGACCCAGAACCCCTACCAGGACATCCCCGAACCCGAGCCGAACCAGCAGGTCGACCCGAACCAGGCCTATGTCGAGAGCCTCACCGAAGCCGAACAGACGGCCTACTACGACGCGCTGAACGGTAAGCCCCGGGAGGTCGCCGAGGGCGGGTCGGACGACGACGCCCCGGCCTGGAAGTGGGAGGAGGCCGGCTGTTTCGGCCGGGCCTACCACGAGATCGAGGGCAAGGATCCGTGGCAGCAGGAGGAGAACAAGCCGATCATGGCGGCGATCCAGAAGTTCTTCGACGGGGTCCAGTCCGGCCCGGAGTTCGCCAAGCTGGACGCCGACTGGGCGGCCTGCATGACCGACGCCGGACGCCCCGGCTTCGCCAAGCAGCCGGACGCGCAGGACTCGATCTACCAGCTCACCGACCAGTACTGGAAGGACCGCTCCCCCAAGGACGACGGCAGCGAGCAGGACGACACGCTCGGCACAATGAAGGATCCGGAATGGGCCGAGCTGGCCGACCAGGAGATCCCCCTGGCCCTGGCCGACCTGGAATGCCGGGAGAAGACCGACTACCGCCAGGCACAGCTCCGGATCCGGTTCGCCGCCGAGGAAGAGTTCATCACCGACCACAAAGCCGAACTGGACGCCTTCCGGAAGCGGGTCGAACAGGGCGCCTAGATTGCCCGGCCGTGTCATCCTGAAGCACGGAGGGCCCCGCCGGGTGAAGGGGGGATTCATGGAGGGGAATTACGTGCTTCCGGTTGCTGCTTCATGAGCAGCCATAGGACCTGCCGCGCGCTGCTGCAGCTTTTGCCTGCCAAACTGAACTTTCCTTTTGATTCTAATTAGTACGGCTTTGCGCGGCGTTTGTGCATGCGTGCAATCCTTTCGTCGACTGAGGTGCGCCTTAACCGTATATCTAGGCTCTAGGTGACTCGTGGAAGCGGTTTAACCGAGTCAAGAGATGTACCCAAAACTTTTGTGGCCTACGGCGCTGGTGCGTGCTCACCGAACGCACCGTCCTCACCAGCAAGCCGCAATCGAGTCGATCTGCAGCGAAGGCCCTTTCGAAGAACTCGGTCTCCGTAGCGAACTGGAGGACCTCAGCCTGTACCTGAGAACTCTGTCGACTGGCTTTCACCGAGCCTGGCCACGCCCCCGGCGTCCGATGACGACCATCAAGCCGCCGGCGAGCAGCAGCAGGGCCGCCAGCGCCGAAGCGATCATCGTGGTTGGGCCAGCACCCGTGTTTGGCAGTTCGGGGTCGGTGTCGTCATCGGGCGGAGTCGAGGCTTCCCCAAAGCGTACCAGCTATCTGTTGCGATCAGATCGCGCCCGCCTCCGACGGCCGTCGCGGTCGCAGTGTTCTGGTAACCACCCGCTCCAACTGTGCCGCTGGCGGTGAACGTCACGCTGTCACCGGCAGCCAACGTCCCATCAAAACCCGAAGGCGCCGCAACCGAACCCCTATACTGCTCTTTTTTACTTCTCCCCTCCCTAGCCAAACGGCGCAGTATTCCGATACGCACCCGCCCCAACCGGACCACTCGCCCAAACACCACAGACTCCCCCGCTGCAAGACTGCCAGCGAAGCCCGCCGGGCTCACCACATCGGTGATATCGCCGAGCATGCTGTCACTCAACTCGATATCAGTCACCGGAGCCGAACCCGCCGGACCAGTGTTGGTCACCGTGTACTCAAACTCGACCGTGCTACCAGCATCAACCTCGACCGCATCATCCGCCGTAGGCGTCACCACACCATTACCGGCCTTCACAATCGACATCGTCGAAGCAGACGCAGCCGGGACTCCAACCCCATGCCACTCGGTCGAGGCCCGCAACTGAGCACCACCACTGGTGCCGGTCGCAGTCGCAACATTCACATAGTCGCCCAGGGCAACCGGACCACTGGCGGTGAACGTCACACTCTCACCGGCAGCCAACGTCCCATCAAAACCCGAAGGCGCCGCAACCGAACCCAGCACATCATCACCGAGCGCAACACCACTCACCGGCACATTCCCGGTATTGGTGATGGTGTACTCGAACTCGACCGTGCTGCCAGCAGTCACCTCGACCGCCTCCGCAGCCGTGGTCGCAACCTCACCATTCCCCGTCTTCACAATCTCGAGCCCGGCGACCACACCGAACCCAAACCAATCATCGCTCTCACTCAACAACTGCCCAGCAGAGAGCTACCCGAAACGGTCGCAGTATTCCGATACGCACCCGCTCCAACTGTGCCGCTGGCGGTGAACGTCACGCTGTCACCAGCAGCCAACGTCCCATCAAAACCCGAAGGCGCCGCAACCGAACCCAGCACATCATCGCTAAGCGCAACATCAGTCACCGGCACATTTCCAGTGTTCGTGACCGTGTAACTGAACTCGACCGTGCTCCCAGCAGCCACCTGCAGCGCACTCGCAGCGTCGGAGTTCGCGACTCCATTCCCCGTCTTCACAACACTGATGCCAGCAGCAGCGGCGGGGACTCCAACCCCATGCCACTCGGTCGAGGCCCGCAACTGAGCACCACCACTGGTGCCGGTCGCAGTCGCAACATTCACATAGTCGCCCAGGGCAACCGGACCACTGGCGGTGAACGTCACGCTGTCACCGGCAGCCAACGTCCCATCAAAACCCGAAGGCGCCGCAACCGAACCCAGCACATCATCACTGAGCGCAACACCACTCACCGGCACATTCCCGGTGTTCGTGACCGTGTAACTGAACTCGACCGTGCTCCCAGCAACCACCTCGACCGCCTCCGCAGCCGTGGTCGCAACCTCACCATTCCCCGTCTTCACAATCTCGAGCCCGGCGACCACACCGAACCCAAACCAATCATCGCTCTCACTCAACAACTGCCCAGCAGAGCTACCCGAAACGGTCGCAGTATTCCGATACGCACCCGCCCCAACCGGACCACTCGCCCGAAACACCACAGACTCCCCCGCTGCAAGACTGCCAGCGAAGCCCGCCGGGCTCACCACATCGGTGATATCGCCGAGCATGCTGTCACTCAACTCGATATCAGTCACCGGAGCCGAACCCGCCGGACCAGTGTTGGTCACCGTGTACTCAAACTCGACCGTGCTACCAGCATCAACCTCGACCGCATCATCCGCCGTAGGCGTCACCACACCATTACCGGCCTTCACAATCGACATCGTCGAAGCAGACGCAGCCCGGGTCAGCGACGTCACCTCCGGGTCGCCGTTGCCCGCCTCGTTCCAGGCGGAGACGCGGAACTGGTAGGTGAGCAAAGGGTCCAGACCGGTGAGCGTCACCGTCGCGGCGGTGCTCTGTGGGGTGTTTACCACCGACCAGGTCAGACCTCCGTCGGTCGACTGCTCGATCACGTAGTCACGCAGCGGCGCCTGCGCATCGGGGGTGACGCCGCCAGGCAGCGCGTCCCAGGTGAGCGTCGCCGCGGTGTTCGTCGCGTCGGTGTAGACACCGGTGAGGCCGGTGACGGACTCGGGCGTGCGCGCGAAGATCTGCACTCGGGTGTTCGCGGTGCCCTCGGAGACGGTCAAATACATGAACCCGCGCGCGTCGAAGGCGATGCCACGGACAGTCTGCACTTGTCCATTGCTGGTACCGATGCCAAACGCCGGGAAGGCACCCTTCGGGGTACCGTCGCTTTCGAAGACTTGAATCGGACTCGCGCCCTGCGCAACGTAGATATCACCGGTGACGGGCTCGACCTGAATCGAGAAGGTGACCGAGTTCGTGTCAGTACCGCCGCCCATCACCAGCGTCCCGAGGCCGATCGTGTCGAGCACGGCACAGCGATCTCTCGATGAGCCGGTGGGGTTGTCAGTGGATTCCGTGGTGCAGTCGTTCGGATCGATGCGCTGGATGTAGGTCTGCCGACCGGCGCCGGGGTCGATGTATCCGACCAGGAGTGTGCCGTCCGCCGGATCCACCGCTACCGCGTAGGGGTTGCGGTAGCCGGGGTCCCGGCGTACAAGGTGTCCACAAGCTCATGCAGGTAGATGTTGCGAACAAAGGTGCCGTCCTCGGCGTACTCCTTCAGGAGTTCGGCCGTCTGGCTCGTCGCAATCATGTGTCCGTTCGCCATGCGGGCAATGCCGACTGGGTAGTCGAATGCCTCGGGATGGTGGCGATTCGTCCAGGTGGTGCCACTGGGCCATGTGGTGATGCCCAGAGCGCCGGCCTCGGTGCCGTCAGGGTTCACCATGCGCAGGGCATGGTTGGCGTGGTTCGCCCAGGCGTAGCCGGCGTCCGAGTCCAAGGTCCAGGCAACCCCCGAGTTCGTCACGGCGACGCCACGCACACCGGCAAACTGGCCACTGGGCATCGAGTCACCAGTCATCACCTGCGCATCGGCAAGCCGCTGGTAGTTCGCACCGACGCCCGCGTTCGAACCCGCCGCGACCGAGCCATAGGTCCCATTGCTCTGGTACTCGCCACGCGACCAGTCCGCCGCGCTATCGAGCTCGTAGTGGTGCAACCTCGAGTCGCCGAGGTAGCAGACACTGCCTCCCATATGCACGCCACCCAGGAACCCGCAAACCAACGTGTTCGTCGTCCAGCGGATCTTCGCGCTATCGGTCACCCAAAGGCTCTCGTCAGTGGGGCTGAAGGCAAGCCCGTAGCTGAAGACGGTCCCGGACGAGCGGGTCTTGACATCGCCCGCGTAGCCCCACAGGCCCGAGCCCTGAGCTTTACCTGGGGTGACCGGAACACTGGTGGTTCCCAGCGGGGTCGAGGCGACCGCTGGGTCGCCGACGACAGCCTGCGCCGCGGTAGCACCCTGCCCGCCCCACACGAACGCTCCCGCCAGCAGAACGGCAGCTGCCAAGCTCACCATTCGACGCATCGGCCTATTGCTCATCAAGTCTCCCCTGGGCATCTGTGTTCTGCGCAGGGAACGCGATACCAAGCCCTGCATTAGCAAGACTTGAAGGCCGGCGGATTTCAACGCCGCGTGGGAAGGGAACTTTGGTGCTGGCCGCTTTCCACGCTGGATGGCGTGCGCATGCGCGCTTGGTGTTCGCAGGCGAGGACGCACCTCGAAGCAGCAGAGGTAGGTGAGCTTCGTCAGGGGGTCGTCGCCGAAGCCTTGGGACGAACAGCCGGCGCCGGGCCGCTCGGTCTCAAGACTTCGGCGAGTTCACCGCATTCGAGGAGGAGCTCAAGCCTCACTGTCGTCCGGCTTGTTGTTCTGACCTCGGATTCTGAGTAGAACCCCTCCGCCGGCAAGGAGTAGCAGCGCGGCTCCCAGCAGGGCGAACGTAAGGGAACCGGATCCGGTAACGGGCAGGCCCGTGTCCGGATCGTCGGTGGTTCCGGTGTCGGGTGCTGTGACCGACAGTTCCGCGGCCATACTGGTCGCCGAGCCTGCGGTATTGGACGCGATCGCTCGGTACAGGTTGCCATCGTTCGCCGGCCCGCCCACAACGGTCAGGGTTTTGCCATCTTCCGAGGGGGTTGCTGCCGGGTCAGCCGTGATCGCACGCCAGGTCACTGCTCCATCGGTGGAGACCTGCCACGTGATGGTCGGTGTCGGAACACCCGTGGCCATCACCCTGAACGTAGCCTTCTTACCTGCCGCGACGGTCTGGTCAGCCGGATCGGTGATGGTTGGCACAACCGTCGGTTCGGACATGGCCGAGCGTTCATAGACGAACTGGAAGGGGCCTCTATCGGAGCCAAGATCTTCTGGATCGACCCGGGACCCCGCACCACGTAGCCATCGATGCTGGGAGCCGCCTGGTCCAGGGGCGTACCCCATCGACCGGCCAGCCTCAGTGGGCTCGCGATCGAGACTCCCTGTGTGTCGACCAGATTGACCGTCACCTCGAACTGCAGTGGGTAGGTCACGGTGATCGTGGAATCGTCGGTCGTCGCGGTCACTGCTTCCTCTCCGACCGTGATGGCCGGGTCGAGGACCGTCGCGCCGTCATAGGTCACGCTGGGGTGGGAGACCGCCGCGAACGAGTCGACACCATCAACGAAGTAGCGCCCGCCGTCGATGCACTGGTACGACACCGATTGGGTCACGGGATCGGCTGCCGGGCTGCCATCCTCGAACAGGTACACGATCTCGCGGGACACGGTGGTGACGTACAGCGTTGGAACGGTCGTGTAGTTGTTCACCCGGTAGCTGTCGAACGGCAACTCACCGGGCACAACGGCCCTGTCCTTCCAGTCCGGTATACGGGGTAGCGGTAGGGGCTCCTCCCCTCGCTGCTGTCTGTCCTGGTTCATCCAAACGTAGTCGTTTGTCACCTTTTCCATGAAACGTGGAAGCACATCGACCACAGGCTGATTCGAGGCGCCACCAGCCTGGAGATACAGGTACTGCTGTTTGAGTGCCGCCGCTACAGCCCCCAGGAAGGCCGACTTGTCTGTCGGATCGGCGAGTTGATCGAGCGGGGACATCACATCCGCGACCATGGACTGAACCAAGGAGGACTCATACATCGCTTGAGGGCTGATGAAGTTGCCTTCCGCATCAAGCATCAGGAACAGCTCCTCCACCGCGAACTCGTACACCCAATCCGCGAGGTCCAGGATTCCCAGAGCCCGCGTGTTGGGCTGCCCGCTGGCAACGACGATGTCACCACTATCGAGATCCCTCACGTACCCAGCCGCAGTGGCCATCTCCAGATATTGCTCCACCTGAATCTGGTATCCCGTGAAGTAGTCGAGATCCACCTGTTCCACCCAGCCCTCCACCGCTTCCCGCATCGATAGGGCCGTCAACTCGCGAGCCCTGGCCTCATCCAGACCGCTGGACAACAGCCGGGCCAAGGTGGAGTCATAGGTTCCCGCCAAGGATCCCGGATCGTCCAGCATCGTCATGTACGACCGCCCGAGGAAGTAGTACGCGTAGCTCGCGCTCTCATTGACGAATCCCCGCTGAGGAAAGTGCTTCGGGAAACCCGCGGACGGATCGAGCAGGTAGAGCTTGTCGGTGTTGTAGGCGTCGACCATACCGTTATAGGTGCTCGTCTTGAGCTCGTACTCCGCATCCAGGAGCAGCTTCGCGTTGGCCGCGGTCAAGCCACCGTCGACTTCCAGCTGAGCCTTGACGATCGCGGCCTTCGCCAAGAAATCGCCGTAGCGGGAAGGCAGCTCGTCTTCAAGAAACGCGATCGAATTCTCCACGTCACCCGGCACGAGATAGCCCTGAACAATATCGCTTTCAAGCTGTTCATACAGGAAGGAAGTACGATTCTCTAAGGCGTGCGCGAAGTTGATCAGATACCGCTCGATGTCACGCCAGTCGCTGTCGTTCCCCACCTCGTAGAACAGATGCTTGGTGACAGTACCCACACGCGGACTGCATGCCCCGGCAGGCGGCTGTTCGTCTGAGCCCGCAGCGGCAGCCGACAACGCACCCACGCTCAGAGCCCCGGCCACCAGCCCAGCAACCACCACGGACCTCAAGGGACGAACTCTCATAGTCTCAAATCCTCATGTTCTAGAGCGGCTTGCAGCGCGGTCGTGGCCGGTGGCGACCTGGAGGGCCGCACCGGAGAACACAGACACCGGGCCTGCACCAGACAAGACTGGTCAGCGACTGGATTTCAACGCCTCCCGCGAAAGGCCCCACCTCACAGACTCCGCCAACACTGTGCGCAATCATCCCTTCTCGGAGTTGGCCTCACCGAAAACACGGAGGGCCCCGCCGGGTGAAGGGGGGATTCATGGAGGGGAATCGTCACACCCGGCAGGGCTCCGCTGGCTCCGCCACAGCAGAGCACCAGCAGACCGGATAATGCGGTTGGGTCGCCAACACCACCGTTGCCTGCACTAAACAAGACACCACAACAAAGCAATTTCAACGCCACCAATCGGACAAAACCCCACCACCCGCTGAAACCACGCCTCCAAAACCGGGAGCCTCGTCGGATGGGATGGAGACACGAGAGGAGGACCGCCAGACGAGGGCCTGGGAACTGGGAAGCGGCTGGGCTTCAGCGCCCGCAGCAAAGGAACTCGCGAGCCTCAGGAGACTCGAGCGCTGGGGCACTCACCAACCACAGCCAATCGGGCGGCAAGAACGACGTCCACGGACAGACCGGGTCGCGGTGCATCCCCCGGCAGCGCCCGACGCAGATGGCGCTTGACCGTCGACAGCGAGCAGCCGAGGCGCTTGGCAAGGGTCATCAGACTGGCGTCCGGATCGGCCCGCCGTACCCTGGCCACCTCGAAGTCGGTGACCCGCCGGCGTTCACCGGCTGCGCCAACAAAGTGACTGAGATCCTCACGAGCCACCGTGATACCCAGCAGGTCACGGATCCGCGCACGCTGCGCCAGGGTGGTTCCGCCGACAACCCCGGCCACGTCGACCTCTACCACCGCCGAGTACAGGCACTGGCCCATCAGCGGACAGGACTCGCACAGCGCTACAGCGCGTCCAACCAGTTGCCTGGCCTCGTTGTCACGTCCAGTGAGCGGCTCCTCGACAAGAGGATGTTGAAAGACCTCACGCGCCTGGACGCAGGGCATGAGAAAAGTCATCGAACGCCTTCCTGGTAGTGCTTCGCCGGAGGCTGCGTCGGCGCGACCTACAGCGGACGCGGGAAACCTGCTTCGCTCAAGTACCTGAGTAAGCGCGGCCTCGAACACACACTTCGTGTTCGAGGCCGCGCCGGGGAGGGCTCACCGCGAGTGGGGATGCGTAAAATACGCTGTCTCTTCGGTGAGCACGTCACACCAGGCTCGTCCATATCCAGGGGCATAGATCGGACGGCCGAAGGGTGTGACAGATCTAGGAACTTTCGTAGCGCGCAGCACTGGGATTGGCCCGGCTGAGGACCTGATCGAGAGATCGGAAACCCTACGGCGAGCCCTGGCCGCGACGGAGGTGGGCAAGAGTCTGAGCGAAGGCACGTCGGCACCAAGCGGCCGGGCTGCGGGCCCCATCACAACGCGGCACCCCACTCGCCAGCCATCACGCCCACCGGAGGACGGTTCGGTGCCACGGCAGCAAGCCAGGACTTGCGAAAGCCAGATCGCGCCCGCCTTGCCAGCTCCGATGCGGCCGTCGGCTTCAGCCCGAGCATTGGCGCGTAGTCCCGGGGCTTCATCCCCTCAACATCCGCGTACCACAGCACTTCGCGCCAACGCTCCGGCAGGCCGGTGTAGGCGGTACGAACCTCTGCCCGGTCACACCCAGCGGTGAGGAGTTCGTCAACACCTTCGGCACCGGCGATGTCCTCAATCAGCGTCAGTGAGTCCGCGCCAGGTCGCTGCGCCGCTGTGATCGCGAGGTTCCTGATCGCACGGTACAAGTAAGGACGAAAGGCGTGCGTAGGTCCCTTGCCGTCGCGCAGCAGCGCGAAGATCCGAGCGAAGGCCTCGGCGACCAGATCCTCATGGTCACCCCAGTTGGTGATGCTTCGGGCTGCTCTCAAAGCCGCCGCGTGGTGCCGCTGCCACAACTCGGCATAGGCCGCCGAATATCTATCGCCAGCACGAACGGCGAGCAACAACTCATAATCGGTGCGATCCTTCACGACAGAGGGGTCCGTTTGCGACCAGGTGTCACGACCGTCAGAGCTAAGTAATGCGTTGTCCATCGGACTCCCCCGTGTCCTGCAGCACGATGCTGTGCGCCTGCCAAATCCAGGCTCCGTTTCCCGAGGAACCTGTCGCTGTCATTCAAGGGGAGGCCCAACTCACACTTGGGACGGAAGAGCAGCGGCTGCACGATTTGCTCGTAAAAATGGCACGATCCGGCTTGGCCCGAGGTGGGTGTGGCCAGATCCTCATCGCTGATCTCCACAGCGAGAAGCCGGCTCGCACCATGCCTCGCTCTCGCGATTCTCCTGAGGTCGGTCCGCGAGTTCGCGGCCCTCGAGCCCACTCAGATCAACGCAGTCGTACACGCTGCAAACCCCCGCCGTTTGCGCCCGTGCCCCTCGACACGATTCCAAGGGCCGACGCTAAAATGTTGCTTTCTGCGGGAGACAGGTCGCTGCGCGATCTGCGGTAGGGTATGCAGCATATGCAGGTGTGTTGCGTGGAATGCAGTCATGGTTGCGCGCTGCTGCCAGCGGTCGAGGATCGTGAGTTCGCGAGCTCGGCGCACCAGTTTCTCAGTGGCACCGACACCCCGGACGAATACCGTCAGTAACACTGTCGGTTGTGGGAGAGAAGGGCGGCTTCAGCTTGGTTAACTCCCCTTCAGGGGGCCACTAAGAGCCAGGTTCGACCTCTCGCTCCGCAGCCTCCACGCTCCTCACAAGACGGCCTCGGTTGATGGATCCGATGCGGAGTCGTGACCGGCGAAAGCCCGCTTGGGCACCAAGTAAAGAACCGTTGCCCCGACAAGGGCGGTGACGCCGCAGACCATCCAGATCGTCAAATAGCCCGCGTACGACCCCGCTCCTCCACTCGCCTCAGAGGTTCCACGCACGAGCACGATCCCGAACACTGCTGACGCCATCGCACCGCCGATGGTCTTCGTCGAGTTGGTCAGGCCCGTGGCCATGCCCGTCTGGTGCTGCGGTGCTGCCGCGGCAGCGGCGGCGGGCAGGGCTGCGGTGAGCGCCCCGGCGCCGAGCCCAACGATGGCCAGGTTCACCAGAACCTGCAGATAGCGTTCGTGCAGGGGTAGGAACATCAGGTATCCGAGGCCCACCAGACAACTCGCCCCGACGAGGGCGATCTGGGGTGTGAACCTGCGGGCAAATCTGGGAAAGAGCAGGGCACCGACACTCATGGCGAGCAGGTAACCGCCGATCAGCGAGGAGGCGATGAAACCACTGGCACCCAGGCCGTAGCCGGCCTCACGGGGGTCAGTACGAAGGAAGGTGGCCAGCGGCGCCTGCGCACCCAGCACGCTGACCCCGATCAGGCTGGCCGTGAGGAACACCGGCGCCAACGTCGATGAGCGGAGCAATCTCACGTCTATCAGCGGATCCGGATACCGCCGCTCGTGCCGCACGAAGGGCACGAGCAGGCCGACCCCGAGCGCCACCAGCACCCAGGCAATCAGAGAACCAGCCCCGTTCAGGCGGATCATGCTGAGCCCCCCGGTAAAGGCGACGAGCGCGATGGAGAGCAGCACGACCCCCAGGAAGTCGAGGGCTCCATCGGCCCGGCTCGCGTCGCTTTCCAGGCCGAAGGCGACAGCGAAGGTGCATGCCAGCACAACTAGGCCGGGGATCAGCAGCACCAGCCACAGCGGCAACGAATCGACCAGTGCACCACTAAGAGTCGCCCCGCCGATTGCCCCCAGTTGGAGGGCTGCGATCAGGACACTGGCGGCTTTGGCAGTCATCAGAGAGGCATCCTCACGGCCCCGAAACTGCGACCAGACGACAGCAACGTTCAACGGCAGCCAGACGACATAGAAGCCCTGCAAAGTCCATGCCACCAAGAAAGCCCCGAAGGAATGGGCAAACGGCAGAGCGAGCGAAGCTCGGCCGTAAGAACGGTACCGCACAGCAGCATGCGCTTGTACCCGAGCGTGTCGCCCAACTTCGCGAAGATCGGTATGGCGAGCGCCGAGAGCGCCGACTGGGTCCCCTCGAACCAATTCACATCGGCATCCCGAATGGCAAGGTAGCGCGCAATATCGCTGAACAAAGGGACGTAGTAACCCTGCAATACCCCGCTGGTAAACTCGACGAGAGCGAGTGAGCCGACAACTTTGACGACCGTCCGCTCACGAATCATCCGCTTCATGTTAGTGCGCGCGGCCCAGCCTTAAGCC
Organism: Propionicimonas sp.; assembly: GCA_049840415.1. Lineage (GTDB taxonomy): Bacteria > Actinomycetota > Actinomycetes > Propionibacteriales > Propionibacteriaceae > Propionicimonas. The sequence goes on along the minus strand of JASGLB010000008.1, from coordinate 280,012 downwards.
GGCCGGCCTTGGGCGAGTGGTTCAACCAGTAGCACTGAGGCAAGGACGGTTGCGACACAACTTTTCTCATGGAAGAGCACTCGCCAGGGGCGCGTAAGCAGTTGGATGGCCAGCCCTTTAGCGTTGTGATCGGCGCTCATGGCGGCACTGTACTGACGGGTGGGGGTCATCAGCCGCGGCCAGGCGTGGCTGTCCCGCGCTGGCACCGACGGGCCTCCCCGGCCACCGTCCGCCGCCGATCTACTCGACTCGCAGAGACGTGCGGAGTTCGCGGAGCGGGGTGTTGAACTTGGCCCTCAGCGCTCGTTGCAGTGAGGACAGCGAGGTGAAGCCGCTCTTGGCGACGAGGGACGGGGTTGGGATCTTGGGATCATGTCGAAGCATGTGGAACGCCCGGTTCGCGCGGGCGAGGAGGATCTCGCTCGCCACGGTGGTGTCGTGTTCGGAGAACACTCGGAAAAGGGTCCGGCGGGATACCCCCAGGCGGGTGGCGATCTGATCCACATCCAGATCAGGGTTGTCGCTTTCCTCAGCGATGATCCGCAGGGCGTTGGAGAAGAGGTCCTCGCGATCCTCGGTTCGCATCGCGGTGGTCGTCAATGCCTGCGCCATGGCTCGGGTCATCGCCCGCAGGGAAGCCGACTCGCCCACGGTGGCGGCGCGTGCGGCGATCATTGAGTTCAGGTAGGCGAAGGTCGAACGGAAAACCCACGATGACGTGTCCAACTCGCCGATGCTGTCAGCATTGAGCCTCGCGGGCGAGACCGCGGTCTCGTCGAAGGAGAACAGCAGGAATTCGGCATGGTGTTTAGCCACGAAAACTGCGGACAGTGCCGAGGGGAACACGATGAAGATACTTCGATCGGCACTGCTATAGGTGGGGCTGTCGCCGTAAACATCGAGTGAGCCGTTCACGACCATGGCGAACATTGCGCGCCTTCGGTTCAACGGGTTCCTGCGCAGCCACCGAAGCGTCGCGTGCTTCGCTTTGACGCGCGCGACGATGTAAAGATCGAAACGAATCACGGCGAAGGACAGATCCTCATAGCGACCTTGCTCCAGAGCGATATCGGCGATCTCCAGGAACTCAGCGACTTGCCGGTCGCGCACCGAGGACCGCCGGGGCGTGGAGAAGTCGATCGTCTCGTGTCCTTGCAGTCCCACCCACCCTCGGGCAGGGTCATAACGCGCCATCTTCCGGAGCATAGCGTCAGGCTCCGCAGGGCCGGTCTCGCTCAAGGCCCCGTCCCCCCTGGCCGGCAGGACGAGAAGCAGCCGATCTTCCGCGTCACCAGCGAAGAACAGGGCGCCTAGGTTGCCCGGCCGTGTCATCCTGAAGGCAGTCGACGATGCTCCGTCCGGCGGAGATCGAACCGAGGAAGAAGCCATGTCAGCGCACCCGGCCAACTGGGCGACGGCCGTACTGGTCACGCTCGCCCTGGCCGGCTGCACGACCTCCCCACCTGACGTCTCTCCACCCGTCCAGCCTGGGCCGGACAGCGCGACCCCCGCGGAAGGCCCGAGCCCGCAAGACCGGCCGGGCTTCGAGGACGGCCCGCTCCGTGGGTACTGGATGCTGACCACCGGTACCGGCCTTCCACCCAACGCCACCGAGCAGGAGCGGCAGCGGCTGCTCGCCCAGCAGTCCAACGAGATGGAGAAACTGATCGCCGCCTGCATGGCCAAGGAGGGGTTCGAGTACCAGCCACAACTGCGGGACGAGGCCGCCGCGCCCGATCCGGCGGAACAGGGTTCGGATCCGGACGACCGCGGCTGGGTCTCGCGCTACGGCTACGGACTGGCGGACTACCCCGGACGCACCCCACCCCACCAGGAGGAGCCCCGGGACGACGCCCGGCGGACCTACCTCGACTCCCTGACCCCGGCGGAGCGGGAGGCGTACCGCGAGGCCTTCCGCGGCGACCCGCAACTCGTCGACGACGAGGAGTACGACTGGCGTCGCTACGGCTGCTACGGAGCCGCCGAGCACCAGGTGAGGGGCTACCAGCCGTATCGGGACGCCGAGAATCAGCCGATCATGGACGCGATGGACAGCTTCTACTTCGAGTTGGACTCCCAGCCCGGCTTCGCCGCGCTGCACACCGAATGGGCCGGTTGCATGGCCGAGCAGGACTATCCGGGGTTCCGCACCCAACCCGAAGCACAGCAGTCGATCGAGGAACTGCTGCGCGGCTACTACCCCGCTGACGACGGCAGCAGCGACGAGGATCCGCGGCTGAAGGATCCCAGCTTCGGCACCCCCGACGACCCCATCTACGCCGAGATCGCCCGGCAGGAGGTCGCGCTGGCCCTGGTGGATCTCGACTGCCGGCAACAGGCCGACTACCAGGCCCGCCACCTGCGCATCCAGTTCGACCTGGAACAGCGGTTCGTCGACGACCACCAGGAGGAGCTGACCGCCCTGAAAGCCCGCGCCGAACAGGGCTCCTGAGCAGCACGGACGACGAAACCCGGCGGCAACTGCAACGAAACCGGCCTGGCCGGAGTCATTACAGGTAGCGCCCGAATGGCGGCGCGATCCGGTGCTGTCCGCCGATCGGCGACCCGAGAAACCCGAGGGAGTGGTGATGTCACCCAACCGAGCCAGGCTGATCACGGTCGTGCTGGCGGCGTTCTGTTTCGCCGGCTGCGCCCCGAGCGGGCCGACCCCGAGCGGTCCGGACGGCAGCACCGCGCTACCGTCCGCCGGCAACGAACCCCAACTCGACTACGACGACGGGCCGCTCCACCCGTACCAGGCGCTGATCCGTGGCGGTGGCCTGCCGCCGAACGCCAGCGAGGAGGAGAAGCGCCGGCACTACGTGCAGCAGGAGAGCAAGGTCGAGCAGCTGATCGCGGCCTGCATGGCCGAGCAGGGGTTCGAGTACGTCCCCAGCGTCCGGGAGGACGAGGTGATCGAGACCGACGAGGACAACTGGAAGCCGGACGACCGGGAGTGGGTCTCCCGGTACGGCTACGGACTGAGCGACTACCCCGGGCGGGTGCCCCCCAACCAGGAACCCAAGGACGCCGACGAGCCCGCCCAGACCATGGGTGAGGCCGAGGAGCGGGCCTACCAGGAGGCGATGTTCGGCCCGGAGACCGACGGCGAAGAGGCGTACGACTGGCGCAAACACGGTTGCCGGGGCGCCGCCGAACACGAGGTGATCGGCTACCAGGCGGCGCTGGACGCGGAGAGCCAGCCGATCGTCCAGGCGATCGAGAACTTCTACTTCGAGCAGTTGGGCTCCGATCCGGCTTTCGTCCCGCTGGACGGCGAGTGGGCCGGCTGCATGACCGACCACGACTACCCGGGCTTCAAGCAGCAGTTCGACGCCCAGCAGTCGATCGAGCAGCTGCGCAACGGCTACTTCCCGTCCGACGACGACTCCGACGATCCGGATCCGCGGCTGAAGGATCCCCGGTTCGCCACCCTGGACGATCCCGCCTACGCCGCGATCGCCAAGCAGGAGGTGGCGGTCGCGCTGGCCGACCTCGACTGCCGGGAACAGACCGACTACCGCCAGCGGCGGCTGCGCATCCAGTTCGATCTGGAACAGCGGTTCATCGACGACCACCAGGAGGAACTGGCCGCGATGAAGACGCGCGCCGAGCAGGAGGCGCAGCGGTGAGAACGGGGGTTGCGGCCCGGCCGGGGCGCCACCGGCCCGGCGATCGTGAGATTCGGCCCAGCGGAGGATGCCCTCTCGTCCGTGCGGACGACGCCGGCGTAACCACCCTCACAGTAAGTTGAATGCGACCCCACCGATCAAGGAAGACGCCATGGCCCCCACCCGAACCCTCGTCGCGCTGTTCGCGGCGGCCACTCTGACATTGACCGGCTGCGGCGCCGTCGGCAACGGCGACGACGGCAAACTCGACTATCAGGACTCCCCGCTGTCGAAGTACCTCGCGGAGGTCTTCAACAACGGACTGTCGCCGGACGCCACCCCGCAGGAGCAGCAGGCGTACTACGACGAACAGAACCGCCAGACCGAGAAGCTGGTCGCCGAGTGCATGACCGAGCAGGGTTTCGAGTACATCCCGAACACCAGCAACAGCGGAGTCGTCGTCGGCGACGACGAGGGCGAGAACCTGTGGCGGCCGGACGAGCGCGACTGGGTGGAGAAGTACGGCTACGGCGCGGTGAACAACCCCTGGCAGGAGAAGAACCGGGACGAGCCCGAGCCGACCGCACCGACCGATCCCAACGAGCCCTACGTCCAGGCCCTCACCGAAGCCGAGCGGCAGGCCTACTACGAGGCGCTGTGGGGCAAGGGCCAGGAGGTCGAGCCCGGCCAGGAGGACCAGCCCCAGGAGTACGACTGGACCAAGGCGGGCTGCTACGGCGCCGCCCAGCACGAGGTGCAGGGCGACAACCCGTGGGAGCAGGAGGAGAACAAGCCGATCATCGAGGCGCTGCAGAAGTTCTGGACGGACATGCCGAACGATCCCGCCTACGCCAAGCTGGACGCCGACTGGGCGGCCTGCATGACCGAGAAGGGGTTCGGCGGCTTCAAGAAGCAGATGGAGGCGCAGGACTCGATCTACCAGCTCATCAACAAGTACTGGGAGGGCGCTCCGCAGGGCGAGGGCGAGCAGGATCCGACCTTCGGCACGATCAAGGATCCGGAGTACGCCAAGATCGCCGACCAGGAGATCCCCTTGGCGCTGGCCGACCTCGACTGCCGGGAGAAGACTGACTACCGCCAGCAGCAACTGAAGATCCAATTCGCCGCCGAAGAGCAGTTCATCGCCGACCACAAGGCGGAACTGGACGCCATGAAGGCCCGGTTCGAACAGGCCAAGAAGAAGTGAGCGCACTTTCTTTATCGGTTCTTCAGATTCGCCACTGCTTCGGCTTAAGGCTGCTGTGATGTGGTCAGACCATGGCAGAACCAGCGTCCCGCCCGCCGGAGCGCGCCCGCTTCCGACCGGCGGACGACTGGCGCTCGTCCGCAAAGACGACACCGGACCAGCCACGCTCACAGTAAGTTGACAGCGAACCCACCGACCAAGGAAGACGCCATGGCCTCCACCCGCACCCTCGTCGCGCTGCTCGCGTCGGCCACCCTTGCGTTGACCGGCTGCGGCGCCGTCGGCGGCGGTGACGACGGCAAGCTCGACTACGAGGACTCCCCGTTGTCGCGGTACCTCACCGAGATCTTCAGCGGTGGCCTGTCGCCGGATGCCACCCCGCAGGAGGTGCAGGCGTTCTACGACGAACAGAACCGCAAGACCGAGAAGATCGTCGCCGAGTGCATGACCGAACAGGGCTTCGACTACGTCCCGAACGTCAACAACGGCGGCGTGGTGATCGGCGACGACGAGTCCGAGAACATGTACCGGCCGGACGAGCGCGACTGGGTGGAGAAGTACGGCTACGGCGTGATCAACAGCCCGTGGCAGGACAAGGGCGAGGTCCCCGAACCGGAGGCCACCCAGCCGGTCGATCCCAACGAGGCCTACGTCCAGGGCCTGACCGAGGCCGAGCGCGAGGCCTACTACGAGGCCCTGCACGGCAAGCCGATCGAGTCCGAGCCCGGCGACGAAGAGGCTCCGGAGTACAACTGGGAGAACCAGGGCTGCTACGGACGCGCCTACCACGAGGTGCAGGGCGACAACCCGTGGGAGCTGGAGGAGAACAAGCCGCTGATCGAGGCGCTGGAGAAGTTCTGGCAGTCGGTGCAGAACGACCCCGGCTTCGCCAAGCTGGACGCCGACTGGGCGGCCTGCATGACCGACGCCGGCTACGCCGGGTTCAAGAAGCAGGGGGACGCTCAGGAGTCGATCTACGAGCTGACCAACAAGTACTGGGAGGGCGCTCCGCAGGGCGAGGGCGAGCAGGATCCGACCTTCGGCACGATCAAGGATCCGGAGTACGCCAAGATCGCCGATCAGGAGATCCCGCTGGCGCTGGCCGACCTGGGCTGCCGGGAGAAGACTGACTACCGCCAGCAGCAACTGAAGATACAGTTCGCCGCAGAGGAGCAGTTCATCGCCGATCACAAGGAAGAGCTGGAGGCCATGAAGGCCCGCGCCGAGCAGGGACGGAAGAAGTAGTAGTGAGCAACCATCCTGGGGCCGAGGACAACACCCTGGCCGACTCCCTGCTGGCCGAGCCCAGCCCGCAACCCGAGGTGGGTCCCGAAGCCGCCCCCTCGACGCGGGTGAAGGGTCTGGGACGGATCTTCCGCGGCAACCGCGCGCTCTGGATCACCGCGCTGGTCGCGGTGATCAGCCTGGTGGCCGGCCTCGGACTGGGCCGGTTCGTGCTCTCCCCGGCGGACGCCGCGGCCAACACCAACGCGCCCCCGCCCGGCTACATCACCGTCCCGGTGGAGTACGGCGAGCTGAGCAATGACGTCACGCTGCGCGGCCAGGTGGGCTACGCCGACGCCACCGAGGTCAAGCTCACCGCCAGCGAGCTCGCCGACGCGGCGGTGGTCACCGGTCACGTCCCCGAGGTGGGCGACGATCTCGACGCCGGCTCGATCGCGCTGGAGATCGCCGGCCGGCCGGTGTTCGTCCTTCCCGGGCAGCTGCCCTCGTACCGAACCCTGCGGATGGGCTCCTCCGGCCCGGATGTCGAGCAGCTGAAGAAGGCGCTGAAGAAGGTCGGGATCAAGGCCGGCAAGGGCGACGATTTCGACAAGGAACTCGCCAGCGCGCTCGGCAAGCTGTACGACGACGCCGGCTACACCCCCGCTGTGGACAAGGACGCCTCGGCTGTGGTGCGGACGGCCAAGGAGGGCGTCCGGACGGCCGAGGCGGCGGTGCGGTCCGCCAAGGACGCGCTGAAGAAGGCCGGCGTGACGAAGTCGACCCGCCAGCAACTGGACAAGGCGGTCGCTGCTGCCGAAAACGCCAGGGACGTTGCCTACATCCGTTGGAAGGAAGCCGAGAAAGCACAGCCGAAAGACCCGGCCACCATCAAGGAGCTGGAAGGCCAGTACAGGGCGGCCAAGCGCGACGTCTCCATCGCCAAGTCCCAACGCAGCGAGGGCCTGAAGGTGGACACCTCCAGCTACAAGGAGGCCGTCAAGTCCGCCGAGAGCCAGTTGAAGGACGCGAAGAAGGAACTCACCCGCGCCCAGAACAATGCCCGGCCGTTCCTGCCCGCCGCCGAGGTGCTGTTCCTCACCGAACTGCCTCGCCGGGTGGACGCGGTCAATGTCTCCCGCGGCAGCACCGTCGAGGGCGCCGTGATGAGCGTGTCCGGGGCGACCATCGAGCTCAGCGGATCGGCCGCCGGCGAGGACGCCAAGCTGCTGAAGGTGGGCGACGAGGGCTTCTTCGAGCTGCCGGACGGCACCCAGCACCGCGCGGTGATCGCCAAGATCGAGGCCGCCGAGGGTGGCGGACGGGCGACCATCACCTTCACCCCGGATCCGCTGGAGACCGAGGTGATCCAGCAGATCCAGGGCAGCAACGTCCGGGTGCAGGTGCCGGTGGGCGCCACCGACGGCGAGGTGCTGTCGGTGCCGTTCGCCGCGCTCACCGCCGGACCGGGCGGCGAAGCCCGGGTCGAGGTGGTCGAGGGCGATCCGAAGGATCCGAAGGCCACCACCCGGCTGGTCGTGGTGACCACCGGCCTGGCGGCCGGCGGCTACGTCGAGGTCACCCCCACCGACGGCGAACTGAAGGCCGGCGACCTGGTGGTGGTCGGAGCGTGAACGACGCCCTGGTCGAACTGGTCGACGTCACCCGGGCGTTTCCGGGCCCGCCCGAGGTCCAGGCGCTGAAGGACGTCAGCCTGACCCTGCGCGAGGGCGACTACGCGTCGATCGTCGGCCCCAGCGGCTCGGGCAAGTCGACCATGCTGAACATCCTCGGGCTGCTCGACCGGCCGTCGGTCGGGCAGTACCGGCTGGCCGGCACCCAGACCGGTGACCTCACCGAGGACGGCCGCGCCGCCGTCCGCGCCCGGGTGATCGGCTTCGTCTTCCAGGCCTTCCACCTGATGCCGCACCGCAGCGTGCTCGACAACGTGCTGATGCCGATGCTGTACAGCGGCGTCCCGCGGTGGGAGCGGGAGTCGCGCGCCAGGGCGGCCCTGGAGCGGGTCGGTCTGGGGCACCGGATGGAGTTCCTGCCCGGCACCCTTTCCGGCGGCGAGCGGCAACGGGTCGCCGTGGCCCGGGCGGTGGTCAGCGGACCGCGGCTGCTGCTGGCCGACGAGCCGACCGGCAACCTGGATCAGGCCACCTCCGGCGAGGTGATGTCGCTGTTCGAGGAACTGCACGCCGACGGCCTGACGCTGGTCGTGATCACCCACGACCCGATGATCGCCGCCCGCGCGCAGCGCCGGATCCGGATCCTGGACGGCCGGCTGAGCGAGGAAGCGGCATGAACTGGGGACGCCGCAAGGCCGAGCACCCGGACGGCCCGGAGGACACCCCCGCCGAGGCTGCCGAGCCGGTGGCCGAGGCGCTGCCGTCCGAGGGCACCAAGGGGCGGAAACGCCGCAAGCGCAAGTCCGAGGACACCGACCCTACGGCCGTAGAGGGATCCCGGCGCGGCCGGAAGAAGAAGGCCAAGGCCGAGCCGGTCGACATCTCGGCGCTGGTGCCGCCGCTCGCCCGGGCCGACCGGTTCACCTTCACCGACCTGCTGGTGGAGGCCACCAGCGGCATCGGCTCGCGTCCGGGGCGACTGGTGATGACCATTCTCGGCACCGTGCTGGGCATCGGCTCGCTGATCGCCACCATCGGTTTCGCCCAGACCACCGCCGGGCAGATCGCCCGCCAGTTCGACGCGGTGGCCGCCACCCAGGTGGTGATCACCCCGGCTACCGCCCAGACCGGTGGTGGCACCACGGTGGCCACCGGCCGGCTGCCGTGGGATTCGCCCGAGCGGGTGGAACGGCTGGCCGGCGTCAACCACGCCGCCCTGCTGGCCGAGGTGAACATTGGCGACGGCACCGTCACCGCCGTCCCGGTCAACGACCCCTCGGCGCCGGCCACCGCGCCGCCGCCGGTGGTGGCTGCCTCCCCCGGCCTGATGGACGCGGTCCGCGGCCGGGTGACGATCGGCCGGTTCTTCGACTCCGGCCATGACCAGCGCGGCGACCGGGTGGCGCTGCTCGGCGCCCGGCTGGCCGAACAGCTGGGGCTCAGCCGGGTGGACCGGCAGCCCTCCATCTTCATCAACGGGATCGCCTACTCGGTGATCGGCGTGGTGGACGACATGGCCCGCCGGGCGGACCTGAAGGACTCGGTGATCATCCCGATGGGCGCCGGACGAGCGGACTTCGGCGTCCGGGCGGCCAGCGAACTGCAGGTGCAGATCATGGTCGGCGCCGGTCCGCAGGTGGCCGAACAGGCCGCCACCGCGCTCTCCCCCGGCTCGCCGGAGAACATCAAGGTCTCCGCCCCGGCCGGGCGCAGCGAGCTCGGCGAGAACGTCCAGGCCGACGTGAACGTGGTCTTCCTGGTGCTCGGCATCGTCGCCCTGCTGGCCGGCGGACTCGGGATCGCGAACGTGACCATGCTCGGCGTGATGGAGCGGGTCGGCGAGATCGGGCTGCGCCGGGCGTTGGGCGCCACCCGCCGCCAGATCGCCTCCCAGTTCATTCTGGAATCGGTGGTGATCGGCCTGCTGGGCGGGTTGATCGGCGCCAGCCTGGGGGTCTTCGCCGTGGTCGGGGTCTCGATGGTGCAGCAGTGGACGCCGATCATCGATCCGCTGATGGCCGCGGCGGCGGCCGTTCTGGGCGCCCTGGTCGGCCTGGCGGCCGGCTGGTTCCCCGCCCGTCGCGCCTCCCGGATCGAGCCGGTCGCGGCACTGCGCGGCGCCTGATCGCCCCCGCCCCCGGAGGTCGACCGGTCAGCGGTCGAGTCCCGAAGATCGCTAGGCGGTCACCGGTCGGAGCCGGCGGGGCAGGAAGAGCGCCAGCACCAGCAGTGCCACGCCGGTGAACACCCCGATGCTCACCACCAGCTGCTGCCAGGGGGCGTAGCTGAGCTCGATGTTGTCGCCGCGGGGCAGCCACTTGAACGGCGCCAGCACCCCCCAGCCGACGTAGGCCAGGCCGAGCCAGCGGTACCAGCCGGGCAGCCGGCGGGCCTGCCACAGCACCACCCCGAGCGGGACGATCCAGACGTAGTGGTGCGACCACGAGATCGGGGACGCCAGCAGGCTGGTCACCCCGGCCAGGCAGATCGCCAGGTTCACCTCGCCGGCCCGGTGCACCACCACCGCCGCCGCCACCCCCAGCACCACCACCAGGCCGCTGAGCAGCAGGCCGCCGCGGCTGGTCTCGCCCAGCAGCCGGGTCCACACCCCCAGCACCGACTGGTTGGTGGCGTAGACGATGCCGGCGTTCATCCCGGTCTCGCCGGCCAGCAGCCCGCCCCAGTAGTGCACCGAGGCGGACGGGAGCAGCAGGAAGCCGAGCCCGGTGGCCAGCACGAAGCCGGCGAAGGCGACCAGGCCGGGCTTGCGGCGTCCGGCGAAGAAGTTGTAGGCGGCGACCGTGGCCGGGGTGAGCTTCACCGCGGTGGCCAGGCCGGTCAGCCAGCCCTCCGGGGCGATCCGGCGGCGCAGCAGTCGCGGACCGGGCATCGAATCCAGCACCGCCGCGGCCACCAGCAGGATGCCCAGCTGGCCGAAGCCGAGGGTCTCGGCCACCGGTTCGACGAACAGCACGCAGACCGTCACCGCCAGGCTGAGCCGCCAGCCGGCGAACCCCAACCGGTACAGGATCGCCGCCAGCGCGGCGAGGCACAGCGCCAGCCACAGCACCGCCGCCACCTCGAAGGAGATCACCGCGAACGGCACGGTGAGCAGCGCGGCGAACGGCGGGTAGATCCAGGGCAGCCCCTCGGCGGCGAAGAAGTCCTGGCCGGCCAGCAGCAGCTGCCCGGTGCGGCGGTAGACGTCCAGGTCGATCATGCCGGGGTGCCAGGGCCACAGCACGGCGCCGGGGATCTGGGTGCCGGCGATGTAGAGCGCAGCCAGCAGCGGCGGCAGGCACAAGCCGATCCGGCCTGCCCAGCCCCGCCACGTCCGCGCGTCCATCGTCACCCTCTCCGAAACCCGCCCAAGCCTAGCCGCCCCCGGCTGGGACACGTGGGACACGGGGACGGTTCCGTGTCCCAGCTTGTCAGGGCGGGAATGGCCGGCGCGGGGCCGATTTCAGAGGACCAACGAGACACCCAGCGCGATCATGACGAGCGCGATCCCGCCGTCCAGGATGCGCCAGGCGGTCACGGTGGAGAGCCAGCGGCCGAGGAAGCGGGCGCCGTAGCCAAGCGAGAAGAACCAGACCACGCTGGCGGTCATCGCGCCGGCGGCGAACCACCAGCGCTGGTCGCCGTGCGTCGCCCCCACCGAGCCGAGCAGGAAGACGGTGTCGAGGTAGACGTGCGGGTTGAGCCAGGTCAGCGCCAGGCAGGTCATCGCCACCGGTAGCAGCCGGGTGCGGGTGGCGGTGGCGGTGGCTGACCCACCTTCCGGCCGGTCGGGAACGGCATCCTCGGCGTGCAGCGTCTGGCCGGACGGGGCCAGCGCCCGCCGTCCCGCCAGCAGGCCGTAGCCGACCAGGAAGAGCGCCCCCGCCCAGCGCACCGCGTCGATCAGCCAGGGCAGCGCCTGGGTGGCCGCGCCGATCCCCGAGATGCCCAGCACGATCAGCACCGCGTCCGAGATCGCGCAGATCATCGCCACCAGGCCGACGTGCTCGCGACGGATCCCCTGCCGCAGCACGAACAGGTTCTGCGCGCCAATGGCGACGATCAGCGAGAAGCCCAGGCCGAGGCCGGCGAGAACGGAGGTCACGACAGTGACCGTAGAACCTCTGCTCAATGAAGTACAGCTCAGGTTTCTTAACCAGCATTAGCATTGCTTACGTGGAACTCCCGCTCGAGTTGGTCCGGACCTTCGACGCCGTGCTGCGCACCGGCTCGCTGGACGCCGCGGCGGTGGAACTGCGGCTCACCCCGTCCGCGGTCTCGCAGCGGATCAAGACGCTGGAGACCCGGCTGGGCAGGGTGCTGCTGGTGCGGTCCCGGCCGGTCCGCGCCACCGAGGCCGGGCAGGTGGTCGCCCGGCTGGCCCGGCAGCTCGCCGGGATCGAGCACGACGCGCTGGCCGAACTGGGCCTGGCCGGGCCGGACGCCGCCACCGTCCCGCTGGCGGTGAACGCCGACAGCCTGGCCACCTGGTTCCTGCCCGCCCTCGCCCCGCTGGCCGCCGGCGGGATCGTCTTCGACCTCTACCGGGACGACCAGGACTTCACCGCCGGGCTGCTCGAATCCGGGACGGTGACCGCTGCCGTCACCTCGCAGGACCGGCCGGTCGCCGGCTGCTCGGTGCGTCCGCTGGGCGCGATGCGGTACCTGCCGGTGGCCGCCCCCGGCTTCGCCGCCCGGTGGTTCCCGGAGCGGGCGAACCCGGCTGCCGCACCGCTGGTCGACTTCGACCGGCGCGATCTGGTCCAGACCCGCTATCTGGAGGCGCTCGGGCTGGATCCGGCGCTGCCGCCACGGCATCGCGTGCCCGCCTCGTCCGACTTCACCACCGCGGTCGAGCTGGGATTCGGCTGGGCGTTGGTGCCGGAGCTCCAGGCCACCGAGCGGCTGGCCGACGGCCGGTTCGTCCCGATCATGGGGGAACCGGTGGACGTCGCGCTGTACTGGCAGCGCTGGAAGTTCCGCTCCGCGCTGCTGGAGTCGATCGAGGAAGCGGTGGTCGGCGCCGCCCGGACGGTGCTGCGGCAGTGATCGATCGGGCATGAGAGGACTCTCATGGTGGATTCCTGGTCGGCTCATAGCGGTGCGATTGGCTGGAGCCAACCCCGAAAGAGGAGTCATCATGAAGATCACCCGTTCCACCGCAGCCTGGGCCGTCACCGGCGCCATCGGTCTCAGCGTGGTCGGCGGCATCGGCCTGGCCTGGGCCGACACCCCGACCCCCACCCCGGAGCCGTCCGCGACCGCCACCGCCACCCCCGGGCAGACCACCAGCCCGAGCACGCCGTCGGCCACGCCGAGCGCGACCCCGTCGAGCGATCCCACGGCTTCGCCGCGCTACACCGCGAACACCGCGCCGACCGCTCGCACCGCCCCGTCCGCCCGGACCGCGGTGAGCGTCAAGACCGCGCAGACTGCGCAGACCCCGCGGTCGCCCAAGTCTCCGGTCACCGCCAAGTCGCCGGTGTCGCCCAAGTCCCCGGTGAGCGCGAAGTCGCCGGTCAGCCCGAAGTCCCCGGTGTCGGCCAAGTCGCCGGTGTCGCCCAAGTCGCCGGTGTCGGCGAAGTCCCCGGTTTCCCCGAAGAGCCCGGCGAGCCCCCGTAGCGCTCGGAGCGCAGCTTCGGGAGACTGACCTTCGTGAGTGCGTTCGCTGAAGAGACCGAGTTGCTGACCTCGCCCGAGGCAGCCGGGTTGCTTCAAGCGGCGCTCACCGGAGACCCGGAGGTCGTCCTGCCCGGCTTCACCGCCGAGCTGGACGACCTCCACTACCGTCCGGGCTCGGAGGTGACCGCGATCTACACGGTCTCCTTCCAGGCCTCGGACGGCCAGCCCGCCACCGAACATCTGCTCGCCACCACCGCCGACGTCTCCGGCCAGGTGGCGACGCTGCGTCGCGACGGCATCACGCTGCGGGTGTGGCGCCACCCGGCCGATCCGCGGCTGCCGGGGCTGGCGCCGTCCTGCGACCCGGCCACCGTGCTGGGCTGGCTCGGCGACGCCCAGCCGCGGCTGCGCGAAGCCGGCGCGCTGCACCTGGAGCTGCTCGCCTACCGGCCGCTGCGCCGGGCCGTGCTGCGGGCCACCGCCGACGACGAGCACTTCTACCTCAAGGTGATGCGGCCCGGCTACGACGACCGGCTGGCCACCCGGCAGAACCTGCTGGCCTCGGCCGGCCTGACCGTGCCGCTGCTGGCCCGGCCGGTGCCCGGCGTGCTGATCTCGCCCAGCATCGCCGGCCACTCCCTGGCCCACCAACTGGTCGACTGGCAGGCCGGACGGGCGGCGCTGCCCTCGCCGCTGGCCCTGACCTCGCTGCTGGACCGGCTGCCGTCGGCCACCCTCGCGCTGCCGAAGCGCTCGTCGTGGAGCGAGAACCTCGACTTCCACGCCGCCACCGCCCGGCAGCAACTGCCGTCCGAGGCGGCCCGGATCGACGCGCTGGCGGCAGCCGTCGCCGACGCCCTCGGGCAGGGCCGGCACGGTCCGATCGTCCCCACCCACGGCGACTTCTACGAGGCGAACATCTTCGTCGACGGCTCCACCCTGCGGTTCATCGACATCGACTCGGTCGGCCCGGGGCTGCGCGAGGACGACCTGGCCTGCTGCCTGGCCCACCTGGCGGTGCTGCCCGGCCTCGACCCGCAGGCCTACCCCCGGATCCCCGAGGTGCTGGACGCCTGGCAGCACGCCTTCGAGCAGCAGGTGGACCCCCAGGACCTACGCGCCAGGACGGCCGGCGTACTACTCAGCCTGATCTCCGGCGCCGAGCCCGACCAGGCGCTGCACCGGCTGGAGATCGCCGAGCACTACGCCGGCGCTGCCCGCTAGCCCGCTCCGGTTGACGCCTGGATGAGAGAACTCTCATCCAGGCACCCCGGTTGCCCTCATCAACGGCCCTTAGCCTGGAACGGTCGAAGGGAAACATCATGCCGCTGTCGAGATCCGCGATCGCCTGGGCGGTGTCCGGCACCCTCGGGGTGGGCACCTGCACGCTGGGCATCATGGCGATGAACTCCGGCGTCCCGGCCAGCGCCGAGACCAAGCCGGCCATCGTGGTCGGCGCCTCCGCACCGGCCTCCCCCGGGACGACCGCCTCCCCCAGCGCGACGCCCACCGCCTCCCCCACCAGCCAGCCGACGCTCACCGCCAACACCGCGCCGACCGCGGTCACCGCCAAGACGCCGATCTCAGCCAAGACCCCGGCCACCCCGAAGAAGAAGGTCACCAAGCAGACCGCTTCGCCCCGCACCCCGGTGTCCCCGAAGTCGCCGCGCTCGGCCAAGTCGGCCCCGTCCCGCGTCACCCCGCCCTCGCCGAAGAGCGCCGATTCCGGCGACTGACGGCTGGTGAGCCGAACTTTCTGCCAGCTAGCGTCCTTCGTCGGCCAGAGCCAACCCCAGGCAGAAGTTCGCGCGGCGGTCACACCAACCGGTAGCCCATCCCGCGCACCGTCTCGAAGTGGTCGGCTCCCAGCTTGCGGCGCAGGTAGCGGACGTAGACGTCCACCACATTGGAGCCGGGATCGAAGTCGTAGCCCCAGGCGCCGGACAGCAGTTGCTCACGGCTCAGCACGTGCCCCGGGTTGCGCAGGAACATCTCGGCCAGGGTGAACTCCCGGGCGGTGAGGTCCACGCTTCGCCCGGCCACCGTGGCGCGCCGGGTGCGCAGGTCGAGGCTGAGCTCGCCGTGGGTGAGCACCATCGCCGACTCCGCCGGATCCGCGGTCTCGGTGCGCAGCCGCAGTTGGATACGGGCCAGCAGCTCCTCGAAGCTGAACGGCTTGGGCATGTAGTCGTCGGCGCCGGACTGCAGCCCGGCCACGGTGTCGGCCACCGACGAGCGGGCGGTCAGCATGATCACCGGGGTGGTGACCCCCTGGCCGCGGATCCGGGAGAGCACCTCGAAGCCGTCGAGGTCCGGCAGGCCGACGTCCAGCACGATCAGGTCGGCCTCGCCGGCGATTGCCAGGCTGACCGCGTTGTAGCCGGAATCCTCCACGATGGTCGCGAACCCGGCCGCCTTCAGGCCCTTGGCGATGAACGCGGCGATCCGCGGTTCGTCCTCAACGATCAGTATCTGGCTCATCGTCCTCCTCCTCGTGGGGCGCGGCCTGGGTCGGGATCACGATCGAGAACCTACTGCCCACCCCCTCCGCCGACTCGATGTCGACCCGGCCGCCGTGCGCGGTCGCGATCGACGACACGATCGCCAGCCCCAGGCCGGTGCCGGTGCCGCCGCGTCCCATCACCTTGCGGCTGAGGATCCCTTCGCGTTCGGCCTCGGGGATGCCGACGCCCTGGTCGCGCACCCAGAGCCACAGCTCGCCGTCGGCCAGCCGGCTGCCCATCCCCACCGTGGAACCGTCGGGAGAGTACTGGACGGCGTTGGCGGCCAACTGCAGCCAGGCCTGCGCCACGCGCTGCGGATCGAGCCGCACCTCGGCGTCGGCCAGGTCGTCGAGCACCCAGTGCCGCTCGCCCAGCGTGCTGGCCTTGGCGAGGGTCTCGTCGGTGAGCCGGGCCACGTCCACCGATTCGGTCATCACGAAGTCGGGCTGCTCGGCCTTGGCGAGGGTGAGCAGGTCGTCCACCAGCCGGCGCATCCGGTCCAGTTCGTCCAGCACCAGGGCGCGGGTGGCGGTGACGTCCTCGGCGTCGCGGGCGTCCATCAGTTCCAGGTGACCGCGGACGATGGTCAGCGGCGTCCGCAGCTCGTGGCCGACGTCGTCCAGCAGATCGCGCTGCGCACCGACCGCCGCCTCCAGCCGGTCGAGCATGCCGTTGACGGTGCCGGCCAGCGCGGACAGATCGTCGTTGCCGCGGACCGGGATCCGCTGCGAGATGTCGGTCTCGGTGATCCGCTCGGCGGTCTGCCGCATCCAGCTCAACGGCTGTAGTAGGCGTCCGACGAACAGCCAGATCAGCATGGCGACCAGCAGCAGCGAGCCGAGCGCGACCAGGGTGTAGGTGAGGTAGACCGGCTGCAGCGCCGCCCGCTCCATCCGCATGTCCGCCACCCGCACCAGCGCGCCGGAGTCATTGGCTGCCTGCCCGTGGACCGGGACGACGATGTAGTGGTACTTCCGGATCGCCGTGGTCAGATCCCCCTGGACCACCCGCTCGCCGGAGGCCAGCGGCAGCACCGCAGCGACCAGCTCCGGGTCCTCCTCGGGACGCAGCAGCACCCCGTCCGGCGCGGTCCAACGGATCTTCCCGCTGTAGATCGCGAAGGAACTCTCGGCCGGCGGGTGCACCGCCCGCTCCATGCTGGCGCGGAGCAGCGGCTCCACCCCGGTGAAGGGTTGCCCGGTGCGGGGGTCGTTGCCTTCGGAGAGTTTCGACACCTCGTCCGCGGCCTGGGCCAGATCGCTGATCACCCGCTGCCGGGTGCTGGCCTCGCCCTGGACGTAGATCACCACGCCGGAGAGCAGCAGCGCCAACCCGGTCAGGGTCATCACCGCCGCGATCACCCGCGCCCGGATGCTCCAGGCGGTCTTGGCGGCGGTCATTGCTCCAGTGTGCCGGAAGCGGGCGACCGAACGCCTCAGCATGAGAGGACTCTCACCACGCGACCCTCCGGCCGTCACCCCGGGGTGCGGGCGACGGCCGGAGGCGCTGCGAACCCGGCCTAGCGGCGCTTCTCCTTCAGGCCGAGAGCGGCACGGATGGTGAAGTGCAGGTCGGTCTGGTCGGTCAGCCCGACGATATTGGCCGCCCCGGGGCCGTAGCCGGCAACCCGCAGCTGGGTACCGGTGTGCTGCTGCGAGCCGCCCTCCGGCGAGGTGCCGTAGAGCACGGCCATCGGAGCGTTGTCCGCGGTCAGCAGGGTGATCCCGATCCCCGGGGTGGTCGAGCCGACCTCGACGATCTGGCTGGTGTGGGCGTGGTCGGCGGTGACGAACACCGAGGTGTTGCCGTCCCGCTTGGCGAACTCCAGTGCCACCTGCACCGCCTCGTCCAGGTCGACGGTCTCGCCGATCTGGCCGCAGGCGTTGGCGGCGTGATCCTGCTTGTCGATGCTGGCCCCCTCGACCTGCAGGAAGAAGCCCCTGTCGTACCGGGACTTCGACTTCAGCAGGTCGATCGCCTTCGAGGTCATCTCGGCCAGGGTGGGGGCGGTGCCCTTCTTCCAGTCCTGGTTCACCGTGCACTGGACCGGTTCGGCCTTGGTGCCGCCGGGGACGGCCGGGGTGGGGTTCCAGCGGACGTCCATATTGCCGTCGTGGAACAGCCCCAGCAGTGGCTTCTTCTGGTCGGTGGTCCGGATCCGGTTCAGCTCGGCCTCGGTGGTGGCCACCTGGTAGCCGGCCGCCTTGGCCTGCTGCAGGACGGTCTTGCCGGCGTCCCCACCGTCCCAGATCACGTCGTTGAAGCTCGCCGCCCCGCCGCCCAGCGTGACGTCGGCGCGGGTCTTCACGATCTGCTCGCTGATCGAGCCGAGGCCGCCGGCCGAGACCGCGTCGGTCGGGCAGACCGTGCCCTTGGTGTCGTCCGGGCCGTAGCAGCGCCGGGTCGAGACGTGCGCTGACTCCACCGCGGGCGTGGCGTCCTGCAACTCGGCGGTGGAGACATTGCCGGTCTTGAAGCCGTTGGCCTTGGCCAGTTCGAGCAGGCTCACCTTGGGCTTCTTGCGCAGGTCGACCGAGATCGCCCCGTCGTAGCTCTTGGTGCCGGTCGCCCAGGCGGTGCCGGTGGCGGCGGAGTCGGGATCGTAGTCCGGCTTGCCGGCGTAGGCATGCCCCTCGGGGTAGAGCGAGTAGGTGGTGTACTGCCCGGTCAGCGGCAGCGCGTCGATCCCCTTGAACCGGCCGGCGGCACCGTGGACGTAGTTGCGCGCGATGGTGATCTCGGAGTCGCCCATCCCGTCGCCGATCAGCAGGATGACATTGCGCGCCCGTCCGCCGTCGACCGCGCGGCGCACCTGCTTGGTGCGGTCGCCGTCGTTCTGCCGGGCGCCACCGGTGGCGGAGAGGTCGCGAATCTGGGGCTGCCGGGCCGGCGCCGCGGCGGCGACCGCGCCACCGAGCAGCAGCAGGGTGGTGGCACCGATCAGCGAAACCCGAAGTGGGGTTCGGAAAGAAGACATGGGTGTCCTTCCAGTGGGGGTCACACGCACGACTGGTGCGTGCACCCCCGATCCCAGCAGCGGCAGCCCAACGCCGGGCGACGCCGGATTGAGCATTGGTGAACGATCAGGTGACCGACTCGGTCCGAGCCGGATGGTGGAATGCCCCGCCGGCGGGCGGGCGTCCACCCGGCTGGGCTCGTAGAGTGGCGCCATGAACGCCGGGCGAGAACGCTCCGGACTGACCGTCCGGAAGCGGGTGCGCGACCTGTACGCCACCCCGCTGGGACGCGACATCGTCGACAAGGTGGTGCTGCAGAGCGGCGCACCGGCGGCGCTGGCCCGGCTGGCCAGCGGGCTGCGGCTCTCGACCCTGGGCCGGCTGACCAAGCGGTTCACCGGGCCCGGCCTGGTGGACGCCCTGCTGGAACTGGTGAACCAGCACGCCGAATCGGTGCCGGACGGAACCCCGTCCGCAGCGTGGTGGCGGGACGCGGTGTTCTACCAGGTGTACCCCCGCTCGTTCAGCGACTCCGACGGCGACGGCATCGGCGATCTGCGGGGGATCATCTCCCGGCTGGACTACCTGGCCGAGCTGGGCATCGACTGCCTGTGGTTGTCGCCGATCTTCGCCTCGCCCAACCAGGACATGGGCTACGACATCAGCGACTACCGCGATGTGATGGCCGAGATGGGCACCCTGGCCGATGTGGACGAACTGATCGCCGGCTGCCACCAGCGCGGGATGCGGATCATCCTCGACCTGGTGGTCAACCACACCTCCGCCCAGCACGCCTGGTTCCGGCAGGCGGTCGCCGACCCGGACGGGCCCTACGGCGACTACTACTTCCTGCGTCCTGGTTCACCTGATCAGCCGCCGAACAACTGGGATTCGTTCTTCTCCGGCCCGGCCTGGCGGTGGCTGCCGGAGGCCGAGCGCTGGGCGCTGCACCTGTTCGCCGATCACCAGATGGATCTGAACTGGTCGAACCCCGCGCTCCGCGCCGAGGTGGCCGACATCGTCCGGTGGTGGCTCGACCGGGGCGTCGACGGCTTCCGGCTGGACGTGATCAACTACATCTCCAAGGCCGACGGACTACCCGACGGCAACCCCTTCGTCGGCGAGTTGATGGACTTCACCGGCGTCGAGCACTACTTCTACGGCCCCCACCTGGACGAGTACCTGCGCGAACTCCGGCGGGAGGGGTTCACCCGGACGGATGGCAGCGTGGCGGTGATGGTGGGCGAGACGCCCGGGATCGGGGTCGAGGGGGCACGCCTGCTGAGCAACACCAGCCGGGAAGAGATGGACCTGGTGTTCAACTTCGACGTGCTCGACCTGCCCGGCCGAACCCGCTGGCACGACTACCGCTACGACCTGAACTACCTCAAGCACTTCTGGCTGGGCTGGCAGGAACGGCTGCGGCCGGGCGACTGGATCGCGCTCTTCCTGGACAACCACGACAACCCGCGGATGCTCAGCAAGGTGGCCTACGGCGCCGAGGCCGATCCCGCCGTCCGTACCGCGGTGGCGAAACTGCTGGCCACCCTGCAGCTCACCATGCGCGGCACCCCCTTCCTCTACCAGGGACAGGAACTGGCCGCGGTGAACCAGGCCTTCACCAGGCTGGGCGAACTGCGGGACGTGGAGTCGCTGAACCGCTACCAGGAGCTGCTGGACACCGGCACCTCGCCCGCCGCGGCCTGGACCGAGATCATGGCCGGCGCGCGGGACCATGCCCGGGTGCCGCTCCGCTGGGGGGATGCGGACGGCTTCGAGCAGCGGGCCTGGCTGCCCGGCAAGGACACCGCCGCCGGCTTCACCGCCACCGACCAGCGGGCCGATCCCGACTCGGTCTGGCACTGGTACCGACAGTTGATCGCGCTCCGCCGGGAGCATCCGGCGCTGACCCGGGGCTCCTTCCGTCCGATCGAGCCGGGACGCAAGGACTACCTGGGCTACGTCCGGGAACTGGACGGCGAGGCCTGGCTGATCGAGGCGAACCTCTCGGACAAGCCACTGCGTCGCCCCAAGCACGACCTGGTGACCGAACCCGTCCTCGGCGCACCCCGCCGAACCATGGGTCCGTGGGAGTCGGCGGTGGGGCGGATCCAATGATGGGGTGGCCAGTGGTCGCACCTCCGCACCGCATCTGCCAGACATATCCAGGGCGGAGACCCGACCACGCGCACTGATGCCGCTTACCGGCTCGCGTCGAAGCCCGGTATGCGGCATGGATGCGCAGTGACCTACCTACCGGCACCGACGTTCGGCGATATGCGGCGTCAATGCGCGTCGGGCGTCGCCGACCCCACCATCGAGGGCTTCCCTTCACGTCGAGGGCTTCTGCCTGGGGGGAGGCCCTCGACACTAAGGGGAGCCCTCGGCGGGGCGGGGTGGCCGGGACGACGTGGGTGGGCTGCCGAGTCGTGCCCACATGGCGGGCTTACCCGGAGACAGCTGAACCCCCTCGCTGGGTAAGGTGACCGGCATGGAGCGCTGGGGAGTCGATCGGGTGATGGCGCTCGCCCCCGACTCCGCCTCCCAGGTCGCCGGACGCAAGCTCGCCACCCCCAAGCCGTGGTCGGACATCGGCTGGGCCGGCACCCTGCTGTGGGGCTCCTGCCAGGGGTCAGGGCGCACCCCCTACCAGGTGGCGATCGAGCTCACCGGGCCCACCTACAAGTGCAGTTGCCCGTCGCGGAAGTTCCCCTGCAAGCATGTCCTGGCGTTGCTCTTCCTCTGGGCGGAGGGGCAGGTCGCCGAGGGCGGCGGGCTGTCGGAGTTCGCGAGCGAATGGGCAGCGAAGAAGCAGGCGAAAGAGACCTCCCCCGAGACCGATGAGCCTGCCGAGCAGACCCCCGAGCAGCGCGCCCAGGCCGAGGCCCGCGCCGCCCAGCGGGCCGAACGGGTGGCCGCGGGGCTCGCCGAACTCGACCGCTGGCTGGCCGACCAGCTGACCATCGGCCTGGTCAGCACCACCACGGGCGGGTTCCAGGCCGCCGACCAGATGGCGGCCCGGATGGTCGACGCCCAGGCTCCGGGGGTCGCCTCCCGGCTGCGCGAGCTGCCCCGCACCGGCAGCGGCGGGTTCGAGCGGCTGCTCGGCGAGTTGGCCCTGATCCGGCTGCTGATCACCGCCAACGCCGCCGACCTGGCGGACGACCAGCGGGCCACCGTCCGCAATCACCTGGGGTACTCCGTCCCCCGCAGCGTCGCGCTCGCCAACCCGCCGGTCAGCGACCACTGGCTGGTCACCGGCATGAAGGACGCCGACACCGATCAGGTCTCCACCCGCCGGGTGTGGCTGCTGGGCCGCACCACCGGACGCACCGCGTTGGTGCTCTCCTTCGCCACCGCCGGTGGCACCCTGGACAACTCGCTGCTGCCCGGCATGGTGGTGGACGCCGACCTGCACTTCTACCCGGGACGGCCACAGGTCCGCGCTGCGGTGGGCGAGCGCCGGGCCGAACTCGAGCTGGGCGACTGGCGTCCGGACGGCGGGGACGTGGCGGCTGCCCGCCGGATCTGGCGGGACGCCCTGACCGCCGATCCCTGGCTGACCGAATGGCCGGTGGCACTGGTCGGCACCCTGCACGCCCGGCCCAGTTGGACCTTCCGGGACGGCTCTGGCGACACGGTTCCGGTGATCGGCGGGCCGAACGACCTGGCCCAATTCCTCGCCCTCGCCGGACCGCATCCCACGCTCTGGTTCGGCGAGATCGGCCCGGACGGCTTCGCCCCCACCTCGGCGCTGATCGGCGATCGGCTGGTGACCGGATGAGCACCCCTCCGCTACGCTCCCCCGAACAACTCCGCGGGGACCCCGCATGAGTTTCCACGACCTGGCCACCACGGCGGCGATCGGCACCGGACAGCGTCCCTTCCGGACCGATCAGGTGCCGGCTGCCCTGCAGGCTCTGATCGATCCGGAGGCCGAGCCGGCCCGCCAGGTGCTGGACGTGGCCGCCGGCTGGGAGGTGGTCCGCCGGGCCGAGGTGCGCGCCGGCGAGCAGCCGGTGCTGATCGACGAGGCCGGCGAGTCCCGTCCCGAACCACCGGCGAGCCTGGTCGCCCTGCTCCGCCGGATCCTGGAGTTGAAGGACGGCGACCGGGTGCTGGCCGAGACCTGCTCGGCGCTGGCCGCCGCCGGGCTGCGGCTGCCCCACCGCCTGCTGATCCCGGTACTGGAACGCACCCGCCGCAGCGAGGTGCTGAGCGCCGCGGCCCAGCCGGTGCTGGGGGCACGGGGAGACTGGCTGCAGGCCGCCCTGCCCCGGCTGAAGCGGAGCGTGAGCGAACCGCAGGCCAAGGACTGGGACGGCACCGCCTCGCTGCGGGTGCGCTGGCTGAAGCACCTGAACCACACCGACCCGGCGGCAGCGGTCGACCTGCTCACCGCAGACTGGGCCAAAGAGTCGGTGGACAACCGGGAGGCCTTCCTCACGGTGTTCGAGGAGGAACCGGATCCGGCCCAGATCGAGTTCCTCGAACAGGCTCTGGCCGACCGCTCCGAGCGGGTGACCTGGGTGGCCCGGCGGGCTCTGCTCAGCCTCCCCAGCCCGTGGCGGCAGCGGATGATCGGCTACGCCGCCGGGCTGAAACTCGATGACGGCGCGCTGGTGCTGGCCGATCCGCCGTCCGGCAAGCAGGCCACCCGGGACGGCGCCACCGGGCCGGGTGCCGCCGCGCAGATCATCGCCGCGGTGCCGCCGGCCAGCTGGCAGCAGCTGATCGGGCTGACGGCGCTGTCGATCCTTGAGCTGTGCGGCGAGGACTCGTCCACCGTGATCGGCCTGGGACGGGCAGCGGCGACCTACCGGGACGGACAGGTGGCCGCGGCCGTGCTGCCCCGGATGGAGAAGCTCTGGGAGCCGCCGCTGGCCAGGCGGTTGCTCGAACTGGTGGACGTCCCCAGCCGGCTGGTGATCGCTGAGCGGGCGGACTCGGTGGTGCTGGCGCTGGCCGCGCTGGAGGCCCTGCCGGCACCCTGGCCGCAGCAGGTGGTGGACCTCGCGCTGCGCCGGCTGGAGCAGTGGCGTCCCACCTATCCGGCGGAGGCGATCACCGCCTGCACGGTGATGGAACAGGCGGTCTCCCCCTGGCTGGCTGCCGCCGCCGTCCGCCGGATCAATCCCGAGTCCTGCCACAAGAAGGACCCCGTTCGCCAGGTCACCCGGCTGATCACCGTGCTGACCCTGCGAGCCGCCGTCGCCGACGAGATCCGTCCCTACCTCAACCAGGAGAACCGATGACCGACCAGGCCCCCGAACTGCTCCGTCCCTCCGCCGAACAGCAGTTCGCCGCCGAACTGGCAGCGCTGGCGGCAGCCGACGTTCGTCCCCGGCCGCAGAACTGGAAGCTGTCGCCCTGGGCGGTGGTCGACTACCTGATGGGCACCACGCTGCCGGACGGCACCGTGATCACCCCGAAGTACGTCGGCCAGCGGCGGCTGATCGAGACCGCGGTGGCGACCGTGGCGACCGACCGGGCGCTGTTGCTGCTCGGTGTCCCCGGGACGGCGAAGTCGTGGGTGTCGGAGCACCTGACCGCAGCCATCTCCGGCGACTCGACGCTACTGGTGCAGGGCACCGCGGGCACCGCCGAGGAGGCCGTCCGGTACGGCTGGAACTACGCCCGGCTGCTCACCGAAGGTCCGTCGCGGGCCGCGCTGGTGCCGTCCCCGGTGATGGTGGCGATGGAGACCGGGGCGATCGCCCGGGTGGAGGAGTTGACCCGGATCCCGTCCGATGTGCAGGACGCGCTGATCACCGTGCTGTCGGAGAAGTCGCTGCCGGTGCCCGAACTGGGCTTCAGCGTGCAGGCCCGGCAGGGGTTCAACGTGATCGCCACCGCCAATGACCGCGACCGCGGCGTGAACGACCTCTCCAGCGCGCTCCGCCGCCGGTTCAACACGGTGGTGCTGCCGCTGCCGTCCTCTACAGAAGAAGAGGTGGAGATCGTCACCAAGCGGGTGGCCGAGCTGGGCAGCAGCCTGCAGTTGCCGCCGACCGATGGTGCGGACGCTGAGATCCGCCGGGTGGTCACCGTCTTCCGCGAACTGCGGGCCGGGGTGACCGCGGATGGCAAGACCTCGCTGAAGTCCCCGTCGGGGACGCTGTCGACCGCCGAGGCGATCTCGGTGGTGACCAATGGCCTTGCCCTGGCCGCCCACTTCGGCGACGGCGTGCTGCGCGCCGCCGATGTGGCCGCCGGCATTCAGGGTTCCGTGGTTCGTGACCCGGTCGCCGACGCCACCGTCTGGGCGGAGTACCTGGAGACCGTGATCCGCGAACGGGACGGCTGGCGCGACTTCTACCGCGCCGCCCGGGATCTTCGATGACCGACCCGCTGGGACCACCGGGGGCGGTTCCCGGTGGCACCCCTCCGCCCGCGCTGCGGGTGCTCGGCGTCCGGCATCACGGACCCGGCTCGGCCCGGGCGGTGGTTCGTGCGTTGGAGGCGCAGGATCCGCAACTGGTGCTGATCGAGGGGCCGCCGGAGGCCAACGCCCTCGTCGAGTGGGCCGGACGCGGGCTGGTGCCCCCGGTCGCGCTGCTGGCCTACGACCAGGCCGCGCCGCGGCGGGCCGGCTTCTGGCCGTTCGCCGAGTTCAGCCCGGAATGGCAGGCGATCAGCTGGGCGGTGCAGCACGGACGGGAGGTCCGGTTCTGCGATCTGCCAGCCGTCCACACCCTGGCGCTGGAGGCGGAGGAGGAAGAGCCGGAAGACGAGGAAGGCCCCGAGAGCGAGACCGACCCCTCGTCAGACTCAGAGCCGGGAGCGGACGACGAGACCCTTCGTCAGGCTCTGTTCCTCGCGCCGCTGGCGCGCCGCTCGTCAAGACTCCTTCCTTCCCGCCGCTGGGAGCGGCGTGGCGGTCGTCGTCTGGGATCGCTGGAAGGCGACAACGCGGACCAGGCCGACGACTTCGACGAACCCCAGCTCCGCACCGATCCGATCGCGGTGCTGGCCCGGACCGCCGGCTACGACGATCCGGAGCGCTGGTGGGAGGACGTCATCGAGGCGCGCACCGACGGGGACCCGTTCGATGCCCTCACCGAGGCGATGGCCGAACTGCGGGCGGCGGACATCCGTCCGGTCTCGGAACAGGCAAAGCTCACCGAGGCCCGCCGGGAAGCCGCGATGCGGCAAGCCCTTCGCAAGGCCACCAAGGCCGCCGACCGGGTGGCCGTGGTCTGCGGGGCCTGGCACGCCCCGGCACTGAGCGGCAAGCTGCCGCCCGCCACCGCCGACACCGCGCTGCTCCGAGGCCTGCCCAAGGTGAAAGTGACCACCGCCTGGGTGCCGTGGACGCACTCCCGGCTGGCGCTGGCCTCCGGCTACGGCGCCGGCGTGGACTCCCCCGGCTGGTACCACCACCTGTTCACCAGCAGTGACGCGGTGATCGAACGCTGGATGACCGCCGTCGCGCAGGTGCTGCGCAACCACGACCTGGCGGTCTCCTCCGCGCACGCCATCGAGGCCACCCGGCTGGCCCAGGCGCTGGCCGCCATGCGCGGCCGTCCGCTGCCCGGACTGCAGGAGGTGCAGGAGGCAGCGCTGGCGGTGCTCTGCGAGGGCCGGGAGCAGACCCTGGGCTGGGTGACCCGCGATCTGGTGGTCGGCGAGCGGCTGGGCGAGGTGCCCGCCGAAGCGCCGATGGTGCCGCTGGAGGCCGATCTGCGGCGGCTGGCGAAGTCCGCCCGGCTGCCGTTCAGCGCCGAGGCGAAAGACCTGGTGCTCGACCTGCGCAAGGACACCGACCGGGCCAAGTCAATGCTGCTGCGCCGGCTGCGGATCCTCGGGATCGGCTGGGGCGATCCGATGGCGGTCGGCGGCACCGGCACGTTCAAGGAGGGCTGGCGACTGGCCTGGGAGCCGGAGTTCGCGCTGGCGATCGTGCTGGCCTCCCGGTTCGGCACCACGGTGGAGAGTGCGGCGTCCGCGGCGATCGTCGCCGACCTGGGCAACCTGGCCGACATCACCGGACGGATCGAGAGCGCCCTGGCCGCCGAGCTGGGCGACACCCTGCCGGAACTGCTCGGCATCCTGGACGAGCGGGCCGCCCACACCGCCGACATCGCGCACCTGCTGGACGCCCTGCCGGCGCTGGTCCGGGCGCAGCGCTACGGGGACGTCCGGGGCACCGACACCTCGTCGCTGGGAACGGTGGCCGAGGCGATCCTGGCCCGGGCCTGCGCCGGGCTGCCGGCCGCCTCGTCCGGGCTGAGCGAGGAGGCGGCGGCCGAGCTGCGCCGGCACGTGGACGCCGTCCAGCTGGTGATCGGGCTGATGGGCGAGGCTTCCCGCGACCTCTGGCTGGATGCGCTGGGCCGGCTGATCGACACCGGGGACGTGCCTGGCCTGTTGGCCGGGCGGGCCACCAGGCTGCTGTTCAACGCCGACGTCCTGTCCCCCGAGGACGCCTCCGGCCGGGTCTCGCAGGCGCTCTCCCACGGACCGAGCGTGGCCGACCGGGCCGCTTTCGCCGAGGGCTACCTGGCCGGCGGCGCGCTGCTGCTGGTGCACGACGAGCACCTGATGCCGATCATCGACGACTGGATCGGCGGCCTGACCGGGGACGACTTCCTGGAGACCCTGCCGGCGCTGCGCCGCGCCTTCGCCGCCTACTCCAAGCCGGAGCGGCGGCAACTCTCGGAGCGGATCTCCCGCGGTGGCCCCACCGTCAAGGTCGCCGAGGAGCACGACTGGGACGCCGCCGCCGCGCTGCTGGACACCGTCGCCACCCTGCTGGGGAGGAACTCATGAGCAGCTCCTACTTTTTGCCAAATAGTCGCTCTCCGCGACGTATATGGCAGGCAGAGCGGTTATTTGGCAGAAAGTCGGGCGGGTTGAGGAGCGCAGCATGACCGAGGAACGGGCCCGCCGCTGGCGACTGCTGCTGGGCACCTCGGCCGAGCCGCTGGCGCTGAGCTCGGCCGACACCGCGATCGACGACGCCCTGGCGGCGGTCTACGAGGAGGGCAGGGCCGGGCTGGGTGGCTCGGCGCCCAAGGTCGCCCAGTGGCTGGGTGACATCCGGACCTACTTCCCGCGCAGCGTGGTGCAGGTGCTGCAGACCGACGCGATCGAACGGCTCGGGCTGCGCCGGCTACTGCTGGAACCCGAGGTGCTGGAGACCGTCGAGCCGGACGTCCACCTGGTCGCCACCCTGGTGTCGCTGAAGTCGGCGATCCCGAACAAGGCCAAGGCCACCGCCCGCGAGGTGGTGGCGAAGGTGGTCGCCGACCTGGAGAAGCGGCTGGCCGACAGCGTCCGGCAGTCGGTGCGCGGCGCGCTGAACCGGGCGCTGCGCAGCCGCCGTCCCAAGCAGGCCGACATCGACTGGCAGCGCACCATCCGGGCGAACCTGCACAACTGGCTGCCGGAATACCGGACGATCGTGCCGGAGCGGCTGGTCGGCTTCGGCCGGAAGAACCCCGGCTTCGCCAAGGAGGTCATCCTCTGCGTCGACCAGTCCGGGTCGATGGCCACCTCGGTGGTGTACGCGTCCATCTTCGCCTGCGTGCTGGCGTCGGTCCGGTCGCTCTCCACCCGGTTCGTCGCCTACGACACCTCCGTGGTGGATCTGACCGATGAGCTCTCCGACCCGGTCGAGGTGATCTTCGGCACCCAGTTGGGCGGCGGCACGGACACCACCCCGGCGCTGCGGTACTGCGCGCAGCTGATGACCCGGCCGTCCGACACCGTGGTGGTGCTGATCTCCGACCTCTACGACTCCGACCCGCAGGCGATGCTGGCGGAGCTGGCCCGGTTCACCGCGGCCGGCGCGCAGGTGGTGGTGCTGCTGGCGCTGTCGGACGACGGGACGCCGTCCTACAGCAAGGACGTCGCGGCGGAACTGGCCGAACTGCAGATCCCCGCCTTCGGCTGCACCCCCGACCGGTTCGGCGAGTTGATGGCCCACGCCCTGTCCGGCGCCGATGTCGGCGCCTGGGCTGCCGCGGAACAGGCTGCCGCGGCCGGCTGAACCGCTGGCCAGTATGGGCGTTCCGCCACCTGCGCGGCCGACCTTGGGTAACGTCGAGTCATGAAACGACTGGGCATCGCCCTGCTGGCCACCTGCTGGCTGCTGCTGGGCGCACCGCACGCGACAGCCGCCGACCTCACCGACTACACCGTCGAAGCGGCCAACCTGAAGATCTCCGTGCCCACCGACCTGGCGGTGGTGACCCGCGACGGCATTCAGTCGCACGCCGCCGAACTCGAGGAACTCGGCCTCGACCTGCCCGGCCTGCTGCAACTGCTGCAGTCCAGCGGCGGCTATCTGAATGCCTTCGCCACCGACGCCAGCTATGAGTACATGGTGATCGTGATCGAGCCGCAGACCGCGCAGCGGGTGTGGAACTTCGGCAAGCTCTCCGACGACCTGCTGAAGACCATGTCCGCCGAGATCATCAAGGAGGTGGAGAAGAACGGCTATCAGGCCAGCCTGGAGGAGATCCACCGGGTCGGCGACGTCGCCTACCTGGTGATGTCGGGCGCCGCCACCGCTGGCGGCGACGACTACCGGCACTACTACACGATCGTGAACGGCCGGATGACCTCGATCACGATGCACTCCTACGTCGGCCCGATCTCCGACGAGCTGACCGCCGAGCATCGCGCGGTGGTCGACTCGACGACCTTCCTCTCGGTGGTGCCCGATCCCAACCCCGAGGCCGATCCGAGCACGCTGCCCGACCGGGTGCAGTCGATCGTTACCTGGGTGGTGGTCGGCGGCGGGGTGGTGCTGCTGGGGATCATCGTCCTGATCGTGGTGCTGGTCCGCCGCAGCGGGAAGCGGAAGGCTGCCGCCGCGCTGGCAGCTCCGGTTGGGCCACCGGTGGGCTATCCGCCGACGTCAACCCCACCCCCGCCACCCGGCGACCAGCAACCGCCCGCACCAACCGGGCCCACCAGCGGGTAGCGTCCCTGGGATCCGGAACCCAGCTGGCGTCGTGGTTGTTCGTCCTCCGCGTCGGGAAGCCGAATGACTACGACATCAGGCAGCGAACTCCCAGCCGCTGGACGATGAGCTGAGTCAGCGGGTGATCGCGCGCAGGGTTCGGGGACGGACCCGGCCCAGGTGCACCTCGCCGGTCTGGGTGGAGGTGAACAGCCGGGTCTCGCCACCGGAGAGGTGGAGGTGCTCCACCAGCGTGGTGAGCTGGGCGATCTGCGACTGCAGATCCTCCAGTTGCGCCTCCAGGTCGAGGATCCGGCGGATCCCCTCCAGGTTGATGCCCTCGGTCTGGGAGAGGTGCTGGATGTGCCGCAGCTTGGCGATGTCGCGCAGCGAGTAGCGCCGTCCGCGACCCCGGGTGCGACCGGGCACCACCAGGCCCAGCCGGTCGTAGCCGCGCAGGGTCTGGGGGTGCATCTCGGCCAGCTGGGCGGCCACCGAGATCACGAAGATCGGGGCGTCCGGGTCGATCCGGTCGGGCAGGTGGCTGGTCATCGGAGGTCTCCGAACAGCTTGGCCCGCGGGTCGGACTCGCCGGCCAGGTCGCGGTAGGCGCGCAGCGCGTCCGCCGCTTCGGGGGTGAGCGACTTCGGCACCTGCACCTCGACGGTGACCAGCAGGTCACCGACCTCGCCGCGGGAACCGGTGGAGCCCTTGCCGCGCACCCGGAAGGTGCGGCCGGTCGGGGTGCCGGCCGGGATCCGGAGCCGCACCTTCTGCCCGCTCAGCGTCGGGACGTCGATCTCGGCGCCCAACGCGGCCTCGGTGAAGCTGACCGGGACGGTGACGGTGAGCTGGCGACCCTTCCGGCCGAAGACCGGATGGGGACGGACGTGCACGGTGACGTACAGGTCGCCGGACGCCCCGGAGTTCTCGCCGGGAGCGCCCTTGCCGGTCAGCCGGATCCGCTGGCCGTCGTTCACCCCGGCGGGGATCCTGACCTGCATGGTGCGGGTCGAGCGTCCCCGTCCGGAACCGCCGCAGGTCGGGCAGGGATCCTCGATCACCAGACCGCGACCGTGGCATTCCCGGCAGGGCTCGCTGATCGAGAACATGCCACCGGAGGTGGAGTTCTGCATCCCGCTGCCCTGGCAGGTCTGGCAGACCCGTGGCGCGGTGCCCGGCTTGGCGCCGGTGCCGCGGCAGGTGTCGCAGGCGGTCTCGGAGACCGTCTGCATGCTGACGGTGGCACCCTCTACCGCCTGGGCGAAGTCGATCGTGACCTCACCCTCGATGTCGTGGCCGCGTCGCGGCCCGCGGGACGGCGAGGTGCGGCGTCCCGGTCCGCCGAACAGACCGCCGAACAGGTCACCCAGGTTGGCGTCGCCGACGGTGCGGAACAGGTCGTCCATGGACGGCGCCCCGCCGCCCCCGCCCGAGCCGGGGAACCGGAAACCGACGCCCATCAACCGGCGTGCCTCGTCGTACTCCTTGCGCTTGCCCGGATCCGACAGCACGTCGTTGGCCTCGGCGATCTCCTTGAACTTCCGCTCCGCGTCGGGGTTGTGCTGGTTGGCGTCCGGGTGGTTCTCCCGGGCCAGCTTGCGGAAGGCCTTCTTGATCTCCTCCGGCTTGGCGTCCGAGGAGACGCCGAGGATCTTGTAGTAGTCCTTCTCGAGCCAGTCTTTGGTGCTCATCGCGCCTCCTTTCGTTCGCCTGATCTGTTATTCGGGATCGGCCACCCCAACCCTCGCGGGGCGGAGCACCCGATCGTTCAGTTTCACGCCCTTCTGCATCACGGCGGAGATCACGGTTTCGGTGATCTCCTCCTCGCCCGGGTAGGGCATGTGCATCAGGGCCTCGTGGATCTGCGGGTCGAAGACCTCGCCGACCTCGCCGTAGACCTCGAGCCCGTACTTGGTCGAGATCTTCTCCAACTCGTCCGCCACCAGCTTGAAACCGCCGACCAACTCCTCGTGCTCGCGGGCGGCCTCGATGCTGTCCAGCACCGGCAGCAGATCGAGCACCACGGCTTCGATCCCACCGGCCCGGGCCAGGCCGCGGTCGCGGTCCACCCGCTTCTTGTAGTTGGCGTACTCGGCCTGCAGGCGCTGCAGGTCGGCGGTCCGCTCGGCGGCCACCTCCTCCAGCTCGGCAACCTTGGCGGCAGCGATCGGATCGGCGGAAACCGGATCCTGACTAGCTGGGACACCGGAACCGTCCCCGTGTCCCGGGTGGCGGGGCTGGCCGGTTTCGGGGTCTATCCGGCGACGGTCGCGGATGGTGGGACCGGACGATTCGGTCCGGTCCCCCTCCGCAGCGCTGAGGTCCTCCGGGGCCTCAGGGTTCTCCTGGGCTCCATTGGTGGGCTCGGTCACTTGTCTTCCTTACCGTCCTCGTCAACGATCTCGGCGTCCACCACGTCGTCGTCGGACGACGGCGGCTGGGTCCACTGCTGATCGCCCTCGCCGGCGGCGCCGGCCTCGGACTGCTGGGCGGCCTGGGCGGCGGCGTACATCGCCTGGCCCATCGCCGACGCCTTGGTGTTGAGATCGTCCATCGCGGCCTTGACCGCGTCGTCGTCGGTACCCTTCAGGGCTTCCTTCAGCTTGTCCAGCGCCTCGGTCACCGGGGCCTTGACGTCATCGGTCAGCGCCTCGGCGTTGTCGGCCAGCAGCTTCTCGGTGCGGAACGCCAGGGCGTCCGCCTCGTTGCGCATCTCGACGGTCTCCCGACGCTTGCGGTCCTCCTCGGCGTGCGCCTCGGCCTCCTTGACCATCCGGTCGATGTCGTCCTTGCCCAGCGCCGAACCGCCGGTCACCGTCATGGACTGCTCCTTGCCGGTGGCCATGTCCTTGGCGTGGACGTGGACGATGCCGTTGGCGTCGATGTCGAAGGCGACCTCGATCTGCGGGACGCCCCGCGGCGCCGGCATCAGGCCGGTCAACTCGAAGTTGCCCAGGCTCTTGTTGTCCCGCGCGAAGTCACGCTCGCCCTGGTAGACCTGAATCATCACCGACGGCTGGTTGTCCTCGGCGGTGGTGAACACCTCCGACCGCTTGGTCGGGATGGTGGTGTTGCGCTCGATGATCTTGGTCATCACGCCACCCTTGGTCTCGATGCCCAGGCTCAGCGGGGTGACGTCCAGCAGCAGGACGTCCTTCACCTCGCCCTTCAGCACACCGGCCTGCAGGGAGGCGCCCAGCGCCACGACCTCGTCGGGGTTGACGCCCTTGTTGGGCTCCTTGCCGCCGGTCAGTTCCTTGACCAGGTCGACCACGGCGGGCATCCGGGTGGAGCCGCCGACCAGGATCACGTGGTCGATCTTGGAAACCGAGGTGTTGGCGTCCTTGATGACGGAGTTGAACGGGGCGCGGCAGCGGTCGAGCAGGTCCTGGGTCATCCGCTGGAACTCCGCCCGGGTGAGCTTCTCGTCCAGGTGCAGCGGGCCCTCGGCGCCGGCGGTGATGTAGGGCAGGTTGATCGAGGTCTCCTGCGCGGCGGACAGTTCGATCTTGGCGCGCTCGGCGGCCTCCTGCAGCCGCTGCCGGGCCATCTTGTCCTTGGACAGGTCGATGCCGTAGGCGTTCTTGAACTGGGTGACCAGCCAGTCGACGATCCGTTGATCCCAGTCGTCGCCGCCCAGCCGGTTGTCACCCTTGGTCGCCTTCACCTCGAAGACGCCGTCGGCGATCTCCAGCAGCGAGACGTCGAAGGTGCCGCCACCCAGGTCGAAGACCAGGATGGTCTGCTCGTGATCGCCCTTGTCCAGGCCGTAGGCCAGGGCCGCGGCGGTGGGCTCGTTGATGATCCGGTCGACCACCAGGCCGGCGATCTCACCGGCTTCCTTGGTGGCCTGCCGCTCGGCGTCGGAGAAGTACGCCGGGACGGTGATCACCGCGTTGGTGACCGGCTCGCCCAGGTAGGCCTCGGCGTCCCGCTTCAGCTTCTGCAGCACGAAGGCGCTGATCTGCTGCGGACGGTAGTCCTTGCCGTCGATGTCGACCTTCCAGTCGGTGCCCATGTGGCGCTTGACGGAGCGGATCGTCCGGTCGACGTTGGTGACGGCCTGGCGCTTGGCGACCTCGCCGACCAGCACCTCACCGCCCTTGGCGAAAGCGACGACCGACGGCGTCGTGCGAGCGCCCTCGGCGTTGGGGATGACCGTCGGTTCGCCGCCTTCGAGGACGGCGACGACGGAGTTGGTGGTGCCGAGGTCGATGCCGACAGCACGTGCCATGGTGGATACCTCCAGTGAGTTCGTGGTTCGCGGTTGAGCCTAGCACGCTCAATCACGAAGTTGAGTACACCAGACTCAACTAGGGATGGGCTGTGGGTATTCCCTGACTCAGACCAGAGATCCGCCGAACCACATCCCCGCCAGCAGCACCGCCTGGACGCCGCAGGCCACCACCCCGAGCGCCCACCCCCACCGCGGCAACCGCAGCACCGGCAGCGCGATCAGCATCAGCGCACCGTGGCGGTACCAGGAGGTCGCGGTACCGGCCACCAACGGCATCGCCACCGCGCCGATCGCCAGCAGCACCACCACCGCCTGCCAGGCGGTCAGGTCGCGGCGCACCGCCCGCCACACCGCCACCACCGCGATCACCGTGATCAGCGCGAGGTTCACCACCAGTTGGTACTGGTGCGCGTGGGTGGAAACCTGCACCAGCCAGGGAGCGTCCGGGGCGGGCGGGTACCACTCCCAGAACGGCGTCTGCCAGAACCTGATCACCTGCTCCACCGGGTTCATCAGGCCGCCCTGGCCGTAGGCCTCGCGCTGGTGCTCGGCGAAGATCGTCCAGCTGCCGGTGTCGTGGTGGATCACCGCCAGGGACGCCGGGTAGGCCAGCGCGCCCAGCACGGCCGCCCCGCCGACCCGCAGTACCCGGCCCGGCCAGCCGGTCCGCCGCCAGCCGAACAGCAGCGAGGCCAGCAGCGCGACCACCCCGATCGCGCCGACCGGGTGGGTGGAGAGGGCGACGAAGGCGCCCAACCCGGCCAACCACCACGACTCCCGCCGGACCCCGACCACCACCAGCAGCAGCCCCAGCAGGCACAGCGAGATGGGGAACACCGCGTGGAAGTACACCCCGCCGGGGAACACCGCCGCCAGCGCCATCGCACCGCCGGTGTTCCGGTCGAGCCGGTTGCCCAGCAACCCCCAGACGATCAGCAGCGACGCCAGCAGGCAGACCTCACTGACCAGCACGCCGGCCCATTCCAGCGGCACGCCCAGCGCGGCCACCGCCCGGATCGCCATCGGGTAGCCGGGGAACCAGGCGGTGGTGCCGCACCAGACGTCGGGGAAGTTGGGGTAGCGGTCGATGCAGCGGAAGGACTCGTAGCCCCGCGCGGCGATCGAGAGGTAGTGCTCAGAGTCCCATCGCCGGCGGCCGTCCGCGCTCCAGTAGTCCACCCCGGCCAGCGCCGCGGCCAGCCAGGTCACCGCGGTGGAGACCAGGTAGCTGAGCAGCGGGATCAGCCAGCCGCGGAGCCGGCCGGTCATCCGGCCGAGCCCAGCATGGCGGTGGAGAGCTCCACCAGGGTGGGAAAGGAGTGCCACAACTGGTGGCCCAGCCGCGGGACGGTGATCGAGGGCCCCGGGATCTCCCGCTCGGCCAGCAGCCCGTCCAGCTTCTCGAAGTCGCCGCGGCGGCACAGCGAACTGCGCTCCCCCCGGGCCAGCGCGCAGTGCGCCAGCGGGACGCTCTCCAGCTCGGCCAGCAGCCCTTCGCTGGAGAGCACCTGGGCGATCGCCAGCAGATCGACCGCGGAGTAGTGGACGCTGGGCTCGCGGGCCTGGCGACGGTGGGTGGCCACCACCCACTCGTGGTGCCGGTTGGTGGCGTGCACCCAGGGCAGCCGACCCCAGTCGGCCAGGTTGTCGGCCTGCAGCGAGGCCAGGCTGCGTCGCACGATGGCGACCGGCTCGACCAGGTTCAGCCCCTCGATCGGCCCCCATTCGGCCAGCTGGGCCAGCGCCGCGGTGGCCAGCGAGCAACCGGTGGAGTAGCCCAGCACCTGCATGGTCTCGGTGTTGGTCACCTCGCCGGCGCGGAACGCCTCGGCGAAGTAGGCCAGGTTCAGCTCGGTCCAGCTGTCGATCCGGCGGCGCAGCATGTCCCGCCGGACGGCCGCCGGAATCGGATCGCGGAACCGGCTCATCCCGGGTATCTCGGTCAGCACCACGGTCAACGAGGTGGCCTGCGCCAGGAACTGGCACTTGGCCACCTCCCACTCCCCCAGCGGGGTGTTGAAGCCGGGAAAGTAGACCAGCACCCCACGGGAGTCGGACGGGGTGACCACCAGCGCCTCCAGCGGCGCCAGGCCGGGCCTCGGCCGCAGCGTCAGCCGGCGTACCGGGATCCCCGGACGGTGCAGCGGCGCGCGCCCGTCCAACGACAGGGTCACAGCTTGGCGCACGGCGTCCTCCTCCGTCCGGCATCGTAGCCGCCGGCCAAAGCACCGGTTCGGCCGGGGCGAATCCACTTTCCGCCAAATAGCCCCCTTGGCTGCCATATCTGTCGGCCAGGGTGGTTATTTGGCGGATTGTGGACCCACCCTGGGCAGCCGCGGGCCCGATTCGTTCCCACGGGTCCGCAGGCGCAAGAATGTCGGCCATGGAAGCTGTGGTCTTCGACCTGGACGGGACCCTGATCGACTCCGAGCCGACCTGGGACGTGGTGCGACGCAGCCTGGCCGCCGAGGACGGCGTGCCGTGGCCGCAGGGCGCCACCCAGGCGATGATGGGAATGTCCACCCAGGAGTGGTCGGCCTACCTGATCGGGACGGTGGGGCTCACCGGCACCCCGGTGGACGCGGCCCGCCGCACCATCGAGGGGCTGCAGCGGCACTACCGCACCGAGCTGAAGGTGCTGCCCGGCGCAGTGGCGGCGGTGGAGCGGCTCGCCACCCGCTGGACCCTCGCCCTGGCCAGCTCGTCCCCGCGGGTGCTGATCGACCAGGCCGCCGCGACGATGGGGATCACCGACCGGTTCGCCACCACCATGTCCACCGAGGAACTGACCGGCGCCGCCGGCAAGCCCGCGCCCGACATCTACCTGGAGGTGTGCCGGCGGCTGGGGGTCGAGCCCGGTCGCGCGGTCGCGGTGGAGGACGCCCCCAACGGCATCCGCGCCGCCCACGCCGCCGGCATGAAGGTGGTCGCGATCCCGCCGCACTTCCACCCGCCCACCGCGGACGTCCTGGCGCTGGCCGACGTGGTGATCGACTCGCTGGACGACCTGACCGTCGAGCTGGTCGCCGGCCTGCTGCAGGAGGACTGATGCTGCGTTCGTTGTTGCTGAAGGCGGCCGGCAGCCGTCGGCTGCGCCGGCTGGTCGAGGCGGCCCCGCCCACCCGGGCGGTGGTGCGGCGGTTCATCGCTGGCGACACCATCGCCGACGGGCTGAGCGCCGCGCGGCGGCTGCTCGACCACGGGCTGGTGAGCAGCATCGACGTGCTGGGCGAGGACGTCACCGACCCGGCCCAGGCCGAACGGGCCACGAGGGCGTACCTGGACCTGCTCGCGGGGGTACCGGAGGCCGGTCTGGTCGGCTCGCTGGACGTCTCGCTGAAGCTCACCTCGCTGGGCGCGGCGCTGCCCGGCGGCGCCGAGGCCGCCCACCGCAACGCCCGCCGGATCTGCGAGGCCGCCGCCGAGGTCGGCGCCACCGTCACCGTCGACGCCGAGGACCACACCACGCTGGATCAGATGCACGGCGTGGTCGACCAGTTGCGGGAGGACTTCCCGACCACCGGCCTGGTGCTGCAGGCGATGCTGCACCGCACCCCCGCCGACACCACCCACTACGCCGGCCCGGGCTCCCGGGTGCGGCTGTGCAAGG
Source organism: Propionicimonas sp. (assembly GCA_049840415.1). Lineage (GTDB taxonomy): Bacteria > Actinomycetota > Actinomycetes > Propionibacteriales > Propionibacteriaceae > Propionicimonas. Next base: position 242,491 of record JASGLB010000008.1, on the reverse strand, counting down.
GCGCCTACGACGAGCCGTCCGAGGTCGCGCTGCGGGAACGCTCCGAGGTCAGCGCCGCCTACGTCGCGGCCGCCCGGACGCTGTTCAACGGCCAGGGCTACCCGATGCTGGCCACCCACGACCCCGAACTGATCGCCGCCGCCCAGGTGCTGGCTGCCGAGACCGGACGGGAGGCCGGCGAGTACGAGTTCCAGATGCTCTACGGCATCCGGACCGACGAGCAGCGGCGGCTGGCCGAGGCCGGGCACCGGGTGCGGATCTACGTCCCCTGCGGCACCGACTGGTGGGGCTACTTCGTCCGCCGCCTGGCCGAGCGCCCGGCCAACCTGCTGTTCTTCCTGCGCGCCCTGGTCGGCCGGTAGCGGCGACCGTCGTCAGCCCGGGTCGGGTCAGCCGGCCGCTCGCGCCAAGCCGGCCCGTAGGTCGGCGATCAGGTCGCCGGCGTCCTCCACCCCGACGCTGAGCCGCAGCATGCCGTCGGTGATCCCGGCGGCCGCGCGCACCTGGGGTGGCATGGCCGCGTGGGTCATCGAGGCGGTGTGGGAGATCAGCGACTCCACCCCGCCCAGCGACTCGGCCAGGCAGAAGTGCTCCAGCCCGGCGACCAGGGCCGCGGCGGCAGCCTCGTCCGCGACCTCGAAGGTCACCATGGCGCCGAACCCCTGCTGCTGGCCGGCGGCCAGGGCGTGGCCGGGGTGCCCGGGCAGACCCGGGTAGTGCACCGCCCGCACCGCCGGGTGGTCGGCCAGGAACTCGGCGATCGCCTGGGCGTTGGCCTGGGCGGCCGCCATCCGCAGGTGCAGGGTGCGCAGCCCGCGCAGCGTGAGATAGGAGTCGAAGGCGCCGCCGGTCAGCCCGATGGTGTTGGCCCACCAGGCCAGGTCGGCGTGACGCTCGGCGTCGGCCGCCACCACCACCCCGGCGACCACGTCGCTGTGCCCGTTGATGTACTTGGTGGTGGAGTGCACCACCACGTCCGCCCCCAAGGCGAGCGGACGCTGCACCATCGGCGAGCAGAAGGTGTTGTCCGCCGCCACCACCGCCCCGGCGGCGTGACCGGCGGCCGCGACCCCGGCGATATCGGTGATCCGCAGCAGCGGGTTGGACGGGGTCTCGATCCAGACCAGGTCGGCGCTGGTGGCCAGCGCGTCGCGAACCTGTTCCGGGTCGGAGAGGTCGATCAGGTCGAGCCGGAAGGCGCCCTTGGCCGCCAGTCCGTCGAACAGCCGCCAGGAGCCGCCGTAGCAGTCGAACGGAGCCACCACCCGTCCGCCCTGGGGGACGACGGCGTGCAGCACCGCGGTGATCGCCGCCATCCCGGACGAGGTGACTACCGCCCCGGCGCCACCCTCCAGGTCAGCCAGGGCGTCGGCCAGGATGCTGCGGGTCGGGTTGGCCGAGCGGCTGTAGTCGTAGTCGCCGGGACGTCCCAGGCCGGCGAAGGCATAGGTCGAGGAGAGGTGCAACGGCGGCACCACGGCCCCGAAGGCGCGGTCGGTGTTGAGCCCCGCCCGCACTGCGCGGGTGGCCGGTCTGGACTCGTTCATCCGGGGTCCCCGCAGACTTGCTCGGGGGAGCGCAGCGGCGGAGAAGAAGTCTGCGGGGTGGTCATGGCGCCAGACCCTACCGTCTGGGCCGGATCGGAAAACCTGCCGCCCAACTCGCGGCCCACGCTCTGGCGAACCGCCGGGCGCGCGGGTACCGTCGGGCCATGAAGATCGAAGATGTGATCCGCGCCAAGGGAACCGACGTCGTCACCATTGGGCCGGCGGCCACCGTGAAGCAACTCCTCGACCTGCTCGCCGAACGCAGCATCGGCGCCGTCGTGGTGAGCGCCGACGGTCGTCACATCGACGGGATCGTCAGCGAGCGCGACGTCGTCCGGAAGCTCGCCGCCGGCGGGGCGGCCATCCTGGACGGGCCGGTCTCGGCGATCATGACCGCGAAGGTGAAGACCTGCACCCCCGACGAGTCCCTGGAGGACGTCGCCCGCGAGATGACCTACTCCCGGTTCCGTCACCTGCCGGTGGTGGTGGCCGGGGAGCTGCAGGCCGTGATCTCGATCGGCGACGTGGTGAAGTACCGGATCGACCAGCTGACCGACGAGCGCAACCACCTGCTGGGCTACCTGCACACCTGATCGTGCCGGAGGTTCCGGACCCGACCGTCGAGGACGCCCGCGCGGTCCGCGCGCTGCGGACCCTCGGCGTGCCGCACCAGGCCCGTCGCTATCCGCCGGCCGGCTCGCTGGCCGAGGCGGCTGAACTGCGTGGGCTGCGTCCGGCCGACATCGTGAAGACGATGGTGGTCCGGCGGGGTCCCGACGACTACCTGTTCGTCCTGCTGGGCGGCGACCGGGAGATCTCCTGGCCCAAGCTGCGCGCTCTGCTGGGGGTCAACCGGCTCTCCATGCCGGACGCCGCCACCGCGCTGGCCGTCACCGGCTACCCGCGGGGCGCGATCACCCCGTTCGGGGCCAGCCACCCCTGGCCGGTGTACGTCGACGCCGACGTCCCCGGCCGCCGGATCTCGATGGGCGGCGGCGAGCTCGGCCTGGCGATCGCGCTCGAGGCGGACGACCTGATCGCCGCGCTGGGCGCGACGGTGGCCGAGCTCACCTGAACTCAGCCGAACCGGGAGTGGCCGACCTCGGGCTCGGGGGTCTCCGCCTCGGGGGCGCTCTCCTCGAGCGGCTCGGCGGCGGTGTAGGCCTCCGACAACGTCCGATAGGGCTTGGAGGCCAGCGCGACCAGGGTGAACACCAGCCCGACCAACGCCGCCAGGACGAAGACCAGCGCGATGCCGCGGGCCTGACCGTCGCCGAGCAGCCAACCGAAGCTGGCCCGCCCGGCGTCGGTCGTCATGTACGGGATCAGCACGAACTCGGCGACCGGACCGACCACGAAGGCGCTGAGCGGCATCGCCGCGATCTCGGCGCTGGTGGCCAGGCCGAACACCCGTCCCTGCTTGGGCAGCGGGACCACCCGCTGCAGCACGGTCTGCTCGGCCGCTTCGGCGATCGGCATCAACGCCATGTACAGCAGGACGCCCACCGCCAGCAGCCAGATGGACTCCCGCAGCGTGAAGCCGAAGCAGATCACCCACATCACCACGTTGGCCAGCAGCAGGCTGCGCAGCGGACGCGGCCCCAGCCCCTTGCGGGCCACCCAGGCGCCGCCCAGCAGGAAGCCGAAGCTCAGCACGCCCCACAGCACACCCCAGGTCTCGACCGACATCAGGGTGAGGCCGTAGGGATCCATCAGCGCCATGATGACGCCGCCGAGCAGGTTGTTGAAGGTGCCGAAGAGCACCAGCCAGATCAGCCCGGGCACCTCGCGGATCGCCCGCCAGGCGCCGACGAAGTCGACCGGCTTGGGCGCCCCGTCGGCGTGGACGATCTCGGCCTCCGGGATCCGCACCGTCCACAGGTGCAGCAGCGAGAGCACGGTCAGCGCCATCGCGATCACCAGGCACCACTCGATGCCCAGCAGGCCGACCGCCAGACCGGCGAACACCGAGGTGACCGCGAACCCCAGCCCGCCGACGATCCCGACCAACCCGTTGGCCTGCGCCCGTCCGGCGTCGGGGACGAGCAGGGTCACCACGGTCGACAGCGCGATGCCGCGGGCCGACTCGGTCACCGAACCGGCCAGCAGCAGCACCGTGAAGACGATCAACGGCAACGACCACAACGTGATCAGCGAGGCCCGGGGCGCCAGGACGAAGACCCCGCAGGCCGCCGCGAACAGCACCAGGGTGATGGTCTGCGCGACCACCATGACGGTCTTCTTCCGGGTGCGATCGACCCAGGAGCCGAACGGCACGCCCATCACCGCGACCAGCAGCAGGTAGCCGCCCATCAGGAACGAGGTCACCAGCACCGAGCGGGTCTCCAGGTACAGCCAGAAGACCACCGCCGTCCACAGGAAGTTGGTGGTCAGGTTGGCGATGAAGGTGTTCACCAGCACCGCGTTGAAGTGCCGTCGGTTGTCGATCGCACTGGGCTGTGTCATCCGGCTCCGCTCACTGGGAAGAGTAGGAGTTTCGAACCCTACGTGAGGCCACTGACGTTTTCCGCTCCGCTACTCACAACTGCCGAAGCCAGGGGTCGAGTGCACTTACTGCCAGATGGGGGCGCTGAGCGACATATCCGTCGGCCAGAAGTACTATCTGGCAATTAGTGCACCGGACGGCGGGAGTCACCGCAGCCTGACCTGCGGACAGCGGCGAGCAGCTCCGTTGTTGGACAGTGAGGCTGCTGCTGGACACCCACGTGTTGCTGTGGGCCGCCGCCGGCACCCTGCCCGTTGAGCTGGCTGCACATCACAGAGCAGGAGAACGACCTCTACTTCAGCCCGGTCAGCATCTGGGAGGTCGTCATCAAGAAGGGGCTGGGAGGCCCAGACTTCACCGTTGACCCCACCCAGCTCCATCGCGGGCTGATCGCGAACGGCTATCAGGAACTCCCGATCACGGGCCGCGCGACGCTCCAGGTGGCGACCCTCCCCGACCTCCACAAGGATCCGTTCGACCGACTCCTGGTGGCGCAGGCGATCGAGGAGGGCCTGGTGCTGCTGACCGCCGACCGGTCTCTCGCCGGCTACCCGGGTGGCGTGCTGTACGTCCCCTCAGCTCGGTCCGGATCACCAACCGCCTGATTCGGCGATACTGTCCGCGTGGAGTACGTGTCCAAGGCGCCCGGTCCGCCGCTGGACGGGCTGGTCGATGATCTGTACTACCTGGCGGGCGTCCCGCCGTACTCCCGGTTGATGTTGCCGGCCGCCCCCGCGCCTTTGCTCATCGTCAACCTCGGAGCGCCCTTTCTCATCCGCGCTGGCACCGACGTAGCGGCCGTGGAATACCCCGACGGCTGCGTGGTCACCACTCCCACCCGTGCGTGGGAGTTCGGCTACCCCACCCCAACCCGGTCGGTGGGCGTCCACTTCAAGCCGTGGGGGCTGGCACCGTTCCTTACGCTGCCCGCCGCCGAGTTGTGCGACCGACCGGCGACGGTGGAGCAGATCTGGGGCCAGCCCGGTATCGCTGAGTTGCGACACCGACTGACCTTGGCGAACGAACCGCACGAAATGCTCAGGTTGCTCGAGGAGGAGCTGGTGCACCGGTTGCGCACGATCAGTGGCCTGGACGTCGTTCGCCAGGTAAGCAGCGCCATCGCGGAGACCGGCGGCGCGGTGCCGATCAGCGATCTCGGCATGGCAGCTCGCGTCAGCAGCACCTACCTGGCGAAGCGGTTCAAGGAGATCATCGGCGTCACGCCGAAGCGGCTGGCGCGCAGTTACCGATTCACCATCACCGTGCTGGCGATCAACGTGGCCGCTCCGGTCGACTGGGGCGACGTTGCCGCTGCTGCCGGCTACTTCGACCAGGCCCACTTCGTCCGCGAGTTCCGGGAGTTCACCGGGCTCACCCCGACCCGGTATGTCGAACTCCGGCGGCGGTTCCTACGCGACTATCCCGACCACGCGCTGGGCGGCTGGCCGCTGCCAGCCGATTGATTTCTTACAAGAGCAGCCAGTCACGACACGCCAGACTTGGGACTCCAAGCTGAGGAGGAACCATGGGGAAAGTGGTCATGAACGCGTCGGTCTCGGTGGACGGCTTCATCGCCGCTGACAACGACGATCCCGGTCCACTGTTCGAATGGTTGCTCAGCGGTGACGTACAGCTGGACGACAGCGGCGTCCTGAAGGTGTCGCAGGCCTCCTACGCCCACACCCGGCCGTACTGGGACGAGATCGGGGTGACCATCGCCGGCCGCCACGTCTTCGACATCACGGACGGCTGGGACGGAACGCCCCCGGCTGGGGTCGACCACGTGGTCGTCGTGACCAACCGGCCGGCGCCCGAGGGCTGGGATCCCAACGCGCCGTTCCACTTCGTCAACGGCATCGAGGCAGCCGTGGCCAAGGCGCAGCAGCTCGCGGGCGACCGTGTGGTCGAGGTCGCCGCCGGCGACGTCGGCGGCCAAGTGCTGGCCGCAGGTTTGGTCGACGAGGTGCGCATGGACGTCGCACCCGTCGTGCTCGGGTCCGGCAAGCGCTACTTCGGCTCGGTCGACGTGCAGCACCTGCTGGAAGACCCAGACGTGGTGGTTCGGGGCAACCGGGTGCTCCACCTGTGCTATCGGGTGCGCCGGCTGCTGGGCTGAGCCGACCCAGCTCCGCAGTACGTCAGTTGTCCTTGGCCTCACCCAGCAGCGGCGGCTCGGACGACCAGGGGAAGGAGATCCACTCACTGGTGTGCTTCCAGACGTAGTCGCACTTCACCACCGACTGCGGCTTCTCGTAGAGGACGGCGGTGCGGGCCTCGGCGACGTGCTCGGCACAGAACTCCTGCACCGTCCGGAGCGTCTCGCCGGTGTCGGCCACGTCGTCCACGATCAGCACGGTCTGCCCCGACAGCAGCACGCCGGGCGGCACCGGCGGCAGCACCACCGGCATGGGCAGCCGCTCGCCCACGCCGGTGTAGAACTCGACGTTGATGATGTGCAGGTTCTTGATCCCCATCGCGTAGCTGATCGCACCGGTCGGCACCAGGCCGCCGCGGGTGATCGACAGGATCAGGTCGGGCCGGAAGCCATCGTCCACCACCAGCTGGGCCAGTTCGCGGATCGCGACCCCGAACCCTTCCCAGGTGAGGACCTCGCGCGCAGGGTTCGTCATTGCCCCATCCTGCCCGCCCGAGGAGCGATTCCGCCAATGGCCGCCGGCCGGCACTGGTTAGGCTGGGCGGGTGCACCGGGCGATCATCACCGTGGACGGACGCGTCCAGGGCGTCGGCTTCCGCTGGTGGGCGATGGGCGAGGCCCGCGAACTCGGGCTGTCCGGACGCGCCACCAACCTCGACGACGGCACCGTGCAGGTCGACGTCCAGGGCGAGCTGGACCGGGTCGGACGGATGGTCCGCCGGCTGATCGAGCAGCCCACCACCACCGGGCGTCCCGGCCGGGTGACCGGTCACACCCTGCGCTGGGTCGATCCGGTGCCCGGCCGCAGCGGCTTCCAGGCGTACTGATCGTGCCCAGCCTCACCACTCGGCGCAGCGCGCTGGCGGTGATCGCCGCCGGCGTGGCGTTCGGCACCACCGGCACCACCCAGACCTTCGCCCCCGCCGGCGCCGAGCCGCTCTCGGTGGGCGCGGTGCGGCTGCTGGTCGGCGGACTGCTGCTGGCGGTGCTCGGCGGGGCGCGCCACGTCCGCCGCTCCGGCTGGCGACCGCCGCGCTTCTCCACCGGTTTCTGGTGGGTGCTGCTGGGCGCCGCCGCCGTGATGGCCTACCAGGCGACCTTCTTCGCCGGCACCCGGGCCAACGGGGTTGCGGTGGGGACGGTGGTCGCGCTCGGCTCCAGCCCGCTGTTCGCCGGGCTGTTCGAGTGGCTGGGGTTCCGGCAACGCCCGACCCGGCGCTGGGCGGTGGCCACCGGCCTGGCTGTGCTGGGCATGGTGCTGCTCACCGGGCTGATCGGCGCGGTGTCGCTGCAGCCGGCGGGACTGCTCGCCTCGCTGGGCGCGGGCGCCTGCTACGCCTGCTACACGGTCGCCACCAAGGCGGTGCTGCGCCGCGGCTGGGGTGCCACCTCGGCGGTCTCGGCGATGCTGGGCCTGGGCGCGGTGCTGGCCGGCTTCGTGCTGCTGGGCACCGACAACGCCTGGGTGGCCACCGGCCGCGGGCTGGCGGTGGTGGCCTGGCTGGGCGTGGTGACGGTGGTGGTCGCCTACCTGCTGCTGGGCCAGGGGTTGCGTGGGTTGTCCGCGGCCACCGCGACCACGCTGACCCTGGCCGAGCCGGCCACCGCGTCCCTGCTCGGGGTGCTGCTGCTGGGCGAGGACCTGACCGGCTGGCAGTACCTGGGGATCGCCACGGTCGCCGCCGGGGTGGTGATCGCCGGCACCGAGCGGACCGCGTCCGACCCGCCGGCTACTCCTCGATCGTGACGTCGCTGCCGGGCATGTAGGGCTCCAGCACCGGGAACACCCAGGTGAACAGGGCGTAGATCGCGCCGGCGAGCAGCACCGCGGCCAACAGGATCTTCACCGGCAGCGGGCCGGGCAACAGCTTCCACAGCGTGCCGTACAGGGACATCAGTCGGTCACCTCCAGCAACTCCAGCGGCAGCCCGTCCTGGTGCGGGATGGTCTGCACCAGCCGGCCGTGGGTCACCCAGCGCTGCCGGGAACTGAACATCGGGTGGCAGCTGGTCATGGTCATCAGCGCCTCGGTCGGCTCCTCGCCCGGCTTGCTCGGCACCGGGGCGACCACCTCGACCTGGGTGGGCAGGACGATCAGATCCTCGTACACCTCGTAGACGTAGTACGCCTGCGCCGTCTCGACGATCACCAGATCGCCATGTTTGAGCTCGGCGATCTTGTTGAACGGCTTGCCGTAGGTGGTGCGGTGCCCGGCCATCGAGAAGTTGCCGATCTCGCCGGGCATCACGGTCTCGGGGTAGTGGCCGATCCCCTTCTGCAGGGTGGCCCGGTCCTTACCCTCGATCAGCGGCTTGGCGTACTTCGCGCCGAACCGCGGGATCCGGACGATCGCGAAGCCCTTGCCGATCTCGGCCGGCTCCAGCGTGGTGGGCGCCTCGGACGGGGTCTGGAAGGTCTCCTCCAGCCGCTGCACCTCCTCGCCCTGCCGGGCGTCGCCCTCGACGTCGGTCCAGACCAGCTGCCAGGCGACGAACAGCCCCAGCACCACGCCGACGGTGATCATCAGCTCGCCGATGATGCCGATCACGCCACGGACGTACCAGCCGACGCCACGGCGGCGCGGGGCGGCCGCCCGGCGCGGCTGCGTGGTCTCAGCGGCCATCGGTCACTTTCGATCGGGAACCCGTCCAGCCTACCGGCCCGGCAACCCCCGCAGACCCACAGGTTTCTCACAGCATCCTCCTAGCCAGTTCCGGGCGGGCGCTGGGAGAGTGTGGTTATGGCAACCCTGACCCGTAGCGGACAAGAACCCCTGACCCGCCCCGACGGCAGCCCGATCCGGGTACTGACGGTGGACGACGAGAGCAGCCTCACCGAGCTGCTCAGCATGGCGCTGCGCTACGAGGGCTGGGAGGTGTCCACCGCGGCGTCCGGGCTGGAGGCGGTGCAGGTCGCCCGCCAGGTGCGGCCGGACGCCATCGTGCTCGACATCATGCTGCCCGACTTCGACGGGCTGGAGGTGATGCGCCGGATCCGGGCCGAGCAGCCCGACGTCCCGGTCATCTTCCTGACCGCCAAGGACGCCCTGGACGACCGGATCAGCGGGCTCACCGCCGGCGGCGACGACTACGTCACCAAGCCGTTCAGCCTGGAGGAACTGGTTGCCCGGCTGCGCGGCCTGCTGCGCCGCACCGGGGCGACCACCGCCAAGGAGGAATCCCGGCTGGTGGTGGGCGACCTGGTGATGGACGAGGACTCGCACGAGGTGTTCCGCGGTGGCGAGGAGATCAGCCTGACCGCCACCGAGTTCGAACTGCTGCGCTTCCTGATGCGCAACCCGCGCCGCGTCCTCTCCAAGGCGCAGATCCTCGACCGGGTGTGGAACTACGACTTCGGCGGCCAGGCGAACGTGGTCGAGCTGTACATCTCGTACCTGCGGAAGAAGATCGACGCCGGCCGCTCCCCGATGATCCACACCCTGCGCGGCGCGGGCTACGTCCTGAAACCGGCCACCGAATGACCCTGCCGCAGCCCACCCCGATGGCGAAGGGGACGCTGAGCCGCCAGCTGGTGGTCCGCACCACCGCGCTGGTCGCCGCGGCCACCATCGTGCTGAGCCTGTTCACCGCGCTGGCGAGCTTCCAGATCCTGCAGGCCCAGCTGGACGGACGGCTGCAGTCCGCGCTCCGGGCCGGCGGGCCGGGCGGGCCCTCCGGTGGCGGGACGAAACCCGGCGACTACGAGGGCTCGGGGCTGATCCGGGTCGAGCAGGTGGGCAACCAGCTGCTCTACACCGACTCCCTCGACGCGGACCAGGCCGCCATGCTGGTCCTGCTCGACCCGGACACCACCCCCACCACGCTGTCGATCACGGGGGTCGGGCTGTACCGCGTCCTGACCAAGCAGGACCGTTGGGGGACGCACGTCGCCGCGCTGCCGTTCAGCGCCGTGACAATGCCCCTCACCAGGCAACTGCTGATGGCCGCACTGCTCACCCTGGGCGCGATCGCACTGGCCGGGTTCGGCGCCCGCAAGGTGGTGGAGAGCAGCCTGCAGCCGTTGCGGCGGCTGGCCGGCACCGCCTCCCAGGTCGCTGCCCTGCCGCTGGAATCCGGCGAGGGCAACCTGCCCGTCCGGGTGTCGCAGCAGGATCTCGATCCGCGCACCGAGGTCGGCCAGGTGGGAGTCGCGTTCAACCAGATGCTCGACCATGTCGAGCACGCCCTGGAGGCCAGGCACCGCAGCGAGATGAAGGTGCGGCAGTTCGTCGCCGACGCCTCCCACGAGCTGCGCAACCCGCTGGCCGCGATTCACGGCTACGCCGAACTCACCCGCCGGGAGCAGGCCGAGCTGCCGACGAACACCGCGCACGCGCTCACCCGGATCGAGTCGGAGTCGGACCGGATGTCCGCCCTGGTGGAGGACCTGCTGCTGCTGGCCCGGCTGGATTCCCAGCCGACCCTGGATCTGCAGCCCACCGACGTCACCGAGATCGTGTTGAACGCGGTGGACGACGCCCGGGTGGCCGGCGCCGATCATCGCTGGGGCCTGGACCTGCCCGAGGAGGCGCTGCATGCCCAAGCCGACCCGCACCGGCTGCACCAGGTGGTGGCCAACCTGCTGGCCAACGCCCGGGTCCACACCCCGGCCGGGACGACCGTGGTCACCTCGCTGCGCCGGGAGGGCGACCAGGTGGTGATCCGGGTGACCGACAACGGCCCCGGCGTGCCCCAGGAGATCCGCGACACCGTCTTCGAGCGCTTCACCCGCGCCGAGGCCAGCCGGGTGCGGCATCAGGGCGGCTCCAGCACCGGCCTCGGGCTGGCGATCGTCGCCGCGGTGGTGGCCGCCCACGGCGGCACCGTCGCCCTGGAGAGCGCCCCCGGCTCGACCACCTTCGTCCTCCGCATCCCCGCCGCCTGACCCGGCGACAACTCACAGCACCTGGGACACGGGGACGGTTCCTTGTCCCAGACGACGACCGCCACGCCGCTGACGGCGGAGGAAAGGGAGAAGTCTTGACGAGGGCCGCGACAGCGGGCCGAGGAACACCTTGGCGACCCCGACCGGAACAACTCACAGCGACTCAACAGCCAGCGTTCATCGAATCCTCAGGTCGCCGCGCCATGCTCATGCCATGACCACGAGCGCCCCGTCCGCGCCGGGTCAGCCCAGACGCTGACCGGCCCCGCATTCCGCACCGGACGGAGCACCGTCCGAGCTGTCGGAATAGCTGGGCCGGTCAGACCAACCCTCAGCGACCGGCCAAGCCTGGCGCCCCGGCGTCCGCCAGGAAGGCGAGGATCGCCCGCACCCGGCGGTTCTCCTCGCTGGGGTCCAGCCCGAGCTTGGCGAAGATGTTCGAGACGTGTTTGGCCACCGCCGCGCCGGAGAGATAGAGCTCCTCGGCGATCTGGGCATTCGACAGGCCGCGGGCCATCAACTCCAGCACCTCGAACTCCCGCGGGCTGAGTTCGCCCAGCCCGGAGCGGCTGGTCCGCATCATCGCCCGCGCCACCTCGGGGTCGATCACCACCCCGCCGGCCGCCACCACCCGCAGCGAGCCGACGAAGTCCGCCACCTGCGCCACCCGGTCCTTCAACAGGTAGCCGGTGCCGCCGCCGGACGCGGGCAGCGAGAACAACTGCTGGGCGTACACCGCCGCGACGTACTGGCTGAGCACCAGAACCCCCATCTCGGGGTACGACGTCTTCAGGTCGAGCGCGGCCTGCAGCCCGTCGGTGGTCATGGTGGGCGGCATCCGGACGTCGGTCACCACCACGTCCGGCAACTCCCCCGCCGCGGCCAACTCGGCCACGGTCAGCCGCAGCGCGTCCGCCCGGCTCTCCTGGGCGACCACCTGGAACCCCTGCCGCTGCAGCAGCCCGGCCAGTCCCTCCCGCAGCAGGGCGGCATCGTCGGCCAGCACCAACCTGATCGGGTCGTTCACAGCGCCACCCCCGGTTCGCCGCGATTCAGCAGCAGCGGGACGGACGCCACCACCTGGGTCGGCCCGCCGGGCGGGCTGGAGATGGTCACGTCGCCACCGAAGGCGGCCAGCCGCTCCCGCATTCCGGAGAGGCCGTGCCCGGGCCGCAACCGGGCACCGCCGGGGCCGTTGTCCACCACCGAGACCCGCAGGTGCGAGTCGGTGGTCAACAGCACCGTGACCGGCGCTCCCGGGGCATGTTTGGCAGCGTTGGCGATCGCCTCGCAGGCGAAGAAGTAGCTGGCCGCCAGAACGCCCTCGGGTAACTGCGGCAACGGATGCGGGCAGACCACCCGCACCGGGGAGGCCGAGGCCTGGGCGACGTCGGTCAGCGCCGCGACCAGTCCCTGCTCGACCAGCACCTGCGGGTGGATCCCGCGGACGGTGGTCCGCAGCGCGTCCAGCCCCCTGGCCAGCGCCTGCTGCGCCTGCCCGAGCAGGTCGGCCAGCTGCGGATCGGCCGCCACGGCAGGAGAGGTCCGGGCCTCGCCGAGCAGCATCGCCGCGGCGACCAGGTACTGCTGGGTGCCGTCGTGCAGGTCGCGCTCGATCCGGCGCCGCTCCACCTCGTAGGCGTCCACGATCACCCGCCGGGACGCGGTCAGCGCCTCGATCTCGCGCACCGCGTCCCGCTCCGGGTCGCGGGAACGTCCAAACCTCACCCCCCGAACCTAGCGGACCCCCCACCCCCCAACGCCACCCTCACCACCACTGCCTCGCCCCACCGGCTCCGCCGCTCCCCTCCCTCGGTGCCCCCCGCCGGCCGGGCTCCGACTTCTGCCGCGTCCCTCTCCCCCCACCGTCGAGGGCTCCCCTTGTCGCCGAGGGCCTCCACCCAGACACGAGCCCTCGGCGTTAACGGGAGCCCTCGACGGTTGGGGAGAGGGACGAGCGGAGAGCCGGGGCTACGCCGGCCGCGGTGGGGATCACCGGAAGTAGTGCCAGCACTACCCCGAGAGCATCCCGGGCACGATGGAGTGGTGGCAGTTCCTCGACTGGAATGGAGCCATGATCGAACCACAAGCGACCTCCGCCCTGCTGTACACCCAGGGCATCACCAAGAACTTCGGACAGGTCCGGGCGCTGGCCGGGGTCTCGGTGGGCATCGCCCGCGGCGAGACGGTGGCCATCATGGGTCCGTCCGGCTCGGGCAAGTCGACCCTGTTGCACTGCCTGTCCGGCGTGCTGGTGCCCGACCAGGGCGCGGTGGGCTTCGACGGCCAGGTGATCTCGTCGCTGCGTGACCGGGAGCGCTCGCACCTGCGGCTGACCCGGTTCGGTTTCGTCTTCCAGGACGGTCAGCTGATCCCCGAACTCTCCGCCCGGGAGAACGTCGCGCTGCCGCTGATGCTCACCGGCACCTCCCGCGGCCGTGCCCTGGGCACCGCGGACGGCATGCTGGAACGGCTCGGCCTGGCCGACCTGCGGCACCGCCGCCCCGGCGACATGTCCGGTGGCCAGGCGCAGCGGACGGCGATCGCCCGCGCCCTGGCCGCCCAGCCGGACGTGGTGTTCGCCGACGAGCCCAGCGGCGCCCTCGACCAGGCCACCGGCCACGAGATGATGCAGCTGCTCACCACCACGGTCGCGATGTCCGGCGCCAGCCTGGCACTGGTCACCCACGACCTGAACGTGGCCCGGTGGTGCAGCCGGCTGATCGAGATCCGGGACGGCCTGGTGCACGCCGACCGCCGGCTGGAGCCGCTGGCGGCGGAGGTCGGACGATGAGCGCCGCCACGCTGACCCCGTCCGCCCGCGCGACCGGACTGCCCTCGCTGGCGCTGCGGCTCACCCGCGCCCGGCTGGCCACCCGGCAGGGCGAGGGAGTGCTCTACCTGGCCTCGATGGTCGCCTTCGCGCTCAGTTCGGCGCTGGCCCTCACCGTGGCCGGCGGCACCTGGATGTTCTTCAACCGCTGGCAGAACCCCACCGGGCTGCACGCCGAGCTGCTGGCCGCCGACCCCAGCTTCGAGACCATGCTGACGATGTACTTCATGCTGGCCATCCTGGCCTGCGCGCTGGTGCTGCCGAGCATGGCCGGCCTGGCCTCCGGCGCGGCGGTGCTGGGAGCCCGCGGCCGGGACCGCCGGCTGGCCGTGCTGCGGCTGGTCGGGCTGTCCTCGACCGACGTCACCCGGATGTCGCTGATCGACACCGCCCTTCAGGCGCTGGTCGGCATCGCCGTCGGCGTGGTCGGCTACTTCGTCACCCTGCCGGCCTGGCGGTTCCTGACCATGCAGGCGATGCCGGTCGACCCGGCCGAGATGCTGCTGCCCTGGTGGCTGATCCTGATCGTGACCGCCGCCACCTTCGTCACCGGGATCGGTGCCGCCTGGTGGGGGCTGCGGCAGGTGAGGATCTCGCCGCTGGGCGTCTCCAAGCGCGCGGTGAGCCCGGCGCTGCGGGCCTGGCGGGTGGCGGTGTTCGCCGTCCTGCTGGTGGGGTTCGGCGTGGTCTCCCAGTTGCTCCGGCTCAACGGGGCGGTGCCGATGCTGATCTTCGGGGTGGTCCTGATCGTGGTGATCCAGGGGTTCAACCTGTTCGCCGCCTGGCTGCTGCAGGTGCTGGCGCGGTCGCTGTCGCACCTGCCGACCGCCACCGGGATGTGGGCGGCGCGCCGGGTGCAGGCCGACGCCCGCACCACCTGGAAGCGGGTCTCCGGGCTGGGGCTGCTGTCGCTGATCGGGGCGTATATCGCGGTGATGCCGATCTCGCTGAACGGCGGGGACGATCCCACCCAGCAGAACTTCGCCAGCGGCGCCCAGTGGGACATCACCAAGGGCGCGATCATCACCCTCGGGGTGGGCTTCGCGCTGACCGCGATGTCCATCTTCATCGCGCAGGCCTCGGCCATCCTGGAACGCTCCGAGCAGAGCCTGGCGCTGGCCAACATGGGCGCGTCCGCCCGCTTCCTGACCCGGGTGACCTGGTGGGAGACCCTGGCGCCGCTGGTGCTGGCGATCACCCTGGGCGCCGGGCTGGGCTTCCTGTTCGGGATGCCGATGGCCACCACCGCCGCCGCCAGGGGGATGGAGCTGTGGACCGGCCTGCCGATCATGGGGGTGGTGCTGCTGGCCGGGATCGGGCTGGCGGTCGCGGCCCTGGCCGCCTGCGGCCCGCTGCAGTCCCGCGTCCTGGCCACCCACGAGCGCCACAACGACTGAGCCGGTGCGGTAGCGTCGAGCCATGGAACTCAGTCGCGCCGAACTGGCCCGCTATGTCGATCACACCCTGCTCGCCCCGACCGCCGTGCCAGCCGACGTCACGGCCGTGCTGGCCGAGGCGGAAGAGCTGGGTACCTACTCCATCTGCGTGCCGCCGTCCATGCTGCCGGTGACCGGCGGCAACGGGACGGTGAAGATCGGCACCACCTGCGGCTTCCCCTCCGGCAAGCACACCCCGGCGATCAAGGCCGCCGAGGCCGCCGAGTCGGTCGCCCGCGGCGCCGACGAGGTGGACATGGTGATCGACCTCGGTCTGGCCAGGACCGGGGACGCGGACGCGCTGACCGCCGAGATCGCTGCCGTGCGGGCGAGCGTCCCGGCACCGAAGGTGCTGAAGGTGATCATCGAGTCGGCCGCGCTGACCGACGAGGAGATCGTGCTGGCCTGCCGCTGCGCCGAGGCGGCCGGGGCCGACTTCGTCAAGACCTCCACCGGCTTCCATCCGGCCGGCGGGGCGTCCGTCCACGCAATCTCGCTGATGGCCCAGACCGTCGGTGGCCGGCTGGGGGTGAAGGCCTCCGGCGGCATCCGCGACCACGCCACCGCGATCGCGCTGATCGAGGCCGGGGCCACCCGGCTCGGGCTCTCGGGCACCCGGGCGGTGTTGGACGGGGCGACCGCCACCGGCTCGTACTAGGACGACCCTTCGTCGAGCTCGACGACCCTTCGTCAAGCTCAGGGATCGTCAGACTCAGCGGCCGTCAAGCTCGGGGATCGTCCAGCTCAGCCGTCGTCAAGC
This sequence comes from Propionicimonas sp., assembly GCA_049840415.1. GTDB lineage: Bacteria > Actinomycetota > Actinomycetes > Propionibacteriales > Propionibacteriaceae > Propionicimonas. The sequence continues at coordinate 226,370 of JASGLB010000008.1, read as the reverse complement.
GCAGAGATCGTCAGGCTCAGCGGTCGTTCCGGGTCCAGGGTTCAGGCCAGGCCGCGGGCCTGCAGCCAGGCGCTGACGGCCGGCTCCAGTCCATCGGCGGCCGCGGCGGCGGCCAGTTCGACGTAGCTCTCGTCGGTCAGTTGGGCCTGCACCGCGTCCAGCACCAGGACGGCGTCCGGGCGCTGCTCGGCGAACTCCGCCGACACCGCGGCCACCAGCGGGTCGGGTGCTGCCACGCCGACCGGATCGTCCAGGTGCACCAGGCCGGAGACCTCCAGGTCGATCCGACGGAACAGCCCGGCGGCCGCCTGGCCACCGCTGACCGCGGCCTCCCGCTGGCTCGGGTCGTCGATCTGATCGACGGTGAGTTGGGCGTCGTAGGCGGCCTGCAGCGCCGGCACCCCCGACGGGATGGTCATCGCGAAGCCGGGGGCGACCACGGTGGTGCCGGCCGGCAGCCCGGCCAACTGGGTGAGCGAGGTCAGCCCGGATTCCGGTGTGGCCACCCAGCCCAGCGCCCCGTCGAGGTGGCTGGTCTGTAGCAGGCTCACCTCGGGGGCGACCTGGTCGGCCAGGTCGGAGATCGTGGTGGCCGCGTCGGCCGGCGGGGTATCGGTGCTGGCCTCCTGCAGCAGGGTGCCGGCGAACACCGGCATCGCCATCGGCGAGTTGTCGGCCAGCGCCAGCGTCTCCGTCCCCGGCTCGACGTCGACCACCGTCGCCGGCTCGTCCTTGGCCTGCAGGGCGGCGACGTAGAGGGTGGCGATCAGCTCGGAGGTGGGGCTACCGTCCGAGCCGATCTCGATCACCGGCAGCGGCGCCACCGGATCCTCCGAGATCGTCGGTGCGACCAGCCCGCACCCGGCCAGCGTGAGGCTCAACCCCGCCGCAACCACCCATCCACCCGAACGCACCCACCCAGTTTCTCAGCAAATCTTCAGAACCGGACGAGCACACGCCGCCGCTCCACGACTTCCCATCCACTCTCCGCACCCCACTCTCCGCACCCCAACCCTCGCCCCTCAACCGTCGAGGGCTCCCCCTAACGTCGAGGGCTCCCGCCTGGGGGGAAGCCCTCGACGCTAACGGAAGCCCTCGACGGGTGGGGGCGGGGCGGAGGGCGCGGGCGGGGCGTGGTGTCGACGGGTGGGGTGGGACGCCATGGGGCGGGACGCACGAAGGGGCCCGGCGAAAGCCGGACCCCTTCGAGTCAGAGCCTGGATCAGGCGCTCTTCAGCGCCGCCTGGGCCGCCGCGAGCCGAGCGATCGGCACCCGGAACGGCGAGCAGGAGACGTAGGCCAGACCGACGTTGTGGCAGAACTCCACCGAGGACGGGTCACCGCCGTGCTCGCCACAGATGCCGAGCTTGATGTCGGGACGGGTCTTCTTGCCCAGCTCAACGGCCGTCTTGACCAGCTGGCCAACGCCGACCTGATCGAGCTTGGCGAACGGATCCGCCTCGTAGATCTTCTTCTCGTAGTAGGCATCCAGGAACTTGCCAGCGTCGTCCCGGCTGAAGCCGAAGGTCATCTGGGTCAGGTCGTTGGTGCCGAAGGAGAAGAACTCCGCCTCGGTCGCGATCTCGTCGGCGGTGATCGCCGCCCGCGGGATCTCGATCATGGTGCCGACCAGGTACTTCAGGTCGATGCCGGCCTCGGCGATCAGCGCGTCGGCGGTCTCCACCACGATCTTCTTGACGAAGGCCAGCTCCTTCACCTCGCCGACCAGCGGGATCATGATCTCGGGGACGAGATCCCACTCCGGGTGCGCCTGCTTGACGTTGATCGCCGCCTCGATGATGGCGCGGGTCTGCATGGCGCCGATCTCGGGGTAGGTGACGTCCAGCCGACAACCGCGGTGGCCCATCATCGGGTTGAACTCGTGCAGCGAGGCGATGATGTTCTTCAGCTCGTCGACGCTGAGGTTCATCTCGTTGGCCAGCGCGACGATGTCGTCCTCGTCGGTCGGCAGGAACTCGTGCAGCGGCGGGTCGAGCAGCCGGATGGTGACCGGCAGGCCCTCCATCGCGGTGAAGATGCCCTCGAAGTCGCCGCGCTGCATCGGCAGCAGCTTGGCCAGGGCGGCCTCGCGCTGCTCCACGGTCTTGGAGACGATCATCTCGCGGATGGCCGCGATCCGGTCGGGCTCAAAGAACATGTGCTCGGTGCGGCACAGGCCGATGCCCTCGGCGCCGAACTCGCGCGCCTGCTCGGCGTCCGCCGGGGAGTCGGCGTTGGTGCGCACCTTCAGGGTGCGGATGCCGTCGGCCCACTCCATGATCCGGCCGAAGTAGCCGCCGATCTCCGCCGGGACGGTGTCGATCGCCTGGCCGTACACATTGCCGGTGGAGCCGTCCAGCGAGATCCAGTCGTTCTCGGTGAAGGTCTTGCCACCCAGCGAGAAGGACTTGCCGTCCGCGCCGAAGGAGATGTCACCCAGGCCGGAGACGCAGCAGGTGCCCATGCCGCGGGCGACCACGGCGGCGTGGGAGGTCATGCCGCCACGCGCGGTCAGGATGCCCTGGGCGTAGTGCATGCCCTCGATGTCCTCGGGGGTGGTCTCCAGCCGGACCAGGATGACGGCCTCTCCCGCCTTGCCGCGGGCGGCGGCGTCCTCGGCGGTGAAGGAGACCTTGCCGCAGGCGGCGCCCGGCGAAGCCGGCAGGCCCTTGCCGATCGACTCGGCGGCCTTCAGCTCAGCGGCGTCGAACTGCGGGTGCAGCAGGGCGTCGATCTGCTTGGGATCGATCATCGCCACGGCCTTCTCCGGGGTGATCTTGCCCTCGTCCACCAGATCGCAGGCGATCTTGAAGGCGGCGGCGGCGGTCCGCTTGCCGTTACGGGTCTGGAGCATGAAGAGCTTGCCCTCTTCGATGGTGAACTCCATGTCCTGCATGTCGGCGTAGTGGTTCTCCAGCCGGCTGACGATCTCGGCGAACTGCTCGTAGACCGCCGGGTTCTCGTCCCGCAGCTGGTCGATGGTCTCCGGGGTGCGGATGCCGGCCACGACGTCCTCGCCCTGGGCGTTCATCAGGAACTCGCCGAACAGGCCCTTCTCACCGGTGGCCGGGTTGCGGCTGAAGGCCACGCCGGTGCCCGAGGTGTCGCCCATGTTGCCGAACACCATCGACTGGACGTTGACCGCGGTGCCCCAGTCGGAGGGGATGTCGTTCATCCGGCGGTAGTAGACCGCGCGCGGGTTGTCCCAGGAGCGGAAGACGGCCTTGACCGCGCCGAACAGCTGCTCGATCGGGTCGGCCGGGAAGTCGGCGCCGATCTTGTTCTTGTACTCGGCCTTGAACTGCTCGGCGAGTTCCTTCAGGTCGTCCGCGGTCAGCTCGGTGTCGAGCTTGACCCCGCGGGCCTCCTTCATCTCGTCGATCAGCTTCTCGAAGTAGGCCTTGCCGACCTCCATCACGACGTCGGAGTACATCTGGATGAACCGACGGTAGGAGTCGTAGGCGAACCGCGGGTTGCCGGTCTTGGCGGCGAAGCTCTCCACCACGGTGTCGTTCATGCCCAGGTTGAGGATGGTGTCCATCATGCCGGGCATGGAGGCGCGGGAGCCGGAGCGGACCGACACCAGCAGCGGGTTCTCCGGGTCGCCGAACTTCTTGCCGGTCATTCCCTCGAGCTTGCCGATGAACTCCAGGATCTCAGCCCGGATGTCATCGTTGATGACCTCGCCGTCGAGGTAGTACTGGGTACAGGCTTCGGTGGTGATGGTGAAGCCCTGCGGCACCGGCATTCCGAGGCCGGTCATCTCAGCCAGGTTGGCACCCTTGCCACCCAGCAGGTTACGCATCGAGGCGTCGCCCTCACTGAACTCATAGACGAACTTGGTCATGCTGCTTCGTTATCTCCTTTGACGGACATCTGGCTGCCAGTCGCTGTGACCGGGACCACAGCGACGCCGGCCGTCCCGGCGCCCCTGGCTTGTGTCGTCCCTAACCGTACCGTGTTCCTCGGCACGGTTCACCCGGTCCGAACGTTCTACGACAAATCGTAGTGGTGGACGACGGCCACCCGACCGCCCCGGACGACCGGCGTGATCAGCGGCACGAACCGATCGGCCGCAGCGTCCACCCGGGGACGGCGGCACGTTGACAGGCCCCGGCGGTAGGTGGTGGCGTTGACGCTGAGGAGGCACCGATGCCACAGACCGCACCATTCGACCCGCCGGGGTTCGCGCTGCCCGGGCTGGCGCTGGGCGTGGCCACCGCCGCCACCCAGATCGAGGGCGGGGACGCCGACACCAACTGGCACCGCTGGGCCGACCAACCCGGACGGATCAAGGACGGCACCACGCCCCGCCGGGCCGCCGACCACTGGAACCGGGTCGAGCAGGACACCGCGCTGCTCACCGAGTTGGGCGTCCGGCACTACCGGATGGGGCTGGAGTGGGCCCGGCTGGAGCCCTCCCCCGGCCAGTTCGACCGCGCCGCGGTCAACCACTACCGCGACGAACTCGCCGCGCTGCGCGCCGCCGGGATCACCCCGCTGGTCACCCTGCACCACTTCAACAACCCGGGGTGGTTCGAGGCCGACGGCGGCTGGGAATCCCGCCACGCGCTGACCGTCTTCGACCGCTACGTCGACTTCGTGCTGATCAACCTGGGCGACCTGGTGGACGAGTGGATCACCATCAACGAGCCGAACGTCTACGCCACCCAGGGCTGGCTGGACGGCGGCTGGCCGCCGGGCGTGACCGGCTCGATCCGGCGGGCGCAGCGGGTGATGCAGACCATGGCCACCGCTCACATCCGGGCCTACCTCACCATTCACCGGGCCTGGCCGCAGGCGAAGGTGGGGGTGGCGAACCACCTGCGGGCGTTCGCTGCCAAGCAGCGCTGGAACCCGCTGCACCGGGTGAGTGCCCGCGGCGCGGAGTACCTCTTCCAGACCGCGTTGACCCGGGCGTTCAGCGTCGGACGGTTCCTGGCACCGTTCGTCCAGCCGCGGGAGATCGACCCCGGCCGCTACTACGACTTCCAGGGGATCAACTACTACACCCGCAGCTCGGTGACCGGGCTGGCCGACGGGGTGGCGAAGAACGTCGACGTCAACGACCTGGGCTGGGAGATCCACCCGGAGGGTCTGGTCGAGGTGGCGAAGTGGACCCACGACCAGTACCCGGGCCCGATCTGGATCACCGAGAATGGCACCGCGGACGCCGCCGATGCCTTCCGTCCGCTGTTCCTCTACGAGCACCTGAAGGCGATCGCCGACTCGGACCTGCCGATCGAGCGGTTCTACCACTGGTGCTTCACCGACAACTTCGAATGGGCGGACGGGGAAGGGCCCCGGTTCGGGCTGGTCGAACTCGACTACGGCACCCAGCGGCGCACCGTCCGCGATTCCGGCCGGTTCTACGCCGACATCATCGCCGAGGGTGGCGTGACCGCCGACGCCTACCGCCGCTGGGTACTGGGTCGCCACTACCCCACCAACCGGAAGACTGCGAGGTGACCCCATGAGGTACGAGACAGCCGGGTTCCCAGCGGCGCTGGTCGCGGTCAGCGAGGTCGCGTTCCCCTACGACGAGGACGATTCGGTGGACTACGAGCCCTACCCGGGGTTCATGCCCGAGGACGAGAACGCGTCCTGGTTCCCGCAGTGGACCGGTAACCAGGACGAGGACGGCCGCCAGTTCCGGGTGTTCGGGCAGGACGGCACCGGCGGCTACGCGGCGTTCTGGCTGATCCGCGAGGGCGCCGCGATCGAGCAGCAGCCGGTGGTGTTCTTCGGCTCGGAGGGCGCGATCGGCGTGGTCGCCCGTGACCTGGGACGGTACCTGTGGCTGCTGGCGGACGGCTGGGGGCCACTCGAGGCGGCCGAGTACGGGGAGTGGACCACCCGGCCCAGGCCCGAACTGGTCGCGATCGCGGAGCGGTTCGCGCCGGAGGCCCGGCTCGGCGCGGCCGAGGTACTGGCGGAGGCCCGGGCGGAGTTCCCCGACTTCGAGCGCTACATCGAGGGCCTGATCCGCTGAGCCTCGGCGCTGGTCCGCCATGGCCGGCGTCGCATAGATTGGCGCCCATGGCAGCCAGCAGCCCCGAGCCCGGCCCGGCACCCACGCCAGCCGACCCGCTCGAACGGCGCAACAAGTGGACCTTCGGGGTGGGCACGCTCGGCCGTGACATGGTCTACACCCTGGTCAGCATGTACTTCCTGGTGTTCCTCACCGAGGCGCTGGACCTGACCGACTGGGAGCTGGGCTGGGTCTCCGTCCTGGTGCTGGCGGCCCGGCTGTTCGACGCCGTGATGGACGTGGTGATGGGCTCCATCGTCGACAACACCCGCTCCCGCTGGGGTCACTACAAGCCCTGGATCACCGCCGGCGTGATCGCGTCCGCGCTGTTCACCGTGCTGATGTTCACCGACATCGGGCTGCGTGGCGCCGGCTGGGTGGTCGGCTTCGCGGTGATCTACCTGCTGTGGGGGCTCTCCTGGACGGCCAACGACATCCCCTACTGGTCGATGCTGCCGGCGCTGACCGTCGACCAGAAGGCCCGGGAGCGGATCGGCGCGGTGGCCAAGATCTTCGCCACCATCGGGCTGTTCTCGGTGGTGGTGGCGATCGTCCCACTGGTCGGCTCGCAGGGCGCCCTGACCCAGGCCTTCGGCCGCACCGGCGGCTGGACGGTGCTGGCCGCCGGCCTGGTGACGATCATGCTGCTGGGCCAGGCGGTCACCCTGTTCGGCGTCAAGGAGCCGAAGATCGCCGTCGAGCAGGAGCGCACCAGCCTGCGCGAGATCGCCGGAGTGGTGGTGAGGAACGACCAGTTGCTCTGGGTGGCGATCGCCATGACGCTGTTCATGACCGGCTACATCACCACCACCAGCTTCGGGGTCTACTTCTTCAAGTACGCCTACGGCGACGAGGGGATGTACACCCTGTTCGGCGCGGTGCTGGGCGTCGCCCAATTGCCGGGGTACGCCTCCTTCCCGCTGCTCCGCCGCCGGTTCCGCCGGGCCACCCTCTACACCGCCGCGATCGCGATGATCGTGGCGGGGTATGTGGTGTTCTTCTTCTCTCCGATGAACATGATCCCGATCGGGATCGCCGGGCTGCTGCTGTTCATCGGCCAGAGCTACGTGGTGCTGCTGATGCTGGTGTTCATCACCGACACCATCGACTACGGCCACTGGAAGCTGGGCCGCCGCAACGTGGCGGTCACCTTCGCCCTGCAGCCGTTCATCAACAAGGTGGGAGCGGCGCTGGCGGCCGCCATCGTGGGCATCACCGCGATCGTCTCCGGGATCAACGAGGCCAATGTCTACGGCGACGTGGACGATCGCGGGCTGCTGATCATGCGGCTGGTGATGCTGGTGCTGCCGCTGGTGCTGATCGTGATCAGCTACCTGATCTACCGCGCCAAGTACCGGATCGACGAGGAGCTGCATGCCCGGATCATCGCCGACCTCAAGGCCCGCGGGCAGCTCTCCCGTGACGCTTGATCCGGTCTCCCGGCTGCTGCTGGACGAGGCCTCACTCGGCCAGCTTGATCAACCGCCGGGCAGTTTCTGCCAGATAGCGCCTCTGGCCGACAAATCCGTCGGCCAGAGCGACCATGTGGCAGAAACTGGCGGGTCGGCCGGGAATGCCTCGATCCTGGTGATCGACGATCCCGGGCTGGCCAACCGGCTGCGCGCCGACGGCCGGGATGTCCTGGCCTACTGCGACGACCTGCGGGACGAACGCCAGCTCGCCTTCCCCGCCCTGGACGGGCTGGACGCCGGCAGCCTGGCCGGGGTCGAGCTCGTCCTGCTCCGGCTGCCCAAGAGCCTCGGCATGCTGCAGGACTACGCCGAACGGGTCGCCGCCTTCGCCGCTCCGGCGGTCCGGCTGCTGGCCGGCGGACGGGAGAAGCACCTCACCCGCGGCATGAACCAGGTGCTGTCCGCCAGCTTCGGCAGCGTCCGGGCCAGCCTGGGACGACAGAAGTCGCGGGTGCTGCACGCCACCGAGCCGGTCCCGGGCGAACTCTCCTGGCCGCACACCACCACGGTGGACGGCCTCACCCTGGTCAGCCACGCCGGGGCCTTCGCCGCCGACCGGCTGGACGGCGGCACCCGGCTGCTGCTCAGCGCCCTGGCCCAGGCCGAGCAGCTGCCCCGGCCGGCCACGGCCGGTCCGCTCCGGGCCGTCGACCTGGGTTGCGGGACGGGCATCCTGGCCAGCTGGCTGGCCGGGCGGGGGTGCGACGTGCTGGCGGTCGACGTCTCCCGGGCGGCCTGCGCCGCCGCCGGCGACACCGCCGCGGCGAACCGCGTCCCGGTCGAGGTGAAGCGGGCCGACCGGCTCGACCAACCGTCCGGGTCGATCGGGTTGGTGGTCTGCAACCCGCCCTTCCACCGCGGCACCGCGAAGGACTCCACCCCGGGCTTCGAACTGATCGGCAGCGCCCTCCCGGCGCTCGCCCCGGGTGGCGAGCTCTGGGTGGTGTTCAACTCCCATCTGCCCTACCTACCCTTCCTGCGGGCCGCGGCGGGGCCGACCCGGGTGGTCGCCCGCGACCGGCACTACACCGTCACCCGCTCGGTGAGAACCGGAGACACCCCGGCCTGAGCTCGCCGCGGTGCCAGCCGCCGAGTCCGACCGCGGGGACGACCGGCTTCATCCGGTGGGCTACGGTGCCGGGTATGGCCGAACGAACCCGCACCGCCGGCTGGCTGCCCAACCAGCACGGCGCGTGGGCGATGCTGGCGGTGCCGTTCCTGGCGGGGAGCATCCTGCGGTCGCAGTCGGTCGGCCCACAGCCCTACCTGGTCTCGATGTTCGCCACCTGGATGCTGGGCTATTTCGCCTTCCACGCCGCCTCGGGGCTGCTGAAGTCCGCTGCCACCCGGCGCCGCCGCTGGCTGCCGGCGCTGGCGGTGTACGGCGGCGCCACCCTGGCGGCCGGGCTGGTCACGGTCTGGCTGGCCGGACCCGGCGTGCTGTGGTGGCTGGCGGTGGTCGCCCTTCCGCTGGCGGTCGCGCTCTGGCTCGCCTCCCGGCGCCGGGAGCGCCACCTGGCCGGCGGCCTGCTCACCACCGGGGTAGCGGCAACGATGGTGCTGGTGGCCCGCTTCCCCGATCCGACCGGCCTGCTGACCGATCCGGCGCTGCCACCGACCGCCGTCCTGGCCGCGATCATGTTCGGTTACTTCGGCGGCACCGTGCTGCACGTGAAGGCCATGATCCGCGAGCGCGGCCGGCTCGGCTGGCGCAATGCCTCGATCGGTTGGCACACCGCCGCGACCGTGGCCACCGCCGGGCTGGCGGTCACCGCCGGACTGAGCCGGGGGTGGCCGGTGTTCTTCCTGGTCACCACGATCCGGGCCTGGGCGCTGCCGGCCATCGCCGAGCGTCGGACGGTTCGTCCGCTGGCGATCGGCCTGGTCGAGGTGGCGCTGAGTGGTGCCGCGCTGCTGCTGACCGCGGTGCGCTTCTAACCGGACGCCTCGATCCCGCCTGGGACTTGACCATTCCGTGATCAGGCGTTTAACTTCCTCTCAGGAAAGTAGTGTCTTTTCTCAGGAAGTACGCCTCGTCGGGGGACCGGGCGCAAGCTATCTGATCAACAACAGCAGGAATACTGATGACCCAGATGCCCCGCCGCGCAGTCCCCCCGAACCCCCGCCCCACCACCAGGCTCAGCTCTCGCCTGGTTGCCCTGCTGGCCGCCTTGCTGCTGACCGCGGGGCTGCTGGTGAACGCGGCCACCGCCGCTCCGGCAGCGGTGGGAATGCTGTCCGATGCGAAGCCGAAGGCCTCGTCCGTGGTCGGCGATCGCGCGGTGAACCTCGGGGTGAAGTTCTCCACCACCAAGGACGGCTCGATCGTCGCGTTGCAGTTCTACCGCAACTCGCGCCAGAAGAAGGCCTACACCGGCTCGCTGTGGGCCAGCAACGGCAAGCTGCTCGCCAGGGTCACCTTCCCCCGGTCGGCCAAGGCCGGCTGGCAGACCGCCAAGCTGAGCAAGCCGGTGGCGATCAAGAAGGGCAAGACCTACGTCGCCTCCTACCTCGCCACCGAAGGCCGGTTCTCGGTGATCCGCTCCGACTTCACCAAGAAGCGGACCCGCAACGGCATCACCGTTCCGAAGAACGGCGGCGTCTTCCAGTACGGCAAGAAGAGCATGCTGCCGCGGTGGTCGACCCGGTCGTCGAACTACCTGGTCGACGTGGTCTTCGAGCCCAAGAAGGTGGTCAAGCCGACCCCCAAGCCGACGACCACCCCGAAGCCCACGGCGACGCCGAAGCCGACCGTCACGCCGAAGCCGACGGTCACCCCCACTCCCAAGCCGACCCCGAAGCCGACGGTCACCGCGACGCCCAAGCCGACGCCCACCCCGACCCCGAAGCCGACGGTCACCCCGACCCCGACTCCCAAGCCGACGGTCACCCCCACCCCGACCCCCACTCCCACCGCGACCACCAAGCCCCGGCCGGCACCGACGTCAGTCGCCCCGACCCCGACGCCCACGCCGACCGCGACCGCCACCCCGAAGCCGACTCCGACCACCGACCCGACCCCGGCACCCAAGCCGAACGACTCGACCTTCTCGATCGCGATCCTGCCCGACACCCAGAACGAGGTGTTCACCAACTCCGACGAGCGCTACGCCAACCGGACCAAGTGGCTGGTCGACAACAAGGACAAGCTCAAGCTGGCCTACGTGCTGCACACCGGTGACAACGTCAACTACGGCTGGCTGGTGCCGAATCAGTACACCATCGCCAAGCGCGCGATCGCGATCCTGGCCGACGCCGGGATCCCCTACTCGCTGACCATCGGCAACCACGACACCCGAGCGGTGGGCTGGGACGGGGTCGCGGGCAGCCGCGGCTACGGCGGCTCCGCCTACGCCAACAACCCCGAATGCCCCGAGCGACTGGGGGCGGCGGCCTGCAAGAGCCCGCTGCTGATCCGCGAGACCGGCGAGTTCAACGCCGCCTTCCCGCTGTCGAAGCTGAAGAACGTCGGCGGCGTCTTCGAGAAGGACAAGGTCGACAACATGTGGACCACCTTCAAGGCGGCCGACACCAACTGGCTGGTCCTCACCCTCGAGCTCTGGCCCCGCAAGGAGGTCCTGACCTGGGCCGAGAAGGTGGTGGCCGATCACCCCAAGCACAATGTGATCATCCAGACCCACCACTACCTCGACGGCAATGGCACCGTCAGCAAGTCGAACGGTGGCTACGGCGCGAACGCCCCGTCGGTGCTGTACGACAAGATCGTGTCGAAGTACTCCAATGTGAAGTTCGTCTTCTCCGGGCACATCGGCTCGTTCACCAAGCGGAGCGACACCATCAACGGCAACACCGTGGTGTCGTACCTGGGCAACGACCTCGGCAAGGCGTACAACCCGGTGCGCGTGCTGACCATCGACACCGCCACCGGCAAGGTCACCGGCCAGTTGCACAGCCCGATCAACAACACCGTGGTCGCTGGTAACAACACCTCCGACACCATCACCATCACCCGCTAGCGAGCCAGCCGCGCTCGAACGCGGACCCCGACGCCAACCGTCCCCCCGGACCCTTCGCGAACCAGGAGCAATCCTGCAGATTTCCTGAGAATCTGCTAGGTTTGTTCTCAGGTGAACGTTCCTGGGCCGGGGGGGCCAAGGCATACGTGGGGCTTGTCGAGCGTGATCCGCCCAATAGTTTGATGCCCAACCCGAAAGCACTGATCCCCATGACAGCCCGCCAGTTCGCTGCCCGTGCCTTCAGTATCATCGCCGGCTTGGCAATGACCCTCACCCTCGTGGAGACGATTCCGCCGTCCCCCGCCGCTGCTGCCTCGCCGCAGACCAGCCGGACGGTCACCGCCACCGCGACGAAACTCGGCTACGTGAGCAAGTCCTCGCCGAAGAAGAAGTTCAGCACCAAGTCGACCCTGCGGGCCAGCAAGTCGGCCTACGCCGCCTACCTTTCCTTCGCCCCGGTGAAGCTGGCCAGCGGGGAGAAGATCGTCTCGGTCACCCTGCAGGTCCAGGTCACCAGCCTGACCGGCAAGAAGAAGGCGAAGCTGCAGGTCACCCCGGTCAAGGGCGGCTGGACGCCCAGCAAGCTGACCTACCGGAACCGGCCGGCGACCGCGGGTTCGAAGGTCGGGGTCAGCGCAACCGTGAAGAAGGCCAAGCTGGTCTCCATCACGCTCGATCCGGCCAAGGTCAGCAAGCTGGTCACCTCGGGTGCTTCCTTCCGGCTGACCAACCAGTTGGCCGACAGCTCGGTCAAGCTCTCGACGAAGGGCAGCAAGGCTCCCCGGCTGATCATCAAGACCAAGGTGCCGACGCTCAACGACGTGCCGGCTCCCCAGCCGACGCCCACCGCGACCCCGAAGCCCACCGCCACGGCCACCCCCCAGCCGACTGCCACCCCGACGCCGACGCAGACCGCCACCCCGAGCACCCCGGCGAGCAACCCGTCGGCCGGTTCGCTTCCTGTCGGCTCGGCCGACTACGCCGTCCCGCAGGGCGCGATCTTCGTCGCCACGAACGGCAATGACAACAACGCCGGCACCCAGGCCGCGCCCTACCGGACCATCGCCAAGGCGATCGCCAAGGCCCCCAGCGGCGCCACCATCGTGGTCCGCAAGGGCGTCTACCACGAGTCCGTCAAGGTCTACGGCAAGACCCTGACCATCCAGAACTACCCCAAGGAAGCTGTCTGGCTGGACGGCACCACGCCGGTGACCGGCTGGGCCGCGGACGGCAAGCTCTGGCGGAAGACCGGCTGGACGACCCGGTTCGATCACAGCCCCACCTTCACCCAGGGCGCGCCGGACAACACCGCCGAGTTCTGGCGGTTCGTCAACCCCGACTACCCGATGGCATCCCACCCCGACCAGGTGTTCATCAACGGCACCGCCCAGCAGCAGGTGAAGTCGAAGAGCCTGGTCGGCCCCGGCAAGTTCTACCTCGACGAGTCGTCCTCGACGCTCTACCTGGGTAGCGACCCGACCGGCAAGACGGTCGAGGCCAGCACGATCATCAAGGCCCTCGCCCTGCAGGGCAAGAACTCGGTGCTGCGCGGGATCGGCGTCCGGCGCTTCTCGCCGTCGGTCTTCCACATGGGCTCGATCACCATCGAGGAGCCCGGCGTCCGGCTCGAGAACGTCGTGGTGGAGGACTCCGCCACCACCGGCATCAGCGTCCAGGATCCCGACGTGAAGCTGACCCGGGTGACCGTGCAGCGTTCCGGCATGCTGGGCATCCACGCCCGCTACGCCGACCGGGTGGTGTTCGACCGGGTGCTCTCCACCAAGAACAACGTCGAGCGCTTCAATGTCGCGCCGACCGCTGGCGGTGCCAAGATCGGTAAGAGCCGTGGCATCACGGTGGTGAACAGCTCCTTCTCCGGCAACTACGCCCACGGTTTCTGGGAGGACCTGTCCTGCTACGACAGCGTGATCCGGCAGTCCACCTTCAATGACAACCAGGGGGACGGGCTGTTCCTGGAGATCTCGGCGAAGGCGATCGTCGGCGACAACCTCTTCGCTGGCAACGACGAGTTCGGGATCAAGGTCAACAACACCACCAACGTGGAGATCTGGAACAACACCTTCGCCGGCAACGGCCGGCCGCTGAACATCGTGCAGGACGCCCGTCGGAACACCGACAAGAACGACCAGGCGGTCGACCCGCGGGTCGCCTTCCCGGATCCGACCATGCCCTGGACGCTGGGTCCGGTGACGATCCGGAACAACGTGGTGGCGGACAGCAGCTCGGCCGCCGACTGCCTGCTCTGCGTGGAGGACTACAGCCGCTCCAAGTCCGCCGCTGACATGAAGATCACCGCCAACGGCAATGTCTACCACCGCTCCAAGGCGAGCAGCCCGAAGTGGCTGGCGATCTGGTCGCAGGGCAAGGCGAACCCGCTGACCTTCACCAGCCTGGCCGAGTTGAAGTCGAAGACCGGGCAGGAGGCGACCGGGCAGGAGCACACCGGCTCCTCGATTCTGGACAAGAACTTCAAGCTGGTGTCCTCGGTGTCCGGCAATGCCTCGAAGGTCGCCCAGCCGCTGCCGGACCACATCGCCAAGGCGATCGGCCGACCGGCCGGCGCCAAGGTGATCGGTCGCTGGTAGAAGCTGTTTCGACGTCGTCCCGCCTGGTGAGCCCACCGGGCGGGACGACGTCTGTCCGGGCACACTCGGACGCAACCCGCCGACCAACGGCGTGCCCGGTCCGACACGGATCAACCCCGCGGCGACGAAACTTGCTCGCTGCGGCCGCAACTTGACCGCTCCCCCATCACGACCTACCTTCTTTGCAGAACTCAATCGGCCAGATGGCGGGCGCTTCCCGTCCTCCTGCCGCACCCCCCAGGAGCTCTCATGCCAGTCTCAGTCCAGCTCGGTCGCTCGACGGCCAGCCGAGCAGGACGGCACCGCCGGTCGGTGCTGATCTCGCTCTTCACCGCTCTGGTCTGCGGTTTCAGCCTGCTGAACGGCCCCTCCGTGGCCAGCGGCGCGGTCACCGACGGCCTGTTCAGCTCCACCACGAAACCGAAGGCGAAGGGCACCAACAAGCGGACGGTGAACCTCGGCGTCAGGTTCAGCCCGGACGTCGACGGCACCATCACCGGGCTGCAGTTCTACCGCGCGAAGAAGCAGAAGAAGGCCTACACCGCCTCGCTGTGGGGGCCGGACGGCAAGCTGCTGGCCCGCGCGACCTTCAAGAAGTCCTCCAAGACCGGCTGGCAGACCGCCTCGTTCAGCGCGCCGGTCACGGTCAAGAAGGGCGTCACCTACACCGCCTCCTACCGCAACACCGACCGTTCGTTCGCGGTCACCCGCGGCTACTTCAGCAAGAAGCGCAGCAAGAACGGCGTCACGGTGGCGAAGAAGGGCGGCGTCTACAGCTACAGCAAGAAGAACAAGCGGCCGAAGACCAAGACCACCGCCAACTACCTGGTCGACGTGGTCTTCGTCGCGAAGCCGCTGCAGGCGCCCGCCCCGACGCCGACGCCCGCCCCGACGCTGCCGCCGACCCCGAAACCGACGCCAACGCCGACCCCGACGCCCACCCCGACGGCGACGCCCACCGTTCCGCCGGCGGTGACCGATCCGGACTCGGCGTTCACCATCGCCATCATCCCCGACACCCAGAACGAGGTGTACAACACCTCCGACACCAGGTACGCCCAGCGCACCCAGTGGCTGGTGGAGAACAAGGCCAAGCTCAACCTCGCCTACGTGCTGCACACCGGCGACAACGTGAGCTTCGGCTGGCTGGTGCCGTCCCAGTACACCGTGGCCAAGCAGGCGATCAACCGGCTGCGGGAGGCGGACATTCCCTACTCGCTGGCGATCGGCAACCATGACACCCGGGCGGTCGGCTGGGACAGCATCGCGGGCAGCCGCGGCTACGGCGGCGCCGCCTACGCCAACAACCCCGAATGCCCCGAGCGGCTGGGGAGCGCCGCCGCCTGCAACTCCAAGCTGTTGCTTCGGCAGACCGAGGAGTTCAACGACGCCTTCCCGCTGGACACCATCCAGAACGTCGGCGGTGTCTACGAGGAAGGCAAGATCGACAACAACTGGACCACCTTCCGGGCCGCGGAGAGCAATTGGCTGGTCCTCACCCTCGAACTGTGGCCGCGCCGGGAGGTGGTCGACTGGGCCCGGAACGTGGTCGCCAGTCACCCCAAGCACAATGTGATCATCCAGACCCACCACTACCTGGATCGCAGCAGCGCGGCCACCGGGAACGCGATCTCGGTCAGCAACGGCGGCTACGGCGCGATGTCGCCGAAGTACCTGTACGACGAACTCGTCTCGAAGTACAAGAACGTGAAGTTCGTGTTCTCCGGCCACAACGGCGCCTTCGGCAAGCGGTCCGACACCATCGGCGGCAACACCGTGGTCTCCTACCTGGGCAACGAGGTGAGCGGCCGGAACGATCCGGTCCGGATCCTCACCGTCGACACCTCCACCGGAGCGGTCACCAGCATGATCTACAACCCGGTCGCCGGGGAGTCGATCCCCAGGTACAACACCGCGGACAGGATCTCCGTCATCAAGTAGGCACACCGGCACCGGACGCGTCGCCGCCAGCCACCGGATCGGGGCGGCGGCCGCGTCCAGCTATCATTGACCAGCGAAGAACGACGGTCGCGGGGCGAGGACTTGGAGGCAACCGGGGATGACTGACGTCAGGCTGTCCGAAGGGGACGCGATCGCGACGCTCCTGCGGCGCTGGTGGATCCTTCTCCTCGGGCTCGTGGTGGGCGTGCTGGTGGGCTTCGGAGCCGTCCAGTTCGTCCAGCCCACCTACTCCGCGACCGCCACCCTGCTGGTCAAGGGGGTACCCGGGCCGGGTACCGGCGCCAGCTACCAGGCCGCCCAGTACGCGGTCGCCCGGGCCAAGTCGTATCCCGCGCTGATCCAGGGCGCGCCCGTCCTGGAGGGGGTGCACGCCGATGTCGGCGGGGACGAGACCTCCAACAGCCTGCGCAGCCGGCTCTCGGCCGATAACCCGGTCGACACCCCGCTGGTGAAGGTGAGCGCTTCGGCCGACACCGCCCAGGACGCCCAGGCGACGGCCAACTCGGCCGCCAGGCACCTGGCCCAGTACATCGTGAAGATCGAGACCGTGGCCGGCTCCAGCCCGGTCATCGTCGACATCGCGGTCGAGGCCGGCCTTCCGGTCAAGCCCACCTCGCCGAACCAGCTGCTCTACGTCGCGGTGGGCGGGGCGATCGGCTTCGCGGCGGCGGCGACCGGCGCGCTGTTCCTGCCCGCCCGGCGTATCCGGCGCGGTAAGTCTCCGGAGGCCACCGAGGAGGCGGCCCCGCCGGTCACCCCCGAGGCGGACCTGGCCGACCCCGAACTGGCGGACACCGCGGTCGAGAAGTAGCGGCCGGGCCTACCGCTCCTGCGGCGACGGGGTGGCCGGCTCCGACTTCCTGGTGGCGCCCGACCCCAGCCGCGCGCCCCGCCGCTTCGGCCAGTCGGGGCTGACCAGCCAGGCCGGCGGGTGCAACAGGAACCGGAACGGCGACTTGCGGATCAGCCACGCGATCCCCAGGGTGGCCGGGATCAGGAAGGCCACCATCACCGGCGGAATCACCCAGGCCAGGTTCGGAAGGTGGTTGCGGAACACGTCGATCAGCCCGAACATCTTGGTGCCGGCCGAGATCACCGAGATCCCGAAGATGTGGAACACGTAGACCGGCAGGGTGTCCTGCCCGATCCGCTTCAGGATCCGGGGCACCAGCGCCTTCATCGGCAGCAGCGCCAGCGCCTGGGCCGCGATGTAGAGCGCCAGGATGGCCAGCGGCACCAACTGCCAGGCGAACTCGTCAGCCAGGTTCCACCACGACACCGCCACCCAGACGGCGGCGTAGCCGGCCACCGCCAGCCCGAGCTTGCTCCACTTGGCGTTGCGCATCACCGAGTCCCAGAGCGGGCGCAGGTAGGTGCCGGCGAAGAACCACACGTAGTTCGCGATCGCGGACGGCGCCTTCACCGCGTCCATCGGCTGCACCAGGATGCCCATGATGTGCGGACGGACCAGGGGCGCCAGCGCGGCGGCCACCATCAGCGGCAGGATCAGCCACTTGCCCTTCTCGCCCAGGAAGCGGTGCACCGCGTAGGTGAGGACGAAGAATGCCGCCAGGCACCAGAAGTACCAGAACGAGGTCGGCAGCACCAGCGCGGTCAGCATCTGCCCCGGCGTCGGCGCGGGGCCCTGGCTACGCACCTGCGGCAGGTACAACCGGCACAGGAAGATGAAGGTCCAGACCACGTAGAGGTAGTACATCCCCCAGGTACGGCGGCGCAGGGTACGCAGCGGCCGGGTCATCAGGGTCGCGCTGAAGTACCCCGAGATGAAGAAGAACAGCGGCATCCGCAGCGGAGTCACCCACAGGCCGAACTGCACCCACGGCGCCGGCGGGCCGCCGTACACCTCGTCCTGAACCCAGCTGGCGCTGTGCCACAGCACCACCAGCACCATGCAGACGCCGCGCGCGACGTCAGGCCAGTCGAACCGCGGCTTCGGTGTACTTGTCGTTGTCATTTCCTACTATCCCCCCAGTAATAGCCCGTCGAGCCACCCTCCGACTCCGACCGAAGACCTGATCCTCACTCGCCAGAGTGGGGAAGGTCCTGGCCGACGATCGGGCGCCCAAGGACGTCACCACCAGCACCAGGAAGGCGGTGCTGCTGTCGAACAGCCCGCTCTCCAGGAACCCTCGCACCGTCACCAGGACGGTCAGCCCGAGCCACAACGAACCCTCCCGCCGGGGCGCGAAAGCCGCCCTGGCGAGGGTCATCGCCGCGAATCCGACGACGAAGAACAGCCCCAGGTACCCCCCCTGCACCAGGGCCGAGATCCAACTGCTGTCCAGCAGCTGCGTGTCCCACCACTGACCCGGAACCTCGATCATCTTCTGCGACAGGCCTTGCCCGAACCAGGTCTGCCAGAAGCTGCGCTCCATGGTGAGCGCCGAGTTCCAGGCGATCGTCCGGTTGCTCAACGTCGAGACCTGCTCCTCCCCGCCACGCAGCAGGACGGACGACAGCACATCGGTTCCCAACGCGACGTACACCACCACCGGCAGGGCGATCAACCCCATCAGGATGGTCCGGCGTCGGACGGCGGTCATCCGGAAGGCCATCACCAGCACCGCCACCGCCATCGCCACCAGGCTGGTCCGCGAGCCGGTGAGCAGCAGGATGGCCAGCAGCACGAAGGGCAGCACGTTCTGGAACTTCGAGTCGGTGCCGGAGAAGATCCGGGCGACCAGCCACAGGATCAGCACCGACGTCAGGAAGGCCAGGGCGTTGGGCTTCAGCGGCGGGAAGCCGCCGCCCAGCCGGCCGGAGTCGAACGAGAGCACTCCGGTGAGGGTGGCGATCACGGTGATCGCGGCGAACACCGTCACCAGGGCGCGGATCGTCTCGCGGGCGCCGTAGCAGGCGGTCAGCAGGCAGACCGTGACCGCCAGGATCAGCGCCCGGACCGCGATCACCGCCGCCGGTTGCAGGGTCTGGTTGGCCAGCCCGCCGACCACGGTGACCGCCAGGTAGGCCAGCAGCACCAGCAGCGGCATGGCCGGCACCGAGTACAACGACTTGCGCCGGCGATAGACCAGCCCGGCCGCGAACACCGCCGCCGCCACGCTGATCGCCGCCTTGGCGTACACCACCGGGTCGGCGCCGCCCTCGTAGAGCGCGTCCTTGCGCCACGGGATGGTCGCGGCCAGCAGCATCGCGAACACCACGTGGGGCGCGCCCACCTTGACCTTCGGCAGCCGCCACGGGCTGTCCGCCGGGGCGGCGGCCGGCAATCGGACCGGCGGACGGGGCGTCCGGCGAACCCGGACCCAGCTGGAGAACTGGACGACCACCACCCCCAGCCCGAGGGCCAGCAGCAGCCCGCTGGCGACCAGCAGCCTGGTCTCCGGCGAGCTGGGAGCGGTCGGCACCCGCGGCTGGACCACCACCTGGGCGTCCACCGCCGGTCGTCGGCCGGCGACCTGTTCTTCGCGGGTGATCTCCAGCGAGATCTGCCGCGACAACTCGGTCGCGATCCGCGCGGCCTGCTCGGGATCGGTATAGGTCACCTTCACCAGGATCTCGGCCGAACCGGTCGGGTTCTCGGTTCGCGCGATATTGCGCAACCCGGCGGCGCTGAGGTCGAGCCCCAACTCGTCGATGGTGGCGTTCAACACCTCCGGCTGTTCGACCAGCACGGCGTAGGTCTTGGCCCGGTCGGCGGCGTACTTCGCCTGGGTGTAGTCGGCGACGCTGCTGGTGCTACCGATCCAGCGCACCAGCAGGTGGCCGGTCGCCACGTAGGACTTCGGCAGCGCGACGGCGATCGCCAGGCCGGCTACGGCGCCCAGCACACTGCAGGTGATCACCATCACCCAGTGCGCCCGGATCGCGCCGAACAACCACCGCAGCGTCACGCGATTCCCTTCCGATCTCTCCGTCCACCCGGGCATGCCGAAGCCGGGCATTCCGCATTGTAGGCGTCCGCGGCAACCGATCCGCCGCCGGCCCACCCGGTACTTCGCCGGACGCGGTGCGGCCGGGCCCTCCGGAGTCTCGTCCGGAGCGCCCGACCGCCCAGTTCGGCTATCCGCGCCTCACCCGCTGCGGGCTAGGCCGGTTCGACCGACCACTCGCTGAAGCGGGCCACCACGGGGCTGTTCGTGGCCGAGCCGGACAGGTAGGAGTAGAGGCCCACCGAACCGCTGCCCTGCAGGCTGGCGGTCGCGTCCATCACGCTCAGCTGCCAGCTGGTCGGTTCGGTCTCGCCATCCCGCCACACCTTCACCCGCAGGGTGGTGAGCCCGGTGCCGACCGCCTGCAGTCGAACGTTGAGCTTGGCGTCGGCGGGCAGTGCCCCACCGGCCAGGTTGGCCGTGGCCAGCATGGTCGAGGTTCCATCCACCTTCCGCAGCAGCTGCAGGTTGACGACCGTGGAGGTCACCCTGACCATCGCGCGGTAGTCGGTCGAGCCGTTCCGGCGCACGATGAAGGAGGTGTACATGCCGCCCCCCTCGCCGGGCTTGTCGTAGCTGACCGTCGACCGCAGATCCACGTCCCGGGCGTTGACCCCGTTCTGGTAGATCCCCGGACCCGAGCCGGTGGCCATCCGAATCGTGCCGACACCGTCGGCGACGGCGAAGTTGCTCGCCGAGCCGCTGGCCGACCACGGGCCGCCGACGTCAGCCACGCCCCAGCCGTTGTTGACCACCCGGTTGAACGCGTCCGACGCCAGCAGGGTCGGCTCGGCAGGTTCGGTCACCGTCACCACCACGGTCTTGGAGTTGGTCGCTCCCCCGTTGTCGGTCACGGTCAACGTCACCGAGTAGCTGCCGGCGCTGCCGTAGGCGTGCGTCGGGGTGGCACCGGAACCGGTCTGATCATCGCCGAAGTCCCAGGCGTAATCGGTGATGGTGCCGTCCGGATCCATCGACGAGGTGCCGTCGAAGGACGCCGTCAGGTCGGTCACCGTGACGGTGAAGCCAGCCTGCGGAGCCACGTTCGGCGGCCCGGCCACGGTCACCTCGCGGGTGGTGCTGTGCGTCCCGCCGCGATTGTCGGTCACCGTCAGGGTGATGGTGTACGTACCCGCGGTCGCGTAGCTGTGCTGCGCGGTCACGCCGCTGCCGGTCGCGTCGTCCCCGAAGTCCCACTGGTAACCGACGATGCTGCCGTCGGGATCGGAGGACGCCGAACCGTCGACCGAGACCTGCAACAGGTCCGGGGTCGCGGTGAACGAGGCCACCGGGTTCACGTTGGCGGGCTCGACCGTCACCGACTCCGTGGTGGTGCTGGTGGCACCGTCGTCGTCGGTCACGACCAGCGTGATCGTCCGGGTACCGGCGGTGCCGTAGGTGTGCTCAGCCGTCACCCCGGTGGCGGTGGCACCGTCACCGAAGTCCCAGGCGTAGCTCACGACGCTGCCGTCGGGATCGCTGGACGCCGACGCGTCCACCGACACCTTCAGGTTGTCCGGGGTCGCGGTGAAGGCGGCCACCGGCGGCTGGTTCGGCGTCGGCTGCGAAGCCTGGTAGTGCGCGAGCACCCGGGACGGGCTCAGCTCGTGCAGGTACAGCGCGACCTCGTCGATCTCGCCGTTGAACCACACCCCGCTGTTGTCCCAGGTGTTGTCGCCGCCGACGTGCAGCCAGCCGGTGTAGGCCTCTGCCGAGGTCTGCGGATCGGTCCCCACCAGGGCACCGTCGACGTACAGCTTCATCCCCGCCGCCGACTGGGTCGCCACCACGTGGTGCCACTGACCGTCGGTGTAGGGGACGGGGGACGAGGTGGCGATGATGTTCATCTGGCCGGTGTAGGTGCCGAACGCCAACTGACCATCGGTCCGCAGGTAGATGTGCCGGTCGTAGCAGTTGGACGGGCTGGCCTGGCTGCAGCCGAAGCCCATGATCTTGCCGCCACCGGTGGTGGTCCTGAACCAGGCCTCCTCGGAGTAGACGGTCGGGTTGACGAAGGCGTCGTCGGAGGTCACGTACTGACCGCCGCCGGCCTCGTTGAAGCCGATCGCCGTGTTCGGGTTGTCGATCGCGCCCGGACGCCCCAGCGCCGGGCCGCCGACGATGGCGCCGTTGCTCAGCGCGCCGCTGGCGTCGGCCGCCACCGTCCCGCTGGACTCACCCAGCCGCCAGTAGATCCGCGGGCTGTCGGCGTGGACCGCCGCACCGTAGGCGTCGTTCGGCCCGGGCGAAGCGGCGACCACCACCTGGTGGCTGACGGTGCCGGTCGCACCCTTGTTGTCGGTGACGGTCAGGGTGGCGGTGTACGTCCCGCTGGCCGGGTAGACGTGAACCGGATCCTGCCCGCTGCCGGTGGCGCCGTCGCCGAAGTCCCAGGCGTAGCCCACCACGGTGCCGTCCGGATCCGAACCGGAACCGCTGAAGGAGACCCGGCGCTCGGCGACCGTGCTGCTGAACTCGGCCGTCGGAGCCTGGTTCAACACACCGCCGGCGGCGGTGTAGTGGGCGCGGACGCGTTCCTGCGAGAGCCCGTAGCTGTACACCGCGGCTTCGTCGATGACGCCGTTGAAGTACGGCGCACCGCCCCAGCTGGTGTCGCCACCGACCCGCCAGAAGCCGTCGTAGTTCTGCGCCGCGGTCTGCGGGTTGGTCCCCTGCAGCTCGCCGTCGATGTACAGCTTCATGCCATCGCCGTCCTGGCTGGCCACCACGTGGTGCCACTGGCCGTCGTTGAAGGCGGCGGTGGTCTCGATGGTGTTCGTCTGGCCGGTCCAGACGCCGAAGACCACGCGGCCGTCACCGAGCATGTAGACGTGCCGGTCGTAGTTGTTCGAATCGCCGGTCTGGGCATTGCCGAAACCGATGATCTTGCCGCCGGCATTGGTGGTCGTGTTGAACCACGCCTCCATGGAATAGGCGGTCGGGTTCGAGAACTGCGCGTTGGAGGTGACCACGTCGTTGGCGCCGTCGAACTGGGCCGCCAGGTTGCCGCTGACCACACCGTTCGCACCCAGCGTGACGCCGGACCGGTAGGTGCCGTTGCTGACCGCCCGACCGGAGTCGGCGGCGGTCACGCCGCTGGTCTCGTTGAACCGCCAGTAGAGATCCGGATCGTCGGCGTAGACCGCTGCCCCGTAGCCGTCGGCGGGCGCCTGCGGCACCGCCGCGGTCCGGCCGCTGGCGGCGTACTGGGCCAGGATGGTGTTCTGGTCCAGGACGGTCGGGTAGACCGCGATCTCATCGACGCTGCCGACGAAGTTGCTGGTGGCCGCGTTGGTCGGCCAGCCGTCGGTGTTGTCGCCCTGCACCCGCCAGAAGCCGAGGTACTGCTCCCCCTCGGTGGTGTCGCTGCGCTTGGCGACCCGGACGCCGTCGATATAGAGCGCCATGCCGTCGCTGCCCATCGACGCGGTGATCATGTGCCACTGATCGTCGTTGTAGGACTTCGAGCTGGTCAGCACCCGGTTGCTGTTGTCGGTCGCCCGGACGCCGAAGGAGATCTGGCCGCTGTTGCTCATCCAGATGTGACGATCGCGGTGACCGGAGTTGCCGGCCTGCAGATCGCCGAAGCCGAAGATCCGGCCGCCCCTGGTGGTGGTGGTCTTCACCCACACCTGGGTGGTGAACGTGTTCGGCGCCAGCTGGCTGCCGGTGGAGTAGATCCGCGCCCACGGCTGATTGGGCTCGGCGGTGCCCACCGTCACCGCGGCATCGCCGGGGATCGCACCCGGCTGACCGGCGGTGACGTCGTTGTCGGCGACGCCGTCATTGAAGCCGGCCCAGTCCCGGATGGCCATCGGGCTGCCGGAGCGGGTGTCGTTCAACGGCCAGTAGAGCTTCGCGCCGGCGTCCTTCACCGCCTGGGCGTAGGGGTTCGTGGCCGCGAAGCTGGTCGGCAGGGCGACCGAGGTGCTGGAGGAGTTGACGGTGTTGCCGTCGGCATCGCTGGCCACCACCCGGTAGGTGTAGCTCGCGCCCGGGGTACGTCCGGTGTCCAGGTAGCCCAGCGCCGGCAGCGTCCACCAGTTGGAGTCGGCGGTCTGGGTGTTGATCAGCGTGCCGCCGCGGTAGAGCTTGTAGGTGAGCGTGCGGTCGTCCCGGTCGTAGCCGGGCGGCCAGGTGATCCGGACCTCGGTGGTCGACTGCGCGACCGCGCTGGGGACGAACTTGTTGCCGACGAACTTGGGCCCTTCGGCGCCGGGCGCGATCGGCCGCTTGGCGAACCGGACCAGGCCCTGCTGGCCGGTGCTGTTCACCCGCGGGAACTCGCCGCCGATCACGAGATAGTCGTCGGTACCGGTGATGGTCCAACCCGCCTGGTACTGGCCGGTGTAGCTTCCCATCGCGAAGTCGGGCAGCCAGTTGATCATCGCCGGGCCCGGCTTCACGCCGTGCCAGTTGTCGTAGAAGTGGGCGTCGTTCAGGATGTCACCGGTGACGGTGTCGCTCCAGGCCTGGGCGTGCTGGAACTTCCAGCTCGAGTACTGCGGGAAGCCGCCGCCCATGTTGCCGCAGTAGTGCGCGTGCCCGACGGTGTAGACGGTGCCCTGGCTGAGGAAGGCCGAGTAATTGTCGCCGTGGCAGTCGGTGACCCACTCCACGCTGCCGGTTCCGCCGGTGCCGACCTTGAAGGATCCCTCCAGGTTGCCGCCGGGGCCGAAGTGCCAGGTGGTGCCGTAGAGCTTCCCGCCCATCAGGGCGATGCTGCCGACCGCGGCGTCCGGGCCGGCGTTGCGCACCTCGGGCTGCCAGGCGGTGTCGAGCGTGCCGGAGACGCCGTCGATCTTGGCCAGGCCGTAGGCGGGCTGGCTGTTCACGGTGGTGAACTGGCCGGCCGCGAAGACCGAGTTGCCGTCGGTGGCCAGGCCCCAGATCTTCAGGTCGGCCGAGGGCGCCCAGGGCAGCAGCGCGCCGTCGGAGGCACGGAAGGCCGCCAGGTTGCGCCTGGTGTTCGACCCGGCCTGGCCGAAGCCGCCGCCGACGTAGACGGTGTCGT
Organism: Propionicimonas sp.; assembly: GCA_049840415.1. Classification (GTDB taxonomy): domain Bacteria; phylum Actinomycetota; class Actinomycetes; order Propionibacteriales; family Propionibacteriaceae; genus Propionicimonas. Next base: position 201,397 of record JASGLB010000008.1, on the reverse strand, counting down.
TGGTGGCGATCACGGCACGCGCCTGCGAACTGACGCCGACCGGGTTGAAGGCCGTGATGAGCGCCCCGGTGGCCGTGCTGTAGGCCGCCACCCGGCGCCGGGCCTGCCCATTGGCGGTGGTGAAGTCGCCCACCACGTAGATCCGGCTCTTGTCCGGTGAGGCGGTCACGCTCAGCACCTGGCCGTTGAGGTCGGGCGCGAACGAACTGTCCATCACACCGGTGGTGATGTCGAAGGCCAGCAGGTTGTTCCGGACCGTCTCATTGGTGCCGGCAGCCGCCCCGGCCGGGCGGGCGCGGGTGAAGGAGCCGCCGGCGTAGACCTTGTTGCCGACCACCACCTGCGACCACACCACCCCGTTGATCTGCACGGTCGGCAGCCGATCCGCGGTGAACGACGTGTTGGGCTGCGGCTGGATCACCGCGGGGGCCGCTGCCGCGGGCTGCACCGCGACTCCGACCAGCGCGAGCGCCGTTGCCGATCCAATAGCAGCGATACGCGTCAATAGCGTTGCTCTGGGCATTGCGTTTCCCCCCTGAACGTGAAATCCCCCAAAATCGACCTGGGAGCCCCCGCGGGGCTCCCGGCCAAGACACGGTCACGATCGTCAGTACCCAAGACGACAGCGAAACCGTAACACCGCGTGACCGGATGTGACAGAGCCCGAGTGGGATCGATCACCTCCGGCCACTGGACCGCACCGACCGCCCGGGCGCCCCCCGGCGCAGCACGCCAGGGGGTTGCCGGACGGTCGATGACGGTCATGCCTGCTCGACCAGCAGGTTGTCGAACGAGTACAGCGCCGGCAGGTTGCCGCTGCTACCGGAGACGTAGGTGCTCATACCGACGCAACCGGCGGCCTGCAGCGAGGCGGTCGAGTCCATCATCGTCGAGGCCCAGCCACTGGGCTCGACCCCGCTCCACACCTTGGCCTTGAGGGTGGTGGAGTCCGTCCCGGTGACCTGGAAGCGCACCTTGAGGGTGTCGCCGGCGGTGAAGTTCAGGCCGGTGATGGTCTTGGTGCTCAGCGTGGTCTCGGTGCTGCCGATGGTCTTGACCAGGTACAGCACGACCGTGCCGTTGGCCTGGACCCGGACCTTGGCGTTGTAGCTGCCGACCCCGGCCACCCGGCGTCCGATCGCGGTGAAGTAGAACCCACCGCCGGAGGCCGGCTTGTCGATCGTGACGTCGAACGACATGTCGATATCGGTCGAGTTGACCGACTCCAGCAGGCCGGAGTTGCCGCTGCCCGCGCTGATCATGTTCATCCGGGCGGTGCCGTCGGCCACGGAGAACCGAGCGGCGCCGGTCGGGACCGTCCAGGCCCCGCCCACGTCAGCCGTCCCCCAGCCGCCGGAGGCGATGCTCCGGTTGAAGGAGTCCTTGGCCAGCGGGCCCTGACCGATCACGGTGACCTGGTGGCTGACGGAATTCTCCGCACCGTCGTTGTCGGTCACGGTCAGCTTCACCGAGTAGGTGCCCGACTCGGCGTAGCTGTGGTTCGCGGTCGCGCCGGTGCCGGTGTGGCCGTCGCCGAACTCCCAGGCGTAGGACGCCACGGTGCCGTCGGCGTCGGCCGAGGCCGAACCGTCGAAGGACGCCGCGAGGCCGTTGGTGGTGCTGGTGAACGCTGCCGTCGGCGCGCTGTTGCCCACCACTGTCACCTCGTGGGTGACGGTGCCCTCGCCGCCCCGATCGTCGGTCACGGTGAGCTTGACCTGGTAGGTGCCGGAGGCCGCGTAGGTGTGGCTGGCGGTGACCCCGCTGCCCACCTCGCCGTCGCCGAACTCCCAGGCGTAGGAGGCGATCGTGCCGTCGGCATCGGCCGAGCCGGAGGCGTCCAGCGACACCTTGGCGCGGTCGACCGTCGAGCTGAAGGCCGCGGTCGGCGCCTGGTTGGCTGCCAGCACCTGCACCTCGTGGGTCACGGTCGCGGTGCCACCCCGGTTGTCGGTGACGGTCAGGGTGACCTGGTAGCTACCGGCCTGGCCGTAGGTGTGCGAAGCGTTCACGCCGGTGCCGGTGGCGGTGTCACCGAAGTCCCAGGCGTAGGACGCGATGCTGCCGTCGGGGTCGGTCGAACCGCTGGCGTCGAACGCCACCGCCAGATCCGACGCCTGGCTGACGAAGGCCGCGGTCGGCAGCTGGTTCGGCGCGTCCACCGTCTCGACGACCTGGGAGACCGTATTGGTCGCACCCTGGTCGTCGGTGACGGTGAGCGCCACCGTGAAGCTGCCGGCGGAGCCGTACTCGTGGGTGGCGGTGGCACCGGTGCCGGTGTTGCCGTCGCCGAAGTCCCAGGCGTAGGAGGCGATCGTGCCGTCGGCGTCCGCCGAGCCGGCGGCGTCGAAGGACACGTTGTGCAGCTGCACCGAGCTGGTGAACGCCGCGGTCGGCGCCTGGTTGGCGACGACCGTCACGGTCTGGGTGAGGACATTGGTCAGCCCGCCCTGATCGGTCACGGTGAGCTTCACCTGGTAGCTGCCGGCCGAGCCGTAGCTGTGGCTGGCGGTGACCCCGGTGCCGGTGTTGCCGTCACCGAACTCCCACGCGTAGCTGAGCTCGCCCGCCTCCGGATCGGTGGAGGTGCTGGCGTCCAGGTTGGCGGTCAGGAAGGAGGTGGTCGCGGTGAAGGCGGCCACCGGCGCCTGGTTGGGAGCCGTCCGGCCGGACGCGGCGTAGTGCGCCCGCACCGAGTTCTCGCTCAGCGCGGTCGGGTAGACCGCCGCCTCGTCCAGCGAGCCAGCGAAGTAGTTGCTGGTGGCCCCGCTCCAGTTACGGTCGCCGCCGACCCGCCAGTACCCGGTGAAGGCCTGGCTGGTGGTGGTCGGGTTGGTTCCGACCAGAGCGGCGTCCACGTACAGCCGCATCCCGTCGGCGCCCTGCGCGGCGACCAGGTGGTGCCACTGGCCGTCGTTGTAGCTGGCGTTGCTGGTGATGGTCTGCTGCGTCCCCGGGTAGGTGCCGAAGGACAGCTTGCCGTTGTTCTGCATCCAGACGTGCCGGTCGTAGCTGCCGCTCAGCCCGCTGGTGGCGTTGCCGAAGCCGATCAGCTTGCCGCCCCTGGTGGTCGTGGTGTTGAACCACAGCTCGGCGGTGAAGGAGGTCGGCGCCACCCAGGGCTGCTGGGCGACCACCAGGCTGGCGTTGCCGTCGAACCGGGCGGAGTTGCTGCCGCTGAAGGCACCCGCGACGCCCCGGGTCACTGCGGCGACCACGTTGCCGGGGTTGCCGGAACCGGAGGAGTCCACCGCCACCCCGCTGGTCTCATCGAACCGCCAGTAGAGATCCGGCCGGTCGGCGAGCACCGACGCGGCGTAGCCGTCGGTCGGCTGGCTGGGCCAGCTGGCCGTCCGTCCGCTCTGCCGGAAGTGGGACTGCACCTGCGCCAGGGTCAGCGCGGCGGGGTAGGTCGCCACCGCGTCGATCGTGCCGGCGAGGGCGCCGTCGGTCGGCCGGTTGGCGAAGCCGGTGGTGCCGTCGGCACCCAGCCGCCAGAAGCCGGTGTAGCTCATCGGAGCGTTGTACCGCTGGTCGCGAGCCACCCGGGCGCCGTCGACGAACAGCTGCATGCCGGCCTCGTCGATGGTGCCGACCACGTGGTGCCACTGGCCGTCGTTGATCCCCTTCACGGCGGTCACGGTGCGCACCGCGCCGTCGTTGATCATGAAGTTGGGCCGCCCGGAGTTGTCCAGGTACAGCGCCCGATCGGTCTTGGTCGAGACCAGACCGGTCTTCTCCTGGTCGCCGAAGCCGACGATCCGGCCACCGCGGGTGCTGGTGGTCTTCACCCAGGCCTCGACCGAGACCGCTGCCGGAGCTTCCTCGGCGGTGGTGGTGACGACCGAACCGGAGGCCGTGCTGGTCAGCGCGGTGCCGGTCTCGTTCAGCAGCGCCCCGGCGCCACCCAGGGTGGTGCCGGTCTTGGGCGAGCCGTGCGCGCTGCCGATGGCGTCGACCACCATCGTCGAGCCGGCGGGCTCGTCCAGCCGCCACAGGTGGCTGGCGCCGTCCGCCGCAACGGTGTTGGTGTAGGCCGACGCGTTCTCGGTCACCGTGACGTAGTCGGACCAGGCCGACCACTGGGTGTTGCCGGCGGCGTCCCGGGCTCGGGTCTGGTACCTGACCTGGGAACCGACCGGCAGGTCGGTGTCGACGATGGTGTACTTCGGCAGGTTCCAGAACTCGGCGTCGTCCTTGGTCACCGTCGCGATCCGCTTGGACGAGCCGGGAACACCGCGGTACACGTCGTACTCGAGAATGGCGTCGTCACGGTCGTACATCGCGCCGAACACCACCCGGACGGAGCCGCCCGTGGTGGGGATCGCCGTCGGGGTCGACCCGGTGCTCGCGGTCGGCTTCATGCCGTTCGAGGTCGGCGCGTAGGCGAACCGGACCAGGCCCTGCTGGGCAACATTGTTCACCGACGGGAACTCGCCACCCATCACCAGGTATTGGCCGTTGCCGCCGAGGGTCCAGCCGGCCTGCTTCGAGGCGGTGTACTTGCCGAAGGCCACCTCCGGGTACCAGTGCAGCAGACCGGTGTACGGGATGCCGATGTAGTCCCAGCCGTAGGCGTCCTTGCGGTTGGTCACGCCGATGGTCGGGCCGATCCGCTCCGCGCTGGCCTTGGTCCAGCGGTTACGCGGGTTGGTGTCCGGGAAGGCGCCGACCATGGTGCAGTCGTGGTCGTGGCTGACGGTGTACAGCACGTTGCCCATCGGGAAGGTGTCGTAGGTGTCGCCGAGGCAGTCGTTCACCCAGTTGATCGACCCGGTGGACGGGTCGGCGGAGAAGGTGCCCTCGAAGGCGGCACCGCTGCCGAACGCGTAGCCGGCGCCGAAGATCGCGTTGCCGTCGGTGGACAGCGTGGTGATCGCGCCGTTGTTGCCGGCGGTGCGCAGCCGGTCGTTGGCCGCCCAGGGCAGGCTGGCGCCGGACGCGGCGTCGATCGAGCCCATGCCGTAGGCGTTGACGCCGTTGATGGTATTGAAGGAGCCACCGGCGATGATCCGGGACTGGTCCGGGGAAGCCACCATCGCGAACACGTAGCCGGAGGTGTCACCCACCGGGGCCCACGGCAGCAGGTCGCCGGTGCTGGCGTCGTAGGCGGAGAACAGCGAGCGGACCTGGCCGGCCGCGGAGCGGTAGTTGCCGCCGGCGTACAGGGTGTTGCCGATCGGCACCAGCCCGCGCACCTGACCGGCCGCACGCGCGTTCATCGAGGTGAGCGGGGCGCCGGGCGAGGTGATGTCGAAGGCCGCGATGTGGGCGCGGGCGACGCCGTCCACCTCGGTGAAGTCGCCGCCGACATAGAGCCGGGTGCCGGCGTCGTTCGCCCGGACCACCAGGCCCTGGGCGTTCAGCGAGTGGTTGAACGGCACCGGGTTACCGGTGGTCACGTCGAAGGCGAAGATGTTCTTGGCCGGCACCGACAGCGCGCTGTTGACCGGCTCGCCCGGCGGGCGGGCGGCGCTGAACTCGCCGGTGGCATAGGCGGTATTGCCCACCACCACGACGCTCCACACCACGCCGTTCACCTGCCAGGTCGGCAGCCCCTCGGCGGTCACCGTCGCGGGATCGGTCGGCAGCACCGCCGCCTCGGCGGTCGGAGCCGAGACCGCGGCCACCAACATGGTGGCAGTGACTGCCACGCTCGCGGTGAGCGCTCCGATGCGCTTGATCAAAGAGTTCGACTTGAACATGGCACTTCCTGAACGTGAACGAGTGGGATTGCCGCGGAACGGACGGCGGGCTGTCGGGCTGACGCGCACCGCGTCGTCGTCCCGGTAAGAAGTCGGTAGCTGGGAATGGTCGTCACCCGGCCGGACACCGGCGAAGCCGGCGCGCAGCAGGGCCGCCAGGCGGCCGGTGGTCATGCTGCCAGTTCCCCACGGAACACGGCGGAGGCATGAACCCCGTCGAAGTCGACCACCACGGTCACCTTGGACCGCGACGCCTTCGGCACCGCGAAGGCGTAGGAGGCCTTGACCGTCTTGCCGGGCTTCAGCTCGCCGGTGAAGTCGGCGACCTTGGCTTCCTCGGCGTAGACCGGGTTGACCGGCTGGTCATCGGAGTCGAGGACGGTGATCACCACGGTGTCGAGCGACAGGGCGCGCTCGCTGCCGTTGTCGATCTCCAGATCGAGGACGGCGAACTCGCGGCCCGGGAACGCGCCCGGACCCTTGCCGGTCTCCTCGCCGAAGCTCACCTTCCGGATCTGCAGGACGACACCGTCGGGATAGGACACCTTGTCGTCGGTATCGGCCGGGCTGGCCAGAATGGTCGGCGTGGTGTCATCACCTCGGCCCACCTTCGGAACCGGCTGACCCGGATCGGCCGGCGCACTCGGAGCCGTGCTCGCCGGAGCCGACGGCGAGGGCGACGGCTGGGCCGGGCTCGCGGTCTGGACCGGGACATCGGTCGGTGTGGGCTGGGCCGACGGAACGGACGTCGGCGATTCCGGTTGCGCAGTGCACCCGCTCAACAGCAGTGCCGCAACGAACACCGCGGCACAACAGCCGCGCAAATTACTCCACATAGCGCTTCCCCCCAGAGACGCCAATAAACGTGAAGAAAGTGATTTTAGTCTGGCTGACCGTCCCCCGACAGTTGCCATGCGGACATCCGCAACTCCCCCCGGAGGCGAACTATACCAGGATTCTGCGGATCCGCCACCAGTGGTCTTCTCATTCCTTGGACTCCCGGTCCGGCGGTCAATCCGGCCGGGGCAAGCCGCAGCGGGCGCACCGGCCGACCCCGGCGGGCTGACCGACGGTCGCGCCCGCTACGCTATGGCTGCCGAGTTCTACGGCACCCACCCATCAGCATTCCATTCGAGGAGTCTCCAGCATTGCCCGCGAACCACTCCGGCCCGGTGCCCGTCGATCGTCCCGCCGACCCGGACGACCCGCGACCGGTTGTCCGCATACTGGGCACCCACGGCGTTCCGGCCAACTACGGCGGCTTCGAGACCGCGGCTGAGAAGGTCGGCCTGCACCTGCTGTCCGAGGGCTGGCGGGTGATCGTCTACTGCCAGGTGGAGGGCACCGGCGAGATCACCTACGACCAGTGGCGCGGGCTGGAGCGGGTGAACGTCCCGGTGAACCTGCCCGGCTGGCGCGGCACCTCGCTGTTCGACCTGAAGTGCGTCCGTCACGCCAGCCGGTTCGACGACCTGTGCCTGGTGTTCGGCTACAACACCGGCATCTTCAACACCTGGCAGCGGCTGAAGAAGATCCCGATGGTGATCAACATGGACGGCATCGAGTGGTCCCGGGCACGCTGGGGCTTCGCCCGGCAGGCGATCCTGTACATCAACGAACGCTTCTCGGCGCTGGCCGGCAACCATCTGATCGCCGATCATCCGGAGATCGAGAAGTACCTGTGGACGCGGGCGCCCAAGCGCAAGGTCACCATGATCGCCTACGGCGCCGACGAGGTCACCGAGGCGAACGAGGCGCCGGTGCGGGAGCTCGGCCTCGAGCCCGGCGGCTACCTCACCATGATCTGCCGGCCGATTCCGGAGAACTCGATCCTGGAGATCGTCCAGGGCTTCTCCTCGCGCCCCCGCGACCACAAGCTGGTGATCCTGGGCAACTACGACCCGCAGACCGACGACTACCACCGTCAGGTGGTCGAGGCCGCCTCCGACGACGTGGTCTTCGCCGGCGCGATCTTCGACCCCGAGGTGGTCCAGCCGCTCCGGTTCCACAGCGCGCTCTACCTGCACGGGCACACCGTCGGCGGCACCAACCCGTCGCTGGTCGAGGCGCTCGGCGCGGGCAACCCGGTGCTGGCCCACGACAACCCGTACAATCGCTGGACGGCGGGTCCGGAGCAGGCGTACTTTGCCACTGCCGAGGATGTCGCCGCCCGGCTGGATGAGATCCTCACCTCACCCGACCGCCTGGCGCGGATGAGCGCCGCGGCCCGGGCCCGGTACCATGCCGGGCTGACCTGGCAGCAAATCGGCGAGGAATACCGCCTGCTGCTCGACCGCTATCTACCCAAGAACCCAAAGAAGTCCCGATCCGGAAGGCACTGAACGATGGTGAAAGTGGCCGTTATCGGCCTGGGCAAGATGGGCATCTCGCACCTCTCGATGGTGCGCGCTCTGCCTGGCGTGGAGGTGGTCGGCATCGTCGACACCACCACCTATCTGCTCGGCGTACTGAAGAAATACACGGGGATGTCCACCTACACCTCGATTGACAAGCTGCTGGCGGCGGAGAAGCCCGACGCGGCGATCGTGGCCACCCCGTCGCGGTTGCACTACCCGATGGTGAAGCAGTTGCTCGAGGCCGGGGTGGCGGTGTTCTGCGAGAAGCCGTTCACGCTCAGCGGCGCCGAGGGCGAAGAGCTGGTGCAGTTGGCCGCGGCCAAGCGGCTGGTCACCCAGGTCGGCTACCACAACCGCTTCGTGGGCGCGTTCGGCGAGGTCAAGCGCCTGCTGGACGCCGGCGCGATCGGGACGGTGACCCACGGCCTGGCGGAGTCCTACGGGCCGGTCGTGCTCAAGCCGCAGGGCGGCACCTGGCGGAGCAAGAGCAGCGAGGGCGGCGGCTGTCTGTACGACTACGCCGCGCACCCGCTGAACCTGATCAACTGGTACCTGGGCGAGCCGATCGGCGTCGGCGGCACCGTGCTGAACAGCGTGTTCTCCGCCGAGATCGACGACGAGGTCTCCTCCACCCTGTACTACGACCAGGGCCGCACCGTCTCGGTGTCGGTGAACTGGTCGGACGAATCGGTGCGCAAGATGACCACCCGGATCACGCTGTGGGGAACCGGCGGCCGGATCTTCGCCGACCGCCAGGAGATCCAGGTCTACCTGCGCGAGGACACCACCATCCCCGAGGGCTACCGTCCGGGCTGGAACGTCCGCTACACCACCGAGCTCACCCAGCCGGTCGAGTTCTACCTGCGCGGCGAGGAGTACACCGCCCAGCTCGCGCACTTCGTCGAGCGGGTCGGCTCGGGCACGCTGGAGGGCGAGAACACCTTCGCCTCCGCGCTGGTCACCGACAAGCTCATCGAGCGGATGGTCGAGGATTCCCGGCGCGGTCCGTCGGTGCGGCTCAGCGACGCCGTGGTGGCGCCGCCCGCACCGGTGCGGCGCTCTCTGCCAGGACGAGTCGTGAACGCGGTGCGGTCCGGCATCGGTCGAGTCCGGACCCTCGTGTCCGGCGGGAAGTGAGGATGACGATGGACAGACTGCTCTTCGGGGACAACCAGTTCTTCGGGGTCAACCACATGTCGGAGGAGAAGGCGCGGCAGCAGCAGATGCGCTTCCAGGACACCTCCGCGGTGATCGACGTCCTGAAGGACGCCTACGCCGAGGGTGTCACCACCTTCATGTGCACCACCCACGACCGGATCGGCGAGGTGGCGCAGTACTTCCGCGAGAACCGCGCCAGCTACCCGGACTTCACCTTCTTCCCGGGCATGCCCTATGCGCACAAGTACGCCAACGCGGTCACCACCGACGGCATGATGGGCGCGCTGAAGCGCTTCCTGCCCAACTCGGGCCTGGTGGACGCCGCGATGCGCGGCACCTCGTCGCTGGTCGGCAAGGACATCGAGGGCATCGTGACCCTGCTGATCGACGCCGAGATGAAGATGTTCGAGGGCCTGCCGACGCCGGTGATCTGGCTGCAGAACGTGGTCACCGACCTGCTGCTCGGGATGGGCTTCAACGATGCCTTCAGCATCTTCGCCGAGCACGTCCGCAGCAAGTACAACGCCGAGCCCGGGTTCATCACGATGAACCTGCCGATGCTGGCCTCGGTGCTGGACGCCCAGGGCATCTCCTCGCCGCTGATCTGCGCGAACATCAACAAGATCGGGTTCCGGATGTCCGGCGGGATGGAGGCCTACCACAAGGCGCTGGAGTCGCATGACTTCCGTCCGGTGGCGATGTCGGTCTACGCCTCCGGCGCGATCCCCGCCGACGAGGCGATCCAGTGGATCTGCGAGCAGCCGAACATCGAGGCGATCGTGTTCGGGGCCTCGTCCCGGCGCAATATCGCCAGCACCCGGGAACTCGTCGACAAGTACTGGACGAAGTGATGGCCGGCGACCCGCGCACGGTCCTGATCGCCAACCCGGGCGCCGACCTCTACGGTTCCGACCGGATGGTGGTCGAGAGTGTCCGGGCGCTGGTCGAAGGCGGCTTCACCGTGTTCGTCACGGTGCCCGGCCCGGGTCCGCTGATCGAGCTGCTGACCGGGGCCGGGGCGACCGTCCTCGAGCAGCCGACGCCGATCATCCGCAAGAGCCTGCTCTCGCCCCGCGGCCTGCTGCAGCTGGTGGCGGAGACGCTCTCGGCCTGGGGGCCGTCCTGGCGGCTGTTGCGGCACACCCGGGCGGGCACGGTGATGGTCAACACCATCACGCCGCCGTTGTGGTTCCCGCTGGCCAAGTTCGCCGGGCGCAATGTCGTCTGCCACGTGCACGAGGCCGAGGGGACGGCGTCGGCGCTGCTGCGCCGGGCGCTGTACCTGCCGCTGGTCTTCTCCGACCGGATCGTGATCAACAGCCAGTTCAGCCTGGACGTGCTGCGCCGGTCGGCGGCCTGGCTGGCCGGCCGCACCACGATCGTCTACAACGCGGTCTCCGGACCGTCGCAGGTGGTGCCCGCCAGGTCGGAGCTGACCGGGCCGATCCGGCTGCTCTACGTCGGGCGGCTGTCCCACCGCAAGGGGCCGCACGTCGCGATCGAGGCCGTCCGGCTGCTGCGGGAGCGCGGCCGCGACGTGCACCTCGACCTGCTGGGCGCGGTGTTCCCGGGCAACGAGAGCTACGAGGACGGCCTGCGCGAGCAGATCGCCGCGGGCGGGCTGGAGGACGCGGTCAGCTTCCTCGGCTTCCGGCCGGCGATCTGGGACACCGTGGCGGAGTCCGACATCGTGGTGATCCCGTCCACCGTGGACGAACCGTTCGGCAATACCGCGGTCGAGGCATCGCTGGCCGGGCGTCCGCTGATCGTCAGCGACATCGCCGGGCTGAAGGAGGCCAGCCAGGCCGCCAGCAGCCGGATCGCGGTGCCGGCCTCGGATCCGGTCAGCATCGCCGACGCGGTCGAGACCATGGCCGACGACTGGCCGGGCTATTCCGAGCGCGCGAGGGTCGATGCCGAGGTGGTGGCCGACCGGTTCTCGTTCCGGCAGTACGCCGACGGGCTGATCGCGGCGATGGGGCTGACCCGCTAGGGACTCCCCGGACGCGGCCGTCCGACCGGCGGCTGCCCGGGGCCTTCCGGCCCGGGGCCTCAGCGAGCGCCGGAGACCGGCTGCAACTCGACCTCCGCCGACTCCTCGGCGACCCGCTCGGTCGCGATCAGCGGCCGCAGCACGAAGTACCGGATGGTGATCCCGCCGACCATCAGGCCGGCGGCCAGGACGAACGGCATCACCGTCGCCGGCAGCTGGAAGACCACCACCAGGACGAACAGCGTGGCCAGCGCGGCCACCACGTCGAACACCCGGCAGAGCAGCAGCCGGCCCTGCTGGCCAAGTACCGCGCCAAGGCTGCCGAAGGGCTGCAGCGACGCCATGCCGATCACGTAGCACATCCAGCCGGCCACCACGACCGGGTCGATGGCGAAGGCCGGACCGCTGACCAGCGGGCCCACCACCGGGGTGAGCAGCACGATCACCAGGCCGACCACGAGCGCGCCGGCCATCATGGTCGCCGAGGCCTTCCAGGCCCGCTCCCGCAGCTTCCGCGGGCCGAGGTCGCGATCCTTGGCATAGCTGGAGAGCAGGTAGGAGCCGAAGCCCTGAACCAGCAGGGTCAACGGCGCCACCAGGATCCTGGCGGCCTCCACCTCGCCCAACGCCGCGGCGGAGACCGCGACCGTCACCAGGGTGCGCGACAGGGTCTGCACCAGCTGCGGGATCGAGACCTGCGCCCCGCGCCAGGCGCCGAAGGCGGCCACCCGGCCGATGCCGTCCCGTTGCAGCCGGACCAGCCGGCGCTCCGACTTCGGCAGCGCGCAGATGCCGACCAGCAGGCCGATCGCCTGGCCGGCGCAGAGCCCCATCAGGAAGGTTCCGATGCTGAGCTGGTGGCTCAGGCTGACCAGCCCGATGGTGGCCAGGCAGGCCACCAGGGCGCTGCCGTCGACCAGCACCAGATGCCAGAACCGCATGGTGGCCATCAGCAGCCGCCGGATCAGTTCCTCGACCATGAACAGCGCGGTGGCCAGCCCGAACCAGATCGCCGCCTGCCAGGGCAGCAGACCGGTCCAGTAGCTCACCGCCGCCGCGACGCCGAAGGCGGCCGTGGCCAACGCCAGCGCCCAGAACTGCAGCCCGGATCGGATGGCCCGATCGGCCCGGTTCAGGATGATCAGCGAGTCGCCCACCATGCCGCTGCTGATCGCGGTCACCAGCACGATGATCCCGTAGAGCAGCGCGAAGACACCCAGGCCGACCGCGCCCAACGTCCAGGCCGCGAGAATCTGCAGCGCGAAGCTGCCGCCCGCCTGCCAGACCTGGGCCACCATCGCTCCGGCGGCATTGGATTTCACCAGCGCGGCCACCCGGGAAAGCCGGTCAGCGATCGCCACCGGGCACCTCCCCGGCTCCGCTTCGGTCCGCCACAAGGCACGAACTTTTCATGTGCTGCCCCCCAACAGCTCAAGTTCGGGAAACCGCTCAACGGACCTGGCTTGGGCAACCCCAGCTGCCGAGCACGGATCCTGATCTCCCGAGCGCGGAGCATCCTACCACGCCGTCGCATCGACCACCCGTGTTCCGGGACGGCCACTCCCCCGGGACGCCTGGCGCCGGTGGCGCCAGGCCCGGTGTCAGGCCTGGGCCGGCGACAACCGGCCGCCGAAGACGCCCCGGGCGTCCAGTTCGTCCAGGATGGTGTGCGCCACCGGTCGCCGGGCGACCAGGCCGATCCGCTGCGCCACCTCGGCCCGCCGTGGCGCGGTCAGCGCACCGGCCGCCTTGATGTCCTGCGCGAACCGTTCGATGTCCGCCGGGCTCTCCACCCGGGGGCCGGGCAGCCAGTCCAGCGCGTCCGGCGGGTTGAACCCCCGGCCGCCGGCGTAGGACTCCGCGTCCGGCACCAGGAAGGCGATCGGCCGGTCCAGCGTCAGGTAGTCGATCCAGACGCTGGAGTAGTCGGTCAGCAGGCCGGCGGAGGCGCCGATCAGCTGGTAGGGCAGCAGTCCGTGGCGGATCAGCAACTCGTTGGTGACGATGATCGCGCCCTCCACGGAGTGGCTCTCGGCGTCGCTGGGATGCGGCTTCACCACCACCTGGATGCCCTCCCGCGCCAGCCCGGCGACCACCTCGCCGGCCCGCAGGTCGACGCCGGCGGTGTCGCCCGGCGCCTCCGCCCAGCCGGCGGTCAGTCCATGGCCGGCGTTCCGCCGGAAGGTGGGCATCCAGAGCGCGAACGGACGCTCCGGATCGATGCCGACCGCCGCCAGCCGCGACCGGTCGACGTCCTCGAACTCGTCGATCCGCGGATTGCCGGTCAGCAGCAGCCCGCCGTCGGGCAGGCGGCACTGCTCGGCCAGGATCTCGCCCTGCTGCCGGGTGGCGGCCACCAGGTAGTCGGAATGGATGGTCGGCCGGCCCCGGTCGTCGGCCATCAGGCCGCCCTTGATGCCGCCGCCGTGCCACAGGTTCACCAGCGTCTTGCGCGGCACCCGCCGCGGATTGCCGAACAGGCCGTGGGTGAACATCGTCACCTCGGCGGTGCTGAACCGCAGCAGCGCCTCCGGCGAGCGGCGGGGCACCAGCCGCAGGTTCTGCAGCTGATCCAGCCCGGCGACCCGCAGCACCGTCCGGGCCGTCTCCGGATCGACCACCAGCAGGTAGATGGTCCCGCGGTAGCGCGGGGCGGTGGCCCGGAGCATCTCGATGGCGTTGCCCTCGGCGTCCGGAAAGCCGCTGATCACGATATGCCGGCCACGCGGCGCGACCGCGAGCAGCAGCCGGGCGGTGTTCCGTTCGGCCCACCGCAGCGCGCCCTTCCAGGGCAGGCCGCTACGCCCCGGCGCCATGCAGCCCGTCCAGGGTGGTCCGCAGCTTCGAACTCGAGGTGGTCTGGGTGTACGGGAAGTACACGATCTCGACCCCGAGCGCGCGGAACTCCTCCTCCAGCGCGTTCCAGGCATCGGTACCGCGCCAGTCGTCCCCGACGAACATCTTGTCGAACCGCAGCGACTCCCAGGCGACCCGCTTGTTCATGGTGGTCTGCGGAACCGTGATGTCCACGCAGCGCAACGCGGACACGATCTCGCGCCGCTCGTCGAATGGCACGATGGGCAGCTTGCCCTTGCGTTCCATCGACAGCTCGTCAGTGGTGATGCCCACGATGAGCCGGTCGCAGTTCGCCTTGGCTCGTTCCAGCACCCTGAGGTGCCCGACATGGAACATGTCGAACACACCCGTCGTATAACCGAAGATCACGTCTCGTCCCCCTTGCGCGATTGCCCGATTCCAGACGAGCACAGCATGGTAGCAGCGACCGCGGCACGGCTCGGACCAGCCCTCCCCGATGGATCCGCAACGCCCTTTTGGACCAAAAGAGCAATGCAACTTGCGGACGGACCCGGGAGGGTGTTAAATGCTCCCATCGCGCCGAGCATGGGGGTGCTTGGCACGTGCGACTTTCGGGGGGAAAGTCGGGGGACGGTCTGACCGGGGGGGATCATGACCAACATTGGCGCGCATATTGACGCGTTCTCAACCACTAGGACTCACGCCGAGGCTGATCGGTGGCGCTGGATGGCGCGCCCACAGGCCCAGCGCGCTGTTCTCTACTCCATCGACGCCGTCACGGTGGTCATCGCCGCCGTGATCGCGCTCACCGCGCGGAACCTGCTTCCGTTCGGCGACGCGACCGTGCTGTCCCGGGAGTTCATGGGCGTCACGGCGCTCATCGGCCTGGCGTGGATCGCCGGCCTGGCCGCCTTCGGCGCCTACTCGATCCGGCACCTGCGCGCCGGGGTCACCGAATACAAGCGCGTGATCACCGCCACCGCCGCGGTCGCCGGGGCGGTCGGGATCATCTGCTACCTGCTGGACGCCCGCTACCCGCGCGGCGCCTTCATCCTGTGGTTCGCGCTGGGGATGCTCGGACTGGTGGTTTCCCGCTTCATCCGCCGGCAGCTGATGCACCGCCTGCACCGCAAGGGGCTGTTGCTGACCCCGATCCTGGTGGCCGGCGCCGACCACCACGTCGACGCGATCGCCGGCGTGCTGCGCCGGGAGAACTGGCTGGGCTACCGGGTGATCGGGGCGGTGACCCGCGAGCGGGCCACCGAGACCGCGACCGGGCTGCCCGTGCTGGGCACGCTGGATCAGGTTGACACCGTGATCGCCGATCACGGCATCGACACCGTGATCTTCACCGAGGGCGCCTTCGACACCTCCGACGACTTCCGCCGGCTGGCCTGGAAGCTTGAGGAGCACGACACCCAGTTGATGGTCGTCCCGACGCTGACCGACATCGGTTCGCACCGGCTGGACGTCCGTCCGATGGCCGGGCTGCCGCTGGTGGACGTTGACCGCCCGCAGGCGATCAACGCCGGCCGCTGGATCAAGCGGGCCTTCGACCTGGCGGGTTCGGCCGCGCTGCTGGTGATGGCCTCGCCGCTGCTGGCGCTGACCGCCCTGGCGATCAAGCTGGAGGACGGTGGCCCGGTGATCTTCCGGCAGCCCCGGGTCGGCCTGAAGGGCGAGGAGTTCTACTGCCTGAAGTTCCGCAGCATGTGCGTGGACGCCGAGGCCAGGCTCGCCGAACTGCAGGCGAAGAACGAGGGCGCCGGCCTGCTGTTCAAGATGGCCGACGATCCGCGGATCACCAAGGTGGGCAAGTTCATCCGTCGGTTCTCGATCGATGAACTGCCGCAGCTGTGGAACGCGTTCCGGGGCGACATGAGCCTGGTCGGTCCGCGTCCCGCCCTGCCGCGGGAGGTCGCCCAGTACGACTCCGACACCATGCGGCGGCTGGACGTCCGCCCCGGCCTCACCGGGCTGTGGCAGGTGTCCGGACGGTCGAACCTGTCGTGGGAGGACACGGTCCGGCTCGACCTCTACTACGTGGATAACTGGTCGATGACCCAGGATCTGATGATCCTGGCGAAGACCGCGAAAGCCGTCGTCGGTTCCGACGGCGCATATTAAGACCTGGTGGCGCCGAATCCTCGTCCCCCAACCGGCGCCACCAGCCCCGCATCCTACGGGGCCCACGATGGTTGTAAATAGTGGGGGGTCCATTGACCGTCGTGGATGTACTCCGTATCCCCGGCTGCTCCAGCGCCGTTCCCGGCGCTGGAGCAGTTCGGGTGTCGGAGCAGGAGTTCGTTTCTGACCGCCGGCCGCGGCACCGATACTGGCTGCCGCCGCGCCGCGCCAGCCGCTAGCGTTGGCCCATGCCCGGTTTCCGTCCCTTCCGCGCGCTGCGCTACGCCCCCGGCACCGACCTGGCGGCGGTGATCGCACCGCCCTACGACGTGCTGTCGGCCGCCGATGTCACCGCGCTGGCCGATCGCGACCCGCACAACATCGTCCACGTCGATGTGCCGGCCGGGGGTGACGACCGTTACCGGCTCGCCGCCGAGCGGCTGCAGGCCTGGCTCGACCAGGGCGTGCTGGTGGTCGATCCGGAACCGTCGCTGACCATCTACCGGATGCGGTTCGTCGATGCCACCGGCGCGCAGCGCACCATCTCCGGCGTGCTGGGTGGGCTGGAGGTGATGCCCTACGGCGAGCACGGAGTGCTGCCGCACGAGCGGATCACCCCGAAGGCCTCCACCGACCGGCTCGACCTGACCCGGGCCACCGCGGCGAACCTGTCACCGGTGTGGGGGCTGTCGCTGGCCGCCGGGCTGACCGCCGCCCTGCAGGCGCCGGGAGAGCCAGTGGGTTCGTTGCTGGTGGAGGGCGTGGAGCACCTGGTCGAGCGGGTGACCGACCCGGCCCGGATCGCCGAGATCGGCGCCATCCTGGCCGCCGACGACGTGCTGATCGCCGACGGGCACCATCGCTACGGTGTCTCCCAGCAGTATCGCGAGCAGATCCGCACGGCGACCGGACGCACCGACACCCCGGCCGAGCACACCCTGACCTTCGTCAACGAGCTGGTCGCCGACCAGCTCAGCATCGAGGCGATCCACCGGGTCTACACCGGTGTCACCCTCGAGCAGTTGCGGACGGACCTGGCCGGCTGCTTCGAGCTCTCGCCCGCCCCGTCCCCCACCCCGGCGATGCTGGCCGGGATGGTCGAGCAGGGGCGGTTGGTGCTGCTGCACCCCGACGGCACCGCCGAATGGCTCGCGCCCCGTCCCGGCGCCTTCGACGAGGTCCGCTCGCTGGACGGCGCCTGGCTGGAGCACGCCCTGGCCGACTCCGCCGCCCAGGTGGACTACCAGCACGGCCTGGCCGAGATGCTGGACCTGGTCGGCTCGGGCCGGGTGACCGCCGGCATCCTGATCCGTCCCACCTCGCTGGCGGAGATCGAGCGCACCGCCCGCGAGGGCCTGCTGATGCCACCCAAGTCGACCTTCTTCACCCCGAAGCTGCGCACCGGCTTCGTGATCCGTCCCACCGAACCACTGCCCCGGTAGGTCCGCGCCCCGCGACACAAACCGGGACGGAGCGGGCACTCGCGTGGATTATCCACGCGAAGCACCGCTACGCCCCGGTTTCGGTACGGCCCCGGGACGGCCCAGTTGGCCGGCCGTAGGCTGTCGGCCATGCCGACTTTCCTGACTGACCCCCTGCCCGGCGTCGAAGCCCGGCCGGATGGCGCCCACTACGCGGTCCTCGACCAGGGGGCGCACGTCCTGGCCTGGCAGCCGGCCGGCCACCGTCCGGTGCTCTGGGTCTCCGGCCACTCCGAGTTCGCCCCGGGCAGGGCGGTGCGCGGCGGCGTCCCGCTGGTCTTCCCCTGGTTCGGCAACGGGGCGGACGGGCAGCACACCCCGTCCCACGGCTACGGCCGGATCTCCGACTGGCGGCGCGAGCAGGCGGTGGAGACCGGAGACCGGCTCCGGGTCGGCTATCAACTGGACGCCCGCGACGGCTTCCCGTCGGCCAGGCTCACCGCCGAGTTCGGACCTGACCAGCTGGCCGTCCGGCTGACCATCGCCAACCCCACCGACTCCCCGGTGAGCGTCGAGGCCGCGCTGCACACCTACTTCGCGGTCGGCGACATCCGGCAGGTCAGCATCGACGGCCTCGACGGTTGCACCTACCTCGACGCCGTCCGAGGCGCGGATCCCGGACCGCACCGGCAGCACGGCCCGGTGACCTTCACCGCCGAAACCGACCGGCTCTACCGACACGACGGCACAGCGGTGCTGCATGACCCGGTCTGGCAGCGCAGCATCACCGTCGCCAAGAGCGGTTCGGCCGCCACCGTGGTGTGGAATCCGTGGATCGCCAAGGCCGCCGCGATGGCCGACTTCGGCGACGACGAGTGGCAGCGGATGGTCTGCATCGAAGCCGCCAACGTCCGCGACACCGCGCTGCTGCTGGCACCCGGGGACAGCCACATCATGGAACAGCTGATCTCGGTTTCCGGATAGCCGCTGGGCGGGCGGTGCGGTGACCGAAGCGGCCCTCTCTATCGGTCTGACCATTTCCTCCATCGATCTCGCCAAACCGCCCACGGCGAGGGGAAACTCTCGGTAGCGTGGGATCGGCAACCACCAGCACCAACCGAGGAGAACCATGTCGCGGATCGAGAACGCCGCCTTCCGGAGCAAGGTCACCACCGCCGAAGAGGCAGCCAAGCTGATCAAGCACGGCATGAACGTCGGGTTCTCCGGCTTCACCGGCGCCGGCTACCCCAAGGAGGTGCCGGGCGCGCTGGCCGCGCAGATCAAGGAGGCCCACGAGCGGGGCGAGGAGTTCAAGATCGGGATGTGGACCGGCGCGTCCACCGCCCCCGAATTGGACGGCGCCCTGGCCGAGGTGGACGGCGTCGCCTTCCGCACCCCGTACCAGTCCGACCCGATCATGCGGAACAAGATCAACGACGGCACCTCGGAGTACTCCGACATCCACCTGTCGCACCTGGCCCCGATGGTCTGGGAGGGCTTCCTCGGCAAGCTCGACATGGCGGTGGTCGAGGTCACCGCGGTCGCCGAGGACGGCGAGCTGGTCCCGTCCTCGTCGGTGGGCAACAACAAGACCTACCTGCAGGAGGCCGAGCAGATCATCCTCGAGGTGAACGCCTGGCAGAGCCGCGACCTGGAGGGCATGCACGACATCTACTACCGGGCGGCGCTGCCCCCGAACCGGCTCCCGGTGCCGCTCACCCACCCCGGTGATCGGATCGGCCAGCGCAACTTCCGGGTGAACCCCGACAAGATCGTGGCGATCGTCGAGACCGACTCCGAGGACCGCAACACCCCGTTCAAGCCGCTGGACGACGACTCCCGGATGATCGCCGGCCATCTGCTCGACTTCCTGGCCAACGAGGTCAAGCAGGGCCGGCTGCCGAAGAACCTGCTGCCGTTGCAGTCCGGCGTCGGCAACATCGCCAACGCGGTGCTGGCCGGCCTGCTGGAGGGCCCGTTCGACTACCTCACCTCCTACACCGAGGTGATCCAGGACGGCATGGTCGACCTGCTCGACTCCGGCAAGATGACGATCGCCTCGGCGACCGCCTTCTCGCTCTCGCCGGAGTACGCCCACCGGATGAACGAGGAGGCGCGGAACTACCGCTCCAAGATCATCCTGCGGCCGCAGGAGATCTCCAACCATCCCGAGATGATCCGCCGGCTCGGCGTGATCGCCTGCAACGGCATGATCGAGGCCGACATCTACGGCAACGTGAACTCCACCCACATCATGGGCTCGCGGATGATGAACGGGATCGGCGGCTCGGCCGACTTCACCCGCAACGCCTACATCTCGGCCTTCGTCACCCCGTCGGTCGCCAAGGGCGGCGCGATCTCGGCGATCGTCCCGATGGTCTCCCACCACGACCACACCGAGCACGACGTGCAGGTGCTGATCACCGAGCAGGGCCTGGCCGACCTGCGCGGCCTGTCGCCCAAGCAGCGGGCGAAGAAGATCATCGAGAACTGCGCCCACCCGGCCTACCGTCCGATGCTGCAGGAGTACTACGAGCACTCGCTGAAGGTCGCCAACGGGCTGCACACCCCGCACGACCTGGCGCAGGCCCACTCCTGGCACCGCCGGTTCCTCGAGTCCGGGACGATGGCCCAGGCCTGACCCTCACCGAGGCGTCAGCCCCGCCTTCGGGTGGCGGCTGACGCCTCAGCCTCGATCGCGCGGGACGACGATCACCGGCACCGGCGAGTGCCGGGCGATCTTCGAGGCGGTGCCGCCGAGGAAGACCCCGATGGCTCCGGCGGTGCGGCTGGAGCCGACCACCAACACGTCGCCGGAATCCCACTCGACGTCGACCAGCGCTTCGTTCCAGGACGAGCCGCGGCCGAACACCGGCGGCTCCTGCGCGGGCGGCTGCGGCAGTTCGGCCAGCGTGGCGCGCAGCTCCTCGGCGATCTCGCCGAGCTCCGCGGCCCAGGCGTCCACCACGTCCCGCTCGGTGTCCTCGCCCAGGCTGCTGGTCACCGGCGGCGAGCTGTGGACGGCGAAGGACACCAGCCGGACACTGGCTCCGACGCTGGCGGCGACCGAACCCGCCAGCGACACCGTCGCGCCCTCGTCGGCACCACCGATGAAGCCGATGCTCACCCGCGGCACCTTGCCGACCGGGGGCGCCGAATAGCCGTGCGGCGCCACCGCGATCGGAACCAGCGAGCTGTGCATCAGGCGCTCGGTGACGCTGCCGAGGGCCACCAGGCCGAGCGTCCCGGCGCTGGAGGAACCGAGCACCAGCAGGGGCGCGTCGAACTCCTTGGCAGCGGCCAGCAGCCCCTCCGAGACCGACCGCGAGGTGCGCACCACCGTCCGGCACTCGACGTCCTCGGGCAGGGACTGCCGGACCGTCGCCAGGGTGCCTTCCGCCAGTTCGTGGAGGTAGTTGAGATAGTCGCGGTCGACCTGCAGCGCGCGTCCCTGCCAGGGCGTGGGGACGATGGCGACCACCACCAGATCGGTGCCACCGGAGCGGGCCAACAGGGTGGCCAGCGCGACACCCTCATGGCTTTCGTGGGCCGGGGACACACCGACGACGATGCTCACCAGGCCACCCCCTGGCTCAGCGCCGAACGCTTCCGGCCGTAGAGGAAGTAGAAGACCAGGACGATCGCGGTCCAGACCAGGAACACGTAGATGGTGACCGGACGGAGATCCTTGATGATCCAGGCGCAGCCCGCGATGGAGAGGATGGGAGTGATCGGGTAGAGCGGCACCTTGAAGCCGCGCGGCAGCTCGGGCTCCCGGCGGCGCAGCACCATCACCCCCACCGAGACCACGATGAAGGCGACCAGCGTGCCGATGCTGGTCATCTCGGCCAGGAAGTTGAGCGGGACGATACCGGCCAGCACCGCGATCAGCACGCCGCAGATGATGGTGTTGGGCACCGGGGTGAGGGTCCGCGGGTTCACCTTGTGGAAGATGGACGGCATCATGCCGTCCCGCGACATGGTGAACAGGATGCGGGTCTGGCCGTACAGCACCACCAGCGTCACGCTGAAGATCGAGATGATCGCTCCGGCGGCGATCACCGTGCCGGGCCAGGTGGCCCCGGTGATGTTCTGCAGGATGGTGGAGAGACCGGCCTTCTGCCCCTCGAACTCCGTCCACGGCTGGGCGCCCACCGCCACCACCGCGATCACGATGTAGATGGCGGTGACCACCACCAGCGCCCCCAGCAGGGCCAGCGGCAGGTTGCGCTGCGGATTCTTCGCCTCCTCCCCCGCCGTGGCCACCACATCGAGGCCGATGAAGGAGAAGAAGATGATGCCGGCGCCGAGCGTCACCCCGGAGAGGCCGTGCGGCATGAAGTCGGCGAAGTGGTCGGCGTTCCAGCCGAAGACGCCGATCGCGGCGAACAGCGCGAGCACGCCGATCTTGATGAACACCATGATGGTGTTCACCGTGGTGGACTCGCTCACCCCCCGGATCAGCAGCAACATGCACAGCAGCACCAGGACCACCGCGGGCAGGTTGATGATGCCGCCCTGCTCGGGCGACAGCGACAACGCGTCGGGCAGCTGGAAGCCGAAGAGGTTGCCCAGCAGCTGGTTGAGGTACTCCGACCAGCCGACCGCCACCGCCGCGGTGGAGACTCCGTACTCCAGCATCAGACAGGCGGCCACCGCCATGGCGGGCAACTCGCCCAGCGTGGCGTAGGCGTAGGAGTAGGACGAGCCGGAGACCGGCACCGAACTGGCCAGTTCCGCGTAGCAGATGGCGGTGAGGCCGGCCACCAGGCCCGCGATCAGGAACGAGATCAGCACGGCCGGGCCGGCGAACGGCACCGCCTGGTTGAGCACGAAGAAGATGCCGGTGCCCACCGTGCCGCCGATCCCGAGCATCATCAGCGGGAGGAGCCCGAGGGTGCGTTTCAGGCTGTCCGGTCCGCCGCTCTCCCCGGTGAAGGGAACGACGGGCTTCTTGCGGAACAGCTCGCGGGTGAGTGCGCTCATGCGGGGTCCCTCTCGGTGGACAATGGCGGGATTCTGGCATCGCTACCGCTGCGATGGTGGGGCGTCCACGAAGTTGACCACCTGCCAGACCGGGCCGGCCGGGGCGTCTCCTCCACAGGCGCTAGTCTTCGGCGAGGGATCCACGAGAAGGAGAAGGACGTGCCCACAGCGCAGAAGGCGGCCTTCGTGCGGCGGCCGAGCCCGCGGCTGGCCGAAGGCCTGGTGACGCACATCGAGCGCAGCGACGACGTCGACCCGGAACTGGCGCTGGCGCAGTGGGAGGGCTACGTCCAGGCGCTGCGGGAGGCCGGCTACGCCATCCACGAGGTGGAGCCGGTACCGGAGTGTCCCGACGGCGTCTTCATCGAGGACGCGATGGTGGTGGCCGGGGACCTGGCCGTGATCACCCGGATCGGCGCCCCGTCCCGGACCCCCGAGCACCCGACGGCGCGGGCCGCCGCCGAGGCGATCGGGCTGCGGGTGGTGGAGCTCACCGATGCCCCGGTGGCCGGCGAGATCGTGCTGGACGGCGGCGACCTGCTCAAAGTGGGCGACACCGTCTACGTCGGCGTCGGCGGACGCACCACCGAGGCCGGCGCGGCGGCGCTCCGCCACCACCTGGCCACGGTGGGCCGGACGGTGGTCTCGGTGCCGATCGCCAGGACGCTGCATCTCAAGAGCCAGGTGACGGCGCTGCCGGACGGCACCGTGATCGGCTACCAGCCGCTGGTCGACGATCCGGATTTCTGGCCCAGCTTCCTGCCCGTCCCCGAGGCGGAGGGTGCCCACGTGGTGGTGACCGGCGAGAACTCCGTCCTGATGTCGGCCGACGCCCCGCTGACCACCGCCCTGCTCCGGGAGCGCGGCCTCGACGTGGTGACCGTGCCGATCAGCGAGTTCGAGAAGCTCGAGGGCTGCGTCACCTGCCTGTCGGTGCGCCTCCACGACGCCGACTGACGGGGGACGAGCTAGCGAGGCGCGAGGTACCCTGTAGGTACGTACCTACAGGAGGTGAGCCATGACCAGCCGGATGACGTCCCGCGAGCTGAACCGAGACGTAAGCGCGGCCAAGCGGGCCGCGAACCACGGGCCGGTGATCATCACCGACCGCGATGAGCCCGCCTACGTGCTGCTGTCGATCGACGACTATCGGCGACTCAAGGATCGTCGCACCATCGTCGACATCCTGCGGATGGACGACGGCCCGAACATCGAGTTCGAGCCGGTCGAGCTCCGCAACCTGCCGAGGGCGGCAGAGTTTTGAGGTATCTGCTCGACACCAACGTGCTGAGTGAGCTTCGCAAGCGGGAGGGAATAGCCGACCGGAACGTCGTCGGCTGGGCCGCAGCGCAGGACGCCGAGCAGCTGTTCGTCAGCGTGATCTCGGTGATGGAACTTGACCTCGGCATCCGGTTGGTGGAGCGGCGGGACCCGGCGCAGGGCAAGGTCCTGCGCACCTGGCTCGACCGTGCCGTGCTGGGAGATCTGGCCGACCGAATCCTGCCGGTGAGCCTGGACATCGCACTTCGGGTAGCCGCTCTGCACGTGCCGAATCCTCGTCCGGAACGCGATGCGTACCTCGCCGCCACCGCGTTGAGCCATGGCCTGACCATGGTCACCCACAATGTCGCGGACTTCGAGCCAACGGGGGTCCCGCTGCTCAACCCGTGGCAGCCGCCGGGCTGAGAGCGGGGCGGTCACCACTCGGGTTCGCCGCCCAGCAGGATGCTGCGCAGTTCACCGACGGTGGACGCCACCGCGGTCGGCTCGGCGGCGACCAGCGCGTCCGGCTCACCGGCACCCCAGGTGACCGCGATCGCGTCCATCCCGGCGGCCTTGGCGGCGGCGACATCCACCAGGGCGTCCCCGACGTAGACCGTGGGCTCGGTAGTCATGCCTAGTCGGTGCTGCGCCAGCAGCAGGGGTGCCGGGTCGGGCTTGTGGCGGGTGGTGTCCTGGGCCGCGACGGTGATCGGCAGGTCGATCCCGGCCACCAGCAGCGAGTCGATCGCCACCTCGCGGTTCTTGGCGGTCGCCACCCCGGTGACGATCCCGGCGGTGGTTAGGTCGGACACCAGCTCTGGTATGCCGTCGTAGGCGGTCACCATGGTCGCCAGGTGGGCGTTGTTCCACTCCCGGTAGGCCGCGATCAGCTCGTCGACGTGCTCCGGCCAGCCGGTTTCGAAGGTGACCCGCAGCGTCCGGCCGATCCAGCTGCGGATCACCGAGCGGTCCACTTCGACGCCGAGAACGCTCTTCAACGCGTGTTCGTAGGACGACATAATGAGGTCGATCGTGTCGGCCACGGTACCGTCCAGGTCGAAGAGGACGCATGACCAGCGGGTTGTCTCCACACCCGCACGATACGCGACGAGCACCCGGGAGGGCTGAGGTGGCAGAGAACGCGAAACCGCGCGGCCGAAGGCCGGGCAATTCGGGCACCAGGGAGGCCATCATGCGGGCCGCTCTGGCGCTGTTCTCCCGCCAGGGCTACGACAAGGTCTCGCTGCGGGCGGTGGCCCGCGAGGCCGACGTCGATCCGGCGCTGATCCACCACTACTTCGACTCCAAGGCGGAGCTGTTCAGCAGTTCGGTGCTCGACACCGAACTGCACCCGGCGGCCATCCTGGAGCGGATCTCGGCCGTCCCCACCGAGCAGATCGGGCAGCAGGCGGTCCGCGAGTTCATCACCGCCTGGCAGGTCGCCGGCGCCAGCGACCGGTTCACCGCGATGTTCCGGGCCGCGGTCAACGACGAGGACGCCCGGCGTCCGCTGGTGGAGTTCCTGAACCGGGAGATCTTCCTCAAGCTCGCCGAGGCCCAGAGGCACCCGAACGCGGCCGTCCGGGCGAACCTGGCGGTCTCGGCGCTGCTCGGCCTGGTGATGGCCCGCGACATCCTGGAGATCCCCGCCCTGACCAACCTCTCCGACGACACCCTGGTGCAGGGGCTGGGCGCCGCCCTGCAGCAGCACCTGGTCGAGCCCTGGTAGCCCCCGGCTAGTCTTGGCCGGAGGAGGTGGAATGTCCGAAACGCAGGTTGAGCCGGTCACCACGGCAACCCCGGCACCGGCCGCGGGCGGCACCGAGTCGCTGCCCGGCATCGCCACCTGGGCGCCTCCCGACCCGTCGGCGGAGACCCCGGTGCCGCTCAGCCGCCGCACCGGCGAACCCACCCGGGGGTGGACGATCTGGCTGGCCGCGATCGCGAGCTACCTGGCGGTGGCCGTCCTGCTGGCCGCCACCGGGATGATCTACTGGCGGGCCGCGGTGATCGGCTCGCTGACCTTCGAAGAGGCCAGCGGCCAGTGGCGCTACCAGTTCGACTCCAGCCGGTTCACCGAAGCCTCCTGGCTGATGGCGCAGTTCGAGACCGAACCCGGCTCGCTGGGCCGGGTGCTGCTGGCGGTGGCGGTCACCGTGATCGTGCTGCTGATCGGCAGCGGCTGCGCGATCACCGGCTACTACGCCTACGACGGACGCCGCTGGACGCGGTGGTCGGCGCTGATCACGCTGGCGCTGTCGGCGATGGCGTTGATGCTGAATCCGCTCGCGCTCGCCGCGATCGGGCTGGCGGCGCTCGCCGCCGGGGCGCTGTGGCTGCCGCCGTCCACCCGCTACTTCGCCGCCTGGCAGGCCGCCCGCCACCACGAGCCGGTCTACTCCGAGCCGCCGGAGCAGGTCGTCTACGGACCGCTTCCGCGGTATCGCTGACCCGGTACGGTGTCCGGGTGGCAAACCTGAACCGCCTGCTGCGCTCGCTGGCCGAGACCGTGCTGCGAGAGACCGTCCGTCACCTGCAGCAACCCCGGACCGGCGGCAGCACCCCGTCGGAGGACGGGTCCCCACGCACCACCCCGCGCAAGTCGCCGAAGCCCCGGTCGCCGGGCACCTCCGGCACCCGTCGGTCGAGTGGTTCGTCACCTCGCCGAACCCCTGCGCCATCGGACGATTCCGGCTATCCGGGTGACTTCACCGGCGTCCCGCAGCTGAGCTACGACCCGCGGGACGACTCCGACGCCGACCCGGGCGAGGTGGTGTGGACCTGGGTGCCGTACGAGGAGGATCACAGCCAGGGCAAGGACCGTCCGGTGCTGGTGATCGGTCACGACGGCGGCTGGCTGCTGGCGCTGCCGATGACCTCGGTCGACCATGACCGCGACGCCCGCCAGGAAGCCGACGCCGGCCGCTACTGGTACGACATCGGCAGTGGCCCGTGGGATCGGGAGGGACGCCCCAGCGAGGTGCGGGTGAACCGCATTCTGCGGGTCGACCCGGCGGGCATCCGCCGGATCGCGGCCCGACTCGATCCCGATCGCTTCCAGGGCGTCGCCCGCGAAGTGCTGCGGCACTATCGCTGATGCTCGCCCAGTTCGGCCCCAGTACCTGGCTGGCGATCCTGCTGGGATCGGTGCTGGCCGTGCTGGCCTTCCTGCCGGTGGTCGCCGCCCGCTACCGCAGGGCCGGACGGCTGCGGCTGATCGATCTGGTCACCCTGCTGGCGGTGGCGACCTACGCGGTGGCGCTGTGGACCTACACCCTGGTGCCGCTGCCGGACACCGACGACTTCCGCTGCGCCCGGGCGAACCTGCGTCCGTTCGCCTTCCTGGACGACATCCGGGAGGCGATCGCCGCCGCCGGCCGGCTGACCTGGCGCAACCGTGCCCTGTTGCAGGCGGCGTTCAACGTGCTGCTGTTCGTGCCGCTGGGCTACTTCCTGCGGGTGCTGGCCCGCCGCGGGATCGTGCTGGCCACGCTGGCCGGCCTGGCGATCTCGGCGGCGATCGAGTTCACCCAGCGCACCGGGCTGTGGGGGCTCTACCACTGCGCCTACCGGGTGTTCGACGTGGACGACCTGATGCTGAACACCGCCGGCGCCTTCCTCGGCTCGGTGCTGGCGGTGCCGGTGGCGATGGTGCTGCGCCGCACCCGTCCGCTGCCGGTGGTCGAGCGGGTCACCCTGGGCCGCCGCTACGTCGGGATGCTGGCCGATCTGATGGTGATGACCGGGCTGAGCGTCGGCGCCGTGGTCGGCTGGCGGGCCATCGCGCTGTACCTGCTCGGCTGGAGCGTGGACGAACTGCCGCCGGCCGTCGACCAGCTGCTCCAGTTCGCGCCGCCGTTCCTGCTGCAGGGCTGGTGGGTGCTGCGCCGCGGTCATACCGTCGGCGAGGACATCGTCCAGTTGGTCGCGGTGGCATCCGACCACCCGGCCCGAGCGCGGTGGTTGAAGTTCGGCTTCGGGGTGGGCGGCTACCTGCTGCTCGGCCTCTGGTCTGACCTGGCGTCGCTGGTCTTCGCCCTGATCACGGTGATCTGGGCCTGGCGGACGGACGACCACCGCGGCCTCAGCCACTCGGTGGCCGGCATGCGCCTGGAGTTCGAGCACCCACTGCCCCCGACCACGGAGGTCGATCGCTGAGCACCCCGCCGCCGGAGCGCTGATCCGGCCGGCCCCGGGTCAGCCCGCCCGGGCCTCCAGGTGGACGAAGGCTCCCCCGGCGGCGCGCCGGTCGCCGGCGCTGCCCTGTTCGACCAGCCGGCCGCCGTCCAGCACCACCACGAAGGTGTCGTCGGGGATCAGGTCGGCGCGATGGGTGATCTCGATGGTGGTCAGGCCCGCGCGATGGGCGGCCAGGTTGCGCCGGACGGCGGCGGCGGTGGTGGCGTCCAGTTGGCTGAGGGCCTCGTCCAGCACCAGCACCTCGGGGACGGCGAGCAGGGTGCGGGCGAGCGCGATCCGCTGCAGCTGACCGCCGGAGACGTTCAGGCCGCGTTCGCTGACCGCGGTGTCCAGGCCGTCGGGCAGGCCCTCCAGCCAGCCGGCGAGCTCGGCCACGGCGAGGGCTTCCCGCAATTGCCGGTCGGTGGCCTCCGGTGCGGCCAACCGCAGGTTGTCGGCCAGGCTGCCGCTGAGCAGGGTGGGGTGCTGCGGCACCAGGCCGATCCGGCGGCGCACCTGGTCGAGCGGCAGTTCGCGCAGGTCGACGCCGTGCAGCCGGACGGTACCGGCGGACGGATCCCAGCCCCGCAGCAGCAGCCCGGCCAGGGTGGACTTGCCACTGCCCGAGACGCCGGCGACGCAGCTGTGCCCGCCGGTCAGGAAGCCGACGCTCACCTGGTCGAGGGCGAGCGCCTCGCTGCCCGGGTAACGCAGGCTGACGTGGTCGAGCGAGATCGCGACCGGGTCGTCCGACGGCGCGGTGACGGGTTCTTCGGGTTCGGCCACCAGCGGGACGCCCTCGGTCACCTCGCGCACCCGGGCGGCGGCGGCGAAGGCCGCGTCCAGCCCGGCGACGAAGTCGTCGATCCCGCGGGCCGGCGCCCACAGCCCGATCGCCACCGCCAGCCCCACCGCGATCTGCCCGGCGGACAACCCTTGCGCGAAGCCGACCGCCAGCACCACGATCAGCCCGATCGCCTCCAGCAGAGCCAGCGAGGCCGCCCGGAAGCCCTGGTTGCGGCCGACCGCCGAGCGGGCCTCGCCGAGGCTGCGGTCGGCGGCGTCCAGGCCGGCCAGCCGACGCTGGGCGATGCCGAAGCCGAGCACCTCGCGCACCCCCTGGATGTCGTCGCCCACCCGGGCGGCGATCGCACCGCGGCGATCGGCCACCCGCCGGGCGCTGTGCCACGTCCCGCGGCCCCACAGCAGTGGCGCCACCAGCACGGCCAGGACGAACGGCCAGATGGCCAGCGCCAGCCGCGGATTCACCGCGGCCGCCAGCCAGCCCAGCACCACCGCCGGGACCACCACCGCCGAGACCGCGGGGGCGAAGGTGTGGGCGAAGAAGACCTCCACCCGGTCGACATCGCGGGTGGCCCGCTCGGTGAGCTCGGCGCCGGCCCGTCCCTGGGTGGCGGCCGGAGCCTGCGGCACCAGCCGTGCGAAGAACAGCTCTCGCAGCCGGGCCAGGGCGGTGAACGCCACCCAGTGCCCGGCGTAGTGCTCCAGGTAGCGCAGCGCGGCCTTGACCAGGGCGACCAGCACCAGGCCGCCGGCCAGCCCCCACCCGTCCACCGGCTGCCCGGCGGCGGTCCGGGCCAGCGCGTCGGCGACCATCACCAGCAGCGCCACCGCCAGGGTCTGGTTGACCACCCGGGAGACGGCGGAGAGGCCCAGGGCGGGCAACAGTGCCCTGGTGTGCCCGACCAGCCAGCGGGTGAGTTCCCAGCGGCCGGGGACGGTGGACGCGGCGCTCATCGGTCAGCCTCCGCGGCGTTGCCGGATCGCGCCTCAACCACCGTCGCCCCTTCCAGCCGGACCACCCGGTCGGCCGCCAGGACGGCGCCTGGGCGATGGGCGATCAGCAGCACCGTCCGGCCGCGGGCCAGCCGATCCAGCGCGGCCAGGATGGCGGCCTCGCCGGCCAGGTCGACCTGCGAGGTGGGCTCGTCCAGCAGCAGGATCGGGGCGTCCCGCAGCGCGGCCCGGGCAATCGACAGCCGCTGCGCCTGGCCGCCGGAGAGCAGCCGGCCGTGCTCGCCGACCTGGCTGGCCAGGCCGTCCGGCATCGCCTCGACCTCCTCGCGCAGCCCGGCCAGCTCCAGCGCCCACCACAGCCGGTCATCGTCGGCCTCGGCAGCCGCCACCCGCAGGTTGTCGGCGATGCTGCCGAGGAACAGGAAGGTGCGCTGCTCGACCACCGCTATCCGGTCGCGGCCGCCGGCGGGGTCGGACGCGACCTCCCGGCCGTCCACCCAGACCCGGCCGGACCGCGGCGCGAGGTGGCCCTGCAGCACCGCCGCCAGGCTCGACTTGCCCACCCCGCTGGGGCCGACCAGGGCCAGCCGCTCGCCGGGTTCGACCCGCAGCGACACCTCGGTCAGCACGTCGGGGCCGTCCGGCCAGCCGGCGGTCACCCGGTCGAGCACGATGCGCCCGGCGGCATCGGCGGAACGTCCGTCAGAGGTCATCCCCGTGGCGGCGGGGGGCTCGTCACGCTGAGCCTCCCGCTCTTCCGGGAGCGGCGGGGCGTCCAGCAGGTCGCTCAGCTCGCGCTGCGAGGCGCGGCCGGCGATGCCGATGTAGAAGAACTGGCCGATCACGTCCACCGGGCCGACCACCAGGGTGGTCATCAGCAGGATCGCGACGCCCTGGCCGAGGGTGAGGGTGCCGGCGGCGATCCGGCTGGTGGCGATCAGGCCGGCCGCCACGATGATGGTGAGCGAGAAGGCGGCGTCCACCACGAAGATCAGCAGTTGGTTGCCGGCCAGCAGCCGCATCACCCCGCGCCGGTGCGCCTCCCCCCGCTCGGCTAGTTGGGCGCCCGCCCGGTCGGCCGCCCGGGAGTAGACCAGGGTGTCGATCGCCTGCACCGCCTCCAGAAAGGCGCGGCTGAGCGCCAACTGGGTGCGCCGGTAGGCCGCGCCGATCGGCCGGACCAGCTGCTGGAAGCCGCCCAGCAGCACCGGAACCAGCAGCACCAGCAGAGCCAGCCAGCCGGCGGTGGGCGCGTCCACGGTGAGCGCCATCACGCCCAGCACCAGGAACGGGGTGCTCAGCGCACCGATGATCGGGCCGAGGAAGCCGGAGCGGTAGGTGGCGGTCTTCTCCACCGCGATGGTGGCGGTCGACAGCAGTTCGCCGCCCCGGTCGTGGCCGCCGACCACCCCGAGGTCGAAGATCCGGCTGACCACCAGCCGGCGCAGCGTCCGTTCGGTCTGGGCGGGCGCCCACTGGGCGAACCACGCTCCCCCGGCGGCGAACAGCGCGGCGAACACCGCCAGCGCCAGCAGGCCGGCGACCTCGCCGGCGCCCAGCCGCCCGGCGTCCAGCGCGGCGCCCAGTCGCCAGAACAGCAGCGCGGTGGCTGCCGCGGCGGCCCAGGCCAGCCCGACCGAGCAGCGCAGCATCCAGCTCGGCGCAGCCGCCTTCACCGTGGCAGCGGGCACTCGAACCTCCTGGCTGGCTGGGCTTCCGACCCTACCGCTGTTTCCCGGAGCGCCTACCATGCGGTATGGCTATCGCACGATTCCCCAACCCGGTGATCGACTGCCCGGACCCGGCCCAGCTGGCGACGTTCTACGGTGCCCTGCTCGACTGGCCGGTCGACCTCGACGGCGACTGGGCCGACATCCGCTCCGACGGCGCGGCGATCTCCTTCCAGCAGGTGGCCGACTACCGGCCGCCGAGCTGGCCCTCCCAGCAGGTGCCGCAGCAGTTCCACCTGGACTTCCTGGTGGACGACCTGGACGCCGCCGAGCAGGCCGCCCTGCAGCTCGGCGCGGTCAGGGCCGAACACCAGCCCGGCACCACCTTCCGGGTCTACCTCGATCCGGCCGGGCATCCGTTCTGCCTCTGCCTCACCTGAACCGGTGACGTCACCGCTCGCCGGGGGTAGGGTCGCTGGGTGACCTCAGCGCAGGGCGACCACACCGGCCGGCCGCTGACCCGGCTCGAACCCGTCGGCACCGGCGGCGATCCGGCCTGCTGGCTGGCCAATGTCTGCCCGGAATGCGGCGCCTTCAACGAGGACGGCCCCGACAGCCCGTGCTGGAACTGCGGACGGACGCCCGCCGATCCGTCCCCGCGCTGACCGCCCGGCACCGGCTCAGCGGCCGTGGCAGCCTTCCGCTCAGCTCGCCGGGATCGGTTCGCCGCCGAAGAAGGAGCTCCAGGGCAGGTCCAGCGGAAGGTCCTCGGTGACCACCCGGTACAGGTAGCGGGCCAGCGGGAAGTCCTCGGCCGCGACGACGCCGCGGGCGGTCAGCTTCTCCAGCGCGGCGCCGATCACGGTGACCGCAGCCACCCCCTCGAGGGTGATCCCCTTCATGTGGACGTCGCGCACCTGGGAGAACGGGATGCCCTGGCCGACGTACTCGCCGGCCCGCACGTTGCGGCCGCCCAGGCTGGTGACCAGCATGTCGCCGACCCCGGCCAGTCCGTCGCCGGTCCGCGGGTCGCCGCCCAGCAGCTCGATGAACTGATGCACCTCCCGCGATCCCTGGGCGAACAGGGCCGCGGAGTAGTTGAACATCACGAAGGGCGCGTCCTGCTCGCCGCGGGCCTTGAGGATGCCCGGCGCGAAGCCGAAACCGAAGGCGTAGACGTTCTTGGTGGCCGCGCCGACCTCATGCCCGACGAAGTCGGTCGAGGTCCAGACGTGGTAGTAGTCGGTCCGGTAGAGGCCGGCGAGCTCGTCCAGGCTGGCCTGGTCCTCGCCGTTGAACACCACGCAGGTGTCCCGCCGGATCGCCAGCGCGTTGGCCAGGCAGGGGCCGACGATGGCCGACCAGGTGACCGCGCCGGCCAGCTCCGGGCCCACCGCCTCCTGCAGCACACGGGGCAGGATCCGCAGCGTGCCGTCCGGATCGGCGTGCAGGCCCTTGGTGATCACCAGCACCTTCTGCCCCGGCCGCAGCAGCCGGGCGAGCTGCTCGCCGGCCCACTCGATGCCGAAGGAGTTCACCCCGACCATCACCACGTCCGCCTGCGGGACGATGTCGTCGGCCTCGGCGAGCTGGTGGGGGACGACCCCCGGATCGAGCTGGACGTCGAGCACCGGATGCACCCCGGTGGCAGCGATCGAGTCGATGATGGCGGTGTCCAGATGCGTCCCGATCAGGTGCACCTCGTGACCGTTGTCCCGCGCCGGATTGGTGAGCGCCGACGCCATCACGCCGGCACCCAGAACTGCGATCGTGGCCATCGGGGTGCTCTCCTGTCGCTGATCTCACTGCCCGGGAACGATCCCTGCGGTCGCGTCGGACGCGAGGCCGGAAGGGGTCCACGGCTCACCCGATTATGCCGTGGCGAGCCGGTGGCCGGGTCGGGATGGATAGGGTCGGACCGACATGGTTGAGATCCTCACCGGCTTCGCCGTCATCGCGCTCGCCGTGCTGGCCGGCTACCTGGCGGTGCGGCTCGGCATTCTGACGGTCAGCGCCGGCCCGGTGCTGACCCGGCTCAACTTCAACATCCTGATGCCGCCGTTGCTGTTCTCGGTGCTGGCGACCGCGGACGTCGGCGCGCTGTTCTCGTCCCTGCTGCCGGTGTCGGCGATCGCGGCGGTGACCATGATGGTGGTGTCAGCGCTGGTCTCGAAGCTGGTCTGGCGGCAGGATCTGGGCCACACCGTGGTGGGCGCGCTCTGCGCCAGCTATCTGAACGCCAACAACATCGGCATCCCGATCGCGATCTACATGCTCGGCGACGGTGCCTACGCCGCCCCCATCCTGCTGCTGCAGCTGATGGTGTTCATGCCGGTCGCGCTCGGCCTGCTGGATGTCGGTTCCTCCGGCCGGGTCTCACTGCCGCGCCTGCTGCGGACCACCTTCACCAACCCGCTGATCGTCGGCTCGCTGCTCGGCCTGCTGGTCGCCGTCCTAGGCGTGGAGCTGCCGCCGATCGTGCTGGAACCGCTCTCGTCGCTGGGCCACGCCGCCGTCCCGATCATCCTGATCTCACTGGGCATCTCAATGGCTGGCCAGCGGGTGCTGGAACCCGGGACCGGACGCCGTGCGGTGGCCGTGGCGACGCTGCTCAAGCTGGTCGCTATGCCGGCGGTGGCCTACCTGGTCGGCCGGTTCGGCTTCGGGCTGGCCGGACACGCGCTCTACGCCGTCACCGTGCTGGCCGCCCTGCCCACCGCGCAGAACGTCTTCGTCTACGCCCAGCAGTACCGGGTGGCCGAGGTGCTGGCCCGGGACGCCGTCTTCGTCACCACGGTCGGGGCCCTGCCGGTGCTGTTCGGGATCTCGCTGCTGCTGGGGTAGGCCGGAACCGACCGCGTGCGCAGGCGGCCAGCAGCGGCCTCAGCGAGCTCCAACACCAGTGGGTGGCCATCACCGATGTGACAGCCACCCACTGCGTGACGGACCCTGCTTATCTTCAAGCCGTGTTCGCGTGCGCCGGCTCACGGCGTTCGAGGGATCACCGCCGGGACGACGGCCGAGGAACCCGTTACCGGCAGCTCCGAATCAGGCTCTCATCATCTTGGGGCGTCTCTCTGCGGGGCTGGGTCGTCCACCGCGTCGATCACGGTCGTTGCGCAGTCGGAGGAGTGCAGAGGATACGTCATCGCACCTGGCGACTGCGCCACGTGTGGTATGGGTGGGGGAGGTCGTGGGGAGCCGTGCTGGGGGGGGTCGGGGGGGAGGGTTTGGGGCATGGGGATCATGGGGGGGGCCGCGCGCGATTCGGGTAGTCCATCAAGGACCGTGTCTCTGCGCAGTGACTTGCATATTCTGACTGGGCTGCCCCACGTGGGGGAGGTTGCCGTGCGCTGCATCGCCCTCTGCGGGGCTGATCGCTATGGTTTGTGATTTGGTGCGATGGCCTGCTTGGTGAACACCAACTCCGCTCGGGCTGCACCGGCGGGTCGAGCGGGGCGATGGCGGTGGGGGTTCGGCGCATTGGTGTCGTTGGGCACGCCCTGGATGCCGGCCCCTGCATTGGCCCGGTTTGGTGGCGCATTCCGGCTTCGAACTGTGGCAGTTTCCCGATTCGCTCATGCCGTTGGTGGCCGCGCAGGCCCAGCCCGGGTCGTCGGCGCATTCGGTGTCGTTGGGCACGCCCTGAATGCCGGCACCCTGCGTGGTTTTGTGAGCTGATGGCCCGGCCCACCTCGATGTTAGTAGTGCCCGGCTTCAACATGCTCTCCCATGGTGCGCTCTGCAGTCCGGAGGTGGGATGGCGTCTTCCGGTACAACCGGGGTAGTCGTTGTCTTCCTTCTGCTCGGTCACCGGGTCGGTGCTCTCAGCGTCAACTGGTGAAACCTCGACGTCAACCGGCGCGACCTGCATCGGTCGTCTCGGTGGCCGACCGGTAGGGGGGCCGTCATCCATACGCGGGACGGCCGACACCTCCGAGGAGCGCGGCCTATGCCATTGACGCCGTCCAGGCCGGGGCGTGCTTCCTGCTCTCGTTCAAAGGAATTCTCTCATCTTCCGGCACCCGGCGGCTCATAATACTCGAGGGGGGCGGCCTTGTTTAGGAGATGACGGATCTGCGCCCGGCGGGGGCACGGTGCCCGGGGGCGCATGCAGCGCCGCGTTGCCCGCCAAACAACTGCACCCCGCGCAGTCGGTGCCGCAGGTCGCGCACCGGCCGCTACTGCGGCCACACCCCCCTTAGCGTCCGTTTCAACGAAGCCGTGTCGAGGAGGCACGCTCGAAAAGGCGGGGGCTTGCAGCATGGACGAATGCGGAAACGATCTGGGGGCGCTGGACGACACCGACTTGCTCAAGGCGGCTCGCGGCAACGGCGAGGGTCCGGCGTCAGCGGCTTTCGGCGAGTTGTGGCGGCGGCACCACGGGCTGGCGGTGGCGCTGCTTCGGCCGCTCGCTCACGGCGACGCCGAAGACGTGGTGTCTGAGGCTTTTGCAGCGGTGTGGACGCAGTTGCGTAGCGGCGGCGGGCCCGAGACCCACTTCAAGGCATACCTGGTGTGCGTGGCCAAGCGTCTGGCCTACCGGCTGCACACCAGGAACCGGCTCGTGACTACCGAGATCAGTGAGGAGGATCTGGCCACCAGCAGCAGCCACGATCCCACGCTGCGCATCGAAACCCGCGCCCAGATCGCCACCGCGTTCCGGGCGATGCCCGAACGCTGGGTCGAGGTTCTCTGGCTGCAGGCGGTCGAGCAGAAAACGCGGCCTGAGCTCTGCCGGTCCCTCGGCTTGAGCCCAAACGCGACATCGGCACTGACCCGACGTGCCCGCAACGGGTTCCGACAGGCATTCGAGCTGGCTGAGGCATGACGGGCCCGGCCCTTCGTGGGTCGTCGGCTCAGCTCGACCGGACGGGAGCCGCCCGCGGTTGATCGGTGAACGCATCCTTGGGCACGAAGCGGAGCGTGATCGCGCTGATTGCGGCTGCCGCGCCGCAGCCAATCCAGACAGTCTGGTACCCGGCGAAGGAACCGGCGGTCCCACCGAACCCTGTTGAACTCTGCAAAAGGGCGCTTCCGAACAGCACCGAGGCAAAGGCTCCGCCGAGGGTCTTCATCGTGTTCGTGAGGCCCGTCGCCATTCCGGTCTGATGCGCCGGCGCGGCCGCAGCGGCGGCGGCGGGCAGTGCCGCGATCAGTGCGCCCGATCCCACTCCCGCAACGGAAATGTTCACCAGTACCTGCCAGAGTGATGGTGTGCGGGCAGGAACGCTGATATCGATGCGCCGCACGCCTCCGGCGAGCCGTGGGGATACCCGCTGGGCCAACCTTGGGAACAGCACCGCGCCGGCCGCCATCGCCACCAGGAACGTGCCAATCAGTAGCGAGGCGGCAAACCCACCGGCGCCCAGCCCGTACCCGTGCTCGTCGGGGTCGGTCGCCGGGGGCGGGGGCCTGCGCGCCCGCCGCTGATCCGGGTCCGGCGCGCGGCTCTGGGGGATGGATGGCGCAGCTCCGCTGCGCCGGCGGGCCCTGGCCGCTCCAGGTTCGCCGCGCCCCCCTTGGCCTCCTTTAGCGCCACATGCGATGTTGAGCGGCAGCCCCCCTGGCGACGGGCCGGTCAGCACCGCGCTCCACAGCAGCACGCGCTTGTGTCCGAACAGGTCCGCTGCGAACGCCGGCATCGCGGATTGTGCGCCCTCGAACCAGTTACCTCGCGTCGTGGATGTGCGTCCTGGCGCTTCTTGTTAGCAGGGCGCTCGGATAGCCGGATCACGACTCAACGTCCCGGTCGTGCGCCCGCAACACCCGATCCAGGCGTCGACGGATCCAAACCCGGCGAGCTTCGCCACCTTCGCCTTCGTCAAGGGGGCTGTTCGCGCAGAACTCTTCTCGCGGCGGCACCGCGCACCTGAAGGGTGCCGTCACCGTCGTGTGCTCGGCCTGGAAGGTGGCTTGCACGGTTCGGGTGGCCACTCAGCCTTCGTGCCAACTCGGCGCACCGAGGGGGATGGTGTACTCGTTGAGAATCAACCGGCACGCTGCGCCGTCAGCGCTGCTCGCGCCATCTGCGGCGCGCGGTGCCGGACGATCTCCTCGGCCGCCGAGGGGGAGGCGTCCTTGACCTCGGTGGTGGAGAGTGCACACAGACCTGTCCGAACGAGTCATGGGGACAACAGGGCCTCGCAGGGACCGGTGGTGAGACCGCTGTTCCGTCGGGCAGGACGGTGTGCACGTGTCTCGCCGGGATGCTGAGGAAGACGAACTCGCCGCCCTGCTCCAGCCACGAATGGTCACTGGCAGTTCGTGGGGCGTCCCAGGTAGGCGGTTGGGTCGCGCCGCAGGATCGGCGCATCGGGCGGTCTCATCCGTCAGCCTCGCCGCGGCTCGCCGGGTCTCATCCGGCATAGAGTTCCCCAAAGCCGCCCGAGCAGCGCCCGTCGTCCCTTCACGCACCCGGTCCCACCGGGTCATCAGCGGTCCACCCCATCGCCGTCGAGCGGCTCACTCGCCCGCACCGGGGTCACCCACCTTGAACGCCTCCGGATGGCAGTCCTTCAGCCTCGTCCGGTCGCTGATCTCCACCCGGCATCGCACGCCGCTCGCCGGCGTGCCGGGAGCGGGAGGTGGAGCCGCCGATGTCACCCGATGATCCGGAGCCTCGCCCTCAGGCCGCGCCGCCGATCCGCGCTTTGCGGCCGGGTTGAGAAGACGACCCGTTCACCCTGTCGCCGATTGCGTCGCTGGGCCACGCTCTACGACCGTTGGCTGCCCGGGGCCCGGCGGTGCCGGGTGCTGCGGCGGGGGCCCGCGGATACCGTCTCCGCGGCAGGACGCTGTGTGTTCGGCGGCTGATCTGTTGTCCGGTCGCACCCGATCAGGAACCGCCGACGGTCCAGGATCGAGCTCGCGAACCGTTCGGCCGACCGCGGGCTACCGGGAGTTCATCGCTTCGTAGGTGATCCGGTCGTAGGCCGATTCCTCCGGCATGTACTTGGCGCCGCCGTCCACCAGCGTCGCGATCAGCGTGTGTGGATGGGGCGAGGCGGCGCGCAGCGCAATGCCGGTGGCGGCCGACAGTTCGGCTGAACGCCGACCAGCCCGCCTCGCCGAGCTGCAACGTGACCCAGTGGGCGTCGACGGTGCCGTCCGGAACGAACTGGTAGTGCCGCGTCGGCCGGATAGCGCCGATGTCCCCGGGGATCACCTGCGCGTCGAGGGCGACGCCGTGGCGCCGCACCGTCAGGGGGACGCCCAGAACCTGCCGGGCCGTCGTTGCCGCCGACCACAGCGCGGCGCCGAGGCGCTCGCCCAGAAGTTCCACCAGCAGGAAGCCGGCCTCGTGGGCGTCACGGGTGCTCCAGCCGCCATCAGGTGTCTGGACGCGGCGGACCACGGTGCAGATCGGCGCCTGGTCACCCGCCGCCCCGGTCAGTACCAGGGCCACGCAGCCAGCGTCCCGTTCCTCCAGGTAGCGCGCGGCAGCACCGGCAAGGTCCCCGGAGACGGCCCGGTGACCGTCCGATCCGACCGACTGGCTGGTGACCGACGACTGCACGGCGACGGTCGCGACCATGGCGATCCTGGCTCCGTCCAGGCCCTCCAGGACCAGCAGTGGCACCTCGGGATCCCGGACGCCGTCATCGTTGGCGCCCAGCCACCACCCGGCTGTCGTCTCGAGGTCACGGTTGACCCCGACCAGGCACCGGCCGAGACCGGCGGCGCCTGCGCGGGCGTACGGGGGCTGGCTGGCGATCAGCTTCGTCTCCGAGATCAGTTCGGTGGGCAACGAGGTGAAGTCGGCCAGCACCAGTACTGCCCTGGTCTGGTCGTCCGCCAGGACAAGGGCGCGAACCTGCAGGGGGTCGTGGACGGTGCCGAACCCATTGAGCGGCAGCCCGGCCGGAGACAGCGTCACCTCGGCTCGTCCCGCGCCAGCGCGCAGCGTCATGTGGCCTCCTTGCGGTCGTAGCTCAGTGGATAGGCGGCGTTGTGGTGTGCTCACCAGGCTGGGCTGGCGGCGAAGTAGCGGGCGAAGAAGTCGAGCCGCTCCGGGGAGGTCAACGGTCGCATCCCGCATCGCTGACCGAGTTCCATCACCTCGGGCGCGTCCGTGGTGGCGGCCCAGTCGGGCGCACCCGGCCCGTTGGGATCCCCCGCGGCCACGTACCGCGCCAGGTATCCCATCATGGTGCCGGCGATGGTCCGGTCGGCGGCGGTGTACCGGTGGCGTCCGGAACCGAGGTTGCCGAGGAAGTAGTCGATCTCGGATCCGTGGTACGCCGCGCTGGTCGCGCCGTGGTCGACGGGCGGCTGGTGGGTCCAGACATAGGTCCGGATGGGACGAGAGGCGTGCCGACGCCACTGCTGCGCCCACAGGAAGGACGAGACCCGCATCCCGGTGCGAAGGGCGTCGTTGTACGCGGCGGTAGCTGAGTCGGCGTCGGCCGGGAACAGGGTCAGGAACTCGCCGGCCAACTCTCCGAACTTCCTGCGGGCATAGGACTGGTAGTCCTCCAGGGTGATGGTGGCGTCAACCAGCACGCCGGACTCGTCGCTGGTGTTCCCGCCGATCACGGCCACGTCGTTGCCGCTGCCCGAGGTCAGTGCGTCCCAGTAGGACAACGGGAGCATCCGATCACCGACGACGGGACGGAAGAGGGGCGGACCCGGGTCGCCGGGCACCCGCGGATCGTCCTGGTCGCTTCCGGCCAGCAGTGCCTCGGGCGGCAGCGCCCGCAACTGCGCGACCGTGCTGGCGCCGCGGGCGACTGCATAGCCAACCCCGTCAGCCTCCGCCTCCGCGAGCCATCGGTGCGAAGGCGCATGGGGGGCGATCTCCGGATCGCGCGGGTACAGCAGCGCGCTCTGCACCAACACCTGGTGCGCCAGCCCCCGGGCCAGCGGCGACAGCGCCAGGATCGAGCGATGGCACCACCCGCGGACTGGCCGGACACCGTGACCTGACCGGGATCCCCACCGAAGGCGGCGATGTTGCGCTGGACCCAGCTCAGCCCGGCGAGCAGTCAGTAGCCCGTAGTTGCCCGACCCGTTGCCCGACTCGGCCGAGAGGTCAGGGGTCGCCAGGAAGCCGAACACGCCGGGCGGCCCGACCTCAGGACGGTTGCGCTGGCCCGGAGCTGGTGGCAAGCCCAGAGAGACCTCCCCTTGTTCTTGATCTGGCCCTGGCTCTCGACCAGCGCCCGGTCACCGTTGCCTGGGCTACTATACTCGGACTCTCGTTTCGAGCCTGTCCGAGGTGCCGAAGCGCCGAGATGCCGGCCAGGACGGCCTGCTGCTCGTGGGTGAGCAGCGCCAAGGCTGTCCGCAACGCCTGCGCGGTGGCGGAAGGTCTCCAGCACGGGTGGCCCTCGGGGGTGGCGGCCCATTTCGTGGCGCTCTTTGCGCAGCGACCACATCAGCGGAACGGCCGAGACGATCACCAACAACGCGATCATGAAACTCAGCGCGCTGGAGGTGCCATAGAGACCCTGGCCGAACTGGTTGTAGACCGCCACGTGAGCAGTGCGGTGGCGTTCCCAGGTCCACCCTTGGTGGTCGCGAAGACAACGTCGAGGGCGTTGAACGACCCGACCAGGGTCAGCACGATGTTGAAGGTGAACGCGGGCGCGAGCAGCGGGAACTCGATGGCGAAGAACCGGCGCCAGAACCCGGCGCCGTCGATCACGGACGCCTCCATCACCGAGCGATCGATGGTGTTCAGGCCACCGATATAGACCAGCGTGACCAGTCCGCTCCACTTCCAGGCGTCGATCAGCCCGACCATGATCAGGGCGGTCCGACTGTCGCCCAGCCAGACGTAGCTGAACTCGGACTGGGTGAG
Organism: Propionicimonas sp.; assembly: GCA_049840415.1. Taxonomy (GTDB): domain Bacteria; phylum Actinomycetota; class Actinomycetes; order Propionibacteriales; family Propionibacteriaceae; genus Propionicimonas. The sequence goes on along the minus strand of JASGLB010000008.1, from coordinate 160,158 downwards.
CCAGGAGAGGAACTGGTTGATCGGTCCGTCGGCGGACAGCACCGCGCCCCAGATGTACCCCGCGGCGAGCGGTGAGATCAGCACCGGGATGAAAAAGACCGAACGGAAGAAGCCATTGCCCCGACTGCTGCGCTGCAGGGCCTTGGCCAGGGCCAGCCCCGCCAGGTTCTGGCCCAACATGGTGGTGAGCGCGAAGCCCACGGTGACCAGGGTGGCGTGGCCCAGGATGCCCAATGAGAACAGCGACGAGAAGTTGTCGAAGCCGTTGAAGCTGATCGCACTGGAGTACCCCGTCCAGCGCGTGAAGCTCAGCACCGCGTTGGCGAGGAACGGTAACGCGAAGAAGACCGCAATCAACACCATGGACGGCAGCGCGAACCACAGTCGGTAGGTACGACGGGCGGGAATGGTGGCCGCCGGGGCGGGACGAGCGGTTCTGCTCATCCCGCCCGAGGGCGGCTTGTTGACTGACTGTCATGAGGGTAGGTGAGGCTTACTGCTGGGCGGCACGGGCCTGATCGATGAAGGTCTGGAACTCCTCGGCACCCTGCTGGGGGGTCGACTGCCCGGCGAGAACCCGGGCGGAGACGCCGCCGAAGTTGCCGAACCCGGGGATTGAGGAGTTGAACCCGATCGTCTTGTTCTGGTCTGACAGCATCGCGTTCATGTCGGCGAAAAGGCCCTTCAGTTCGGGGGCCGTGGCGGTGGACAAGGTGGGCGCGAACTGGCCGGCGTCCACATACCCCTGGTAGCCCTCCGAGGTGACCCAGTCGATGAAGTCGAGCGCGGCGGCCTGCTTGGTGTCATCGCCGGTCTTGGGCACGAAGAAGGTGCCGGTCAGGCTCGCCGAGTAGGTCGGGGTGCCGGCGTGGGCCGAGATGGCCCCGAACCCGATCGTGTCGTCGGTCGCCCCGCCGTCGTAGAACTGCTGGATGAAGTCGGACGGCAACACGGTCATCGCCGCGGTACCGGCGGTCACCGCGGCGATGGCGTCCTGGAAGGTGGCTGTGGTGGCGTCCTTGTTGAGGCAGCCGCTGTCCCGGGCATCGGTCAGCATCTGAAGACCAGCGGTGATCGGACTGTCCTCGTCGCTGACCTTGATGCTTCCGTCCTTGACTCCCAGGCCGTAGACGTCGGCCGCGTTGAAGTCGGCCATATAGGTGAACCCGTTGACCATCATGACCGGGAACTCGGAGCCACCGCCGATGAACAGCGGGGTGACGCCGGCCTTGGTCAGAGCCGGGCACTGGGTGAGCAACTCGTCGTAGTTGGTGGGAGCGGTGACACCCGCCTTGGTCAAGGCCGTCTTGTTGTAGTAGAGCCCGATGGTCTGCAACGGCCCCAGGACCGCGCCGTAGACCGTGCCGTCCAACTGGCCAACGCTCTTGGCCAGCTCACCGGCGGCAGCGACGAACGGCCGATCAGCCAGAGCGATCATGTTCTCCGCCATGTTGAGCTGAGCCATGTCCTGCGCGGTCGGGTGATACTCGAGAAGGTCGGGCCGATCACCGGTGGCCCACTTGGTCTGCACAGCGGTGGTGTAGGTGTCATTGGGGATGTCGACCAACTCGATGGTGTTGCCGGACGCCTTCTCGTAGGCGGTGTAGAGATCGAGCAGGGCTTGGGTATCGGCACTGCTGTGCCACAGGGTCAGCGTCACCCCGGAAGGAGCCGGCGCGGACGCGTTGCCGTCCGTGCTGGGAGCCGCGCCCCCACCAGTGCTACAGCCCGCACCCAGCGCGAGCACTGACAAAGCGACGGCTACGACCAGGGGCCGGAAGTGCAGCTGTACACGCATAGGGACTCCTCGTCCTTGAGAAGAGGGACGGCCCTGGGCCGTCCCGGGAAGGTTCGGTAGCCACGCAACCGTGACTCACCCAGATAGTATCCTGTACAAAATCATTTTGTCTATAGACGCAGCTGGACGGCGAAGTTCACTGGGAACCGAGCGGGCGGAGCGGGCTGATGGACGCCGGCACCGGGCAACCGAGTCGACCAGAACCGGTTTGATGAACTCGGTGACCAACTTCTGGATGCCCTGGTCCGTTGGGAGCAGCGGCGACGAACGGCGGATGGAGACCTGATGGTTACCTGGCGGAAGCGCCGAACGAGTCGATCTCCGACTACAGAGCGGATGACGGGAATCGAACCCGCACTAGCAGCTTGGGAAGCTGCTGTTCTGCCATTGAACTACATCCGCATCAGCCCCCGAAGGTGCTGCCTAGGCAGTTTAGCCGGACTCCCGCCCCCTCGCACACCGAGGACGAGGGACGACGAGAGCTTGCTCTCGATCGGAGCGAGGACGAAGGTGGCCCCACGAAGCTGGGGCAGACACCGAGCCCCAGCGCAGCCCGGCGGTCGGGGATCACCCCGAACCGTCCCGGGACCCTCGGTGAACCGGTGGCCGGCACCGCCCGCAGCCGCGTAGCGTCGAGGCGTGAACGAATCACCCTACGAACCCACCGACGTCGGCCCCGCGGTCGGCGGCGACATCCCCGCCAGCGAAGCCGACCGCCAGCACGTCGTCACCCTGCTGGTCGAGGCCACCAACGAGGGCCTGCTGTCCGCGGACGAGCGGGATCGCCGGATCGGCCTGGCCCAGTTCGCCGAGACCTTCGACGACCTGGTGCCGCTCACCCGCGACCTGGTCAACCTCGACGGTCCGGTGGCGCGGCCGGCGCCGCTCTCCCGGCCCTCCACTGCCCAGGTGGACACCGTCAATGCCAGCGAGGACGCCGATCAGGTCGTGGCGATCTTCTCCGGCAGTTCCCGGGCGGGCCACTGGCGGGTGCGCCGTCACACCTCGGTGCTGGCGATGTTCGGCGGCGCCGAGCTGGACACCTCGGAAGCCGTGTTCGAATCCCAGACCGTGACCGTCAACGGCTTCTGCATGTTCGGCGGCCTCACCCTGAAGGTGCCCGAAGGCGTCGAGGTGCGCAGCCAGGTGGTGGGCATCTTCGGCGGCACGGACGTGAAGGTGTCGCCGCCCCAGCCCGGCGCACCGCTGGTCATCCTGAAGGGCGCGGCGATCTTCGGTGGCATCGAGGTCCGCAACCCCAAGCAGAAGAAGCGCGGAAAGAACTGAGGCAGCGCTGGGGGCCAGTGCCTCGGCCGGGTGACGGTCCGCCCGCTGCCGCCACTTTCTGCCACATAGTCGTGCTGGCCGACAGATAGGGCAGCCAGAGCGGCTATGTGGCAGAAAGTGGCTGGCCCTCATGAGTTCCTCCCCAACACCGGGCAACGCTGCCCGGCAGCAGCGTCCCAGTCGACCTTGACGGCGGGCCGGGGGCACCCCTTGATCCGACGTGCCTGACGTCGATCTTCGGCCCGTTCCTGATCAGGCGGACGAGCGCCGTCGCGTGGCCGCGGCCGAGGCCGGTGCCGCGCGCAGGCGACAACATCGCCGGCCCGTCACCGGGACCGTAGGCTGGTCGGCATGGACTCGCTCTTCCAGCCACCGGACGGCACCTGGCAGCGCCTGGCCCCGCGGGCCGCACCCGCGCGCGCCCTCGCCACCGCGGTGGGGTCGTTGGTGGTGCTGGTCCCGGCGGTGGTCGCCGGCTGGCTCTTCCTGCCCGGCTGGCTGGGTTGGGTGCCGTGGACGGTGACCGGCGTCGGGCTGGTCTGGCTGGGCTGGATGACGATCCGCGCCTGGCGCTGGGCGCGGGCCTTCGGCTACGCCGAGCGGGAAGCCGATCTGCTGATCACCTCGGGGTTGTGGAGCCGGCAACTGGTCGCCATCCCGTACAGCCGGATGCAGTCGGTGCAGGTGCGCTCCGGGCCGCTGGAACGACTGTGGGGACTCTCCCGGGTCTCCCTGGTCACCGCCAGCATCGAGACCAGCGCGACCATCCCCGGGCTGGAGGCTGCGGTCGCCACCGCGCTGCGCGACCGGCTGATCGAGGCCGGCGAAGCCCAGGCGTTGCCACTGTGAGCGAACCGACCCCCGAGCCCCGCCCCGGGCCGTCCTTCCAGCCTCCGCCCGGCTGGTGGACGCCGCCGGCCCAACCCGTCCCACCAGAGGCGACCGCGACCCACGTCCCGGCGGCGCAGCCCCCGGCGTGGCCGGCGACCAGCCAGCCGCCGTACCCGGCGTCCGAACCCCAGGCACCGCCCCTTCGACCCCGATGCGGTCGCGCCGGGGCCGAGCCCGGTCCGGCCGAGAAGCTCACCGAGCGGCCGCACCCGCTCACCCCGCTGGTGCGGGGCTGGATCGTGCTGCTGGCCATCGTGTTCGGGGTGGGCCGCGAGCTGATCCCGGACGGCAGCGACGACGGCGGGCTGCCGCCGCTGGAGTTGCTGTTCGCCGGGGTCGGGGCGGTGGCGGTGATCGCGGTGGTGGCCGGCTTCCTCTCCTGGCGGTTCACCCGGTTCGTGGTGGACGCCGAGGAGTTGCGGATCGACACCGGCGTCCTGGTCCGCACCTCGCAGCGGATCGCCTTCGAACGGGTACAGGCGATCGACGTCGTCCAGCCGTTCGCCGCGCGGCTGTTCCAGCTGGCCGAACTGCGGATCGACATCGGCGGCGGGGAGTCGGCAGTGCTGCGCTACCTCAGCCTGCGTCGCGCCTACGAGCTGCGGGACTACCTGCTCGCCCGGGCCCGGGGACATCGGGACGCGGCGGCCAGCAGCCCGACCGAGCTGACCATCGACGCCCGGCTCAGCGACCTGAGCGACTCCGACGAGGTGCTGGTGCAGGTTCCGCCGGCCACCCTGCTGCTGGCCGCGGTGACCTCGCACGAGTTCTTCGGCATCCTGCTCGGTGGCGTCGCCGCGCTGCTGGCCGCGATCTACTTCGACCTGGGCTGGGGCATCCTCGGCGTCCTGATCCCGCTCGGCAGCGCGCTGGTCGGCTTCATCGCGCAGCGGGTCACCGGCCAGTTCAACTACACCCTCTCCCGCCGTCCGGCGGGCCTGCGGATCAGCCGCGGCCTGACCAGCCTCACCAGCCAGTCGCTGCCGCCGCGGCGGGTGCAGGCGGTCCAGATCAGCCAGTCGCTGCTCTGGCGCCGGCTGGGCTTCTACCGGATCGACCTGGCCGTGGTCGGCTGGGGACCGCTGAGCAACGACGAGGACGCCCGCGGCACCAGCACGATCATGCTGCCGGCCGGCACCGCCGAGCAGGTCGCGATCGCGCTGGGCGCGCTCTGGCCGTCCGGCGACTACCGGCTGGTCGCCCTGACCTCGGCACCCCGAGCCGCCCGCTGGCCGCACCCGCTGTCGGCTCCGTTTCTGCGCTGGGGCTTCGACGACCGGTTCTTCGTCTCCCAGCACGGCTGGCTGGTCCGTCGCTGGCAGATCGTGCCGCACACCCGGGCGCAGTCGGTGGCGCTGCACCAGGGGCCGGTCTCGCGCCGGCTCGGGATCGCCGACGTGGCCGTCCACACCGCGGGCCTGCAACTGGCCACCCGCGCCAAGGGGGTGGACGCGGCGCGCCTGCGGGAGCAGCTCGCCGCCCTCCAGGCCCACCTGCACCACAAGCCCGCGCACGATGTCTCGGATCCGCCGCCGGCAGCCAGCGATCCGGCGTCCCCGAACCCCTACTGACCAGGGGATCGGTCACCTCCGGCGACCGAAGAACTCCCCTTCGTCCGCCGGCTGGGTTAGGTTTACGCCATGAGCAACACAGCGGTTCTCGGCATCGACATCGGCGGCTCGGGTATCAAGGGTGCCCCGGTCGACCTGAGCAAGGGCGATTTCGCCACCGACCGGCTTCGGATCCCGACGCCGACGCCGTCGACTCCCCAGGCGGTGGCCGAGGTGGTCGCCCAGATCGCCGAGCACTTCGCCGACGAGATCGGCGACGCCCCGATCGGCGTCACGATTCCGGCGGTGGTCACCCACGGCATCACCCGGTCGGCGGCCAACATCGACAAGTCGTGGATCGACGCTGCCGCCGAGCAGATCTTCTCCCAGCAGCTGGGACGTCCGGTCCACGTGGTGAACGATGCCGACGCCGCCGGCATCGCCGAGGTGAAGTACGGCGCCGCCAAGGACAATGACGGCCTGGTGATGGTCACCACGCTGGGCACCGGGATCGGCACCGCGCTGATCTACCGCGGCGTGCTGGTGCCCAACACCGAGTTGGGGCACATCGAGATCGACGGCCACGACGCCGAGACCCAGGCTGCCGCCTCGGCCAAGACCCGGCTCGGGCTGAAGTACGCCGAGTACGTCCCCCGGCTGCAGCGCTACTACGAGACCCTGGAGCGGCTGTTCTCCCCCGACCTGTTCGTGGTCGGCGGCGGCATCTCCAAGGACTCGGAGAAGTTCCTGCCCCAGCTGACGCTGAAGGCGCCGATCATCCCGGCCGAACTGCGCAACCGGGCCGGCATCATCGGCGCCGCCTGGCTGGCCGCCGACGCCGCCGGACGGACGGACCTGCTGGGCTGAGCCGGGCTCACATCCGGTCGGGAGCCTCGATACCGAGCAGGTCGAGGCCGCTGGCGATCACCTGCCTGGTGGCCAGGCACAGCCCCAGCCGGGAGGCCCGCACCTCGCCCTCGCTCTTCAGCACCGGGCACCGCTCGTAGAAGACGCTGAGCGCGCCGGCCAGTTCGTACAGGTAGCCGCACAGCCGGTGGGGCTGCAGCAGTGCGGCGACGGAGTCGACCACCTCGCCGAACCGGGAGAGCAGCAGCGCCAGGGTCTGCTCCTCCGGCTCGGTCAGCACCGAGATCGGGCCGGCGGCATACCCCTCAGCCTCGGCCTTGCGCAGGATCTGGGTGGCCCGGGCGTGGGCGTACTGCAGGTAGGGCCCGGTGTCGCCGGTGGTGGCCACCATCCGCTCGACGTCGAAGGCGTAGTCCTTCTGCAACCCCGAGGAGAGGTCGGCGTACTTGATCGCAGCCAGCGCGATCGCCGGGGCGGCCTGCTCCTCGGCGGCGTCCAGCAGCGAGTTCAGGGTGACCGCGGTGCCCTCCCGGGTGGAGAACTTCTTGCCGTCCGCGCCCAGCACCTGGCCGAAGCCGACGAACTCCGCCGACACCTCGGCCGGCAGGTAGCCGGCCTTGCGGGAGACCGCGAAGATCAGGTCGAAGTGGAACTGCTGCGGCGTCCCCACCACGTAGATCAGCCGGTTGGCGCCCAGGTCGCCCACCCGATGCCGGACGGCGGCCAGGTCGGTGCAGTCGTAGCCGTAGCCGCCTTGGGAGTTCCGGATCATGGCCGGGGCCGGGAAGCCGTCCACGAAGACCACCAGCGCGCCGTCGTCCACCACCGCGATGCCGCGATCGGCCAGGTCGGCGGCGACCACCGGCAGGTCGTCGTTGTAGATCGACTCCCCCGCCACGTCCTCATCGGTGAGCAGCACGTTCATCCGCTGGTAGGTGGCGTTGAAGCCGGCCAGCGAGATGTCGATGATCTGCCGCCAGATCCGGTGGGTCTCCGGATCGCCGGCCTGCAGCGCCACCACCCGGTCCCGCGCCCGGGCAGCGAACTCCTCCGACTCGTTCAGGTGGGCGTTGGCGCGCTGGTACAGCGCCTCGGCGCCGGGCAGGTCCAGGCTGGCCGCGTCCGCGCCCTCGTCGATCAACTGCTCGACCATCATGCCGAACTGGCGTCCCCAGTCGCCGATGTGGTTCTGCGGGATCACGGTGTGGCCGGTGGCGCGCAGCACCCGGGTGAAGCAGTCGCCGATGATCGTCGAGCGCAGGTGGCCGACGTGCATCTGCTTGGCGGCATTGGGCGAGGAGTAGTCGATCACCACCCGCTGGGGCTGCTCGGCAAGGTTGATCCCGCTGCGCGGATCGTTCCGCACGTCGTCGGCCACCCGGGCCAGCACGTCGGCCCGGATCCGGAAGTTGATGAAGCCGGGCCCGGCGATCTCCAGCGGTTCGCAGAGGTCGGCCAGATCGATCTGCTCGACCAGCCGGGCGGCCACCTCCCGCGGCGGCTTCCCCTCGGTCTTGGCCAGCCGGAGCGCGACATTGCTCTGGTAGTGCCCGAACTGGGGACGGGTGGCCGGACGCAGTTCCGGATCGGCCCCGGCGACGGCTTCGACACGGGCACTCAACACGGCGGGCAAAGACAACATGGATGCCATTTTCGCACGCTCCGAAGAGCCTCCTGAGCAACCCTGGATCGCCCTCTCAGGATGCTCTCAGACATGGTAGATTTCTCGGGTCCGGCGTGGTCGCCGGAACACGTTCTGGTGGACGGAGTCGAGCGTGGTGGCAGGCCGCCGGCGATGGATGCATCGTCTGATCGCGGTGTTTGCCATGCTCACCCTGTTGCTGCCGCTGGGGCAGCCGTCCGCGCTCGCCGACGAACCCGTCCCGCCCGTCCCCGCTCAGCTCAAGGTCGGACCGCGCTCCGATCTGGCCGTGGTCAGCTGGACCAGCCCGGCCGCCGACAGCTGGCTGGTGGAGATCTCGCGGGAGTTCAGCTTCGCCCACCCCCGGCAGGTCACCGCCGCGGCCACCATCGCCGTGGTCGACGACCTCGAACCGGCCACCACCTACTTCGTCCGGGTCAGGGCGCTGCACCAGGGGACGACCGGCGAGCCGAGCTCCTCGGTCGGGTTCACCACCGAACCCTCGCCCTACCCCGCCGCCCCGCCGGCGCTGCAGGCCGAGGCCGACACCACCAGTTCGGTGGTCGCCAGCTGGCCGAAGATCGCCGTGGCGGCCGGTTATCAGGTCGAGTACAGCACCGACACGACGATGAACGACGCCACCGCGGTCACCGCCACCAAGGCCAAGCACCGCCTGACCGAACTCGAACGGGGCACCACCTACTACATCCGGGCCCGCGCGCTGGACGAGCAGGAGCAGCCGCTCAGCGACTGGTCGGCGATCGTCGAGGTCACCACCCCCGACCAGCTTCCGCTGCGGGTGGCCAGCTACAACGTGCTGTGCGCCAACTGCTCGAAGGGCAAGGCCTCCTGGGCCAAGCGCCGCGCCGCCGTGGTGGAGACCATCCGGGATCAGGATCCCGACGTGCTGGGGGTGCAGGAGGCCTCGCAGGGCCGGATCGCCGGCGGCGGCTCGCAGTACATGGATCTGCTGAACCGGCTGGGCGATCCGTACCGGATCACCGACGCCAACCGGGGCGCCTCGCTGGCGGTCCGGATCATCTACAACTCCGACCGGGTCGAGGTGATCGAGAAGGGCTCCGCCTTCCTGCCGAAGGGGAAGTCCCGCCGGGCAGCGACCTGGGCGATCTTCGAGCAGAAGCAGACCGGGGAGCGGTTCTTCTTCCTCAGCACCCACTTCGAGCCGACCAATGACAAGAAGGGCTCCCGGAAGAACTGGAACACCCGGCGCCGGCAGGCGAACGCGGTGGTCGACATCATCCGGCGGAACAACCCCGACGACCTGCCGGTGATCGCGGTCGGCGACTACAACTCCACCAAGTGGGAGAAGCCCTCCAACGGCCCCTACGACATCATGGAGAAGGCCGGCTACCTCGATCCGCTGGGTAATGGCTACCGGACCCGCGGCACCGCGCCGGGCGCGTTCGTGGAGAAGCGGATCAACACCTCCTACGCCAGCTACAACATGTACCAGCGCAAGGCGCGCAACTTCCCCGGCCAGCTGACCGGCTCCAACCCCGACTACATCTTCGTCACCCCGATGCGGGTCAGCGAGTACGAGACCGTGGTCAAGCTGGATTCCGCCGGACGCTGGAAGGGCGTGATCCCGTCCGATCACAACATGATCCGCGCCACGGTCTGGCTCCCCTGACCCAGCCGCCGCTGCGGTTCACATCGCGTTTACCCGGGCCGGCGTAGCCTCGTCCTCGAGGGAGGGGACGATGGGCGCGCTGCTGGTGATCGACGACGACCCGCACATCCGGGAGTTGGTCGAGGCGCTGCTGCGCGGCGCCGGCTTCCACACCCTCAGCGCCGGTGACGGCCGCGAAGCTCTACGGATGTTGAGTCAGGCGCCGATCGACCTGTGCGTGGTGGACGCGATGATGCCCGAGCTGGACGGGATCGGATTCACCCAGGCGACCCGGCGGTACTACCCGGAACTCCCCTTGTTGATGCTGACCGCGAAGGGACAGCTCGGTGACAAGGCCAGAGCCTTCGAGGCCGGCGCCGACGACTACCTGGTGAAGCCCTTCGAGGGTGCCGAGTTGGTGATGCGGGTGAAGGCGCTGCTACGCCGCTACCGCAAAGTGGTCGAGCAGGTGGCGCACGCCGGGGTGGTCGAACTCGATGCCACCAGCCATGTGGCGGCCATCGGCACTACCCACCTCGACCTGCCGCTGAAGGAGTTCGATCTGCTCTTCCTGCTCGCCTCTCACAAACCCCGCACGCTCAGCCGCCGACAGATCATCGACGAGGTGTGGGGTTTCGACTTCGACGGCAACGAGCGGACGCTCGACGTCCACATCAACCGGCTGCGGGACCGGTTCGGGTCGGAATCGGGCTTCCAGATCGTCACCGTCCGTGGCCTGGGCTACCGGCTGGAGGATCTGGGATGACCCAGCCCGAGCCCGGCAGAACCCGCAGCCTGGGGGGTGCCGCCGGGCGCACCGTCCTCGCGCTCGCGTCCATCTTCGTGGCACTGACCGCCGGCTGGTTCGAGGCGAAGGCACTGTTCCGGCTCATCGGCGAGCCCGATCCGCTGGTCGAGTACCTGCTCGCGGTCGTCCTGGCCGCCCTCACCGCCGGGATCGTCCTCACTGTCGTCAGCCGGCTGCTGGGCCGGGATCTCGATGGCGGCCGGGCCATGTTCGCCGACACCCTCGCAGCACTGGACCGGATCGCGCAGGGGGATTTCGACGTCCACATCACCAGCGACGGCCGCGGACCGTACGCCGAGGTGGTGGAGAGCGTCAACAAGATGGCCCGGGACCTCGGCACGCTGGAGCAGCAGCGGCAGGATTTCGTCTCGAACGTCTCCCATGAGATTCAGTCGCCGCTCACCTCGATCGGCGGCTTCACCGGCCTGCTGCGCGATCCCGGGCTGGACGAGCCGACCCGGCAGCACTATCTGGACATCATCAGCGCGGAATGCCGGCGGCTCAGCGGGCTGAGCGACAATCTGCTGCGGCTCTCCGCGCTGGACGACACCGTACTGAACCGGACGCGCATCCGGCTGGACGAGCAACTGCGCGATGTCATCCTCGCCCTGGAGCCGCAGTGGTCGGAGAGGGAACTGACGGTGCAACTCGACGCCATCGCGGTCACGGTGGAGGCCGATGCCGACCTGTTGCGCCAGGTGTGGACGAACCTCGTCCAGAATGCGGTGAAGTTCACCCCGTCCGGAGGCCGGATCCGGGTGACCGTCCGGGCGCAGGATTCCGCGGGGATCGTCGAGGTGACCGACACCGGGGTCGGGATCGCGTCGGTGGATCTACCGCACGTCTTCGAGCGGTTCTATCGCGTCGACAAGGCCCGTGGCATCGGTGGCAATGGCCTGGGCTTGGCCCTGGCCAAACGGATCGTCGACCTGCACGCCGGCCGGATCACCGTCGCCAGCACGCCCGGCCAGGGCACTACCTTCACCGTCCAACTCCGGTGAGGAGCGCAGTTTACGAGGCGTTGACGTGGCGTTGACAGTGCGTTGACAAGGGGCTCCGAAGCTGGTTCGGAACGCGGCCGAAGGGCAGCGTCACGAATCAGGGAGACAACCAGCATGACCGCAGTCATCGAGGTCAACGACCTCGTGAAGCAGTACAAGAAGACCAGGGAGCCATCCGTTCGTGGAGTGAGCTTCAACGTGGTTGAGGGCGAGTTCTTCGCCTTCCTCGGGCCGAACGGGGCAGGCAAGACCACCACCATCTCGATCCTCACCACCACCCTTTCCAAGACCTCGGGGACGGTCCGGATCGCCGGCTTCGACATCGATGCGCAGGACCGCCAGGTGCGGGAGCACATCGGCGTCATCGCGCAGCGTCCCAGCCTGGACAAGTCCCTGACCGCCGAGGAGAACATCCGGATCCACGCCTGCCTCTACGGGCTGTACGGCTATCGTCCGACCTTCCGGATGATGCCCAGCGACTACCGCGACCGGGTGGAGCAGTTGTCCGACGTGGTGGGCATGCGCGACTCGCTGTTCACCAAGGTCGGCAAGCTGTCCGGCGGGATGGCCCGCAAGTTCGAGGTGGTCCGCTCGTTGATGCACACCCCCCACGTTCTGTTCCTGGACGAGCCCACCCAGGGCCTGGACGCCGTCGCCCGGCACGACCTGTGGGAGTATCTCGACCGCGTCCGGCGGGAATGGGGGACCACCGTCTTCCTCACCACCCACTACATCGACGAGGCTGAGTCGGCCGACACGGTCTGCCTGATCAACCGCGGGGAGATCGCGCTCTGCTGCCCGCCCGAGCAGATGAAGCGCAGCCTCGGCGCCGACACCCTGGAGGACGCCTACGTCGACTTCCTGCGCCGCGACGGCGCCGACCACCTGGCCGCCCTGGAGCTCGGACGGGGGTTCGCAGCATGAGCACCGTCAGCCTGACCGCAGGCTCGGTGCGTCCCGCGACCTCCCGGGTGTCGCGCGAGCTCAACGCGATGGTGGCGGTCGCTGCCCGCGACATCACGATCACCCTGAAGAGCCCCGCCACGCTGGTTCTCAGCCTGGCGATGCCCCTGTTGATGATGGGCATGATCGGCGGCAATCTGATGCAGAACATGGCTGGCGGGCTGGGCTTCGACTTCGGCGAGTTCATGCTGGTCGGGATGCTGATCAACATGCTGTTCATGATGACCACGATGGGCATGGTCACCCTGGTGGACGACAGCGACGACAACTATTCCGCCGAACTGCTGGTCTCACCGGTGTCGCGGTATTCGATCGTGATCGGCAAGATCGTCGGGTCGTCCTTCATGGCGATCGTGTCCTGCCTGGGCGTGCTCGCGGTCGGGCTGGTGATGGGTATCACCCTGGCGCCCTGGCAGTTGCTCGCACTGTTGGCCCTGGCCCCGTTGATGTGCCTGTCCGGTGGGGCGCTGGCCATGATCGTGATGGGGGTGATCAAGAGCAACAAACTGGCGAACCTGGCGGTGATGCTGATCACCATGCCGCAGATGTTTCTCTCCGGGGTGATCATTCCGATCGGGAACTCGTCCGGTGTGCTGTTCGTGCTGAGCCGCATCCTGCCGATGACCTACTGCGTCGATCTGGGCCGCGCGGTGGTATTCGCCGGCAGCCCGGACGTCGATTCGGTGGTGCTGTTCAACCCGATGGTCAGCCTGCTGGCCATCGGTGTGCTGACCGCGCTGTGCCTGGTGGTGGGGACCTTCCTGTACGCCCGCTCGGAGAAGAACCGCTGAGTGAAGGCCCCGCCACCACCAGGCGGCGGCGGGGCCTTGAGGGATGCTTGAGAGTTACATCAATGCAACTCAGAGGTTCCTCAGGATGCTTGCTAGCGTCGCCGGAAGTTGCCCCTTCCGACTCAGGAGTCCCCCATGTCACACCAGCACCGGGTGGGTGCCTGGCTGCGGACGATCGCACTCCTGACCGTCTGGCTGCTGGGCGCGTCCCTGCTCACCGCCAGTACCGCGGAGGCCGCCGCTCCGAAGCCACCGGCCGGGGTGGCGCAGGTGTCGACCGCCAACACCTCGCTGGCGCTGACCTGGAAGCCGGTGAAGTCGGCCGCCAAGTACCGGGTGAGCTATGCCACCAATTCCAAGTTCAGCAAGGCCAAGACCAAGACCGTCACCGCCACCTCCGCCGAACTGACCGGGCTGAAGGCGAAGACCACCTATTGGATCAGGGTGCGGGCGCTGAACTCGAAGGGCGGCAATCTCACCAGCTACTCCAAGTCGATCAAGATCAAGACCCGCTCCAAGGGCAGCTACAGCCTGCTCTCGCCGGCCGGTCTGACCGCCGGCAGCCTGACCGCCAGCACGGCGACGCTGAGCTGGCAGACCCGCGGCAGCACCAAGCGGTACCGCATCCAGCTCTCCACCTCGGCGTCGATGAAGAAGCCGATCTACCACCGGATCAGCGGCACCAGCACCACCCTGACCGGGCTGGCACCCAACACCACCTACTACGCCAAGGTGCGGGTGATCGACGCCAAGCCGAAGAACCTCAGCCAGTACAGCCCAGCGATCAAGTTCCGCACCGCCGCGTCCACCGCGATTCCGGCCGCCCCGCAGATCACCCAGCGCACCGCCACCAGCATCACGCTGAGCTGGCCGGCGGTCCCCGGTGCCCCGTCCTACCGGGTGAAGTACGACACCAAGCCGTGGCAGAGCTCGCAGTACGCCACCACCACCACCAACTCCATCACCCTGCAGAAGCTCACCCCGGGCACCCGCTACTGGGCGAAGGTGCGGGTGATGAGCAAGTCCGGCTCCTTCCTCTCCGACTACGGGCCGAAGGCGGAGGTGATCCCCGGCACGGCCCCGACGACGCCGACCCCGACGCCCACGCCATCACCGACGCCCACCCCGACGCCGAGCACCCCGACGCCCAGCCCGACTCCGACGCCCACCCCCAGCACCGCTCCGCCGACCCTGGCCCCGGGTGGCCCGGCGCCCACCGGGTTGAAGGTGACCACGCTGAACTCCAGCTCGGTGAAGGTCAGCTGGACGCCGATCCCGGGGGCACCGCGCTACCGGGTGAAGTACGACGTCGACCCGTGGAACACCTCGCAGTACGCCGCCACCACCGACAGCTCGATCACGCTGACCGGACTCACCCCCCGCACCGCCTACTCGTTCAAGGTGCGGGTGATGGACAACAACGGGAAGTTCCTCACCGACTACGGCAGCACCGTGAAGGTGACGCTGCCGGCGGTGCCGACCCCGCTGGTGGTGAGCAGCTACAACGTCCGCTGCCACAACTGCAGTTCCGGGCTGGCCGAGGAGAAGCCCTGGAGCACCCGGCGCACCCTGGTGGCCCAGACCATCACCACCGCCGATCCGGATGTGGTCGCGCTGCAGGAGGCCCAGCAGTCCTGGCTGATCAAGCCGGACGGCAGCAAGCAGAACAAGTCCCAGTTCGAGGATCTGGTCGACCTGCTCGGCAGCCCCTGGGCGCTGACCAACCCGGCGCGGAACAACTGCGTGAAGTCGACCACGCCGACCGACTGCGCCTACGCCGACCAGGGCGCCTCCAACGGCACCAAGATCATCTACCGGACCGACCGGCTGAAGCGGATCGACTCCGGGACGGTGAAGCTCTCCCAGCTTCTGCCCGACTCCTACAACCGCTACCTGGCCTGGGCGGTCTTCGAGCAGCGCGCCACCGGCGAGCGGTTCTTCTTCGGCGACACCCACCTGGAACCTGACAACGACACCGCCGGGCAGACCGTCTACCACGACCAGCGCGCCAAGCAGGCCCGCGAGGTGATGTCCGCCATCACGGCCAAGAACACCGCCAAGCTGCCGGTGATCCTGGCCGGTGACCTGGCGTCCAGCCGGGCCGACAACCCGACCAACGCCCCCTACGACGTGCTGACCAAGGCCGGGCTGATCGATCCGCTGGGCAACGTCAAGGGGGTCAGCGCGCCGGTGAAGCCGACCGTGGAGACCCGGATCAACACCAACTACTACAGCTTCAACGGCTGGGCCAGGACCGCCCGGCGCACCACCAGCCAGGTCAACGGGGTCTACGTCGACTACATCCTCACCTCGCCGATGCGGGTGCAGGAATGGGAGACCGTGGTGAACGTGGATGCCAACAACCGGTTCGTCGGCATCATCCCGTCCGACCACAACCTGATCAAGGCCACCGTCTGGCTGCCCTGAGCGGGCTCAGCTGCGGCGGTGGATCCGGACCGCTCCCTTGGCGGTCTCGGCCACGCTGGCGGACGGAGCCTCGTCCGCGGCCCGCTTCGGCAACGCGAACAGCCGGTCCACCACCCGCTCGGCGACGTGGCCGTCGTCGTGGGCGTTGAACCGCTCCCGCCAGGCGGCATAGCGCTCGGCGTACCGCGGGACGTCCTCGGCCAGGTTCCGGATCGCGGTCATCACCTCGGCCTGGGTGAAGGCGACCGGCCCCGGGGCCAGCTCCTCCAGGTCGAAGTACACCCCGCGGGTCATGTCCCGGTACTTGTCCAGGTCGGGGGTGAAGAAGATCATCGGACGGCCGGTGACCGAGAAGTCGAACATCACCGACGAGTAGTCGGTGATCATCACGTCCGCGGCCAGGAAGATGTCGGCGGTGTGCGGGTAGCTGGTGACGTCGATCACGCCCGGCACCCGGACATTGTCGCCGGCCCGCAGCGTCCGGGAGTGGCCGCGCAACAGGATGACGTACTCGTCACCCAGCAGCCGGGCCATCTCCGGCAGGTCGAGGAAGTCGACCAGCACCTCCTCGTGGTCGTCCCGCCAGGTCGGGGCGTAGAGGATCGCGGTCTGGTCGGGACGGATGCCGAGCAGTTCGCGGATCGGCGCCCGGTCGCCGGTCACCAGGATGTCGTTGCGCGGGTAGCCCTCGGTCCAGATCGGCTTGTCCCAGTCGTAGGCCGACCGCAGGATGGCGGTGGAGTGCTCGTTCTGGGAGAGCAGGATGTCCCACTTGCTCTTCTCCATGTCGAGCCAGAGCTGGGAGTCCTTGGTGAAGTTGGGCCGGTCAGCGCCGATCCGCTTGAACATCGAGCCGTGCCAGGTCTGCAGCACCACCTGGAAGGGCTGGTGCTTGAACTTCTGCCGGATCCACTCGTTGATGATCACGTAGCGGCAGGTGAACCGGGCGTCCCACCAGGCCTTGGTGCCCTTCAGCACCGGGATCGCCCCTTCCGGCACCGCCACCGAGCGGTCGAGCACCCCCCAGTACCGCGGGATCTCGGGGAACCGGCGGGCGATCTCCCGATCCAGCGCGTAGGGGTTGCAGGTCGCCGCCCGCTCGCCGAAGGTCTCGAAGTAGATCGCCTCGATCGGGGCGTGGGTGGCCCCGTGGTACTGCAGTTTCAGCGCGGCCTGCTGGTACTCGCCGATCTCCTTGTCGCCCAGCGGCGCGGCCACCTGGACGGCCAGCCGACCGCCGGCGGCGACGCCGATCCGCAGCTTGAACCACTCGCAGCGGAACCGCCGCGGGGTGCCGGCCACCACGCCGGGCGCGACCCCGACCCGGAACCAGGCACCGTCGGCGGTCTGGCCGCGGACCACGTAGCGGCCGGACTGCGGGGCGAGCTCGGGGCCGCCCCAGGCCCGCACCAGCATCGGGACGAAGGCGGAGAACCGCTCGCCGTCCAGGCTCAGCTCACTGCCGATGTCGATCCGCGGCCCGGTGAGCATCAGCCGGGCGCCGGTCAGGTCGCCCAGCACCCGGCCGGTCAGCCGCAGCCCGACCCGTCCCTCGGTCTCCAGCTCGACGGCGTCGATCAGCAGCATCGCCGGGGTGTCGCGCAGCGTCCAGGCGGCGTCCGGCCCGGCGTAGGCGTACAGCCCCTGCGCCGGCTGGGTGACCGGGTCGCGGTCGTCCAGGCTGGAACGCACCAGGCTCACCGCCCCGGCCGGGTCGGTCACCTCCAGCCGGTGGTTCAGCACCGGCAGCACCACGCCGCCGACCTCGGGCGAGGACTCCGGTTCCCGCTCCCCCGGTTCGCGGACGCTGGTCGGCCCGTCCGGCAGGCAGGGCGGCAGTTCGCCGCTCAGCTCGAACCGTCCGCCAGAAAGCGGACGGACGTCCAGCGCGAACCGGCCGCGCGGCGAGACCAGCGTGGCGTGGGCGATCCCGGCGCCGGTGGTCGCCACCTCGGTGACCAGCCGGCGGCCGGCCAGGCTGGTCGACAGCTCCAGCGCCGCCGGACGGGTGGCGCCGATGATCAGGCCGTGATCGGCGTCCCACCGCGGCAGCAGCGCGACGCCGTCGACGGTCTGCGCGGCGAGGTGGGCTGCCGAGGCGGTACGCACCCGGCTGCGGAACGGGCCGGTGACCTTCCGATCGCCGCTGTCCACCCGGACGTCGACCTGCCAGTCACCGGCGTCCACCTGCTGCAGCAGCGGCGACAGGTCGAGTTCGGCGGTGAAGCCGAAGTGTCCGTAGTCGACCGGCATCAGCCGGGCGCGGGCGTTGGCCTCGCTCTCGTAGCGGTGCCGGGCGAGGGTCTCGATCCGGGTCTTGCCGTGCCGCAGGATGATCGTGATGGTGGGGCGCCGCTGGTTGCTGCCGCTGCCCCGCTCGTAGGCCCAGCCGCCGATCTTCAGCGTGGCCGGGCCGGTCCAGCGGACCGACTGCAGCCACGCCACCCAGCCCAGCTGCCGTCCGGTGAAAGTGTTGACCACCGCCCGCACCACCCGGCGGCCGGCCAGGTAGCCGCTGTAGAACACCCCGGAGCGGGCCCGCAGCGCCTTGCGGACCAGGGTCTCGACGCGATTGAACTCCTTCGCCATCGCCGGTCAGCCGAAGTACTCGGCGCCGGCCCGGGCGCGCTCGATGATGTCCGCCATCGCGATCGACTCCGCCGCCCGCAGCTTGAACGACTCCCGGCTGTCGTCCCGGATCATCTGGGCGAACTCCGCCAACTCGTAGCGCAGCCCGTCGCCGTCGAACTTGTAGTAGTACTTCTTGTTGTTGGCCGGGTTCTCGAACCGGGTCTCGAAGTACTCGGTGAGCCACCACGGCGCCGGGACGTGGACGTAGCCGCGGGAGCCGGCCACGATCAACTCGCCCTCGGCCTTCACCCCGATCCCGGTACGGGCCGAGGCGATGGCGTGCGGGTAGGTCAGGTCGATCCGGGAGAACAGCTCCACCTCGCTGTCGGCCGGCTTCAGCGACTGGGTCCGCAGCCCGGTGAACTCCGTCCCCAGCAGCTTGATCACCGCCAGCAGCGGGTAGGTCGCCAGTTCGGAGATGCTGCCGCCGTCGGGGCCCTCGAGTTCCCGGCCGTGGTCGACCAGCTTGGTGAAGGTGGCGTCCACCGACCGGATCTGGCCGATCGAGCCCGACCGGGCGATCGCCACCATCCGCTGGAAGCCGGGGGCGAAGGCGGTCTTGACCGCCTCCAGCAGCACCACGCCCTTGGCGCTGGCGGCCTCGAACAGCTCGACGGTCTGCTGCCGGGTGAGGGTCATCGGCTTCTCGCTCAGCACGTGGACGCCGGCCTCGATCGCCTGCAGCGCGTACTCGTAGTGGGTGCCGTGCGGGGAGGCGATGTAGACCGCGTCCACCCGCTCGAGCATGTCGGAGAGCCGCTCGGCGGAGTAGGTGAGCTCCAGCTTCTCGGCGAAGGCCTTCGCCGACTCGAACCGGCGGGAGTGGACCGCCTCGACCGAGACGCCGGAGACGTAGCGGGCCTCCGCCACGAACCGGGCGGCGATCCGGCCGGCGCCGATCACCCCGAGCCGGACCACGCCGGCGGTCTCATTGCGCAGCTGGGTGCTGGAGACGCCCTTGGTGCGGTCGAGGTAGACCACTTGGCAGTAGTCCTTCAGGTAGTCGAACTTGCCGAGCCAGTCCGAGCCGATCGCGAAGATGTCGATGCCGTGCTTCTGGATGTCCTGGACCTTCTGGCCCTCGTACTCCTCGATGATGATCTCGTCGGCCAGCCCGCTGTTCTGCACGTTGGCGATCCGCTCCATCAGCGTCTGACGGACGTTCAGCTTGCCCCGGCTGTCGTCGTAGTTCTCGGTGGTCACGCCCACGATCAGGTGGTCACCCAGCTCCTTGGCGCGTTCCAGCAGCCGGCGGTGGCCCTCATGGAACAGGTCGAAGGTGCCATAGGTGATGACGCGCATGCTCATTCTCTCCCGCAGTGAATCGGCTGCCGCCGGGGCGACGTGCTTAGATTGTGGCAGATTCGATCCCGGAGAACGGAGCGATGAAGCTACCCGCCAGCATCCGCCGAGCCGCCCGCAAGGTCCGTGCCCGGCTCACCGCAGCCCCCGCCCGCTCCGCTCCCGCGCCGGTCCGCGCCGTCCGCCGGTTGGAGCCGGCGCCGGAACTCCAGCCCTTCCCGGACGCCCTCTACCTCTACGCGGTGAACGCCATCCCGCGCAACTACGCCGGGCGGAGCGCGTCCATCGTGGCCAAGGCGCGGATCTTCGCCGAGCAGGCCGGGGCGGAGTCGACCCTGGTCACCTTCCGCCACTCCAGCGAGCTGGCCGACATCGAGCACGAGATGCGCGAGAAGGGCACCATCGGCGCGAAGTTCCGGTTCGTCTGCCTGCACGACTACTACCCGGACGACACGGTGTACGACGGCCCCGAGGTCGACCACCCGCTGGACGAGCCGGGCTTCGTCTGGGTGAAGGATCCCGACTACCGGATCTACCGGTTCTTCGACGCCGAGGGCGTGTACCGCTTCTACAAGCGCTACGACTACGCCGGACGGCTGATCGTCCGCGACTTCTTCAACCCGAACCGGGCCCGGACGCTGCGCGAGGAGTTCCGGACCAACGGGACGCTGCGCCGCCGGATCTACCTGGATCTGCACTTCAACCTGCCCCGGCAGGAGATCCACTACCGCGCCGACCAGACCCCGGCGTTCACCGTCTGGTGGCTGATCGACCCCGAGACCCGGCTGCGGTCGGTGGAGCGGGTGACGGTGTTCGGCCCGGACGGTCAGATCACCGAGGTGCTGGACAGCCTCGATCCGATCAACTACCTGTGCCTGGACCGGCTGATCGGGGACCGCCGGGCGTTCATCATGGTCGAGGACCGGATGCTGGACCGCACCCTGATGAACTACCCCAACCCGAAGGCGCAGAGCGTCCACGTGCTGCACAACGCGCACCTCAAGGAGCCCTACGACGACGTCCGGGCGGTCCGGCCGAGCTTCCGTCCGCTGTTCGAGGCCCGCGAGCGGGTGCCGGCGATCGTCTTCCTCACCGCCACCCAGCGGGCCGAGGCCGAGCAGAAGTACGGCAGCACCCCGTGCTTCCGGGTGATCCCGCACGCCGTCCGTCCGCCGGTCCCGGCCAGCGGGGTGGAGCGGGATCCGAAGCTGGTGATCATGATGGCCCGGCTGGAGCGGCAGAAGCAGGTCGACCACGCGATCAAGGCGTTCGCGGTGGCGGCCAAGCGGGTGCCCGGCGCCCGGCTGGAGATCTACGGCCGCGGCCCGGAGCTGGCGATGATGCGGGATCTGATCAGCGATCTCGGGCTGACCTCGCGGGTGAAGCTGATGGGCTTCACCAAGCAACCCGAGCTCGCCTACCAGCGCGCCTCGCTCTGCCTGCTGACCAGCCGGTTCGAGGGGCTGGGCATGGTGGTGCAGGAGGCGATGAGCTACGGCTGCCCGGTGGTCAGCTACGACCTGCGCTACGGTCCGGCCGACATGATCACCGACGGCGTCGACGGCTTCCTGGTGCCCTACGGCGACCGGACGGCGATGGGCGAGCGGGTGGCGTCGGTGCTGACCGACCCCGCCCTGCTGGAGCGGGCCTCACGGGCGGCCCAGCAGCGCGCGGCGGACTTCAGCGAAGCGGTCTTCGCCGCCCGCTGGTCAGCGCTGTTCAACGAGTTGGCTGCCGGCTGAGCCGATCAGCTGACCAGCAGTCAGCGACCCTGGCCGGTGCCGCGACGCCGCAGCACCACGATGCCACCCACGATCACCGCCGCGACCGCGGCGCCGAGCGCCACCAGCCAGCCGGTCTGGTTCGGCTGCTCACCGGGAAGCTCGCTGCCACCGGGGCTCTGGCTGGGGCTGGGCGCCACGCTGGGAGCGGTCGAGGACGAGGCCGGGGTGGACGGCGACTCGCTCTCGACCGGCTCGGGCTCGTCGCTCGGGGTCTCGATCGGATCCAGCGAGCTGGGCGGCGGACCGGGGTCGTCGATCTCGGCGGGCTGCTCGTCCTCGCCGATCCAGACGTCCTTCACCTGCGTCCAGGAGCCGGTCCCGTAGGCGAACTGGAAGGAGCCGCCGCGAGGCTGGCCGTCGGCGTCCTCGGTGCGGTAGATCACGGTGTAGGTGCCCTTCGGCAGGCCGTCCACCAATTGGGTGGTGACGTTGGTGCCCTCCACGATCAGCGGGCCGACCGTGACGTTCTCGCCGGCGGCGTTCTGCACCACGATCGCGGCGTAGCTGGCGCCCGCGTCCGAGGCGAAGACCAGGGTGACCCAGCCCGGCCGGGTGCTCAGCTCGGCGTGCGGCTCGGGATCGCTCACCACCAGGTAGTCGTCAGCGGCGTACGCCACCGGTGCGATGCCGCCGCCGAGCAGCAGCGCGGCGCCCAGCCCGGCCAACAATCCTCGCAGTCCCATCCCCGCGTCCCTTCCGGAGTTCCGCCTGTCCCTGTCAGACTACCCGGCCACCCGCTCCACCATCAGGACGGCGTCCTTCCGCCTCACCCAACCCTTCACCCCGGATTCAGCTCGAAGGCCGCCCGAAGAGGTTCGTCAGCTATGCTGGCGTGAATACCAGCTGAGAAGCCGCACGCGTGGTGTGTCTACACCCGGGTCGATCGCCGCGCGGCCGCAGGGGGATTGATGGGCGTTACACAACACCGCCAGCCTTGGTCCGCAAGGGTCTTCGCAGTCGTCGGAGCACTGTTGCTCGCGTTCGGGGCGGCCGCCGCTCCGGCCGCCGCGGCGGACTTCACGATCGACAATCAGACTCAGGAAGCCGCTCAGGTGGGAGGTATCGGAGCGCTCTCGGCGGGTGGCTACAAGGCCGTGACCAGCTGCCCGACCTTCACCTCCGAGCCGCGCACCATCGAAGCCTGGTTCAACACCGACGACATGGACTACCGCGGCTACATGGATCCGAACAACCAGCGGCCGTGGAGCTTCGCCAACAAGAGCGCCCAGGTGATCTGTGGCGCGGGCCAGGGCGCGACCATCCGGATCGGGATGTACTTCATCCGGGCGATCGGCACCTCGGATCGGCCGGAATCCGATTCCCAGATGGTGTGGAACGCGCTGTGGTACGTCTGGAAGCACCGCGGCGTCAAGGTCGAGATGGTGCTGGACGGCGGCGGCATCACCTCCTCGGCCGGCAAGGCCAGCATCCGCAAGGAGCTGGCGAAGTCGGGCGGCAAGGACTTCGTCAATATCAAGTGGTGCTACAACGGCTGCTTCGACACCAACACCTCCAAGCGGTTCCCATGGGCGATCAACCACGAGAAGTTCGTCGCGATCAGCAAGACCAACTGGGGGACGAAGTCGAACGACCCGAATGTCGCCGACGGCGGCCCGGCGGTGTACTCCTCCTCCGGCCAGTTCGCCCGCTCGCAGGTGCGCACCTACTGGCAGGAAGCCACCCTGATCTACGGCGACAAGGAACTCTTCAACCAGTTCAACGGCCGGTTCCTGATGATGAAGGAGTGCAGCGGCAGCACCCGGGGCAACTCCGCCTGCCGTAGCGGTTCCGACCTGAAGAAGGCCGCCAAGGCCGCCGGGATCGGCTTCACGCTGAAGAAGAAGCGCGGCATCTGGGTGGATGCCCAGTACCGCCACTACACCGACTCCGGCCGGGGCACGACGGTCTCGTTCAGCCCGCAGCCGGACACCGTCACCGACTACTACACCTCCCAGTTCGGCGGCGTCGACTGCGGCGTCGACAACCGGATCCGGGTGGCGATGTACCGGTTGACCGAGACCCGGGCGGCGAAGTTCATCGAGGTGATCGGCAAGCTGAAGAAGAAGGGCTGCGACGTACAGGTGCTGCTGTCGCAGAAGGGCGGCGCCCAGACCATCTCGAAGGTGGTCTCCAAGGCGATCAAGAAGGCCGGCCTGGCCAAGCAGGTGCGCTGCACCGCCACCCCGATCCACACCAAGCTGATCCTGATCGGCCCGGCCGACCACAACACCGGCCGGGTGATGATGGGCACCGCGAACATGACCACCTCCGGGCTGCGGTACAGCGAGGAGCACGTCATCACGCTGGATTCCCGCCGAATGACGCCGGGTTCCAAGATCGCCGAGGACATCCGACACGCCTTCGGGGTCTATCTGGCCGGCTGGAACGAACTCAACCAGGGGAGCAAGGCATGCAAGTGACGACGAACTCCCGCCGCTGGCGCCGGCTGCCGCTCGCGCTGGCCGCCCTGCTCGCCCTGGTCGCCGGAACCCTGGTTCCCTCCACCTCCGAGGCCGCCTCCAAGTACCCCTACAAGGCGCCGTCGGAGGTCAAGGTCGCCAATGTGGGCAAGGACTACGCCGAGATCACCTTCCGCACCGTGACCGGCGCCCCGACCTACCGGATCAAGGCCGAGGCCACCAGCCCGAAGGGCAAGACGGTGTACGCCTCGACCGGGCCGGAGGGCTACTGGACGGTGCGCGGCCTCAAGCCGGGGACGAAGTACAAGTTCACCGTCGCGGTGGAGCAGCCCAGCCCCAAGAAGCTGCTGAGCAAGTACTCCTCCAAGTCGGCTTCGGCGACCACCACCAAGTCCAACTACCTGGACGCGCCGGTCAACCTGACCACCCGGGACGACCCCAACGACACGTTGGACAAGAACGGCCAGCGTCCCTACTCGATCGACATGATGTGGGACGTGCCGGCCAGCTTCAACCCGGCGCTGCAGCAGTTCCAGATCGACTACGCCACCGACCGGGTGATGAAGTCCAAGAAGGGCTCGGTCAAGGTGGTCGGCACCCTGGTTCCCAAGCCCACCGGGGCGGACGCGCCGGTGCAGACCGTCGAGCCGCAGAACGAGACGCCGCTGCAGCCCCCGGCCACCAGCGAACCGCCGGCCACCAGTGAGCCGCCGGCAACCTCCGAGCCCCCGGCGACCAGCGAGCCGCCAGCCAACAGCGAGGAGCCGACCACCCCGGCCGAGACGCCTTCGACCGACCCGAGTCAGGCCGAGACGCCGACCGAGCCGGCGTCCACCCCCACCACCGGTGAGGAGGACGACGCCACCCAGGTGAGCGTCACCAGCGGCGCGTCCGACGTCCGGCTGCTGAGCGCGCCGACCGCCACCGCCCCGCGGACCTACTGGGCCAGGGTTCCCAACCTCGCCTCGAACACCAACTGGTACATGCGGGTCAAGATCATCCGGAAGAGCGACGGCGCCGTGGTGTCGGAGCGCAGCGAGGCCCTGATGGTCAAGACGCTGTCGCCCAAGGGTTACATCACCGGCAAGGTCACCATCCCCTCCGGCGAGAAGGCCAGCCACTACGTGGTGGCCGCCTACAAGGGCAACGATCTGCACGACCAGGCCTCGCTGAAGTCGGACGGCAGCTACCAGCTCAGCGTCCGGCCGGGCACCTACTACGTGCAGGCGATCTACATCGGCTCGGCCAACCGCAGTTCGCGCTGGGCGGCCAGCGATCAGACCAAGGGCCGCACCCGCTACGACAGCGCCAGGGGGGTGACGGTGGCGGCGGCCAAGGCCACCACCGGGGTGAACATCAAGCCGCAGAGCACCGCCAGCTACACCATCACCGGCGATATCGACTGCCCCGGCGCGTCGGCCAGCCAGTGCACGGTGGATGTCGCGGCGATGAGCACCTGGGGCAGCACCAGCCGGGTGGTCAACCAGGCCCGCTCCAACAACGCCGGCACGTACAGCATCAACGGCCTGCCGGCCGGCGACTACAAGCTGCGGATCAACCACGCCGACGAGCGGTACAAGGTGCTGACGCTGAGCGTGTCGATCAAGTCCAACGGCACCATCACCGGTTCCCGGGACGGCAGTCTGAAGAACCGCAGCTGGGTGAAGGGCTACCCGGCGAAGATCAAGCGCAGCGGCAAGACCGTCAAGGTCACCTCGAAGGCCTGGATCGCCTCCGAGCTGCCGGTGGTGCGCGCGGTGCAGAAGTGCCAGTGGCAGCGCAATGGCTCGAATATCGGCGGCGCCACCAAGTGCAGCTACAAGCTGACCAGCGCCGACCGCGGTAAGTCGATCCGGGTCCGGATCAAGCAGGACCGGTACGGCTTCGAGGACGCGGTGACCTACTCCAAGGCCATCCGCGGCTGAGGATCCCTCGACCAGCGAAGAGCCCCGGACGATTCGTCCGGGGCTCTTCGCTCTGTCGGTGCGTGCGCCGGCTTGGTCCGCCCGGCGGCCGGTGCGCTACACCTTCACCCGGAACTCGTTGACGATGGACGCGGCGTGCTGCTCGGCATCCACCGCGATCCGGGCGGCCTCGGCCACGAAGGCCGCGGTGGGGCCGTCGGGCAGGTCGCCCAGAACGTACTTCTTCATCGCCAGCCGCTGGTCGCGCAGGCTGTCCCCGCCCAGCGCGTCCGCCAGCACCATGGCCAGGTTCGACAGGTCGCGCTCGACGATGTAGGACGCCCCCTGGGTGGGGAAGGTGCGCAGGAAGGTCTCCCGATCCAGCCGGCGCGGGTTGGAGGTGATCAGCGGCCGCTCGCTGTACAGGAAGTCGGTCACCACGCTGGAGATGTCCGAGATCAGCACGTGGGCGGCGTCGAAGCACTCATAGAGCGTCAGGTTCGACTCCGGCCCGACGTAGAGGTGATCACCGGGCGCCTCGGCCAGCATCGAGACGATCTCCACCCGGGCGGCGATCATGCCGGGACGCTGCACCCCGCTGGCGGGGTGCGGCTTGAAGATGATCCGCACCTCGGGATGGGCGTCCAGGATCTGCCGGATCATCTGCGGACCCATCCGCTCCAGCGAGGAGTAGTTGGATTCCTCGTAGTAGCCCTCGAAGGTGGGCGCGTACAGGATCGTCACCGGGTCGGTGTTGCCGGCGGTGCCGACCCGCAGCCCCTCCACCTGGGGACGGCCGATGATGGCGTACTGCGAGCGCGGCATCGAGATGCCCGCCGCCTCGTAGCGGTCGATCGCGGCCTGGCCGGCCACCCAGACCCCGTCGTAGACCCGGGCCACCGGGTTCGCCGAGGTGGACTTGTCGGAGTCGCCGTGGTTGAGGAAGACGTGCCGGATCCGGGCCTCACGCAGCAGATGGACGTTCTTACCGGCATTGGCGAGGTAGTAGGCCACCAGCAGGCTGGGCCGGCACAGCTCCTCGACGTGCCGGGTGCTGGGCGCGTAGAGCACCGGCAGCGTGGTCGGCATGATCGGCGCCAGATGGCTGGCCTCGCGCACCATGATGAACGCCGGGTGCGGCAGCTGCTCCAGCGCCGGAACCCACTGGTTGAGGATGTACAGCGACTGGCCGGCGTCGGCCGACATGTAGACCACCGCCCGGGGCGCCAGCGCGTCGAGCTCGGCCTGCACCGACTCCTGCAGGGTCTTGACCGCGGCCGGCGAGCCCAGCGACCGCACCCGCAGCAGATGCCACGCCGCCAGGACGAGCGCCGCCAGGCTGAGCGGGACCGCCCACAGCGCCACCGCCAGTTGGCCACTCACCACCCCGGTCGCCATGGTGGTCACGGCCAGCCCGGTGAGCAGGCCCAGCAGCAGGGTGTCGGCGGCGGTGTAGGACGACTTCCGGTAGGCCCGGGCGTAGGCGATGCTGGCCGCCGGCTGCGGCCCCTCGGGGTGGTAGGCCAGCGCCGGCTGGCGGCTGGCCAGCCAGGCGGTGGCCGCCCACTCGACGATCTCCTTCAGCATCAGGCAGAGCGCCACCGCGGCCACGCCGACCGCGATCGACCCCCGGCCCGAACCGGCCAGCAGGGCCAGCGCCAGGACGGTGCGGATCGCCAGCCGGACGTGGGGCGCCACCCCCAGCCGGCGCAGCAGCAGGGTCTCGCGGACGTACTGCCGGCTGGCGAACCAGTCGAACACCGCGGCCAGCAGCCACAGCCCGATCCCCGGCAGCACCCAGCCGCCCAGCACGCAGACCACCAGCCCCAGCCAGAGCACCGCCGTGACCGGGAAGTAGGCGCGGGCTACCAGGGTGTCGAGCCAGCCCAGCCAACTCGGCAGCGGAGCCGGCGGCAGCACCGCTCTGGCGAACTCGAACGAATTGCCCATCCGGACGGCCTGCGCGGCATCGGCGGCATTGGCCGTCGCCTCCGGCTCGTCGCGCTCTTCGATATCGGGCAGTTCATCGTCGCTCATCGGCGTCCTCCTGGTGCATGACCGCCCCAGCCTAGCGAGTCGGGCCCGCCCGGCGTTCCCGCCCGGACCGGGAGGCTACTTGCGGGACTCCTCGTAGGCGGTGACCACCTCGTCGGTCGGGCCGTCCATGATCAGCTCGCCCTTGTTCAGCCAGATCACCCGGCTGCAGGTGTCCCGGATCGAACCCATGCTGTGGGAGACCAGGAAGACCGTGCCGGCATTGTCCCGGATGCCGCGGATCCGGTCCTCGCTGCGCTTGCGGAACCGGCGGTCGCCGACCGCCAGGGCCTCGTCCACGATCAGGATCTCGTGCTGCCGGACGGTTGCGATCGAGAACTTCAGCCGGGCCTGCATGCCGGAGGAGTACGTCCGCATCGGCAGGTCGATGAACTCCTGCAGTTCGGCGAACTCGACGATCTCGTCGCGCATCTCGTCGATGTCCTTGCGGCTGATCCCCATCGCCAGGCCGCCCAGCCGGATGTTCCGCTCCCCCGACAGGTCGGGGATCAACGCCGCTCCGACGCCCAGCATGTTGGGCCGGGAGGAGGCGTACACCGCGCCCGACTCCGGCGGGGTGAGCCCGGTGATCGCCCGCATCAGGGTGGATTTGCCCGAGCCGTTGGAGCCGATCACGCCGATCGACTCGTTCTCGTAGGCGACGAAGGAGACGCCCTTCAGCGCGTGCACCTCGCGCACCCCGCGGCGGGCGCTGCGCAGCAGACCGGACCGGGTGCCGGCCTTGACTGCCTTGCCGCTGGCCCAGACCCGGTACTTGACGTGCAACTCGTCGACCACCACCACCGGGCGGCGGCCGGCCGGCGGGGTCGGCTGGGCGACGGGATGGGTGGGCTCAGTCACGTCCGTACCGTTCCTCGGCGACCCAGAAGAACAGCAGCCCGACGACGAAGGTCACCACCGCCCAGATCGCGAACCACAGCCAGTACAGGCTGCTGGTCAGCTCGATGCCGATCAGCACGTGGCGGGCCAGTTGCAGCACCTGGTAGATCGGGTGGAAGTCGAACAGCAGCTTGATCTCCGGGTTCTTCTGGAAGATCGTGTCGACGTTGAACAGCACGCCGGAGGTGTAGAACAGTATCCGCGAGATGAACGGCAGCAGCTGGGTGAGGTCGCGGACATGCACGGTCAGCCGGGCCGCGATCATCGCCACCCCGGCGTTGAACAGGCAGTACAGCAGCAGGATCGGGATCATCAGCAGCCAGTGCCAGGTCGGCGCCCAGCCCATGATCGGCAGGAAGATGACCAGTAAAGCCAGGGACGGCAGCAACTCCAGGAAGTGCTGGATGGTCTGGGAGAGCGGCAGGGTCAGCCGCGGGAAGGCCAGCGACTGCACCAGGGACTGGTTGCCGGTGATCGACTTGGCACCCTGCGACAGGCTGTGGGAGAAGAACTGGAACAGGAAGACGCCGATCACCACCCGCTCGGCGAAGTGGGCGCCGCGGTTCTGCTGGATGACGCCGAAGATCACGCCGTAGATGGCGGCATTGAGCGCCGGTTGCAGCGCCAGCCAGACCACGCCCAGCCGGTTGGCCTCGACGGTGGCGCGCAGCCGGTACTCGGCCATCGTGACGATGAAGTCGCGACGCGCCCAGGTCTGCTTCAGGTACGCGCCGAAGCGGGGTCGCGCGCCCACCCGGTGCAGCCCGTGCTGGTCAGCCAGTTCGGCCAGAGTCATCCGCTTCGGATCCCTCTCGTGCGTTCGGCGTCCGTTACCGGGCGCGATTCCTGGGCGAGTCTATCCGGCCGGGCCCGGACAGGCACCCTCGGCACGGCCGACCCACCGGCGGTGTCAGTTGCGGTGCGCCAGGTAGTAGGCCACCAGGCTCCGGGTGGACGGATCCTGCCCGGCCAGCGCCTCGGCGTCCCCGGCCACCGCCGGCGCGATCTGCAGGGCGAGCTGCTTGCCCAGCTCGACCCCCCACTGGTCGAAGGAGTTGATCCCCCAGACCACGCCCTGAGTGAAGGTGATGTGCTCGTAGAGGGCGATCAGCTGGCCGACCACGGACGGGGTGAGGGCCGGCGCCATGATGGACGTGGTGGGTCGGTTGCCCGGGAAGACCCGCGCCGGGACGATCGGTTCGGCGGTGCCCTCGGCCCGGACCTCGTCGGCGGTCTTGCCGAAGGCCAGCGCCTTGGTCTGGGCGAAGAAGTTGGCCAGGAAGAGCTCGTGGACGTCCGCCCCGCCGTCGGTCAGCGGGTGGGCCGGGGTGGCGACCGCGATGAAGTCGGCCGGGATCAGCTGCGTCCCCTGGTGGATCAGCTGGTAGAAGGCGTGCTGGCCGTTGGTGCCCGGCTCGCCCCAGAACACCTCGCCGGTGGCGGTGGTGACCGGGGTGCCGTCCCACCGGACACCCTTGCCGTTGGACTCCATGGTGAGCTGCTGCAGGTAAGCGGCGAACCGGTGCAGGTACTGGGCATACGGCAGCACGGCGTGGCTGGCGGCGCCGAAGAAGTTGACGTACCAGACGTTCAGCAGGCCCATCAGCGC
Organism: Propionicimonas sp.; assembly: GCA_049840415.1. Taxonomy (GTDB): domain Bacteria; phylum Actinomycetota; class Actinomycetes; order Propionibacteriales; family Propionibacteriaceae; genus Propionicimonas. Next base: position 129,919 of record JASGLB010000008.1, on the reverse strand, counting down.
CGGGACGTTGGTTTCCAGCGGTTGGGTGGCGAAGTGCTCATCGATGGCGTGGAAACCGGCCAGGAAGTCGGCGAAGGCGTCCGGGCCGAGGGCTACCGCCAGGCTGGTGCCGACCGCTGAGTCGACCGAGTAGCGGCCGCCCACCCAGTCCCAGAAGCCGAAGGCGTTGGCCGGGTCGATCCCGAAGGCGGCGACCTTGTCCAGCGCGGTGGAGACCGCGACGAAGTGCTTGGCGATCGCCTCGCCCTGCTTCTCCTCGCTGCCGTCGATCGCACCCTGCTCGGCCAGCTTGCCGAGCAGCCAGTCCCGGGCCAGCCGGGCGTTGGTCAGTGTCTCCAGGGTGGTGAAGGTCTTGGAGGCGACGATGAACAGGGTGGTCTCCGGGTCGAGGTCGACGGTCTTCTCGGCGACGTCGGTCGGGTCGATGTTGGAGACGAAGCGGCAGGTCAGGCCGGGCTGGACGTAGGGCTTGAGCGCTTCGTAGACCATCACCGGGCCGAGGTCGGAGCCGCCGATCCCGATGTTCACCACGGTCTCGATCCGCCTGCCGGTGACGCCCTTCCATTCCCCGGAGCGCACCTGGTTGGCGAAGGCGTAGACCCGGTCGAGCACCTCGTGGACGCCGGGGACGACGTCGGTGCCGTCCACCACCAGCGAGTCGGTGCGGGGACGGCGCAGCGCGGTGTGCAGCACCGACCGGTTCTCGGTGGTGTTGATCCGTTCGCCGGCGTACATCGCGTCCCGGCGGGCCTCCAGGCCGACCTCGCGGCCCAGCGCGACCAGCGCGGCCAGCACCTCGTCGGTGAGCAGGTTCTTCGACAGGTCGACGAACAGCTCGCCGGCGGTCAGGCTGAACCGTTCGGCGCGGCCGGGATCGGCGGCGAACCAGCCCCGCAGGTCGGGGGTGAGGTCGGCGTGCAGGGACTGCAACTGGGCCCAGGCGGCGGTGGTGGTGGGATCGACGGGTGCGGTCATGGAGTCAGCCTAATGGCGGCGCTCGGAGTCGGTCGAGCGTGCGTCCCGCCCCGGCCTCACAGCGAGTCGAGTAGCCGCTGCCATTCCCGCAGCGCGGCGGCGAACTCCGGGTTGCCGGGCTGCCGCAGCGCCGGGCTGGCCGGCACCACCGCATCGGCGGCGCGCTGCAGCCGGGCCAGCGATGCCTTCCGCAGCGGACCGGCGACGCCCTCGGCCGGCGGTGTGGCAGTCTGCCCGGACGCTACCGCCGGAGCCTCCGCGGGCTGCTGCCAGACCACCAGCTTCGCCCCGCTCGCCAGCTTGGCCAGCCAGCCGAAGATCCCCGGACGACGGGAGCACTCCACGACCACGTCGAACCGGGCATCGCCGAACCGGCGGCGCCACTCCCGCCGCAGGGCCGGGCCGGGCGGCAGCAGCCTGGCCAGGGGGGCGATCGGGCCGAGCCGGCAGAGCGCCTGCAGCGCATACCCCTCCCGCCGGCTGAGCGTCGGCCCTCCGGCCCGCACCAAGGTGCGGCTGGTGATCCGGGCGGCGTTCTCCCGGCTCTGCTGACTGTGCCCGATCCCCGCCACCGTCACGTCATAGCGGGCCGCGTCCAGGTTCGCCGCCAGCCCCAGCAGGGCTTCGGTGGCGTCGGAGTCGTCCAGGTCGTCGACGTGCAGCAGCACCCGCGTCAGGGACGGCTCGAGCAGCCCGTCGATCGTCCCGGCAACCTCCCGGCCGCCGAACACCGCCGCCACCACGCGCTCTGCCGCCCGTCCGTCCTCGTGGCCGCACAGCCGGGCCTTGAGGTCGGCGTAGCGCCCGGCCCGGTCGGCGGTGGCGGCCGGCAGGTCGTTGATCCACCCGGCCAGGTCGGCGGCATCGGCGGTCACCGGGCCGGGCAGCTCGTCGGTGGTGAAGTAGATCCCACGCTGGCTGGCGTAATCGGCCAGGTCGGGAATGTAGAACAGCACCGGCCGGTCGGTGACCAGGAAGTCGAAGGCGATGCTGGAGTAGTCGGAGATCAGCACGTCCACCGCGGCCAGCAGCCGGTTGGCGTTGAACTGGCGGGGAACGTAGCGGCCGCTCTGCTTCTGCTCCCGGGTCAGCCGGCCGTAGTGGAACTGGTGGGGTTTGACCAGAATCTGGTACTCGTCGGCGTCCACCCCGGCGGCCAGCTGCTCGCGCACCTGCTCCAGCTCCTCGGTGCCGCCCTGGATGTCGCTGAGCGTGCCGCGCCAGGTGGGTGCGTACAGGATGATCTTCTTGGCGGGGTCCACCGCGATGCCGCGGGAGCGCAGCTCGTCGATCACCTCCGCCCGCGGGGTGTGCAGCGTCACGTCGTTGCGTGGGTAACCGACCTCCAACACCCGGTTGGGGAAGAGCCCGCGGAGCTTGAACGAGTCGGCGAAGATCCCGGTCATGAACGGGTTCGGCGAGACCAGGTAGTCGGCCATCAGGAAGTTGCGGACCATGTTGCGGGTGCCGTGGTTGCCGCCCGGCACGTCGTAGCCGAGGGTCTTCACCGTGATGCTGTGCCAGGTGTTGACGTACACCTGCCCGGGACGCTTGACGAAGTAGGCGGAGAAGGAGGTGTTCTGCACCAGGTACTTCGCGGTGGCCAGTGCCCGGAAGTAGCCGGCCGCGCCGTCCTTGACGAACCTCACATTCGGACGATCGGCGTACTCCTGCCGGCGGCGGCGCAGCTCGGCGGTGCTGTCCAGCACCCAGACGTGGGTCAGGTGGGCGTAGTCGGGGTCGTCCAGCAGGGCGGTGAAGATGGCGTAGGGGTTGCAGGCCATCGCGGCGCCGGAGTGGGCCTGGTAGAGCACCAGGTCGGGATCCAGCGGGAGCCGGCGATAGCAGTCGGTGAAGGCCTCGGCCGGCTCCAGCGGCTTGGCCGGAAGCCGGGTGCGCACCGCCCGCCGCAGCCGGTTGACCGCCGAGCGCGCCTTCCGCGCCGCCACCTGGGTCAACCCCATCGTCCGCCTCCGCTCAGCACGTCGAGAGCACCCTACCCGGCCAGCCCGGCCAGCGCCGCGTCGAAGGCCTGCTGCGGCCGGGTGGTGCCCATCAGGTAGCCGACCAGTGCCTCCCGCTCGGCGCGCAGCGGATCCGGGCCTAGCGCGGCGGCGACGGCGTCCTCGAAGTCGGCCAGGCCGGGATCGACCACGTACGAGCCGCGCTGGCTCGGATAGGTGGCGCGGTACTCCTCGCGGGGCAGCCCGGCCGGGTTGGTCACGATCACCGGACGCCCGGTGACCAGGAAGTCGCTGACCACGCTGGAGATGTCGCTCAGCAGCACATCCGCGCGGGCCAGGCAGTCGGTCAGGGTGAGCTCGGGTCGCCGATCGACGATCACGTGGTCGCCGCCGGCCAGCAGCCCCTCGATCTCGGCGATCGCGGTCAGCATGGCCGGCCGCACCACCCCGCTGGCCGGATGGGGTTTGAACCACAACTGCAGCTGGGGGAAGCCGGCCAGCAGCCGGCGGATCATCGCCGGGCCCATGGTGTCCAGGGAGCTGTGGGCGGTCTCGGCGTAGTAGCCCTCGAAGGTGGGGGCGTAGAGCAGGACGGTGCGTCCGTCCGGGGCGGGAGGAGCCTCCAGCAGCGGCTCGACCTGGGGGCGTCCGATCACCATGAAGCGCTCCGCCGCCAGGTCGATCCCTGCCGCCCGGTAGCGATCGATCGCCGCCTGACCAGCCACCCAGACCTGGTCGAAGCCGCGCACCTGGGCGTTCGCCGAGGTCGCCTTGTCGGAGTCGCCGTGCAGCAGCATGACGTGGGTGAGCCGCGGCTCGCGCAGCAGGTGGGCGTTCTTCTCGCCGAAGGCGAGGTAGAACCCGACCCGCACGCTCGGCAGGGTGACCTGCTCCAGCTGGCGCGGGTGCGGGGCGTAGAACACCGGCACCCGGGTGGGCCGCAGCGGACGCAGCTGGCTGGCCTCCCGCACCGCCAGCAGCCCATTGGTCGGCGTGGCGTCCAGCACCGGCAGCCACTGGTTGACGATGTAGCGGGACTGCTCGGCGCCCAGCGAGACGTGCACCAGGTAGCGCGGATCGGTGGCGGCCAGCTCGGCCAGCAACCGGTCGGCGTCGCCGCGGGCCCGGCCCAGCAGGCGCCGGAAGGCGACCGCGGTCACCCCTGCCGCGGCGAGGGCGATCAGGCCCGCCACGACCAGCAGCCCCAGACCGAAGGCTGCGCCACCGGGGACGCCGGTCAGCACCGCCCCGGACAGCGCGGTACCCGACAGCGCCGCGGCTTCGGCGATCACCACCCAGCCCGGGGTGCCGAGCGCGCGGTGGTAGCACCCCAGGTAGCCGGTCAGCGGCTCGGGCTGCCGGTCGGTGCCAGGTTGGTAGCGCAGCGGCGGCAGGCTCCGGGAGAGGCCGGCGAACAGGCCGAACAGGCCCACCCAGCAGGCCAGGATCACCACCATGGCGAGGACGAACCCCGGTGCCAGCAGGGTGCCGGCCAGCAGCAGGGCGCGGACGGCGGCGCGCAGCGGCGGCACCAGACCGGCGGTGTCGAGGATCCGGGCGAGCCGGGAGTCGGCGCGGCTGGCCGCCCACTCCGTCACCGAGGCCAGCAGGGCGAAGCCCAGCGCCCAGGCCGGCCGGCCGGCGAGCAGCGCCACCACCAGGCCCAGGTAGGGAAGCACCAGCAGGTAGAGGTGCTCGGCCAGCCACCGGGTGAGCCCGACCGGCAGCCACGACCGCGGCCCGGCGACCCATGCCAACTCCTGCCATTCCGGCAGCGGCGCCCGCCCCAGCCGAGCCAGCCGGCGTCCGAGATTCATGGGGCTACCCTACGGGCTGCGGACTGGCCCCACCGGCTCGTGGCTCAGACCAGCCGGTACGGCCATCGATCGACCAGCCCCGGCGAGATCGCGTCCCACTCGGCGACCAACTGCTGTTCCAGGGAGGCGGTGGGTTCCTGCGCCTCGAACCTGCCGAGCGCCTCGCCGGCCACCACTGGTCGCCCTGCCCGGAATCGCCGATCAACCACCAGTAGGACGCGGGGTCGGGGTTCGTTCAGGCCTTGATCGCCACGTGGACGTGATCGAAGTGGTTCTGGGTGATGCTGCCGCGGTCGGCCATGTGACGCCACTTCGGGCTGCGCGGCGTCCAGATCTTCTGCTCGAAGATGATGTGGTCGATGTTGAACGCCTTGGCATTGGCGACCAGGTACTTGGCGATCTTCCAGCCCATCGCGCTCTCCTTCTTGGGGGTGAGCATGATGTCCAGCGCACGGCCGTTCTTGTGGAACTGGCGACCGCCGGCCCGCCAGCCGCCGTAGGAGTTGACCCCCGGGAACAGCGCGCAGACCGAGCGGTAGATCCGGATGGTGTCGGCCCGCAGCTTCTTCTCCACCGCGGTGCCGCGAGAGCACTTGGCCATCGTGATGCCGCCGGCGAGATCCTCGGTCTCGTCGGACAGGTTGGCGGCCAGCAGCCAGCCCTCCTTGTCGCCGACGATTACCTTGCGGTACTGGCCCTCGATGGTCGAGGTGGCCGACACCTTGGTGGCGGCGTCGACCCGGGCGACCAGCTCGGCGCCCTTGTCGGGCTTGGCCCGCAGGTTCAGCTCGGCGGTGGTGTAGAGCGGGGTCAGCGCGACCAGGTCCTCGGTGGCGTCCGCCAGATCGGAGGTGGACAGCGAGACCAACTGCAATGCCGGACGCGCCTGGCTGCGACTGGTGCCGGCGACCTGGCGGTCGCCCTCCACCGCGCCCGCGGCCGCGGCGGCCGGCTGGGCGGTCCGGAGCTGCGGGGAGGGATCGCCGCCGAGCACGATCGCCCCGGTGGTGGCCAGCGCGGCCAGTGTCACCAGGCCGACGCCGGCGCCCTGGCCGACGTGATCGCGCCAGGTGGGGGCGGCCCGACGGGCCTTACCAGGAGTTGCCGGACGAGGGCTCGCCGCTACCTCACGCTCGACCGGATCGAGCACGCGGCGCGGTTGGTACATTCCCACCCTCAGTCGACGAGCAAAGCTAACAGTCGCCAAGAGTATCCTAAGAAATCCTCAGGATGCAAGGGTGGTGAGCGACCCGCCGCTCAGCAGGCTTTGCATCGGCACGCGGCGCCGTCGATACTCGCCTTCAAGCGCGCAACTGCCAAGGAGGGCCAGATGACACCACGACGGACCGCTGACGCCCGTCCGCGGCTCCGCAGGCTGCGCCTCGCCCTGGCGGTGGTGGTCGCGCTGCTGCTCAGTCTGCCGGCCCTCTCCCCGGCGATCGCCGACCCGGGCCCGCAGGCACCGGTGCCGCAGGCGACGAAGACTCCCAAGGCCAGCAAGACGCCGAAGGCCTCGCCCTCGGCCGATCCCGACGACGACGAGGCGACCGCGTCGCCCACGCCGTCCCCGTCCCCCACCGCCCGGACGCCCCGGCCCGATCCCGAGGGCGACCGCTGGGTTCAGTTGGCGGTGGTGGGTGGCGGCAGCCTGCTGGGCGCGGTGGTGCTGTTCATGGTGATCGGTGGGTTGATCCGGGTGGCGAACCGGCGGCGCTCCCGCCGCTGACCGCCGCGGACGCAGGTCAGCCGCCGCCCAGCCGCCACCGCTGACTGAGCGCCCGCAGTTCGGTGAGGTCGTCCGCCGTCAGCAGGTCAGAGGTGAGCAGCTGACTGGGCCAGACCCCGACCGCGCCGGAGTCGAGCCACAGCTCGGCCTGGTAGTGCTCCAGCCTTCCGGTCGCCAGCAGCGGGATCCCGGCGACCAGTTCGGGCAGCCCGCGGGCGTAGCCGGTGCCGAAGGCCTCGCAGGGCACCACCTGGACGGCGCTCGCCCCGGCCTGGTGGGCATTGCGCAACTCCTGCGGGGTGAGGCCGCCCAGCACCACCGGCACGCCGGGGGCCGCCGCGATCAGCTCGGGCAGGCAGTAGACACTGGCCAACAGCCCCGTGCCGGCGGCCACCGCCGCCGCGGCCTGGCCGGGGTCGGTGAGGTCATGGACGCCGATCCGCGCCCGCCGGCCGAACACTCCGCGCAGCAGCACCAGGTCGTCCAGCCGATCCGGCGGCACCGACCACACCCGATGACCTTCCTGCCACAGCACCTCGCAGGCCGCGATCAGGTCGTCGTCGTCGGCACCGGGCAGGCTGAGCACCACCTGATGCTCGCCCAGGTCGGGCAACTCGACGCGTTCCATGGCGACCATCATGCCGGTTCCGGCCCGCCGGCGTCGGCTGTCGGTGGGCTCGGTTACGCTGGGCGGAGCGAGAAGGAGGAGAACGTGTTCCTGCGCAGCGTTGCGATTCCGGCCGATTCCACCATCGACCTACGGCATGCCCACGGTGGGGTGGGTGGGGAGAACCTCGCCCCCGACCTGAGTTGGGGAGACGCCCCCGAGGGCACCCGCAGCTTCATGGTCACCTGCTATGACCCGGACGCCCCCACCGGCAGCGGCTGGTGGCACTGGGTGCTCACCGACATCCCGGCGGACGTCACCTCGATTCCGGCCGGCGGCGTCGCCCCGGCGGGCGCCCGGGACTGGCCGACCGACTACGGCGTCCCGGGTTGGGGCGGGCCCTGGCCGCCGCCCGGCCATCCCGCCCACCACTACCACTTCCGGGTGGCCGCGCTGGACGTCGACCGGCTCGACATCCCCGACGACGCGCCGCGCGCGATGGCCCTGTTGACCGCCGGCTTCCACGTCCTGGCGGACGCGGAGTTCGTCGCCCTGTTCGCCAACCCGGCGAGCTGAGCTTGGCGATCCTGGTCGACCCGCCGCGCTGGCCGGCGCACGGCACCCGGTTCGCCCACCTGGTCTCCGACACCAGCCTGAACGAACTGCACGCCTTCGCCACCGCCGCCAGGCTGCCGGTCGGGGCGTTCGACCACGACCACTACGACATCCCGGAGCGCCGCTACCGCGAGCTCATCGCACTGGGCGCCGAACCGGTACCGGAGAAGGAACTGCTGCGCCGGCTGCGGGCCGCCGGGCTGCGGGTGCGTCCGTCGCAGCGCACCCCCAAGCCGTCGCAGGTGCTGGCCGGGCTGCGCCGGGCCTGGGCTGACCTGCTGCCCGGGGAGACCGCCCTCGGCGAGGAGCTGCTGGCCCGCTGGCAGCAGGCGCACCGCGTCTACCACGACGTCCGGCACCTGGCGCAGGCGCTGGCCGCGGCCCAGCTGGTGAGCGGTGGCGAGCCCGGCCGGGCGGTGCGGCTCGCGCTGTGGTTCCACGACGCGGTCTACGACCTGCGTCCTGGGCTGGACGAGGAGGCCTCGGCGCAGCTGGCGACCAGCCGGCTGGCCGGGCTGCTGCCGGCCGACGAGGTGGCGGAGGTGGCCCGGCTGGTCCGGCTGACCGCCGAGCACACCGTGGCGCCGGACGACCCCGCCGGCGCCGTGGTGGTGGACGCCGACCTCTCCGTGCTGGGCCTGCCCGCCGGGCGCTACCACGTCTACGTCCGCGATGTCCGTCAGGAGTACCGAGCGCTCTCCGACGCCGAGTTCCGGGAGGGCCGCACCCGCGTGCTGCGTCGGCTGCTGGCGCTGGAGCCGCTCTTCCACACCGCCATCGGCCGTAGTCACTGGCAGGTGGCCGCCGCCGGGAACCTCGCTGACGAGCTCGACCGATGGTGCCAGCCGGGGCAGGCAGGCTAGACTCAGCCCGCAAGGCTGGGGGAATGGACGTGGCGCAAAGTCGCATCTGGCTCGCGGCGACGGCCTGCCTGGTCGCCGGCCTGCTCACGGTACCCCCGCAGCACACCCCGCAATCCGACTTCGAGGCTGCCCTGCCCGCTCCCAGCGCGCCGTCGCCGGAACCCGCGGACAGCCCGGTTCCGCCGGCCGCCCTGCCGCCGCTCGAGCCAGCCGTCCCGGATCTGGTGACGCCGGCGCCGCAGCCCAACCAGCTGCAGGAATACCCGGCGCGCCAGCCGGCCCGCCCGGTCGACACCCCGCCCAAGGCCGCCCGGCCTCAGCCCCGTCCCGAGTCTCCGCCCCCGCTGCTCCAGGAGCCGCCGCCGAGCCAGCCCGTCCTCGAGCAGCCGCCGCCATTCCCGCAGGACGATCCGACCGGTCCGATCGTCGCACCGACGAGTCCACCGCTCGGGAACCCGCCACTCCAGACCCCGACGCCGTCACCATCGCCAACGCCCACCCCAACGCCGAGCGCCTCGGAACAGCCTGAGGAACCCGACCAGCCTGGCGAGCCGACCTGCCAGCCCGGGGGCGACGATCACGACGACGACGCCGGCGACGACGCCGATCCGGACCACCACCGCGGACGCTGAACCGGCCACCAGCCCTGTGCCCGGAGGTCTGCGCAGCGCTCAGATATTCAGGTCGATCTCGAGGTGGTAGCGATCGGCGCGATAGTGGGCCAGCACGTACTCCAGCGGGGTGTCCGAGACGTCGACCGACCGTCTTTTCACCAGCAGCAACGGGGAGTTCTCCGCCACGCCCAGCAACCGCGCCTGTTCCTTGGCCGCACTCACCGCGAAGATCTGCTCGCGCGACCAGAGCCACTTCACGCCGCAGACGTTCGTCAGATAGGCCCGAAGAGAATCCTGAGCGAAATCTCGTGTGCCCAATTGCGGGAACCGGGCCTCAACCAGGTAGTTGGACTCGATGTAGGTGGCCTCCCCCGCCACGGAGAACACTCTGGTGAGGCGGAACAGTGGCGTTCCTTCGCCCACTTTGAGAGCCTCAGCGAACTCACCCTGCGCGGGCATCGTCGTCAATTGCACGACCTGCTTCTCGGTCGGCAACTCCCGATCGACACCCTTCTTCAGGTATCTCACCGCCCTTTGCGGGGACGATTTCATGGGATTGTTCGAGATCACCTCTGACCCACGCCCCTGGCGTTTCACAATGAGGCCATCATTCGCCAGGATCTCCATGGCCTTTCTGGCTGTGGCCCGGCTCGTCCCATACCTGCGCATCAACTCAGACTCGGAAGGTATCAGGGTGCCAACGCCGTATTTGCCGGAGACGATGTCCTGGAACAGAATGCTGTAAAGCTGATAGTAAAGCTGCTCTTTTCCGCTGAAATCTAGCTCGACCATCTCTCGTCCCGCCGCTCCACTCTCTTGGGCCGTGCTCACCGTAGCATCCACGGGCAACCCGACACCCGCCCAAGCTTCCCGTTGCGGCGCGGTCAGGTGGGTGGCTCAAACCCGCTCCGACGAACCGCCCCGCCCTACCTCAGCAGGTCGTCCAGCGTCGCGAAGATGGCCTGGTAGTCGATTCGGGAGTAGTCCGTGACATCGACCTCGATCAACCGCCCGAGACAGAAGGAGTCATAGCCTCTGGTCAGGCATCGACTTTGGAAGATCTCCCAGGTGAGCAGGCCGTCAGCCTTACTTCGGTCGACGGAACTCGCCGGCCCCTGGTAGCTGTTCACCAGGTGCGCGAGGTTTCTCGAGGGGTCCAGATCCCGGGCGAGCGAGCGTTCGTACAGCACCTGCAGATCGCCGGTCAGCCGGATCGTCACCGCCTCATAGTCGTGCGCGGTGACCAACTCGCTCAATCGGTCGTGCTGCTTGGCGCTGAACGGGTAGTCGGAGACAATTGCCGCTTCGCGATCCATCGCCTCGGCGAGCGCGGAATAGTACGCTCGCCAGCCTCGCTCGACGAGCGCCTCCTTTTCAGCAGGGGAACGAAATCCGATTCGATCCCACAGCGCCTCCCGGAACCGATCCGGCGACAGCACCTCCAAGCGATCATATCTTTGGGTCAATCGCTCACAGAAGTAGGTCTTCCCCGTCGCCGGATAGCCGGCGACCAAAACCAGGACTCTTTTCAAGGCACGTTCTCCCCACCCGGCGATGGACTAGTCCATCCACTCCCCACCATTGAGGTTGATGGACTGACCGGTCATATAGCTGGAGTTGTCGGTCATCAGGAACACCGCCGCGTTCAGGACGTCCTGGATCTCGGTGAGCCGATGCATGGGGATGGCCTGGGTGAAGTAGCCCATCACCTCGTCGGGGGCGATATTGCGCTTCTTGGCATAGTCCACCTTCAAGCGGTCCCACATTTCGGTGGGGACGATTCCGGGGCAGATCGAGTTGACCCGGATACGTTGATCGGCGAACTCCTTCGCAATGGACTGGGTCAGACCCTGAACGCCGAACTTGCTCGCGCAGTAGGCGGTCTGCCAGGCACTCGGCTTCTTCCCGGACAACGACGACATGTTCAGGATCACGCCGCCGCCGTGCCGCAGCATGTGCGTGATCGCGACCTGGCACCCGAGGAAGGTCGCCTTCAGGTTGACATCGATGGTCTGGTCCCAGACCGATTCGGTGGTGTCGAGGAACGGCATCATTCTGGAAACGCCGGCCGAGTTGACCCATGAGGTGATCGGGCCAAGTGCCAGCTCGACCGCGGCGGCGGCCCGCTCGATCGAGGCCTTGTTCGTCACATCGACCACGTACCGTTCCGCGACCCCTCCCGCGCCGCGGATCGCGGCCGCCACCGAGGAGGCCTTGGCGTCATCGAGGTCGAACAGGGCGAGTTTCGCCCCGCGCGCCGCGAAGTCCATCGCCATCGCCGCCCCCATGCCACTGGCACCGCCAGTCACCACGAAGACCCGATCGTCCAGCCGGTCCTGCATTGTTCACATTCCTCTCTTGTGGATGTCCGTGAGCCGGTGTGGTGAGCGCGTGAGCGCTCACCACACCTGACCCCGTCGACCCTGACTACTTCAGGTACTCGGCGATGTTGACGGGCCGATCCTGCGGCATCACCTGGACGAAGACGTCGACACCCTTGGCGAGCAGCGCCCTGAACTGGGATCGCTCCTGGTCGCTGACGGAGATGTTCTTGTAGAGCACACTCCGGTCGGTGCGCGCGCCCATGCCGCCGACGTCGACCCCCTCGAGCGGAATTCCGTTCTCCACCAGGTGCAACAGCACTTCCGGGCCTTTCACCAACAGGATCGTCGGCGCGTCCAGCCCTTCGGAGAAGAACTCCACCCCCTCGTCCCGGTTGAAGATCCCGATGGCGATGCCGTCCGGCACAGCCATCTCAAGAACATCGATCATGTAGTCATCCGCCGCGGTGGCGTCATCGACAATCACGACCTGGGTCGCGTTGGTGTTCTTGATCCAGGCCGTCATCACCTGGCCGTGAATGAGTCGATCGTCGATTCGGGTCAGTACGAGGTCTTTCATGGGGTGGTCCTTTCTTGGTTCGCGGGCCGAACGACCTTGATCCCGTTGGCGTGGGCAGCCTCTGCCCGCTCCAGCAGTGTCTCCACGGTGTCGTCCTGGCCCTCCAGTGCGAGGGTGAGGAGAATCGGCAGGCTCACGCCGCCCACCACGCCGAGGTGGTAGCTGCGCCGCAGGTAGATCGCGCTGTTGAAGGGCGTCCCGCCGGCGATGTCGGCGGCGACAACCACCCCCTCATCGCCGGGATCCTCCGCTTCGATCAGCGCCTTCATACGCTCCCGGAAGTCCTCCGGCGAGGTCCCCGGAGTGAGTGGAAGCACTCTGATTCCGAAGTCACTGCCGGCGACCATCTCGAGCGAGTCCAGCAGCCCGGAGCAGAACTCGCCGTGGCTGGTCAGGATGATCTTCACGATCTGCCTCCTCCCTGGGGCCGACCCTAGGCGCCGACGTAGCCCAGCACGCCGAGGTAGTACCCGGCGATGCCGACCACGAAGATGGCCAGGATGATGAGCAGGGTGTTGACCTTCTTGCGCAGTAGCCACCAGATGCCCAGGGTCAGCCCGAGCGGGATGATCCCCGGCGCGAGGGTGTCGAGAACGCTCTGGAGCGTGGTCTCGCCGCCACTGAAGGTGAAGGTCAGCGGAGTGTTCACCGTGACTCGCGAGGCCGCCAGGGCACCGACCACCATGAGGCCGACGATGCTGAAGGAGTTGATGATCCTGTCGATCGCACCACTCTTCAGTACATGGAGGAGCGAGTTCTTGCCCTGCTTGTAGCCGGTCATGAACATCAGGTAGCCACAGGTGAAGATCGCGATGGTGAACAGGGTGAACGCCAGGATCGGGCCGAGGTAGCTGCCCTGAAGCGCGATCGAGCATCCAATGCCGAACAGGATCGGGAACAGGATGCCCTGCATCACGGTGTCGCCAATGCCCGCCACCGGTCCCATGAGCCCGGTTCGCACGGAGTTGATGTCCTCGGCAGCGACGTCGCCGCCGTTGGCGCGGGTCTCCTCCATCGAACACGCGATGCCGTCGATGATCGGGCCGACGGTGAACACCTCGGAGTTGTAGAAGATCATGTACTTCTTCAACTCGGCCGCGCGGCGCTCATTGGTGTCGTACAACTCACGGATCGGCGTGAGCATCAGGTTCGCCTTGCCGAGTGCCTGCAGGCGCTCGTAGTTGTAGCAGGCCTCAGTGCTGGTGGTCCACAGCCAGGTCTTGATCAGCGTGAGCTTCGACAACCGCTTGGCCGGCTGCGCATCCTCGTCCACCACCTCGGACGCCGACGATTCGGCCTCCGCGTCCGCGGCCACTACTCGGCTCTTCACGGTGAGACGCTTCACGGCCTTCGCGGCGCCGGCCTGAGCCTTGCTGCTGTCCCGCAGGTACAGGATGATCGCGATGATCGCCGAGAAGATGGAGACGGCCATCAGCCCGAGCCCCGAGTAGGCGACCAGGAAGAACCCACCGAAGAACCAGGGGATCAGCTGACGCTTCCCGAGGTAGACCAGCAGCATCGTGATGCCCAGCGCCGGCATGATGCCACCGACGACCTGCAGCGCGCTGATGACGCTCTCCGGCACCGCGTTGATCAGCCACTGTGCCCAGTCCCCGCCCAGGGTGACGAGAAGGAAGGCCGGCACGCCGTACAGGATGGCCGCCACGCAGAACGAAGGGATGAAGTTCATCAGCCGTACGCCACGGATGTTGCCCTTCTCGAGCAGCAGATCGGCCTGATGAATCCAGAACGCGTTCACCGTCATGTAGACCTGGTTGAGCAGCAGGCCGAGCATCCCGAACGGAATCGCGAAGGTGGGGGCGAGGGCGGGGTCGCCACCCGAGAGGATCACCATCGCCGTGCCGAACACACCGGCGACGATGGTGTTGCTCGGCATGGTTCCGCCGGCGGAGATCCAGCCGAGGTAGATGAGCTGGATGGTGGCGCCGGCGAGCATGCCGGTCATCGGATCCCCCATGAACACGCCGACCAGGGTTCCGGTAATGAGCGGGTAGACCAGTGTCTTTGTGACCGGCCCGAAGAACCACCATTGGCCCATGGTGGCCAGCAGAGCCACGAGTAGCCCTGAAACAACAGATGCGGCTTCCATTGACGCATCCTCCTTAATCCTGTGGAGCCTTGAGTTTTGTTCTGATACCGACGATCAACGCAATGTGACGCCCAGGTCGCCGACTCTGTCCTAAGGAAGGACGTTTACTACTGACTTTCCTGCGGTTTAGTGTTTGCCGCTGAGGCGCACCATCACCTTCCCTTCCTTGATGTGACGGGGGGTTGCCAGCTCCTCGCCCACCTCATCGAGCGAGAGTTCGGCGCTGACCAGGGATCGGGTATCGAGGCGCCCCGACTCGAGCAGCCGGACCGCACGTTCGGTCGTGCCCGGGTTGAGATACGACGTCAGAATGCTGAGTTCCTTGGTGTACGCCGCGTACTGGTTCAGGCGAACCGGGGAGGCCGGGTCACCCAGTCCGAACAGCATGACCTTCGCACCGAGCCCAGCGATGTCGAGAGCCTGTTCCATGGTGGATTGGCGACCGATGCACTCCACGACGTAGTCGAAGTTGACCTGCGTGGCGATCTTCTCGATCTCACTGTCGGTCACCGCCCGGTTGGCGCCGAGTGCCAGCGCCAGCTCTCGCTTGCGCGGCTCCCGCTCCACCACGGTCACGCTCGCGGCACCGCTTTGAAGCAGCAGCTGAAGCATCAGCGACCCCACTCCCCCCAGGCCGTACAGGGCGATGTTCGCCCCCGGTTGCGCCGCGAGCAGGTCAACCCCCCGTAGCGCACAGGAGAGCGGCTCGGCGAAGGCCGCGTCCTGGAGGTCCAGGGCGGCCGAGACATGGTGCACGTTCTGCTGCGGCGTGCTGACGTACTCCGACAGCCCCTTCGCAACACCGTGTCGGCTGCGGCAGAAGTGCGGCTTGCCCACCCGGCAGCGGTCGCACACGCCACAGAAGTAGCTGGGGTTGCAGGCCACTCGGTCGCCGACCGCGAACGCCGTGCAGTCGGGCCCGGTGTCGACGACGATTCCCGAGCACTCGTGCCCGAGGATCACCGGCGGAACCACCTTGCTGGCACCGCTGAGTCCGTCGAACTTGTGCAGATCCGTCGCACACAGCCCGCACCAGGCGACTTCGATCAGAACCTCGTTGCCCTGGGGGACGGGAACCGGGATGTCTCGCACCTCGTACGTCCGGTTCCCGACGTAATAGCCCGCGCGCACGCCCTACACCGCCCGGTTGATGAAGAGATCCAGCTTGTTCTCGACGATCTGCTGGATGGCGTCCAGGCAGGGCATCACGTTGTTCCGGTTGGACGTGTTCACCTTGTGGGCCGAGTAGAGCTCCGTGGAAAGCCGGTTCCACGTCACGAGCAGTTCCGTCCCGACGTTGAACTTCGCAATGCCGAGCGCCAGCAGACGGGAGACATCGTCGTCCTTGACGCCGGTGCCGCCGTGCACCACGAGCGGCAGGGAGACTGCCTGGTGAATGGCCTCCAGCCGATCGAAGCTGATCTCGGTCTTTCCCTGGTAGCTTCCGTGCCGGGTGCCGATGGCGACCGCGAGGGCATCGATCCCCGTCGTCTCGACGAACTCGGCCGCGACCTCGGGATCGGTGTACCTGGCCTGATCGAGGTGGACGTCGACCCCCTCTTCACGTCCGCCGATGACCCCCAGCTCCGCTTCCACGCTAACGCCGGCGCGGTTGGCGTACTCCACCACCCGGAGGGTGCCCAGAATGTTGTCCTTGAGCGGCAGCGCCGAACCGTCGAACATGACCGAGCTGTAACCGGCGTCGATCGCCTTCCGGATCTCGTCGTGGTCGGTCGCGTGGTCGAGGTGCAGAACGACCTGGACGCCGTGGTCGTCGGCCATCTGCCGGCACACCGCAACGAGATTCCGATGCCCGACGAAGTTGGCGGTCCCACAACTCGTCTGGATGATCACCGGGACGTTCTTCGCGATCGCGCCGCGGACGATCGCCGGCACCATCTCGAGGTTGTGGGTGTTGAACGCACCAATCGCCATCCCGAGGCGTCGAGCCTCGGCGAGCACCTCGCGCAGGGTCACGTACATAGGTCGTCTCCTCCCGGAACGAGAGCCGCCAGAGCCCTTCTGACGAGCCGCACCGCTCCGTCCAAGTTGTACGAATATTAGGTTAACCGGACGTTCGGATGAATGTCAACGAGTGCCACTGGTCCGGGTGGCCGCGGCGACGGGCGCTGTCCTGGACGCTGCTGACACCCCGGCGTGGACGGGCTACCCACCGGTGGGCAAGATGGTCATGACGTCCAGTGATCCGGAGGATCGATGACCACAGCCAGCGCTCAGCCCCACCTCGGCATTCTCACCAGCGGTGGCGACGCCCAGGGCATGAATGCCGCCGTCCGCGCGGTGGTGCGCACCGCGTTGAGCCACGGCGCCCGGGTCTCGGCGATCTACGAGGGCTTCCAGGGCATGGTGGACGGCGGGGACGGCATCCGCGAGTTCGGCTGGGAGGACGTCAGCAGTATCCTGCACCGCGGCGGGACGGTGATCGGCACCTTCCGCAGCCAGGATTTCCGGCAGTGGGAGGGACGCCGGCGGGCCGCGGCGAACCTGCTGCGGCAGGGCATCGACCGGCTGGTGGTGATCGGCGGCGACGGTTCGCTCTCCGGCCTGGACCAGTTCCGGGCGGACTGGCCGGCGCTGCTGGCCGAACTGGTCGAGGCCGGCGAGCTCGATCAGACCACCGCCGACGCCCATCCGGCGCTGATGTTCGCCGGGCTGGTCGGCTCGATCGACAACGACCTGGTGGGCACCGACTCCACGATCGGCGCCGACTCCGCGCTGCACCGCATCCTGGGGGCGATCGACGCGCTGGCCAGCACCGCGGCCAGCCACCAGCGCTGCTTCGTGGTCGAGGTGATGGGACGCCACTGCGGCTACCTGGCGCTGATGGCGGCGGTGGCCGGTGGCTGTGACTACGTCCTGATCCCGGAGACTCCGCCGGAACCGGGCTGGGAGGACGCGATGTGCGCGTCGCTGCGGCAGGCCCGGGCCAACGGCCGGCGGGACACCATGGTGGTGGTCGCCGAGGGCGCCCGGGACCGGGCCGGCGAACCGATCACCTCGGGGTACGTCCGCGACACCCTGCAGGAACGGCTGGGCGAGGACACCCGAGTGACCATCCTCGGCCACGTCCAGCGCGGCGGCGCGCCCAGCGCCTACGACCGCTGGGCGTCCACCTGGCTGGGCTACGAGGCCGCCCTCGAGGTGCTGTCGGCCACGCCGGGCAGCGTCGGCCCGGTGATCGGCTTCCACGGCAACCAGGTCGTCCGGGTGCCGCTGATCGAGGCGGTGGCCCGCACCCGCGAGGTGCCCGAGCTGATCGGCAGCCGGCAGTACGACCGGGCGATGGCCTACCGCGGCGGGGCGTTCACCGAGATGGCCGGCATCCTGCGCGAGCTGGTCGACCCGGCGCCAGCCGGAGCCGTACCTGCGCCGGGCCGGCGGATCGCCATCCTGCACGCCGGCGGGCTGGCGCCGGGGATGAACTCGGCCGCCCGGGACGCCGTCCGGCTCGGGATCCGGCGGGGGTACACCATGCTGGGGGTGCGGGATGGTTTCGTCGGGCTGCGGGAGCAGGCGATCGACGAGCTGGGCTGGGCCGACGTCGAGGACTGGCTGGCCAGCGGCGGCGCCGAACTCGGGGTGCGGCGCAGCATGCCGACCACCGCCGACCTCTACCCGATCAGCCGGGCGCTGGAGGAGCACCGGGTGGACGCGCTGCTGATGATCGGCGGCTGGAACGGCTACCAGGCCGTCCATCTGCTCGACCGGGAACGGGATCGCTACCCGGCGCTGCGGATCCCACTGGTGTGCGTGCCGGCGTCCATCGACAACAACCTGCCCGGTTCGGAACTCTCGATCGGCAGCGACACCGCCCTGAACGTGGTGACCGAGGCGATCGACCGGCTGAAGGTGTCGGGAGCTGCCGCCCGGCGGGCCTTCGTGGTGGAGACGATGGGACGCTACTGCGGCTTCCTGGCGCTGGTCAGCGGGCTGGCCGGTGGGGCGGAGCGGGTCTACCTGCACGAGGAGGGGCTCAGCCTGGACGCCCTGCAGGCCGATGTGGCCTGGCTGCGGGAGAGCTTCGCCGCCGGCCGCAAGCTCTTCCTGGCGGTCCGCAACGAGGAGGCGAATCCGCTGTACACCACCGACTTCATCGCCCGGGTGCTGGAGGAGGAGGGACGCGGCCGCTACGACGTCCGGCAGGCGGTGCTGGGCCACGTCCAGCAGGGCGGCTCCCCCACCCCGGCCGACCGGCTGCTGGCCGCCCGGCTGGTCTCCCACGCGCTGCACGCGCTGGACGACCAGTTCGCCGCCGGCACCGCCGAGGGCGAGTACCTGGGCCTGGCCGACGGCGCGATCCACCGCTACCCGATCACCCACCTCAACGATGGCCTCGACCTGGAGTTCCGCCGCCCCCGGAACCAGTGGTGGCTGGCGCTGCGTCCGGTGATGGCGGCCGTCGCCGAACCCGTCTGAGCGAGCTTGTCAGACCGGCCCCCTCAGCGCAACCACACCGCTTATCAAGCCGGCCCGCGGCCACGTCCGGCTCAAGCGCGCAATCGCACTGCTTTTCGGGCCTCGATTCGGGCCGACATGCGGCGTCAATGCGCGAATGGTGATGGCCGACGTCGGCAGCTGGGCGATATGCGGTGCGGGTGCGCGATTGGTGCCGGCCTGCCCTGCCCGAGTTCACCGAGGCTGGGACCATGGGTGTCGCAGCGTCAAGGTGTGATCAAAGGGGTCTGGTGACCGTTTTGAACCCAGCTTGGTGGAGGCGGTCTGGAGCGACACAACGTTGCTCAGGCTCCAGTTCGGCCCGCGTTCGGGCACCAGCTGGACGAAGCCGTGGTGGACGGCCAGGCTGAGGTTTGATCGACAGAACCGCCAAAGTGTGACCAAAACGGTGTGAGAACCGCTTTGGTCACAACATGGCTGGAAACACCTTGCTCGGTCAGCCGGCGAAGGTGCTGGTGTCGATCACGTAGCGGTAGCGGACGGCGGAGGCCACCACCTTGTCGTAGGCGTCGTTGATCTGCTCGCCGCCGATGATCTCCACCTGGGCGGCCAGGCCGTGCTCGGCGCAGAAGTCGAGCATCTCCTGGGTTTCAGCGATGCCACCGATGTTCGAGCCGGCCATGATCCGGTTGCCATTGATCAGCGCGTTCAGCCGCAGCTCGATCGGGTGCTCGGGCAACCCCACGTTCACCAGGGCGCCCTCGACCTTCAGACAGCGCAGCAGCCGGCCGAAGTCCAACCCGGCCGACACGGTGTTGATCATCAGGTCGAAGCTGCCCCGCAGACTGTGCAGCGTCCCCTCCTCGCTGGTGGCGTAGTACTCGGCGGCGCCGAACCGGCGTCCGTCGGCCTCCTTGGCGCGGGTCTGGCTGATCACCGCCACCTCAGCGCCCATCGCGGCGGCCAGCTGGACGGCCATATGCCCCAGTCCGCCCATCCCGATCACCGCGACTCGCTTGCCGGGGCCGGCCCCCCAGCGGCGCAGTGGCGAGTAGGTGGTGATCCCGGCGCAGAGCAGTGGCGCGGCGTTCGCCAGGTCGATGGCGTCCGGGATCCGCAGCAGGTAGTCCTGCTCGACGGTGATACAGGTCGAGTAGCCGCCGGCGGTGGGCAGCCCGTCGCGTCCGACCCCGTCGTAGGTCCAGACCGTGCCGCCGGGCACCTCGCAGAACTGCTCGTACCCCGCCCGGCACTGCTCGCACTCCCCACAGGAATCCACGAAGCAGCCCACGCCGACCCGGTCGCCGACGGCGAACTTCGTCACCTCCGAACCCACCTCGCGGACGATGCCGGCGATCTCATGGCCGGGCACCAGCGGGTAGTTCACCCTCCCCCACTCGCCGCGGGCGGTGTGGATGTCGGAATGGCAGATCCCGGCGAAGGCGATGTCGAACAGCACCTCGGTGGGCCCTGGCTCGCGCCGCTGGATGGTGGTGCGGGCGAACCGCCCGGTGGGCGAGTCGATGGCATAGGCAATGGCGTCCATACCCCCATCCTGCCCTGAACCTTCGTCCCGCGGACCCCAACGCGTCCATCGAGGGCTCCCGTTATCGCCGAGGGCCTCCCTCCAGGCACGAGCCCTCGGCGATAGGGAGAGCCCTCGATGATCTGGGACGGGGGCTGGGGGAGAGACGGTGCCGGGCGGCTGGGCTTAGGCGGAGCGGGAGGGGAGGGCGGCCAGGGTGGTCTGGATGGTCCGGAAGACCTTCTCCCCCACCTCCACGCCGAGCTCGCGCAGCGCCAGCACCACCGCGCCGACCATGCCGTCCTCGACGGGGACGTACTCCCGCACCGCGGGCAGATCCTCGGCCACCAGGGCGGCCACCTCGGCCATGAAGGCGGGCTGCCGGGTGAGCACGCTGCCGCCGAAGACCACCGGTCCGGCGACCTCGGGGACGACGATCGCCCGCAGCGTCCGGGCCAGTCCGTCCGCGGCGCGATCCAGGATCGAGCGGGCTACCGGGTCGTCGCCGACGTCGAAGACGTACCGCGCGCAGCGGGCCAGCTCGACCGGGCGTAGCCGGTAGACCACGGTCACCGCGTCGGCCAGCACCGCCAGCCTGCCCTCCCGCCGCGAACCGCGGTCGGGGACGAGGCCGAGCTCCCGGACGATCAGGTCGGTCAGCGCGGTGGCCGGCCCGCGTCCGTCGAGGTCGGCCAGCGCCGCGCGAACCGCCTGGCTGCCCAGCTGGAAGCCGGAGCCCTCGTCGCCCACCAGCCAGCCCAGGCCGTCCGAGATCGCCTCGATCTCGCTGCCCACGATCCGGACCGCGCCGGCTCCGGTACCGGCCGCCAGGCCGTAACCGTCGAGTTCCCAACTGCCGGAGCAGAAGCTACCCAGCAGATCGCCGCGCTGCACCGGAGCCCGGTGGACGCCGATCTCCCGCAACCGTTGGACGAACCCGGGCAGCGCCCCGGCGGAGATCCCGCCGGCCATGCTGAACAGCACGCCATCCACCTGTCGGCCGGCCACCCCGGCGCTGTCGAGCGCGGCCCCGATGCCGGCGACGAAGGAACCCGCCGCCAGTTCGTGACCGGCCGAGATCGGGTTGCCGCTGCCCGCCCGGGCATAGCCCAGGCAGCGTCCGGTGGTGTCGGCCACCACCGCGCGGGTCGAGGTACCGCCACCGTCGACGGCGATCACGTAGCCCACCGCAGCCCCGCTCAGCGGAAGGTGCCCTGCGACACCGAGCCCTCCAGTTGCCGCTGGAAGATGATGTAGACGATCAGCACCGGGATGATGGTGATCACCGCCGCGGCGAACAGCGAGCCGAAGTCGACCGCGTAGCCCGCCTTGGAGGCGAAATTCGCCATCCCCTGCGACAGGACGTTGTTCTCCTTCTTCGAGTTCAGCACCAATGGCAGCAGGAACTGGTTCCACAACCCGATGAAGTTCATGATCGCCACCGAGGCCATGCCGGGGCCGGCCATCGGCAGCATCACCTGGAAGAAGGCCCGCCACTCGCCGGCGCCGTCCACAATCGCGGCCTCGTAGATCTCGTCCGGCAACTGCTTGAAGAAGGCGTACAGGAAGAACATCGTGAACGGCAGCGCGAAGGCGACGTAGGTGATGATCAGGCCGGGCAGGGTGTTCAGCAGCAGCAGGTTCTTCAGAATGAAGAACAGCGGGATGATCGCCAGGAAGATCGGGAAGGCCAGCGCCGCCAGCATCACGTTGTAGATCAGCTTGTTGCCGGGAAACTGGAAGCGGGCCAGCACGTAGGCCAGCATCGCGCCGAGCAGCATCACCAGCACCAGCGCCACCCCGACCACGATCACCGTGTTGAAGAAGAACTGGCCGATCCCGGCGGTGTTCCAGGCGTTGACGTAGTTCTCGAAGTGCAGGGTGTCCGGCAGCGAGAACGGCGAGGAGAGGATCTGCTTGGTGGTCTTGAAGCTCGACATCAGCGTCCACAGGAAGGGGACGATCACGATGATCGACCAGACCGACAGCAGGGCGTGGGAGGCGCCGGCGATGAACCGGTCGCCGCTGGTGCTCTGCACCTTGCGTTCCAGGGTGAGGTCGGTCATGACCGGCGCACCCCCGTGTCATGGCCCTTGATCAGCCGGAAGATGACGAAGATGATCAGCGCGTAGACCATGGTGACCGCGGCCAGCGCCACGCCCATCGCGGTGGAGTAGCCGAACTGCCCCTTCTGGAAGGCGGTCTGATACAGGTTCTGGCTCATCGTCAGGGTGGAGTACTCCGGGCCGCCCTGGGGGTTCATCGCCTGCATGTAGACGAAGCCGTCCAGCGCGACCAGGCCCAGGTAGATGTAGGCGGTCTGCACCGAGTCCAGGATCTGCGGCAGGGTGATCGACATCGCGGTCCGGAACCGGCCCGCGCCGTCCAGCCGGGCCGCCTCGTAGGTCTCGGCCGGGATGCCCTTGATCGCGGCCACGAAGAGCACCGTGTAGAAGCCGACGAAGCCCCACATCACCACGAACATCGAGGCCGGCATGGCGGTGCGGACGTCCCCCAGCCAGGGGAAGCCGGCGAACTGGTCGAGGCCGAGCGAGCCCAGCACGCCGTTCATCAGGCCGCGGTTCGGGTCGAACACCTGCGCCCAGATCAGGCCGATCACGATCGCCGGGACGGTGTAGGGGAAGAACGCGACGATCCGGTGGAACCCGCCGCCGGTCAGCCCGCGCACCCGGCCGATGCTCGGCCCGCCGGCGGTGACCACCACCGAGATCGCGAAGGACAGCGCCAGCGTGATGGTCGGAACCACCAGGGCCAGCACCGCCGAGTTGCGGAACGACTGCTGGAACTTCTCGTCGCTGAACAGCTTGGCGAAGTTGTCCAGCCCGACGAAGTTCATGTCGGCGGAGAACCCGCTCCAGTCGGTCATCGCGAAGTAGAGCGCCTGGAGGTTCGGCGACAGGCAGAACACCACGAAGACCGTCACCGGCAGCAGCAGGAAGACCGCGATGAAGCTGACCCGGTCGAAGGTCAGCCGATGGCGGAGCCGGGCAGCCCTCCTACGAAGGCTGCCCGGCGCCGTTGTTGTCGTCATAGGTTGTCCGAGGGATCAGTAGTCGTACTCGATACGGTCGCCCTCGGGGACGTTGGCCGCCAACTTCTCCTCGTCGGCGATCAGCTCGTCGACCGACTTCTTGCCATCGAGGAAGGCGTTCCAGATCACCAGTTCGTCGGTGCCGAAGGAGTAGTAGCCGTCATAGCCGCCGGCGATCCAGCTGAAGGTGCTGTCCCCGGAGTCGGCGATCAGCTTGGTGGTCGAGGCCAGCGCGCTGGAGCCGAAGCCGTCAGCCGGGACGGTGTCCTTCACGATGGTCGGCGCGAGCCGGGTCTTGGCGAAGTTGGACGCGGCCTCCTTCGACAGCATGGCGCGCATCAACTCGAAGCCACCGGCCTTGTTGGCGCCCTGCGCCGGGATGACGAACTTCTCGTCGGCACCGGCCTGGACGGCGTTGAACGGCAGCTTGGCGGTGGACTCGTCCAGCACGATCGCCGGCCAGGCGGTCATCTGGAAGTTGTCCGCGGTGGCGTCCTTCATCTCGTTCTCGATCCAGGAGCCGGTGTAGTACAGCAGCGCCTTCTGGTCGTTCGACCACTGCGCCTGCGCCTGGGTGAACTGGGTGCCGGAGCCGCCCGGGATGAAGCAACCCGCGTCGATGACCTCCTTGAACTTGGTCAGCACGGCCTTCAGGGTCGGGTCGGACCAGGCGCCGGGCTTGAGGTTGGCGATGTTCTCGATCACGTCGGTGCCGCCCTGCTTGATGGCGGAGTCGAAGGCCAGCCACTTCCAGTAGGAGGCGGCCTCCTTACCCCAGGTCGCCAGGTACATGTCCTTCTCCTTGGCGGCCTTGCAGAGGGTCAGCGCCTCGTCCCAGGTCTTCGGTGGGGTCCAGCCATTGGCGTCGAACAGGGTCTGGGAGTAGTAGAAGGCGAACAGCGTCATCACGTAGGGAACCTGGATGAACTTGCCGTTGTAGGTGCCGGTCTCCTTGATGCCGGGGAAGACGGCGTCCTTGATCGGCACGCCCTCGTAGGTGTTGGCTTCCCACAGCGCGTCCAGCGGCTCCAACTGATCGATGATGGTGTTCATCGGGATCTGCTGGGCGCCCTGGTTGTCCAGCACGTCCGGCGGGTTGCCGCCGACGAACCGGGGCTGCATCTCGGCCGAGATCTCCGAGGTG
This sequence comes from Propionicimonas sp., assembly GCA_049840415.1. GTDB lineage: Bacteria > Actinomycetota > Actinomycetes > Propionibacteriales > Propionibacteriaceae > Propionicimonas. The sequence goes on along the minus strand of JASGLB010000008.1, from coordinate 105,590 downwards.
GCGGTGACGTTCACCGTCACGCCGGGGAACTTCTTCTTCAGGACGTCGCCGGCGAAGTTGACGTAGTCGCTCTTGTAGCCGCCGTCGAACACCACTGCGTCGATGGTGGAGTCGGCCGCCAGGTTGAACGGGTTGTCGGCGTTGTCGCCGCCACCCTCCCCGCTCGGCGGGGCGGACGGCGGAGCCGGGGTCTGACCGCCGCCGGGAGCCGCGCAGGCGGCGAACAGGCAGGCGGCGAGCAGGGCGCTCGCCGCTCCCGCGGTGATCCTTCTGATATCCATGAGGTGCCTTCCTGGGTTGGTGTGGATTGACTGTCGATGTCGTGGCGGACGGCGCTCAGCTGACGAAGGCGTGCGGCTTGATCCGCGCGCCGTAGCTGGCCTCGAGGTCGTTGTTGTGCTCGTCCCCGCCCGGGATGTTCGCCGAGATGTACAGCGGCGGCAGGGTGCCGTCGGCGTGCAGTCGGGCGGCGGTGCCGATGGTCAGCAGTTGGGCGATGTAGGCGGCGGTGATCGAGGAGACCGCGCCGACGCCGACGCCGTCGAAGCCCTCCAGGGTGGCATCGCCGTAGGGAGCGAGGTTGTCGATCACCACGTCGGCCACCTCGAACAGCCGCTTGCCGCTGGGGTGCTTGGAGCTGACGCCGCCGGAATGGGTGAGGCTGGTCACCGCGATCACCGGATGGCCCTCGGCCTTCGCCCGCAGCGCCAGGCCGACGATGGAGCCGTTCGCGCCGGAGTTCGAGGCGATGATGAAGGCGTCCTCGGGCCGGATGTCGTACAGGCCGTAGAGCTCGTCGGCGACGCTGAAGTCGCGCTCGAACTCGGCGCCGCCCAACTGCGCCACCGGACGCGAACCCAGCAGCACCAGATCGACCAGCCGCAGGTTGTGGGTCGGGATGAAGCCACCCGCCCGGCCGGCGATCTCCATCGCGAAGGCCTCGGAGTGACCAGTGCCGAAGGCCTGGATCACGCCACCGGCCCGCAGCGAGTCGGCGAGGATCCCGATCGCGGCGTCCAGGCCGCCGGAGGCCGCCAGGGCCTCCAGGTCGCGCAGCCGCGCGGCCACCTCCGCGGAGTAGTCAGCAAAGACGTCCGGCATGACCTGCCTTCCTTGGTCAGATCGGAATGCCTCACTCAGCATGACCGATTTTGATCGGATCTAGCATCATTCTTGCGTAAACGCTCACCATGCCGTCAACGACCTGGCGTAACGGTTTTATTACTCTCCCCGGGCTCGACGGGCTTGGCAGGGCGTGATGCGTCGCTGCATGGAGACCCCTTTCGTCCCCCACCCCGGTGTGGGAAACCGCCTAGCTATGCTCTATCGCAGTTTCACAAGTCCGGTCAATAGCCGAAAACCAGTTTCAGCAGACCGGGGCTCGACCACGGCGCTAGCCTGCTGGCATCCGACCGCGATCCCGGAACCGCGCGGCACGGCAGCCGCCGTTCCCGCGACCGGCACGGCGAGCTGCAGGGAGGCAGGCGATGGAGATCAGGCAGGGCAGGCTCACCCTCGAGGGCACCGCCGACATCGGGACGAACCCACTGCCGGCGCTGCGGGATCAGCGGGTGCACCGCCGGGTGGAGAGCAACGGCGCCCTGCTGCCGGCCGAGCGGGACCGGCTGGGCGACGACACCGCCCGCCGGGTACTGCCGTACCTGCTGCAGGACCGCTACCGCCGGGAGCGGCAGCCGGTCGAACTGCCCACCGTCGAGCTCGACAACGGGCGGCTGCGGGCGGTCTTCCTGCCCACCCTGGGCGGACGGCTGTACTCGCTCACCGAGCTGACCAGCGGGCGCGAACTGCTGTTCGCCAACCCGGTGCTCCAGCCGGCCAACCTGGCCATCCGGGAGGCCTGGTTCTCCGGCGGCATCGAGTGGAACTTCGGGTTCTACGGTCACGCCGTCACCACCTGCGAGCCGCTGTTCTGCGGCATCGGGCACGCTCCGGACGGCGACTTCCTGCGGATCTGGGAGTACGAGCGGATGCACGGGCTGTACTGGCAGGTCGACTTCCGGCTGCCCGACGACCGTCCGCTGCTGGAGGCGCACGTCCGGCTGATCAACCCCCACCCGGCGCCGGTGCCGACCTACTGGTGGACCAACATCGCCGTCCGTCAGGCGCCGGGCAGCCGGGTGTTCGCGGCCACCGACCAGGTGATCCACACCGATGCCGCCGCCCAGTTCGACTGGCTGGCGCGGCGCGGCCTGCCGCCGACCGCGCCCAACCTGGCCGCCACGCCGGTGCATATGGGCCACGCCAGCCTGCCCTGGCTCACCGAGGGCGAGCACCGGCTGGATGCCTCCTACCCGCTCAACTTCGACAACGCCGCGGAGTACTTCTTCCAGGTTCCCGGTGACGAGGAGTCGCCCTGGGAGGCGGCCGCCGAGCCGGACGGCACGCTGTTCTTCGAGCGCTCCACCCAGCCGCTACGGTTCCGCAAGATGTTCTGCTGGGGCGACCACGACGGCGGACGCTGGTGGTCGGACTTCCTCTCCGCGCCGGGCCAGGGGGACTACTTCGAGATCCAGGCCGGGCTGGCCCCCACCCAGTTGCACGGCCTCAGCCTGGACGCCGGCAGCGAGCTGGAGTTCACCCAGGTCTTCTCCGGCCTGACCATCGATCCCGCGCTGGCCGGCGGCGACTGGCAGCAGGCCCGGCAGCGGGTGCTCGGCGCGATCGACCAGGTGGTGACGGCGGCCGAAGTCACCGGCTTGGACGCCGCCGCCCGGCAGCGGGCCCGGCTGCCGATCGACCCGGCCGACCTGCTCTGCCAGGGCTCGGGCTGGGGTGCGCTGGAGGCCCGCCGGTCCGCGCTCCCCGAAGGGGTCGGCTTTCCGGAGAGCAGCCTCGGCGCCGAACAGGAACCCTGGCTGGCCCTGCTCACCGACGGCGTGCTGCCGCCGGAGACCACGTCCTACCTGGTCGACCCGCGCTGGCGTCCGCTGCTGCTGGCCAGCCTGGAACGCGAGCGGACCGCGACCACGCTGTTCCACCTCGGCCTGCTGGAGTGGGAGGACCTGCGCCCGGATCGCGCCGCGGCACTGTGGCGGGAGGCCGCCGACCTCGGCAGCCCGCTCGCGCTGCGCGGCCTGGCGCTCGCCGCGCAGGCCGACGGCGACCAGGACGAGGCGCTCCGGCTGATGACCCGGGCCTGGGAGGCCGGCGCCGATCGGGCGGACGTCGGCTACGCCGCGGAGTACCTCGCCCTGCTGGTGGCGGCCGGCCGGCACGCCGCGGCCTGGCGGGTGTTCGAGCAGCTGCCGCCGTCCGTCCGGTCGGGTGAGCAGGTGCTGCTGCCGGCCGGGCTGGCGGCGGTCGAACTCGGTCACGACGCCTTCGTGGACGCCCTGTTCGAGCGGGAGTGGGCGACCCTGCGCGAGGGCGACAACACCCTGATCGACCTCTGGTTCCGTCGTCAGGCCGGACGGAGCGCGGCCGAGCGCGGGGTGCCGGTCAGCGACGCCCTGCTGGCGGAGACCAGGTCGACCCTGACGCCACCGAGCCGGATCGATTCCCGGATGTTCCGGCCCGCCGCGGCTACTCCGCGGCGATCCTGACCTGGTAGCCGACCGCCTCCAGCGGGGCGATCTGCTCGGGGGTGGCGCCGGCGTCGGTGATCACCACCGGGAACAGCGAGCTGTCGCCGAGCGAGGCGAACACCCGGGTGCCCAGCTTGCTGGAATCGGCCACCAGCACCACCTGGCTGGCCCGCCTGGCCAGCTGCGCGTTCACCATCGCCTCGCGTTCGTCGTGGCAGGTGGGGCCGTGGGCGGCGTCCAGCCCGCCGCAGCCGATGAAGGCGAAGTCCAGCGCGATCGCGTCCAGCACCGCGGCGGAGTAGCTGCCGACCAGGCCGTACGACCCCGGCTGCACCACGCCGCCGGTCATCACCGTCTTGATCTGGGGACGCAGCGCGAACTGCATGGCGATGTTGATCGCGTTGGTCACCACGGTCAGGTTGAGCTCGGTGCCGGGCTCCATCAGGTCGGCGCGGGCCAGTAGGGCGGCCGCGATCGCGGTGGAGGTGGTGCCGCCGCACAGCCCGATGCTGGCGCCGACCGGCACCATCGCGCTGGCCGCCTGGGCGATCCGGGCCTTCTGCTGGGAGTGCCGCAGGTTCATGTAGCGGACCGGCAGGCTGTAGGCCACCGAGTGCGCGATCGCCCCGCCCCGGGTGCGGGTGAGCAGCTGCTGCTCGGCCAGCGTGTCCAGGTCGCGCCGGGCGGTGGCCGCCGAGACGCCGAACCGCGCCATCACGTCCTCGACGTCGATCCTGCCGTCGGACGCCATCAGTTCCAACAGCAGGGTCAGGCGTTCGGCCCGATTCATGTGGTCTCCCTGAGCTGGGTCACTTCTGATGAGCTTTCCTGCGCGGATTTTAGCGAAACGGCGCACTAGCGATCAATGCAATGTCCACCCGACGCGACCCGGCGAGGGCCGGCCCAAGCCTCAGGCCCAGCAGACCCCGAGTTGCTCCCGCAGCGCGTGCTCGGCGGCCCCGCGGAAGTGGTCGAGTGGGGTGGCGACGGCGTACTCGACCTCGACCGGCGAGGCGCCCACCGGGTGGCCCTGCCGGCAGTACTCCCGCACCCGGTCGATGAACCAGCCGCCCAGCCGTGGTGCCACGCCGCCCAGCACCACGTGCGGCACGTCGATCGCGGCATAGGTCATCAGGATCGCCGAGGAGAGCGCCCGGGCCGCGCGATCGATGGCGTCGGCGTGCTCCGGCCGCTGCGCCAGGCCTTCGATGTCGGTGGTGTCGAGGTCGGCGTCCTCCGGCAGGTCGAGCAGGTAGGGGATCGCGGTGAAGCTCTCCAGGCAACCGCGCCGGCCGCAGCGGCAGAGCGGCGCGCCGGCCGAGGCGTCCATCCGGACGTGGCCGATCTCGCCCACCCGGGCGCTGTCGCCGCGGTGCAGTGCGCCATTGAGGACGATGCCGACCCCGGTGCCGTGGCCCAGCGTGATCAGCAGCTGGCTACGCGGCCGGACGCTGCGCAGCGAGTAGTCCTGCAGCACCGCCGCGTCGGCGTCGTTGATCAGGTGGAACGGGGTCGAACTGCCGCGCGCCAGGTCACCGAGATCCACCTCGCTGAGCCCGAGCTGGACGCTCTCGTGCACCACCTGCCCGGAGACCGCGCCGGGGATCGCGATCCCGACCGCCAGCAGCCGGCCGTCCGCGGCGGCCTCGAGTTCCCGCAGGATGCCGACCACGGCCTGCCCGGAACGCACCATCGGGTGGGCCTTCGGCTCCCCCACCGCGATCTCGCCGGTCAGGTCGAGCAGCGCGCTGCGCGCCCGGTACCGGTCGCAGGTGATCGCGCCGACCAGCCGTTGCCGGTCGACCCGCAGCATCGTGGCCGGTTTGCCGCCGGTGCTCTCGGCCGCCGGGCCGTCCTCGGCGAAACCGTCCTCGATCAGATCGGCGACGATCGACGAGACGGTCGCGGAGGTCAGCCCGGTGCGCCGCGCGATGCTCGCCCGCGACGCGGTGCCGTGGCCGTTCATGATCAGCTGGAGCACGCGGGTGCGATTGGCCAGTCGGATCTCTCCCTGGCTCGCCCTCATCTGGTTCTCCTCCCGAGCGTTGCGGGATCGCCCGGGCACCATTATGGTGGCAGTCAAACTTTAGTGAGTGACCAAACAAAGTCACCCTGCTCAACCACCCGGAAGGGGAACCCACGGTGCGGATCGGCCTGGACATCGGCGGCACCAAGACCGACGCCGTCGTGGTCGACGAGCGCGGCCGGGTGGCCTGCGCGGTCCGGCTTCCCACCGGCTTCGGCCCGGACGCGGTGGTCGGCTCCACGGTCGAGGCGGTGCGCCGACTGTCGAGCCACTCCGGGGTCAAGGTGAGCGAGGTCACGGCCTGCGGCATCGGCATCCCCGGGTCGGTCGATCCGGCCAACGGCCGGGTGGACCACGCGGTCAACCTCGGGCTGGAGACCCTCGACCTCGGCCCCCGGCTGGCCGAGCGGCTGGGACGGGCGGTGCACGTCGAGAACGACGTCAACGCGGCGGCGCTGGGCGCCTTCCACCTGCTGGGCTACCCCGCCGACAGCTCGATGGCCTACCTCAACCTGGGCACCGGCCTGGCGGCCGGCCTGGTGCTGGGCGGCGAACTCCGGCGGGGCGCGCGGGGCGTGGCCGGCGAGATCGGCCACCTCCCGGTGGAGCCGGCCGGACCGCGCTGCTCCTGCGGGCAGCTGGGCTGCCTGGAGCTCTTCGCCTCGGGGTCGGGGATTGCCCGGCAGTGGCCCAGCGACGACCCGGCACCAGCCCGCGCGCTGTTCGAGGCCGCCGCCGGCGGGGACGCCACGGCGGTCGCGGTCCGCGACCGGCTGTTCACCGGCGTCGCCGAGGCGGTCCGCATCCTCGCCCTCAGCGTCGATGTCGGCGACGTGGTGATCGGCGGCGGGCTCAGCCGGCTCGGCGACCAGCTCGGCGCCGGCGTCCGCGGGGTGATCGCCCGGTGGGAGCAGGCGTCCCCCTTCGTCGCCTCGCTCAGGCTGGCCGACCGGCTCCGCCTGCTGCCCACCGGCTTCCCGGCCGCCGCGGTCGGCGCCGCCTTCGCCGGCGGTGCCCCGGCGACCCCCACCACCCCCAGGAGGGGCCCCTGGCGACGCGGCTGACGCACGACACCTGTTGAGCCCGGCGCTGCCGCCGGCCGGTTCCCGTCCTCCGGGGCGGGAGGTAACGATCTCATCACGAAGCGTGATGGAGGTTGCTCGATATGTGTTCGTAAAGTTTACTAACAAACATGCAGCAGCGACGCGCGGCGAGTTCGCACCGGCATCCCGGTGGCGGACCGCGTTCGACCCGGCCCGAGGACGGCCGGCGGCAGAACCTCGCGCTGGTCCTGCAGTCGCTGCACGACGAACCCCAGCTCTCCCGCGCCGACCTGGCCCGCCGCACCGGCCTGACCCGGGTGACCATCTCCGACCTGGTCGCGGAGTTGATGGCGGACGAGCTGGTGGTGGAGACCGGCACCACCGCCGAGGCCCGGCCCGGCAAGCCGGCGACCATGCTCTCGGTGCGCGACGACGGCCGCGACATCGTCGCGCTCGACCTTTCCGCCCCGCGAACCATCTCCGGCGGGCTCTTCGGGCTGCGCGGCCAGTCCCGCCGGCTCGCCCAGCGGGAGTTGGACGCGTCCACCGGCGAGGCCACCTACGAGGCGGTGCTCGACCTCGCCCGGGAGCTGATCGGCAGCGCGACCCGTCCGATCCTGGGCGTCGGGGTGGGCAGCCCGGGCACCGTCGACCGGCAGGGCACCGTCATCGCCGCCCCGAACCTGGCCTGGCACGGCATGCCGCTGCAGCAGCGGCTGACCGACGCCCTCGGTCTGCCGGTGCACGTCGAGAACGACGCCAACGTTGCAGTGCTGGCCGAGCGCGCCTTCGCCGACGGCCCGGCCAACCTGATCCGGATCCAGATCTCCCGCGGCGTCGGCGCCGGTCTGCTGATCGCCGGTTCTGTGGTCACCGGGACGTCCGCCGCCGCCGGTGAGATCGGCCACGTGGTGATCGAGTACGACGGGACGCCCTGCCCCTGCGGCAAGAACGGCTGCCTGGAGACCTGGCTGTCGGTGCCCTCGCTGCGCCGCCGGATGGCCGAGGCGGAGGCCACCGACGTGCTGGCCGAGGCCGGCCGCCGGCTCGGCATGGCGCTCTCCCCCATCGTGGGGATGCTCGATCTCAACGACATCGTGATCGGCGGTTCCACCGAACTGCTGGACGGCCCGCTGCTGGCCGCCGCCCAGCAGGTGGTCACCGAACGCACCCATTCCGACTTCCGCGGCGAGGTCAGGCTGAGCCTGAGCTCGCTGGGGGACGACGCCGTCCTGCTCGGCGCCGTCGCGCTCGTCCGACGTATCCAACTGGGCGTGTCATGAACCGGCACTCCCCCGACCCACAGTCCGGCCACCTGGTCCGAACCGAAAGGAAAACCATGAAGAAGAAGCTGGCCGCGGTGGCATTGTTCGCCGCGTCTGCCTTGGCCCTGGGCGCCTGCTCCGGCACCCCGGCCGCCCCAACATCGGCACCGCCGAAGCCCAGCGAGTCGACGCAGACTTCCGAGGCTCCGGCTACGACCCCGCAGGACATCACCTTCTGGCTGATCGGCGGCGACACCGGCCAGCCGCTGCGCGACTACCTGGTCAAGGCCTACAAGGAGAAGAACGGCGGCACGCTGACCATCGAGGAGCAGACCTGGGGTGACATCATCGCCAAGCTGACCACCTCGCTGCCCGACGCCAACAACACCCCGGACGTCACCGAGATCGGCAACACCCAGTCGCCGACCTTCACCAACGTGATGGCCTTCTCCGACATCTCCGACATGTACTCCGAACTGGGCGGCGACAAGCTGCTGCAGTCGTTCGTCGAGGTCGGCAAGGTGGACGGCAAGAACTACACCCTGCCGTACTACTTCGGCTCCCGCTACATGTTCTACCGCAAGGATCTGTGGAAGGAGGCCGGCGTCGAGGTTCCCAAGACGCTGGACGAGTTCAATGCCGCGGTGAAGACCCTCACCGAGCAGAACCCGCGGAAGATCAAGGACTTCTCCGGCTTCTTCATCGGCGGCCAGGACTGGCGCAACGGCATCTCGTGGATCTTCGCCAACGGCGGCGATCTGGCCAAGAACGAGGGCGGCCAGTGGGTCTCCACCCTCTCCGACCCGAACACCATCAAGGGCCTGACCCAGCTGCAGGAGATCCAGAAGAGCGCTTCGATGGCTCCCTCCACCGCCCGCGACGCCAGCCCATGGCTGTACATCAACGACTCCGACGTGCTGAAGGAGGACGCGAAGGATCCGGCCAAGGTGACCGGCAAGACCTCGCTGGCCGCCGCCACCATCATGGCTCCGGGCTGGGCGCACTGGTCGATCGGCGACCTGGTGAAGAAGGACGGCAAGGAAGCTCGGGAGTGGAACGACGAGAAGTTCGGCGTCTTCGCGCTGCCGGGTAACGACGGCAAGCCGGCTCCGGTCTTCGCCGGCGGCTCCAATATCGGCATCTCGGCCAAGAGCCAGAAGCAGGAGGGCGCTCGCGACCTGCTGCGGATCATCTACTCCGCCGAGTTCCAGCAGATGCTGGGTGGGGCGGGCCTCGGCCCGGCCAACTCCGACTACGTCTCGTCCCTGGGCGACGACCAGTTCGCCAAGGCCCTGATCGAGTCCGCCAGCAACTCCAAGCTGACCCCGGCCGCGCCGGGCTGGGCTGCCGTCGAGGCCTCCCAGAAGCTCGAGGAGTTCTTCGCCAAGGTGGCCGAAGGCGGCAACATCGCCAAGCTGGCCGCCGAGTACGACGCCCAGCTCACCCCGATGCTGAACCTGAAGTAGTGAGCTGCTAGCAGAGCACTGATCGACGATCCCCGCTGAAGCTCAGGGATCGTTGAAAGAGCCCGGTGAGGCCCCGCCCGCCGCTCGTCCGAATCGGACGGGTGGACGAACGGGCGGGGCCTCGCCAAGCCCGCACCCTCCTCATACACTGCCCCATCACCGTCTCGGAAAGAGCAGCCCATGACAGCCACCCAGACCCGGCCGGCCCGGCCGCGGGCCGCGAAGCCGGGCCGGCCCAGCGGCACCAGCCTGCTGGCGCCCTATCTGCTCATCCTGCCCTCGGTGGCCATCCTGCTGTTCGCCCTCGGCTATCCGCTGTACTGGCAGATCGTCACCTCGCTGCAGTCCTACGGCCTGGCCCAGCAGTTCGGCCAACCGCCGGAGTTCGTCGGGCTGCAGAACTATGCCGCCATCTTCGCCAGCTCCGAGATCTGGTGGGTGATCATCCGCTCCCTGCTGTTCTGCCTGGCCAACGCCGCGCTGACCGTCCTGATCGGCACCCTGCTCGCCCTGCTGATGAACGCCGTCGGCAAGGTGACCCGGCTGATCCTGCAGATCGCCATGCTGATCGCCTGGGCGATGCCGGTGGTGGCGACCATGACCATCTTCGTCTGGCTGTTCGACTGGTACCGCGGCGTGGTCAACTACCTGCTCGGCTCCGCTGGCCACAACTGGCTGGAGAACCCGCTCAGCTTCTACGCCGTGGCCACCATCATCGTGGTGTGGATGTCGGTCCCGTTCGTCGCGTTCTCGGTGTACGCCGGCCTGACCCAGGTCGACACCGGGGTGATCGAGGCGGCCGAGATCGACGGCGCCACCGGCAGGCAGCGCTTCTTCTACATCATCCTGCCGATCATCCGCCCGGTGATGATGATCGTGCTGCTGCTGCAGCTGATCTGGGACCTGCGGGTCTTCACCCAGATCAAGATGCTGCAGGACGCCGGCGCCACGCCGAGCGAGACCGACCTGCTCGGCACCTTCATCTACCGGGTCGGCGTCGGCTCGGGCGATTTCGGGATGGCCTCGGCGATGTCGATCTTCGTCCTGCTGCTGACCATCGCGCTGTCCGCCTACTACGTGTTCCAGCTTCTCAAGGAGGACAACTGACATGGCCTCAACCACTGCCGTCAGCGATCGTCCCCGGTTCCGGCTGGGGAGGTTCCTGCTCAGCCTGCTGGCGATCGCCGTCGCCCTGCTCTGGATCTTCCCGGTGTACTGGATGCTCAACTCCGCGCTGCTGCCGAACGCCGTGCTGCAGTCGGCCACCCCGCGGTTCCTGCCGTTCGGCGGCTCGCTGGACAACTTCGTCGCGGTGCTCAGCGATGGCAAGTTCCTCGGCGCGCTGCAGATGAGCGTCACCGTCACCCTGCTCGCGGTGGCCGTCACCCTGCTGTTCGCCTTCCTCGGCGCGCTGGCGATCAGCCGGTTCAAGTTCCGCGGTCGCACGACCTTCGTGCTGGCGCTGTTGTTCATCCAGATGCTCCCGGCCGAGGGCATGTTCATCGCGCAGTACAAGATGATGAGCTCGCTGGGTGAGGCCACCGCCGGCGTGGTCGGCCTCAACAACGTGCTGGGAATCTCGCTGCTGTACATCGCGGCGGTGGTCCCGTTCACCGTCTGGATGCTGCGCGGCTTCGTCGCCGGCGTACCCGCCGACCTGGAGGAGGCGGCGATGGTGGACGGCTGCACCCGCACCCAGGCCTTCTTCCGGATCACCTTCCCGCTGCTGGCGCCGGGCCTGGTGGCCTCGGGGGTGTACGCCTTCCTGCAGTGCTGGAACGAGTTCACCGTGGCGCTGGTCATCCTGCAGAAGGAGGACGCGATGACGCTGCCGCTGTGGCTGCGGACCTTCATCCTGCAGAGCGCCAACCGGGCCACCGACTGGGGACAGGTGATGGCCTCGTCCACCCTGGTCGCGATTCCGGTGATCATCTTCTTCCTGCTGGTGCAGGGCCGGCTCACCTCCGGTCTGGTCGCCGGTGCCGTGAAGGGCTGACTCGGTGACCCAGACCGTCCCCCTCAGCCTGGGGATCGATATCGGCGGCACCAAGGCGCACGGCCTGGTGCTGGACGCCGCCGACCGGGTGCTGGCCGAGCGGGTACTGCCCAGCGCTCCCACCCCGGCCGGGGTGCGGCGCACCGTGCTGGCGATGGCGCGGGCGCTGGCCGGGGAGCTCGGCCTGACCACCGACTCATTCGGCTCGATCGGGTTGGGGATCCCGGGGCTGGTCGACCCCGTCCGAGGCGTGGTGGAGACCGCGGTCAACCTCGGCATCGCCCGGTGCGAACTGGCCGACCTGCTGGCCGGCGACTTCGCCGTCGGGGTGCGGGTGGAGAACGATCTGAAGGCCACCGCGCTGGGCGCCGCGCTGCTGCTCGGCCGGCCGGCGAGCGACCTGGCCCACCTCAACCTCGGCACCGGCCTGTCCGCCGCCGCGGTGAGCGACGGCCGGCTGGTCCGCGGGCTGCGCAACGGGGCGGGCGAACTCGGGCACCTGGCGATCGATCCGGCCGGCGAGCGCTGCCGCTGCGGTCAGCGGGGCTGCCTGGAGACCGTGCTGGGCGGGTTCCACCTCGGCCCCCGGCTCGCCGCCCAGGGCCTCGACCTGGCCGGCCTGGGCACCGATCCGCGGCCGGCCGCGGCGGCCGAACGGGACCGGATCGTCGGCGGGCTGGCGACCGCGCTCACCCTGCTGGTGATCGCCTACGACTCGGCCGCCATCACGCTCGGCGGCGGCGTGGTCCGCGCCGCGACCTGGCTGCGCCCGGCGGCGGTGGACGAACTGCGCCGCCGCGCCGCCGACTCCCCGTTCCTGACCGGCCTGGCGATCGCCGAACGTCTGATGGAGCTGCCGGCCGCCGCGCCGGTGGCGCCGCTCGGCGCCGCCCTGGTGGGCCGTAACCTGACCACAGCCGCCGTCCGTTCCCTGGAGGATTGATGTTCGTCCCATCCGCGCCGCGTCCGCTCAAGGCTGTCGTCCTGGCCGCCGGCCACGACCAGGCCACCCGGGAGCTGCTGCTGCATCCGTTTGCCGGCTCCACCGTGATCGAGCAGACCCTGGCCAATGTCACCGCGGTGGTGCCGCAGTCGGATGTGATCGTGGTGGTCGCCGAGCACGACCACACCGTCCGCAAGCACCTTGGCGAGGGCTGGACCTACGTCGTCCAGACCGTGCAGGCCGGCACCGGGGACGCGGTGCGGTGCGCCCGGTTCCAGTTGGCCGGCTTCGACGGCGACGTGCTGATCGCCTACGGCGACACCCCGCTGCTGCGCGCCGCCTCGCTGCGCGGCCTGCTGTGGCGGCACCGGCTGAAGGACGCCCAGTTCTCGCTGCTCACCGCCGTCCTGCCCGACGGCGACGGCTACGGCCGGATCCAGCGCGACGACGGCCGGATCGTCGGCATCGTCGAGGACACCGACCTCTCCGAATCCAGCGAGCAGATCACCGAGGTGAACGTCGGCGCCTACGTGATCGACAACGCCATCCTGATCCCCGGGCTGGACGCCATGGCGGCCAGCGGTGAGCACCGGCTGACCGAGCTGGCCCGCCGGCTGATCGCCCAGGGCGGCACCCTGGCGTCCTACGCGATCGTGGACGCCGGCGAGGTGCAGGACATCAACACCGACGCCGAACTGCAGGCCGCCGCCGACATCGTGCTGCGCCGACTGTTCGCCCCGCAGCACGCCATCGAGACCGGTGAGATCGCGTTCGGCACCGGCGGCTGGCGGGCGCTGATCGGCGAGGGCTTCACCATTCACAACGTTCGCCGGCTCTGCCAGGCGCTGGCCAACGAGATCACCCGGACCGGCCGGGAGGCGATGGGGGTGGTGATCGGCGGCGATCGGCGCTTCCTCTCCCAGGAGTCGGTGAAGGCAGCCGCCCAGGTGTTCGCCGGCAATGGCATCGGCGTCCACCTGCTGGCCGAGGACGTCCCCACCCCGCTGGTGACCTTCGCCGCCCCCTACCTGGGGACGGCCTACAGCCTGATCTTCACCGCGTCCCACAACCCGGCGCAGTGGAACGGGCTGAAGGTGTTCCGCAGCGACGGCTCGCTGCCGCTGGAGGACGAGACCAACGCGCTGACCGCCGAGGCGAACTCGCTCGGCCAGGCCGACGTGGTGTCGATCGAACTCGGCCTGGCCACCTCGGTGGGGCTGGTGAAGGAGGTCGACCTGACCAACGCCTACATCGACGCGATCGAGCAGATCGTGGACATCTCGGTGATCCGCGAGGCCGGGCTGCGGGTGGTGGTGGACGCGATGTACGGCACCTCCCAGCTCACCCTGGGGACGATCCTCTCCGACGCCCGGGTGCGCACCGAGTTCATCCACGAGCGGCACAACCCGCTGTTCGGCGGCCGGTCGCCGGCACCCGACCCGGAGCGGCTGTCGACCCTGATCGACATCGTCCGGAACGCGGCCCGGCGGGTCGACCTGGGGATGGCCACCGACGGCGACGCCGACCGGATCGCGATCATCGACGAGCATGGCCGCTACATCTCCACCAACGACCTGCTGCTGCTGGTCTACTGGTACCTGCACGAGGTGCGCGGCGAGCGCGGTGGCGTGGTCCGCAACCTCGCCACCACCCACCTGCTGGACCGGCTGGCGGAGAGCTTCGGCGAGGAGCACCGCGAGGTGCCGGTCGGGTTCAAGCACATCACCGCCGGGATGGACGCGATCGACGCCATCCTGGGCGGCGAGAGTTCGGGCGGCCTGACCATCCGCGGCCACATCAAGGGCAAGGACGGGGTCTTCGCCTGCGCCCTGGTGGTGGAGATGCTGGCCCGCACCGGCAAGACCTTCAGCGAACTGCTCGAGCAGGTGTACGCCATCACCGGCCGGCTCTACCAGGTGGAGCACGGCGTCCCGGCCACCCCCGATCTGCGGGTGGAGCTCCCCCGCCGGATGGCCGTCGCCGCCCCGACCGAGATCGCCGGCTACCCGGTCACCCGGATCGACAGCTACGACGGCATCAAGATCCACCTGGAGGGTGGCTCCTGGGCGCTGCTCCGGTTCTCCGGCACCGAGCCGGTGCTCCGGATGTTCGTCGAAGCCGAGACCCCGGAGAAGGCCGACCAGCTGATCGCCTGGCTGGACGCCTTCGCCTCCGGAACCCAGTAATGGGACAGGGGACGGTTCCCGGCGCCCGGGGACGGTTCCTTGTCCCACCTAGTCAGCAGCTAATTGGTGGGACGCGGAACCGTCCCCGGGTACCAGGAACCGTCCCTCCTGCCCAGGAACTGTCCCCCGTCCCACCACCATCCACCCATCACAACCGAGGAACTCATGCGCTACGGCCACTTCGACGACGACCGCCTGGAGTACGTGATCGACCGGGTGGACGTCCCGGCGTCCTGGATCAACTACCTGGGCGTGGAGGACTGGTGCACGGTGATCAACCAGAACGCCGGCGGCTACAGCTTCTACCGCTCCAGCCAGCAGGGCCGGGTGACCCGGTTCCGGCCCAACGGGGTGCCGCTGGATCGTCCTGGGCACTACCTCTACCTGCGGGACGACGCGGACGGCGACTACTGGTCGGCCTCCTGGCAGCCGGTGGGGAAGAGGCTTCGTCAGGCTCAGCCATCGTCCCAAACGATCCCTGAGCTTGACGAAGGGTCGTCGTCCGCCGCGAGCTACCGCACCCGGCACGGGCTGAGCTACTCGGTGTTCGAATCCAGCTACCGCGGGATCGACGCCAGCCAGCGGATCTTCGTCCCGATCGGGGAGGACGCCGAGGTCTGGGACGTCACCCTCACCAACACCGGCGAGACCCCGCGGTCGCTCTCCCTGTTCGGCTATGTCGAGTTCAGCTTCCACTCGGTGCAGATCGACAATGAGAACTTCCAGATGTCGCTCTACGCCTCGGGCGCCGACTACACCGACGGGGTGGTGGAGTACGACTTCTACTACGAGCCCTGGACCTACCACTACTTCACCGCCACCGCCGAGCCGGTCGGCTTCGACACCCTGCGGGATTCCTTCCTGGGGGCCTACCGCACCGAGACCAACCCGCTCGCGGTCGAGCGCGGCGAGTGCTCCGGCTCACAGGCCACCACCAGCAACCACTGCGGCGCGCTGCACCACCGGGTGACGCTGGCGCCGGGCGAGACCGTCCGGCTGGCCTACGTCCTGGGCTATGGACGCCGTGAGGTCGGGACGAGGCTGCGCACCAGGTACGCCGACCCGGCCGCGGTGGACGCCGCGATCGCCGAGCTGGCCGCCTACTGGCAGGCCAAGCGCTCGGTGCTGGCGCTGCAGACGCCGTCCCAGGCGATGAACACCCTGCTCAACACCTGGACGCTGCTGCAGGCCGAGACCTGCGTGGTGTGGTCGCGGTTCGCCTCCTTCGTCGAGGTGGGCGGACGGGTCGGGCTGGGCTACCGGGACACCGCGCAGGACATCATGAGCGTGGTCCACACCAACCCCGCCAAGGTGCGGCAGCGGATGGAGGAACTGCTGCACGGCCAGCTGTCCTGGGGCTACGGCCTGCACCTGTTCGACCCACTGCTGTTCGCCGAGAACCAGCGCGAGGACATCCCGGTCGGGGTGAAGCTGCCGACCGTGGTGCCGGGGAAGGCCGGCGATCTTGTCCACGGACTGGCGGACGCCTGCTCCGACGACCACCTCTGGCTGGTGCCCTCGGTGCTGGAGTACCTCAAGGAGACCGGTGACCTGGCCTTCCTCGACCAGGTGATCCCGTTCGCCGACTCGGAACTGAGCCCCGAAGAGCGGGCCGAGGTGATCGGCGAAGCCGCGTCCCGCTTCGATGCGCAACCGGCGACGGTCTACGAACACCTGAGGCGGGCGATCGAGTTCACCGCCGAACAGGTCGGCGACAACGGCATTGCCAAGGGGCTGCGGGCGGACTGGAACGACTGCCTCAACCTGGGCGGCGGGCAGACCGCGCTGGTCAGCTTCCTGCACCTCTGGGTCGGCGAACGCCCTGGCCGAACTGGTCGAGCACCTCAAAACCGACTCTGACAAGCTGGGACAGCAGGAACCGTCCCCGGCGTCCCAGGAACCGTCCCCGGCGTCCCAGCGACTGGGCGGGCGAACTCGCGCGGCTGCGGGAGATCGCCGCCAAGCTCACCGAGGACGTCAACCGGGAACTGTGGGACGGCGACTGGTACATCCGCGGCTACACCCGGGACGGGGTGAAGATCGGCTCGGCCGACAGCCCCGAGGGGAAGATCTTCCTGGAGCACATGCCCTGGGCGGTGATCTCCGGCGCGGCCGACCGGGCGCGCGGCGAGTCGGCGATGGACGCCGTTCACACCCACCTGGCCAGCGAGTACGGCACCCACCTGTGCTGGCCGAGCTACACCCGGGTGGACGACACCATCGGCTACGTCACCCGGGTCTACCCCGGGGTGAAGGAGAACGGCGCGATCTTCAGCCACCCCAATGCCTGGCCGATCATCGCCGAGACCGTGCTGGGCCGGGGCGACCGGGCGATGGCCTACTACGACGCGCTGGCGCCCTACCACGGCAACGACTCGGTCGAGGTCCGCGGCGCCGAGCCGTACGTCTACGCCCAGTTCCTCTACGGCCGCGACCACGAGTGGTTCGGCAAGGCGCAGAACCCCTGGCTGACCGGCACCGCCGGCTGGATGTACACCGCCGCCACCAAGTACGTCCTGGGCATCCGGCCCGAGTTCGACGCCCTGGTGATCGACCCGTGCATCCCGTCCGACTGGGAGGGCTTCACCGCCACCCGGCAGTGGCGCGGAGCGACCTACCAGATCGAGGTCCGCAACCCCAACCGGGTCTCCGCCGGCGTCGCCTCGGCCGACCTGGACGGCGCCCCGCTGGCGCCCGTCCCCGATGCCCAGCGCGGCCGGACGATCGCCCGCCTCCCCCGCGCCGAGTCAGGCACCCACCGCGTGGTGGTCACCCTGGGCTGAGAGACATCCATTTGCAGTCAAATGGCCGGTCTGGCTGCCAGATATGGCAGCCAGGTGAGCTATCTGACTTCAAATGAACCTCATGAAGCGTTGCACGAGGGCATCGGATTGAACCTGACCGACCCGTACCAGGCTGGCGATCAGTCGTCCTCCACCAGGGCGTACTCGGTGCCGGTCGGGGTGCGTTCCACCAACTCCGCCTCGACCATCAGCCGGCGCAGCGTGGCGACGTCGTCGTCGACCTCGGCCAGCCGTTGGTTGAACTCCCGCTCGGTGACCACCTCGCCGGGCCGCAAGGTCCGGGAAGCCAACAGCCGCAGCAGTTCCAGCCGTTCACCCGGCTTGGACGGCAGCCCCAGCAGCCGGCCGGCCGGGGTGAGGAAGCGCTCGACGCCCCGTTCCACCGGACGGGCCGACTCCCGCAGCAACCCGCGCAGCGCGGCCTCGTCCACCCGGCCGTCGGCGTCCAGCAGGCCGGCCTGGGTGAGTTGGTCGACCGCCCGCGGGGAAGCCCCCTCCGGCTCGGTCGCCAGGATCGCCCAGGCCAGCGCCCGCCTGGTCTCCGGGTTCGCCAACAGGGCGATCACGCGGCGCCACTCCATCAGCTGTGGGCCGGGTCGCGGGCGAAGGCGACCGCCTCCTGCTCGGTGGGGCTGAGCCGGGCCAGCATGGCCAACTCCTCGTGGCTGGCCGGGATCTCGAAGGTGGTCGGGTAGTCGCCGATCGGAACCACCGAGTGGACCAGCCGGTCGGGGTAGACGTGAATCAGGTTGAAGGCCTGCCCGCCGGCCTGCCCGCGCAGGCTCGGCGCGGTGGCCAGCAGATCGGTGGTGTAGCAGGTGGCGGCGGCCGCCGAGACCGGGATGCCGGCGAAGTTGCTGAAGGTGGTGTAGTGCAGGTGTCCGGCGATGATCGCCCGGACGTCCGTCCCGGTCAGGACGGCTTCGAGCGCCGCCTGTTCGCGCAGTTCGATCAGCTGCGAGAGCACCACCGGGATCGGCAGCGGCGGGTGGTGCATCGCCAGGATGCTGCCCCGCGGCGCCGGGGTGGCCAGTACCTCGGCCAGCCACTCCAGCTGCGCGGCGCTCAGCTGCCCCCAGTCGTGGCCGGGCACGGTGGAATCCAGCGCGATCAGCCGCAGCCCGTCGAGGTCGAACACCCCGTCCACCTTGGCCGTGGACGGTTCGGAGTCCAGCAGCCCGGCCCGGAAGCTGGCCCGGTCGTCGTGATTGCCCATCAGCCAGATCAGCCGGGCGCCCAGCTCGGCCGCGACCGGCTCGAGCATCGCCCGCACCCGCTGGTAGGCGTCCGGCGCCCCGGTGTCGGCGATGTCGCCGGTCACCACGATCGCGGACGGCCGCAGCCCGCTGCCGACCAGCCCGCGCAGCGCCTGCGCGAGCTGTCCGTCGGAATCCACCACGCCCATCAACGGCGCTCCGCCGGAGACGAAGTGGGTGTCGCTGAGATGCACGATCACCTGATCGGGCGGCGGATACTGGCCCAGGGCCACGGGGGGTTGTGCTGGCACAGCGTCATTCAACCTCACGGCTGTGACAACCGCGAACCCGACCGGCTCGCCACCGCTGCCGGCGGGCCGCCGTCCAGCTCCGGCGAAGACCCGCCGATCGCCGCCTGACAAGCCGGGACACCGGGGACGGTTCCGGCGTCCCACCGCCGCGCTACGCGATTCTCCCACCCGCCGGAGGCCCCGATCGGCGCTGCCGCGACAGCCCTCCGCGGGGTTCCGGCTTCAGGCCGGACGGCCCGGGCGGAGCACCGCTCGCGCTACGGTTGGGGTGCCGTCCCGCGTCCCTAGTTGAGGAGTTCCATGACCACGCCGCACCCGATGCTCGCCCTGGCCCCCGAAGTGGCCGAGGCCCTCGCCGACGGACGCCCGGTGGTGGCTCTGGAATCGACCATCATCAGCCACGGCATGCCCTACCCGCGCAATGTCCAGACCGCCCGCGAGGTGGAGGGGATCGTGCGCGACGGCGGCGCCGTCCCGGCGACCATCGCGGTGCTGCACGGCGTCCCGCGGATCGGGCTGAACGACGAAGAACTCGACCTGCTCGGCTCCGACGACCACGTCCGCAAGGTGTCGATCCGTGACCTGCCCTACGTGATCGCCACCGGCGAGCACGGCGCCACCACGGTCGCCTCGACGATGCGGCTGGCCGCGCTGGCCGGCATCAAGGTGTTCGTCACCGGCGGGCTGGGGGGCGTCCACCGCGGGGCGGAGAACTCGATGGACATCTCCGCCGACCTCACCGAGCTGTCCCTCACCGACGTGGCGGTGGTCAGCGCCGGGGTGAAGTCGCTGCTGGACATCGGCCGGACGCTGGAGGTGCTGGAGACCCTGGGGGTGCCGGTGATCAGCGTCGGCTCCGACGACTTCCCGTCCTTCTACTCCCGGTCGTCCGGCTTCGGCTCGCCGTTGCGGTTGGACGACCCCGCGCAGATCGCCGCGGCGATGAAGGCCAAGTGGGAGCTGGGCCTGGCCGGGGGCATGGTGATCGCCAACCCGATCCCGGCCGAAGCCGAGATTCCGGAGGCCGAGATCGGCGCGCTGATCGCGCAGGCGGTGGCCGAGGCGGAGCAACGGGGCATCACCGGCGCCGCCATCACCCCCTACCTGCTGGGGCGGATCGTCGAGCTCTCCGGCGGCGCCTCGCTGGACGCCAATATCGAGCTGGTGCGCAACAATGCCCGGCTCGGCGCCCGGCTGGCGGTCGCCTACGCCGACCGGTAGGCCGAATTCCATCGCCGAGGTATCACGGCAGGGCTTGCCGCACTCCTAGGGGATGTGAACACAATGGTCGCTATGCCCCTGGCGTCACCCCACGCTGAAGAACCGGCCCCGCCGGCTGCCAACCGCTGGCAGCGCTCGGCGGAGTTCTTCGAGCGCTGGCAGGCCGGCGACGCGCTGGCGATGGACGAGCTGGTGCGGCTGATGACCCCGGTGCTGTGGCACGTGGTGCGCGGCTGCGGACTGGAGCGCACCCTGGCCGAGGACGTGGTGCAGCACACCTGGCTGACCCTGGTGCGGCAGCACGACGCGATCTCCGACTCCAGGGCCGTGGCCGGCTGGCTGCTCACCACCGCCCGCCGGGAGGCCTGGCGGGTGGCCCGGCAGCAGAACCGGGCCGACCCCACCGACACCGCCGAGTTCGACTGGCGACTGCCGATCAAGGAGTCCACCGAGGACGCCGTGGTGCGCCAACAGCGCGACTCCGCCTTGTGGCGGGCGGTCACCCAGCTCACCGAACGCTGCCAGCAGCTGCTGCGGGTGATCGCCTTCGACGAGCGTCCCGACTACGCCGGCATCGCGCGCGACCTGGAGATACCGGTCGGCAGCATCGGGCCGACCCGGCTGCGCTGCCTGGCCAAACTGCGGACCCTGCTGGAAGAGGGCCAGTCATGACCGAGCATTCCGACGCCGCGCTGCTGGCCGAGCTGCGGGAGCTCTGGCAGCTGGTCGATCCCGTCCCCGACGATCTGGCCGACCAGATCGTGACCGCGATCACGATGGCCGACTTCGCCCAGGAATGGGAGTTGCTCGCGCTGGTGACCAACCCCGAGTACGCGGCGGTCCGCGGTGAGGCCGAGCCGGTCACGCTGCAGTTCAGCGCCGGTTCGGTCAACGTGCTGCTGCACGTCTCCGCGTCCACCGGCGGCAAGCGCCGGGTGGACGGCTGGGTGGACGACCAGGTGGCCCGGGTCGAGCTGCTGCAGGAGACCCGGAACTGGGTGACCGAGCCCAATCCGTCCGGTCGCTTCGAGTTCGACCTGATCCCGGCCGGCTACTGCCGGCTCTGCCTGCACCGCCAGCGGTCGGACGGCAGCTGGCGGGAGTTCCGCACCCCAGAGTTCGAGGTCTGATCCGTCCCAACGAACGTCAGGAGCACCCATGTCGGATGTCACCCCCGCAGCCGGCCCGCAGCCGCGGCGCTGGACCTGGCAGGATCGCGCGAAGGGATCCCTGCTGGTTGGCGTGGCGCTGAACCCCTATCTCGACCAGGATCCGGGCTACCGGGTCTTCCCCACCGCCTACCTGCCCGATCGGCTGCTGCTCTCGCCGGCCGGTGACATCGAGCAGAACGTCGGGACGCTGCAGCGGGCCGCCGAGGGCCTGGGGATCGGCCTGGTGCGACAGCGGCTGGACGGAACCGTGCTGGGTGACAACGAGACGGTGGAGCCGCGCTTCCCGGGGGCTCCGGCGGTGCTGCGGCTGCAACTCACCGCGGACGAGTCAGCTGCCGCTCCGGACGCCTGGCAGTTGCTGCAGCGGGCCCGCCGGCTGACCGGCTCGAAGCTCACCGGCGTCGGGCTGGACCACATCGTCTCGATCGATCCGATCCGGGTGAACCCGTTCACCCACACCAACCCGTTCACCCACACCAATCCCTTCACGCACACCAACCCGTTCACCCACACCAACCCGTTCACCCACACCAACCCGGTGGGCGAGTACGCGTCACCCGGCTGCGGCGGACGCCAACCGGTGGCCTGGCTGGGTCCGGCGCCGGCCCGGACGCCGGACCGGCGGATCAAGGGCCGCCGCCCGGTGGTGGCGATCCTGGACACCGGCTGCGGCCGGCACGACTGGCTGCCGGACAGCATCGTCACCCGACGGGTGACGCTGGACGGCGTCCCGCTGGGGCTGACCGACTCGGCCGACCCGGAGGTCTATCCCGATCTCTACGGGCCGCTGGACGGCGAGATCGACCCGGTGGCCGGCCACGGCACCTTCATCGCCGGGATCGTCCGGCAGGCGGCGCCCGATGCCGACCTGCTGTCCATCCGGGTGGCCGACGCGCTCGGCGTGGTGGCGGAGAGCTCGCTGCTGGTGGTGCTGGAGCAGGTGGGCGTGCTGCTGTGGCGCTACCGGCACGGCAAGCGGGGCGGTCGTCCGATCGACGTGCTGAACCTCTCGCTGAGCTACTACCACGAGACGCCCGAGGACGGTCTGTTCGACCTGGCGATGTTCCACCTGCTGCGGGCGCTGCGGCTGCTGGGCTGCGTGGTGGTCACCTCGGCCGGCAACGACGCGATCGACCGGCCGGCCTTCCCGGCCGCGCTGTGGTGCTGGGAGGGCGCTGAGCACGGCCTGGCGGCCGACGCCGGCTGCCGCCAGCTGTCGGTCGGCGCGCTCAACCCGAGCGGACGCAGCATCGCGCTCTTCTCCAATGTCGGCAACTGGGTGAACACCTACGCCCGCGGCGCCGCGGTGATCAGCACGATTCCGGCCTTCCAGGGCGGCCTGCAGCCGACCGCTCGCGACGACTACCACGGACTCCGCCGCGAGAGCCTCGATCCGGACGACTACCGGGGCGGGTTCGCGGTCTGGAGCGGCACCTCGTTCGCCGCACCGCTGGTCGCCGGACAGGTCGCCGCCGGGCTCACCGAGCCGCTGATCACCGGTGGGCCGGAACCGCTCTCCGCCACGGCGGCGATCGCGCTGGCCGAGAAGGCGATCGGGAGCCTGCCGGAGAGCTGATCCGGCGGCCCCGGCGGAATCCCTGCCCGGCGACGCCCCGGGAACGGCCGGGATTTGCCAAGATGGCCGGGTGACCCTTTCCGCCCAGGCGCTGTACCAACGTGGCCTCGCCCACGGCAACGCCGGACGCAACGCGGCCGCCCGCCGCGATCTGCTGGCGGCCCGGCGACGCACCACCGACCCCGATCTGCGCGCCCGGATCGCCGGCACGCTCTCCTACGTCGCTGCCCGCACCGGTGACCCGGAGGGCGCCGAGCGGCTCTGCCGGGAGGCGCTGGGCACCGACGGCGTGACGCCGTCGACCGCCGCCATCCTGGCCGGCCAGCTCGGCGTGCTGGCGGTGCAGCGCGGCGACTACGTCGGTGCCGTCGGCTGGCTGGATCGCGCCCTCGCCCAGTTGGGCGAGGATCCGGCGCACCGCGGCTCGATGCTGATGAACCGCAGCATCGCCTACATGCAGACCGGGCAGGTGGCCCGGGCCCGCGCCGACCTGCTGCGGGCGATCGACGACTTCGAACGGACCGGCGGGCCGCTCGACGTCGCGATGGCCCGGCACAACCTCGGCTTCGTGTTGCTGATCGCCGGCGACCTGATCCCAGCGCTGGCGGCGATGGTCGAGGCCCGCCCGGTGATCGCCAGCACCTCGCCGGTGAATGCCGCGATCAGCGACGTCGACCGCGCCGAGGTGCTGCGCGACGCCGGCCTGGTGACCGAGGCCGAGCGGACGCTGGCGGAGGCGGCGCTGGTGTTCGGCGCCCACCGGATGCGGCAGGCCCGGGGCGAGGCCGAGTACAACCTGGCCCGCTCCCTGCTGCTGCACGATCCGGCCGGCGCTGCCCGGACGGCCGCCGCCGCGGCCCGCCGGTTCCGGGGGTTGGGCAGCGACTCCTGGGCGGCCCGGGCGGAGGGGGTCCGGCTGCGGGCCGAGCTCGACCGCGCCACCGCGCCCTCCGGCGGCCGGCGGCGCGTCCCGTCCGCCACATCCGTCCAGGCCGCGGCGGCCGACCTCGACCGGCTGGGCTTCGCCAGCGACGCCACCGCGCTGCGGCTCAGCTACGCGCTGTGGGAGGCCGGGGCCGACGATCGTCCAACACCCGAACCGAAGCCGGTCCGGGTGCCGCCGGACGCGCCGATCCAGGTGCGGCTGCTGGCCCACCAGGTGCGCGCCGCCCGCGCCCGGGCGGCCGGCCGGGATGCCGAGGTGCGGCGGCACGCCGGCTGCGGGCTGGACGCGCTGTCGAGCTGGCAGAGCGCCTTCGGCAGCCTGGATCTGCAGACCTCGCTGGCGATGCACGGCACCGGGCTGCTGACCGCCGGGCTGGCCGCGGCGCTGCGTTCCGGCCGGCCGGCGACCATCTTCGACTGGGCGGAGCGGGCCCGCCACCTCAGCCAGCGGGTGGTGCCGCTGCGTCCGCCGCCGGATCCCGAACTGGCCCAGGATCTGGCCGAGCTCCGCTCGCTGCGGGCCGAGGAGCCGGACCAGGCCGGCCCCCGGCTGGCCGCGCTGCAGCAACGCGCCCGGCACCGGCAGTGGGTCTCCACCGGTACCGCCCAGCTGACCGAACGGGTGTCGCTGCCTGAGCTGCAGGGGGCGCTGGACGAGGGCACCGCCTACCTGGGGTATGTCTTCGACGGCGAGCGGCTCGCCTGCCTGGTGGTGACCGACCGCCGGGCGCAGCTGGTCGGGCTGAGCGACGGGGCGTCGCTACGGACGGCGCTGCGCGGGCTGCGCGCCGATCTGGACGTCTCGGCCTCGGTGCGCAGCGGCCCGCTGGCAGCCGTGGTGGCCCGGACCCTGACCGAACGGCTGACCGAGCTCGCCGGGCTGCTCACCGCCGACCCGCTGGCGGTGGCCGGCGACCGGCGGCTGGTGATCACCGCCCCCGGGCTGCTGGCCGGGTTGCCCTGGTCGATGCTGCCGGGCCTGGCCGGCCGTCCGGTGACCCTGGCCACCTCCGCCACCAGCTGGCTGCGCGAGCGCGGCCGTCCGGTGCCCCGGGGCGCCGGTTTCGCCGCCGGTCCGGGGGTGGAGCGCGGGGCAGCCGAGGTCACCCGGGCGGCCGCGGCCTGGCCCGGCGCCACCACCCTGCTGGACGGATCGGCGACCGTCCGGGCGGTGACCGGCCTGGCTGGCGAGGTGGGGTTGCTGCACCTGGCCGCGCACGGTCGGCACGCGGTCGACAACCCGCTGTTCTCCGGCCTGGAACTGGCCGACGGCACCCTGTTCGGCTACGACATCGACCAGATGCCCCGGGTGCCGGACGTGGTGGTGCTCTCCGCCTGCGAGCTGGGACGTTCGGCCGTCCGCTGGGGCGAGGAGGCGGTCGGCATGACCCGCGCCTGGCTGCACGCCGGGACGGCCTGCGTGGTCGCGGCCCCGGTGGTGGTGGCCGATGACCTGGCCGCCGAACTGCTGGCCACGATGCACAGCGAATTGGCCGCCGGGCTGACCCCGGCCGAGGCGCTGGCCCGGGCCGGCGCCCGCACCGGGGTGACCGCGCCCTTCCTCTGCCACGGCTCGGGTTTCTAGCCGGCGGCGAGCTCCGTCGGGGCTCCTGAGCGGCCAATCGGGGGCCGATCCACTGCCCGGAAAGAAATTCTTCGGTGGGGATGTATCAAACCCGGCCGAGCCTGCTCTGTCTTGTCGGAACCTTGCTGTGCACAGCAGTTTTCGGGGGGAAACTGCGAGCCAGGTGGCCGACCGGGGGGGTTCGGTTGCCGGAGTTCCGGTGAAGAGGTGCTGCACCTGTTGTGGCACCTCTTCCCCGTGTCCAGCGCCGGTGACGCCGGTCAGGCGCCGGTGACGATCGGCAGGCCGGTGGAGTGCGCCGCAGCCGCCAGGCCGCCGCCGTCCACCACCCCGGTGAAGCCGAGCCCGCGCATGATCTCAACCGCCGTCGCCGAGCGGTTGCCGGAGCGGCAGTAGACCAGGTAGCTGGCATCGGTGGCCAACTCGCCGACCTGCTGCTCGAAGGATCCCGACTGCAGATCGATGTTGGTGGCGCCCTGCAGGTGACCCTCGGCGAACTCCGTCGGGGTGCGGACGTCGATCACCACCGCGTCGGCGGGCACCGACTCGGCGGGAGCGGACGAACACGCCACCCCGACCACCAGGACCAGTCCCAACACCAGGCTTCGAGCCACCTTGGACAGCCGACGCAACACCATTCCTCCAGCCCTGCTTCCTGACCCCGAGCCTATACCCATAGGGGTATGCACCGTCGGTCGTCCCACCTCCTCCCGTCGAGGGCTCCCCTTGTCGTCGAGGGCTCGTGCCTGGGTGGGAGCCCTCGGCGATAGCGGGAGCCCTCGATGGACGCGGGCCCACCAGCCGGCTCAGTCGGCGGCGGGGTCGACTCCGGTCAGGGTTCCTTGTGGGCCGAGGACGAGTTCGGCGTCCAGCTCGAGCCGCGCCAGGAAGGCGCGGTCGTGGGAGACCACCAGCAGACCGCCGCGCCAGGCGGTCAGCGCGTCCACCAGCTGCTGGACGCTGACCAGGTCGAGGTTGTTGGTCGGCTCGTCCAGCACCAGCAGTTGGGCCGGCGGATCGGCCAGCAGGACGCGGGCCAGCGCCACCCGGAACCTCTCGCCACCGGACAGCGTGGCCACCGGCCGCTCCACCGCGTCCCCGCGCAGCAGGAAGCGGGCCAGCCGGTTCCGCAGCAGACCGGAGGGCTGGTCCGGCGCCGCCGCCGCGACGTTCGCCAGCACGCTCTGGTCGTCGGCCAGCCCGTCCAGCCGCTGGGGCAGATAGCCGATCCGGTCGGTGAACGCGGCGGCGGTGGCGTGGCGGCCGTCCGGCACCGGCCGGGACGACCCCAGCAGCTGCTCGATCAGGGTGGTCTTGCCGGCGCCGTTGGGGCCGGTCAGCGCCACCCGCTCGGGCCCCTGCAGGACGAAGCCGCGGCCGTCGGAGCCGGTGAGTTCGGCCAGCCGACGGCCGGCGGGCACCTGCGGATCGGGCAGATCGACCCGGATCCGGTCGTCCTCCCGCACCCTCGCCTCGGCCTGTGCCACCGCCCCGGCAGCGGCCTGAACCTTGGCATCGAGCATTCCGCGGCGGGCGCCGGCCGACTTCTCGGCGGAGTTTCGCCGGTCGTTGATCGCCGCCGGGACGTAGCGGCGGTTGGCCTTGTCCTTGCGTCCCTGGCGTTCGGCGTGGGCGATCTTCTGCTCGGCCTCGATCCGTTGCCGGCGTTCGGTCCGCAGGGTCTGCTCGGCGGTGCGCAGCGCCTGCCGGGCGGCCTGCTGCTCGCGCTCGACCGCCTCCCGGTAGGCGCTGTACGGGCCGCCGAAACTGGTCAGCGACCCGTCCCGCAGTTCGGCGGTGGCGTCCATCAGCTCCAGCAACTCCAGA
This sequence comes from Propionicimonas sp., assembly GCA_049840415.1. GTDB lineage: Bacteria > Actinomycetota > Actinomycetes > Propionibacteriales > Propionibacteriaceae > Propionicimonas. The sequence continues at coordinate 78,483 of JASGLB010000008.1, read as the reverse complement.
TCGTGGCTGACCGCGATCAGCGTCCCCCGCCAGCCGCCGACCAGGTGGTGCAGCCGCTGCCGCGAGCCGGCGTCGAGGTTGTTGGTCGGCTCGTCCAGCAGGACAATCGCGGCGCCGCGCAGCCGGATGCCGATCAGCGCGGCCAGCACCGTCTCGCCGCCGGACAGGGTGGCCACCGGCCGGTCGAGCCCGGTGGGCAGGCCGGCCTCGGCCAGCGCGGCCACCGCCCGGGCCTCGATGTCCCAGCCGTCGCCGACCAGGTCGAACAGATCCGGGTCGGGGTCACCGGCCTCGATCGCGCGGACCGCGTCCAGGGTGGTGCGGACGCCGAGCAGCTCGGCCAGGGCGGCGCCGACGTCCAGGGTGAGCTGCTGCGGCAGGTAGTCGACGGTGCCGAGGGTGGTCAGGGCTCCGGCGGTCGGGGTCAGCCGGCCGGCAATCAGCTTCAGCAGGGTGGACTTGCCGGCGCCATTGGCGCCGATCAGGCCGGTGCGTCCCCGGCCGAAACTGCCGGTGAGACCGGTCAGGGCCGGGGTTCCGTCCGGCCAGTCGAAAGTGAGGTCGTCGAGGACGACCGAGGGAAGGGCGGGCATGAGGGCTCCAGGTCGGGGATGCGCCGACCTCAGGCCCGAAGGGGAGGGTCAGCGCGTGGTGGTCGGGAAGCGTCCCTGGTCGCGCATCTTCGTCCTCATCCCACGTTCCCTGGCATCACGGAACCACTCCGCGGGAACCCGTCCAGGGTGCCACAGCGGCCGGACGGCAGCAAGCCGACCCTGAGGATGCCGAAACCCTCCGACGAGCTCAGCGACCCGCGTCCCTGTGTCCCAAACCCACCCTGACCAGGTGGGACACCGGAACCGTCCCCGTGTCCCACGCGCCTCGGAACGATCCCTGAGCTTGACGAAGGGTCCGGAGGCCTCGTCAAGCTCAGCGTCGTTCTGGCTCAGGCCGCGTTGGCCAGCCAGCGCAGCAGGCCGCCCACCAGCGGGGCGAAGCCCTGCCACTCCAGGAACGGGGTGGGGCACCAGTGCGGGCCGATGTCGGAGGTCCACACCAGCGAGCGGCCCTGGCCAACCTCGAGCGAGGCGATCAGCGGGTCGGCGTCAATGGTGGCGTGCACCACAGCCTCTGGCTTGGCCAGCACCCGGTTGTAGCCGAGCAGGTCGGGCGCCCCGGCCAGTACCTCGCCCAGCGGGCCGGTGACCGCCGGACGGGCGCCCTGCGGCGCCTCCACCCGGTCGTCGCAGTCCAGCAGGGTGACCGGCAGCACCTCCACCAGCGGGGTCCGGGCGAAGTTGGCCCGGGCCTGGAAGCCCTGGAAGCTGAGGTAGCCGCCGGCCATCATCAGCCCGCCACCACCCCGGACGTACTCCGCCAGCAGCTGCAGCCGGTTCGGCATCGACCGGCCGCCCACCCAGGTGGCCGGCGGCAGCAGGAAGGAGTTCGCCCCGATGTCGGAGAGGATCACCGCGTCGTAGCCGGCCAACTCCTCCAGGGTGAAGGGGAACCGCTCCGGCACGTCGTGGGCGTACAGCTGCTCGACCTGCACCCCCTGGCTCGCGGCCGCCGCGATGAAGGCGTCGGCACCGCGCTCGAAGACGGTGGAGCTGAAGCTGTCGAAGCCCTTGAAGTGGGTGGATTGCGAGATCCACGACTCCCCGGCCAGCAGAATCCTGGTCACCTCAACGTCCTCTCAGTACGCCAGGCCACCGGGCTCGGCACCGAGCCTGGGCACGCTCGGGTCCGGCACCTGGAAGCCATTGGCCTTGTACGCCTGGTAGTCGAAGTCCTCGCACTCCTGGTAGCCGCGCAGGTGGTACTCGTAGAACCCGTCCCAGTCCTCGTAGCCCTCGCCCAGCGACGACTCCAGGAAGGCGTCGGCCATCGCCATGCCCAGCCGCGGCGCGGTCCAGAAGGCCCCCATCGCCAGCAGGTTGGCGTTGTTCGCGGTGGCCGCCCGCTTGGCCGCCGGCAGGGTCTCGGCCACCGCGGCGTGGACGTGCGGCAGCTTGGAGGCGGCGATGTGGATACCCATCCCGGTGCCGCAGAAGGCCAGCGCCTTCTCGTACTCGCCCTCGGCGATCCGGGCCGCCACCAGGAAGCCCGCCCGGTGGTACATCGGCGCGCTGGCCAACTCGGGGGTGACGTCCTCCACCGTCCAGCCCCGCTCGATCAGGTGCTGCTTGACGGCCTCCTTCAGCGGAAAGCCGGCGAAGTCGGCACCGACCACCACGTACCGGTCCTTGGCAGTCTTCATCAGTTGGCTTCCTTTCGGGCGCGTGGTTTGCGAGGCGGCCTGTGCTGCGAGAAGTAGTTGGCGGTCATCACGGCCAGCAGCACCCCGCCCCAGATCAGCGGACGGTAGAAGTTGCTGATGTTGGGGAACATGTTCAGGCCCGAGGAGAGGATCTGCAGGATCACCACCGCCAGCACGACGCCGAACAGCCGGCCGCTGCCGCCATTCGGGTTCAGCCCGCCCAACACCACGATCAGCACGGTGAGCAGGGTGTAGGTCGAGCCGTAGTCGGCCTTGGCCGAGTTGTAGTTGGCCAGCATTACCAGGCCGCCGAGGGCGCCCAGCACACCGGAGAACAGGTAAGTGCGAACCAGCAGGCCGGTGGTGTTCAGGCCGCTCAGCCGGGCGGCGGTCTCGTTGGTGCCCAGCATCAGGATCTTCTTGCCGAAGGCGGTCTTGCTCATGAACAGCCCGACCACGGTGGCGGCCAGGATGAACACCACCAGCGGCACCGGGATCACCCCGAACAGCTTGCCGGCGAAGACCTCGCCGTAGGCGGCGGGCAGGCCGCTGACCGGCTTGCCGCCGGTGATGATCACCGCGATGCCGGTGAACAGTTCCAGCGTGCCCAGGGTGACCAGGATCGGCGGGATCTTCACCTTCGCCACCAGGAACCCGTTGAGCGCTCCGGCCAGCGCCCCGGCGACCAGCGAGAACAGGATCGCGGTGCCGATCGCCAGCGTCACCTGCCCGCCGGAGGCACCGGCCGGGGCGAGCGACAGCATCAGCACGGCCGCGCCGATCGAGGTCATGTTGGCGATGCCGACCAGCGACAGGTCGATGCCCGAGGTCATCATGGTCAGCATCACGCCCAGCGCCAGCAGCCCGAACTCGGGGAACTGGATCGCCATCGACTGCCAGGTGCGCAGGTTGAGGAAGCTGCCGGTCTTCACCACCGCGAAGAACAGCACGATCGCGACCAGAATGATCAGCAACCGGCTGATGTGGGTGTCGCGGGTGATCGAACGCACCGCGCGGGAGTTGAGAATGTTCGTCGTCATTGCCTGTCCCCTCTCAGACCGCGGCCCGTAGCTGGTTTCGGGAGCGGGACAGCTGGACGGCTGAGATCCCGGTTCCGACGATGATCAGCAGCCCCAGCGAGAGTCCCTGCCAGAAGGTCGGGATGCCCAGCAGGATCATGCTGTTCTGGACGGTGGTGATCAGCAGGGTGCCCAGCATCACTCCGGTGAGCGTGCCGGTACCGCCGGTGATCGCGGTGCCGCCGAGCACCACCGCGGCGATCACCATCATCTCCATGCCGAGCAGGTTGGTCGGGTGCATCTGCCCCATCATCGAGGTGCGGATCAGGCCCGCCACGGCGGCGATCACCCCGACCAGGACGTACAGCCAGAACTTGATCTGCTTGACCTTGAAGCCGGCCCGCTCGGCGGAGCTCTCGTCCCCGCCGATGGCGTAGATGCCGCGGCCGAACATGGTGTAGCGGAGCACGAAGAAGGCCGCCGCCAGCACCGCCAGCAGAATCAGGAAGGCGACCGGCATGCTCGAGGTCAGCCCGGACTGCGGGTTGGTGGCCACGAACAGCGTGGCCCGGCCGAAGTCGGCCATCGACGGCGGGATCACCGGGATCTGCACCGAGGCCAGCACTCCCTGCATGACGCCGGAGAACACGCTCGAGGTGCCCAGCGTGATGATCAGGGTGGGCAGCGCCAGCCGGGCGGTGAACAGGCCGTTGAAGGCGCCGAGGATCGCGCCGATCGCCATCGCCATCACGAACGGCAGCCAGATGCCGCCGACGTAGCCGGTGTCGACCAGGTAGCGGGTGGTGGCGTAGACCGCCAGCGAGGCCAACGCGGGGAAGGACACGTCGATGCCGCCGGAGACGATCACCAGGAAGGCGCCGATCCCGAACAGCCCCGGGACGACCATCGCGTTGGCGATGTCGACCAGGTTGTTGGCGGTGAAGAACTGGCCGCTGCGGGCCTGGATCACGATGCCGAGCACCAGGATCACCAGGAACACGTAGAACTCGTTGGACCGCAGCGCCTTGGACGCGAATGCCTTCATGCGGACTCACCTCCGGGAGCGTCGTCGTCGCTGGTCATCAGGGCGGCCAGTTGCGCCTCGGTGGTGCTGGCCGGATCGAGTTCGGCGACAATCCGGCCGGACTTCATCAGCAGGATGCGGTTGCAGTTCCCGATCACCTCGGGGATGTCGTCGGAGATCACGATCACCGCCATCCCGCGTCCGGCCAGGTCCTGCAGGATCTGGTGGATGTCGTGCTTGGAGCCGATGTCGACACCGACCGTCGGCCCGTTCAGGATCAGCACCGCCGGGTTGGTGGCCAGCCACTTGGCCAGCACGATGCGCTGCTGGTTGCCACCGGAAAGGGTGTTGGCCGGGTTGTCCTGGTCGTGGGTGGCGATCCGCAGCTCGTCGATCCAGCGCTGCGCCTCCTTGCGTTTGCGGCCATCGTCGTAGATGCCCTTGGCGACCGCAGCGTTGTCGATCTCGGCGATCACGATGTTGTCGCCGATCGAACGCTCCAGGAACAGGCCCTCGGTGAGCCGGTCCTCCGGGACGTAGCCGATCCCGGCGTCGATCGCGTCCCGGACGCCGCCGAAGCTGACCGGCTCGCCCTTCAGCCGGATCTCGCCGGATTCCGGACTCAGCGCGCCGAACAGCGCCAGCGCCAGTTCGGTGCGGCCGGAGCCGAGCAGGCCGGTGACGCCGACGATCTCGCCGGGGCACAACCGGAAGGAGATGTCCTCGAAGCCGCCGGTCAGGCTGAGCCGGTCGACCTCGAGCACCGGCTCGGCGGTGATCGCCGGAGCGGTGAAGCGGGTGTCCTCGAATTCCCGGCCGGTCATGAAGTAGGAGAACTTCTTCCGGTCGAGCTCGCTGGTCGGCAGGCTCGCGGCCAGCTCGCCGTTGCGGATGATGGTGAACCGCTCGCTGATCTCGAACACCTCCTCCAGCTTGTGGCTGACGAAGAGGATGGCGATCCCGCGGGCCTTCAGATCGAGGATGATCCGGAACAGCGCGTCGACCTCCTTCTTGGTCAAGGCGGTGGTCGGCTCGTCCATGATGATGAGCTTGGCGTTGTGCATCAGCGCCCGGCTGATCGCCACCAGTTGCCGGTCGGCCACCGACAGCGTGCCGACCTTGGCGTCCAGGTCGACCTTGAAGTCGATCTGGGAGACCGCCTCCTCGGCGATCTGCCGGAACCGCCGCCAGTTCACCAGCTTGCGCTTGGCGGCCAGTTCGGTGTTGAGCGCGAGATTCTCCATCACCGAGAGGTTCGGGAAAACCGAGAAGTCCTGGTAGATCACCTGGACCCCACCCATGATCGATTCGATCGGGGTGAGCTTGGCGTGGTCGGTGCCGTTGAGGGTGATCGTGCCCGAATCCGGGGTGTAGACCCCGGAGATGATCTTGATCAGGGTCGATTTCCCGCAGCCGTTCTCGCCGGCCAGGCAGTGGATCTCACCTGGCTGGATCTCCAGGTCGATGCCTTTCAGCGCCTGGACACCGGAGAACGACTTGGTGATACCACGCACCGCGATGACGCTGTCGGTCACGCGCTGACCTCCTTGTCTGGGACGGACTGTGCCGTGGGAGAGCTTCGCGCCCTCCCACGGCACAGCATGCAATCAGAAGCCGAAGCTGTCGACGTTGTCCTTGTTGATGACAACCCAGCCGTTGCCCTCGAGCACCTTGTCGGAGCCCTCGGCGAACTTCATCTCCTCGTAGCCCTTGACGTTCAGGTTCACCGGAGCGGTGACCTTGTGGTCGGGCGAGTCGAGCACCTGGCGGGCCAGGTCGGCCAGCGCGTAGCCCGCGTCCGCCGGATCCCACAGGGTCAGCGCGGCCACCGAGCCGTCGACCAGGATCTGCTTGTTGGCGGCCGGCATGCCGGTACCGGCGGTGAACACCTTGCCCTTCAGGCCCAGCTCGTCGATCGCCCGGGCGATGCCGGGGGCGTCGAAGGAGGAGGTGCCCATGATGCCCTTGAGGTCGGGGTGCGACTTCAGCAGCTCCTTGGCGGTCTGGTAGGCGGTCTCGCCGTCGTCCTGGGACTCAACCCGGTTCGGGTTGTCCAGGAGCTTCATGTTCGGGTACTTCTCCTTCTGGTGGGCGACGCCGCCGTCCGCCCACTCGTTGTGGGAGGCGTTGGTGACGTGGCCGACCATGGTGGTGTACAGACCCTCGCCACCCATCGCCTCGGCCAGGTTGTCCATGATGAACGCGCCGTAGGCGGAGTTGTTGAACGCCTCGATGTCGTACATCGTGTTCTGCTGGCTGGCACCCTCGTGGGTGACGACGACGATGCCGGCGTCCAGCGCCTCCTTCAGGACGGTCTCCAGCGCGCCCGGATCGACCGGGACGACGCCGATCGCGTCCACGCCCTGGGCGATCAGGTCCTGGATGACCTGGGCCTGCTGGGTGGCGTCGGTCTCGGCGGGACCCTTCTGGTACACGGTGAGGTCCTTGTGGTCCTCCTGGTACTTCTTCACCCCGGTCTCCATCCGGACGAACCACGGGTTGGTGGAGTCCTTCGGGACGATCGCGATGGTGTAGTTCTTGTCGCCTCCGGAGTCGCCACCGGGGGTGGCCGGGCTGCTGGTGCCGGGATCTCCGCCACAGGCGGTCAGCGTCAGGCTCAGCGCCAGCGCCGCCCCCAGCGCCCCAGCGATCAGGCGTCGTTGCTTCATTGCCAGTTCTCCTCTACCTCGTCTTCGCCGGACGGGGTCGCGGTGGTCGGTCGGCCCACTTCGGCCGGCGTCCTTCGCTTCCTCCCGGCGGCCTTGCCGGACGTTTGAAGCGGTTCACTTCTTGAACCGCTTCAAACGCTACACTCAGTTGCGTCCCAGCGCACTACCTACAACCGGGAAGTAGATAACGTTTTGGACACCATCGAGGACGTGGTGTCCACTGGGTCAGGAGGTAACGGTGACGCAGCCCAAGCGGCCGGAGAACGGCCGCACCGCGGCTCGGATCCGCGATGTCGCCGCGCGCGCCGGGGTCTCGGTCGGAACGGTCTCCAACACCATCAACCACCCCGAGATGGTGCGTCACCACACCCGCGCGGCGGTGGAGCAGGCGATCGCCGAGCTGGGCTTCGTCCCCAACCAGCAGGCCCGGGTGCTGACCGGCGCGTCCAGCCAGGTGATCGGCCTGGTGGTGCAGGACCTGATGAGCCCGTTCTTCATGGAGGCGGCCAGCGCGGTCGAGCGGGCGGCCAACGAGGCCGGTCACATGATGATCCTGTGCGACTCGGAGAACACCCGGAACCGCGAGTCCGCGCTTCTCCAGTTGCTCGCCGCCCAGCGGGTGCGCGGCGTCCTGCTCACCCCGGCCACCGCCGAGGTCGACCCGCTGCCCGATCCGGCGGTCGACCAGCAGCTGCCGATGGTCTTCATCGACTACAAGGGCTCGCCGGACGCCTGTTCGGTCTCGGTGGACCATGTCGCCGGCGCCCAGCTCGCCGTCCGCCATCTGCTGGCGCTGGGGCACCAGCGGATCGCCTTCGTGGGGGGCCCCACCGTGCTGCACCAGTTCACCCAGCGCAGCCAGGGAGCGAAGCAGGCGCTGATCGAGGCCGGCCTGGATCCGGCGACCGCGCTGGTGGAGGAGAGCGTGGCGGCGATCGGGATCCGTGACGGCATGCTCGCCGCCCAGCGGTTGATCGAGCGCGGGCTGCCCAGCGCTGTGTTCTGCGGCAACGACATGCTGGCCTTCGGGGTGTACCGCGGCCTGGCGCAGAACGGGTTGCGGGTGCCCGAGGACGTCGCGCTGGTGGGCTACGACGACATCACCTTCGCCGCCGACTGGATCGTGCCGCTCACCTCGGTCCGGCAGCCGATCTACGAACTCGGCTACCGGGCGGCCAACCTGCTGTTCGAGCACTCCGCCGGCGACCCCGACCACGTCCACCAGCAGATCGTGCTGACCCCGTCGCTGGTGGTCCGGGCGTCCAGCACCCCCGGCGTTCGCTAGCCCGACCGGACCGTCGCCAGCCAGGGACGCAGGTTCGCCACGGTGTCGGGCATGAACGGCAGCTCCGCCAGCATCGCCAGCAACCGGTCCGGCGTCACCCACTCCCCCCAGGCGACCTCCTCGGGCTGCCAGCGGATCGGGCCGTCCCAGGTGCACTCGTAGCAGTAGGCGTGGAACCGGGTCTGGTCGTCGGCGTAGTCGGTCTCGAACAGCGGACGCAGCTCGACCCCGCTCACCCCGAGTTCCTCCTCGACCTCGCGCAGCGCGGCGGCGTACGGTTCCTCACCCGCCTGCAGCACCCCGCCGGCGGCGAAGTCGTAGCGGCCGGGGTAGACGTCCTTGATATCGGTGCGGCGATGGACGTACACCCGTCCGGCCGGATCCCGCACCACCACCGCGGTGGCGCCGTGCCACAGGTTCGCCGCCCGCATCTCGGCCCGGGTCGCCACCTCCCCGGTCGGCCGCCCGTCCTCACCGTAGAGCGCCACGAGTTCCGTCATGGGGTCCATCATCCTCCCACCGCACCCCGCCGTCCCGCCCCCTCTCATCGAGGGCTTCCGCTGTCGCCGAGGGCCTCTACCCAGGCAGGAGCCCTCGGCGATAGGGGGAGCCCTCACTGGCCGGGGGGGCGAACCGGGGCGACTGGGAGGCGTTGACGTGGATGGTGGCGGGGGCCACGCTGGCTGCACCGAACCGGGGAGGTCGCCATGTCCGAAGCCATCGCCGAACAGCCCACCGCGGTGGCCGAGTGCTCGCTGGTGATGAAGGGCGGCATCACCTCGGGGGTGGTGTACCCGCGGGCGGTGACCGAACTGGCCGGCAAGTACCGGTTCCGGCGGATCGGCGGCTCCTCGGCCGGGGCGATCGCCGCGGTGCTGGCGGCGGCCGCCGAGTACCACCGGGGCCGGACGGGGAGCGCGTCCCGGCCGAGCGACCCGGCCGCGCACCTCACGGGTCCACCCGTCCCCGGCGGATCGGCGGCGCTCTCCTCGCCCTCCCCGCCAGAGCCGGCGGCGGAGGCGGCCGGCTTCGAGCGGCTGAGCCGGTTGCCCACCCAGCTGCACGCCCAGCTGCCTCGGTTGTTCACCCCCTCCCCGGCCACCCGGCAGGTGTTCGACCTGCTCAGCGCCTGGATCGAACCCGGACGATCCCGGCTGGGCCGGTTCCTGGTCTGGCTGGGACGGCTGTTGCGCCACGGCTGGCTGCCGTTCGTCGCGGTGACCCTGCTGCTGCTTCTGCCGGGCTTCCTCTCGGCGACCACGCTGGTCGGCGGGCTTCGTCCGCAGACCTGGTGGCCGGTGCTCGGCGCCACCGCGATCTGGCTGCCGCTGGCGCTGGCCGGGGGTCTGCTGGCGTCGGCGATCCTGACCGGACGCGGCGCCTGGCGGGCGATCAACGGCAACGGGTTCGGCATGGTCAACGGTCACCTCAGCGACGACTCCGCCGCGCTGACCGACTGGCTCACCCGGGAGATCAACCTCACCGCCGGCCGGTCGGCCGGCGAGCCGCCGCTCACCTTCGGTGACCTGTGGGGCGCCGCGGCCACCGCCGAGTTCCGCCGCAGCTTCACCCGCGGCCAGGGCGCGGCCGCCCGGTTCGACCACAGCACCCCCTCGATCGCCTGGAGCCGGCTCGATCCCGCGCTCGACCTGCGGGTGATGACCACCTGCCTCACCCATCGGCTGCCGCAGAGCTTCCCGTTCTTCGACGACACCTACCTGTTCTGCCCCAGCTGCCTGGCCGACTACTTCCCATCCACCGTCACCCGGACGATGATCGACCACGCCCGCGACGCCGTCGACCCAGGTGACCCCTGGACGCCGCCGCGCTGCCCCCGGCACGACCAGCCGCTGCACCGGCTGCCGTTCGCGCCGGACATCCCGGTGGTGGTCGCGGCCCGGCTGAGCCTGAGCTTCCCGGTCCTGATCAGCGCCGTCCCGCTGTACCACCAGGACTTCTTCAAACGACGGACGAACGACCGCAGCGTGCCGGTGGTCACCGCCTGGTTCTCCGACGGCGGCATCACCAGCAACTTCCCGATGCAGTTCTTCGACGCCTGGCTGCCGAACCGTCCCACCTTCGGGATCAACCTCACCGACTTCGAGGCCGACTACGACGACCAGCCGGTCACCCTGCCGGCCGCCACGAAACGCGCCCGGCTCACCGAGACCCCGATCCGGACCGCGCTCGACCTGCTCACCACCACCCTGGCCACGATGCAGAACTGGCCCGACCGGGTGCAGATGGACTCCCCCGGGTTCAAGGACCGGATCGCCACCATCCGGACCGCGCCCGGCGAGGGCGGGCTCAACCTGGCGATGAACCCGGAGACCATCGCCCGGCTGAGCGCGAAGGGGGCCCTGGCCGGGGCGAAGCTGCGCGACGACTTCGACTTCGAACTGCACCGCTGGCTGCGGTTCCGGATCGCGATGAACGGCCTCAGCGTCGCGCTGGCCCGGTTCGGCGAGAACCTGCCCGACTTCGAGGCCCACCTGCCCGAGCCCTGGGGCCGTCCGACCTACCAGTTCCGGGCCAGCCGGGAGGCCCGGGTACGGCAGGACGCCCGCGACCTGGCCGACCTGGCAGCCGGTTGGGCGGCGGACGGCTGGCCGGCCAACCGGGACCGGCCGCCCCGTCCGGAGCCGGTGCTCCGGTTCGGCCCGGGCAGCCACTGAGCTTCACAGCAACTCCATAGCGAACCGTCAGCCCGCTGACGGCGCAGGGCAGGGTTCGCCACAGGCTGGCGGCCGAGGGTTGGGCCATCACCTAGTGAGGAGTTTCCGATGGCCCACTCATTCGTCCGTACCGCGGCCGCGCTGGTGGCCGCACCCGTCCTTGCGCTGTCCTTCGCCCTGCCGGCCGGCGCCACCGCGGTGGCGGTGCGCTACCGGCAGCCGTTCGAAGGCTGGCAACTGGTGCCGAACCTCAGCCGCACCAGCCAGCCGGAACAGAACGCCACCCTGGCCTCGTCCACCCAGTCCACCGGGGTGGTGCTGATCGACACCACCGTCGACTACGGGGTCGGAGCGGCCGCCGGCACCGGCCTGGTGCTCAGCTCGGACGGCATCGTGGTGACCAACCACCACGTGGTCAAGAGCAGCACCCAGGTCGAGGTGACCGACCCGGCGACCGGCAACAGCTACACCGCCGACGTGATCGGCTACGACCCGAAGACCGACGTCGCCGTCCTGAAGCTGGAGGACGCCTCCGGCCTGGCCACGGTGGCCACCGACACCTCCGCGGTCGCCACGGGGGACGACGTCACCGCGGTCGGCAACTCCAACGGCGGCGGGGTGCTCACCGCGGCGTCCGGCGAGGTCACCGACACCGACTCCGACATCAACGTCTCCGGCGACGACGGCAGCACCGAGCACCTGACCGACCTGATCGAGGTCGACGCCACGGTCGTCCCGGGCGACTCCGGCGGCGCCCTGCTGGACGACGACGGCGAGGTGGTCGGGATGAACGTCGCGGCCTCCTCGAACGGCTCCACCGGCTACGCCATCCCGATCTCCACCGTGCTGAACCTGGCCGACCAGATCCTCGCGGGCGACGCCTCCGGCGCGGTCACACTGGGCTACGGCCCGGCGCTCGGCCTGCAGCTGAACACCCAGGGCAGCCACCTGCTGGTGGTCGGCGTGGTGAACGGCAGCGCCGCGGACCAGGCCGGGGTCACCCCCGGGTCGGTGCTGACCGAGTTCAACGGCGAGCAGTTGAGCGACTACTCCGACCTGACCGCCGCGATGGCCAAGCTCTCCCCCGGCGACACCGCCAAGCTCAGCTGGGTGGACGCCGACGGCACCGCCCAGTCCGCCACCGTGACCCTGGGTCGCGCCCCGCTCGCCTGAGGCCATCATGACGACCCGACGCCGCTTTCGCGCCTGGATCGCCGCGGCCTGCGCGGTCGCCGTCACCGCTACCGGGACGGCGGCCGCCTGGGCCCTGGACCGCTTCGTGATCTGGCACGTCGAGGTTTCCGACGTCAGCCAGTACGAGGCCGAGCATTCCACCGTCCAGACCACCACCGGGGACGAGGCCACCGCCGAGCTGACCGACACCAGCTACTCCAAGGGCGGCACCTCGATCACGATCAGCACGGTGACCACCGGCTCCGGCGACGACACCCTGACCTACTACGTGGCGGACGTGGTGCTGGCCGACGCCACCGGCCTGCGGTCGGCCTTCGCCCACAACCAGTTCGGCGAGAACATCACCGAGAAGACCAGCGAGATCGCCGCCGACCACGACGCGGTGCTGGCGATCAACGGCGACTACTACGGCTTCCGGGACAGCGGGATCGTGATCCGCAACGGCGTGGTCTACCGGGACGTCCCGGCCCGCACCGGGATCGCCTTCTACACCGACGGCACCGCCCGGATCTACGACGAGACCACCACCTCGGCCGACGAACTGCTGGCCGACGGGGTGTGGAACACGCTCTCCTTCGGACCGGCGCTGGTCGAGGACGGCGCGGTGGTGCCGGGGATCGACCAGGTGGAGGTGGACACCAACTTCGGCAACCACTCCATCCAGGGCGAGCAGCCCCGTACCGCGGTCGGCGTGATCGACGCCAACCATCTGGTGTTCGTGGTGGTGGACGGTCGGGAGACCGGCTACAGCCGCGGCGCCACCCTGCCCGAACTCGCCGACATCCTGCTCGGCCTGGGGGCGACCACCGCCTACAACCTCGACGGCGGCGGCTCCTCGACCCTCTACTTCAACGGCGAGGTGGTGAACCAGCCCTCGAACCGGGGTGAGCGGGCCACCTCCGACATCCTCTACGTAGCGGAGTGACCCCATGGCTGTCCTGATTCCGTCCTATGAACCCACCGACCGGCTGGCCGGTGTCGTCCGCGGGCTACGGCTGCTCGACCCCTCCCACCACATCCTGGTGGTGGACGACGGCAGCGGCCCCGACTACGCCGACCAGTTCGAGGCCGCGCGCGCCGCCGGGGCTGAGATCGTCCACCTGCAGCGCAACCGCGGCAAGGGCGCGGCGTTGAAGGTCGGGCTGTACCACCTGCTGGCCACCCGTCCCGGCGAGGACGTGGTGACCGCCGACAGCGACGGCCAGCACACCCCGTCCGACATCCTGGCGGTGGCGGCGGCGACCGCCGGCCAGGACTGCCTGGTGCTCGGCTGTCGGGGGTTCACCGGGGACGTGCCGCTGGCCAGCCGGTTCGGCAACGCGGTCTCGCGGTGGCTGTTCCGGCAGGCCGCCGGGTTCGCCGTCTCGGACACCCAGACCGGCCTGCGCGGGATTCCGGCCGGGCTGGTCGGCTGGGCGTCCGGCGTCCCGGGGGAACGGTTCGAGTACGAGCAGAACGTGCTGCTGCGCTGCTCGGGGGCCGGCGTCACGGTGCGGGAGGTGCCGATCGAGACGGTGTACTTCGACCACAACGCCGGCACCCACTTCCGGCCGGTGGCCGACTCGGTGCGCGTCCTGCTGCCGGTACTGCTGTTCGCCGGCTCGTCGCTGGTCTCGTTCGCGGTCGACACCGCGGTGTTCGCCGTGCTCTACGGGCTGACCGGCGGGATCGCGGCCTCGATCATTGGCGGCCGGGTGCTCAGCGCCGGGGTGAACTTCGTGCTCAACGGAGCAGTCGTCTTCCGTAGCCAGGGACGGCTCGGACGCCGGCTCGCCGGCTACCTGCTGCTGGCCGCCGCCCTGCTCGGCGGCTCGATCGTCGGCACCACCGCGCTGACCGCTCTCGGCCTGCCCGCCCTGGCCGCCAAGATCATCACCGAGACCCTGCTGTTCCTGATCAGCTACCAGGTGCAGAGCCGGCTGATCTTCGCCCGCCCCCGGCCTGCGACCCCCGCCCAAGCCCCGGTCGCACCCGAACTCGCCGGAGTCAGCTGACCCCCTGAGCCGCCCTTCCAGCCATGGTGTGGGTTTTGTTGCGAAGACGCACCAAAACCCACACTGTGATGGTCAGGGGCGGCCCGTCGGGCCGAAACCGCGGTTGAGTCGGGCTCGCTCTCACGGCGAGGTGGCGTTCGGCGCCCAGGGCGGCGGTGCACCCGGTGCCGGCGGCGGTGACCCGCGCCCCGATCAGGAGTGGTCCGGCGACTCGGGATCGTTCGGGGATCCGTTGGCGCAGCACAACGGGTTCACAGGAACCTCAAAGGCTCGACTGGCTGGATAGTGGCAGACCACATCACGGCTGGTCCCGAAGGAGAAAACGACATGACGACGATCGTCCTCATCGCGGCCAACCTGATCGCGATCACCCTGCTGACCTTTGCGCTCTACTTCCGCCGTCACCGCCGGCGCGACCTGGTGGTCGCCTTCCTCGGGGTGAACATCGGCGTGATGGCGGTGGCGCTGGTGCTCGGCGCCGCCACCTCGACCAGCCTGGGGCTGGGCCTGGGACTGTTCGGCGTGCTGTCGATCATCCGGCTGCGCTCCACCGAGATCAGCCAGCGTGAGGTGGCCTACTACTTCGCCGCCCTCGCCCTCGGCCTGATCGCCGGGATCGGCACCGATCTGCTGGTCGCCGGCGGCCTGATGGCGATGATCGTCGGCGCGCTCTGGCTGGGCGACCACCCCCGGCTGCTGAGCCGCACCCGCCAGCAGCTGATCACCCTCGACCGGGCGATCACCGACGAGGCGGAGTTGCGCAGCGAGCTCACCTCGCTGCTCGGCGGCGCGATCGACCAGGTCACTGTCACCCAGCTCGACCTGGTCCGCGACCTGACCGTGGTGGACGTCCGGTACCGCCGTCCCCGCTCGATGTCGCCCGCGCCGGCCGAGCTCTCCGCCGCCAGCCGCAGCCACGAGCTCCAGGAAGCGAGCCGGTGATGGCCGCGCTGCCGATCGAGCACTTCTCCCCGATCGCGCTGCCGGAACTGGTGGCCGAGGCCGAACTGCTCATCCGGGTCGACCGCAAGTACCTGCTCGACCGCTCCCAGGCTGGCGACTTCCTCCGGCACTGCGATCCGGACACCCGGGTGCTCGCCATCGAGGGTGGCCGCAGCTTCCGTTACGAGTCGGTCTACTTCGACACCCCCGACCTGCTGAGCTACCACCAGGCCGCCCACGCCCGGCGGCACCGGTTCAAGGTGCGCACCCGCAGCTACCTCGATTCCGGCCTGGCCTTCCTGGAGGTGAAGGTGCGCGGCGATCGGGAGGTCACCGTGAAGGACCGGATCGACCACGACCCAGCCAGCCCGGAGCAGCTCGACGAAGCCGAGCGTGACTACGTCGATCGCACCCTTCACGAGCGCCGGCTGGACGGCTCGGTCGCCGACCGGCTCACCCCCGCTCTGGTCACCCGCTACCGCCGGATCACCCTGCTGCCGCCGGAGCCGGGGGTCCGGGTGACCATCGACACCGACCTGACCTGGAGCCATCCGGCTGACCAGCCGGACAGTGGGAGCCACTTTCTGCCACCTGGCGCCGCTGGCCGACATATCTGGCGGCCAGCACACCTATCTGGCAGAAACTGCACCGCAGCTGACCATGACGGCGCCCCGGAGGGGCTCAGTCAGCCCGACCTGGTGATCATCGAGACCAAAGCCGGTGCTCGCCCGTCCGGCATCGACCGCCTGCTGTGGCGGAGCGGCCATCGTCCGCTCTCGATCAGCAAGTACGGCACAGGCCTGGCCGCCCTGCGCGGCGACCTGCCGGCCAACAAGTGGGCGCGAATCCTGCGCCACCATTTCCGCACCACCGAGGAGCTGCCGTGCGCCGCCTGAACCTCACCCTGGCCGGGCTGGCCGCCACCGCCGTGCTGGCGGGCTGCAGCGCACTGCCCAGCTCGACCGCCACCCCGGAGAACACCACCGCGCCGGCCACCACCGCCGCCGTGACCGCGGCCGAAGTGCTGGCCGCGAACGAGGACGCCACCACCGTGACCGACGACGAGTGGTCGATGGACGCCGCGGTCGACATCGCCCTGACCGGGTCGTCGGCCAGCACGACCGCCGAGGGCGTGACGGTGGACGGCAATACGGTCACGATCACCGCCGCCGGGGTCTACCGGCTCTCCGGCTCGCTGGCCGGCCAGCTGGTGGTGGACGCTCCGGAGGACGCCCTGGTCGTCCTGGTGCTGGACGGGGTCGACATCGCCAGCAACGACACTGCCGCGATCAGCGTGCTGAACGCCGACGATGTCGGCCTCCACCTGGTGGACGGCACCACCAACACCCTGGCCGACACCGGCAGCTACCCCGAAGACGCCGACGTCAATGCAGCGCTGTTCAGCGAGCAGGATCTGACCATCAGCGGCACCGGCTCGCTCACCGTGACCGGGAACGGCAATGACGGCATCACCAGCGAGGACGACCTGGTGATCCTCTCCGGCACCATCACCGTCGACGCGGTGGACGACGGCCTCCGCGGCAAGGACTCGCTCACCATCGAGGACGGCACGATCACCGTCACCGCCGGGGGCGACGGGCTGAAGGCCGACAACGAGGAGGAGGACACCCGGGGCTACCTGGCGGTCTCCGGCGGGGCGGTCACCGTGACCGCCGGCGACGACGGGGTGGACGCCGAGACCGACGTGGTGATCACCGGCGGCGAGCTGACCATCGCCACCAGCGCGACCGACACCGACGAGGCCACCTCGAAGGGCGTGGACGCGGGCGCGGTCTTCGTGATCGAGGACGGCAAGCTGACCGTCACCGCCGCGGTCGAGGCGATCGAGGCGGCCACCGTGGCGATCGCCGGCGGGACGGTCGACCTGACCGCCACCGACGACGGCGTCAACGCCTCCACCGGCAGCGGCGAGTCCATGCAGGCCGACCCCGGCGCCGCGCTGGAGATCTCCGGCGGCACCCTGACCGTCGACGCCGAGGGCGACGGGCTGGATTCCAACGGCACCCTGCTGATCTCGGGCGGCACGACCACGGTCCACGGGCCGACCCGGGGCGGCAATGGCGCGCTGGACAGCAATGGCGGGATCACCATCACCGGCGGGACGCTGGTGGCCTTCGACACCGGCGACATGGCCGAGGCGCCCGACACCTCTGGCCAGGGCTGGCTGATCGCCGCCGTCGCCGGCAACGCCGGCGACGCCGTGCGGATCGCCGACGCCTCGGGCGACACCATCGCCGAGGTCAGCGCGGCCAAGGCCTTCGGCTCGGTGACCTTCTCCTCGGCCGAGATCACCAACGGGCAGAGCTACCAGGTGGGCTCGACCACGGTCACCGCCGGCGAGGGCGGGACGGGTGGCCCGGGCGGCCCGGGCGGCGGCCCCGGTGGTGGCCGGCCCGGCGGCCCGGGCGGCAACCGCTGACAGATCTGCCTCCAGTTTTGCGCTTCTGTGGGCCCAAACCGGGCTCACCGGACGAACCAGCCCCGGCCACCGAAAGCTACAGCCCGAAGAAGTCGGCGACCGCCTCGCTGGCCCGGATCGCCGTGGTCGGCTCGGCATGATTGAGCGGGCCGTCGATCCGGCCGCCGGGCCACTCATGGACGCCACCATTCACCCGGTACAGCACCACCGGCGCGGCGCAGTCGGCGTAGCTGAGCCGATCGACCGTCCGGCCGTTCTCGTCCGGCAGGGTGGGCAGCGGCTCGGTAGCGACCGGCCCGGCGCAGCCGTTCCGCGCCGCCCAGCCAGCCAGATCCTGCTCGGTCGGCATCGCCTCGACCCGGCTGAACCCGGTGCCGGTCCCACCCCGGTAGGGCACCGCGGCATCGTCGGTGCCATGGATCAGCAGCAGCGCGACGGGCCGGGACGGTTCGCAGCGCGCCATCTGCAGCACCCCGGAGACAGAGGCTGCGCCGGCGAACAGGTCGGCGGCCTCGCAGGCCAGCCGTTCGGCCAGCATCGCGCCGTTCGACATCCCGGTGACGAACACCCGCTGCGGATCGACCGCGAAGTCGGCGGTCACCCGCCGAAGCACCTCGCGGACGTAGCCCACGTCGTCCACCGCCTGCTCGGCATCGACCGCCCGGCCGCAGCACCCACCGGCGTTCCAGACCGGCAACTCCGCCTTTCCCCACGACGTCCCCTGCCCGTAGACCACCAGGAACCCCCGCTGGTCGGCCACCTGGTCCAGACCGCTGGAGGAGGCGAGCTGGGCGGCCGAACCGCCGCCGCCGTGCAGGGCCAGCAGCACCGGGCGCGGCTCGTCCGTCCGTCCCGGGGGAAGGTGAACGGCGTAGCTGCGGTCCAGCCCGTCGAGGCTGAACTCGTAGCTGAGGTTCTGCGCCGCCGACGACGGCTCGGGCGCCGGCCGACAGCCGCCGACCAACGCCAGGCAGACCAGCAGCACCAGCAGCCGGAGCGGACCATTCATGCCCGGCAGTGTAGGCAGCCGAGCTGTGGGGCCGGCCGCCAGCCGAAGTTGGTTTTGTCCGGGCCACGGTGCAGGATCGCCTCATGATCATCTCCGCCGCGTTGACCGAGCCGACCCTGCTGACCCTCGAACCCGAGCCGACGGCGGTCGTCCGCCATACCGGGGTGACGGTGTCGGAGTTGCCTGCCCTGTTCGACGCCGGCTACCCGGCGGTCGTGGCCAGTGGCGCCAGGCTGGCCGGCCCGGCCCTGGCGATCTACTACGGCGACCCGATGGCGGTCTTCGACATCGAGATCGGCTTTCCGGTCTCCGAGCCGCTGGCCGGCCCGATCGGGGCTGACCCGGCGGTGGTGCCCGCCAACCTGCCGGACGGGCAGGCGCTCGCGCTCAGCCACCACGGCTCCTACGACACCCTGCCCGAAGGCTGGGGACGGCTGGCGGCCGAGGCCGAGGCCCGGGGCTTGACCCCCCGGGGTTGTTTCGAGGTCTACGTCACCGCGCCGACGCCGGACACCGATCCGGCCACCCTGCGCAGCGACCTGTACCTGCTGGTCACCGAATCGGTGTGATCAGCAGGTACAGGTCGGCAGTACGGATCAGGCCTTGCAGACGGTGTCGATGGCGGACGCCTCGGTCTGCCAGGTCTCGATGGCCTTCATCAGCTCGTCGGCCTTCGACGGATCCTTGATGGTGGCCTTCATCGCCGCCAGCATGTCCTTGATCGCCGCGACGGCCTTGTCCGCCTGAGCCTTCAGCTCGGGCGCGGTCACGTCGGCCACCGCCTTCTCGAACATCGCGGTGAACTCCTCGAGCGCCTTCACCGCCTTGTCGGGATCGGTGGCCGCCTCGGTCATCGCATCCTGCAGGCTGGAGGCGCCATCGGTGATCGCCTTGGTCAGCGCCACGCACTCCTGCTGCAGCGAGCCGCTGGACGGAGCCTGGGTGGCCGGGTCCGCGGGAGCCGAGGTGGCCGGGTCGGACGGTGCCGCGCTGGACGGCGCCACCGAGGTGGCCGGCGGCGGCGTGGTCGGCGCTGCCGCGGGGCTACAGCCGGCCATCAGCAGGAGTCCGAGGCCGCTGGCGACGGTGAGGATTCGGGTGGTCAGCATTTCTGTCTCCCAAAGATTGGTAGGGGGTCTGCTCAGCAACCTACCGCTTCGAGGTCCACCGCAAAGAACCCGCACAGGAATCCGAGACTCCCGCCGAGCCGGTGGGGAGGCCGACCGACAGCCGGCTCAGCCCAGCGGGTAGTGCCCGAACCGTCCCCAGGCGACGACCGCGGCCAGGATCAACAAGACGACGTTGATGCCGATCGCCGAATACTCCTTGCGCCGCAGGTGGGTCGCGATGGCCCCCACCATCACCACCGCCAGGCCCACCGCCGCCAGCGGCGTGAGGATCGGCGCGATTCCGGTCGCGGCCGGCAGGATCAGCCCGAGCGCACCCAGCACCTCCAGCCCGCCGATCGCCTTGACCAGGGGCGCGCTGACGCCGTCCACCCAGCCCATCGACGCCGCCAGCTTCTCCCGCGGCTGGGAGAGCTTCATCGCTCCGGCAGCCAGGAAGACCAGCGCGAGCAGACCCGCCACGATCCAGAGGAAGATGTTCACAGCTCTCCTAACAGTTCAATCTTGAACTGAATCATAGAGAGTTTTACTTCAAACTTCAAGTAATACCGGCGGTTGGACCCCTATCCTTGAGCAATGGACGAAGACCCTCCCTGGCTGAACCACGAGGAGCAACGCGTCTGGCTGCAACTCTCGCTGCTGATGACCCGTCTGCCGGCCGCGCTGGAGCGGCAGCTGCAGCGCGACGCCGGGCTGAGCCTGTACGAGTACCTGCTGCTCTCCGGGCTGTCGATGGCGCCGCACCGCCGGCTCCGGCTCCGCGACCTGGCCGACTTCAGCGGGACCTCGCTCTCCCGGCTGTCCAATGTGGTCCGCAAGTTGGAGGACCAGGGCTGGCTGGCTCGCGTCCCGGATCCGCAGGACGGCCGCTCCACCTTCGCGGTGCTGACCGAACCGGGGTACGCCCGGGTGGTCGAAGCCGCCCCGGGGCACGTCCGGGAGGTTCGCCGGCTGATCTTCGACCCGCTCTCCACCGGCCAGCTGCGGCGGCTGGGCGAGGCGACCCGGCGGATGCTCGATGTCGTCGACCCGGAGGGCTGCGACCCCGACGCGCTGCTGCGCGGCGCGGACGATACCGGCTACGCCGAGGCCGGGCCGGCGACCACCGCCAGCACCGCCTCGCCGTAGGTCTCCAGCTTCTTCTGCCCCACCCCGCTGATCGCGAACAGCGCGTCGAGATCGGCCGGCCGATGCTGGGCGATCGCTGCCAGGGTGGTGTCCGGGAACACCACGTACGCCGGGACGGACGCCGTCCGCGCGGTCTCGGCGCGCCAGGCCCGCAGCTGCTCGAACAGCTCGCGATCCTCGGTGCTGAGCTCCCCCGCCGCAGCTGAGCCCTTGGCGGACGCGGTCCGCTTCCGTCCCGAACCGGCGCGGACCACCGCGTCCTCCCGCAGCGGCACCTGCTGCTCCCCGCGCAGCACCGGCCAGGAGGCGTCGGTCGGCTGCAGGGTGTGGTGACCGTCGGCGGACACCGCGAGCAGCCCGGCGGCGAGCAGTTGCCGCACCACCGCCCGCCACTGCAGGTCGGTCAGGTCGGTGCCGATCCCGAAGGTGCTCAGTTCGTGGTGCCGCCACTGCTCGACCCGCGGGGTGCGCCGGCCGTGCAGGATGTCGATCAGCTGACCGGCGCCGAACTGCTGGTTGCGCTCCCGCTTCAGCCGCACCATGGTCGACAGCAGCTTCTGCGCGGCGACCGTGCCGTCCCACGGGGTGGGCGGGTTGAGGCAGGTGTCACAGTTGCCGCACGGCTGGCTGGCCTCGCCGAAGTAGTCGAGCATCAGCTGCCGCCGGCAGCGCAGCGTCTCGCACAGCCCGAGCATGGCGTCGAGGTGCTGGCCGAGCAGCCGCTTGTGCGCGGCGTCGCCCTCGGAGCCCTCGATCAGCTGCCGCTGCTGCACCACGTCGGCCAGGCCGTAGGCCATCCAGGCGGTGGCGGGCAGGCCGTCGCGTCCGGCCCGTCCGGTCTCCTGGTAGTAACCCTCGATGCTCTTCGGCAGGTCGAGGTGGGCGACGAACCGGACGTCGGGCTTGTCGATCCCCATCCCGAACGCGATGGTGGCGACCATCACGATGCCGTCCTCGCGTAGGAAGCGCGACTGGTTGGCCGAGCGGACCGGACCAGGCAGCCCGGCGTGATAGGGCAGCGCCTCGATCCCCTCCTTGACCAGGGCTTCCGCGGTCGCCTCCACCAACTTGCGACTGAGGCAGTAGACGATGCCGGCGTCGCCGTCGTGCTCGGCGCGGATCAGCTGCACCAGCTGTTTCAGCGGTTGCTGCTTGGGCTCGATCCGGTACTGGATATTGGGACGGTCGAAGCTGGCGACGAAGGTGCGGGCGTCCGGCAGCCCGAGCCGTTCGACGATCTCCCGGCGGGTGGCCGGGGTGGCGGTGGCGGTGAGCGCGATCCGCGGCACCTGCGGCCAGCGCTCACCGAGCACGGACAGCTTCAGGTACTCCGGACGGAAGTCGTGGCCCCACTGCGAGACGCAGTGGGCCTCGTCGATGGCGAACACCGAGACCGTGACCCGGTCGAGGAATTCCTGGGTCCGCGGCAGGTCGAGCCGCTCGGGGGCCAGGTAGAGCAGGTCGAGCTCCCCGGCGATCGCCAGCTGTTCGGTGAGCCGCTGTTCGTCCAGGCTCTGGGTGGAGTTGAGGAAGCCGGCCCGGACGCCGAGGTTCTCCAGCGCCGTCACCTGGTCGTGCATCAGCGCGATCAGCGGCGAGATCACCACCCCGACCCCGGGCCGAACCAGCGCCGGGAGCTGGTAGCACAGCGACTTGCCGCCGCCGGTGGGCATCAGGACGACCGCGTCGCCACCGTTGACGACATGGTCGATGATCTCCGCCTGCTCGCCGCGGAACTCGTCGTAGCCGAAGGTGGTACGCAGCAGGTCGAGCGGGGCGAGAACGGGCACGGAGTCAGGGTAGACGAGCCCACCGACAACCCGCCGACCGGGCCACGGAACCGTCCCCTGGCCGGGCCACGGATCCGTCCCCTGGCCCGCCACTGGTTAGCCACAGGCCGCGGAACCGTCCCCTGGCCCGCCACTGGTTAGCCACAGGCCGCGGAACCGTCCCCTGGCCCGCCAGACACGGCCCTCGCTCCCGGCTCAAGCTGTGATCAAACCGGTGTGGACGCCACTCAGCTCACAGCTTGTGCCGGAAGGACGCGGCCCAAATCCTCCACCCCACCAAGCTGTGACCAAAACGGTGTGGACACCGGTTAGCTCACAGCTTGCGCGGCAGGGGTGGCAGTCTGGTAGCTCCGCAGCGGGTCAGGCGTCCGGCTCGTCGAAGGCGTTGATCATGAACTGGGCGGCCCGCACCAGGTACTCGCGCAGTTCGGCGTCCTCCGCTTCGGGCAGGCTCAGCGAGTCGACGGCGGCGAGCATGTGGTGCAGCCAGCGGTCGCGCTGGGTGGGGGTGACGGCGTAGGGGGCGTGCCGGATTCCGCAGCCGGGGATGTCCGCGGGTTTCCGAGTAGGTGTGCGGGCCACCCCAGTACTGCTCCAGGAAGAGCTGCAAGCGCTCCGCGGCCGGTCCCAGGTCTTCCTCGGGGTACTCCTCGCTACGCTCGTCAGCACCTTCCTTGCCCTCGGGAGAGGACGAGCTAGCTCGACTCTCCGCTCGGGCTGCGTCGGTGTAGAGCTCCCGCAACGGCGGATCCTGCGCCACCCCGGCGTAGAACCGCTCCACCAGCAGGCGGAAGGTCTCCTTCCCGCCCACCCGTTCGTAGAAGCTCTCGGTCACCGCTCCATGGTGACAGACCCTGGCCGAAGCCCCATCTCAGGTTCCGAACTGGCCGAGCGCGGTGACCAGGTCATCGATCCGCTGCCGGTCCCAGGTCACCCCCGGATCAGGCTCCAGGTAGCTCAGCACGGTCGCGGTCACCAGGTACACCGCGGGGGTCCACTCCGTGGCCGTCGAGGCCCCGAAGGCCCGCATCGTCCGCGGGGTGTTGATCGCCGCATCGCCCAGCGAGGCCAGCGAGAGGACGCCGCGCATGGTCGCGCCGGCCGCCCGGCTCATGAACTCGAAACCGTCCGGGCCGGCGAACGGACGGATCAACCGGTAGCCGAGCAGGGCGGTGAACTCGGCGTAGACCCGGGCCCGCAACTCCCGCGCCCGCTGCTCGCTGGCGGCCAGCGCCTCCGTCACCGCTGCCCGCACCACCTGGTCCGCGATGCCCTCGTAGCCGGCCAGCAGCAGCCGGTAGGTACGCCATTCCGGGGAGGTGCTGACCAGGTCGTAGTCGGCCTGGATCGAGACCCGCAGCAGTTCCACCACCAGATCACGGTGGGCCTGCGGGTCGGCGAACCGGTCGGCGAAGGCCAGCACCGTGGCCACGGTGGCCTTTCCCAGCGCGGCGCTGCCGGTCGGCAGCGTGGCCCCTCGCGCCAACTCGACCAGCACGTCGCCGTAGAACCGGTCCCGGCTGGACCAGCGCCGATAGGCGGAGGTCCGCGACACCCCGGCCCGCCGCACCACCTCGTCGAAGGCCAGCGACTCCAGCCCGGTCGAGATCCCCTGCTGATGGACCAGCTCGATGGCCGAAGCCAGCATCCGCTGTTCGGTCTCTCGGTCGCTCATCCGGGTACGGGGCATGCCGTCACTCTAGCCATCGACCCACGGATGGTACGGTTAGTATCAATATCGGAACTATGTGATCCAAGAGAGGTCCCGATGCAGGTGCTGATGGTGATCGAATCGATGTTCGGCAACACCCGCCAGCTCGGCCAGCAGGTGGCAGCCGGGTTGACCGAAGGCGGCGCCACCGTCGAACTCGTCGGCGTCGACGACGCTCCCGCAACCGTCGAAGGGATCGACCTGCTGATGGTCGGCGCGCCGACCCACAACCGCGGGCTCTCGACGCCGGCCAGCCGCGCCCAGGCGGCCAAGGCCGGGGCGAGTTCCGTCCGCGGGGTGCGGGAGTGGCTGGAGTCGGTGGCCGTCGACGGCGTCCCACGGGTCGAGGTCTTTGACACCTCCACCAGCCACAGTTGGCTGAGCGGGTCGGCCGCGAAGGCGGCCGTCAAGCTGCTGGCCCGGCGCTCGCCCGCCACGCCTGCGGCCGCTCGGACCTTCCTGGTGCAGGGCACCCAGGGGCCGCTCCAACCGGGCGAGCTGGACGCCGCCCTCGCCTGGGGTCGGGAACTCGCCGCTTGAGCCCGACTTCGCTTCAGCTGGCGTCGCGCCCGTTCGGCCAAATCGAGGAAGCCGAGTAACTACGCCGCTCGCCGGGGTGGAACTGCTGACGTCCTAACTGACCTCTCGCCGCAGCGTGCCTGAGGCGAACCACAGCGTCCAGGCGTGGTCGGTGGCCTGCCAGACATTCCCCATCCCGGGTGCGGCGGCGGCCCAGGCGCAGGCCTCGGGCAGCCACCGATCCGTCGCCTCGGAGCGCAGCCCGTCGGCCACCCCCGAAGGAACCGCATGCCACGACATCGAAAGCCGGGACTGCACCGCGCGGTCCGCCATGCCGAAGTACCGGCTACCTCCGTCACCTGCCCAATGGACGCTGGCCACCGCGGAGCCGGACCAAGCGTCGGGCCGCGCCAGGCTGAGCCACCCGAGAGCGGCCCCCGCATGCCTCAAGGCGACCTCGATCCGGTCGCGACCCACGAGGTAGGTGAGCCCACCGGGGAGCGAATCCTTGCGGTAGTCCAGCCACGGGTGCTCGTCCTCGCTCACGCCCTGATGATAGGGGTCTCAGCCGGCTATGAAGCGCGAGTGGTGGTCGCCGACCAGGCGCTGATCCGGGTCGCCCGACCCGCCGCACCCCCACGCTCTGAACCTGTCCTGGCCGGGCTTGAGGTGCTCGATCGGTGACGGTCGCCCACTGGCCTGATCAGCGCGCGCCCAGCCGGCTGGTCAGCAGCCGGCGTTCGGCCTGGTTGGCGGTGAGTTCCAGCGCCTTCAGGTCAGCGGCGACGGCGTCGTCCGTCCTGCCCAGCCGGCGCAGCAAGTCAGCCCGGACGGCGTGCCAGAGGTGGTACCGGGAGAGCTCGGCCTGCAGCCGGTCGACCTCCCTCAGAGCGGGCTGCGGACCGGCCACCTCGGCCAGCGCCACCGCCCGGTTCAGCCGGACGATCGGCGAGTCGTCGTAGCCCAGCACCATGTCGTACAGCACCAGCACCTGGGGCCAGTCGGTCTCGCCGCCAGACGGCGCGTCGGCGTGGCAGGCGGCGATCGCGGCGTGCAACTGCCAGCGTCCCGGACGGCGCAGCGCGGCCGCCCGCTCGAGTTCGGTGCGGGCCCGGGCGATCAGCCCGGCGTCCCAGCGGCGGCGGTCCTGGTCGGCCAGCAGGACGAGGTCACCGTCCACCGCCCGGGCGTCCTCGCGGGCCCGGTGGAACAGCAGCAGGGAAAGCAGGCCGTGCGCCTCGGGCTCCCCCGGCAGGGCGCCGGCCACCACCCGGGCCAGCCAGAGCGCGTCCTCGGCGAGATCGCGCTCGGCCGCCGCCTCGCCGCCGTCCACCAGCTGGGCCTGGCCGTACATCACCGAGATCACGGTCAGCACGACGTCCAGCCGCTCGGCCCGGTCGCGTCCCTCGGGAATCCGGAGCGGGACGCCGGCGGCGCCGATCTTGCGCTTGGCCCGGACGATCCGCTGGGCGACGGCGGTGGTGCTGCTCAGCGTGGCCCGGGCGATCTGGCCGGTGGTCAGGCCGCAGATCGCCCGCAGGGTGAGGGCGAGTTGCGCCTCCGGTGGCAGCGCCGGGTGGCAGCAGCCGAACAGCAGCGGCAGCCGCTCGTCCACCTCGGGTTCGCTGACCGCCGGCTCGAGCAGGGTGAGCTTCTCCCGGTAGCGCCGTTCCCGCCGCAGCCGGTCGAGCGCGTTGTGCTTGGCGGCCCGGGTGAGCCAGCCGCCCGGGTTCGGCGGGACGCCCCGCAGCCGCCACTCCCGCAGCGCCTCCTCGACGGCGTCGGCCACCGCCTCCTCGGCCAGATCCAGGTTGCGCAGCGAGCGGGTCAGGGCGGCCACGATCCGGGCCGACTCCTCCCGCACCACCCGTGCCAGCAGTTGGTCGGATGCCGCGCCGCGCGGTGGGGGCGCGGCATCCGTCCCGGTCACTGCTCGAACTGGCTGTAGTCGGTGACGATCGGCCGGATCTCGACCGAGGTGCCCTCCAACTCCAGCATCGGCCAACTGCGAGCGAGGGCCAGCGCGGCGTCCAGGTCGGGGACGTCGATGATGCTGAACCCGCCGACCGCCTCGCGGGCCTCGGTGAACGGCCCGTCCACCACGATCGGCCCGGTCGCGGAATAGCGGACGGTGGTCGCCGACTCCACCGGCTGCAGTTCGGCACCGCTGTCCTCGATCACCGCGGCGTTCTCCTGGAACCACTGGTAGACCCGGCCGTAGACCTGCTGGGCGACCTCGGGCGGCACCGCGGCGTCGTGGGCGGGGGTGGAGGTGAACATGATGACGTACTTCACGGTCGTGTCCTTTCTTTGTCGAACCGTTGCACCCCTACAGCGAACGGACAAGACCGTTTTCGACAACATTCGACGAAGAATCCCGACCAGCCGCCCGGAACCGCGGCTACGCTCCGGCCCATGACCCGCAGCTGGAGCGCCCTCGCCGGGATCGTGTTCGTCGCCGGCCTGGTCCACACCGCCTACGCCTACAGCCGGATGGAGGCGAGCGCGGCGATGAACTCGGCGCCGTCCGAGGTGGCCCTGATCACCCTCGTCCCGTACGCCTTGCTCAGCGTGCTGCTGCTGATCCCGGTGTTGGTGGCCCGATACCGCCGGCTCAACTCCCGGCGGCCGTCAGTTCGCTGATCGTCCGGTCAGCGTAGGGCGGCGACCTCCGCCGCCGAGGTGCCGGAGTCGGCCAGGAACTGGCCGCAGCGGTCGGCCTCGGCCTGCTCGCCGATCGCCGCGGCGGCCTCGGCCAGCGCCAGCAGAGCGCGCAGGAAGCCCTGGTTGGGCAGATGATTGGCCGGGATCGGGCCCTGACCCCGCCAGCCGGCCCGGCGCAGCGCGTCCAGGCCGCGGTGATAGCCGGTGCGGGCGTAGGCGTAGGCCGCGACCGGATCCTGCGCCAGGGCGGCTTCACTCAGCAGCGCCCAGGGCAGGGACGCGGCCGGCGCCAGCGGGACCACGTCCCGGGGCTCAGCGCCGCCGTCGAGCGCCGCGCGGGCGATGGCGTCGGGTCCGTCCGCGGGCAGGTGGGTCGGCTCGGGTCCGGGCAACAGGTTGCGGTTCATGCGACCAGTCTGCCCTGATCAACCGTCGCGCCACTCGATCTGGCGTTGTACCTGTTCGGTGACCGGACCCGGGAAGCCGAACAGGTACGACGCCAGTTTCCCGACTTCGCCCTGTCACAGTCCGGCGATGCCGGTGACCACGCAAGCGTGAGGACGGGCGGGCCGAAGGGCTCCGGGTTGGGACTCACCAGAGCCCTTCGACGTGTCCACCGCGGCTACGGACGCTAGGCGGCGCCGAGCCGCACCGCCGCGAGCACCTGTTGCAGCGTGTTGGCGCCACCCACGTTGCCGGGCACGACGACGTAGAGCTGGCTGCGCCCCGGTTTCGGCGCGATCGACCACACCGAGACGCCGGGCAGCACCTGCCCCAGGACGGTAGCCGCGGTCACCCCGAGCCCGGTGCGCACCACCTCGGCAGAGGTGATGCCGCCCTTGGAGACCACCACCTCGACCTCGTCGGCCAGCGCCGCGACGGCGTGGGTGAGGGCCGCCATCACCCGCTCGCCGTGGGCCAGCGTGTTGTGCTCGGGACGACGCTCGCGCTGGCTCGCCAGCATGGCGAAGCCCCGGGACGCCAGCCGGCCCCGCAGCTGTGCCGCGGCCACCTCACCGGCGGCCACCGGATCCGCCAACGCCGCGTCGGTGTCCACCTCGACCGGCGCGCCGAACTCGGCTTCCAGCGCGGCGAGCTGCGCCGTCGCCCCGGCGGTGTGCGAGCCACAGACCAGCAGGGTCGGCCGGGCGGCGTCGACCAGGGGACGTGGCAGCAGCCCGGAACTCGCCACCCCGGCCAACTCGGCGGCCAGCGGGGCGGCGGACCGGATCACCAGCCGCCGACCCGCGGCCGACGCGTTCCGCACCGCCTCGGCGATGCTGACGATATCGGGGTTGCTGACCGCGTCGCAGGTCACCACCGACCCGGCCGGCGCGGCCATCAGCCGGTCGGCCAGCCCACCGGAACGAACCTCGTCCAGCGGGACGTGGAGCGACGGCGAGCCGGTCTTCTCCGCCACGTAGTCGGTCATCGCGGAGTGACCGAAGCCGAACACCGGGTCGTCGGCGTACTCGGTCTCGGCAGCCGGCGTCGCCACCCCGTCCATCACGGCGTAGTGGATCCCGTCCCGGGTGGTCCGTCCGCCGTCGGGGAAGGCCGGTACGAACAGCAGGACGGAGTCCGGCGTGGCGAAGACCGCGCTCTCGGCGAAGACATGCCCCCGGAGCGTGGAGTCACCCCGCAGTACGAACTGGATGTCCTCACCGAGCCGGCGCCCGGCCGCCAGCGCCGCGTCGCGGACGCTGGCCACCAGGGCGACGGCCTCGGGCTCGCTGATCGCCCGGCTGTTGGTCTGCACGTAGACGCTGTCCGCATTGGTCAGCGCCGCGGTCAGCAGGTCGGCGTCGCACTCCAGCAACACCGCGACCCCGCTCGCCGACTGGGTGCCGGTCGGATCGTCGTCCAGTACGACGGTGCGCATCGCTCACGCCTCCTTCGGGGCCGCGGTCTCGGTTCCGCCAGCGATCACCTTCTCGACCTCGGCGCGCTCGGCGGCGCCCCAGGTCTCCTTGGTCAGCAGCGAGGCGAGCAGGCCCAGGCCCGCACAGAACAAGTAGACCACCGAGACCCCCACCCAGTCCCAGGCGGCGGCGACCGCGGCGGCGATCAACGGGATGAAGCCGGAGAGCGAGGCGGAGAACTGATAGCCGATCGACGCCCCGGAGGTCCGGGTCTTGGCGCTGAACAGCTCGGAGAACCAACCGCCCTGGGAGGCCGCCAGCATGTCGTGCAGGATGGACAGGCCCACGATGTAGACCACCACGATCACCAGGGTGACCCCGGTGTGCACCAACGGGAACATGGCGAAGGCGAAGGCCGCCATGCCGAGCGTCCCGATCAGGTAGAGCGGGCGGCGTCCGATCCGGTCGGTCAGCGTCCCCCACCCGATGGTGGCGGCGACACCGATCGCCGCGGCCACCACCAGCCCGGTCAGGCCGACCTCGCGCGGGGCAATCTTGTTGCTGGTGATGTAGGAGAGCATGTAGGTGACGATCACGTAGAAGCCGCCCGACTCGGCCAGCCGCATGCCGATGATCCGCAGGATGTTGCGCCAGTCCTCCTTGAAGACCGTCGCCAACGGGTTCTTCACCAGCTCGCCGCGCTCTTTGGTCTCCAGAAACTCGGGCGACTCGCCGACCTTCAGCCGGATGAAGAAGCCGGCCAGCACCAGCACGATGCTGAACAGGAAGGGCATCCGCCAGGCCCACTCGCCCGCCCAGCCGACCGACACCAGGAAGACCAGGTTGGCCAGCAGCAGACCGGCCGGAACACCCGCCTGCGGAATGGCGGCGTAGCGTCCGCGCTGCCGCCAGGGAGCGTGTTCGAAGGCCATCATGATGGCGCCGCCCCACTCGGCCCCGAAGGCGAGGCCCTGGATCATCCGGATGGCGACCAGCAGAACCGGCGCCCAGATGCCGACCAGGGCGTAGGTGGGCAGCAGGCCGATCGCGAAGGTGGCGAAGCCCATCACCAGCAGGGCACCGACCAGCACCGGCTTGCGTCCGATCCGGTCGCCCAGGTAGCCACCGATCAGCCCGCCGATCGGACGCATCGCGAAGCCGACGCCGAGCGTGGCGAAGGAGAGCAGGGTGCCGACCACCGGGTCGGTGTCGGGGAAGAAGGCGGTGCCGAAGTAGAGCGCCGAGGCGGTGCCGTAGGCGAGGAAGTCGTAGTTCTCGATGGTGGTGCCGACGGCGCTGCCGATGGCGGTCTTGAGCTTGTCCGGGGAGCCGTGTTCCGCCTGTTCGGCTGGGCTTTGGGTGAGCGTGCTCATGGAAGTGTGTCCCTTGCATTCGGGCAGGGCGACATCGCCCTGCATCGGGTGGATGCGGACGGGGAGGCCTGAGCTACGGCGCTACGAGAGGCCTTCCACTGCTGTCCGGGTGAAGAAGCTGACTATGTGGTCACGGACGAGGGTCTGCGCCAGTTCGGGTTGATGATCGGCGATCGCCGCCAGGATGCTCCGGTGCTCCGCGCGGACGGTCACCGCCGTGGCCCGCCAGTCTTCGAGCCTGGCGTAGGCCTCCACCATCTGCTGCCGGATGACCAGCCGCAACGAACCCATCAGGTGCGCGGTGAGGCTGTTCCCGGCCGCTTCGGCGATCCGCACGTGGAACATCGTGTCGAGGGTGTTGAAATCGGGGGTCGAGATCCTGGGATCGTCCATCCGGTCGAGGATCTGGGAGAGTTCCTCGACATCCTCCGGTGACGCCAGTTGGGCGGCGTGCGCGCAGGACCACTCCTCCAGGGCGAGCCTGGTGTCCAGGATGTCGCCCGAGGCGAAGTGCCCCATGGCCAGCTCCAGTTGGAGCAGCCGGACCAGTCCGTCGCCGGGCTCGCTGCGGAGCACGGCTCCGGAGTCCGGGCCGCCGCCCAGCCGGATCTCGATGATTCCCAGGGCCTCCAGGACCCGCAGGGATTCGCGCAATGATGACCGTGACACGCCCAGCAGGCCGGCCAGCTCCCGTTCGCTGGGGAGCTGATCGCCCGCCTTGAGCCGACCGGCAGCGAGTTGTGCCTCGATCTGGCGCATCACCAGTTCGTGGGTTCGCACCCGATGGACGGGTTCCCAGTCGCTGCTCACTGCCACGGACTCGCTCCTGTCGAATCGGGATGCGCGTGTCAGCGGTCATCATAATGGCGGTCCCTCGACGGGGGTCCTAGACCTTCGCCCTGAACTCGTCCTCGAGCTGGTGGCGCAGTTGCACCGCCATCAGCGTCTCGTCGACCTCGACGTCGTCCCAGGAGATCGTCTCGCCCTTGGCCACCGGCCGCACCATCTTGGCGCGGTGGGCCAGGCCGAGCGGCAGCGCCCGCCGTTCCAGCGAGATCCTCGCCGGGGCGAGCCTGCCGAAGGCGGTGTAGCCGCCCTCGCCGTCCAGGATGTCGCCGGGCTGCAGGTCCTTCTTGGCGGTGGTCATCACGTCGCCGTTGAAGTACTTCGACGATCCGGTCGGCTCGTTCCGCAGCACCGCGGAGGCGATGCTGACCCCGAGTTCCAGGCCGATCAGGTGGTACGGCCGGTACAGCGCGGAGTAGTTGCCGCTGGGGTCGGTCACCATGCCGTACTCGGCGAAGCAGTGGGCGGCGTAGTCGGTGCGGGCCTTGAAGACCACGAACACGCCGTTGCGGATGTGCTTGAACACCTCGCTGCCGTCCCGGTTCAGGCTGGAGGCGATCTCGACCGTGCCGGTCCGGGTCAGGATGCCGCCCTCGGCCTTCGGGCGGTACACCGAGGCCAGGTCGTCAGCGCCGGCGGGCGGGAAGAAGAGCCCCTCGTCCTGCGGCATCAGGCCGGTGCCGTTGGCCACCGCCGCCATCTCGATGGCCGACTTGGTGCCGTCCAGGAAGGAGTTGAACATCTGCGCGTTGTAGTCGCCGGTGGCCAACTGCTCGGCGGTGAACCCCCAGTGATCCCAGATGGTGTCGGGGGTGGAGAAGTTGTACTCGGGCAGGTACTTGGTGCCCTTGCCGGCCGCGATCACCTCGAAGCCACAGGTGCGGCACCAGTCGACCATCTCGCAGATCAGCGCGGGCTGGTCGCCGTAGGCCATCTGGTAGATGACGCCGGCCGCCTCGGCCTTGCGGGTGAGCAGCGGGCCGACCATGCAGTCCGCCTCGACGTTCACCATCACCACGTGCTTGCCGTTGTCGATCGCCTTGGACGCGTGGTAGGTGCCGATGATCGGGTTGCCGGTCACCTCGAGGATGACCTCGATCGGGCCGCACTCCAGCAGCTCGTCCGCGCTCTCCAGGACGCAGGTGGTGCCCTTGGCCAGGGCGTCGTCCAGGCTGGTCGCGGAGTACTGCTCCTCGGCCCAGCCGGTGCGGCGCAGCGCGTCCTTGGCCTTGGGAATGTTGATGTCGGCCACGCCCACCACATGGATGGTCGGCGTCACCGTGGCCTCGGTCAGGAACATCGAGGCGAACTTGCCGGCACCGATCAGGCCGACCCGGATCGGGCCCGACTGCTCGGCGCGCTGATTGAGCTTTGAATACAGATTCACGTAACTACACCCCTATGTGAAGCTCGGTCCGACTCTCGGTAGGATGGTCGGACCATCCGATAGACATACCATTACAGACGGCCGGGCCGCCGTCAAGGATTTTTCCTGGATCCAGGGCGGGCCCCGGTGATGACGGGCCGGGGAAACGGCCGCGCCCGGCGATCGGCGGCAGTAGAGCGGAAGCCATCCACCGGACAGCGAAAAGGGCTCCGGCAGGGGATCGAAATCCCTGACCAGAGCCCTTCCGCGTGGTGCGCGAGAGAGGAGTTGAACCTCCACGTCCTTTCGGACACACGGACCTGAACCGTGCGCGTCTGCCATTCCGCCACTCGCGCCCGACCCCCGAAGGAGCCAGCCGAAAGAGGTTAGCATCCCGAGCCCGGGACTGCGAAACCGGCCGGGGCTGCCACCACCAACCCAGGCAGCCAACTCCTCGCCATCGTCCCGCCGCCGACCGCTTCGGAGGCTGGCTGCTAGGTTGGCGACGACCCTGGAGGGAGCCCATGCCGACCCCAGCCCGCCGGATTCCGCTGAACACCTACCGGCTGCAACTCCATGCCGGCTTCACCTTCGCCGACGCTCTCGCGCAACTCGACTACCTGGTCGAGTTGGGCATCACCGACCTCTACCTCTCGCCGATCCTGGAGTCCGTCCCCGGTTCGACCCACGGCTACGACGTGGTCGACCCCGGCCGGATCTCGGCCGAGCGGGGCGGGCGGGACGGCCTGGAGGCGCTGGCCGGCGCGGCGCACGCCCGCGGGCTGGGGGTGTTCGTCGACATCGTGCCCAATCACATGGCGATCCCCACCCCGCTGTCGCTGAACCCGGCGCTCTGGTCGGCCCTGCGGGACGGCCACGACTCGCCCTACGCGCAGTGGTTCGACATCGAGCCCGGGGCGCAGTTGCTGCTGCCCAACGTCGTCCTGGACGGCGAGGACGACCCGATCCCGACCCTGATCAAGGACGGACGGCTCGCCTTCGGCGACCTCACCCGGCCGGACGGCACCACCGAACCCGTCCTCACCCTGGACGGCCAGCCCTACCCGCTCTCCCCGGGCACCGCCGGGCTTCCGCTGGCCGAGGCGGTCGCCGCCCAGGGGTACGCGCTGCAACGCTGGCAGGGCAACCACACCCGGCTCACCCACCGGCGGTTCTTCGACATCGTCACGCTGATCGGGGTACGGCAGGAGTTGCCGGCGGTGTTCGACGCCAGCCACGCGCTGCTGCTGGAGCTGTTCGAGGCCGGTCACCTCGACGGCTTCCGGGTCGATCACCCCGACGGTCTGGCCGACCCGCAGGGCTACTTCGAGCGGCTGTCCGCCGCCACCGGGGGAGCCTGGGTGGTGGCCGAGAAGATCCTCTCCGGGGACGAGTTGCTGCCGCCGGCGTGGCCGGTGGCCGGCACCACCGGCTACGAGGCGTCCTGGCGGTTCGACGCCGTCCAGCTCGACCCGACCGCGGCCGTCCCGTTGGCCGAGCTGGCCCAGCGCACCGACGAACAGCCCAGCCAGACCTGGGACCAGGTCGCCGACCGGGCCAAGCGGTTCGTCGCCGAGGGCTCGCTGGCGATCGACGTCGACCGGCTGATCCGGCTGGTCGGCCGGCTCGAGCCCGGGCTGCCCGCCGAGGACGTCCGGCACTGCCTGACCGAGTTTCTGGTGGGGATGGACCGGTACCGGGCCTACGTCCGGCCGGGTCAGCCGATCGGGGACGAGGACGCCGCCGTGCTCGCGACGGCCGCGGCCCGGGCGGAGGGCAACCTTCCGGAACGACTGCGTCCGGTGCTGGCCCGGCTGCACGATCTGGCCGCGGGCCGGGTCGTCCCCGGTCTCGACCAGCCGGAGCAGCGGACGGCGGCGGCCGAGTTCGTCGTCCGGTTCCAGCAGGTGACCGGCGCGCTACTGGCCAAGGGGGTGGAGGACACCGCCTTCTACCGCTGGACCCAACTCCTCACCCTCTGCGACGTCGGGGCCGACCCCGCCCACTTCGGCTTCCCCTCCCCGGCCGTTGACCCCGCGTTCGTCCACCAAACCCGGGGCACGAACTCGGAACCGGCGTCGGGAGCGCTGGCCGAGCTGCACGACTGGCTGGGACGGGTGAACGCCGGCTGGCCGGCCGGCATGTCGCTGGGCTCCAGCCACGACTCCAAGCGCAGCGAGGACGTCCGGGCCCGGATCGCGGTGCTCAGTGAGTACCCCGACGAGTGGGCCGACCTGGTGACCCGGTTGGCCCCGCTGGTGACCGACCTGCCGGCACCGATCCGGACCATCCTGTGGCAGACCCTGGCCGGCGCCTGGACGGACGGCCAACTCCCGGCCGACCGGATCGCTGCCTACGCCATCAAGGCCGGCCGGGAGCAGAAGCTGTGGACCTCGTGGGTCTCCCCCGACGACCGGCTGGAGGAACTCGTCGCCGGCGCGATCCCCCAGCTGCTGGAGAACCCCCTGGTCAGGCAGGCCTTCACCGGCTGGGTCGAGCTCACCGCCGAGTCGGTCCGCAGCAACACCCTGGCCACCAAGCTGGTCCAGCTCACCGCGCTGGGGGTGGCCGACACCTACCAGGGCCAGGAGACCGTCCGGCTCAGCCTGACCGACCCGGACAACCGGCGTCCGGTGGACTTCGCCGGCCTGAACGACCTGCTGTCAGCCCTGACCCTGTCCGACGGTTCCGACTATTTGCCAAATAACGGCTCTCCGCGACAAATACGTCGCGGAGAGCTGTTATTTGGCAGAAAGTCGGAACCGAATGAGCGTCAGCCAGCCCTGCCGGTCCGGCTCGCCGAACAGAAGCTGCTGCTCACCACCCTCGCCCTCCGGCTGCGGCAGCGGCATCCGGAGGCGTTCCGGGACGGCAGCTACCACCCGCTCACCTCGACCACCGACTTCGCCTGGGGCTTCGCCCGCGGGGGCGAGCCCGCCGCGGTCACCATCGCCACCCGGCTGACCCGCCGCCGGGAGCGGGCCGGCGGCTGGCAGTCGACCGATCGGCTCGCCCTGCCACCGGGCGCCTGGCGCAACCTGCTGACCGGCCGCCAGCACGCCACCGCCTTCCAGCCGGGCCCCGACCTGGGGGGCTGGCCGGCGGCCCTGCTGGAGCGGATCGGATGATCCCCCACGCCGACCCGCCGCCACCCCAGTACGCTGGGGTCTTCGCGGCTGGATAGGCTGGAAGCCGTACACCAGGTCTAGGAGGTGCTCGTGGGGGTCTTCGACCGCGTGGAGCGCACGCTGGAGAACGCCGTCAGCGGTGCCTTCGCGCGCGCCTTCAAGGGCGATGTCCAGCCCGTCGAGATCACCGCCCGGCTGCAACGCGAGCTCGACCGCGAGGCCAAACTGCTCGACCGCGCCCGCAAGCTGGTGCCGAACGACTTCCAGATCGGTCTCTCCACCCACGACTACGAGCGGCTCACCCCGTATTCCAAGACGCTCAACTCCGAGATCGTGCCGCAGTTGCGTGCCTACGCCACCGAACGCGGCTACCTCTTCAACGGCCCGGTCACCATCGAGTACAGCCATGACGAATCCCTCCCGGTCGGACGCTTCACCGTCAGTTCCGCTGCGGTCGCCGGGGTGGAGGCCGAGCCGGCCACGCCGTCCGAGATCCGGCAGGCCGCGCTGGTGGTCGAGGTGAACGGCGTCCGCCATCCGCTGACCCCGCCGGGGCTGACCATCGGACGGGGCACCGACGCCGACCTGCGGATCAACGACCCCGGGGTCTCCCGGCTGCACGCCCGGATCGTGGTCGACAGCCCGTTCGCCCCGCAGCAGCTGCGGATCGAGGACATGGGTTCGACCAACGGCATCGTGGTGGACGGCCAGCGGGTGCGGGAGGCAACCCTGACCGAGGGCAGCCGGATCGAGATCGGCTCCACCCGCCTGTCGATCGTCTCGCCACTGGCCGATGTCTGAGCTGGTCGCCCTCGCCCTCAAGCTCGCCTTCCTGGCAGCACTGTGGCTGTTCATCCTGTTCGTGGCGAACATCGTGCGCACCGACCTGTTCGGCCGCAAGCTCAGCGCCACCGAGCTGGCCACCGCCGGCGCGCTGGCCCAGGGCGACCCGCTGCCCAAGCTCAGCAAGCGGGCGGAGCGCAAACTCCCCCGGACGCTGAAGATCACCCACGGCCCGCAGGCCGGGGTCACCCTGCCGCTGGGCCAGCCGATCCTGATCGGCCGGGCCACCGACTGCCAGTTGCTGCTGGACGACGATTACGTCTCCACCCGGCACGCCCGGATCACCCTCGGCCCGGCCGGCTACCAGGTGGAGGACCTCGGCTCCACCAACGGCACCTTCGTCAACAACCAGCGGATCAGCGTCCCCACCCCGATCGGGCCGACCGACGGCGTCCGGATCGGCCGAACCCAGATGGTGCTGGAGAAGTGAGCCTGGCGCTGCGCTACCAGGCGCATTCCGAGATCGGACTGGTCCGCAAGAACAACCAGGATTCCGCCTACGTCTCGCCCACCATGCTGGTGGTGGCGGACGGCATGGGCGGCGCCGCGGCCGGTGACCTGGCCTCCGCGGTGGCGATCAAGGAACTCCGCGCGGTGGACGGCGACCACGTCGGCGAGGACATGCTGACCGCCTTCGACGACGCGGTCAGCAACGCCGGGCTGCAGATCGCCGCGCTGGTCAAGTCCGACCACTCGCTGGACGGGATGGGCTCGACGGTCTGCGGGGTGATGTTCGACGGCACCAGCCTGGGCCTGGTCAACATTGGCGACTCCCGCGCCTACCGCTACCGGGACGGCAAACTCACCCGGCTGACCCGCGACCACTCCTGGGTGCAGACCCTGGTGGACGAGGGCAGGATCACCGAGGAGGAGGCGCTCGAGCACCCCCATCGCTCGCTAATCCTGCGGGTGATCAACGGCCAGCCGCAGCACCTGCCCGATCTCGAACTCGCCGAGGTGGCCGAGGGCGACCGGCTGCTGATCTGCTCCGACGGGCTGTGCGGCATGGTGACCGACGCCGCGATCGAGGCCGAGCTGGACGGCGACCGCGATCAGGTGATGACCCGGCTGATCGAGCTGGCGCACGAGACCGGCGGCGCCGACAACATCACCATCGTGCTGGCCGACGTGGTCGAGGGCGAACGCACCGGGGAGACCCAGGTGCTGGGGTCGGCGGCCAAGCTCGACCTGGACGCCCCGTTCGACACCACCACCATCCAGATCCCGACGCTGGGC
This sequence comes from Propionicimonas sp., assembly GCA_049840415.1. GTDB lineage: Bacteria > Actinomycetota > Actinomycetes > Propionibacteriales > Propionibacteriaceae > Propionicimonas. Next base: position 40,382 of record JASGLB010000008.1, on the reverse strand, counting down.
GAGGTGGTGGAGGAGGATCCCACCGTCATCGCCGAGCGGGTGCGCTACGCCCCCACCACCAAGGGACGGCTGGCCGCCTGGGTGAAGGTCACCATCGGGGTGGTGCTCACCCTGGCGCTGATCGCCGGCGGGTTCGGGCTGTGGTACTCCTACACCCAGAAGCGCTACTACGTCGGCCCGGAGCAGAACCAGGTGGCGATCTTCCGCGGGGTTCCGGACGCGGTGCTGAGCCTGCCGCTCTCCACCCTGGTGGAGACCGACGCCACCCAGCTGGACGACCTGCCGCCGTACTACCAGGAGCAGGTCAGGGCGACCATCCCGGCCGAGTCGCTGGAGACCGCCCGCAGCATCATGATGGGGCTGCGGCTCAAGGCCAGGGAGTGCATCGCGCAGCGCGAGGAGCGGGCCCGCGCCACCCAGGCGCCCAGCCCGACCCCCACCCCGTCCAACTCGGCCAGCGCCAGTCCGTCCGGCTCGCCCTCGCCGCGGACGCCCAGCGGCTCCCCCGGCCCCAGCCCGACGGTCACCACCGCCTCTCCGACGCCCACCCCGACCCGGTCGGCCATGCCACCCCCGGCGCCCGAGGAGTGCTGAGATGGCCGACGTCGTCGTCTATCGCAAGCGGCGCGGTGTCGAGTTGTTCATGCTGGTGCTGGCACTGGCGATCGCGCTCGGCGGCTATTTCCTGACCCATCTCAACACCGCCGGCGAGTTGCCCCCGGGCTGGCCGTGGGCGGTGGTGGTGGCGATCGTGCTGACCGGGCTGGCCCACGGCATGGTCCGCTGGCGGCTGCCCTACGCCGATCCGCTGATCCTGCCGATGGTGGTGCTGCTGAACGGGCTGGGCCTGGCGATGATCCACCGGCTCGACCTGGCCGACGGCAAGCACTCCGCCGAACTGCAGCTGACCTGGACGGCGGTCGCCATCGTGGTGTTCTGCGCGGTGGTCTTCCTGCTGCGCGACTACCGGCTGCTGAACGCCTACCCCTACCTGCTGTTCCTGGTCGGTCTGGTGCTGCTGCTGCTGCCGATGGTGCCCGGGCTCGGCAAGGAGAACCACGGCGCCCGGATCTGGATCCAGCTCGGCCCCTACAGCTTCCAGCCGGCCGAACTGGCCAAGATCGTGCTGTCGGTGGCGTTCGCCGCCTACCTGGTGGAGAAGAAGGACGTCCTGGCGCTGGCCGGCGGCAAGCTGGGCCGGATCGTGCTGCCCCGGCCGCGTGACCTCGGCCCGATCCTGGTGATGTGGCTGGCCAGCATGGCCGTCCTGGTCTTCCAGAAGGACCTGGGCACCTCGCTGCTGTTCTTCGGCCTGTTCGTCACCATGCTGTACATCGCCACCGAGCGGGCCGGCTGGCCGATCATCGGCCTGACCCTGTTCGCGGCCGGCGCCTACGCGGCCTTCCTGACCTTCGGCCACGTCCAGACCCGGGTCGCCGCCTGGCTGAACCCGTTCTCCGACTACGACACCAACTACCAGGTGATCCAGGGCCAGTTCGGGTTCGCCTGGGGCGGGCTGTTCGGCACCGGCTGGGGGCTGGGCCAGCCGAACATCACCCCGCTGGCCAAGAGCGACTTCATCGCCGCCGCGCTCGGCGAGGAACTGGGCATGGTGGGGCTGACCGCGATCGTGCTGATCTACGGGTTGATCGTCACCCGCGGGATGCGGGCCGCGCTGGGCGCCCGGGATCCGTTCGGCAAACTGCTGGCAGCCGGCGTCTCCTTCGTCTTCGCCATCCAGGTCTTCGCGATCATCGGCGGAGTCACCCGGCTGCTGCCGCTGACCGGCCTGACCACGCCCTTCCTATCGCAGGGCGGCTCCTCGCTGGTGGCGAACTGGATGCTGTTCGGCATGCTGCTGGCGATCACCCACCAGGTTCGCCGGCCCGCGCTGGAGCCGGTCACCAGCCCGGTCGCCTCGCTGGCCGAGGAGCCCACCATGATGGTGAAGGCGCCGCCGCCGCGTCCGGAGCCACCGGCCTCGCTGGACGACATCAGCTGGGACTCCGGCGCCGACGAACCGACCGCGATCACCGCCCCGGCCGCCGACCCCGGCTCGGCCGAGGAGGCCACCATCGTCACCGCGCCGCCCGCTCCGGCCGACGAGCGGGATCTCGGGGAGCACCCGGACCCGTCCCCGGAGGTCCCGGAGGCGCCACCCGAGCGGTCACCGCGGGAGCTGCCGGACTCGATCTTCCGACCGGGGGGTGCCGGATGAACACGCCGATCCGACGGGTGGCCACCGCGGCGATGGTGATGTTCACCGCGCTGCTGCTGAACATCAGCGCGGGCTACCTGCTGCGCACCTACGACCTGAACAACCGGCCGGAGAACCGGCGCGCCACCGACGCCCGGTTCGCCCGCGACCGCGGACCGATCATGGTCGGCAACGCGCCGATCGCCAAGTCCGAACCGGTCAAGGACAAGTACAAGTTCCAGCGCAGCTACCCCTCGGGCAAGCTGTACGCCCCGGTCACCGGGTACCACAGCTACACCTACGGCAACCGCGGGCTGGAGCGCTCCTACGCCGAGCAGCTGATCGGCGTCGACGACTCCCAGTTCCTGGACCGGCTGGTCAACCTGATGACCGGAGCCTCGCCCCGCGGAGCCACCGTCGAGACCACGCTCAGCGCGGCCGCCCAGCGGGCCGCCTGGGACGGCCTGGACGGGCGCAAAGGCGCGGTGGTGGCGATCGACACCAAGACCGGCGCCATCCGCGCCCTGGTGACCAGCCCCAGCTACGACCCGAACCGGCTGGCCAGCCACGACCTCAAGGCCGCCCGCGAGGCCTGGGAGGAGTTGAACGCCGACAAGTCCCGGCCGATGTCCAACCGGGCCACCCAGGAGATCTACCCGCCCGGCTCGACCTTCAAGCTGATCACCGCCGCCGCCGCGCTGGAGTCGGGGATGCAGCCGGACACCGAGATCGACGCCTCCCCGTTCAAGCTGCCCGGCTCGACAGTGGTGATCCGGGGCAACTGCGGTGGCAGCAGGATCACCCTGACCGACGCGCTGGAGGTCTCCTGCAACCCGGCCTTCGCACGGCTCGGCGTCGAGCTCGGCGCGGACGCGTTGCGCGCCCAGGCCGAGCGGTTCGGTTTCGGCGACACCTTCCTGGCCGAGATCGGCTCGGCGGCCAGCCGGTTCCCCGAGGCGCCGGACGACGCCCAGACCGGGATGAGCGCGATCGGCGCCTTCGACGTGGCGGCCAGCCCGCTGCAGATGGCCATGGTGGCGGCGGCGATCGCCAACGGCGGCGTGGTGATGGAGCCGTACCTGGTGGAGCGGGTCCGGGCCCACGACCTCCGGGTGATCAGCCAGGCCCGTCCCCAGCAACACGGCACGGCGGTCAGCGCCACGGTGGCCGACTCGCTGCACGACATGATGGTGTCGGTGGTGCAGCACGGCACCGGACGCCGCGCCCAGCTCTCCGGGCTGACCATCGGCGGCAAGACCGGCACCGCGGTCACCGAGGGACGACGGCCCTACGCCTGGTTCACCGCCTTCGCCGAGGAACTGGACGTGGCCGTCTGCGTCTTCATCGAGGACGCCGAGATCCCGGCCACCGACATCGCCGGCGGCACCCTGGCGGCGCCGATCGCCAAGGCAGTGATCGAGGCGCTGCGATGAGGCCGCGCCCCACCCGTTCGTCCGCTCCTCCCGGTGCCGCAGGCGACGGCCTGGTCGCGGTCTCTTGGGCGGGGTTCAGAAACGTCAGTCACAATGGAACCCGACTCGCGCCGGATCGCGGCGACGAGCTGAAAGGATGTGCCGATGAGTGACGAGCCAAGGCTGCTCGGCGGCCGCTACCAGTTGGGCAGCGTGCTGGGCCGCGGCGGCATGGCCGAGGTGCGACGCGCCCGCGACCTGCGGTTGGGTCGCGACGTCGCGGTCAAGCAGTTGCGCGTCGACCTGGCCACCGACTCCACCTTCCAGGCCCGCTTCCGCCGCGAGGCGCAGGCCGCCGCCGGCCTGAACCACCCCAATATCGTGGCGGTGTACGACACCGGCGAGGAGCCCGACCCGACCACCGGCGTCCAGGTTCCCTACATCGTGATGGAACTGGTGGACGGCCACACCCTGCGCGAGATCCTGCGCACCGGCCGCCAGATCCAGCCGGAGAAGGCGCTGGAGTTCGCCCAGGGGGTGCTGGACGCGCTGAGCTACAGCCACAAGGCCGGCATCGTCCACCGCGATATCAAACCCGCCAACGTGATGCTCACCCCGAGCGGCCAGATCAAGGTGATGGATTTCGGCATCGCTCGGGCGGTCGCCGACACCTCGGCCACCATGACCCAGACAGCTGCCGTGATCGGCACCGCGCAGTACCTGTCACCCGAGCAGGCCCGCGGCGAGACGGTCGATTCCCGCAGCGACATCTACTCCGCTGGCTGCCTGCTCTACGAGCTGCTGGTCGGACGTCCGCCATTCCAGGGCGACTCCCCGGTCAGCGTCGCCTACCAGCACGTTCGGGAGGCCCCGGTGCCGCCCAGCCGGCTGGACTCGATGATCACCCCGGGGATGGACGCCGTGGTGCTCAAGTCGCTGGCCAAGGATCCGGCCGACCGCTACCAGACCGCCGCGGCGATGCGGGCCGACATCGGCCGGCTGCTGGCCGGCCAGGATGTGCTGGCCCGGGTTCCGGTGCCGACCGCGCCGCTGCCGGGGGCGTCCGATCCGACCGTGCTGGTGGCGAACCCGACCAGCATGCTCTCCTCCGACACCGGGCCGGTGACCGGGACGGCCGCCCGCGCGCTGGAGCCGGTGCCGAAACGCAATCTGATGCCGCTGTGGATCAGCCTGGGCACGATCGCGGTGATCCTGGCCGGGGTGGGCATCTTCCTGCTGTTCAACCCGCTCAACCAGCCGAAGATGGTCGACGTGCCGTCGCTGGTGGACATGAAGGCCGCCCGCGCCACCGAGGAGCTGGAGAAGCTCGAGCTGATCCCCAAGATGGTGCAGGTGACCGGCGAGGACGACGACACCGTCGGGTTGGTGATCCGCCAGACCACGCCCCCCGGCGCCCAGGTTCCGGTCGGCACCGAGATCACCTTCGACGTCAACATCGGCCCGGTCCGCAAGACGATCCCGACCGGGTTGAAGGGCCAGCCGTACCAGGAAGTGGTCGACAAGCTGAAGGAGATCGGCTTCACCTCGGTGCACGCCGAACTCGACGAGAACGAGCCGGTCACCGCGGCGGCCGACGAGGTCACCGCGATCGACCCGGGCGAGGGTACCGACGCCCCGATCGGCAAGCCGATCACGGTGTACTACGCCACCGGCGAGAGCCCGGTCCCCAACTTCCGGGGCATGGACGAGAAGACCGCGATGGCCGAGGCCGACCGGCACGGGTTCGGGGACGTCAGGACGACCGTCGAGGAGTCCGACGCGCCGGAGGGCACGGTGATCTCGCAGAAGCCGGGCGTCGGCGAGATCGTGCCGCGGACCACCCGGATCACCCTGGTACTGGCCAAACCGCGGCCCACCGAGGGGGTCGTCCCCAATCTCCGCACCCTGGACGAGGAGAGCGCCCGGGCCGAGGCCAAGCGCGCCGGGTTCAACAATGTGAGCGTCACCACCAAGCCCTCCGACGCCACCGAGGGGACGGTCATCGAGCAGACCCCCGGGGTCGGCCAGAAGGTACCGTTCACCACCGAGATCAAGCTGGTGCTGGCCGTGCCGATCACCGACCCGGGCGAGGGAGACGGTGGTGACGGGGGCGGCTAGGCCGTCCGCCCCGGTCGCTCGCCGCTGATCAGGCGGTGCCCATCAGCGGGCTGAGCCCGACCGCCCGGCGGGGCGCGTCGGCGTCCCCGCAGGCCGCCAGCCAGTTGGCCAGCAACTGGTAGCCGCCTTCGGTGAGCACCGATTCGGGGTGGAACTGGACGCTCTCCACCGGCAGCGTCCGGTGCCGCAGCCCCATGATCACCCCGCTGTCGGTCCGGGCGGTCACCTCCAGGTCGTCCGGCACGGTCGCCGGATCCAGCGCCAGCGAGTGGTAGCGGGTGGCGGTGAACGGGTCGGGCAGCCCGGCGAACACCCCCCGGCCGTCGTGGTGCACCAGCGAGGTCTTGCCGTGCAGCAACTCCGGCGCGCGGTCCACCGTCCCGCCGAAGGCCACCGCCATGGACTGCAACCCCAGGCAGACCCCGAAGATCGGCAGCCGGCCGGCGTGGCTGCGGATCACCGGGATGCACACCCCGGCCGCTTCCGGCGTCCCGGGGCCTGGGGAGAGCAGGATGCCGTCGAAGCCCTGCTCCCAGCCGTCGGTGGCGAACCGGGCGTCGTCATTGCGCCAGGTCTCGACCTCGGCTCCCAGCTGGGCGAGGTACTGCACCAGGTTGTAGACGAAGGAGTCGTAGTTGTCGATCACCAGGATGCGCGCCATGCGCCCATTCTCTCAGCCCGGTACGTCCGCGCGATCCGTGGTCAGCACGCCGGCGAAGCCCGGCAGGGTGACGTCCTCTTCCCGCCACTGCTCGTAGCCCAGCCGGTAGGCGGTGGCGTACTCCCGGTAGATCCGGAGATCCTCCGAGCCGGCCAGCGCCTGCTCCAGCGCCTCGGGATCGCCGATCGCGGTGATCACGTAGGGCGGGGCGTAGGGGACGCCGTGCAGCAGCACGGTGTTGCCCACGCATTTGATGCCGGTCAGCACGGTGACCCGCTGCCCCTGGATGGTCATCGCCTCGGCGCCGCCGCGCCACAGCGCGTTCACCACCGCCTGAATGTCCTGCTGGTGGACGATCAGCAGCTCGTCGGCCACGCCGGGAGGCTTCACGCTGAGCGGAGCATCGGCCAGGGCGACGGTGACCCCCGGGCCGTGCACCGCGGTGAGCTCCGTCCGCGCCGCCAGGTCTGCCAGCTGCGGACCGGTGGAGTCGTCGTAGGAGTTGAGCTGCTCGGTCAGCCGATCCACCTCGTCCCGTAGCCCGGTCACGGTGTGGCTGAGATCGGCATTGCGGTCGGCCTCGGCGCGGATCAGGTCGATCAGGTCGCCGCTACGGCGGGGACGCAGGTCGCCGCCCTCGGCGGAGATCGCGCCGGTGACGAGCATCAGGCCGGCCGCCAGGCAGGTGAGGAAGGTGGCGATCCGGCCCCGGAGCGGGCTGATCGCCCGTCGCCGCCGGGCGCGCCGGAACCGGGCGCGTGCCCTCGTCCAACGGTTCACCACAGCGCCACCCTACGTCAGGGTCGGGACGCCCGGACCGTCCGGACCCGGTATTGTTGTCCCGTTCCGCAAGTGCAAGGAGTGTCGGGTGCCAGAGTCCAAGGGCCGCAAGTCTGCTGCTGAGAAGAAGAAGCAGGCCACGAAGGACGCGCTCGCCGCCGACCGCGCCAAGCAGAAGCCCAGCGCGGCGCCGGGCAGCCGGCAGTGGGTGGTCCCGGCCTTCGTCACCCTCGGCCTGCTGGGGGTGCTGTGGCTGGTGGTGTTCTACATCACCTCCGCCGTGGGCATCCACGTCCCGGGGATGTCCGACCTGGATCAGATCTGGAACGTCCTGATCGGCATGGCCGCCCTGGCCGGCTCGTTCATCCTGGCCACCCTCTGGAAGTAGCCTCCTGGGACAGGGGACGGTTCCTTGTCCCAGCTTGTCAGCGGCATATTCCCAGCCGAAAGGCCTAACCCAGCGGCTTGAGCAGCGGGAACAGGATGGTCTCCCGGATCCCGGCGCCGGTGAGCAGCATCATCAGCCGGTCGACGCCCAGACCCATGCCGCCCATCGGCGGGGCGCCGAACTCCAGCGCCGCCAGGAAGTCCTCGTCCAGTTCCATCGCCTCAGGGTCGCCGGCGGCGGCCTTCAGCGACTGGGCGACCAGCCGCTCGCGCTGGATCACCGGGTCGATCAGCTCGGAGAAGCCCGTGCCGCGCTCGACGCCGCCGATGATCAGGTCCCAGGCCTCGATCAGATCGGGGTCACTGCGGTGCTGCCGGGCCAGCGGCTGGGCGATCGGCGGGTAGTCGCAGACGAAGGTGGGCTGCAGCAGGGTGGGCTCGACGATCTCGCCGAACAGCTCCATCACCAGCTTCTGCGCACCCCAGGCCGGGTCGTACTCGACGCCGCGGTCGTCCGCGATCGTCTTGAGCCGGGAAGCGTCGGTGGCGGGGGTGATCTCCTCACCCAGCGCCTCGGAGAGGGTGGGGTAGACCGGCTTCCAGGCCCACTCCCCGTCCAGGTCGATCTCGCCGGCCGGGGTGGTGACCGTCCGGGTGCCGAGGGCGGTGTCGGCGGCGTGCTGGATGACGCGTTGGGTCATCGCGGCGATGGAGGTCTGGTCGCCCCAGGCCTGGTAGGCCTCGAGCATGGTGAACTCGGCGGAATGGCTGGAGTCGATGCCCTCGTTGCGGAAGATCCGGCCGATCTCGTAGACCCGGTCGGCACCACCGACCATCGCCCGCTTGAGGTAGAGCTCGAGCGCGATCCGCAACGTCATGTCGATGTCGAAGGCGTTCAGGTGGGTGCGGAACGGACGCGCGGCCGCGCCGCCGTGCACCAGCTGCAGCACCGGCGTCTCGAGTTCGATGTACCCCTCGTCGTGCAGCACCTCGCGGATCGCGTGGGTGACCAGCGCCCGGGTGCGCACCATGTCGCGGGCTTCGGGACGGGCCACCAGGTCGGCGTAGCGCTGCCGCACCCGGGTCTCCTCGCCGAGCTCCTTGTGCAGGGTCGGGAGCGGCCGCAGCGCCTTGGAGGCGAGTTGCCAGCCGGTGGCGAGCACCGACAGCTCGCCGCGTCGTGACGAGATCACCCGACCGGTGACCGAGACGAAGTCGCCCAGGTCGACGTCCGCCTTCCAGGCGGCCAGCGACTCCTCGCCCACCTCGGCCAGCGAGATCATCACCTGCAGCCGGGTACCCGACTCGGTGAGCGTGAACCCGTCCTGGATGGTGGCGAAGCAGAGCTTGCCGGTGTTCCGGATGAACACCACCCGTCCGCTGACGCTGACCACGTCCTGGGTCTCGTCGCCGGCTTCCAGGTGGGCCCACTGCTGGTGCACCTGCGCTGCGCTGTGGCTGCGCGGCACCGTGATCGGGTAGGGCGGCGTCCCCTCGGCCAGCAGGCGGGCGCGCTTGTCGTGCCGCACCTGCTCCTGCTCGGAGAGTTCGGGGTTCATCGGCGTCTGCTCGGTCACCGCCCTAGATTATCGGTCCGCTCCGGGTTCTCCGTCCGCCATCCTCGGCCGCGGATACCGGTCCCCGTCCGCTCCGAGTCCCGGCGACCTTCACCCGCCGGGACGGCGGCGCCTGGACCGACCCCGCCTCCACTCCGAGTTCTCCGGCGACCTCGCCCCGCGAGCCGGCGGCGGCCGGACCGGCCCCGCGTCCACCCCGAGTTCCGGTCCACTCCGGCACTCCGTCCACTCCCACCGTCGCCACCCCCGACAGAAACCGGGAAGCAGCGGTGACTCGCGTGGATTATCCACTCGACTGCCCTCTGCTCCCCGGTTTGTGTCGGGGAGGAAGCCTGTGGACAACGGTCGGGCGACCTGTAGCTATCCACAGCCGGGCAGATTGCGAGGCACAATCTGGGACGGACTGCCAAGAGTGCGGTCATGACACTCAACCATGGCATCGCTCGGTACTCGGACCTGTTGCAGGTCGGGTTGCGTCGAGCTGACATCAGACGACTCGAGCGGCTCGGCCAGCTCCAGCGAATCCGGCGAGGCTGGTACGCCAGCTCGGGCAGCCCGCCGGAGGTGGTCCGGGCGGTGCGGATGGGCGGCGTCCTGGCCTGCGTCTCCGCTCTGCGGCACTACGGAGTCTGGGTTCCGCCCGGCACCCAACTGCATGTCCGGATGTCCGAGCACCACCACGCCAGGCAGCCTGCCCACCCTGGCGTTCACCTCTGTCCGGTACCCCAACGGGTGGCACCGGCGGTAGCGGTGGATCCGCTGGAGACGGCCCTACTGGCGGCAACTCGCTGTCTCGACGATGAGGGGATCGTCGTTGTCCTCGACTCGATCCTCAACCAACGGCTGCTCACCCGGAGCCAACTGACGGTCATCCTCGCCAACTGCCCCCGCCGGGTGCGGCGGCTACTGGCGGAGACCGACGCCAAAGCGGAGTCCGGGACGGAGTCGATGGTCAGATTCCGGCTGCGCCGGCTCGGCATCAAAGTGCGGAGCCAGATAGTGATGGCGGGCGTCGGTCGGGTGGATCTGCTGGTGGGTACGCGTTTGGTCATCGAAGTGGACAGCCGCGAGCATCACACCGGAGCGGCCGCCTACTCCAACGACCGAAGGCGTGACCTCTTCCTGGTGACCCGCGGCGGCATGCTGGTGATCCGGCTCACCTACAACCAGATCGTGTACGAGTGGGACGCGGTCGTCGTGGAACTCCTCCGCATCATCCGCCGCAGGGAGCACCTGAAACCCCGGAGACGGAAGCCCTGAGCTGACCGGCGGCACGCCCTGGCCGCCCCTTTGCCCGACAGAAACCGGGAAGCAGCGGTGACCCGCGTGGATTATCCACTCGACTGCCCTCTGCTCCCCGGTTTGTGTCGTGGAGGATGGACGACGGCGGTTCCCCCCGGGGCGGGTTCGGCAGGACAATGGCTGGATGCTGCTGCCGCCGAAGGTTGCTCAGGGGATCCGGGAAGGGACCGTGTCGCTGGCCTTCCGGCGGTGGCGACGGCCCGATGTCCGGCCGGGATCCCGGTTCCGGACCTCGGCCGGGGTGATCGAGGTGGAGGCGGTCGACGCGGTCGATCCACTGGCCATCACCGATGCCGACGCGCTGGCCGCCGGGCATCCCGATCCCACATCGGTGCGGCGACGGCTCGCCGGGGAGCCCGACTGGCCGACCTACCGGATCCGGCTGCGCTGGGCCGGCGAGGATCCGCGGATCGCGCTGCGCGGCGACGACGCGCTGACCGACGAGGACGTGGCCGCGCTCGACGCCCGGCTGGACCGGCTGGACCGGGCCAGCAGCCACGGGCCCTGGACGATGACCACGCTGGGCCTGATCGGCCGGCGACCACAGACCCGGGCGCCGGACCTGGCAGCCGAAGTCGGACGGGAAACCGCCCCGTTCAAGATCGACGTCCGCAAGCTGAAGAACCTCGGGCTCACCATCAGCCACCCGGTCGGGTACGAGCTGAGTCCGCGGGGACGGGCCTACCTGGCGCGGACCGAACGCCGGCCGTGACGGTGCCCCCGCTCTGACTCCACGCCAAGTCCACAGCCCTGCAGAATACTTGTGCATAAGTTTCATGCAGAGTTATTGTGTACGTATGGCCGACCTCGAATCGCACCCGCAGCCCCCCACCCACCTCGAGCTGGACGCCACCGCGGTCAAGGTGCTGGCCCACCCGCTGCGCGCCCGGGTGCTCTCCGAGTTGCGCCGTAACGGCCCCGCGTCCGCCACCACCCTGGCCGCAGCGCTGCAGACCAATACCGGCGCCACCAGCTACCACCTGCGCAAGCTGGCGGAGGTCGGTCTGGTGGCCGACACCGGCGACGGCCGCGGCAAGGAGCGGATCTGGCGGGCGGCCACCGACAGCCACGGCTGGGCGAACTCCGCCTTCGCCGACGACGAGGACGCCCGCGCCGCGCTCGGCTGGCTGGTCCGTAGCTACCACCGCGACTTCGACCAGAAGTACGCCGCCTGGCTGGACGTGGCCGACTCCTGGCCGGCCGCCTGGCAGGACGTCAGCGGGATGAACGACCTGTGGGTCGAGGTGACCCCCGAGCAGGCCCAGCGGCTGTCGGGCGAACTCGACGCCCTGCTGAACCGCTACCGCCGGCTCGGCTCCGGCGACCCCCGGGCCCGGCGGCTGCACCTCTACCGGTTCGCCTTCCCGGTCGACCCCACCGAGGTCCCGGACGATCCGGCATGACCGCCGCCTCCGCCCGGCGGACCTTCCTGCTGCTGACCCTCACCCGCTGGTTCCCGGTCGGGCTGGTCGTCCCGGTCACCACCCTGCTGCCGCTGGAGCGCGGGCTGCCCCTCACCCAGGCGCTCACCCTGGCCTCGATCACCGGCTTCGTCGTCTTCGGGCTGGAACTTCCCACCGCCGGCCTGGCCGACACCCTCGGGCGCCGTCCGGTGCTGCTGGCCGCGGCCGCCGCGCAGGTGGTGGCGGCCTCGCTGTACTGCGTCGCCGGATCCTTCTGGGCGTTCGCGGCCGCCGCCGCGGCGTCCGGCATCTTCCGGGCGCTGGACTCGGGGCCGCTGGAGGCGTGGTTCGTCGACGCCGTCCACCGCGAGCGAGCCGGGAGCCGACGTCGACCGGACGCTGGCCCAGCAGGGCGCGCTGCTCGGCGGCTCGATCGCGCTCGGCTCGCTCGCCTCCGGCGGCCTGATCTGGTGGCATCCGGTGCAGCAGTGGTCGGCGCTCACCCTGCCCTACGTGGGGTACGCGGTGCTGGCGGTCGTCCATCTGACAGTGGTGGCCGCGCTGCTGCGCGAGGACACCGGGCCGGCGCGCGGTTCGAGGCTGCGCGAGGCGCTGACGGCCGCCCGCCAGACGCCGGCGACGATCGCCTCCGGGCTACGGCTGGCCACCACCAACCGGGTGCTGCTGGCGCTGCTGCTGGTGGAGGTGTTCTGGTCCACCGGCATGGTGGTGTTCGAGTCGTTCACCCCGATCCGGCTGGGCGAACTGCTGGGCGACAACACCCGGGCCGGGGCGCTGATGGGGCCGGTGGCGTCGGTGGGCTGGGCGGTGTTCGCGCTCGGCTCCGGGCTGGCCGGGCTGGTCTCGCCCCGGTTCGGGGTCGCCCGGACGGCCCTGCTGGCCCGCGTCCTCAACGGGCTCGGCGCGGTCTGGATGGGGCTGACCGCCGGCCCGGCCGCGCTGATCGCCGCCTACCTCGCCACCTACGCCCTGCACGGCTCCGGCGGGCCGGTCTACAACACCCTGCTGCACCGCGAGGCCTCGGCGGCCAACCGGACGACCGTGCTGTCGCTGGCCTCGATGCTCGGCTTCCTCGCCTTCGCGGTGGCCGCTCCGCTGCTCGGCTGGACGGCCACGGTGGCGTCCACCCCGGTGGCGATGGTGCTCGGCGGCGGGTTCAGCGTGCTGGGCGCGCTCTGCTTCGTCCCGGCCCTACGGCGCGAGCGGGAGTTGCGGGCCGCCCAGGTGGCGGTGCGCTGAGCCGCCTGGAACTCCGTCCCGCGCTCCCTCGTCCGCCGCCACCCCGACAGAAACCGGGGCGCAGCGGCGACCGGCGTGGAGTATCCCCGCGACTGCCCGCTGCGTCCCGGATTGTGTCGCGAGGGAGCGCCGCCGACGTCCCCGGCTACACCGGTAGGTGGCGTCCCCACCACTCCAGAATGGCCTCGAAACGCTGCCGGCGATGCCACGGCCGGCCCGAGCGGGAGAGTTCGTGGTTCTCGCCGGGGAAGACCAGCAACTCGGCCTCGACCCCGGCCAGCTTCAGCTCGGTGTAGTAGCGGAACGCCTGCGAGACCGGGCAGCGCAGATCCTGCTCGGAGTGCAGCACCAGGGTCGGGGTGGTCACCTGGCCGGCCAGCAGGGTGGGCGACTGGGCGTCCATGGTCGCCAGATCGTCGGCGTGGTACGCCTGCGGGAAGTACCAGCCGATGTCGGAGGCGCCGACGAACGAGCGGGGGTCGAGGTAACCGCGCTCGACGATCGCGGCGGCGAACCGGTGGTCGTGGGCGATGGTCCAGGCGGTCAGGTAGCCGCCGTAGGAGCCACCCATGATGCCCAGCCGGTCGGCGTCCAACCCCGGGACGGTGGCCAGCGCGTGGTCGAGGAAGGCCAGCACGTCGGCCAGGTCGCGGTCGCCGAGGGCGCCCCGGATGGCCGCGCCGTACGCCTCGCCGTAGCTGGCCGAGCCGCGCGGGTTGCACATCACCACCGCGTAGCCGGCGCCGGCGTACACCTGCGCCTCGTCGAAGAACCCCGGGCCGTAGGCGGCGAACGGTCCGCCGTGGATGGTCAGCAGCACCGGGTGGGGCCCCTCCCCCTCGGGCAGCACCACCCAGCCGTGGACCGGCGCGCCGTCCGGGCTGGTCGCGATCAGCTCGTGGGTCGGGATCGGCGGCGCGACCTCGCGCAGCCCGGCGGCGAAGTCGGTCAGCAGCCTGGGCTCGGTGCCGACCGCGGCCACCTCTCCGGGGCTGGTGGCGGTGACGACCGCTGCCACCCCGCGTCCGCCGACCCCGGCCAGCTCGGAGACCGAGGTGCCGTCGGCCAGTTCCGGACGGGTCCAGCTGCCGTCCGGCCAGAACGCGACCGGCACCCCCACCCCGCGCTCGACCAGCACGCCCAGCACCACGCCGTCGGTCGGGTCGGCCTCCAGTTGGGTGAAGTCGAACTCGGCCGGATCGGTCAGCCGGACCGGTTCGCCGCCGCTGCAGGCCATCCGCCAGACCGCCGCGTTGCGGGCGAGATGATCGCGTCCGGTCGGCCCCAGGTCGGTGGCCAGGAACCACAGGTCGCCCCAGACCACCACCGGCGAACTGGCCGAGAGGTTGGTGCCGACCACCTCCGGGTCGGTGAGCAGGGTGGCGTGGCCGGTGGTGAGGTTGATCCGGTAGAGATCCTGCCGCAGGTCCGCGTCCCGGCCGTCGTGGCGGGCGGAGACCACGATGACGTGCTCGCCGGTGACCACCGGTTGGGCGTGGTCGAAATCGCCCTCGGTGAGCTGGCGGGCCGCGGGAATCAGCGACGCCGCGTCCGGCTGCGCGGCCCGGCCGACCGGCTCGACCGGCGGCTCGTCGCCGGGGTCGGGCAGATCGACCACGAAGAGGTGGACGCGCTGGTCGGCGGTGTAGCCGCGGCCGTTGTACTGGAAGGCCAGGGTGGTGATCCGGCGGGGATCCTCGGCCGCGGCCGGGACGCCCGCCAGCGTGCCGTAGCGTCCCTGGTCCGGCACCGGGGAGGTGAAGACGATCCGGGAGGAATCCTGGCTGAAGGCGAACTCCGCCACCCCCAGCTTCCGGTCGGTGATCACCAGTGGCTCGCCGCCGCCGGCGGCGACGATCGCCAGCTGCGGCGGGCCGTCCGGGGTGGCCCGCAGGAAGCCGATCAGCCGGCCGTCCGGGGAGAGCCGGGGGGCGGTGTCGCGGAACCCACGGGTGATCCGGCGCGGGCCGGAGCCGTCCAACGGCACCCGCCAGAGCTGACCGACGTAGGCGTCGGCCGCGAAGTCGGGACGCACCGCCGAAACCACCGCCCATCCGTCCGGATGGACCGCCGGCCGCGACACCGAGAAGAGACGATCCAGATGCTCAGGCTTCACCCATCGAGGGTAACTCCGCCCACCCGATGGACGGGCCGATACCACGCAACAGCCCACCCCAACGGTTCGACCACCCCGCAGGGCCAGTCGCGAATCCTGGGTAAGGCCGCCCCTGCCGGCCGGAATTCGCATGGCCGCGCACCTTGCCGCCGCATATGTCGGACGGAGGCGGCCAGTCCGTCCGGCCCTGCGCATCGGCACCGCATACGACGGCCTGTACGGCGCTGATAAGCGGCGTAGCTGCGCGGATGGTGAGGTCACCCGGTCAGGGCGCCCCGGTATGCGGCGCGGCTGCGCGTCGCGGGTGAGAACAGCGAGCACTGGGCACGGCGATCTCGGGGAAGGGGCTAAGCATCACTGCGCAGTTGATGAGTGAGTGCTCACTCACTACACTCGCTCCGTGAGCCGCGCTACCGCCATGACCCCCGAGGATCGCCGACAGGCGATCATCGACGCCGTCGCGCCGCTGCTGCTCGAGCATGGCACCTCGCTGACCACCCGGCAGTTGGCGGAGGCCGCGGGCGTGGCCGAGGGCACCCTGTTCAGGGTATTCGACTCCAAGCAGGAGTTGATCGCGGCGGCGGCCCTGGCCGCGTTGGAGGCCGAACCCGCGGTCGCGCAGGTGGCCGAGCTGCCCGAGGGCCAGGACCTGACCGAGCGGGTGACGTCCATTCTGGAGATCCTGCAGCAGGAGATCCGGCGCACCCGCTCGCTGGCCATGCTGGTGTTCCACCGTCCGCCGCAGGGCGAGCTCCCCGGGCCACCCCGGGGCCCCCACCCCAAGCCGTTCCACCACGACCGCCAGCAGCGAATGACCGAAGCGGTCGCGCACAGCCTTCAGGAGTACGCTGCCCAGCTGACTCTTCCACCCCGGACGGCGGCCGGCGTGCTGCAGGCGATGGCCTTCGCCTCCACCTTCCATCTCTCCGAAACCCATACCCTCACCGCGCCAGCCGACGTTGCCAACGTCGTGCTCCACGGCATCTCACTAGGAAATCCATGATCCGTCTTCTGATCCGCTACCTGCGGCCCTACGTCTGGCTGCTGGCGGGCGTGATACTCCTGCAACTGACCCAGTCGATCGCCTCGCTGTTCCTGCCCAGCCTGAACGCGCAGATCATCGACGACGGCGTCTCCACCGGCGACACCGGCGTGATCTGGCGGCTCGGCGCGATCATGCTGGCGGTCAGCCTGGTTCAGGTCGGCGCCCAGATCGGCGCCACCTGGTTCGGCGCCCGCACCTCGATGAGCTTCGGCCGCGACGTCCGCAACGCGATCTTCTCCCGGGCGCTCACCTTCTCGGCCCGCGAGGTGAACAAGTTCGGCGCGCCGAGCCTGATCACCCGCAACACCAACGACGTCCAGCAGGTGCAGCAGCTGGTGCTGATGACCGCTGTGATGCTGGTCTCGGCGCCGCTCACCGCGGTCGGCGGCGTCTTCATGGCGCTGCGCGAGGACGTTGGGCTGAGCTGGATCATCCTGGTCGCGGTGATCCTGCTGGGCATCCTGATCGGCTACCTGGTGACCCACATGACCCCGCTGTTCCGTGCCATGCAGCAGCGGGTGGACGCCCTGAACCGGGTGCTGCGCGAGCAGATCGCCGGCCTGCGGGTGATCCGCGCCTTCGTCCGCGAACCCACCGAGTCGGCCAGGTTCGACCGGGCGAACGCCGATCTGGCCGACACCGCCACCCGGGCCGGGCGCTACATGATGACGATGTTCCCGATCGTCATGGTGATCATGAACCTCTCCCAGATCTCGGTGATGTGGTTCGGCGCCCAGCGGGTGGCCGAGGGCCATCTGCAGGTCGGTCAGCTGACCGCCTACCTGGCCTACCTGATGCAGATCCTGATGAGCGTGATGATGGCCACGATGATGCTGATGATCGCGCCCCGCGCGCAGGTCTCGGCCGGCCGGATCAACGAGGTGCTCGACACCCGCTCCTCGGTCGTGCCGCCGGAGCACGGCGTCACAGACCGTCGACCGGCACGGCGAGGTCGCCTTCGACCAGGTGAGCTTCAGCTACCCCGGCGCGGAGACCCCGGTGCTCGACCGGGTGAGCTTCGTCGCCCGGCGCGGGCAGACCACCGCGATCATCGGCTCTACCGGCGCCGGCAAGACCACCTTGGTGAACCTGATCCCGCGGCTGTTCGACGCCACCGAGGGACGGGTGCTGGTGGACGGCGTGGACGTCCGCGAACTCGACCCCGACCTGCTGTGGAGCCGGATCGGCCTGGTGCCGCAGAAGCCCTACCTGTTCAGCGGGACGGTGGCCAGCAACCTGCGGCTCGGCAACCCCGACGCCACCGACGCCGAGCTCTGGCAGGCGCTGGAGATCGCCCAGGCGAAGAACTTCGTGGAGCGGATGTCGGACGGCCTCGACTCACCGATCGCCCAGGGCGGCACCAATGTCTCCGGCGGGCAGCGGCAACGGCTGTCGATCGCCCGCGCCCTGGTCCGCCAGCCCGAGGTGTACGTCTTCGACGACTCGTTCTCGGCGCTGGACGTCGCCACCGACGCCGCGCTGCGCGCGGCCCTGGCGCCGATCACCGCCGAGGCGGCGGTGATCGTGGTGGCCCAGCGGGTCTCCACCATCCGGACCGCCGACCAGATCATCGTGCTGGACGACGGCCGGATCGTCGGTCTGGGCAGCCATGACGAACTACTGCGGAGCTGTCCCGACCTACGCCGAGATCGTGGAGAGCCAGTTCCAGGCCGAGGAGGTGGCGGCATGACCGACAACACCACGTCCCAGAACGCCGAGCACACCCCGCAGCCCGGCAGCGCCCCGGTGAAGGCCAACGAGCGTCCCAAGTACGGGCCGCAGCGGGGCGGTGGCCCCGGCCACGGCCCGATGTCGCAGGGCACCGGCGAGAAGGCGGTCAACTTCGGCCCCTCGCTGCGCCGGCTGCTGGGCAACCTCGGCCCGGAGCTGCCGAAGATCTGGCTGGTGGTCGCCATGGTGATCATCTCCACCCTGGGCTCCTCGCTGGGGCCGTTGATCCTCGGCCAGGCCACCGACCTGATCTTCAACGCCGCACGTCCGGGGCGGCACCGGGATCGACTTCGCCGCGGTCGGCCGGGTGCTGGCCGGCGCGCTGGTGCTCTACCTGGCTGCCGCGCTGCTGAGCTGGGGCGGCGGCCTGCTGATCAACGGCATCGTGCAGCGCTCGGTCTACCGGATGCGCGCCCAGGTCTCGGCCAAGATCGGCCGGCTGCCGTTGAAGTACTTCGACAACCAGCCGCGCGGCGAGCTGCTCAGCCGGGTGACCAACGACGTCGACAACGTCGCGCAGTCGCTGCAGCAGACCCTCTCGCAGGTGTTGTCGAACCTGTTCACGCTGCTCGGCGTGCTGTTCATGATGTTCTGGGTGTCACCGCTGCTGGCCATCGTGGCGCTGGTCACGATCCCGGTCGCGATGGGCATCACCATGGTGATCGGCAAGCGTTCCCAGCGGCTGTTCGCCAAGACCTGGAAGTCCACCGGCGAGCTCAACTCCCAGATCGAGGAGACCTACACCGGCCACGACCTGGTGACCGTGTTCGGCCGTCAGCGGGAGACCCTGGAGCAGTTCAAGGCCAAGAACGGCGAGCTGTTCGAGGCATCCTTCGGTGCCCAGTTCATCTCCGGGATCATCATGCCGGTGATGTTCTTCGTCGGGAACCTGAACTACGTGGTGATCGCGGTGGTGGGCGGCCTGCAGGTGGCGGCCGGTTCGCTCGGGCTGGGCGCCGTCCAGGCGTTCATCCAGTACTCCCGGATGTTCACCCAGCCGATCACCCAGCTGGCGTCGATGGCCAACCTGCTGCAGTCGGGCGTGGCCTCGGCCGAGCGGGTGTTCGAGGTGCTGGACGCCGAGGAGGAGCCGGCCGATGCGTCCGGCACCCTGATCGTCAACGGCGGCCGGGTGGAGTTCGAGCATGTCGACTTCTCCTACGACCCGGCCAAGCCGCTGATCACCGACCTGTCGCTGGTCGCCGAGCCCGGCTCGACGGTGGCGATCGTCGGCCCGACCGGCGCCGGCAAGACCACCCTGGTGAACCTGATCCTGCGGTTCTACGACCTGCAGGCCGGACGGATCACGCTGGACGGGGTGGACATCGCCAGCGTGCCGCGCCGCCAGCTGCGCGAGCAGATCGGCATGGTGCTGCAGGACACCTGGCTGTTCGGCGGCACCATCCGGGACAACATCGCCTACGGCAAGGAGGGCGCCACCGAGGAGGAGATCCTGGCCGCGGCGAAGGCCGCCTACGTCGACCGGTTCGTCCACTCGCTGCCCGAGGGCTACGACACCGTGGTGGACGAGGAGGCGTCCAACCTCTCGGCCGGCGAGAAGCAGCTGGTGACGATCGCCCGGGCGTTCCTCTCCGAGCCGTCGCTGCTCATCCTCGACGAGGCGACCAGCTCGGTCGACACCCGCACCGAGCTGCTGGTGCAGCGGGCGATGAAGAAGCTGCGGGCCGACCGGACCTCGTTCGTGATCGCCCACCGGCTCTCCACCATCCGCGATGCCGACGTCATTCTGGTGATGCGGCACGGCGCGATCGTCGAGCAGGGGACGCACGACGAGCTGCTGGCCGCCCATGGCCACTACTACCGCCTCTACCAGGCGCAGTTCGCCGCCGCCCTCACCGAGGACCCGAACGCCGAACCGCCGTCCGAGGAACAGGTGGCCTGAGCTTCGGCCGCGAGCCTGGGACACCGGGGACTGCTCCCGGTGTCCCAGGACAGCCGACCCACACGAGCTTCATGCGAGCCCCACAAGAGCCGCACAAGATTCCCACAGCCTTCCTTGGTTGACTCCTTGACAAGGACGAAAGCCCCCAAGGAAGGAAGAACCATGAAGCTCCGCACAGCACTCGCGGCGGCGGCGCTCGCCGTGGTCCTGCCGTTCGCCGGCTACGCGGCGACCAGCACCGCGCTGAGCCAGACCACCTCGGCCGTCTCGACCGAGACCACCACCGACACCACGACGACCTCCACCGGCTCCACCTCGGGGACCACCACCACGACCTCGACGACAGCCGCCGTCGACGTCGACTGGAGCAGCCTGCCGACCACCGACGTGACCCTCACCGACGACGGCCTGGCGATCACCGAGGCCGGCACCTACGTGCTGACCGGCAGCACCACCGGACAGGTCACCGTCGACACCGACGGCTACGTCCGGATCGTCCTCGACAACGCCACCATCGCCAGCAGCGAGGGCGCCGCGATCCAGGTCGACAACGCCGAACTGACCGTGATCGAACTGGCCGACGGCACCACCAACACGGTGTCGGACGCCGCCACCCGCAGCGACGAGGAGATCGACGGCGCGATCTACTCCGCCGACGACCTGGTGATCACCGGCAGCGGCACGCTGAACCTCACCGCCAACTTCGCCGACGGCATCGTCGGCAAGGACGACCTGTGGATCGAGTCGGGGACGATCAACCTGACCAGCGTCGACGACGGCATCCGGGGCAAGGATTCGCTCACCATCGACGGCGGTACGATCACCATCGACGCGACCGGCGACGGCCTGAAGTCCAGCAATGACACCGACCTCGGCGAGGGCCAGCTCACCATCACCGACGGGGTGATCACGATCACCTCCGGCGATGACGCGATCAAGGCCGAGCAGCAGATCTGGATCACCGGCGGCACCATCACCACCGACTCCGTCGAGGGGATCGAGGCGCCGGTCATCGTGATCGACGACGGCGACATCACCGTCAACGCCAGCGACGACGGTCTCAACGCCTCGGCCTCGGAGATCATCACCGACGGGCTCAGCATCACCATCAACGGCGGCAACCTCGCCGTCACCATGGCGGCCGGCGACACCGACGCGATCGACAGCAACGGCGACCTGACCATCACCGGCGGCACGATCGACATCACCGCGCAGTCCTCCTTCGACTACGACGGCACCGGCACCCTCACCGGCGGGACGATCACCGTCAACGGCCAGCAGGTCACCGAACTGTCGAACCAGATGATGGGCGGCGGCCAACCGGGCGGCCCGGGCCAGCGGTAGCCCGCCTCACCCAGGAGCCCCGGCGCGGTGCGCGTCGGGGCTCCTGGTCGTCCGGGTCACTCCCGTCGCTGGGCGATCAGCGCCTTCAACTCGGCCACCGCGGCCGCCAGATCGTCCCGGCTGGCCGGGCGCTCCCCCGGCTTCAGGTCGATCAGCAGATCGCCGGCGGTCTCCAGGCTGGCCGCCTCGACCTGCCCGACGTGGTCGATGCCCTGCCGGCGCAATGCCAGGGCGAGCTCGCGGTCATCGATCCCCACCCCGGCCAGCGCCGCCTGGTCGGGGTGGCCGTCCCTCACCAGTTCGACCGGCTTGCCCTCCAGCAGCCGTCGCAGCCCGGGGCTGCGCTGGGTGAGCAGGTCCAGGCCGAGGTCGAAGCCGATCAGCACCACCGCGCCGATCAGCGCGCCCAGCACCGAGTTGTCCGGCCCGATGATGGCGTTCTGCACCACGTTGCTCAGCAGCAGGACGACCACCAGGTCGAGCGAGTTCATCTGCGCCATCAACCGCCGGCCACCCACCCGCAGCAGGATCGCGATCGCCAGATAGACCACCACCGTCCGCAGGATCTTCTCCCCCAGCCCGATGTCCATCGTGATGAACGGCGCGTACCACTCCATGGTGTCCTCCTGCTGTTCTCGGCTCCGCCAGTGAGTATTGCCGCTCAGCCAGCCGAAGCCCAGTGGTGGACGTATCCCGCGCCGGCCCCCTCCCTCGGCCGCGGTGCCGCGGCCGGGCGGGGCTAGGGTGAAACCATGGTCTCGCCGCTCTCCCTGGCCGCCATGGCGTTGGTCGCGCTGTTGTGCTTCGTGCTGCCGGTGGCCGCGTTCGGCTGGCTCGCCAGCCGCCGGAACCCGGCGGGCGGACGCCGCTGGCCGGGCATCTGGCGGGCCTTCTGGGCGGGCGCGCTGGCGTTCATCACCTCGCAGTTGCTGATCCGGATCCCGCTGATGAGCCTGGTCGTCCCCGGCCTGGATCCCCACCTCTCCGGTTTCCTGCTCTCGGGTCCGGTGGCCAGCTACTCGGCGGGGTTGTTCGAGGAGACCGGCCGGCTGGTGCTGATGCTGCTGGCGATGAAGGCGTTCCACCGCTGGATCGACGGGGTCGGCTTCGGGTTCGGCCACGGCGGCATCGAGGCGATCGTGCTGGTCGGCCTGACCATGGCGAGCAACCTGGCCCTGGCCGTGATGATCAACGCGGGCCAGTGGCCCGCCATCGCCGCCAGCCTTCCGCCGGAGGCCGCCAACCAGGTGTTCGACGCGCTCACCGGGAGCGCCCCGCCGACCTTCCTGCTCGCCGGGGTGGAACGACTGAGCGCGATCAGCCTGCACGTGGCCTGCTCGGTGGTCGTGCTGGCCGGGGTCGTCCATCGCCGCAAGGCGCTCGCCTGGCTGGTGGCGGTCGTCCTGCACGGCAGCTTCAACCTGGTGGCGATCCTCGGCGTGGCAGCCGGCTGGCCGGCCCTGCTGGTCGAGACCGCGCTCGCCGCGATCGCGGTGGTGCTCTGGTTCGGGATCCTCCGGGCGCGCCGCTGGTTCAACCAGCCGGACACGGCGCCGGCGCTACCCGCCTGACCGGCGGCACGCAGGCGGGGCGGCACGAACTTCCGTCAACTGGCCGCCCTAGCCGACACCCCCGTCGGCCAACGAGAGGGACGACCTCGGTCAGCTGTTGAGTTCAGCCGTTGAAGCGGGCGAGCACCTGGGCGCGCTCCGCCGGGGAGAGCCAGGCGAGCAGGTCGGTGATCTCGTCCACCACCAGGTCGGCCCGGGAGAGCGCCGGACGGTACAGCCAGGCGCGTCCCTCGAGTTCGCGGTGGACGATCTCCTTCTTGCTCAGCCGATCGAGCACGGTCATCACCGTGGTGTAGGCGAGGTTGCGTTTGGCGGTCAACTGCTCGTGGACGTCACGGACTGTCATCCCGGTCTCGGGATGCGCCCAGAGCACTTCCATGACCGCGGTCTCCAAATCGCCCAGCACCCCGCCATGATAGGCCAGACCTCCGGTAGTACGACAGCGTGTAGTAGCAGTTCTGCCACCATCCGGCGGGCTGAATCTGGTCATCGGCTACGACGGCCGATAGTAGTATCGGCCTGTGACACCGGAAACCCTTGCCAGGTGGCAGTTCGGGATTACCACCGTCTACCACTACTTCTTCGTGCCGATTACGATCGCGCTTTCCATGCTGGTCGCGATCCTGCAGACCATCTGGAACCGCACCGGAAACCTCAAGTACCTACGGTTGACCAAGTTCTTCGGGAAGCTGTTCCTGATCAACTTCGCGATGGGCGTGGTCACCGGCATCGTCCAGGAGTTCCAGTTCGGGATGAACTGGAGCGAGTACTCCCGCTTCGTCGGCGACATCTTCGGCGCCCCGCTGGCGCTGGAGGCGCTGCTGGCGTTCTTCCTGGAATCGGTCTTCCTGGGGCTGTGGATCTTCGGCTGGGATCGGCTGCCCAAGAAACTGCACCTGATGTGCATCTGGCTGGCCGCGATCGGGACGATGCTGTCGGCGATCTTCATCCTGGCCGCCAACTCGTGGATGCAGAACCCGGTGGGTTCGACGTTCAACCCGGCTACCGACCGGGCCGAGATGGCCGACCTCGGCGCGGTGCTGACCAACCCGGTCGCCCTGGTGACCTTCCCGCACGTCCTGTTCGCCGCCTACATGACCGCCGGCGGCCTGGTGATGGGGGTGAGCGGCTGGCACCTGGCCAAGCTGAACGCCGCCCAGCAGGCCGGCCAGCTGAGCGAGCGGCAGGCCGAGGACATCGACGCCCACCGCTTCGCCACCAAGTTCGGCGCCTGGGTGCTGCTGATCGCCAGCGTCGGCATCCTGGTCACCGGTGACATCCAGGGCAAGATCATGACCGAGGTGCAGCCGATGAAGATGGCCTCCGCCGAGGCGCTCTACGTCAGCGAGGGCGGCAACGGCGAGTGCGCCGACTTCTCCGTCCTCACCATCGGGACGCTGGACGGCAGCGAGGAGCTCTGGTCGTTCAAGGTGCCCTGCGTGCTGTCCTTCCTGGCCACCGGCGACTGGGGCGGCCACGTCGAGGGGATCAACGACCTGCGCGACGACTTCGCCAATGGCCGGATCCAGGACGAGAGCAACCCGCTGCAGGTGGACGCCCGGCCCCGGCTGGATTCCCTCGGCGTCTCGGACTGGGTGCCGAACATCCCGGTGACCTACTGGACCTTCCGGCTGATGATGGGCCTGGGCTTCCTCGGCATGGGGATCGCCGCGCTCACTCTCTTCCTGCTGCGCAAGAAGCGGCTGCCCAAGCAGGCCTGGTGGTGGACCGGGCTGATGATCGCCGCCCCGCTGTCGCCGCTGTTCGCCAACTCGTTCGGCTGGATCTTCACCGAGATGGGACGCCAGCCCTTCCTGGTCAATGGCGTGCTGACCACCGCGTCCGGTGTCTCACCGGGGGTGAGCGCCTTCGAGATGGGCACCACCATGGTGCTGTTCACCCTGATCTACGGCGCCTTGGCCGTTGTTGAGGTGCGGCTGCTGCTGAAGTACATCAAGCTCGGCCTGCCGGACGTGGTCGAGCCCGAGGTCATCACCGACGACGACGCTCCGCTGAGCTTCGCCTACTGAGGAGACTGACATGGACTTCACCACTCTTCAGATCGTCTGGTTCTGCCTGATCGCCGTGCTCTGGACGGGCTATCTCGTCCTGGAGGGCTTCGACTACGGCGTCGCCATGCTCATCCCCTTCCTCGGCAAGACCGAGAAGGAGAAGCGGGTGATCGTGAACACCATCGGCCCGGTCTGGGACGGCAACGAGGTCTGGCTGCTGACCGCCGGCGGCGCCATGTTCGCCGCCTTCCCGGCCTGGTACGCCACCCTGTTCTCCGGGCTCTACCTACCGCTGTTCCTGGTGCTGGTCGGGCTGATCGTCCGCGGCGTGGCCTTCGAGTACCGCTCGAAGCACCCCGAGACCTCGTGGCGGCGGACCTTCGACGCGATGGCGTCGATCGGCTCGTTCGTGGTGTCGCTGGTGTTCGGCGTGGCCTTCGCCAACTTCATCATCGGGCTGCCGGTGGTGCCGCGTCCGCCGGCCACCGCCCAGGCCACCACCACCTTGTTCATGCTCGACCCGGCGCCGTACCTGCTGCAGTTGTTCAGCCCGTTCGGCCTGCTGGGCGGCATCGTGCTGGTGGTGCTGTTCCTGTTCCACGGCTCGATCTACCTGGTGCTGAAGACCCGCGGCGTCGTCCAGGAGCGGGCGAAGAAGTTCGCCGCGACGATCGGCCTGGTGGCGATCGTCGGCGGCGCGGTGTTCCTGCTCTGGCAGAACCTGTCGGTGCATCCGAACGGCGTGCTGGGCTGGCTGCTGCTGGTGGTCGCCGCGCTCGGCCTGGTCGCCGCCTGGTGGTTCGTCGGCCGCGGCGAGCGTCCCGGCCTGGCCTTCCTGGGGACGACGGTCACCACGCTCTGCGTGGCGGTCGGGGTCTTCCTCTCGATGTGGCCGAACCTGGGCTTCGCCAACGCACCGGGTGCCAGCCACGTACTGAACGCCGCCACCGCCGCGTCCCAGGACTCGACGCTGACCATCATGCTGATCGCCGCGGTGATCTTCGTCCCGATCGTGCTGGCCTACACCGGCTGGACCTACTGGGTGTTCCGCCGTCCGATCAGCGTGGAGAACATCCCCGACGAGGAGCCCGCCCACGCCGGCTGAAAGTGTGCCGGCTCTACAGCCAGGGGGACGGTTCCTGGCGCCCGGGGACGGTTCCTGGCCGCCGGGGACGGTTCCTGGCCGCCGGGGACGGTTCCTGGCCGCCGGGGACGGTTCCGGTGTCCCAAGTAGTCAGCTGGCATTTGGGACGTGGGGACGGTTCTCTCGTCCCACCCGCATCCCGCTGGTCGGACGAGTTTGGGACAGGGGGACGGTCCGTCCGCCCATCCCCTAACTGATTAGGTGGGACACCGGAACCGTCCCCGTGTCCCACACCGCACCGCTGTGGTGACGTAGCATCGCGAGATCCCCGCCTGCGCGGGGACGACCTGACGAGGACGAGGAGGCGCACCTGATGGCGGGCCCGATCGACCCACGCCTCTTGCGCCGCGCCCGGGCCACCCGCATCTACCTCGGCGCGGGTATCGCGGTCGGCAGCCTGACTGCGGCCGCCACCCTGGGGCAGGCCTGGCTGATCTCGCGGTCGGTGGCGGACATCGTCGGCTCCGGGCAGTTGCGGACGCTGGCCTGGGCGGTGGGCGGCCTGGCCGCCGTGTTCGGGGTGAAGGCGGTGCTCAGCTGGGCCGGCGAATGGCTCGGGCACCGGGCGGCCGCGGCGGTGAAGTCGCAGTTGCGGCGGGACATCATGTCCGCCCGGCTGGCCCGTCCGGTGGACGCCCCCGGCAGCACCGCCGGGCTGATCACCCTGGTCACCCAGGGGCTGGACGCCCTGGACGGCTACTTCTCCAAGTACCTGCCGCAGCTGGCGCTGGCGGTCACCGTCCCGCTGGTGGTCGGGGTGGCGATCCTGGGCGCCGACTTCACCTCGGCGGTGATCCTCGCCCTCACCCTGCCGTTGATCCCGGTGTTCATGGCGCTGGTCGGCTGGACCACCGAGAAGCTCACCCAGCGCCGCTGGGCCGCCCAGACCCGACTGGCCGGCCACTTCGCCGACCTGGTCGCGGGCCTGCCCACCCTGCAGGTGTTCGGACGGGCCAAGGCCCAGGCCGAGGGGCTGCGCCGCAGCGAGGCCGCCCACCGCAGCGAGACCATGCGGACGCTGCGGATCTCGTTCCTGTCGGCACTCGTCCTCGAACTGCTCTCCACCCTGTCGGTGGCGGTGATCGCGGTGACGGTCGGCTTCCGGGTGCTCTACGGCGACCTCGACCTCACCACCGCGCTGTTCGTCCTGATCCTGGCGCCGGAGGCCTACCTCCCGGTCCGGCAGGTCGGCGTCCACTACCACGACGCCGCGGACGGGATCGCCGCCGCCGACGCCGCCTTCGACCTGATCGACGCCGGCACCTCCTCCGATCCCACCACCCCTCCCCCGCATCGAGGGCTCGCCTTAACGCCGAGGGCCACCCCCCAGGCACGAGCCCTCGACGATAAGGGAAGCCCTCGAGGTGGGGCGGTGGTTCGGGGGCGGGCGGGCGTCCTGGTGGTGGACGGAGTGAGCCACACCTACCCGGATTCCGACGCGCCGGCGCTGCTGCCGATCAGCTTCGCGGTGGGGGCCGGCGAGGTGGTGGCGCTGACCGGGCCCAGCGGATGCGGCAAGACCACCCTGTTGAACGCGGTGATGGGGTTCCTCGCCCCGACCGCCGGGTCGGTGACCCTGGACGGCCTGGTCGCCTGGGTCGGCCAGCAGCCGGGGCTGCTCCCCGGGACGGTGGCCGACAACGTCCGGCTCGGGTTCCCGGAGGCCACCGACCTGGCAGTGCGCGAGGCGCTCGACCTGGCCGGCGGCCACGCCATCGCCCTCAACCACCCGGTGGGCGACGAAGCCGAGGGCGTGTCGGCCGGCGAGCGACGCCGGATCGCGGTCGCCCGGGCACTGCTGCGGGTCACCCTGGGACGGGCAAAGCTGCTGGTGCTGGACGAGCCCACCGCCGGCCTGGACGCCGATACCGAGGCCGGGCTGCTGGCCACCGTCCGCGGGCTGCGGGTGGCCACCCTGGTGGTGACCCATCGACCGGCCGTGCTGGCCGAGGCGGATCGGGTGATCCGGCTGCTGCCCGCAACCGCGGTGCCGGCAGCCGCCGATCAACCCATGGTCGAGCTCGCGCAGAGCGAACCAATCCAGCCAGCCCAAACCGTCCCTGACAAGGTGGGACAAGGAACCGTCCCCTGTCCCAAAGCTGACTCGGGGCCAACCGACCCCGAACGCGCGCGGCAGCCTCTGCTGCGGCGGGTGCTCGGCGACGTCCCTGGCTCCCGAAGACGGCTGACCCTGGCCGGCGCCCTCGCCTTCGCAGCGACCGGGTCGTCGGTGGCGCTGATGGCGGTCTCGGCCTGGCTACTCTCCCGGGCGGCCGAACTGCCCCCCGTCCTGTCGCTCTACGCCCCAGCCACCCTGGTGCGCGCCTTCGGGATCGGACGCGGCGGCTTCCGGTACGCCGAGCGCCTGGCCGGCCACGATGTCGCGCTGCGGCTGCAGTCGGCGCTGCGGCTGGAGACCTACGCCACGTTGGCCCGCACCACCCTGCTGGGCCGCCGCCGGGGCGACCTGCTCACCCGGGTGATCACCGACGTCGAGGCGATCCAGGATCTGGTGGTCAGGGTCTGGCTGCCGTTCGCCTCGGCCTCGCTGGTGCTGCTGGTCACCGCCGGCGCTATCGCCTTCCTCTCCCCCGGCGCGGCGCTGGTGCTGCTGGTCACCGCCGGGCTGGCCGGCCTGATCGTCCCCGCCCTGGCCCGCCGAGCTTCAGCCAACGCGGACGCCGCCATGCTGCCGCTCCGCGGTCAGTTGGCCGAGTCCGTCCACGCCATCGCCCGCACCGCCCCCGATCTGGTCGCCTACCGCGCCGACCGCGGCTGGCTGGCCCGGTTCGAGCAGCTGGACGGCCAACTCCGGTCAGCCGCCGAACGCTCCGCGGTGGTGCGCGGCGTCGCCACCGGCGGGCAGGTGCTCGCCGCCGGGATCGCGGTGATCGGCGCGCTGGCGATCGGTGGCCAACAGGTGGTGGACGGCAGCCTCGCCCCGGTGATGCTGGCCGTGCTGGTGCTCACCCCGCTGGCGCTGCACGAGGCGCTGGCCAACCTGATCGCGTCCGCCCAGACCCAGACCCGCGCCCGGGCTTCGCTGGAGCGGGTCAGCGAGGTGCTGGACGCCCCACCGGTCGGGGTCGGCGATCGCACCGACCCCGGAACCCACGTCGAACATCCGGCGCTGCGGCTGACCGGGCTGACCGCTGGCTGGCCGGGTAGCCAACCGGTGGTGACCGGCCTCGACCTGCGGGTGGAGCCCGGCGAGAAGGTGGCGCTGGTCGGCCCCAGCGGCATTGGCAAGACCACCGTGGCGGCGACCGTGCTCGGCCTGATCCCGCCGGTGGCCGGAGAGATCGAGCTGGCCGGACGGGTCGGCTATCTCGCCCAGGACGCCCACATCTTCACCACCACGATCGACGAGAACGTCCGGATCGGCAACCGGGACGCCACCCCCGGCCAGGTGGCCGACGCACTCACCCGCGCCGGGCTGACGCTGGAGCCGTCCCGGATCGTCGGCGAGGCGGGCAGCACGCTCTCCGGCGGCGAGGCCCGCCGGGTGGCGCTGGCCCGGATCCTGGTCGGCGACTACCAGGTGCTGGTGCTGGACGAGCCCACCGAACACCTCGACACCGCCACCGCCACCGCGCTGGTGGACGACCTGTGGGCGACCAGCGCCGACCGTCCGGTGCTGGTGATCACCCACGACCCCGCCCTGGTCGCCCGCTGCGACCGGGTGGTGGAGTTGGGCGCCGGCCGAGGCTAGGAGCGGTTGCGCCGGGCCTGGACGAAGCTGGCGATCCCGAACCCGAGGTAGACCAGCAGGGTGACGAAGGTGAGCGCGCTGGCGATCACCGCCAACGGACGCTCGGCGGTGCCGGCGAACACCTCGCCCAGCCGGAGGGTGTTGTTGAAGGTCGCGACGATGCCGATCAGCGCGAGCAGCATTGCCACGTGCATCACGTGACGGCGGATCGCGTCCTTGCGCGCCACCACCGCGGCGATCAGCAGCAGCGCCCCCAGCCCGCTCGGGATCAGCGCCGTCAGGCTGACCGCGCCCGAGGCGATATAGGAGACCACGCCCACCACCACCAGCACACCGCCGGCAATGTAGGTCAGCTTCATCACATTCGTCACGCCTACCTCGCTTTCCCGGCCACCCTAACCGGGCCGCGACCACGACGACCCTGCGGTCCCCCTACCGGACGCCGCAATGCCTGACCAGCAGCACCTGGGGCGCGGCCTCGGTGAACTGCCACCGTTGCGGAGCGAGCTCCTGGCGGAGCAGGTCGGCGGTGAGCCGGTGCCAGGTCCCACCGAAGCGCTCGGTGCGCAGCACCCGTCCCCGCCGGTCGCTCACCTGGTACTCGCTGGCGTGCTCGCCGTCAGCAGCCGGCAGATACCGGACGGTATAGCGCTGGCTGCCGATCCAGCGTTCCAGCGTGGTCGGCTCGGTCGGCTCGGCGGCAGGCAGGACGTCGGGATTCACCGTGACCACCCCTACCCCGCCAGCGCGCAGCCGGGCGGCCAGGCCGGCGAAGGTCGCGGCACGCTGCTGCGAGGTGAGGTGGCCGAGCACGTGGCTGCAGACGAAGCCGGCCAGGTCCGGCAGGTCGTCCACCACCTGGGGCGCGGCGGCGGCCAGCACCGTCACCCGCTCGGTGAGGGTCGGGTCGTCGGCGACCCGCGCGGTCAGCACCGCGCGCGTCGTCTGGGACGGCTCCACGGCGATGATCCGCGCGCGGGTCTGGCCGGCCAGCGCCCGCGTCCCCAACCCGGTGCCGGCGCCGAGGTCGACCACCACGTCGTCCGGGCCCAGGCGGCCGAAGGCGTCCCGCAGCACCGGCTGTAGCCGCTGGATCGCCGGATCCATGAACAGGTCGTGGAACTCGCCCAACCCGTCATAGTCCAGCCCCGGCTGGGGAGTCCGGTCGAGCGGGTCGCTGCACATACCAATAATGATAATGTGTATCGTCATCGCTGATGGGTGGCAGCCGAAGAGAGGGGTTTCCGTGGCCGACGACGACTACGCGGCGGCAGCGGCGGCCTACGACCTCTTCGCAGCCGCCGCCCGTCCCGCCCAGACCGCGGCGCTGGAGCGGCTACTACCGCTGCTGCGCCCGGAGTTCGGGCCCATTCTCGACGTCGGCGCCGGCTCCGGCGCCCACACCGCCACCCTGCTGGAACGACTGCCGGAAGCGCGGGTGCTGGCGCTGGAGCCGAGCCGCGCGATGCGCTCGCTGGCCCTCAGCCGCCTCGCCGAGCATCCGGAATGGTTCGGTCGGGTGACCGTCCGGCCGGAGGACTTCTTCGCCGCCTCACTGCCGCCGCGGCTCGGCGGCGCCGTCCTGCTGGGCGTGATCGGCCACTTCGACCCCGGGGAACGGGCGGCCGTACTGGCCGAGCTGGCGGCCCGGCTCCCGGCGGACGGGGCGGCCCTGCTCGACCTGCAGGCGCCCGAACGTCCCCGGCGGCTGGCTGCCCACGAGTTCACCGCGGCCCAGCTGGGCGACCTCGGCTACCGCGGGATCGCGGAGGCCTGGCCGGTGGACGCCGAGTTGCTCCGGTGGCGGATGACGTACCTCTGCCTGGAGGGCGAACGCGTCCTGACCGAGGACACCACCGAGTTCCACTACCGGCACCCGGCCCCGGGCGTCCTGGCCGCCGAGGCCGAGCAGGTCGGGCTGCGGCTCTCACCTCTCGACCAGACCCACTGGCTGCTGCATCGCGGCTGAGTAGGCGCCGCGCCGCGAAGCTGCCAAGTGACCGCCGCCACCGGTGGGCGCTTCGCTGCAGGATGGTCGTTATGACGGTGCTGCCGGCGCCGGCCTCACTGGCTCGCTGCAGGACGGTCGTTGTGAGGCCGGAGACGCCCGGCATAACCACCGTCTCGCAGCGAGGCGCGCCTGGACCTCCGGCGAGCGGCGCCATAACGACCGTTCTGCAGCGACCCAGAGCCGGAAGCCGCTCGACCGCGGAGGTGGGGGAGCCTTCCGCCCACCCCACCCTCGCGGCTTGGGGCCAGCCACGCGCTGGGCGCAGTTGGGGTGAGCAGTTGGTGATCAGTGTTCGTCGTAGTGGTCGCCGTGCGCGGCGTGCCGGTGACCGTCGTGCAGGTAGTCCACGTGATCGTCATGCTGGACGGCCTCATGGCCGCAACCCTCGCCGTGGGCGTGATCCGCCGCGGCGTGCTCGGCGAACGACTCGTGCTCGTCGTAGTGATCGCCGTGCCGGGCGTGGTGATGCACGCCATGCAGGTAGTCGACATGGTCGCCGTGCTGGACGGCCTCGTGGCCACAGTCCGCGCCGTGCTGGTGCTCGGCGACGGTGTGCTCGGCGTGGATGTCGATGCTGGTCATGCTGGTTCCCTCTGTTCCGATGGCGATGGACGCTCGTCCGCGGAGCGGGACGAGGCCGGTTCCTGGACATGGGCCAGCGCATCGGCCACGACGTGGGCGACGTGCAGGTCGGCGAGGTGGTAGACCACCTCCTTGCCGCTGCGGCTGGTCGCCACCAGGCCGGCCTGGCGCAGAGTGCGCAGATGCTGCGACACCAGGGGCTGCGACATGCCGGTCTCCTCGACCAGCGCTCCGACCGTCCGGGCCTGGGCCCCGATCAGCCGGAGCAGGCCGAGCCTGGCCTCGCTGCCCAGAACCTTGAACAGCTGAGCCGCCTCGGCGATGCCTGGCTCCATCTCCACCGCCTAACCTCATCACACATATAAATAAATTGCAATATGTCTATGTATTGGGAACCCTTCTCGCTTCGAGGGGTTGGGCCGGGCGGCTAGCGTCGGGCGGCACACTCCGGGCAGGTGCCGAACACCTCGAGGACGTGGCGAGTGATGGTGTAGCCGCTGTCCCGGGCGACCTGCCGGATCCAGTCCTCCAGCGGGGGCTGGATCTCCACCGCCTTGCCGCACGACTCGCACACCAGGTGGTGGTGATGGCCGCCGGGGGCGCACACCCGGTAGAGGACGCCGGCGGCGTCCGGAATAGTGTCGGCGCGGCCCTCCGCGGCGAGCGAGGCGAGCTGGCGGTAGACCGTCGCCAGCCCCACCGAGGCCCCCTCCGCGGCCAGCTTCTGGTGCAGGTCCTGAGCGGAGACGAAGCCCGGCGAGCTTTCCAGTGCCCGCCAGACGGCCTCCTTCTGCGCGGTGCGGCGGGTAGCCGGGGCCGATCCCACCATGGTCGCTCCTATCACGTCGGCGCTGCTGAGAGTCGCTTCCATCTTTCCACAGGCCGGACGAGCTCGCCTGACACCCGCCCTGCCCGACACAAACCGGGGCGGCCCGGGGGTTCGAGTGGATTATCCACGCGACCCGCCCCAGCTCCCCGGTTTGTGTCGAGGGGCGGCGCTGGACGGGCCATCGGACCATCGGGCTGGGAGGGGTGAACTCGAAACCTGGCCGCGGCACCACCCCGGCTCATCCGGCCCTGGAATCACCACGGTCCGAGGCCGTCATCGCCGAAGCCGAGCGGATTCCGTCAACCGAACGGCGGATGAACCGGCAGCCCACCACAGAAGGGCTCTGCTACTGTTATCAAGAATGATTCTTATTGTAGTTATGAGGAGCCAGCCTTGCGCGAGCACACCCCCCTCCCGCTGATCGTGGTCACCGGCGTCCACGCCGCCGCCACGGCGGCGGTCACCGTCGGGCTGCAATGGGATCTGCCCAGCGCGGCGGTCGTCCGGCACCAGGTGGACGCCGAGAGCCTCGCCATCACCCGGACGGTCAGCGATGCCGGTGGGGTGCTGGAGCACGAGGTGATCGAACTCGAGCACTTCTGCCTGAGCTGCGCGCTCCGGCAGGACATCCTGCCGACCGTCGAACGGCTGGCCGACCGCGGGCGGTGGCGCTCGATCGTCATCCACCTGCCACTCTCCGCCGAGGCCGGTCATCTCTGCCGGATGATCGACGCCGATCCGGAACTGCGCCGGAAGGTCAGGGTCGCCGGCGTGGTCGCCGCGCTGCGGGGCGGCACCGTCACCGACGACCTGCTCGGCGGCACCCGGCTGGCGGAGATCGGCGCATCCCTGGTACCGGACGACGACCGCGGGGTCGGCGAGGTACTGGCGCGGCAGGTGGAGTACGCCGACGCCGTGATCTGCGTCGATGGCGCCGACCAGACCGCCGGCGAACTCCTCACCACCCTCGCCCAACGGGGAGCCGGCATCCACACCGGGCAGTTCGGCCCCAGCGGTACCGAACTGCTGGCGTCCGGTCACCGCACCGCAGGCAGCGAAGCCTGGACGGCAACGGTGCGGCGCGGACCGCTGCCCGCCCACACCGGACGCCGGGTCTGGCAACTCGACCTGCAGTCCGATCGCCCGCTCCACCCGGACCGGTTCATGGCCGAGATCGAGGCACTGGGCCACGGCCGCCATCGCTCCCGCGGCTGTTTCTGGCTGGCCTCGCGTCCCGACCAGGTGTGCGCCTGGGAGGGCAGCGGCGGCCACCTGACCATCGGCGTGGTGGACGAATGGCAGGACCAGCGGCCGCTCAGCCGGCTGGTGATCACCGGCGACTGGAGCGACCTGGAGGTCAATGAGCTCGCCGTCCGCTTCCACCGCTGCGTGCTCACCGAGGAGGAACTCGCCGGCTGCGACTGGCGGGTCGCCGAGGACGGCTTCGAGCCCTGGCTCGGCCCGATCGAACCGGCCGCCCAGCCGCTGTGGCAGCGCACCGACCTCCCCTGATCACCGGCCCCTCCGGCCGGCCCTTCACACACCAACCCAACAGGAGACACGATGAACCGATCCGAACTCGTCGAGACCGTGGCGGCCGCCACCGGCCTGAAGCAGCGCGAGGCCGAGCAGGCGATCAGCGCCGCGCTGACCGCGATCGCCGACAGCCTGACCCGCGGCGAGAGCGTCACCCTGGCCGGCTTCGGCAGCTTCGAGCGCCGGGACCGGGCCGCCCGCACCGGACGCAACCCGCAGACCGGCGCCGCGATCGAGATCCCAGCGGCCAGGGTGCCGGCCTTCAAGGCCGCCACCGCGCTCCGTCGCCAGGTCGCCGACGCCTGATGGCCGTCCCGAAGCGCCGCACCTCGCGGAGCAACACCCGCTCCCGCCGGGCACAGTGGAAGGCGTCCGCCCCAGACCTGGTGCCGGTGCGGGTGGACGGAGTCACCCACCGCGTCCCCCGCCGGCTCGTCCGAGCCGTCCAACGCGGCCTGATCGAGCCCTGACCGCTGCCGCGTCCACCACCGGACCGGACGCAACCCGCTCATCCCTCCACCCCCACCCATCGAGGGCCTCCGTTGCCGTCGAGGGCCTCCACCCAGGCACGAGCCCTCGGCGATAGCGGGAGCCCTCGACGAGCAGGGGCGGCGGTCGAGGGAGGTGAGAACGACTCCCAATTGCAATTGAGAATCAATGTCATTAAGGTCGGAGTCAGGTCGCCTCCAGTAGGCGGCGACCAGCTCCATCCACGTCCCTTGGAAAGGACACTCAATGACCCTGACCAAACCCAGAGCGACGGTGGCCGCGCTCGCGGCCCTCGCGGTCGCGGCTGCCTGGGCGCCGTTGGCCGCGTCGTCGGCCTACGCCGCCGATGCCAGCGACCCGATCCAGTTCACCACCGGCCACATCGACGCCTTCAATGTCGCCCTGAACGACGACAACAGCATCCGGCTGAACCTCAAGGAGGACGTCACCGGCTCGCACGTGATGCGCGCGCCGGAGTCGGTCGAACTGCGGGTGAAGAAGGCGGCCCACCGGGAGAACCTGCCCGCCTCGTTCCTGCCGCCGGGCGCCCCCAGCACCCTGTGGCTGCTGCCGATGACCCAGGATCCCGACCTGGTCTGGCCGGGCTGGGACAGCATGGGGATCGCCTCCGCCTTCGGGATGGACGCCAAGGTGGACATCAACGTCAGCGCCGTGGACGGCCCGGGCGAGGTGTACCTGTGGGCGTCCAGCCCGTTCGGCGCGCCGGTCCAGCTGGCCACCGACAGCTGGAAGCTGCCGGGCACCATCCAGCAGACCTACCTGGCCCACGTCCACGCCAACTGGGGGTTCACCGAGCCCGGCACCTACACCCTGACCGCGCAGGCGACCGCCACCAGCAAGGACGGCTCGGTCAGCTCGACCAGCAACACCGCGAGCTACACCTTCGTGGTGGAGCCGGTGTCCGAACCGGAGCCCGAGCCCGAGCCGGAGCCCACCCCGACGCCGACCCCGACCGACCCCGCTCCGGAGCCGGGTGACACCACGCTGAGCATCACCGGTGTCGCCGGCCACTACCACGCCGGTGGCGTGGCCACCCTCACCGCGGTGCAGTCGCCGGAGCCGGTCTCCGACCACTTCCACTGGTTCGCCCGTGGTTCGGAGGATCTGCCCTGGGTGGTGGTGAACGGCGCGTTCACCGAGAGCTACGGCTTCGTGGTGACCGAGTCGATGCAGGTCAAGGCCGTGCTCTACGACCACGACCACAAGGTGATCGCGGAGAGCGACCCGGCCAGCATCGTGGTGGACGACCACGGCAACACCCCGGGCTTCGGGCCGGAGATCGACGTCACCCTGCCGGCCGAGCAGGGCGCGTTGACGATCAGCGTCTCCGACGAGGGCAAGTCCGCCACGCTGAGTGACCTGACGCTGAACTCGGCGGCCGACCGGTACGTCTCCGAGGGCTCGATCACCGGCATCACGGTGACCGACACCCGTCCCGGCGCACCGGGCTGGGCGGCCACCGGACGGGTCCGTGGCCTGGTGACCGTGGACGGCGCGCAGCTGCCGGGCAAGTACCTGGGCTGGACGCCGAAGCTGGTCTCGGCCAGCGACGGCCAGACCGTCACCGCCGGCGATCCGGTCGCCCCGGGCTTCAGCGAAGGCACCGGGATCTCGGGCTGGACGGCGCTGGGTTCGGCTCCGGCCGGGGCCAGCACGGGCACCGCTGTGCTCGGCGCCGATCTGCAGGTGGAGGCACCGACCACCACCGCCCCGGGCCACTACCGGGGCCTGGTGCTGATCACCGTCATCTGACCCAACCCACTCCGGGGCGTCGGCCGAACCGGTCGGCGCCCCGGACCTCTCAGGAGCCCCATGTTCAACCAGCTCACCTTGGCCACCCCCGCCGGCGCCACCCGGAACCGTCCCCGGTGGCGCCGGCTGCGGTGGGCCGTCGCCGCTCTGCTGGCGCTGTTGTCCCTCGCCGCCGCCGCACCGGCGCGGGCCGACGACACCCGGCTCACCTGGTCGATCGCGCCCGCCTCGGCTGACGGTCCGGACGGCCGCGGCTCACTGGAGTACCTGGCCGAACCCGGCACCAACCAGAACGACCACGTGGTCATCCGCAATCTCGGCACCGAGCCGATCACCGTCGAACTGGCCGCGCTGGACGCCCGCCAGACCGCCGACAACCCCTTCGAACTGCTCGCCCCGGACGAGCTCTCCAGCCGGGTGGGCGCCTGGATCCGGCTGGACCAGAGCCGGGTCGAGGTGCCGGCCAACGACAGCGTGGTGGTCGGCTTCACCCTCGACCTGCCGGATGACGCCGAGCCGGGCGACCACGCCGGCGGCATCGTCGCGGTGAGCACCGCCACCTCCGGCGACGGCCCCGACGTGCAGTACCGGGTCGGGACCCGGGTCTACGTCCGGGTGGCCGGGCCGGTCACCGCCGCCCTCACCGCCCAGACCGAGGGCAGCTTCGCCGCCGGTCCGCTGCTGGTCACTCCCGGCACCCTCACCCTCACCACGGCACTGGCCAACACCGGCAACGTGCGGCTCGTCCCGTCCGTTCGGGCACAGGTCACCGGGCTGTTCGGCCTGTGGTCCGGGACGGTGCCGCTGGCCGAGGTGGCCGAGGTGTTGCCGGGCGGCTCGGTCGTCACCACCGGCGAGCTGGCCGGCGTCCCGCCGCTGGGACCGCTCTGGGTCACCCTCGACCAGCCGCGGGTGCAGTCCTGGGGTCAGGAGATCGGTGCCGAGGTCGCCGTGCAGTCGACCACCGTCACGGTGTGGGCGGCGCCCTGGGCGATCCCGCTCGGCGTGGTGGTGGCGATCGCCCTCGGCCTACTGCTCTGGCGGCGGAGCCGGCGCCGTCCGGTTCGCCGGGCCGCGCAGCGTCCCGCCACCACCGACCTGACTCCCGAGAGAGACCGGCCAGAGCCTGACGCCCGGCCATCGTCCTGACCTAGATTGGATCTCCATGAGCACTGCGACCAGCCACGAACAGTGGGACGTGATCGTGATCGGCGGCGGACCGGCCGGGTTGGCGGCCGCCCTGATGCTGGGACGGGCCCGCCGCCGCGTCCTGGTGGTGGACGCCGGCCAGCCGCGCAACCGGTTCGCCAGCCACATGCACGGCGTGCTGGGCTACGAGGGCGCCGAGCCCGCGCTGCTCGCCCGGCAGGGCAGGGCCGAGGCCGCCGGCTACGGGGTCGAGTTCACCAGCGGGACGGTCACCGGGGTCGAGGAGATTCCCGGCGGGCTGAGCCTTAGCCTGGACGGCCCCGGCCCGCTCCGGGCCAGGGCGGTGATCGTCGCCACCGGGCTGACCGACCGGCTGCCCGGGATCCCCGGCCTGGCCGAACGGTGGGGACGCAGCGTCCTGCACTGCCCGTACTGCCACGGCTGGGAGGTGCGCGATCAACGCCTCGGCGTGCTCACCACCTCGCCGCTGGGGGCGCACCAGGCCCAGCTGGTCCGGCAGTGGAGCGACCAGCTGGTGGTCTTCACCGCCGGCCTGGGCAAGCTCGACGAACCGACCGAGCGCCGGCTGCGCGCCCGCGGCATCGAGCTGGTGGCGTCCGAGGTGGTCGAGGTGCTCGGCGAGGGCGAGCAGCTGACCGGCGTCCGGACCGCGGACGGTGCGGTGGTGGAACTCGACGCCCTGTTCGTCGCCGCCGATCCGCTGCCGCAGGACGGCTTCCTGGCCGGGCTCGACCTGGCCCGCAACCAGACCCCGTGGGGCAGCTTCCTGGCCCTGGACGAGACCGGCCGGACCAGCCACCCGCGAGTCTGGGCGGCCGGCAATGTGGCCAATCCGGCGCTCTCGGTGCCGATGTCGATCGGGGCCGGCACGGCGGTCGGCGGAGCGGTGAACTTCGCCCTGGTGACCGAGGACTTCGACCTCGCGCTGGCCGTCCACTGGCCGGAGATCGCGCCGGCCGACTACTGGGAGGAGCGGTACGCCAGCAGCCAGCGGGTCTGGTCGGGACGGGTGAACCACGTCCTCTCCCAGGTTGCCGCCGAGCTGCCGCCGGGACGCGCCCTCGACCTGGGCTGCGGCGAGGGCGCCGACGTGCTCTGGCTGGCCGGGCAGGGCTGGGACGCCACCGGCGTCGACATCTCCCCCACCGCCGTCAGCCGGGGGACGCAGGCCGCGGCGGCCGCTGGGCTTTCCGACCGCGCGCATTTCGTCGCGATGGACGCCTCGGACCCCGGCGCGCTGCCGGAGGGCGAGCGCTACGACCTGATCACCGCCAGCTTCCTGCACTCGCTGGTCACCCTGCCGCGGACCGAGATCCTGCGCCGGGCGGCCGACCGGGTGGCGTCCGGTGGCCGGCTGCTGATCACCTCGCACGCCGCACCGCCACCGTGGGCCGACCTCGGGCACCACGAACACCGCTTCCTCACCGCGGAGCAGGAGGTCGCGGAACTGGGCC
The DNA here is from genome assembly GCA_049840415.1 of Propionicimonas sp. Lineage (GTDB taxonomy): Bacteria > Actinomycetota > Actinomycetes > Propionibacteriales > Propionibacteriaceae > Propionicimonas. The sequence goes on along the minus strand of JASGLB010000008.1, from coordinate 863 downwards.
TGGACGCCGACCGGTGGCAGGTGCTGATCGCCGAAGCCCGCACCCGGCAGGCGACCGGTCCGGACGGCCAGCCGGCGACGCTGGAGGACACCGTGGTGCTACTCCGCCGCAGCTGACCGACCGATCCTGACGAAGGGGGCCGCCCGCCACCGATGGACGGGCGCCAACCGGCGTCGCGGCGGTTCAGCTTCCCGAAGGGAGGCGGACCAGGACGACGCCAGCTGACTCCAGCCGGGTTCCGTGGCGTAGGACGCCGCGGGTCTCAGCACCCGGTTCGGGAGGCTGAAACCCGCTGGGGACGGCCTGGCGTAGTAGTTTTTCGGCCACTCAGGTGAGAAGCCGAAGAACTACTACGCGATCTGTTCGGGATTACCGGTTGAAGCCGGCCATCAGGGCAACCTGCCCTGGCTCCATGGCGGTGATCGGCGCCGGTGTGACCGGCCGGCCGACGATGGCCTTCGCGGCGCGACGACCGCGGGGAAGGCGCACCCAGCTGCGCAGCGAGAGGCCTCGCTTGGCAGGGCTGGACTTCGCTGGGCGCCCGGTGCGCCGCGGCGAAGAAGGGACGTGGTTGCCGGCGCCTGGCTTAGCAGCCTGGCTGTTGGCGGGCATGAGAACTCCTCAATTGCGAATCGTTTCAATAATGATATCAAGAATCCGGCGACGTCCTCGCCACCGCGATTCAGCCCCGGCTACCAGGAAGACTTCGTGATGCCGGGCAATTCGCCCCGGTGGGCCAGTTCCCGGAAGCGCACCCGGGAGACGCCGGCGACCCGTAGGAAACCGCGCGGGCGGCCGTCCACCGCGTCGCGGTTGCGGACCCGGGTGGGGCTGGCGTCGCGGGGCAGCAGCTGCAGCTGTCG
>JASGLB010000007.1:0-31675 GCA_049840415.1 Propionicimonas sp. | reverse complement strand
ACCGCTCCGACCACCCTCCGCCTGACAGAAACCGGGGCCCACAGCGCAGTCGAGGACACTATCCACGCCAATGGCCTCTCCGCCCCGGTTTCTGTCGGGGAGGGGGAGCTGACGGTCGCCGGGCTGACCGCGCTGTCCAGCTGTGACTGGCCGGGGAAGCTGGTGGCAACCGTGTTTCTACAGGGCTGCCCGTGGCGCTGCACCTACTGCCACAACCCGGCCCTGCTCGACCCGAGGGCGCCCGGGCAGGTGTCCTGGCAGCAGGTCCGCGACCTGCTGCGCCGCCGACGCGGGCTGCTGGACGGGCTGGTGTTCTCCGGCGGAGAGCCCACCCGGCAGCCCAGCCTGCCGGCGGCCATGCGGGAGGTGCGGGAGCTGGGGTTCGGCGTCGGCCTGCACACCGGCGGCGCCTACCCGTCCCGGCTGGCGGGGTTGCTCCCGCTGGTCGACTGGGTGGGGCTGGACATCAAGGCGCTGCCGGACGACTACCACCGGATCACCAGGGTGGGCGCCAGCGGGACGAGGGCCTTCGCCAGCCTCGACCTGCTGGTGGCCAGCGGAGTCGACCACGAGGTCCGGATCACCGTCGATCCGACGGTCCACACCGCCGAACACGTGGAGCGGCTGGTCGGGCTGGTCAGCTCGGCCGGGGCCCGCCGGACGGTGCTTCAGGAGGTCCGCCCGCAGGGCACCCGTCCGGAGTACGCCGCCGCCCTGGCCGGACGCCGGCTGCGCGACATCCTGACCACCGCCCCCGTGAACGTCACCCTGCGCACCGCGAACTGACCCGATCGGCTTCGCTCCGGCTTTGGGCAACGAACTCGGTGGACGAACTCGGAGCCAGGCAGGTTCCGCACCATCCCCGGTGGCCGTCGGGGTTCCGGAGTTGCATTAAATGGTCGTGCCTTTGCGTGGCGGTGACGAAGCGGCGGCCACAGGAGTAGCGTGAAAGTCACAACTCCACCCTGCGGAGGGAAGCTGGTGAGAATCCAGCGCTGACGCGCAACCGTGAGTCGAGCGATCGACGAGTCGGGATACTCCGTCTGGTGGTTCAGCCCTGACCCGCTGTCGCGCACGCACGGGAGGCGGAACCGTCCGTCGTCCGTGCAGCAGCAGAAGGATGACGAAGAATGACGGCAACGCAATGGTCGGTCCTCCCGGCCCGAACCGCTCCACCTACCCGCTTCGACTCGGCGCTGCACTATTGGCTGGCCAACCGCGCCGGCACCGTCGAACCCCGGACGCTACGAACCGACGAGGAACTGCTGCGGCTGATCCCGCGGGCCTACCTCTGCCGCGATCTGTCCACCATCGGCCCCTGCGAGATGGCCGGAATCCTGGACAGCCTGCGAACCCGCGGCCTCGCCCCGCTCTCGGTCCGGCGGCACCGCTCCAGCCTGTCGTCCTTCTTCACCTGGTGCGGCCACGCCGGCCTGCAGGTGGCCACCCCGGCGCTGCCCGAGCCGGCGGGGGCGTCGGTGACCCCGGCGCTGATCCGTCCGTTCGGCGCGGCCGAACTCGAGGCGGCCTGGGAGGAGTGGTCGCAGTTCTCGCCGGTGCTCGCCGACGTGCTGCTGATCCTGGCCCGGACCGGCCTGCGGTGGAGCGAGGCCAGGGCATTGACCGTGGCCGACGTGGACGGCGACCACCTGGTGGTGAACAAGGCGGCCAGCGAAGGCGGACGAACCCGCCGGCTGCCGCTCGGCCAACAGCGCCGGGTGCCGTTGGCGTGCCGGATCCATCCGATCGTCGAGCGCCTGGTGGCCGGACGGGAGGTGGACGAACTGCTGCTCACCACCGCCCTGGGCGCTCAGCTGCACCGGACCGCCGTGCTGCGTCGGCTGGACTGGGAACGGACCGGCCGCGGCCGACGGCTGCACGACCTGCGGCACACCGCCGCCCAGCTGTGGTTGGACGAGGGCGTCGCGGCTGCCACCGTCCGGGAATGGATGGGTCCCACTCGCCTCGCCAGCTGACCTTCCGAATCGGGAAAAACACTGACCAGGTGGGACGCAGGAACCGTCCCGGTATCCCAAAGGCCGTCTGGCAAGGTGGGACACCGGAACCGTCCCCTGTCCCAGGCGCTTACCGGACGTTCAGCCCGCCGACCAGGACGCAGCGGCGCCGGCGGGCGAAGCTGCGGGCCGAGGTCAGGCCCTCGCCGGTCGGGCCGGCGATGGTGAAGGTGGTGTACCCCTCGCCGCCGATCCCGATGCCGGCGTAGGAGGGGCCGTTCTTGACGAAGATCGTGGTCTGGATCCGCTTGGCCATCCGGGTCAGCGCGTTCACGTCACAGGAATGCATGATCGCGGTGTGCCGGTTGCCGTGCTCGGCGATCACCGCCAGGTCCATGCCCTCGTCCAGGTCCTTCACCCGGACGATCGGCAGGATCGGCATCATCAGCTCCACCCGGACGAAGGGGTGTTCGAACGGCACCTCGGCGATGATCAGCCGGGTGCCGGCCGGGGCGTCGACGCCGAGTTCCCGCAGGATCACCGCGGCGTCCTTGCCCACCCAGGAGGTGACCGCGTGGCGGCCGTCCACCACCAGGTCGGTGAGCTTGGCGATCAACGCCTCGTCCCGCAACTCGTAGGCGCCGTTCTTCACCATCTCGAACTTCAGCAGGTCGGCGATGGAGGAGACCGCCAGCACCTCCTTCTCGGCGGTGCAGGGCAGGTTGTTGTCGAAGCTGGCGCCGTCGACGATGTCCCGGGCGGCCTTCTCGATGTCGGCGGTGGCGTCCACCAGGGCGGGTGGGTTGCCCGCGCCGGCGCCGATCGCCTTCTTGCCGCTGGAGAGGACGGCCTTGACGATGCCGGGGCCACCGGTGGCGACCAGCAGCCGCACCAGCTTGTGGCTCATCATGGCGTTGGTGTTCTCCAGTGACGGCTCGGCCACCGTCACCAGCAGGTTGGCCGGGGCGCCGGCCTCGACCAGTGCCTGGTTGAGCTTGCGGATCAGCCACTGGGTGAGGTTCTTCGCCCGCGGGTGGGGGCTGAACACCACCGCGTTGCCGGCCGCCAGCATCCCGATCGCATTGTTGATCACCGTCTCGGTGGGGTTGGTGGTGGGGGTGATCGCGCCGATCACGCCGTAGGGCGAGATCTCGATGGTGGTCAGCCCGTCGTCGCCCGACCAGGCCTCGGTCACCAGGTCCTCGACCCCGGGGGTGCCCTCGGCGGCCGCCCGGTTCTTGGCGATCTTGTCGGTGACGTTGCCCATCCCGGTCTCCTCGACGGCGGCGCGGGCCATGTACTCCAGGTGCTCCGGGCGCAGCGAGACCTCCCGGATCACCTGGACGAACCGGGCGCGATCCTTCATCGAGCAGTCCAGGTAGCTGCGCCAGGCGGCGTCGGCCGCGACGATCGCCGAATCCATGTCGGGGAAGATCCCGTCGCCGGCCGGCGGCTGCGCGTGGGCTGTCACCTGGCGGACGACCGCCTCGACCACGCTGCGAACGGTCTCAGCATTGATCGCTGACATGGGTTACCTCGCCTTCTGGGCTGTGGAGAGTGCGTATTCGATGATGTCGATGTCCTGCGCGACGGTGCCACCGGAGACCCCGATGCCGCCGACCAGCCGGCCGTCGCAGAAGATCGGCAGGCCGCCGCCGAAGACGACCAGCCGGCCGTCGTTGGTGTGCTGGATGCCGTGCAGTTCGCCGTCCGGCCGGGAGGGATCGGCCAGCGCCGCGGTCGGCAGCTTGAAGGCCGCCGAGGTGTAGGCCTTGTTGATCGCGATGTCGAGGCTGCCGAGCAGCGAATCGGCCATCCGGTGCAGCAGCATCAGGTTGCCGCCGGCGTCCACCCCGGCGAAGACGATCGGGACGCCGATCGCGGTCGCCCTGGCCTCAGCCGCCTCGGCCATCGCCTTCAGCGCGGCCAGGTCGTAGCCGGGGAACTCGGTCGACACCGGTTCGGGGGCGGCGACGTCGGACGTCCCCAGCGCGCGGGCCACTGCGGAACGCACCAGGCCCTCCAGCCGCTGCCGGTCGTACTGGTGCTCGCTGAGCCGGGCCAGCGCGTACAGGGTGTCGGAGAGCCGGTTGAGGTACTTCACCAGCTCGGGACGTACCTCGTGGGTCTCGCTCAGGGTGAGCACCCGGCGCTCGGCGCGGCGGGTGACCGTCCGGGCGCTGTGCAGCGCGGCCGAGGGACGGTCGCGGCCGGGCACCACGAAGGCCCGCTGCGGTCCGGTCACCTCCAGGCACATGTCGATCAGCGACTCCAGATCCTCAACATCTGTAGTGCTGATGGTGTTGTCCAGGATCGCCCGGCCCTTGGCGTCGCTGGCCAGCTCGGCTGCCAGCACGAAGAGCCGCTGCTGGATCCCGTGCAGGGTGGCCCGGATCGACTCGTCGGTGGCCTGCGCCTTGGCCTCGCCGATCGCGGAGTTGGCCTCGTCGACGGTGCCGTAGGCCTCCACCGCGGGATCCTGCTTGGGCACCCGCGAGCCGCCGAACAGACCGGTCTGTCCGGCGTCCCCGGTGCGGGTGTAGACGTTCGGCATGATCAGGCCGGACCGATCTCGACGGTGTCGACGATGCCCACGATGGTGCAGTCGATCGGCGCCTCCGACCGGGAGGCGGCGAACCGCGCCGAGCTGCCGCCGGTCACGATCACCGTTGCCCCGACCCCGGCGCCGACGGTGTCCACCGCCACCTGCGGGGTGGAGACGTATTTCTCGTCGACGTCGATCCGCTGGATCACCAGCAGCTTGAAGCCGACCAGGCGTTCGTCCTTGCTGGTCGAGACCACCGTGCCGCGAACCTTGGCCAAGTACATATCAGACCTCCCGTGAGATGCGGATCGAGCGGGCCGCGGCCAGGTCGCGCGCCATGGCCGTCACGCTGGCCCGGGCACCGATCCGCAGGTCGGTGCCGTGGGGCAGTTGCTGAATCACCTGCTGGCTGACCAGGCTGCGGTGGCAGTGCACCACCGAGCCGGACGCCGGCGGCTGGCTCGCGGGCTGCGCCGCGCCGGCCGGTGCCGAGGCGGTGGGCTGGGACGGCGGCTGCCAGCGGGGGAGCGTGGCCGGTTCGACGCCGAGCTGGGCGGCCAACCGCTCCCGGTGGGCCAGGTCGCGCCGGTCCCAGGCGGCCAGCGCGGTGCGTCCCAGGGCGTGGGCGGAACACAGTCGCACCCCGAACGAGGCCAGCGCGGCCAGGTTGCCACGCAGCATGTCGGCGTAGGCCGCCGGCATCTGCGGGAACCAGGACTGCTTGGCGGCGTCGTCCGGGCAGATCGCGGTCCGCGAGGCGACCACCAACCGATTGCTCATGATGAACTCGCTGAACAGGTTGGAGGCCAGGCAGTCGGCCACGCCGTGGGCCACCTTCGCCGCGATATTGCTGGTCATGGTCGGTGCGATCAGCAGGTCGTGGGCCTCGACCATCCGCTTGGAGACCTCGCGCATCCCGATCGAGGCGATCAGCTGCTGGTCGAGGATCTTCAGCGCGCTCGGGGTCTGGACGTAGTCCACCACCACGCCGGCCTCGACCAGCATCCGCAGCCCGCCGATCGACTCCTCGAAGCCGAGCAGGCCGCCGCTGAACAGCACCAGCGCGCGCCGCGGCGGCGGCGCGAGGGCCTCCCGCACCGCTTCCCGCACCAGTTGCGCCAGCTCGACCTGGGTCATGGCTCGACTTCCTCCAGCGGTTGCATCGGCACCCCGAGCGGGGTGACGAAGAGGGGTTCGATGGGCCGGATCACCGGGCGTCCCAGGCCGGCAGCGAACACCTCGGGAGCGTTCGGGAACGAGCTCGAACCACCCACCAGGTACACCAGCGGCACGTCGCGTCCGGCCAGTGCCGCGGCGGCGATCGAGGCCATCTTCTCCAGCGTCGGACGGATCGCGCCGAGCACGTCGTCGCGCCGGGCTGGATCCTTCTTCATGGTCTCGGCGGACTCGTAGCTGATCCGGTAGGCGCCGGCCAGCACCAGGGTCATGTGGTGGCCGCCGGTGGCCTCGTCGACCGAGAGCACGGTACGGCCGTTCTCCAGGATGGAGACGCCGGTGGTGCCGTGGCCGATGTCGATCACGCCACCGTCGGTGATCCCCAGCACCCGGGCCGCGGCGACCGGTTCGTCCACCAGTTCGGTGACGTCCAGCCCGGCTGCGCCCGCGACATTGGCGAACACCTTGGCGTCGCCGGCCGAGATCCCCGGCGGAATCGACAGCGAGGCAGCGGTGAACTTCTGGCCGAGCCGGCGCTCCAGGTCGGCCACCAGGGAGCGTACCGCCGAGGTGGCACCCGCCCAGTCCACCACCACGCCGTCGCGGACCACGGTGGAGTGCTGCCAACCGCCGGCCACCGGCCGGTTGCGGGCGTCCACCGCGGCAACCACGATGTTCGCGGTACCCAGGTCGATGCCCAGCCGGACGGCGCCGGTCGGGGCGTCGACCGCGCCGGAGCGCACCAGCTTGGCGAACCGGCGGATCGCGTTCTCCGGGCCGCTGAGGCTGTGCGGGACGGGGGGAGCCATGGTCGCGGTCACCGCCGGATCAGCTTCCCGAAGTCCCCGGTGCGCAGCCCGAGGCCGTTCGCCTCATCGGTGTCCAGGTGGATCTCGGGGATCCAATCGTCCTTGATCCGCACGATGACGTTGTCCAGCACGCCGCCGCGCTGGCCGTCGAAGGCGACCTTGACCAGATCCTGGTCGGCCAATCCCCAGGCCGCGGCGTGGCTGGGCCCCATGTGGATGTGCCGGGCGGCGACGATCGCGCCGTGCGGCAGCATCACCCTGCCCAGCGGTCCCTCGATCTCGATCGGCCCGGCGGCCTCCAGATGCCCGGACTGGGTGACCGGCGCCTCCACCCCGAGGGCGATCGCGTCGGTGCGGCTCAGCTCCACCTGGCTCTTCGGCCGGCAGGGCCCCATCACCCGCACCCTGGGGAAGGTGGTGCGCGGGCCATGGACGGCGACGAACTGCTCGGCGGCGAACTCCAGCGGCTGCCGGACGGGACGGTACACCGTGAGCTCGTCCAGGCCGAAGAGGGTCGCCAGATCCTGCTGGCTGAGGTGGACGTGCCGGTTGGAGACGCCCAGCACCACGCGGTCGGTGTCGCCCTCCAGTTGCTGCAGGATGCGCCGGGTGATCTCCGCCACGAGAGTCGCCGTGTCCGGGGTCATCGCTCAGGCCTTCGCCGGCAGCAACTGCTCGACGTCGGCGTGCGGGCGAGGGATGACGTGGCAGCTGACGACCTCTTCGCCGACCGCGGCGGCGGCCACCGCTCCGGCGTCGACGGCGGCCTTGACCGCGCCGACATCGCCGCGCACCAGCACGGTGACCAGGCCGGCGCCGACCTTCTGGTAGCCGAGCAGGCGGACGTTGGCGGACTTCACCATGGCGTCGGCGGCCTCGATGGCGCCCACGTAGCCCTTGGTCTCGACCATGCCGAGTGCTTCGCTCATTGGATTGGTTCCTCTCTACTGGGTGTTACGCGGTGGGGTTCGACTTGGCGCTGCGGGGCGTCCGCTTGGCGGGTGCCTTCGCCGCGGGCTTGCGTGCCGCCGGCTTCCTGGCTGGGACGGCCGCCTTGGCGGCCTCGGCCACCGGGGCCGCGCTGGCCGCGGGAGCCGCCGCCGCGGGCTTGGGCTCAGCGGCGGGCTTCGGTTCCGGCGTGGGTTCGGGCTCCGCCGCCGGCTCGGGGGCGAGCTTGGCCTCAACCACTGGCTCGGGGGCGGGCTCAGGCTTTGTTCCTCGGCCCGCTGATGCGGCCCTCGTCAAGACTCCTTCCTTCCCGCCGCTACTAGCGGCGCGGCGGTCGTCGTCTGCGGCAGCGGGTTCCGGCTTGACCAGGCCCACCGTGGCCTCGGTCAGCACCACCGGCGGCAGCTGGGCGCTGGGCCGCGGGATCACCGAGGTGGCGAACACCTTGGTGATCTGGCTCGCGGCGGCACCGGCCGCGGCGACGGCGGCCTGGACCGCCGAGACCTGACCCTCGATCTTCACCGCGACCATTCCCATCCCGTCGGTGGTCTCGTAGCCGATCAGGGTGACGTCGGCGGTCTTGCACGCCACGTCGGCGGCCGCCACGGCGGCGGGCAGACCGAGCACTTCGATGGTGCCGAGGCTGAGCAGGGTCATGAGGCTTCTCCTTTGAGTTACGAAACCGTGAGGGGCATGCGTTTGACGAGGCGGGCGGCGTTCGAGCCCGCGACCCGGTCGGTGGCCTCCGAGCGGTGCAGGGTCTCGACCAGATAGGGACGTTCGGCGGGCAGCTTCTCGGTGGTGGTGACGATGTAGTCCAGGCTCACCCCGATGCCGATCCCGAGCCGGGATTCCAACGCGGCCTGATGGGCCAGCTGCAGCGGGTTGAGCTCGTCGTGGCGGCTCACCTCCACCGGCACGCCCTCCTCCTCCAGCCCGAGCAGCAGGTCGGTGATCGACTCCTCGGGGAGTCGATCGTTGAGCCGCACCCGGATGGTGGGACGTTCCGGCTTCATCGCGACCCCCAGGCGAGCACCAGCCCGGTGGCCACCGCGTTGCGGGGGCCCTGGCTGCCGCGGATGTTCGCCCGTCCGGCCACCACCCGGTACTCGGCCAGCGCCCGGGTGACCAGCTGCGGGATCTCGAAGTCGAGCGCCGACCCGCCGACCAGCACCACGTGGGCGATGTCGCGGACGTTGCTGGTCGGGCTGACGTAGCGCAGCGCGCGCAGCGCGTTGGTGACGAACACCCGCTCCTTGGCCCGGATCCGGATCTGCCGGATCAGCTCCAGCGGCTGCTTCAGGGGCAGCGGGATCATCCCCTCTTCGGGGTGCAGCACCACGGTGCGGGCGAAGACGTGCGGCGGCAGCGGCTCGTCGAAGAACTGGGCGGTGCCGTCCTCGTGCCGGATGTTGAACAGGGTCTCGCCCCGGGCCAGCGGGTAGCGCTTCACCGCCTCGGCCAGTTCGGGCGATTCCAGCCCGAGTTCGGACTGGATCAGCAGGGTGACCATGTTGCCGGCGCCGGCCAGGTGGATCGAGCGGGTGCTGCCGTCGGCGCGCATCACCGAGGCGTCGGTCGAGCCGGCCCCGATGTCGAGGATGGCGATCGGCACCGACGAGCCGGGGGTGGTCAGCGCGCCGCGGACGGCCATGTCGGCCTCCACCCCGCCGACCTCGACCTGGACGCCGAACTGCTCGGTCATGTCGTGGGCGATCCGCTGCATCTGCAGCCGGTCGGCGCGCACCATGGCGGCGATCCCGACCGCGGCCTCCAGCGAGAACTCGCCGGCCAGACCGCCGGTGACCTGCTGCGGCACCTGGGTGTCCACCGCCAGCAGGTCGGTGACCTCGATGCCGGACGGTTCCCGGTCGGTGAGCCGGCCCATCACGACGCGGACCTTCTCCATCATGCCGCCGATGTTGGTGCCGGGCTCGCCGCGGATATTGCTGATCTCGCCGACCGTGCCGGCCACCCGCATGATCTCCTCGGCGCCGGCGTCGACGTCCACCTCGGCGGTGCGTTCGCCGATGAACTGCAGCGAGCCGGCCGGGATCCGACGCTCGGTGACGTCGCCCTTCGGGGTCTTGATCACCACCGCCGAGCGGTTGCCGACCAGCGAGCGGGCCATCGGCACCACGGCCGCGGTCTCGTCCGGGCTGAGCTCGAACAGCGTCGCGATGCCGTAGGGGTTGGCCAGGGTCTCGATGATCCGGCCCACCTCGGCGACCTCGATCGCCGCCTTCATTCCGAGCGGGACCTTGTCGATCAGGCTGACCTCGTCCACGATCGGGATCTTGTGCTGCAGCCGGTTGTGCACCAGGACGCCGTCGTCGCGCTGCAGGATGATGCCGGTCACCCGGGCGGGGGAGGCGTTGATGGCGGCGGCGACCTGGTCGAACCGGTGCGAGCGGTCGGCCACCACGATGTAGTCGGTGTCGGCGTGGGCTCTGGGCAGCTCCTCCAGCCGGATGGTGAGGCCGACGCCGATGCCGAGCCCGCCGGGGGTGGTCGGGTTGTGCCCGATCATGGTGGACTCGGTGATGATGGTCTCGGAGATCGTCTCCATCGCGACGTCGCCGATCACCGGGGCGGCCTCGTTGATCTGGATCCGCTCCAGGTCGGCCATGGTGGCGCCGGCTGCCTCCAGCGCCTGGGTGAGGGCCTGGAACACGCCGTTGATGTTCGCGGCGGTGCCCTTGATGCCGGTGGTGGGCACGATGGCGGACGACAGGAACGCCGGGGTGGCGCCGGCCTGAGCCAGCGCCACCTCGGTGGTGGCATTCCCGATGTCGATGCCTGCGATCAGTCCCATGACCCTCACCCGTTGTCGGTCTCAGTCGACCCGCAGCCGTCCGCGCTGCTCGTAGACGTCGGCGGCTTCCCGGATGAAGGCCGCGTTGACCGTGCAGTGGTACTTCGACTCCAGCTCTTCGGCGATGCCGTAGAGCTCGGCCTTGGTCGAGCGGTAGGGCCGCAGCGCGTTGTAGATCTCCAGCAGCCGGGCGTCCGGCACCGGGATCAACTCAGCCGCCCGCCGCATATTGCGGGCCAGGGCCTCGCGGTCCACCGACTCGGCCACCTGGGCCTGCATCTCCAGGGTCTCCGGAGCGATCCGGAAGTCCGCGGCGGTGAGTTCGCCGCTGAGCACCTTCTGCAGGCTGAACTCGGTCAGCGGCTTGCCGGTGGCCGACTTCACCTTCTCGGGCACCTTCTCGGCCAGCGGGTACTGGCTCCGGTCGGTCCGGGAGCCGTTGGCCGCGGGGGCGGACTTCTTGGCGAAGGCAACGGTGTCGGAGTTCAGGTTCGCCATCACCTCGGCCATGATCTGCCGAATCAGTTCTTCGGAATCCATCGTTCCTCCTACCGGTACTCGACCTTGAGCTGCTGGACCTTCTTGTTCGGGTCGCACAGTTCGGTTTCCTTGATGTGCAGCAGCGCCGCGATCGCCTGGTACTTCGGCCGGGCCATCTGGTCGTTGCGCACCGGGACAGGCTCGGGAGACTCGCCCTTGGCGTACTTCGCCGCGTTCTTGCCGATCGCCCGGAAGGTGTCCAGGTCGATCAGCGGGGACTGGCTGAACAGCTCCAGGTTCGACAGCGGCGGCAGATCCCGTTGATGGATCACCGTGGTGCCGCGGGACTGGATGCCGATGCCGATCCCCGAACCCGACAGCTTGGCCGCCTCGTGGGCGATGAAGCCCACGTCCGAGGTGCGGAACACCCGGATGAAGCGGTAGCTGAGGCCCTCCTCCTCGATGCCGGCGCAGAGCTCGCGGATCACCTCATCGTGCGGGATGTCGATGATCGTCTTGTTCCGCCGTCCGCCGAAGGCCGGCGCGAGAGCGATGACGACCTCGCGGGGGTTGGTTCCCCGTTCGGCCGGCCCGGCCTCGCTGATCACCAGCTTGCCCGCCGCGTCCTGCGGGATCGGGGTCTGGGGAAGGGGCGCCGTGGCGAGCGCCACGCCCCCCTGTCCCATTTCCTTCAGCACCTCGTCGATGATGGTGCGTAGCGTCTTCTCGTCCATGTCGGCCTCAGATGCTCTCGGGGCTGATCGCCTGGCGGATGTTCTGCAGCTGCGCCCACTTCTCGTCCGTGATCTGGTAACCGGTCTGCGGCCCGCGGTAGTCGTTGGGCTGGTTGACCGCGCTGATCACCTCGAACTTGTCGGTGAGAATCGCCGAGGTGTGCAGGTAGTCACCCGACACCTTCTGCTTCTGGATGCCGTACACCGCTTCGGCGACGTCCTCGAAGCCTCCCTTGGCCAGCGCCTTGACGATGTCCACGCCGGTCAGACCGCGCTTCATCACCTGCTCGGTGGCCTTCAGGTCCTCCACCACGTTGCGCGCCGGCATGTCCTGCGACCCGCGGGCGTAGGTGGCGGCCTCGACCTCGGCGTCGGTCACCTCGGTGAGCCCGAACTCCCGGAAGAGAGCCTGGATCGCCTTGGCGGCCTTGTTCCGAACCCGGACGACTTCGTCTTCGAGGACGGGGACCAGGCCACCGTCGACCTTGAGGTCGCGCTGGATGACCAGCCAGTCGTCGAAGTCGTCGGCGTCCCAGTTGGAGCCGGCGAACATGTTGTCGTAGTTCGGCGTCGCCGAGTAGCCGGAGCAGATGAAGTCGGTGCCGGGCACGAACTGCATCAGCGACCGGGCCACCCGTCGCAGATCCGAGTGGGTGAAGGTCTGGTCGTTGGACGACGCGCACTCCAGGTCGAGCGACATGGCGATCAGGTTCTCCGCCAGGATCGCCCGGATACCGCCGGGCACCGCCGCGGGCACGCCCACGCAGGAGACCGAGCCGTTCTGGATGCCCTGGGAGCCGGCCGCCTTGGTGATGTAGATGCAGCGGGCCTCCAGGTACAGCATGGACTTGCCCTCGGCGTAGCCCATCTGAACCTCGGAGCCGGTGCCCGAGGTGAACCGCATCTTCAGGCCACGCGAGGCGTAGCAGGAAGCCAGGAACGCCTTCGACCACGGGGTGTCGTCACCGTCCATGAACACCGGTTCGGTGCCGTAGACCGACACCGTCTCGGCGTACGCGGTGAAGCCGCGCATGCCCAGTTCCAGCTCGGTGGCCTCCTCGACCGCGCACTGGGTGAGGATGCCAGGACGTCCGGTCTGCGCACCGACCATGATCGCGATCGCGTTGAACGGTGCGTAGCGGGCGATGCCGACCGTGGTCTCCTGCTCGGCGAAGCCGCGCAGCGCAGCCTCGGCGGCGTCTGCCGCGATCTGGACCGGGTTGTCCTTCAGGTTGGTGACGTGGCACTGGTTGGCCGGGGTCATCCGGGACCGCATCTTGGTGGCGGCCATCATCATTTCCAGCACGGTCATCTTGCCGACGACCTCGGTGATCTTCGCCGGGGTCATCGCCGTGGTCAGCTTGACCACCTCGGCCCGCGGCACGTTGATGTCGCACAACATCCGCGCCAGGTCGAGGGAGTCCATCGCGTTGACGGCTTCGGCATTGTCCAGCCGGATGCCGTAGTTGGCGATGAACGAGTCGATCATGTCGAACTCGGCGCGCGGCTTGCCGTCCAGCTCGACCACCACGCCGTTCTCGATCCGGATCGACGGCTTAGGGTCATTGGGGCTGTTCATGGCGATCAGCCCCACCTCCGGCCACTCGGTGACGTAGCCGTCCTGGTTCACCGGACGGGCGTCGAGCGCCTCGAAACGCTTGCTCTTCACGAACCAGCCTCGTCTCAGATGTAGGGAGTGGTCGCCGACTCCGGGTAGCTGCCCAGCGAGCCCAGAAGCTGCCGTCCGACCTCGCGGGCGGCGACGATCGCCTGGCGGACCGCACCGGAGTCGCCGCTGAAGGTCGAGATGACCTCGTTGGAGAAGCTGGTGCCGGCCGCGGGGCTGGAGTAGCCGACCACGTCGATGGTGGACGCCTTGACCGCGGTGTCCGCGAGCACCACGCCGATCGCCGCCGGCGCGCCGACGGTGATGCCGAAGGCCTTGCCCAGCGGGGCGCCGAAGGCCTTGTTCAGGGCGTGCGAAGCGCGGGCGGTGTACTGGAACTCCAGGTGCCCGGCGTCGTTGGCGTAGACATCGCCGAAGGTCCGCTCGATCTCGCTCAGGGTGACCTCGACCGCGCGACGGGCGTCGGAGACGTCCAGCGCGCCGAAGATGATCAACGAACCGTGCCCGGCGCCACCCTTGGTGTCGCGGGGGAGCTCGATGGTCAGGATCTCGGTGTTGGTCGCCTTCACCGCCTCGTCGGCGGCGAAGATGTGCGGGCCGGCGCCGGTGCGGGCGCCGACGATGCCGATCGACTTGTACTTCGGATCGATCTTCATCAGCTCGTGGATCTGCGGATCGACATTGGCGATGACCAGGCCGATCGTGTCGCCGATCGGGCTGGCACCGACGAACTCGGTGCTCGCCGGACGGGCGCCGGCCGGAGCCGGGGTCGCAGCGGGGGCGGCAGCCGCGGGGCCGCCGTCGATCTTCTTCATCACGGCCGCCATGATCTGGTCGACCAGTTCCTCACTTGCCATGGGTGTTCACAACCTCACTTCGTGGCCGGCGGGAGGATCTTCTCCACGTCGTTGTGCGGGCGCGGGATGACATGGACGCTCACCAGCTCGCCGACGTTCTGGGCGGCGACGGCACCGGCATCGGTGGCGGCCTTGACCGCACCCACATCGCCGCGAACCAGCACGGTGACCAGACCGGAACCGACACGCTGGCTTCCGATCAGGACGACATTGGCCGACTTGACCATCGCGTCAGCGGCCTCCACGGCAGCGACGAAACCCTTCGTCTCCACCATTCCGAGGGCTTCTTGCATTCCTGACTCCTTCGTTGGGTCGGTGGCCGCCGGGCTCAGTCCCGGCCGGCGCTCGGTTTGAGGCTACGGCGAAGCGTCCGCACGAATCGGCTGGTCAGCGACCACTTTCTCGCCAATTCGGAACCCTCGCGTCACCAAAAAATGCAACTCGGAGCACCAAAAAGTGCAGCTTCGGCGGGTATCTGCACGGGGGCGGCAAGTTGGTTGACAGCGGCCTCGCGGGCTCCGCAGGATGGGGTGAACTGATGCCGATTCCGGCCGGTCGCCGAGTCGGTGTGAGAGGCAGGGATGGAAGAGAAGCAGCGGATCATCCAGGAGTTCGTCCCGGGCAAACAGGTGACCCTGGCCCACGTGGTGGCGAACCCCGAGGAGCAGCTGTTCGCCAAGGTCGGGTTGCCGCCGCAGGCCGGCGCCCTGGGCGTGCTCACCATCACTCCGAGCGAGGCCTCGATCATCGCCGCCGACATCGCCACCAAGGCCGCCTCGGTGCAACTGGGCTTCGTTGACCGGTTCTCCGGCTCGCTGGTGGTGATCGGCCCGCTGACCGATGTCGAGTCGGCGATCGAGAACGTCGTGAACGTGCTGTGCGAGCAGTTGGGCTTCGCCCGTCCGCCACTGACCAGAACGTGAAGCGGATCCTGCTGGTCGGCTCGGTGGGCTGTGGCAAGACCACGCTGATGCAACGGCTGCACGGGGTGGCGCTGAGCTACGCCAAGACCGAGACGATCTACACCCACGGCAAGACCGTCGACACCCCCGGCGAGTACCTCGAGCTGCCGTTCTACAAGCACGCCCTGCAGCTGGCGTCCTTCGACGTCGACCTGGTGGTGATGCTGGCCTCGGCCACGGTGGGGGAGGCGAAGTTCCCGCCCGGCTTCACCACCTTCTTCATGCCGCCGGCGATCGGCGTGGTCACCAAGACCGACCTGGCCGACCGCCAGCAGATCCACCAGGCCGGGGCCTACCTGAACCTCGCCGGCGTGACCGAGGTGTACCAGGTCTCCTCCGTCACCGGCGAAGGCATCGAGGAGCTCACCGCCCGCCTCTCCTGACCCCACGCCCGCTTGGCTCCAAGTTTGTGCACCGAACATGGTGCACAAAGTCGCAGTGATCCGCGGCGGCGGGGGTGTGGATAGTGCCGTGATGGGGAGAGTTGTCCACAGGTGGCTGAAGTTCTTGGCGCAGTTGGGATGGAGCTGGCCAGAGTGCGGGGCATGAGACCTCGGACGACCTTCCCGGAAGCACTGGAACGACTCGCCCAACGGCAGGCGCTCGCGGTGACGCGGCAGCAGGTGCTGGCCTTCGGCAGCGACCGGGTGATCGGACGTTGGCTTGCCGACCGGCGGCTGACTCCGATCGCCCGCGGCATCTATGCCCTGGGTGACGGGGGTTGGCGGCAGCAGGCCTGGGCCGGAATCCTGCTCGGCGGGCGGGATGCGGTGTTGGGAAGGTCGGCGGCGGCCTACCTGTCCGGGCTGATCAGGGAACCGCCGCAGCAGGTCACGGTGTTCGTTGGTCCCGATGCGCAGATCCGCCGGGACCGACGTTGGCGGTTCATCAGGGGCGCCCGGCAAGGTGTCGGATCGCCGCGACGAACCCCAGCTGCGCGAACCGTGGTGGATCTGGCCGGGGAACTCAGCATGGACGAGTTGGCAGCCCTGGTGTCCACCGCGATCGGACGTGGCCTGGCCATGCCCAACACCATCATGGGTGTGCTCGCGGCCGTGGAGCGCCATCCCTGCCGCGCGCTGCTGACCGAGATCGTCGATGGTGGCGCCGCGGGCGTCCGAAGTGCTCTGGAGTGGCGCTATCTGAGGGACGTGGAACGGGCTCACGGACTGCCGCGGTCCAAGCGGCAGCAAGGCCCGGGGGAGAAGCGGACCGACGTCTGGTACGAGGAGTACGGCGTGATCGTCGAGTTGGACGGCCGCCCCTACCACGAGGGGGTCGCTGCCTGGCGCGACCTGGACCGGGACAATCAGCATGAGGTGCTCGTGCAGCGCACGCTGCGCTACGTGTGGGCGCCGGTGGCCGTCCGTCCCTGTCAGGTGATGCGGGAGGTCGTCGCCGTCCTGCACCAGCAAGGCTGGTCCGGCCGTCCGCACCACTGCCCGCGCTGCCGACCGCGCCGCACCGCTTAGCTGTGAGTTTGTGCACCATGTTCGGTGGACAAACTCACGGTGTAGGCCGGCGAGGGCTCAGACCAGTTGGCGGAGGATGCGGGCCAGGTCTGCCTCGGTGGGTTCCACCGGGTTGCCGGAGGTGCAGAAGTCGGCCATCGCGGTCTCGGCCAGCGCCGGGACGGCAGCCAGGAATGCGGCCTTGTCCACGCCGGCCTCGGTGACCGTGGCGGGCATGTCGAGCTCCCGGCGCAGCTTCGCCGCCCAACCGATCAGCGCCCGCACCTGGTTCCGCTCGGTGGACGCCGACAGCCCGGTCGCCTTCGACAGTGTGACGTAGCGGCGGACCAGCTTGGAGACCGGGCCGGCGCCGTAGCCCAGATCGCCGCAGTTGTAGGCGATGACGTGCGGCAGCAGGATGCCGTTCAGCCGGCCGTGGGCGACCGGGAAGCTGCCGCCGATGGCGTGCGACAGGCCGTGGACGATGCCCAGCCCGGCGTTCTGGAAGGCTATCCCGGCCATGGTCGCCCCGGTGTGCTGGTGCTCGCGAGCCTTGAGGTCGGAGTTGTCGCGGTAGCTGCGCACCAGGTAGGTGTCGGCGATCCGCAGCGCCTTCTCGGCCAGCGCGTCGGAGAAGTCGTTGTGACCGGTGGCGACGTAGGCCTCGATGGCGTGGCTGACCGCGTCCATGCCGGAGTCGGCGGTGAGCTTCGGGGGCGCGGTGCGGACCGCCTCGGGGTCGAGGATGGCCATCTCGGGCAGCATATCCGGCGAAGTCAGCGGCAGTTTGGCGTGGCTGTGCGGGTCGGTTACCACGGCGAACGAGGTCACCTCGGAGCCGGAGCCGCTGGTGGTCGGGATCACCACGAAGCCGCCGGCCAGGAAGTGCCCCTGCTCGATGGCGAGCTTGCGAACCGCCTTGGCGGTGTCGATCGGCGAGCCGCCGCCGACCGCCACCATGGCCTCGGGGTCGAAGGCCAGGAAGGCCCGCATCCCGGCGGTCACGGCGGCGATGTCTGGGTTGGGCTGCACCTGGTCGAAAACCTCGACGGTGGCGCCGGCGAGTTCGGCGCGCACCTTCGCCAGCAGCGGGGTGGTCGCCAGGAAGGCGTCCGTCACCACCAGCACCCGGCGCCCGGCGAGCTCCCGCAGCGCGGAGAGCGAATCAGGCCCGTAGCAGAGCGTGGTGGTGAGTTGGAAGCGAAACACCGGCCGGTCTCCCCTCGCGCGAAACACTGCGACGCCGGTATTCGCTGGGCGAGACCCCGGTATAGGACCGGAAGACCCGCGAGAAGTAGTTCACCTGCTGGAAGTCGAGCTCCGAGGCGATCTGCTGCACCGGCATCTGCGTGGAAGCTAACATCAGCTGCGCCCGCGAGAGCCGCCACAACGTGACATACGACACGAATGTGTAGCCGGTGACCGATTTGAACACCTTCGAGAGGTGGCCGGGGGACCAGTGGGCGGCAGCCGCCGCCTCGGTGAGGGAGAGCGCCCGGTTGGGGTGCCGCGCGATGTCGTTGAGCAGATCGCGCAGATCCCGCTGCCGATGCGGACGGGAGCGGCGCAGCTCGTCCAGCACCATCGCCAGGATGCGCTCGTAGTACAGCTGGGTCTGGTAGCGGCTGGGAGCGGACGTCCGCCGGGTGCGCTGCCGCTTCACCATGGCCGTCAGGTGGGGCACCGCGCGGGGCGAGCAGTCGGCGGCCACCTCGATCAGCTGGTCGTCCAACTCGGCGAGCGCTTCGCGCAGGTCACCGGGGCCGTCGAAGATCTCGTCGAGCAGTCGGGTGAGCTGGGCGTAGCCGCCGGCCAGATCCTCGGCGTCGAGGTGGTCGTGCAGGACCCGGGCGGCGGACGGCCGGGCCGACGCGACCGGACGGGGGGCCGGCGCCGGCTGGATGACCGGAAGCTCCCGGCGTCCGCGGCGGCGCTTCAGGCCCTCGATCCCCGAACTGAGCCCGAGCAGCATCTTGGCCGCGGCCGCGACCCGGCTCAGGTTGGAAACCGGCACCTCGTCGTAGAGCTCCTCGAGCAGCCGTTCGCCGCGCCACGGAGTCTGGCGGGTGATGAAATCGGGCTGCTCCTGCGAGGTCACCCGCACCTGGCCGCAGAGGATGGCGCCGAGGTAGGTGTCGCCGTCGGTCAGCGGCACCGAGAAATCCACCAGGCCGGCGTGGCAGCGGTAGACCCGAGGTCCGTCCTCGATCATCGACTGCAGGCCGCCGTGGGCGTCGCAACCGTGACAGAGCTGGTTGCGCAGCGGGTCGGAGCGCATCGTCTGGCAGAAATCGGTGAACGCGCAGGCCGGGGTGATCGGCAGGCCGCGGGCGTCCGCCGCGACCGTCGCCAGCCCGGTGGCTTCGGAGAAATCCTGCAGTACCACCTGGATCTGATCGACGTCCAGCACTGCACTGATCGCGTTGTCAGCCAACAGTCACCACCGCCTTTGATGGAATCAGAGGCCAGCCTAACTGATGTGAGAAGGTCAGGGAACTGGGCAAGTCAGCGCAATTTGGCCGGCCGCCACCGGGTGGCACGCTGTGCCGCCGACCTGTCTTTTCTGGTCGAGATCGGGGCCGCTCAGACGCTGCCGCGGGCGGTCGTCGCTACAGTGCTGAGCCATGGTGGCAGACATCGGGATCATCGGCGGCACGGGGTTCTACTCGTTCCTGAACAGCGCGCGGCAGGTCGCGGCGACCACCCCGTTCGGGGCGCCCAGCGCGCCGGTGACGGTGGGGGAGGTGGCCGGACGCGAGGTCGCCTTCCTGCCGCGCCACGGCCGCCGCCACGAGTTCCCGCCGCACAAGGTGAACTACCGGGCCAACCTGTGGGCGTTGCGCAGCGTCGGCGTCCGGCAGGTGATCGCACCGTGCGCGGTCGGCTCGCTGCGGGCGGACCTGCGTCCGGGGGAGTTCGTGGTGCCGGATCAGGTGATCGACCGGACCTGGGGACGCGAGCACACCTGCTACGACGCCAAGGGCAAGGTGGTGCACGTCGGCTTCGCCGACCCCTACTGCCCGCGCGGACGTTCGGCCGCGATCGCCGCCGACCCGGCGGTGGTGGACGGCGGCACCCTGGTGGTGATCAACGGCCCCCGGTTCTCCACCAAGGCCGAATCCCGCTGGCATGCCGCCGCCGGTGGCAGCGTGGTCGGGATGACCGGCATGCCCGAGGCCGCGATCGCCCGCGAACTGGCGATGTGCTTCACCACGATCTGCATGGTGACCGATCACGACGCCGGGGTGGACACCGGTGAGGCGGTCAGCCACACCGCCGTGCTGGAGGTCTTCAGCCAGAACATCGAGCGGCTGAAGTCGTTGCTCAGCACCGTGGTCGCCGGGCTTCCCGCGCCCGAGCCGGACGCCACCGCCGGCTGCGACTGCCGCCGTGCGCTGGACGGCCAGGCGCTCCCCTTCGAACTGCCCTGACATCCGCCCGGAAGGGCCGCCCGCGGACGGCCCTTCCGGGCGCTCGTCCGCTCTGCAATAATCTGCGTATGCATGCAGATACGCGGGATTCGGCGCAGCTGGAGAGCGACTACGTCGAGTTGGCCGCGGAGGTGTTCTCGCTGTTGTCGGATCCCACCCGGATCCGGATCGTGCTGGCCCTGGAGGCCGGCGAGCTGTCGGTGAACGAGTTGGCCGAGCAGGTGGGGAAGGCTCCGGCAGCGGTGTCGCAGCACCTGGCGAAGCTGCGCTGGGCAAAGGTGGTGCAGACCCGGCAGGAAGGGACCCGGGTGTTCTACAGCCTGATCGACGAGCACGCCCGCGAACTGGTGCATCAGGCCCTGTACCAGGCCGAACACGTGGTCGACTTCTGGCCACGCCACCATCGTCCGGCGGCCGAGCCCAGCCCGGCCGGGGCGCAGCGGTGACCACCGGCGTCGAGGCCGGGCGGCTGGCCACCTACCAGCCGGAGAGCCTGGGCGCGTTGTGGCACCGGATCGATCGCGGCGACCTGGCCCGGGTCGCGGTGGTGGCGGGTCTGGCGCTGCTGGCCGGGGTGTCCTCCTGGCTGGCCGCCCCGGGGTGGCTCTCGGTGGCGCTGGCCGGCGTCGGGCTGGCGGTGGGCTGCTGGCCGATCCTGCTCGAGGCCTGGCAGGACGTCCGATCACGGCGGATGAGCATGGAACTCTCGATGCTGATCGCGATCGTCGCGGCGGCGCTGATCGGGGAGTGGGTGACAGCCCTGGTGATCACCGCCTTCGTGCTGGCCGCCGAGATCCTGGAGGACCTGTCGCTGGACCGCGGACGGGACGCGCTCACCGACCTGATGAGCTTCCTGCCGACCCGCGTCCAACTCCGCGACGGCGACGGGCTGCGCGAGGTCGAGCTCGATCGGGTGCGGGTCGGCGATCAGGTGGTGGTGATCCCCGGCGGCCGGGTCCCGGTCGACGGCGTGGTGGTCGAGGGACGCTCCAGCCTCGACCAGTCCCGGATCACCGGGGAATCGTTGCCGGTGGACGTCGAGCCGGGTGGCTCGGTGTTCGCCGGATCGGTGAACAGCACCGGCGCGCTGGTGATCCGGGCCGAGCAGGTGGGCGAGAGCTCGTCCTACGGCCAGATCGTGGCGGCGGTCAGGGCAGCCCAGGAGTCGGAGGCGCCGGTCCAGCGGCTGGCCGACCGGGTGGCGGGCTGGCTGGTCTATGTCGCGCTCGGCGGCGCGCTGATCACCTACCTGATCACCCGGGATCTGACCGCCACCATCTCGGTGGTGATCGTGGCCGGAGCCTGCGGGGTGGCGGCCGGGACGCCGCTGGCGGTGCTGGCCGCCATCGCCCGGGTGGCGCGCCGGGGTGCCTTCGTGAAGGACGGGACGCACCTGGAGGAACTGTCGGCGGTCGACACGATGGTCTTCGACAAGACCGGCACGCTGACCCACGGCGAGCCCACCGTCACCGCGGTGGCTACCGTCGACGGCGTGGACGAGACCGTCCTGCTGGCCGCGGTGGCCTCGGCGGAGTCTCTCTCCGAGCACCCGATCGGACGCGCGATCGTCCGTCACGCCGCCGCGCGCGGCATCCGGCCGGCGCCTCCCGACGACTTCGACTACCAGCCCGGCCTCGGCGTCACCGCTCGGGTCGGCGGCCGCCGGGTCGCCGCCGGCAACGCGTCCCTGGTGCGGGACGCGGACGGAGCGCCGGTGGTGGGCACCGCCGTCCACGTCGCCCTGGACGACGTCCACGCCGGCACGATCAGGCTGACCGACACCGTCCGCGACACCGCCGGCGAGGCGGTCGCCCGGCTGCGCCGGCTCGGCCTGCGGATCGTGATGATGAGCGGTGACAACCCGGCCACGGCGGCCGCGGTGGCCGGTGAACTGGGGATCGACGAGGTCCACGCCGGGCTGCTGCCGGACGACAAGGTGCGGCTGATCGAGCGACTGCGGGCCGACGGCCGCCGGGTCGCCATGGTCGGCGACGGGATCAACGACGCCCCGGCGCTGGCGGCGGCCCAGGTCGGCATCGCGATGGGCACCGGCACGCACATCGCCCGGGAGAGCGCCGACGTGGTGCTGATCAGCTCCAGCCTCACCGACCTGGCCGACACCGTGGCGACCGCCCACCGCGCCCGGCGGATCGTGTTCACCAACTTCGCCGGCACCCTCGCGGTGGACCTGGTCGGCATGGCCCTGGCCGCGGTCGGCCTGCTCGGGCCGTTGCTGGCGGCGGCGGTGCACGTCGGCAGCGAGTCGGCCTTCATCCTCAACTCGGCCCGGCTCATCCCGGGCCGCGACCGTCGCCGGGAGCGCCATGCCTGACCTTCCCGAACCCACCTCCGACAGCCTGATCCGGCGCGGCATGCGCGGGCTGGCCCACCTGATGCCCGCCCGCGCGGACGGGACGAACCCGGTTGCCGTCCGCGCCTTCCACCGGATGGACGCGATCCGGGAACGGCTCCGGCGTCGGCCGACCCCCTGGCCGGTCACCAGCGGCGCCTATGCCGTCGGCGACCCCACCGGCAGCCTGGCGATCTGCGTCCTGACCAGCGACGAGCTCTACCCGGAACTCGCCCGGCTGCCCGGCGTCGCGATCGCCGGCCGGGTGGTGGTGCCGAACCTCGGCATCGAGAAGATCGTCCGCAACGTCACCGCCAACCCGCACATCCGGCGACTGCTGGTGTGCGGGAAGGACTCCCCGGTGTTCCACCCCGGCGAGGCGCTGCGCCAGTTGCACGCCGAGGGCGTCGACCCCGACCGCCGGATCATCGGCGCCCGCGGTCACCTGCCGGTGCTCACCAACCTCGCCCCGGAACAGATCGATGCCTTCCGCGCCCAGGTCGACCTGATCGACCTGATCGGGGAGACCGACCCGGCCAGGATCGGCGAACGCGCCCAGGAACTCGCCTCCCGGCCGGTGGCGCCGTTCGCGTCCGGCGCGACCGGCGTCGGCGAGGATCGCTTCGCGGTGGTCCGCCCGGGCGGTGCCCGCGAGCCGCTGGCCTATGACCCGCACGGCTTCTTCGTGATCACCACCGACCCGGTCGCGCGGCGGATCGAGGTGCTGCACTACCTGCCCGACAACACCCCCGGCCACCGGATCAGCGGTCACAGCGGCGAGGCGATCCTGCACGGCCTGCTCCGCGAGCGGCTGATCTCCCAGCTCAGCCACGCCGGCTACCTCGGTGCCGAACTCGCCAAGGCCGAGACCGCGCTCCGGCTCGGCCTGGAGTACCGCCAGGACCTGCCGCTGCGCGGCGTCCGCTGAGGTCCGTCTCACGGGGTGTGCGTGGCTTGCGGGGTGACGGCGTTTTGAATAGTGTCGGGTTGCGAAAATGCCTGAGGTAAGCCTCACCTAAACCCGAGAGATCCACGTTGTTCCTTGCCGCTTTTCTGATCGGCTTGCGCGAGGGGCTGGAAGCAGCCCTGATCGTGGGCATCCTGGTGGCGTACCTCCGCAAGCACGGACGCCCGGACGTGCTGGCCAAGCTGTGGTGGGGCGTCGGGCTGGCGGTCACCGGCTCGCTGGGCCTGGGCGCGTTGTTCACCTTCGGCGCCTACCGGCTCAGCTTCCAGGCCCAGGAGATCATCGGCGGCGGCATGTCGCTGGTGGCGGTCGGGATGATCACCTGGATGGTCTACTGGATGCTGCGGGTCGGCGGCCGGATGAAGGCCGAACTCGAGGAGGGCGCCGCCCACGCCCTGGCGGTCGGCACCGGTTGGTCGATCTTCTGGCTGGGCCTGGTCTCGGTCGGCCGCGAGGGCATCGAGACCACCCTGCTGCTGTGGGGCTGGGCGCTGCAGCCAGCCGCGCTGGCGGGGGCGCTGACCGGCATCGCGGTGGCGATCGTGATCGGCTACCTGATGTACCGCGGCATGGTGCGGTTCAACCTGGGCGTCTTCTTCGCCTGGATGGGCACCTTCCTGGTGATCGTCGCGGCCGGCATCCTGGCCTACGGCATCCACGACCTGCAGGAGGCCGGCGTCCTGCCCGGACCGTTCTCCGGTCACCCCATCACCCCCACCGACATGCGCACCGGGGACGTCCTGGTCGGCCCCACCGACGGGCCGTTCTGGATGGCCTCCTTCCCGTTCGGCTGGGCCTTCGACGTCACCGGCAGCATCGACCCGAGCGGCTTCGCCGGCGCGCTGCTGAAGGGCGTGGTGGGCTTCACCCCGCAGATGTCCTGGCTGCAGGTCACCGCCTGGGTGATCTACCTGGCCATCGTGCTGCCCCGGTTCGTCGCCGGCGCGCTGCGCAACCGGGCCCAGCGGAAGCAGGCAGCCGCGGCCAAGGCGGCCGCCGCGGCCACCGCCGACCTCACCGAACCCGCCGTCCCCACCCCTGAACCTGACGATTCCGCAGTGGCGAAGCACCCTGCGGTGCCCCCAGGCGCGGCCGCGTCCCCGGACGCTGCCGCCACCCTGATCCATCAGTAAGAGAGGAAACTCCCGCATGAGAACATCCGTCCCCGCCGGCCTGGCGGTCGCTGCCGCGCTGGCGTTGAGCGGCTGCGTGGCCAACCAGCCCGCGCCCAGCGCCCCCAGCGAGGCGCCGAGCGGCAGCCCGACCGCCGCCGCCAGCGGCGTGCTGACCGTGTCCTCCACCGACACCGCCTGCACCGTCTCGGCCAACACCACCCCGAGCGGCAACACCACCTTCCAGATCAGCAACGAGGGCGGCCAGATCACCGAGTTCTACCTGCTCGGCTCGGACGGCCTGCGGATCGTCGCCGAGAAGGAGAACATCGCTCCCGGTTCGTCCGCGGAGCTGTCGGTGGCGCTGCAGCCCGGTGACTACTTCACCGCCTGCAAGCCCGGCATGCGGGGCGCCAATGTCGGGGAGACCGCGTTCAGCGTGACCGGCGATCCGATCGAGCTCTCCGGCGAGGACCAGGAACTGTTCGCCCAGGCGGTGACCGACTACGTCAACTTCGTCAAGAACGAGGTCGCCGAGCTGCAGCCCAAGGTGGACGAGCTGGCCAAGGCCTACGCCGCCGGCGACGACGAGACCGCCCGTAAGCTGTTCGCCAGCACCCGCGTCCACTACGAGCGGATCGAGCCGATCGCCGAGGCGCTGGGCGTGCTCGACCCCCGGATCGACTACCGCGAGATCGACTACCTGGCCGAGGCCGACCAGCTCAAGGGCGACGACCCGACCTTCACCCAGTGGCTCGGCTTCCACCGGATGGAGAAGGATCTCTGGGTGCCCGCCAAGGAAGCCCTGCAGCCCGACGGCGCCTCCGCCTGGGAGGGCTGGGAGCCCTCCACCACCGAGCAGCGCAAGGTGATCGCCGACACCCTGGTGGCCGACATCGCCAAGCTGTACGACACCGTCCACGCCGCGGACTTCATCCAGACCCAGGGCCTCGACATCGCCACCGTCTCCAACGGCGCCTCCGGCCTGCTGGAGGAGATCGCGGTCGGCAAGGTGACCGGCGAGGAGGACTGGTGGTCGCACACCGACCTGTACGACTTCCAGGCCAACCTGCAGGGCGCCCGGATCGCCTTCGACCTGGTCGCCCCGGTGGCCGAGCGGAAGAGTGACGAGGGCAAGACCCTGGTCGGCCAGATCAGCGGTGAGTTCGACAAGCTGCAGGCACTGTTGGACAAGTACGGCAGCCTGGATGCCGGTTTCGTCAGCTACGCCGACGTCAACCGGGATCAGCAGCGTGAGCTGACCGATCAGATCGACGCGCTGCGCGAGCCGCTGTCGAAGCTGACCAACGCTGTGCTGGGGATCGCCGGAGCGTGACGGAGCAGTCTGCGCCACAGGCCGCGCCGGGACGCCCCAACGGGCTCTCCCGGCGCGGCCTGCTGGCGCTCAGCGGTGGCGCCGGCCTGGCGGTGGGCGCGCTGGGCGGCGGGTTGGCCACCCAGGCCTTCACCAGCAAGACCTCGGCGCTCAGCGACACCCTGGAGTACCCGTTCTACGGCGAGCACCAGGGCGGCATCGTCACCCCCGCCCAGGACCGGATGCACTTCGCCGCCTACGACCTGCGCGAGGACATGTCGCGCGATGGCCTGATCGAGCTGCTGCAGGACTGGACCTACGCCGCCAGCCGGCTGGTGATGGGGCTGGAGGTGAGCGCGAAGGGCGCCTTCGGCGGTGGTCCCTACCTGCCGCCGGACGACACCGGCGAGGCGGCCGACCTGGGCCCGTCCGGGCTCACCCTGACCTTCGGCTTCGGCCGGTCGCTGTTCCGCACCGACGACGGGGTGGACCGGTTCGGGCTGGCCGGGCAGCTGCCGTCCGACTTCGCGCCGCTGCCGAAGATGGTCAACGACTTCATCGACCGCGCCCGCTCCGGCGGCGACCTGTGCATCCAGGCCTGCGCCAACGACCCGCAGGTGGCGGTGCACGCCATCCGCAACCTCACCCGGATCGGCTTCGGCCGGACCCGGCTGCGCTGGTCGCAGCTGGGCTTCGGCCGGACGTCGTCGACGTCCACCGCGCAGACCACGCCGCGCAATCTGTTCGGCCAGAAGGACGGCACCAACAACCTCAAGGCCGAGGAGCCGGACCGGCTGACCGAGCACGTCTGGATCTCGGACGGCCCGGCCTGGTCGCGGGGCGGCTCCTACCTGGTGGCCCGGCGGATCTCGATGACCATCGAGGTGTGGGACGGCCTGCAACTGCAGGAGCAGGACCGGGTGCTGGGCCGGGAGAAGCGCAGCGGCGCGCCGCTGTCCGGCGGCGAGGAGTTCACCGCGCCCGACTTCGCCGCCACCGACGAGCGTGGCAAGCCGGTGATCGACCA
Organism: Propionicimonas sp.; assembly: GCA_049840415.1. Taxonomy (GTDB): domain Bacteria; phylum Actinomycetota; class Actinomycetes; order Propionibacteriales; family Propionibacteriaceae; genus Propionicimonas. The sequence continues at coordinate 5,114 of JASGLB010000007.1, read as the reverse complement.
GCGCTCGCATGTCTTCCGCACCCACCCCGACAACAACAGCGGGATCGCCATGCTGCGCCGTGGCTACAACTTCGTCGACGGCAACGACGACACCGGACGGCTGGACGCCGGGCTGTTCTTCGTCGCCTTCCTGAAGTCTCCCGACCGGTTCGCCAAGGTGCACCAGAACATGGCCCGCGACGACATGTTCGTGGAGTACCTGAAGACCACCTCGTCCTCGGTCTTCCTGGTGCCGCCGGGAGTCGCCGAGGGCCAGTACATCGGCCAGTCGTTGTTCAGCTGAGGTCGCTGAGGCCCGGGCGCCGAAGCCGGCCGGAGTCCTGGAGCCCCGGGATCGTCAGCGCTGCGTGGTCGCGCTGGCTGGCCGGGTGATCGGGACCAGCAGGATGGCGGCGACCGAGATCGCGCCCACCACCAGCAGGGAACGCAGGATGCCGAACTGCTCGCCGAGCAGGCCCAGCAGCGGCGGGCCGGCCAGGAAGGCGGTGTAGCCGATGGTGGCGACCACGCTGATCCGCATCGGCGCGCGGGCCGGATCGTCCGCCGCTGCCGACATGCCGACCGGGAAGCCCAGGCTGGCGCCCACGCCCCACACCGCCGCGCCGACGAAGGCCAGCACCGGGCCGCCGAAGACCACCAGCAGGCAGCCGACGATCGCCGCGCCGAACATCACCCGGAGCACCGCCACCCGGCCGTACCGGTCCAGCAGACCGGTGCCCAGGATGCGTCCGGCGGTCATGAACGACAGGAACACCGCCAGCGCCACCACGCCCATCGCCTTGTCGAGCTGATGGCCGTCGACGAAGGCGACCGCCAGCCAGTCGTTGGCCGTCCCCTCGGCGAAGCTCGCCGCCAGCACCAGCACGCCGATCAACAGGGTGCGGGGCTCCGTCCAGGCCGAGCGCGACCTGGCCGCCGGCGCTCCCGCGACCGGCTCGGCCGGGCCCTCGTCGAAGGCGGGCAGGAACCGCGAGGTGCCCCAGACGGCAGCGATCAGGCAGAACACCGCCACCGCGCCGATGTGCACCACCAGCGGCACCCGCAGCGCGGTCATGCCGGCGCCGATCAGCGCGGCCACCACCGTCCCGCCGCTGAAGCCGGCGTGGAACCAGGGCATGATCGCCCGCTCGACCGCCTGCTCGATGATCGTCCCCTCCAGGTTCTGCGCGACATCCCAGATGCCGCTGCCCAGCCCCAGCAGGAACAGCCCCGGCGCCACCAGGTAGATCGGCAACTGCGCCTGGCTGGCCACCGCCGCCCACACGATGCCGGGCAGCAACAGCACCATCCCGATCCGGACGGTGTTCGCCGCCCCGATCCGGTGGGCGATCCGGCCGGCGGTCGGCAGGCCCAGCACCGAGCCGGCCGAGACCGCCAGCAGCAGCAGGCTGAGCGAGGCCGGGGACAGCGAGAGCAGCTCGCGGACGTCCGGGATGCGCGACATCCAGGAGGCGTAGGCGAAGCCGTTGACAGCGAACACCACCAGGTCGCCATTGCGAGCGCGGATGGCGCGGGCGCGGTCGGTGACAGGCAGGCTCATGCGGTGGTGCTCCGTTCGGGTAGTGGCCGCCCGGCCGGTCCCGCGCCGACGGAACCGTGAATGGCAGCGCTCTCATCATCTCGAACTCCGCGCCCGATCACGAACCGGACCAGCCGGTGGCCGACACAAACCGGGAGAATCCGGGCACTCGCGTGGATAATCCCCGCGAGTCACCGCTGCCTCCCGGTTTATGTCCGGGGTTGGTGGGTGGCGTCCGAAACTGCGACCGCTGCCGAAGCGTGGGGGCCGCTGTGACAGACTCGCCCTTGGTCCAGCGACGGTCGCCGGGCCGCAGAAAGGTCCGCCAGTGCCGGAAGGAAGCCGATGACCACCTCGCTCGCCCTGGAGCAGCTGCCCGATGCGGTGCAGGCCGCCTACGCCGACGTGCTGCGCCGTAACCCCGGCGACCTGGAGTTCCACCAGGCGGTGCACGAGGTGCTGGAGTCGGTCGTACCGGTGCTGAACGAGGAACCCGACTACCTCAAGGACGGCATCCTGCAGCGGCTGGTCGAGCCGGAGCGGCAGATCATCTTCCGGGTGCCGTGGGTGGACGACTCCGGCGAAGTGCGGGTGCAGCGCGGCTATCGGGTGCAGTTCTCGTCGGTGCTCGGCCCGTACAAAGGCGGCCTGCGGTTCCACCCCTCGGTGAACAGCTCGATCATCAAATTCCTCGGCTTCGAGCAGATCTTCAAGAATGCGCTCACCGCGCAGGGCATCGGCGGTGGCAAGGGCGGCTCCGACTTCGACCCGCACGGCCGCAGCGACGGCGAGATCATGCGGTTCTGCCAGTCGTTCATGAACGAGCTGTACCGCCACCTCGGCGAGCACACCGACGTCCCGGCCGGCGACATCGGGGTGGGCGCCCGCGAGATCGGCTACCTGTTCGGGCAGTACCGCAAGATCACCAACCGGCACGAGTCCGGCATGTTCACCGGCAAGGGGACGGGCTGGGGCGGCGCCGAGGTGCGCACCGAGGCGACCGGCTACGGCGTGGTGTTCTTCGTCCAGGAGATGCTCGGCGTCCGCGGCGAGTCGATCGAGGGACGCCGGGTGCTGGTCTCCGGCTCGGGCAATGTCGCGATCTACGCGATCGAGAAGACCCTGCAGTTGGGCGGGCTGCCGCTGACCGCCTCCGACTCGTCCGGCTACGTGGTGGACGAGGACGGGGTGGACGTCGAACTGCTGAAGCAGGTCAAGGAGGTCGAGCGGCTGCGGATCTCCGCCTACGCCGAGCGCCGTCCGAACGCCAGGTTCGTCCCGGGCCGCCGGGTCTGGGAGGTGCCGGGCGAGATCGCGCTGCCCTGCGCCACCCAGAACGAGGTGAACGGCGAGGACGCGGCGACCCTGGTGAGGAACGGCGTGATCGCGGTGGCCGAGGGCGCCAACATGCCCTCGCTGCCCGAGGCGGTGGACGTCTTCCACGAGGCCGGCGTGCTGTTCGCCCCCGGCAAGGCGGCCAACGCCGGCGGCGTGGCCACCTCGGCGCTGGAGATGAGCCAGAACGCGGCCCGGCAGAAGTGGAGCTTCGAGGATTCCGAGGCCAAGCTGCACCAGATCATGTGCAACATGCACGAGGCTGCCTACACCGCCGCCGAGCGCTACGGCCAGCCCGGCAACTACGTGGTCGGGGCCAACTGCGCCGCCTTCGTGAAGGTGGCGGACGCGATGGTGGCCCAGGGCGTCATCTGACGGTCGCCGCTACCGCTCCGCCTGACGTAGTACTTTTTCGGCTTCTTGAAACTTTTGGCCGAAAAAGTACTACGCCGGACGCGCTGGAGGTGGGGATCTCTGCCGCTCAGCTGGCGACCGGCTCCGACTCCCGCAGTGGCAGCCCGGCCAGGGTGTAGCACTGGTCGACCAACTCCATGATCGCGATCGCATTGTCGAGGTCGGTGGGGAACGGCACGCCCTGCTGAATCGTCGCGGTGACCGCGGCGAACTGGTGGGTGTAGGTCGAGATGGTGCCGTGGTGTTCGACGGTCTCGACGCCGTCGATGGTCACGATCAGCCGGTCGTCGCCGGTGACATTGATGAACTCCGGCTGCCGGATCGTGCCCCGGGTGCCGGTCACCAGCACGGAACGGTCGTCCGGCCCCTCCAGGCTGGATTCCAGCACGAAGCTGCCCCCGCCGGGCAGCGTCCCGGTCACCCGGGCGGTGGCGTCCACTCGCGGATCGGCCGCCGGGTTGGCGGTGGCGGCGCAGCCCTGGACGGTGAGCCGGCCGCCCAGCGCGGCCGCGACGTCCTTGGCGACGTGCAGGTGGTAGCAGCCCAGATCCATCAGCGAGCCACCCGCCAACGGCCACGACCAGCGGATGTCGTCGAGGTCCTCGCAGTCGAACTTCATGTTCACCCGCAGCCCGGTGACCTCGCCGATCGCGCCGGAGCCGACCAGTTCGATCAGCCGCCGGTGAGCGGGGTGGTAGCGGTGGTGGAAGCCCTCGAACACCAACCGGTCGCCGACCTCGGCCGCCACCAGCCGGGCCTGGGCGGCGTTGGCGGCGAACGGCTTCTCCGACAGGACGTGCTTGCCGGCCCGCAGCGCCGCCAGCGTCCAGCGGACGTGCTCGCTGTTCGGGCTGGGGTTGTACACCAGGTCGATCTCCGGATCGGCGAGCAACTCCTCGTAGCTGCCGTACGCCCGGGGGATGTTGTGGGTGCCGGCGTACCGCTGCGCGCGGGCGAGATCGCGGGCGGCGACCGCCACGACCTGGGCGCCGTTGGCCCGGGCGGGGATCACCACCGCCCGTTCCGCGATCCGGGCCGCGCCGAGAATGCCGACCCGAAGGGGCTGCGTCATGGTGAAAGAACCTTTCGTTGGCTGGGCGTTGCGGAGTCAGGGGGCCGGGGGCGCGTCGTCCCCGGCGGCGTCGCGCAGTCGCTGCCGCTGCTGGAGGAACTCGCGGTCGAAGTACACCGGCGCCGCGTCCGGTTCGTCGTCCGGGGCGGCCAGACCGGGCCGGCTCGCGGCCGGCCGCGGGGGTGTGGTGGCGGCTGTGGTGGACGGGTTGTCGTCCCAGCCGGTGGGGTCGAACTGCCGGGGCCGGTTCAGCAGGGCGTCGCGGGTGAGCTGCTGAGGCGGCGCCTCGGCGTCGTCCTCACCGCCGAAGGTCTCCAGCAGTTCGGCCCGGCGGCGCTTCAGCCACCACCAGGCGAACACCATCAGGCCGACCGTCAGCACCACGAAGATGACCTCGAACATGACGAACCTCCTGCCGGTCAATCTACCGGGATCGGCCTTTCCCGTGCTGACCGCCGTCCCGTGCCGCCCGGTTGCCGGGCGCAGGCGCGCCGTGGGCTCGGTTCTGCCGTGCGCGGCTCGAACCCGACCGCCCCCGACTGACAGAAACCGGGGAGCAGAGGCGACTCGCGTGGATTATCCACGCCAACCGTCTGTGGATCCCGGTTTCTGTCGTGAGGGAGGCGGGGTGAGGGGGCGAAGACGTCCGTGGCGGGTGGTGAGCGATGCCGGGACGCTGCCCGGGCTCATTCCGGCGGCGGGGCGACCAGGCCGGCCAGCAGGGTGGTGGCGGCGTCCAGGTAGGCCTGGGAATCGAAGTCGGGGACCAGCGAG
>JASGLB010000006.1:0-56695 GCA_049840415.1 Propionicimonas sp. | reverse complement strand
TCCCGATCATCTCCGCGGCCCGGATCGCCAGGGTGCCCTTGGGCACCTGCACCTCGATGCCGTCGATCGTCACCGTGACGGTGTCGACCGGCGCCACCGCTTCGCCGGGTTTGGTGATGACGCTCATGCGTGGCTCCCCTCGGATTCGAACGCAGCAGCAACCTCGAACAGGGCACTTCTTCCGTACGGGAACAGTTCGTAGGCCGGGGTGTGGAAGCCCGCCTCGAACTCCGGACGGAAGTGCTTGACCGCCGAGGTGACACAGGCGACCGCGCCATCGGCCAGCGCGCAGAAGGACTTGCCGCCGATGTCGTCGCAGACATCCAGCAGCTTGTCCACGTCGCCCTCCTCGGCGACCCCGTCCTCGAACTTCTTCAGCAGCTGCACCAGCCACCAGGAACCCTCCCGACAGGGGGTGCACTTGCCACAGGACTCGTGCTCGTAGAACTCCACCCAGCGCAGCGTGGTCCGGACCACCGACCCGGTCTCGTCGAAGATCTGCAGCGCCTTGGTGCCCAGCATGCAGCCGACCCAGGCCATCCCCTCGTAGTCCAGCGGGACGTCGAGGTGCTCACCGGTCAGGATCGGGGTGGACGAGCCGCCCGGCGTCCAGAACTTCAGCTCGTGCCCGGCGCGAATGCCGCCGGAGAGGTCGAGCAGCTCGCGCAGCGTGATGCCCAGCGGGGCCTCGAACTGGCCGGGACGGGCGACGTGGCCGGACAGCGAGTAGATCGTCATGCCCTTGGACTTCTCGGTGCCCATCGAGGAGAACCAGGCCGAGCCGTTGGCGACGATGCAGGGCACCGAGGCGATCGACTCGACATTGTTGATCACCGTCGGCGAGGCGTACAGGCCGGCCACCGCGGGGAACGGCGGACGCAGCCGGGGCTGGCCGCGGCGTCCCTCCAGGGAATCCAGCAGCGCGGTCTCCTCGCCGCAGATGTAGGCGCCGGCACCGGCGTGGACGATGATGTCGAGGTCGAAGCCCGAGCCGTGGATGTTCTTGCCCAGGTGACCGGCCGCGTAGGCCTGCTCGACCGCGTGCCGCAGCCGGCGGATCACGTGCAGCACCTCGCCGCGGATGTAGACGAAGGCGGTGTGGCAGCCGATCGCGTAGGAGGCGATGATCATGCCCTCGACCAGCACGTGCGGGTTGGCCATCAGCAGCGGGATGTCCTTGCAGGTGCCCGGCTCGGACTCGTCGGCGTTGACCACCAGGTACTTCGGGTTCGGGTTGTCCTTGGGGACGAAGCTCCACTTCATCCCGGTCGGGAAGCCCGCGCCGCCGCGGCCGCGCAGGCCGGCGGTCCTTGACCAGTTCGGTGACCTCGTCGGGGGTCATCGCCGAAGCGCCTTGTCGACCGCGGCGTAGCCGCCGCCGGCGGTGTAGGCGGCGATGTCCCAGGACTTGTCGGTACCCCAGTTGGCCGACAGGACGGGGGTCAGCAGGTCGGTCACTTGCGCTCTCCTCCGGCTTCGGGGCGGTCCAGCCCTTGGCGTCGGCGATGCTCTTGCCGAGCAGCGAGGCCTCGCCCGCGCTCGGGCCCTCGTCCGCCCGGCCGTCGGAGAAGCCGGCCAGCACCCGCTCGGCCTCCCGCCAGGAGGTGATGGTGGCGCCCCGGCTGGCCTTGACGTCCTTGCCGGCGGCGAGGTCGTCCAGCAGCTGTTCGGCCTTCTCGGGGGTCATGTTGTCCATGAACTCCCAGTTGACCATCATCACCGGCGCGAAGTCGCAGGCGGCGTTGCACTCGATCCGCTCCAGGCTGAAGGTGCCGTCGGCGGTGGTCTCGTCGGGGTGGATGCCGAGCTTCTCCTCCACCTTGTCCAGCAGCGCGTCGCCGCCCATCACCGCGCACAGCGCGGTGGTGCAGACCCCGATGTGGTGCTTGCCGGCCGGACGCCGGCGGTACATGGTGTAGAAGGTCGCCACCCCGGAGACCTGGGCGGTGGTGATGCCCAGCACCTCGGCGCAGGCCTCGACACCGGCCGGCGACACCCGTCCGTCCACGCTCTGCACCAGGTGCAGCATCGGCAGCAGCGCCGAACGCGGCTGCGGGTAGCGACCGGCGAGCTCGCGCAGCTCGGCCATCGTGGTCTCGTCGATGTTCGTCGAGGTATCGGTCATGTCGACTTCCCCGGATTCGGGGAAGAAGGACTGGAACTCGTGGCCGCTCATCGGTCGACGCCTCCCATCACCGGATCGAGGGAACCGATCGCCACCACGACGTCGGCCAGCATGCCGCCCTCGCACTGGATCGGCACTGACTGCAGGTGGTTGAACCCGGGGTCGCGCATGTGGACCCGGAACGGCCGGGTGCCGCCGTCGGAGACGACGTGGCAGGCGATCTCGCCCTTCGGGCTCTCGATCGGGACGTAGGCCTGGCCGGCCGGCACCCGGAAGCCCTCGGTGACCAGCTTGAAGTGGTGGATCAGGGCCTCCATCGACTCGCCCATGATGTGCTTGATGTGCTCATGGGAGTTGCCCTGGCCGTCCGGGCCGGTGGCCAGCTGGGCCGGCCAGGCGATCTTCGGGTCGTCGATCATCACCGGCTCACCGGTGGAGGCCTCCAGCCGGTCGGCGCACTGCTTGACGATCTTCAGGCTCTCCCACATCTCGTCCAGCCGCACCCGGAACCGGCCGTAGGCGTCGGCGGTGTCCCAGGTGATCACGTCGAAGTCGTAGGTCTCGTAGCCGCAGTAGGGCTGCGACTTGCGCAGATCCAGCGGGTAGCCGGCCGAGCGCAGCACCGGGCCGGTGACGCCCATCGCCAGGCAGGCGCGAAGATCCTGGATGCCGATGCCGCACATCCGGCCCTTGAAGATCGGGTTCTCGTTGCAGAACGCGGCGTACTCCGGCAGGTGCTTCTCCAGCCAGTCGATCACGTCCCGCAGCTGGGCGATCCCGGTCTCCGGCAGGTCGTTGGCGCACGCCACCGGGCCGGATGTAGGCGTGGTTCATCCGCAGGCCGGTGACCGCCTCGAAGAAGTCCAGCACCATCTCGCGCTCGCGGAAGCCGATCGTCATCACGGTCAGCGCGCCGATCTCCATCCCGCCGGTGCCGACCGCCACCAGGTGGGAGGTGATCCGGTTGAGCTCCATCATCAGCACCCGGATGTCCTGGGCGCGCTGCGGGATCTGGTCCTCGATGCCGAGCAGCCGCTCGACCGCCAGGCAGTAGGCGACCTCGTTGAAGATCGGGGCGACGTAGTCCATCCGGGTGACGAAGGTGGTGCCCTGGGTCCAGGTCCGGTATTCCATGTTCTTCTCGATACCGGTGTGCAGGAAGCCGATGCCCGGACGGATGCTCTTCACCGTCTCGCCGTCGCACTCCACCATCAGCCGGAGCACGCCGTGGGTGGACGGGTGCTGCGGGCCCATGTTGATGACCAGCGTCTCGTCATTGCGGTCGGCCTGCTCGGCGGCGATGTCGGCGAAGTCGCCGCCGCCCATCGCGGTGTAGACGGTGCCCTCGGTCTCCTCGCCGGGATTGGCGTAGAAGTCGGTCTGCGAAGCGGTCATCGGTAGCTCCTGCGCTGGTCGACCGGCGGCACCGTGGTGCCCTTGTACTCGATCGGGATCCCGCCCAGCGGGTAGTCCTTGCGCTGCGGGTGGCCGGCCCAGTCGTCCGGCATCAGGATCCGGGTGAGGTGCGGGTGACCGTCGAAGACGATCCCGAACATGTCCCAGGTCTCCCGCTCGTGCCAGTCGGCGGCCGGGTAGGTCGGCACCACGCTGGGAACGTGCGGGTCGGACTCCGGACAGCTGGTCTCCACCCGGATCCGGCGATTGTGGGTGAGCGAGGCCAGGTGGTAGACGACGTGCAGCTCGGCACCGGCGTCGGCCGGGTAGTGGACGCCGGAGACGCTGGCGCACAGCTCGAACCGCAGGTGGGCGTCGTCCCGCAGCTGCCGCATCGACTCGGCCAGCTTCTCCCGCGGGATGTAGAAGGTGATCTCGCCGCGGTCGACCACGACCTTGACGAAGGGATCGTCGACCAGGGTGGCGAGCCGGTCGTGCACCTGGTCGTACCAGGAGCCGAACGGCGGGGTGGACGCCCGCGGGAACGGGATCTCGCGGACGATGCCGCCGTAGCCGGAGGTGTCGCCGGTGCCCTGGCTCCACATTCCCGGTGCGGACCGGGGTCGGGCTGGACCGGCTCGGGGGTGGCGCCCGGCTGGGCGTCCTCCCGCTCCAGGCCGGCCTTGGGGGCGGCCTCCGGGTCGGTGACCGGCTGATCGACGGTCTTCTCCTCGCCGGGCAGCTTCTCGGGGGTCTTGTCGCTCATCGCAGGAGACCCTTCATCTCGTGGGTGGCCGGGGCCTCCAGGGCGAGCTGCTCGGCGCGTTCCAGCGCCTCGATCTCATTGCCGGCCATCGGCCGCTTCATCACGATGTCCTTGCGCAGCTTCCACATCGCGTCGATCAGCATGTCGGGCCGCGGCGGGCAGCCGGGGACGTAGATGTCGACCGGCACCAGGTGGTCGCCGCCCTGCACGATCGCGTAGTTGTTGAACATGCCGCCGCTGGAGGCGCAGACGCCCATCGCCATCACCCACTTCGGGTTCGGCATCTGGTCGTACACCTGGCGCAGCACCGGCGCCATCTTCTGGCTGACCCGGCCGGAGATGATCATCAGGTCGGCCTGCCGCGGCGAGGCGCGGAACACCTCCTGGCCCCAGCGGCCGGCGTCGAACCGGGGCGCGCCGTAGGTCATCATCTCGATCGCGCAACAGGCCAGGCCGAAGGTGGCCGGCCAGAAGGACGCCTGCCGCATCCAGCCGAACACGCCCTCCAGCGTGGTCAGCACCACACCCTGGGGGATCTTGTCCTCAATACCGCCTGCCATGGCTACCCCTCCTCAGTCCCACTCCAGGCCGCCGCGCCGCCAGACGTAGATGTAGGCGACGAAGACGGTGGCCATGAACAGCAGCATCTCGATCAGCGCGAACCAGCCGAGCTGCCCGAAGGCGACCGCCCACGGGTAGAGGAACACGGTCTCGATGTCGAAGACGATGAACAGCATCGCGATGATGTAGTACTTCACCGGGAACCGGCCGCCGCCCTCGGGCGCCGGCGTCGGATCGATGCCGCACTCGTAGGAGTCGTACTTGGCGCGGTTGTACCGCCGCGGGCCGAGCACCGAACTGAGCACCACCGAGACGGCGAGGAAGCCGCCCGCCAGCACCATGATCCCGAGGATGGGGATGTAGGGACTCATCGACAGCCCAACCTTCCTGGAACTCCTGCGAATCTGCTCATGCTGAGGGTGCCACCTTCGTCAGCGTGGTGAGCACCTTGTCCATCCAATCACCATCGCGCGTGTCGTACAGGTGAGCGAGCAACTTCATCGTGAAGCGCATCAGCACCGGCCGGGGCAGCCCGTACTTGGTGCAGATGTGCATCACCTGGGGATGCTCGATCAGCGATACGAAGACCTGGCCGAGCCGGAAGTAGCCGCCCCACTCGCTCTTCAGCCGGGTGACGTACCCCTGCAGGGCGCGCTCGGCGCTGGCCGTGCCGAAGCCACGGAAGTGGGCGTCGGTGATCGCGTCGGCGGCCATCTCGGCCGCCTCCATCGCGTAGCCGATCCCCTCCCCGTTGAACGGGCTGACCATGCCGCCGGCATCGCCCACCAGGATCAGCCCCCGGCTGTAGGCGGGCTGCCGATTGAAGCTCATCGGCAGCGCGGCCGAGCCGATCCCGCCGACCTGGTTCTCCGGGGTGAAGCCCCATTCCTCGGGGGTGTTGGCCAGCCAGGTGGCGAACATCTGGCGGTAGTTCTGCTTGGTGGATGAGGCGGACGAGTTCACCGTGCCGAGGCCGACATTGGCCCGGCCGTTGCCCATCGCGAAGATCCAGCCGTAGCCGGGCATCAGGTTGGACTCCCCCGGCTTGCCGTCCCACAACTGCAGGTGCGATTCCATGTACTCGTCGTCGCCCCGCGGGCTGTCGAAGTAGGTGCGGACCGCGACCCCCATCGGGCGGTCCTTGCGCTTCTCCAGCCCCATCGACAGCGCCAGCCGGGAGGAGTTGCCGTCCGCGGCGATCACCACCGGGGCGGTGAAGGTGCGGCCGTCCTTGGTGGTGACGCCGACGATCCGGTCGGTGCGCTCGTCCAGCACCGCGCCGGTAACGGTGGTGTTCTCGTGCAGTTTCGCCCCGCCGGCGACGGCGTGGTCGGCCAGGGTCTTGTCGAAGTCGGCCCGGCCCCGGACCAGCCCGTAGGGCGGGAACTCGGCCAGTTCCGGCCAGCGCAGCACGAACGGCTCGGTGCGTCCGCCATAGACCCGCAGGCCCTTGTTGCGGATCCACTGGGTCTCGTCGCTGGTGTCGATGCCGAGCCGGATCAACTGCTTGACCGCGCGCGGGGTGAGACCGTCACCGCAGACCTTCTCCCGCGGGAAGCTGCTCTTCTCCAGCAGCGCCACCTCCAGGCCGCGTTCGGCCAGGTAGCGGGCAGCGGTGGAACCGCCGGGCCCGGCCCCCACGACGATCACGTCGGCTTGGGTGTCGGGCATGGGTTACGGCTCCTTGGAACAGTTGGCCTAGCCAGTCTATGACTGGGCCTGGATTTCCTCCTCAGCGCACGAACGAGCAAGCTCACTCCGCGCTCTCGTCGTCATCCTAGGGAAAACCATCCCCCGGAGCCATTTGGCGATTTTGGCCCTATTTTCGCTACCAAAACCTCCCAATAAACCCACCCCTTTCCCCCACCCCTCACCTCCGCCCCACCCCCCTCCTCGCCCGCCCACCCATCGAGGGCTCCCGCTATCGTCGAGGGCTCCCACCCAGGCAGGAGCCCTCGGCGCTAACGGAAGCCCTCGGCATGGAAAGGGGGTGGCGGACGGTGGGGTGGCGGACAGGGGGGTGGCGGTTTTCGCGGGGGGTGGGTGGCTCGTCTATCCTGCGGTGGTGCGCGATCTCCCGCCCCAGCCGTCTTGGCGGGCCCATACCATCGCGATCGACGATCCCGGGCCGCTGGAGGCCTTTCTCCCCGCTGCGCCCTCGCTGGCCTGGCTGCGCCGCGGCGACGGGATGATCGGGCTGGGCGAGGCCGCCCGGCTGGAGGGCGCCGACTGGGCGACGGCGGACGCCTGGTGGCGCGAGTTCTGCGACCGGCTGACGGTCGAGAGCGAGCTGCCCGGGCTGGGCGGGCCGGTGGTGTTCGCGTCCTTCCCGTTCGATCCGGGAAACACCGTCTCCCCTTCGATACTGGTGGTGCCGCAGGTGGTGGTGGGACGCCGCCACGGCCGGGCCTGGGTGACCACGATCGCCGCCGACCCGGCCGCCGTCCCCGCTCCGACGAAGGCCGGCGGGGTGATCGACCCGCCCCGGATGACCGGCGTCAGCGGCCGCAGCCTGGATCGCGAGCAGTGGCAGCTGATCGTCGCCGAGGCGGTCGGCCGGATCGAGCGCAACGGCCTGAGCAAGGTGGTGCTGGCCCGCGGCGTCGAGCTGGCCGCCGCTCAGCCGATCGACCCGCGCTGGCTGGTCGGCGCGCTGGCCGACCGCTACCCGAACTGCTGGACCTACTGCGTGGACGGCCTGGTGGGCGCGTCCCCGGAGATGCTGGTCCGGCTGGAGGGCGGGCTGGCGATGTCCCGGGTGCTGGCCGGGACGATTCGGCGAACCGGGGCCGAGGAACTGGATCTCAAGCTCGCCCACGCGCTGGCCCGCTCCAGCAAGAACCTGATCGAGCACGAACTGGCGGTCGAGTCGGTCGCGGCCGCGCTGGCGCCGTTCTGCTCGGGGATGAACGTGCCGGACGCGCCGTACGTCCTGGAGTTGCCGAACGTGCTGCACCTGGCCTCGGACGTGACCGCGGTGGCCCGCGGCGACGTCAGCGCGCTGCGGCTGGCCTCCGAGCTGCATCCGTCCGCCGCGGTCTGCGGGACGCCCACCCCGACTGCCCGGCAGGCGATCGCCGAACTCGAGCAGCTGGACCGCGGCCGCTATTCCGGCCCGGTGGGCTGGATGAACGCCGCCGGCGATGGCGAGTTCGCGATCGCGCTGCGCTGCGGCCAACTCTCCTCCGATCACCGGGCGATCACGTTGTACGCCGGCTGCGGCATCGTGGCGGGGTCGGACCCGGCCGAGGAGTACGCCGAGACCGAGGCCAAGCTGGTCCCGATGCTGGAAGCCCTGCGCGTCCCCCACTAGCCGTTGAAGGGAGAGGCCATGCCCACGTCATGGTTCAACCGGGCCAGGTTCGGCCTGTTCGTCCACTTCGGGCTGTACAGCACAGCCGCCCGGCACGAGTGGGTGCAGACCTATGAGCAGCTGAGCCCCGAGCAGTACCAGGTCTACTTCGACCACTTCGAACCCGACCGCTTCGACGCCGCGGAGATCGCCGCGGCGGCGGTCGACGCCGGCGCCGGCTACGTGGTGCTGACCACCAAGCACCACGAGGGGTTCAGCCTGTGGGACACCGCGCTGAGCGACTTCTCCGCCCCGCGGGCCTGCGGCCGGGATCTGGTCGCGGAGTTCGTCACCGCGGTCCGGGCGGCGGGGCTGAAGGTGGGCTTCTACCACTCCCTGCTCGACTGGCATCACCCCGACTTCACCATCGACGGCCTGCACCCGCTACGCAACCACCCGGACGCCGCCGAGCTGAACCGGGGCCGCGACCTCGCCCGCTACCGCGCCTTCCTGCACGGTCAGGTGCGCGAGCTGCTGACCGGGTACGGCCCGATCGACTACCTGTTCTTCGACTACACCTACCCGGAGGCCACCGAGGGCTGGCCGGGCAAGTCCGCCGAGGACTGGGACGCCGCCGGCCTGCTGGCGCTGTGCCGCGAGCTGCAGCCGGCCGCGCTGGTGAACGACCGGCTGGGCATCCCGGCCGACTTCGTCACGCCCGAGCAGTACCAGCCCACCGCGCCGCTGGAGCACGCCGGCCGGCCGGTGACCTGGGAGGCCTGCCAGACCATGAACGGCTCCTGGGGCTACCACCGGGACAACACCGACTACAAGCCGGCCGGCCTGCTGCTGGCCATGCTGGCCGAATCGGTCTCCTGCGATGGCAACATGCTGCTCAATATCGGCCCGGACGGCCGCGGCGCGATCACCCCGCACGACCGGGCGACGCTGGCCGAGATCGGCCGGTGGATGAACCTGCACTCCGGCGCGATCGTCGGCGCTGGGCACGCCGACTTCACCCCGCCCCGCGAGGGCGTCTACACCCGACGCGGAGACCGGCTGTACCTGCACCTGCTGCGCTGGCCGCTGGGCTTCGTCCACTGCCCTGGCTTGGCCGGACGGGTGAGCTACACCCGCTTCCTGCACGACGGATCCTGGCTGCGCACCTCGGTGACCGACCCGGAGCAGCAGCCCTCCCACCTGACCCCGGTTGGCCAGCCGGCCGGGACGCTGACCGTCCACCTGCCGGTGGCGCGACCGGCGGTCGGGCTGCCGGTGATCGAGTTCAGGCTGCGCTGAACGGCACCTCGTCCAGTACCAGCCGGGCGGCGCCGAACAGGATCGCGTCCGGCCCGGTGCGGGCGGCCTCGATCCGCAGCTTCCTGGTCACCAGCGGGTGACAGCCTTCGTAGACCCGGCTGCGGACCGCGGCCAGGAAGGGTTCCGAGGCGCTCATCGAGCCGGTGAGGAAGACCGCGTGCGGGTTGAAGAAGTTCACCACCCCGGAGAGCACCTCCCCCAGCAGCCTGCCGGCATCGCGCACCACCCGGGTGGCGCGGGGGTCGGCGTCGTGGGCCAGGGCGAGCACCTCGGCGGTGGTCTCCACCTCCACCCCCTGCGACCGCAGTTGACGCACCAGCCCGGCGCCACTGGCGACGGTCTCCAGGCAGCCGGTGTTGCCGCAACTGCACGGCACGTCGGCGGCCCGATCGATCCGGGTGTGGGAGATGTCGCCGGCCGCGAAGGAGGCGCCACGGTGGATCCGGCCGTCCACGATGATGCCGCTGCCGATGGCGGTGCCGGCCTTGACGGTGATGCTGTGGTGGGACGTCCCGAAGTGGTGGAGGTGCTCGCCCAGCGCCGCCAGGTTGGCGTCGTTGTCCACCACCACCGGGACGCCGAACCGCGCCGACAGCGCCCGGCCCACCCGGAAGTTCGGCCAGCCGGGCATCCGGGACGGCAGCTTGACCGCCCCCTTCCCGATGTCCACCGGCCCCGGCAGGCTGACCCCGATCGCCCGGATGGTCCGCTCCCCGGCGGCCTCGGCCAGCGCCCGCCCGACGATCTCCAGCGTCCGCTCCGGCCCGTCCGGCAGGCTCACCGGCACGCTGATCGCCTGTTGCAGGGCGCCGCTCAGCGCGTGCCGTCCGACCCGGGCGTGGCTGCCGCCCAGATCGACGGTGAGGATCGCGCCGCCACCGTCGTTCACCCGCAGGATGCGCGCCGGCCGGCCCCCGCGGGAGGCGGCCACCCCCTCCTCCCGCAGCAGGTCCGCGTCCAACAACCGCTGCACCCGCAGGCCGACGGTGGACGCCGCCACCCCGAGTTCGGCGGCCAGCGCGCTGCGGGAGGTCGCCTCGCCCCGCATCACGAGTTCGAGAATCCGCCGATCGTGCGGATCGGTGGTGGAGGTAACGGCCATTACTTTCTTTCAGCCTCGTAGGAAGTCTCCAGGCTAGCCGATCCGGCCAGAATCTGGCGGATCACCCGGTTATTACAGTTTTGCAACATCTCCCGAGAGGGTGGCCAGGGCCAATCCGGGTTGGCATGATATGTGCATTCAAATACTAAGTTAGTTCGATACTCGCACTAACTGGGATGGAGAACCCCCATGCAGAACATCCGGATCGGCGGGCTGGCGGTCGCAGCGGCGACCGCGCTCGCTCTGACAGCGTGTAGCAACGGCCCGGCGCCAACCAACGGCGGTGACGGCGGCAACTCCGGCAGCACCACCGTCGTGGTTGACATGTGGGCCGGCAGCGAGGACGACATCGCGGCGCTCAACGCCCAGCTCGACGTCGCCAAGAAGGCCAACCCCGATCTCACCATCGAGCTGCGGACCGCTCCCTGGGGTGACTTCTTCACCAAGCTGACCACCAACATGGCCTCGGGCAACATGGCCTGCGTCACCGGGATGAACTCCGGCATGCTGGCCAGCTACACCGAGGGCTTCGTCGCCCTGACCCCGGAGGACCTGACCAAGGCGGGGCTGGCGGAGAGCGACTTCGCGACGGGAGCGATGGAGATCCTGGCGCACAAGGGCTCGACCTACGCCGTCCCGTTCGACGTGGCCACCATGCTGACCTACTACAACGAGGACATGCTGAAGGCCGCCGGCGCCCCGGTCCCCACCCTGGACTGGACCTTCGACGACTTCGAGGCCACCGCCAAGGCCGCCACCAAGGACGGTAAGTACGGCTTCGGCATCGGGATGGGCGACTTCCAGTGGCAGGCGCTGCCGATCGCCCGCTCCGGCGTCCAGCCGGTCAGCGCCGACGGCACCCTCCAGCTCACCGACCCGGCCTTCGTCGCCGCCGCCGAGTGGTATGCCGGCCTGGTCACCCAGCTGAAGGTCGCCGCGCCGGTCGCCTCCGCCTCCGACGGCGGCTGGGGCGAGAACCAGTTCACCGGTGAGAACGCCGCGATGGCGGTGGACGGCACCTGGAACGCGGTCGGCTACCTGACCAACGACGCCGGCTTCAAGGCTGGCCTGGCCCCGCTGCCGAAGGGCGACAAGGGCAACCTGAGCCTGGTGCTCGGCTCCGGCTTCGGCATCGCCAAGACCTGCGAGAACAAGGACGCCGCGCTCAAGGTGCTCGGCTCGCTGCTCAGCAAGGACGCGCAGGACTACATCGCCTCCTCCGGCCGCAGCTACCCCGCCCGGGCCGAGAGCCAGCCGCTGTACTTCGAGTCGCTGGACGCGGCCTACCGCGACCAGGTCAAGCAGGTCTTCGAGTCCGCCTTCACCCAGGTGGAGGGCCAGCGGGTCAGCGACAACTGGGCCAAGGTCGGCAGCTACGTGCAGCCGGAACTGGTCGCCATCTACAACGGCCAGCAGTCGATGACCAAGGTGCTGGAGACCGCCCAGCAGCAGTTCGGCTGATCGGTCAGGAGCAGCAGCGATGACCGCTACCGCGACCCGACGTCGCCGGAGTGCGCTCGCCAGGATGGAGTCCCGCCAGGCGCTGGGGTTTGCCTCCCCAGCCCTGGTGGGCCTGGCCCTGTTCACGATCGTGCCGGTCGTGCTCTCCGTCGTGATGAGCTTCTTCGACTGGCCGACCTTCGGCGCCCGCACCTTCAACGGCGTCGCCAACTACGGCCGGCTGTTCGACGACCCGAACTTCCTGCCCGCGTTGCGCAACTCGCTGGTGTTCACCGTCCTGTACGTGCCGCTCAACCTCGTCCTCTCGCTCACCCTGGCACTCAGCCTGAGCGCCCGGATCCGGGGACGCGGCGCGCTACGGGTGCTGTTCTTCATTCCGGTGGTCACCCCGATGGTGGCCAACGTGCTGGTCTGGAAGATGCTGCTGCAGCCGCAGGGGCTGTTCAACGGCATCGCGATCAGCTGGTTCGGCATCCAACTGCCGAACTTTCTCGCCGACCCGTTCTGGGCGATGGCGATGGTGGTGGTGATGAGCGTCTGGCAGGGCCTGGGCTACAACATGCTGATCTTCTCCGCCGCCCTGGAGCAGTTGCCGGACAGCGTGCTCGAGGCCGCCACCATCGACGGTGCCGGCGGGATGCGACTGACCTGGAACATCATGCTGCCGATGATCTCGCCGTCGATCTTCTTCGCCGCCATCATGACGATCATTACCTCGCTGCAGGTCTTCGTGCAGCCCCAGCTGCTGACCGGCGGCGGGCCGGGCAACGCCACCATGCCGCTGGTGATGTGGATCTACAACCAGGGCTTCAAGTTCCAGGATCTCGGCCTGGCGGCAGCCGGCGCCTGGATCCTGTTCGCCCTGATCATCGCGGTCACCGCCGTCCAGTTCCAGGCCCAGAAGAGGTGGGTGCACTATGAGCACTGACGTCATCGCCGACTCCCGCGGCCGCTCCGCGCACAGCGGGCAGAGCCGCGGCCGGCTGATCGTGGCCCATGTCACGGTCTACCTGGCAGCGCTGATCTTCATGGTGCCGCTGATCTACGCCTTCTTCTCGGCGCTGAAGCCGAACGGCGAGATGTTCGCCATGCCGCCCCGGCTGATCGCCTCCGAGGTGCGCTGGTCGAACTTCGCCGAGGTGTTCCAGTACGGGCCGTTCTGGACCTACATCGGCAACTCGCTGTTCATCTCGGTGGCCGGCACCCTGGTGGTGCTGTTCGTCTCCTGCACCGCCGGCTACGCCTTCGGCCGGCTGCGCTGGCCGGGCCGCGACCTGGTCTTCATCGCCTTCCTGGCCACCTTGATGGTGCCGGCCGAGGTGCTGGTGATCCCGATGTTCCAGGTCATGCAGTGGTTCGGCTGGGTCGACACCTACCGCGCGCTGGTGCTGCCGTTCGCCTTCGGCGCCTTCGGCACCTTCCTGATGCGGCAGTTCTTCCGGGGCATCCCCTACGAACTGGAGGAGGCAGCCCGGGTGGACGGCGCCGGCCCGATCCGCACCTTCGCCCGGATCATCCTGCCGCTCTCCACCTCGGCGGTCGCGGTGCTGGCGGTGTTCACCTTCCTGACCTTCTGGAACGGCTACCTGTGGCCGCTGATCGTCACCGTCGACCTGCACGCCCGCGGCACCCTGCCGATCGGCCTGGCGAGCTTCTCCGGGCTGACCGGAACCCGGTGGGATCTGCAGATGGCGGCGGCGATCATCTCGATGATCCCGACCACGGCGCTGGTGGTCGCCCTGCAGAAGCACCTGGTCAAGGGCATCGCGATGGCCGGGCTGGGCGGTCGCTGAGGTATGCCAGACAGCGCTGACCCCCGTTGGCGATCGCCGGGATCGACATCGGGGGGACGAAGATCTCCGCCCTGCTGCTCGATCCGGACGCCCGGGTGCTGGCCCGCGGGGTGGTGCCGGCCCCGGCCGGGGACGGCGGTGGCGCGATGGCGGACGCCGCCGCCGGGCTGGCCAGCAGCCTGGCGGCGGAGGCCGGGGTGCGGCTGCTGGCGGTCGGCGCCGGCGCCGCCGGGGTGATCGACCACGTTCAGGGGACGGTGCAGGCATCCTCGGCCACCTTCACCGGCTGGACCGGCTTCCCGCTGGCCACCGAACTGGAGCGGCGGCTGGGGGTACCGGTCCGGGTCGACAACGACGTGAACGCCTTCCTGCTGGGCGAGGTCGCCTTCGGCGCCGGCGGCAGCGACGTGCTGGGCATCATGCTGGGCACCGGGGTGGGCGGCGCGCTGCTGCTGGACGGCCGGCTGCGGCACGGCCCGCACGGCTCGGCCGGCGAGATCGGCCACATCCCGGGCTACGGCGACCGGCCGTGCACCTGCGGCCAGGTGGGTCACCTGGAGACCCTGGCCTCCGGGACGGCCATCGCGGTGCGCTACGGTGAGGCGACCGGGGCCACCGGACTCGACGCGGCACAGGTCGCGACCCGCGCCCGGACCGGCGACAAGGCGGCGGCCGACATCTTCCGCAGCGCGGGTGAGGCGGTCGCCCTGGCCGGCATCGCGACCGCCGGGCTGCTGGACCTGACCAGCATCGTGGTCGGTGGCGGGGTGGCACAGGCCTGGGACCTGCTGGAACCGGCGATGACCGCCACCCTGGCCGAACACCCTCCGGTCTCCGGCGCGGAACTGCGGCTGCAGCGCAGCCGGCTGGGCGGCGACGCGGTGGCGCTGGGCGCCGCGGCGATCGTCCGCGAACTGACCGAACCGAGCCGGACAGGAGTCCGATGACCAGCCCCGACCTGCCGGCGAGCGAGATCTGGATGGGGCCGCTGCCACCGCTGGCCCCCGGTGGCCTGGCGCGTCCCCGGATCGGGATCGCCGGCATCTCGATCGAGTCCAGCACCTTCTCGCCCCACCTCTCCGGGGACGAGGCGTTCGCCCTGCGCACCGGCGACGAACTGCTCGGCTACTACCCCTTCCTCGACCCCGGCCGGGAGCTGCGCGAGGCGGCGGAGTGGCTGCCGCTGTACCACGGCCGGTCGCTGCCCGGCGGGGCGGTCGTCCCAGCCACCTACCAGCGGATGAAGGCCGCCATCCTCGCCGCGATCGCCGAGCAGGGGCCGTTCGACGGCTTCTTCTTCGACATCCACGGCGCGATGAGCGTGGTCGGCCTGCTGGACGCCGAGGCCGACCTGGCCACCGCCGTCCGGCAGGCGCTGGGGCCGGACACCCTGGTGTCCTGCTCAATGGATCTGCACGGCAATGTCTCCCGCGAACTGCTGGACGCGGTCGACCTGATCACCTGCTACCGGATGGCGCCGCACGAGGACTGGCTGAACACCAAGGAGCGCGCCGTCCACCACCTGCTGGCCAGGCTGCGCGGCGCCACCGGGGCGGAGCCGCAGGCCCGCCGGCCGTTCAAGGCCTGGCGGCAGATCCCGGTGCTGCTGCCCGGCGAGAAGACCAGTACCCGGCTGGAGCCGGCGCGCTCGCTCTACGCCGAGGTGGCCCGGACCGCCGAGCTGCCCGGCGTGGTGGACGCCGCGCTGTGGGTTGGCTACGCCTGGGCTGACGAACCCCGTTGCCAGGCGGCCGTCGTGGTGACCGGGGACGACCCGCGGCTGATCGCCGAGCGCGCCGAGCAGCTGGCCCGGCGCTACTGGCAGGCCCGGGCCGACTTCGTCTTCGTCGGCCCCACCGCCGGCTTTGCCGCGGCGCTGGACCGCGCGCTGGCGCCGGGCGCCGCCCGTCCCTACCTGATCTCCGACTCCGGCGACAACCCGACCGCCGGCGGCGCCGGGGACGTCTCCTGGTCGCTGGCCGAGCTGCTGGCCCGTCCCGACCTGGCTGACGGTTCCCGGACCGTGATCCACGCCTCGATCTTCGACCCGGCCGCCGTCGCCCGGGCCGGGGAAGCCGGGGTCGGCGCCACCGTGACCGTCCAGCTGGGCGGCCGGGTGGACGCCGGCCCCAGCGGCCCGGTCACCGTCACCGCCGAGGTGTTCTCGGTGACCCACGGCGATCCGGTGGCCGGCACCCAGGTGGTGCTGCGGGCGGGCAGCGTCCACGCCATCGTCACTGAACGCCGCAAGCCCTTCCACCTGCTGGCGGACTTCACCCAGCTGGGGCTCGACCCCGCCGCGGCTGACCTGGTGGTGGTCAAGATCGGCTACCTCGAACCCGAGCTGTACGACCTGGCCGCCGACTGGACGCTGGCGCTGACCCCCGGCGGCGTCGACCAGGACCTGCTCCGGCTGGGGCACCACCGGCTCGCTCCCGGGGTCTACCCGTTCGACACCGGCATCACCGATCCCGACCTGACCGCCGTGGTCACCCGACGCTGAAGGAAGCCATGATCACCTTCGATGACCGCACCGGCCCCGATCTGGGGGTGGACGCGCCCGACTATCCGGTGCGCGAGGTGCCGCGGTGGTACCGCGACGCCAAGTTCGGCTGCTTCATCCACTACGGGCTGTACTCGGTGCCGGCCTGGGCGACGGTCGAGCCAGCCACCGAGGACCAGGACCCGTACGTCCACCACCGCTACGCGGAGTGGTACGGCAACACCGTCCGGATCGCCGGCAGCCCGACCTGGCAGCGCCACCAGGAGCGGTACGGCACCGGCTGCAGCTACGACGACCTCGCCGACCTGTGGCAGGCCGAGGCTTTCGACGCCCAGGCGCTGGTGGACGAGCTGGTCGGCGCCGGGGCGCGCTACATCGTGCCGACCACCAAGCACCACGACGGCTTCTGCCTGTGGGACACCGCCACCACCGGCTTCAACGCGGTCCGCCGCGGCCCGCGCCGAGACCTGATCGCCGAACTGCACGCCGCCACGCTGCGGGCCGGCGCCCGGTTCGGGGTCTACTTCTCCGGTGCCCTGGACTGGCATGTCAGCGACTTCCCGCCGATCCGGTCCGACACCGAGCTGTTCGAGTACCGGCGGCAGGACGAGTTCTTCTCCCGCTACGCCGCCGCCCAACTGGAGGAGCTGATCGAACGCTTCTCCCCCGCCGTGCTGTGGAACGACATCGACTGGCCGGACGGCGGCAAGGGCCGGCAGGACTACGCGGTCGCGGCCCTGCTGCACCGCTACTACCAGGCCTTCCCCGACGGTGTGGTGAACGACCGCTGGGGGGTGCCGTTCCACGACTTCGCCACCCGGGAGTACCTCGACGTCGACGGCGTCCAGCCCGGGGTGTGGGAATCAACCCGCGGCCTGGGCCGGTCGTTCGGCTACAACCAGGCCGAGGACGCCGGTCACAGCCTGTCCGGCCCCGCGCTGATCCGGCACCTGGTCGACGTGGTGAGCAAGAACGGCAACCTGCTGCTCAATGTCGGCCCCCGGGCGGACGGCACCATCCCGGAACTCCAGCTGACGGCGCTGCGTGAGCTGGGCGGCTGGCTGCGGCGCCACGGCGAGGCCATCTTCGGCACCCGGCCGTGGCTGCGCAACGGGGAAGCCTCCGGCGCCCCCCGGGCCTACACCGCCGGCGCCGGACGGGTCTACGTCCACCTGCTCGATCCCGCCGCGGGCAGCCTCGACCTGCCGCCGGAGCTGGCCCGGCCCGGCCGGGTGAGCTGGCTGGCCGACGGCGCACCGGCCGAGCTCACCGACGGGACGGTCACCGTGCCGGAGGCGCTGCGCGGCGCGGCGGTCGCCGTGCTCAGCGTCACGCCGTAGGCTCCGGCGCGGCGGGGGTGGCGCGCCGGCCGCCGCGGTGGCAGGCTGACCCGAAACCGGGGAGGAACCATGGCGTGGCTACCTGAGGACTTCGTCCATCCGCTGCGGGTGGAGGTCGACGCCGAGCACCACCTGCGTCCGATCCGGGCCGACGATGTCGAACTGGACATGCCGGCGGTGATGGGTTCGCAGCAGCGGTTGTGGTCGATCTACGGCGAGGCCTGGGGCTGGCCGCCGGCCGACATGACGGCCGAGCAGGATCGGGAGGACCTCGCCCGCCACCAGGCCGAGATCGAGGCCCACCAGTCCTTCAACTACGCCCTGTTCGACCAGGACGAGAGCACGCTGATCGGCTGCGTCTACCTCGATCCGCCGGAGAAGGTGGGCGCCGACGCCGAACTCTCCTGGTGGGTCCGCGACGAGTACGTCGGCCACCCGGTGGCGGCGGCCCTGGACGCGCTGGTGCCGGCCTGGGTGGCGACCGCCTGGCCGTTCAGCGCGCCACGGTTCATCGGCCGCGACCTCAGCTGGTCGGAGTGGCTGGCGCTGCCCGACCTGGACTGACGCCAGCCCCGCGCGGGGCGAGCCGGTCGCCCTACTTGATGGTGACCTTGTCGTTGCTGTTGGGCAGTTCGATCCAGGTGCGCCCGGGCGCCATCTTCAGCGGCGTGCCGTCGTCCAGGGTGAACTCGAACAGGTCGGTCACCTTGCCCTTCTTCCAGGTGCCGGTGACGTACTTGCCGTCATGGAAGTAGAGGAACTTGTCGCCGCCGTCCACCATCGAGTAGATCGGCTCCTTGTGGCCGGAGTAGCCCTCGAGGACGCCCATCTTCCACTTGCAGTGCACGATCAGCACGTTGGGCGCGGTGACCTGGCCGCCCTTGCGCACCTTCCAGTCGAACCACTGGCTGCCCTCCTGGAACCGGATCGACTTCTTCCAGGCGTCCTTGGCCCAGGTCCAGCGGTGGTACTCCTTGGCGGAGCCGGCGTAGGTGATCGTGATCTGCTTGGCGTCGGTCCCGGTGGCGGTGGAGGGCTCCTCCCCCGGCGCGGCGTACTGCAGGTAGACCGGCGGGATCGCGTCCGGGGCGATCTTGGCGTCGCGGGAGAGCGCCTTGGGCATCGCCACCACCGACTTGTCGGAGAGGTTGCCGCCCTTCCACCAGCCGCCCGGGTTCCACAGCTTCCAGCGGTCGGTGCGGTCGCCGTACTTCTCCCGCAGCTCGATGTTCTTCTTGTGCTTGCGGACGTACTTCAGCACCCACGGCACCGCCCCGGTGCAGGCCAGCACGCCCTTCAGCGGGGCCAGCAGGGCGACGTCCACCGGACGGGTGGAGCGCACCGGGTTGGCGCCCTCGTCGGGGAACTTGCTGTGGAAGATCGCGCACAGCCGGGTGATGTCGTAGGACTTGCCCTGCGCCTGGACGAACACGATGTCGGCCTTGTCGACGCCGGTCTGCGGGAAGGACCGCTTCTCCACCGGCACCTTCACCGCCACCGCGGCGTGGGCGGCCTTCTTCTCCTCGCCGTCCTTGAGCGGCACGCCGGTCAGCGGCCAGCGGGGCGTGCTGTCGACCGTCGGGGTGGGCGACGGCGTCGGCGTCTCGGACGAGTTGGGCTGAGTGGGCGCCGGCGAGGTCGGCGACTCCGACGGCGAGGGAGGCTGCTCCGGGGAACACCCGACGACAGCCACTCCGGCTGCTCCGGCCAGTCCGATCAGCACCGAGCGCCGCTTCAGGTCAACCATGTATCAAATCCATCCTTCACGTGCCGGCACCGGTGCGGAACCGCAGGGGCGCTGTCAGCTGGCCAGCGCGGATCAGTCTAGCCAGCCCGAGCCGGCCGATCGGCCAGAAGCCGGATTCGCGGCGACCCGGGCGCGCCAGGTTCAGCCGAGGTCGAGCAGGCCCCGGATGTCTGCGGCGGTCAGCGGCGCCGGGGCGTCGGTGCCGCCGCCCATCACCTGGTCGAACAGGTCGCGCTTGCGTTGCTGCAGCGCCACCACCTTCTCCTCCACGGTGTCGGCGCTGACCAGCCGGTAGACCATCACCGGCTTGTCCTGGCCGATCCGGTGGGTGCGGTCGATCGCCTGGGTCTCGGCGGCCGGGTTCCACCACGGGTCGAGGATGAACACGTAGTCGGCCTCGGTGAGGGTGAGCCCGAAACCGCCGGCCTTCAGGCTGATCAGGAAGACCGGGTCGGCCGACTCCCGGAAGTCGGCGATCCGGCGCTGCCGGTCCCGGGTGCGGCCGTCGAGGTAGGCGTAGCCGATCCGTTCGGCGTCCAGCCGGTCGCGCACCAGCTTCAGGAAGCCGGTGAACTGGCTGAACACCAGCGCCCGATGGCCCTCGGCCGCCAGCTCGGTGACCAGCTCGACCAGGGTGTCGATCTTGGCCGACTGCTCCGGCGCCCCGGCCTCCACCAGCGCCGGCGACAGGCTCAACTGGCGCAGCAGGGTGAGCGAACGCAGGATAGCCACCCGGTTGCGGTCCAGGTCGTCCACCAGCCGCAGCACCCGCTTCCGCTCGGCGGCCAGGTGGCGGTCGTAGATCCGGCGATGCCCCGGGCTGAGCGTCACCTCGAGGATCTGCTCCTGTTTGGGCGGCAGCTCGGGGGCGACCGCCAGCTTGGTGCGCCGCAGCATCAGCGGACGGACCCGGCGGTGCAGCCGGGCCAGCGCCGCCGGATCGTGGCCGGACTCGATCGGACGCCGGTACAGCTCGGCGAACACCTCCGGGTCGGCGAACAGCCCCGGCGCGGTGATCGACAGCAGCGACCACAGGTCCATCAGGTTGTTCTCCAGCGGGGTGCCGGTGGCGGCCAGCTTGACCGGTGCCGACAGCCGCCGGACGGCCTTGTACGCCCGGGTGGCCCGGTTCTTCACGAACTGCGCCTCGTCCAGCACCACCGCCGACCACGGGTACTGGGCGTAGTCGGCGTCGTCCAGCCGCAGCAGGGTGTAGGAGGTGACCAGCAGGTCGGCGTCCCGCCGCAGGTCGGCCAGGGAGGACGCGCGCTTGCCGGCGGTGGCCTCGATGGTCCGGACCCGCAGCCCGGGGGCGAACCGGGCCGCCTCGCTGGCCCAGGTACCCACTACAGACGTAGGGGCCACCACCAGCACCGGCTCGGTGAGCTCGCCGGCCTCGGCGGCAGCCAGCACCGCCGACAGCACCTGCAGTGTTTTCCCCAGGCCCATGTCGTCGGCCAGGATGCCGCCCAGCCCGCCCTGCCACAGGTAGCGCAGCCAGCGGTAGCCGGTCAGCTGGTAGCCGCGCAGCGTGGCCTGCAGCCCGGCCGGGACGTCGACGGCGGGCAGTTCGTCGGTGTCGAGCAGGGCGGTGACCGCCCGCTGCCAGGCACGGGACTGCTCGGCAACCACACCCAGGTCGACCAGTTCCTGCCACAGCCCGGCGTGCTCGCGGCGCAGCCGGATACCGCCACCAACGCCGTCCGGCTGCAACAGCAGCGCCTCGTCGATGATCCGGCGCAGCTGGTCGAGTTCGGGACGCTCCAGGCTGAACCAGGTGCCGGAGTCGAGGATCAGGTGGCTCTCGCCCCGGGCCAGCGCGGCGAACAGCTCGCGGAACTCGACCTGCTCGCCGTCCACCTCGATGGTGACCGCCAGGTCGAACCAGTCGGTGCTGCCGGGGTCGTCGGTCATCGCCACGCTGACCACCGGGGCCGAGGTGGCCCGGCGGTAGTCGGGCGGTGCCTCGGAGAGCTCGACCTCGACGCCGTCCGACCCCTGGAGCACCGGCAGCCAGTCGGTGACGAAGGCGGCCGATTCGGCGCCGCGCAGGTTGGTCTCCGGCACCAGCCGGATCCGCTCCAGGTGATCGGTGGCGATCGCCCAGGGCTGCCGCGGCAGACCGTCGAGCAGGGCGGTCTCGGCGACCGCGTCGCGGACCGGTGGATCCTCCGGCGCCGGCCGCGGGCCGACGTCGAAGCTCTGCCGGCCGATCCGGTACCGGTAGCCCCACCGCAGCCGGGTGGTGTGCTCGGGGCCGAACTCGACCCGGAGCAGCGCCACCGGCGGATCCACCTCGGGCAGCTCGAGCGCCGGATCCACCGCCAGGTCGAGGGAGCGCCGCAACGCGGGCAGGAAGCCGGCGCTGAAGGCGGGCAGATCCTCGGCCGGGATCTCCAGGTGGGGATGGCGCACCAGCAGCGTCCGGGCGGCGGCATCCAGCGGACGGTGCAGCGCGCCCAGCACCAGCTCCCCGTCGGTCAGCAGGGCGACCCCGTGGGCCGGCTCACCGACCAGGCCGCCGGAGGCCACCTCCCACTCCCGGCCTTCGGCGGTCAGCGCGCTGCCCAGTTCGGCGCCGTCGTCGGCCGGACGCAGCACCGACACCATCCGGGCCGGCTCGGCCAGCAGCCGGACCGAGGTGACCAGCTCGCCACCGACGAAGGCCACTCCCGCCGCCTGGGCCTGGGCGAGCAGCTGCCAGACCTCGGCACCGAAGTCGTCCAGCACCAGCAGTTCGGTGCGCCCGTAGTAGCCGTAGCCGGACGGCGCCCGGTGGGCCCGGCGGAGCGCGCCCAGGGCACGCCGCTGGATGGCGTCGTAGACCGTCTCCCACTCGCCGTCGACCGCGTCCCAGTCGACCCCGGTGCGCACCCAGCCACCCCGCTTGCCCAGGGTGAGCACCCGCAGCTGGACCGGGTTGCCCGCCCAGCGCAGGAACTGCAGGGCCAGCGGTTGACCGGGGGTGCCGCTGCGCCGCTCGGTGTCGGCGAAGGGCGCCAGCGCCCGCTGCCAGGGCGGCGGGCTGGGCTCCAGCTGGCTGGTGCGATACGCCCACAGCACCGCGACCCCGTGCTTGCAGTTGGTCCGCACCGGGCAACTGCAGAACGAGCCGATGGTCCCGTTCCGGCTGAGCCGCACCACGGTCTGGTAGCTGTGCCGCCCGGAGCCGCGGACGTTCGCCTGCAGCACCTGGTCGGCCTCGCCACCGCCGGCGGCGATCCGTCCCACCCGGCCCATCGCGGCGTAGCGCTGCCCGGCGCTGACCGCGTTCGGGCCGAAGAGGTTCAGCAGCCGTACCTCGGTCAGCTCGGCCAACCAGGCCCGGCGATCAGCAGCTTCAGACATCGTTGCCGAGCGTACTCGGCGGAGCCGACAGGTCCAGCCAGCCGCCCGGGACTACTGGGGGCGCGGGCCCACTGGGGCGGTCTCCGGTGGGCCCGCTCCTGCCCAGCCGGCCACATCCGGCCACCGCCGTCCCGCGAGCGCGGGAACTTACTGCCAGATAGGCACGCTGGCCGACAGATCTGTCGGCCAGCGCAGCTATCTGGCAAAAACTGCATCGAGCGGCACAGCGCAGGCCGCTCGCTACTGCCAGACCCCGCGCCACATCACCCGCGCCGGGTGCAGCTCGTCGTCCAGCACCACCAGGTCGGCCCGCTTCCCGGCCGCGATCCGGCCGACCGAGCCCAGGCCGAGGTAGTCGGCGGGCACGGTCGAGGCGGCGCGCACCGCGGCCACCAGGTCGACACCGGCCGCGACGCAGTTGCGCACCGCGCGGTCCAGGGTCAGGGTGGAGCCGGCGATGGTGTCCTGGCCGGCCAGCCGGGCGACGCCATCGCGCACCTCGACGGCCAACTCGCCCAGGACGTAGTCGCCATCGGCGTGGGCGGCCGCCGCCATGGCGTCGGTCACCAGCGCCACCCGGCCGGGGGCGGTCGCCATCACCCAGGCCACCAGTTCGGGCCGGACGTGCACCCCGTCCATCACCAGTTCGACGGTCACCCGCGGATCGCGCCACAGCGCCAGCACCGGGCCGGGAGCGCGGTGCTTGAGCCCCGGCATGGCATTGAACAGGTGGGTGGCTCCCCGGGCGCCTGCCTCGATCGCGGCCACGGTGGTGTCGAAGTCGGCGTCGGTGTGCCCCACCGCCGCCAGGCAACCGGCTTCGACCATCAGCCGGATCGACTCCAGGGCGCCGGCCCGCTCCGGTGCGATGGTGGCCATCTTGACCGTGCCACCACCGGTCCGCAGCAGCGCGGCCACCTCGGCTGGCGCCGGATCGACCAGCAGCTGCGGCGGATGCGCCCCCTTGTACCTCTCCGACAGCCAGGGACCCTCCAGGTGGATGCCCAGCAGCTCGCCGGCCTCGACCAGCCCGGCCAGGCAGGCCACCTGCCGGTGCAGGTCGGGGTAGCCGCCGGTGACCAGCGAGGCCACCATCGAGGTGGTGCCCAGCCGGCGGTGCGCGGCGGTGGCCACCCGGGCCACGTCGGGATCCTCGGTGACGAAGGAGGCCCCGCCACCGCCGTGGCTGTGGACGTCGACGTACCCGGGAACGAGCACGTCGTCCACCTGCTGGTCGGCCGGCCGGGGCGGCTCCCCCGTCCCGACCGCGACGATCTGCTGGCCCTCGATCTCGATCCAGCCGGCGGCCAGCTCGGTGGCGTCGCCCAGCAACGCCCGCGAGGCGTTGATCAGCATGGCCGGCCCCTAGATCTCGACCCGCTGCCAGTCGGGCAGGTTGCGGTAGGTCTCCTTGTAGTACTCCCGCATGGTCAGCTTCGTGGCGGCGGCCTCGTCCACCACCACGGTCGCGTGCTGGTGCAACTGCAGCACCGACCCCGGCCACAGCGCGGTGACCGGGCCCTCGATCATCGCCGCGACCGCCTCGGCCTTGCCCTCGCCGGTGGCCATCAGGATGGCGTAGCGGGCGTCCAGGATGGTGCCCAGGCCCTGGGTCATGCAGTGCCGCGGGACGTCGTCGATGGAGTCGAAGAACCGGGCGTTGTCGGCCCGGGTGCGGGCGGCCAGGGTCTTGATACGGGTGCGGGAGCTGAGCGAGCTGGTCGGCTCGTTGAAGCCGATGTGGCCGTTCGTCCCGACGCCGAGGAACTGGATGTCCACCCCGCCGGCGGCGCGGATCGCCGCCTCGTAGTCCTCGCCGGCGGTGCTGAGATCCTCGGCGAAGCCGTTCGGGACGTGCACCCGGGCCGGGTCGAGGCCGAGCGGCACCGTCACGGTGCGGTGGATCACCTCGTGGTAGCTCTCCGGGTGGCCCTTCGGGATGCCGACGTACTCGTCCAGCGCGAAGGCGGACGCCTCGGAGAGATCCAGCTCACCCGCCGCCACCAGCTTGACCAGTTCGTTGTAGGTCTTCACCGGGGACGAGCCGGTGGCCACCCCCAGCACCACCTTCGGCCCGATCGCGCGGGCAAGCTTGGCAGCCTTGGCCGCCGCAACCTCGGCGACGCGGTCCTCGTTGGGGCAGATGATGACTTCCATGGCTCTCTTTCGGCTCAGCGGTTGGGGCGGGAGACCTTGATCTTCTCACGCGAGTTCGCCTGCTGCTCGCGCTTCAGCGCCTCCTGCTCGGCCTTCAGCTCCTCGGTGTTGAAGGTGCCCCGGAGCAGCACGAACACCACCCCGGCGATCCCCAGCGACCAGGTGACCGGAGCGCCCAGGATGAGCGGCGCGGTGATCACCGCCACCACGTCGATGCCGCGCAGCAGGTTGAAGATCAGGGTGGGCGGCATGGCGCCGCCGGAGGTCGCCATCATCGGGACACCGAAGTCGACCTGCTTGGCGGTCACCCAGCGCACCGCGCCGAACAGGCCGGCGATGCCGGTGACCAGCGCGGTGAGCGCGCCGTCCAGCACCGACCGGTCGGCGCCGGTCTGCGCGATCCCGATGAAGGCCGGCGAGGTCAGCGCCGCCCAGATCAGCGCCAGGACGGCCGGGACGGCCATCGAAGCGGTCCGGATGGCCGAGGTCTTGAACGGCAGCGAGCGGGCCATCCCGCCGGTCCGGGTCAACACCCGCAGGCTGCCCAGGAAGGGCACCAGCGCGACGAACAGGCCCAGGCCGCTGAGCAGCGGGTTCAGCTGGCTCATCCGCAGCGCGTCGGCGGCGTAGGGGACGACCAGGCTGACCGCCAGGCCGATCCACGGCTTGGGGAACCTGGCCAGCCGCTGCAGATCACGCCAGACCAGCGCCCAGATGCCCAGCCCGCGGCCGCGCACCGGACGGACGTGGCCGCGCGCCGCTGCCTCCCGCTCCACCAGGATGTCGCGGATCAGCCCGAAGTCGAGGGCGAACATGGCACCCTGCATGCCGGCCACCAGCGAGCCGCCGGTGAGCAGCCGAGCCCGCCGGATCTGCTCCAGCCGGCGCACCGCCAGGCCCAGCCAGAGCACCAGCCCGACCACCGCCGCGACCAGAACCGCGGCCACCACCCAGCGGGCGGTCTCGACCGCCGCGCCCAGGGCTGCCGGCAGCCAGCCGGCGGCGATGGAGACCACCAGCAGCAGCACCAGCAGGGTGAGCAGGCCGAACAGCCACAACGCGCCCCGGACGCCGGTGGTGCGCTCGATCCCCTGCTCGGCGGCGGCCAGCGCCATCAGCGCGGCGCTGCCGATCCCGGCCGCCCCGGTCCACAACAGCACGTTCACCAGCGGCATCCCCGACAGCGCGGCGACCAGGGCGGTGAGCACCGCCGAGAGCACGCCGGCGGCCACCACGGCCAGCACCAGCCGGCCGCGCAGCAGCCGGCGGCGGCGCAGCGGCGCGTCCATCAGCCAGAAGCCCTCGGCGGCCGAGGCCAGCACCGGGCCGAACAACCGGGCGACCGACAGGGTGAGCGAGAAGCCGGCCAGCACCATGGCGGTGGGCATCATCAGCCTGGCCAGGCCGCACTCGTCGGTGGTGCAGGCGGCCCCGCCGGCCTGCGCCTGCACCAGCACGTTGCCCAGCATCGCGCCCAGCACGATCACGCTGAACACCGCGACGTAGCCGTCCTGGATCACCTGCCACAGGGTGCGGGTGGCCCGGCCGTGACGCCACAGCTTGATCTGATCGTGCAGGTCCTTCTCGTCCACCTCGACCGGGTCGAAGTCGGGGATGAAGTAGAACTCCTGCTCCGGCTCGAGGATCGCCTCGGGCTCGACCGACTCCGGCTCGACCGGCTCAGCCTGGGCCGCGCGGATCAGCTTGCGGGACTTCTTGCTCATTCCGCCTCGTCGGCCGAGTCGGAGGCGGTGACCAGTTCAGCGCCGGCCAGCCGCACCTCGCGGGTGGCGACGGCCTTGACCAGGGCGGGTTCGTGGCTGGCCATCAGGATGGCCAGGCCGCGGGCACGCTCGGCCTGCAGTCGCTGCGCCAGCCATTCCACGCCCTCGGTGTCCAGCCGCTGCTCCGGCTCGTCCAGGATCAGCAGCGAACGGGGACGGACGAAGGCGGTCGCCAACGCGAGCCGGCGGCGCTGGCCGGAGGAGAGGGTGGCCGGCAGCTGGCCGGACTGCGGCACCAGCTGCACCTCGTGCAGCACCTCGTCCACCGCTGCCTCGGGGTCGGGGATGCCGTGGGCGCGGGCCAGCAGGTCGAGGTGCTCGACCACCGACAGGTCGGGGAAGAAGTCCAGGTCGTCGATCACGGTGGCGACCGCCCGGCGGATCTCCGGGTTGGTCTCGCTGACCGTGATGCCGTTCACCGTGACGGTGCCCTCGTCCGGGCGTTCGGCGCCGACCACGCAGCGCAGCACGGTCGACTTGCCGGCACCGTTGCGTCCGGTCAGCGCCACCGCCTCGCCGGCCCGGATCTCCAGGTTGAACCCGTCCACGATCACCACCGGCCCGAAGGCCTTCTTCAACCCGGTGACCTTGAGCACCGACGTTCGCTTCGCCATGCAGGCGATTCTCCTCCCACTGCCCAAGCCAGAGCGAATCGAGCCGGTTGTCGGCCGATCGTGGCAGGCTAGACCCGTGCTGAAAACCGACGCCCGTGCCACGCTGGAGCGACGACGCGCCGACGTGGCGGCGATGTTCGACCATGTCGCCGACCGCTACGACCTGATGAACGACCTGATGACCGGCGGGCTCGACCGGGCCTGGCGGACGGCCACCGTGGCGGCGGTCGATCCGCGGCCGGGTGAGCGCATCCTCGACCTGGCAGCCGGGACCGGCACCTCCTCGCTGCCCTTCGCCCGGGCCGGCGCCACCGTGGTTCCGGCCGACCTCTCGTTCGGCATGCTGGCCGCCGGCCGGGCCAAGCACCCCGAACTGCCCTTCATCAACGCCGATGCGCTGTCGCTGCCGTTCGCCGACGATGCCTTCGACGCTGTCACGATCTCGTTCGGGCTGCGCAATATCGCCGACACCGTCGGCGCCCTGACCGAACTGCGCCGGGTCACCCGGCCGGGCGGACGGGTGGTGGTCTGCGAGTTCTCCACCCCGGTGTGGAAGCCCTTCCAGCCGGTCTACCGGCTCTACCTGGAGCAGGTGCTGCCGCGGATGGCCTCGCTGGCCTCCTCCAATCCGGTCGCCTACGAGTACCTCGGCGAGTCCATCCTGGCCTGGCCGTCGCAGCCGGTGCTGGCCGGGCTGCTGCACGACGCCGGCTGGCAGGCGGTGAACTGGAAGAACCTCAGCGCCGGCATCGTCGCGCTGCATCGGGCCTACGCCTGATGCAACTGCATTCGTCGGCCGCCAGCTCCTGCCCGCTGAAGACCAGCTACGGCTTCACCCCCGGGCTGACCATGCCACCACCGGCCCCGGCGCCGCAGTGGAGCGTCGACCACCGCGGTTTCACCGCCGAGGTGCTGGCGGAGATCGGCCGCGGCGCGGGCCGGGTGGTCGACCTCCGGGAGTTGCGCGAGGCGCCCAGCGACGAGCAGGAGGCGGCCTGCCGGCAGGCCCTCCACGACGGCGTGGACGTGGTGATCGGCGGGTTGCTGCCGCACGCCGACCACCGGGCGGGACGACCCGACCTGCTGGTCCGCACCGCCGCCGGCTATGTCCCTGGCGTGGTCCGCAACTACCGGATGTTCGAGACCAAGACCGACGACACCACCACCATGGTCTCCCGGCTGGCCTCGGTGGGGACGCCGGAGCCGCTGCCGCAGATCCGGCTGCGGTGGCGCTACCGCTGGCACCTGCTGCTGCGGCTGGCGCACTACCACCGGATGCTGCAGTCGGCGGGGCTGGCGGACCCTGACGGCCGGGGGCTGCTGATCGGCAACGATCCGCTGGACGCCTACGGCCAGGTGGCGATCTGGGTGGACCTCAACGAGGCCGCGCTGCCGCGTTCGGGTGGTCAGCCGGGCGCCGAGCCGGGGGCTCCGACCTCGGCCTTGGAGCGCTACGACTTCGAGTTCGGCCGGCGGGTCGGCCTGGCCCAGCGGGCGCTGGCCGGTGAGCCGCCACCCGCGCCGATCCGGACCCGGGAGTGCGAACGCTGCGCCTGGTGGCCGGTCTGCCAGCCGCGGTTCGACCCCGACGACCTGTCGGTGCGACTGACCCGGCTGCCGCTGGACGCCCACGAGGTGACGGTGCTGCGAAGGGCCGGGATCGTCACCGTGGCCGACCTGGCCGCGGCCGACCTCGACCCGCTGCTGCCCGACTACCTGGCACAGACCACCCACCGGGTGGGCGGCGAGGACCGGCTGCGGCTGGCCCAGCGGCGGGCCACCCTGGTGAGCAGTGGCATCCGGCTGGAGCGGCTGGACACCGACCCGATCCAACTGCCCGCCGCCACCTTGGAGATCGACTTCGACCTGGAGACCTCGGCCACCGAACGGATCTACCTGTGGGGGTTCTGGGTGACCGACGCCCGGACCGGCCAGTCGTCCTACCACCACTTCAGCGACTTCCGGCACCTGGAACCGGCCGACGAACTCGCCCTGGCGGTACGGGCGCTGACCTGGCTGCGCGACCTGGTGACCGGCACCGACGCGCTGGTCTACCACTACTCGGCCTACGAGCGCGATCAACTGGACCGGCTGGCCCGCGCGCTGCACCACCCGGTGCTGGAGTGGGCGGTGGAGTTCAGCCGGGCGCGGTTCGTCGACCTGTTCCCGGTGATGCGGCAGCACTTCTTCGGCACCGACGGCCTCGGCCTGAAGGTGGTGGCCTCAGCCGGGGCCGGCTTCGCCTGGCGGGACACCGACCCCGGCGGGCTGAACTCGATGCGCTGGTTCAACGACGCGATCGACGCTGACTCCGACCAGGAACGGACGCAGGCCCGCACCCGGGTGCTGGAGTACAACGAGGACGACGTCCGCGCCACCTGGCACGTCCGGCGATGGCTGCGCTCGCTGCCAACGGCGCCAGCTCACACTGAACACTTCGGAGACGATGCCGTCAGCAGCACCAGGAGCGACCCTCCGTAGAACAAAAAGCACGAAGCCCAGCACTTGGGGCGGCCATTCTTGCGCAGAAGCAGCGACCGTTCTTTCACGCAAGGTGCGTCCAAAACAGCGGTCATGTTGGGCCACTGTCCAGCTGGCGTCCGTGTTCGCCGTCGACTGGGCGCTGTCGAATCGGTGCTTCGCTGCAGAAACGTGGTTACGACTGGGACGGCGTAGCTCATCACCCTGGCTCGCTACGGAACCGTGGTTATGAGGCGTTGGGTCGTCGGCATAACGACGGTCCTGCAGCGACACCCGCCACCTGCTGGCGGAGGGGTCGCCATAACCACGGTCCTGCAGCGAACTGTGGGCCGCCTCCGCCTGACCGCGACCGACCGACTCAGTGGCGGGGTTTGCGGAGCTTCGTCCGGGGCTTGCCGGACTTGGCCTTGGCCGGTGACCGGTCGGGCTTGAACCGGCCGGGTCGCTCGGCGCCCTGATCGAGCCGCAGTTCGATCCGCTGGCCGCTGATCCGGGTGGCGGCCAGCGCCTTCCAGACTGCCGGCGGCAGGTCGGCCGGCAGGTCGACCAGGGAGTGGGTGGTCCTGATCTCGATCCGGCCGAAGTCCTCCCGGGCCAGGCCGCCCTCGTTGGCCAGCGCGCCGACGATCTGGCGCGGCGCGATCCGGTGCCGTTTGCCCACCGAGATCCGGTAGGTGGCCATCGGGACGCCACCACGATCCCGGGACGAGGGGCCGCGCTCGGCCCGCGGGCCGGCGTCCGGCCGTCCGGACGGGTCGGAGCGGGGTGCCCGCTCGGGTTCGGGCTCCAGCAGCATGGGCTCGTCGCCCTGCAGGTTGAGCGCCAGCGCCGCGGCCACGTCCAACTCCGGCACGTCGTACTCGTTGACGTAGTGGGCGACCACCTGACGGAAGAACTCCAGGTCGTCCGACTCCAGCGCGGTGGTGATCGCCGAGTCGAACCGGCTCAGCCGGGTGGCGTTGACGTCGGCCACGCTGGGAATCTCCATCGGCGCCAACGGCTGCCGGGTGGCCCGCTCGATCGCGGCCAGCAGCCGCCGTTCCCGCGGGGTGACGAAAGAGATCGCCTGGCCGCTGCGACCGGCCCGGCCGGTGCGTCCGACCCGGTGGACGTAGGACTCGGTGTCGGTCGGGATGTCGAAGTTCACCACGTGGCTGATCCGGTCGACGTCCAGGCCGCGGGCGGCGACGTCGGTGGCCACCAGGATGTCGAGCTTGCCCGACTTCAACTGGTCGATGGTCCGTTCCCGCTGCTGCTGCACGATGTCGCCGTTGATCGCCGCGGCCGAGAACCCCCGGGCCCGCAGCTTCTCGGCCAGCGTCTCGGTCTCGTTCTTGGTGCGGACGAAGACGATCATCCCCTCGAAGTCCTCGACCTCGAGAATGCGGGTGAGCGCCTCGACCTTCTGCGGGTAGGAGACCAGCAGGTAGCGGTGCCGGACGTTGGCCGCGGTCGCGGTCTTGCCCTGCACCCGGATCTCCGCCGGGTCGGTCAGGTACTGCTTGGCCAGCCGTCGGATGCCGGGCGGCATGGTGGCGGAGAACAGCGCCACCTGCTTCTCGGCGGGGGTGTCGGCGACAATGGTCTCGACATCCTCGGCGAAGCCCATGTTGAGCATCTCGTCGGCCTCGTCCAGCACCAGGTAGCGCAGCCGGCTGAGATCCAGCGTTCCCTTGGCGAGGTGGTCCATGATCCGGCCGGGGGTGCCCACCACCACCTGGACGCCGCGGGCCAGCGCGCTGAGCTGGACGCCGTACCCCTGGCCGCCGTAGATCGGCAGCACGTGGATGTCGTCCAGCGCGGCGGCGTAGGACTGGAAGGCCTCACAGACCTGCAGCGCGAGTTCCCGGGTGGGCGCCAGCACCAGCGCCTGCGGCGCCTTGTTCTTCCCCTTGCGGTCCAGCTGCTCCAGGATCGGCAGCGCGAAGGCGGCGGTCTTGCCGGTGCCGGTCTGCGCCAGGCCGACCACGTGGCGTCCGCCGAGCAGCGCCGGAATGGTCGCCGCCTGGATCGGGGTGGGGGTCTCGTAGCCCAGCCCGGCCAGGGTGCCGAGCAGCGGCTCGGACAGGCCTAGCTCGGCGAAGCCGGTGGTGGGATGGTCGTTCTCGCCGGGCTCTACCTGCTCCGGAGCATCATTCGTCACCCCAGAACGGTACCCGCTCCGGCTCGCGGACGAAGAACCGCCCTCAGCTGAGCAGCAGGTAACCGGCGCTGATCGCGACGAAGACGGTGACCAGCCGTTCGAACGTCCGCTGGTCGATCCGCTTGATCACCAGGCTCCCCAGCCAGGTGCCCAACAGCACCACCGGTACCAGCACGGCGGCCAGCAGGGCGAGTTCGGGCCGGACGATCCCCAGGCCGATCGAGACCGGCAGCTTGGTGAGGTTCACCGCGAAGAAGAACCAGGCCGAGGTGCCCAGAAACCGCCACTTGTCGTAGCCGGCGGCCAGCAGGTAGAGGTTCATCGGCGGGCCGCCGGCATTGGCCACCATGGTGGTGAAACCGGCCAGGCCGCCGTAGCCGGCCCCGACCGCCGGGTGCTGGGGATGCAGCTTCTCCCGCCAGAAGCCCACCACCAGCAGGCCCACCAGGATGGCGCCGATGGTCCGCCTGAGCACCAGGTCGTCCACCACCGCCAGGAAGGCGGCCCCCAGCCCGATCCCGACCAGCACCGGGACGATCAGCCGCACGATCAAGCGCCAGTCGGCGTGCTTGCGGTACAGCCAGACCGCCACCAGGTCGCCGGTGAGCAACAGCAGCAGCACCGCCCCGGTGGAGTCCTTGGTCGGCAGCACCAGCGCGAACAGCGCCACCGAGATCAGCATCACGCCGCCGATCGCGGTCTTGGAGAATCCGACCAACAGAGCGGCTGCGATCAGGATCAGCCAATGGCCCGCGCTCAGCTCATTCAGCAGGCGAAGGGCATCGGGCACCCCGGCAGCCTAGAGGCCCGCCAGCCGGCCGGCCGGACCGCAGCCAGCATTCGACATCGGGCTCAGCCGCGGGTCAGCGTGCCGTCCCAGGTGGAAACCTTCTCGTTGGCGTGCTCGTCGGTGAACCAGACCGAGGTGACGGCCTTGGTCTCGGTGAAGAACGCCACCCCGTCCTTGCCCATCGCGTGCAGGTCGCCGAAGAACGAGTCCTTGTGACCGGTGAACGGGAAGGTGGAGAACGGCACTGGGATGCCCACGTTCACCCCGACCATGCCGGCGTGGGTGTTGCGGGCGAACTCGCGGGCGTAGTAGCCCGAGCTGGTGTAGATGCAGGAGCCGTTCGCGAACGGGTTGGCGTTCATGATCGCCAGGCCCTCGTCGAAGTCCTTCACCCGCTTGATGGAGGTGACCGGGCCGAAGATCTCGTAGGTGCCGGCCCAGTTGTCGGCGCCCACCCGGTCGAGGATGGTCGGGCCGACGTAGAAGCCGCCCTCATAGCCGTCCACGGTGGCGCCGCGGCCGTCCAGCACCAGCTCGCCGCCCTCGTCCACGCCGCGTTGGATGCAGGACGCCACCCACTCGCGGTGCTTGGCGGTGACCACCGGGCCGAGCTGAGACTCGGGCAGGTACGCCGGGCCGAGCTTCAGTTCGGCGGCCTTGGCGGCCAGCATCTCCACCACCCGGTCGGCGATCGAGTCCTGGACGCACACCACCGGCAGCGCCATGCAGCGCTGACCGGCGCAGCCGTAGGTGGAGTTGATGATGCCGGCGACCGAGCGCTCCAGCACGGCGTCCTCCAGCACCAGGGCGTGGTTCTTCGCCTCGGTCAGGGCCTGGACGCGTTTGCCGGCGCCGGCGGCGGTGGCGTAGATGTGCTTGCCGACCGCGGTGGAGCCGACGAAGGTGATCCCGCGGACGTCGGGATGCACCAGCAGGCTGTCGGCCTCGACCCGGGAGCAGGTGACCAGGTTCGCC
Organism: Propionicimonas sp.; assembly: GCA_049840415.1. Lineage (GTDB taxonomy): Bacteria > Actinomycetota > Actinomycetes > Propionibacteriales > Propionibacteriaceae > Propionicimonas. Next base: position 22,998 of record JASGLB010000006.1, on the reverse strand, counting down.
ACGCCCTTGGGCAGGCCGGCCTCGATCAGCAGCTCCATCATCCGGATCGAGGTCTGCGGCACCATCGACGCCGCCTTCAGCACGAAGGTGTTGCCGGTGGTGATCGCGAACGGCAGCATCCAGCCCATCGGGATCATCGCCGGGAAGTTGTACGGCGCGATGCCGACGAAGACGCCCAGCGGCTCCCGGAAGGAGACCGTGTCGTAGCCGGTGGAGACGTTCATCGTGGTGTCGCCCTGCATCAGGTAGTGGGTCGAGCAGGCGCACTCCACCACCTCGATCGCCTTCAGCACGTCGCCGCGGGCCTCGCTGAGCACCTTGCCCATCTCGGTCGCCAGCAGGACGCTCAACTCGTCCAGGTGCTCGTCCAGCAACTGCTTGAACCGGAACATCAGCTGGATCCGCTGCGGGATCGGGGTGTCCCGCCACTTCGGGTAGGCGCGGGCCGCGGCGGCGACCGCGGAGTCGACCTCCTCCTGGGTGCAGCAGGGCGCCTCGGCGATCTGCTCGCCGGTGGACGGGTTCATCACCGGCATGTAGGTGCCGGTCCTCGACTCGCGCCACTCGTTGTCGACCAGGTAGCGCAGCCGCTCCAGACGGGCCGCGCTCTGCGGCACGATGGCCTGCTCGGTCAGAGCCATGGGTGTGTTCCTCTCCTCGTCGGAGCCCGCCAGGGCACCGGTTGCATGGTCCGGCGTCGCGGACCGGGGTGTCAGTGCTGGGTCAGCCGCGGGTCGGGCGGCTGGGCGTCCCAGGTCTCCCGGACCCAACCGTGGGCGGGGTCGTCGCAGATCAGCCAGACCCGCTCCTCGCCCGGGCCGGCCATGACGTTCAGGTAGTACATGTCGTACCCGGGGGGTGCCATCGTCGGGCCGTGCCAGCCGTGCGGCACCAGGACGGCATCCCCGCTGCGCACCTCGGTCAGGATGTCGATCGGACGGTCGGTGGTGCCGTAGGTGCGGACGTAGGCGATCGGCTGACCCTGCGGTGAGGACGACTGCAGTTCGAAGTAGTAGATCTCCTCCAGCTGGGATTCCTCTCCCGGCCGGTCCTCGTCGTGCTTGTGCGGCGGGTAGGACGACCAGTTGCCGGCCGGCGTGATGACCTCGCAGGCGATCATCGAGTCGGCGTCCAGCGCGTCCGGCGTGCCGAAGTTGCGGACCAACCGGGTCGACTGCCCGGTGCCGCGGATCAGGGTCGGCACCTGGTCGGCAGCCAGGTAGCAGGTCGGCTTCGGCGCGGCCGCCACCGCGGCCAGCAGCGCGATTCGGCCACCCTGGGCGCTGGTCACGGTGAAGCGACGGTCCCGGCCGACATAGACCAGGTCGCTGGGTCCGCTGAACACGTTCGGACGCCCGGCCAGTCGGTACTGCTGCCCGTCCTCGGACACCTCGGCGCCGCCGCTGAGCGGCAGCACGATGTATTCCAGACCCTCGGTCTCGACCTCTCGCGACTCCCCCGCCGCGAAGTCGATCACTTCCAGCCCGGTCCAGCGCCAGCCCGGCTCGCCGGGCATCACCCGGGTGACATGGTCGGCGCCGACCTGCCGGGGACGCAGCCACTGATCCATCTGTCCACGAAGATTCTCTGCCACGAGCCCATCCTGCCCCGGCCGCCGGACTCTGTCAAACTTTGTTAGGACATTAAGCTGTATATCCAGACAGCATCAATGGTTGTAGGGTTCAACCATGGCGATCCAGATCCCCGTGACGATCGACCGCAGCAGCCCGGTGCCCCTCTACCACCAGTTGGCCGAACAGCTGGCCGCCGCCATCGACAACGGGACGCTGAAGCCGGGAGATCCGTTCGAGAACGAACTCTCCCTGGCCGAACGACTGGATCTCTCCCGCCCCACCGTCCGCCGGGCGATCATCGAGCTGGTGACCCGGGGCCTGCTGGTGCGCCGCCGCGGTATCGGCACCACCGTCGCCCAGGAGGTCATCCACCGCCGGCATGAGCTGACCAGCCTCTACGAGGACCTGGCCAGCCGGGGACACACCCCGCTCACCGAGGTGCTCGAGTTCAACACCGAGTTCATCGACCACCGGGCCGCGCAGGCCCTCGGCCTACCGGCGGACGAACCGCTGGTCTTCCTGCAGCGGCTGCGCTCCACCGAGGAGGGCCCGACCGCGGTGCTGAAGAACTGGCTACCACCCAGCCTGGCTGACCTGACGCCGGAGGCGATCGCCGCGCGGGGGCTGTACGGCCTGCTGCGCGACCGCGGCATCGTGCCGGCGGTCGGCCATCAGATCATCGGCGCGCGGCCGTCCGTCCCCGAGGAGCGGCGCCTGCTGGGGCTGGATCGCAACGACCCGGTGCTCACCATGAGCCGCCGCGCCTACGACGCCAACGGGAAGGCGGTCGAGTTCGGCGATCACTGCTACCGCTACGACCGCTACAAGTTCGACATCACCGTCTACGCCAACTGAGTGGCCGGACGCCGGGAGGTCACCGACCCCGTGCTGGCCCGCACCACCAGCTGCGAGGCCACGCTCACCGAGCCCGCCTGCCTGCCCGGCCGGTCCAGCCGGGCGATCAGCTGATCCAGCGCCGAACGCGCCACCGCCTCGCGATCGATCGCGACCGAGGTCAGCGAGGGGGTCAGCATGGCGCTGGAGGGGATGTCGTCGGTGCCGATCAGGCTGATGTCGTCCGGCACCCTGGCGCCCCGTTCGAGCAGCCGGGCCATCACCCCGGTGGCGACCAGGTCGTTGTAGGCCACCACCGCGGTCGCGCCGCAGGAGTACACCTGATCGCCGGCCGAGTAGCCGCCGCGGTGGTCCGGCGCCACCCGTCCGACCACGGTGAACTCGCAACCCGCCGCCGTGCACTCGTCCCGCAGCGCCGCCTCGATCACCCGGCCGGAACGCGAGCTCACCGGGCCGCCGACATAGCCCACCTGACGGTGGCCGAGGGCGATCAGGTGGGCGGCCGCCTGGCGCATCCCGATCGAGACGTCGACGATCACGCTGGACATCTGCGGCAGCGCGTGGTTGATGATCACGCAGTTGGTCCCGGACAGCAGCCTCTGCAGCGCGTCGTCGTCGAGCCGCGGGGCGGCCACGATCAGCCCGTCCACCCGGCCCCGCAGGCTGCGCAGCAACTCCCGCTCGGTCTCGCGGTGTTCGTCGGAGTCGGCCATGATCGTCAGGTAGCCGCGCTGCCGGGCCTGCCGCTGGACGATGGTGGCGATCTCGCCGAAGAACGGGTTGGAGGCGTCGGGCACCACCAGCCCGATCAGCCCCCGGCGGGCCGGCCTCGACCCGCCGTCGAGTTGCGCCCAGGGACGGACCTGCGTCCCGGTGCCGCGCGATCGTACGATCAGCCCCTGCTCGACCAGCTCCTGGATCCCCCGCCGCACGGTGGGACGGGAGAGCCCGAGCCGGGCGGCCATGTCGACCTCGGCCTCCACCATCGCGCCCGACGGCAGCACCCCGTCGCGGATCGCGGTCTCCAGCGCCTCCGCCAGCTGGCGGTAGAGCGGAACCGCCGAACTGCGGTTCAGTTCCACCGACAGCACCACGGGCAGCCGGTCCGCCGCAGCCGGATCGGTCACGCGCGCTCCACGTGATGCCATGTCGGGACTCCTTCAGTCGGCCGGAACGAGCTTACTCAATGTAAGTAAATGTTAATCTCGATGGCACGTCAACTCCTGAACATCTCACTATTTACGCTAGTCACAGCTGCTTTAGCGGTGTGATAACGATCAGATAACATTCAGGATCAATGAGTTACATTTGGCGGCTGGATGGGCTTAGCATCGGAAAAGCCCAACTGCTGGCGAGAACCGCCAGTTCGATCACACCAAGGATGTTGCAGATGCAGAAGAGCCGCATGCGAGCCCTCGGAGCAGGTGCCGCGACGTTGCTGTTGGCAGTAGCCGTCACGAGCTGTTCCGGTGGTGCCCAACCATCGACCGGGAGTTCCACGCCGGGCGGGTCGCCCAGCCTGGGCGGGACCCTCGACGTGATGATGTCGCCCCACTCGCTGACCGATCAGATCCAGGCCAGCCTGCCGGAGTTCGAGTCCAAGACCGGGATCAAGGTCAACATCACCAGCCTCAACGAGGATCAGGTCTCCCAGCAGTTGCGGGTCGAGTTCGGCGCCGCCAACTCCACCACCGACGTCTTCCTGTTCCGTCCGCTGCAGGACGCCGCGCAGTTCGTCAACAATGGCTGGATCCTCGACATCACCGACAAGGTCGCCGACGCCGACTACGACTGGAAGGACTTCGGCGAGGCCGCCCAGCAGGCGATGACCAGCCGCGAGGGCAAGATCATCGCGGCCCCGGTCGCCACCGCCCGCCAGATGCTCTTCTACCGCAAGGATCTGCTGGACGCCAAGGGCGTCGCGGTGCCGACCAACCTCGACGAGCTGAAGGCGGCCGCCGCCAAGCTGAAGGACGGCGACACCGCCGGCATCTGCCTGCGCGGCCAGCGCGCCCAGGCCGTGACCACCTTCGGCCAGTTCCTCTACGCCTTCAATGGCGAGTGGAACGCCGGCGGCGAGCCCTACGGCAATGCCACCATCAACAGCCCCGAGGCAGTCAAGGCCCTGACCTACTACGGCGATTTGCTGCGGGAGTCCGGCCCGGCCGGCGTGCTGAACATGTCGTGGGCGGAGTGCAGCGCGCTGTTCGAGCAGGGCAAGGCCGCGATGTACATCGAGGGCGACGACCGGTGGCCCGAGTTCACCGACCCGGAGAAGTCCACCCTGACCACCGAGCAGGTCGGCTACGCCAAGTCCCCGGCCAAGACCTCCGCGGTGACCGCGCAGGCGCTGGGCATCAGCACCTTCAGCGACAACCAGGATGGTGCCTGGGAGTTCGTGAAGTGGGCCACCAGCAAGGAGATGGCCGCCAAGATGCAGGGCGTCGGCGTGATGGGCGCGCGCACCTCGGCCTGGGACGCCCAGGAGACCAAGGACTTCTTCCCGGCTGAGGTCGTCGAGGCGGTCCAGTGGGGCAACGCGAACGGCGTCCCGTACGAGCGTCCCCGGATCGTGAAGGTGGGCGAGGCCCGCGACGCGATCGGCCAGGCGCTGGTCACCGCGATCGAGGGCGGCGACGTCCAGGCCGCGGCGGACACCGCGAACACCGCCTTCCAGGCGCTGATCGATGCCGAGAAGCTCGAGTTCGGGATCAGCTGATATCTCATCTGTGACGCCGGATTTCGGCGGCACAGCCATCCGGCTGGTGTGGCGGGCTCGGTCGGGCCCGCCACACCAGTTCAGTGAGGAAGGATGACATGGACTTCATCAACAAGCACATCAGGGGCGCCTACATCGCTCCGGCCATGGTGTTCACCGCGGTCGTGCTCATTTTCCCCCTGGTGTACACCGGCTACGTCAGCCTCACCGCCTGGAGCGGTAGCGCGCTGAAGGAGCCGCGCTGGGTCGGGTTCGCCAACTACCTGGCGCTGTTCACCACCGACCCCCGCTTCGTCCCGGCGATCGGCAGGACCCTGCTGTTCACCGCGGTCACCGTGATCATCGAGGTCGCGCTGGGCTACGCCATCGCGCTGCTGCTGCGCGCACCGTTCAAGGGCGAACGTCTGGTCCGGACCATCATCCTGCTGCCGGTGGTCGCGACCCCGGTCGCCATCGCGATGGCCTGGATGCTCATCCTGGATCCCAACATCGGGGTCGGGAACGTGGCGCTGGAAGCCCTCGGGCTCCCCCGCCAGCAGTTCCTCGGCGACCCGTCCACAGCGCTCAACTGGCTGATGGTGATCGACATCTGGCAATGGACGCCGATGATGGTGCTGATCCTGCTGGCCGGCCTGACCGCGCTCCCCGAGGACCCCTACGAGGCCGCCTTCGTCGACGGCGCCACCGCCTGGCAGCGGTTCCGGCACATCACCTTCCCGCTGATGCTGCCGGCCATGTTCGCCGCCATCGTGCTGCGCCTGGTCGACTCGCTGAAGACCTTCGACATCATCTACGCCACCACCAAGGGTGGCCCCGGCACCGCGACCGAGACGCTGAACATCTACGGCTTCATGCAGGCCTTCGAGTACACCAACTTCGGGACCTCCTCCTCGGTCATCGTGGTGTTCATCGCGATCGTCCTCACCGTCACCCTGCTGACCTCCAAGGTCCAGTCCCGCGCCGAAGGAGTCCTGCGATGACCACCCTCACCGCCGTCCGGGCCGGCCACGGAACCAAGAGCCTGGCCCGCCGCCGACGACTGGTCTCGACCTTCCGCGGCATCGCGATCACCATCGTCACGCTGGCCTGCGCCTTCCCGATCCTGTGGATGGTGCTGTCCTCGTTCAAGCTGAACGTCGACATCTACAACCCGGCCAAGCTGCTCTTCTTCGAGGGCACCCTGGCCAACTACGGCACGGTGCTGACCGCCAGCAACATCCCGCTGTCGGCCTTCCACTCGCTGGTGGTGGCGGTCGGCGCCACCGGAGCCTCGCTGCTGCTGGGGCTGCCGGCGGCCTACGTGATCGCCCGGTTCACCATGCGGCGGTCCAGCGTCGTGCTGTTGCTGGTCCGGATGCTGCCCGGCATCACCTACCTGGTGCCGTGGTACATCCTGCTCACCCAGGTGCGGCTGGTCGGCAGCTACTTCTCGCTGATCATCAGCCACATGGTGATCACCCTGCCGATGGTGATCTGGATCATGATCAGCTTCTTCGACTCGGTGCCGCTCGAGCTGGAGGAGGCCGGCCGGATCGACGGCCTGTCGCGCACCGGCGCCTTCCTGCGGATCGTGCTGCCGCTGTGCCGGCCGGGGATCGCCACCGCCTCGCTGCTGTCGTTCATCTTCTCCTGGAACCAGCTGCTGTTCTCGATGATCCTGGGCGCCTCCAGCAAGAAGACCCTGCCGGTCGCGCTGTTCGACTTCGTCGGCTACGCCAGCATCGACTGGGGCGGCCTGATGGCCGCCGCGGTGCTGATGACCCTGCCCATCTTCGCGTTCTCACTGTTCGCCCAGAAGCAGATCGTCGCCGGTCTCTCCTCGGGCGCCACCAAGGGATAGAAAGGTTCCACCGTTGCCGCCCAGCACGTACAGCAATCCGGTCAACTGCTCCGCGATCGAGACTGAGTCGATCAACACCCTGCGGATGCTCGCCATGGACCAGGTGTTCACGGCGAAGTCCGGTCACTACGGGTTCCCGTTGGGCGCCAGCGCCATCGTCCACACCCTGTTCGCCAGGCACCTGCGGTTCGACCCGAGCGATCCCGGTTGGGCGAACCGCGACCGGTTCGTCCTGTCGGCCGGCCACGGCAGCGCCATGCTCTACGGCCAGCTGCACCTGGCGGGCTACGACCTGTCCATCCAGGATCTGCAGAGCTTCCGGCAGTGGGGCTCGCGGACCGCGGGGCATCCCGAGCGGGGTCACACCCCCGGCGTCGAGCTGACCACCGGACCGCTCGGCCAGGGCATCGCCAACGCGGTCGGCCTGGCCGTGGCGGAGCGTCACCTGCGTGAGGTCTTGCCGGCCGGCGCGATCGACCACCGGGTGTGGGTGCTGGCCTCGGACGGCGACTTCATGGAGGGCATCTCGTTCGAGGCGGCCAGCCTGGCCGGCGCCTGGAAGCTGGATCGGCTCACCGTGATCTACGACGACAACGACGTGGTGATCGACTCCCGCGCCCACCAGGTGGTCGACCCGGGCGCGATCTGCCAGGCCTGGGCGGCGGCCGGCTGGCGGTTGATCGAGGTCGAGCAGGGCATGGACGTGGCCGCGCTGGACGCCGCCTTCACCGCTGCCGCCGATGAGGATCGGCGTCCCACCCTGATCCGGGTGAAGACCCGGATCGGCGCCGGCTCGCCGAAGGAGGACGAGCCGGTCAGCCATTCCGGCGCCCCCTCCGCGGCGGAACTGGCGGCCACCCGGGCCACCCTCGGCCTGGCCGGGCTGGCTCCCTTCGAGGTCTCGCCGGCGGTCCGCGACTACTGGGCCGGCATCGTCGCCGAACGAAGCGAACAGCACCGCGCCTGGACGGCCCAGGTCGAGCCGGAGACGGCCCGGGAGCTGGCCGGCGGCTGGCCGGGCTGGGACGAGGTGATCGCCGACCTGGACGCCCTCCCCCGCGAGGACGCGCCGCAGGCCACCCGCAAGTCGTCCGGCCAGGTGCTGGCGCGGCTGAGCGAGCGGGCCCGGTTCCTGATCGGGGGTTCCGCCGACCTCGCCGAGGCCACCGGTGCTCAGCTGACCGCCAGCGGGGTGTTCTCCGCCCAGACCCCAGCCGAGCGCAACCTCCGCTTCGGGGTGCGGGAGCACGCCATGGGAGCGATCGTGAACGGCCTGGCCGCCCATTCCGTCCTGCGGCCCTTCGGATCGACCTTCCTGGCCTTCGCCACCTACCAGTTGAACGCGATCCGGATGGCCGCGCTGCAGCGGTTGCCGTCGCTGTTCGTCTTCAGCCACGACAGCGTCCTGCTGGGCGAGGACGGCCCGACCCACCAGCCGATCGAGGTGCTGCCCGCGCTGCGGGCGATCCCCCACCTGCGGGTGCTGCGGCCGGCCGATCTGACCGAGACCGTCGCCGCCTGGCAGCAGATCCTCGCCGATCCGCGGCCGACCTGCCTGATCCTCTCCCGCAGCGACCTGCCGCAGCTCGACCACAGCGCCCAGCAGGGCGGGCCAGCGGACGGCGCCTACGTGCTGCGGTCCGCCGCGGAGCCGGCAGCCGTGCTGTTCGCGTCCGGCAGCGAGGTGCATCTCGCCACCGGGGCCGCTGAGCTGAGCGGCATTCCGGTGACCGTGGTGTCCGTCCCCGACCTGGCGGCGCTGGAAGGCTGGAGCGAGGACACCTGGCGGCAGGTGGCGCCGGCCGAGCTGCCCCGGGTGATCGTGGAGGCCGCCAACCCGATGTCCTGGTTCGGGGTCTTCCGGCCCGGCGACCGGGTGGTCGCGGTCACCGAGTTCGGCGCCTCGGCCCCGGGCGACGTGATCGCCGAGCACTACGGGCTGACCGCCGCCCACGTCGCCCGGGAACTCAGCGCCGCGGTCGCCTCCGCCGGCTGACCCCGTGACCGGCCCGCGCCCGTCCCGGTGGCGGGAACGGGCCGGCCGTTACGAGGCGCCGTCCGACTAAGGCAGGACGATGGTCTTCAGCCCCTCGCCCCGCTCGGCAGCCGCCAGCGCGGCGGGGAACTCGGCCAGCGGCACCCGCTTGGTGATCAGCGGCGCGAGCGTCACCAGCCGCCGCTCGATCAACGCGATGGCCTGCCGCCACGAGGTGGGCGTCGAGGCGAACCCGCTGGTCAGCGAGAGTTCCTTGTAGAGCACCTGGTCCAGCGGGACGGACACCTCCCGACCGAAGATGCCCACCTGGACGTAGCGGGCACCGCGGCGGGCGGCCCGGAAGGCGACCGCCGCACCGGCAGCGCTGCCCGAGCACTCGATCGCGACATCGAAGCAGGACTCCTCGACGGCGCCGGTGGTCACGGCGATGCCGAGCGACTCCGCGACCGCCAGCCGTTCGGCGTCCTTCGGCAGGCCGGCCAGGGTGACCGCCGCGCCCTGGGCCCGGGCGACCTGGGCGGCCAACTGGCCCATCGCACCCGGGCCGGTGACCAGGACGCTGTCGCCGGCGTTGACCTGCGGCGGGCTGAGCAGGCAGTGGGTCACGCAGGCCAACGGTTCGGCGAGCACGCCGTCGTACTCGCCCAGCCAGTCCGGTAGCACGTGGAGGTTGATGCTGGGCAGCACGACGAACTGGGCGAAGCCGCCGTCCTCGAAGGAGCCCAGCGAGCGCCGGCCGGGGCACAGGTTCCGCCGCCCGGCGCGGCACAGGTCGCAGCGTTCACAGGCCGAGAAGTAGGTCTCGCAGGCCACCCGCCGGTCGACCCAGGCCCGATCGGCCGGATCCCCTACCTCGACCACCCGGCCGAGGATCTCGTGCCCCATCACCACCGGCGGCTCACAGCCGTACTCGTCGTGCGCGACATGGACGTCGGTGCCGCAGATCCCGGTGGCGATCACCTGCAGCTTGGCGTAGCCGGGCGGGGTGGCCGGCACCGGCACCTCGGTCACGATCACCTGCGCCGCGCCTTCGCCGGCCTTGACCACGGCCCGCATCACGGCGTCGGTCGCGGGAAGAGTGGTGGTCATCTGTCTCCCATTCGCCGCTCCGGCGACCTACGCGGGGATAAGGACGTTGCGGACGATCTGGTCGAGTTCCTCGTCGGCGCCCAGGAACTGCCGCAGCGTCTTGCGGGTGGCTCCGAAGTCGAGGAACTGCTCAGCGGTGAGACCGTCGACGTCGTAGGCCTGGCGGAACTCCGGGATCTTGGCGTAGAGCGTCTCCACGATCTCCGGCCGCACCGGGATGTCCATCCGATCCTCCGCCGGCAGGCCACTGGCCTGGAACATCTGCTGCCACGGGAAAGGCGGCGAGATCACCACGTCCCCACCCACGAACTCCGACCAGTGCATCACGTTGCGGAACGCGGCCGACAACAACCGAGCCCGCAAACCACGCTTGCCGAACTCCTGGTAGGCCTTCTTGAACGCGGCCACGCCGGCCCACTCCAGGTAGCCCGGATCGAAGGCGAGCTTGTCGCGCTTGAAACAGTCCTTCATCCAGTCGTCCAGCCGGCCCACCATGATGGTCACCACCGGGCCCATCGTCGAGGTGTCCAGCCCCTCAGCCTCACGGCGCTTCAGGCCACGCTCGATCGCCTCACCAGTGGCCACCGCCTGCGCCACCGTGAACGAGACGGTGACATTGACGCTGACGCCACGGTAGGTGGCCTCCTCGATCGCCTCCACCCCCGGAGCGGTAGCCGGAATCTTGACGATGATGTTCTTCGCCAGCTTGGAGAAGTACTCGGCCTGATCGGCCAGCTTGGCGGCGCTGCGGGCCAGCCGGGGGTCGGTCTGCATCGAGAGCCGGCCATTGACTCCCTGGTAGCGCTCGAAGGCGGGTTCCAGCAAGGTCGCGGCGTGCAGCGACACCTCCTCGACGATCTTCCAGCCGATCTCGGACTCGCTCGCCTGCGGCCACTCCTTCGCCAACTCCGCGATCCGCGCCGACCAGCGCGGGTAATCCGCCCGGATCGCCGCCAGTGCGATCACCGGATTGCAGGTGGCTCCCACCGCACCCCAGGAGATCGACTGGGCGAGTTCCTTCGGATCGGCGGAGTCATTCCACAGCACGGTCGGGCCGCGCTGGGCCATGATTGCCAGGGGGGAGTTGGCTGTCATCGAAACCTCTTCTTCGAGCGCCGGGGCGTTGGGTACCCCACCATTCAATCCCTCCAGAGACTGGCAGTCAACTTAATGTCCTAACATTCATCCTTTATCTCGGATCTCGTCCCCTCGCTCGGGGAGACCGGTTCAGGCAGTCGGCTCAGGCAGTCGGCTCGGCGCAAGCCGCCAGGGCGCGGGCGAGTTCGGCCCGCCGCGTCCGGTCGACGCCGATCACCACCACCTCGATGCCGTCGATCGGGGCGGCGAGCCGGTCGGCCAGCCCAGCCAGCCCGTCGACCTGGGCGACTCCGACGCCGTAGCCCCGCGCCAGCGCGGCCACCTCAACGCCGCTCGGGGTGGCGAACACCGCCTCGAAGCTGTCGGCGAACCGCGGCTGGCCGTACTCCAGGGTGGCGAAGATCGCTCCCCCGGCGTCGTCGGCCACCACGATCCGCAGGTCGGGACGGGGCTGGCCGGGTCCGATCGCCAGCGCGTTGGCGTCGTGGACGAAGGAGAGGTCGCCGGTCAGCAGGGTGGTCGGCCGGCCGTCCGCCAGCGCCAGGCCGATCGCGGTGGACAGGGTGCCGTCGATCCCGGACAGACCCCGGTTGGCGAACACCGGCCGTCCGGTGAGCGGGGCGAGATCGGCGTCCCGGATGGCCATCGAGTTGCCCAGCGCCAAGGGGCCGGTACCGGTGGTGAGAACCGCGGCCGCCACGGCCGGGCCGCTGGGGTAGTCCAGACCAGCCAGCAGGGCGTCCACCCGTTCGCCGGTGGCGCCATCGGCGCTGACCCACTCGGCTAGCCACCTGGTGGGGTCCGGCGCCAACCGGGCACCGGCCGCGAACCGGCTGGCGCGATGCCCTGGGTTCGGCAGGGCGGGACCTCGTCCGACCACGATCAGCTCGACGTCCTGCCTGGTCAGCAGCCGGTTCACCGGACGCGACAGGGTGGGGTGGCCGAACATCACCACCCGTTCCACTCGGTCGGCCAGGCCGGTGCCGAGCAACAGCCGTCCGCACCGCAGCGCGTTCGGACCGCTCCGGGCACCGCTGGACGGCTCGGCGATCAACGGCAGCCCAGCGGCCTCGGCGAAGGCTCGAGCGGCTGCCCCGTCAGCCGGTGGCGCGTCGCCGCAGACCACCACCGTCCGAGGCCCCAGCGGCAACTCGGCGACCTGGGACGCGGGGACGGTTCCGGCGTCCCATTTGGCGCTGACCAGGTGGGACAAGGAACCGTCCCCGGGCGCCAGGAACCGTCCCCGGGCGCCAGGAACCGTCCCCGTGTCCCACGCGGGCCCCGGAACCGTCCCCTGGTCCGGGGCGTCGGGGACGAGTGGTTCGGGGAAGGCGATGTTGAGGTGGGCGGGGCCGGGGTGGTCGGTGTCGCGGCCTTCGGCCAGCCTGATCAGCGCGGCGGTGGCGCCGGCCCAGCCGGCCGGATCGGCGGCTGCGTCCAGGCCAGCCTCGCCGCGGACGAAGACGCCGAAGATGCCTGGCTGGGTGGTGGTCTGGTTGGCGCCGGTACCCACCAGGTCGGCCGGACGGTCGGCGCTGAGCAGCAGCAGCGGCACCCCGGCGTGGCAGGCCTCCATCACCGCCGGCAGCAGGTTTCCCACCGCCGTCCCCGAGGTGGTGACGATCGGGACGCAGCGGCCCGACCCCTTGGCCAGGCCGAGGGCCAGGAACCCGGCCGTCCGCTCATCGATCCGGACGTGCAGCCGCAACCTTCCCGTCGCAGCGGCTCGATGGGCGGCCAGCGCCAGCGGGGCGGAGCGGGAGCCGGGCGCGAGCACCAGGTCGGTTACGCCGTGGTCCAGCAACGCGGCGATGACCGTCACAGCGCAGGCGTAGGAGGCACTCATCCCCCGATCACCCCGCTCCAGCGTTCCCGCCACCAGGCGGCGGTGGTCGGATCGGCCCGCCAGGGACCGGCCTCGTCCACGTCCACCTCGCCGACCGCGATGCTGCCGCCCTCGGCGAACAACGGCGCCGCGGTGACGTCGCGGGTGAACAGCGCGGCGGTGTTCAGGCCGCAGGCGTAGGGCAACTCGGGCAGGCAGGCGGCCAGCGCCACCCCGGCGCGCAGCCCCACCGAGCTCTCCAGCGCGGACGAGACCACCACCGGCAGCCCCAGCGAGTCGGCCAGTTCCAGGCAGCGTCGCACCCCGCCCAACGGCTGCACCTTGAGCACCGCGATGTCGGCCGCCTCCAGCGCCGCCACCCGCTCGGGGTCGCCGCTGCGCCGGATCGACTCGTCGGCCGCGATCGGGATCGACAGCCCCCGCCGAACCAACTCCCGCCGCAGCCGGGCCAGGTCCTCGACGCTGGCGCAGGGCTGCTCGACGTACTCCAGGTCGAATCTGGCCAGCAACTGCAGCCGGGTGAGCGCGTCCGGCACGCTCCAGGCGCCGTTGGCGTCGATCCGCAGCTTCCCGGCCGGCCCCAGGGCATCGCGGACGGCCTCCAGCCGGGCGACGTCCTCGGCGATGTACTGGCCGCGCTCGGCCACCTTCACCTTGGCGGTGGTGCAGCCCGAGCCGGTCACGATCCGGTGCGCGGTCTGCGGGTCGCAGGCCGGCACCGTCACGTTCACCGGCACCCGGTCGCGCAGCGGCGCCGGGAAGCCGTCCACCGCCGCCTCCCGGGCCGCCTGCGCCCAGGCGTCGATCTCGGGACGCTGGTACTCCGCGAACGGGCTCCACTCCGCCCAGCCGGCCGGCCCCCGCAGCAGCAGCCCGTGGCGGACGTTCAGGCCGCGGAACCGGGTCCGCAGCGGCAGCGCGTAGACGCCGGCGACCTCGATCATCCGACCGCCAGCCCGATCAACAGCCCGAGCGCGCAGAGCAGCTCGGCCAGCCCGGCGTCCCGCAGCACCGGGATCAACTCCCGTCCGGCCACGCCGCCGACCACCCGGGTGCTGACCGGTCCGAGCAGCACCAGCATGAGCAGGCCGAGCAGCGCCCAGCCGGTGCTGGTGGCCGCCACCGCGAAGACCCCGAACATCGCCACCACGGTCAGCCCGATGAAGAACCAGCGGGTGCCACGATCGCCCAGCCGGGTGGCCAGCGTCCGCTTGCCGACCGCCAGATCCCCGTCCAGGTCGCGCAGGTTGTTGGCCACCAGCAGGACGCAGGCCAGCGCGCCGATCGCGGTCGCCGCCCACCACCCGGCCGCCGGCACCCAACCGAGCTGGACGTAGACCGTGCCGCCCACCGCCACCAGGCCGAAGAAGACGAAGACGAACAGCTCCCCCAGCCCCAGGTAGCCGTAGGGACGCGGCCCGCCGGTGTAGAACCAGGCCGCAGCGATCGCCAGCGCGCCGACCGCCAACAGCCACCACAGCCCGGTCAGCACCACGATCGCCAGCCCGGCCAGCCCGGCCACCCCGAAGCAGGCCAGCGCGGCGGTCCGGACGGTCTTCGCGCTGGCCGCTCCCGAGCCGACCAGCCGCAGCGGCCCGACCCGGTCGGCGTCGGTGCCACGGATCCCGTCGGAGTAGTCGTTGGCGAAATTCACCCCGACCTGCAGCGCCAGTGCCACCACCGCCGCCAGCACCGCCAGCAGCGGGTCGAAGCCGTCGTAGAAGGCAGCCACCCCACTGCCGGCCAGCACCGGCGCGACCGCCGCCGGCAGGGTGCGGGGCCGGGCGCCCTCCAGCCATTCAGCGCCCGTCGCCATCCGGATCCTCCTGCCAGGCGCGCTGCAGGGCGCGCCGATCGATCTTGCCAGTGGGTGTGTACGCCAAAGCCACCACCCGGCGCAACTCGCGGGGCAACGCGGCCGGGCCGAGCCGGCCGCGCAGCCGCTCGGTCAGCTCGGTCAATCCCAGCTCACCCAGCGTCACGGCCACGATCCGCTCCCCCCAGCGGGCGTCCGGCACGGCCAGCAGCACCGGGCCACCGCCCTCCGGCGGTCCGAAGTCGGCCTCCACCACCTGTTGCGCCTGCGCCAGATCCACATTCACCCCACCCGAGATGACCACATCGTCCACCCGTCCGGTGATCTGCAGCCGGCCGTCCACCAGGCGACCCCGGTCGTTGGTCAGCACGGTGTCGCCGGTCAGCACCCGCGCGGTGAGTTCCGGATCGAGCCGGTAGCCGCTGAACGCCATCGGCCCGGCCAACGTGATCCGCTCCCCGTCGAAGCCGACCCGCACGCCGTCCAGCGCGACCCCGTCGTAGACGCAGCCACCGCAGGTCTCAGCCATGCCGTAGGTGGTGACCAGCCGCACCCCGGCGGCCCGCACCTCGGCCAGCAGCTGCGGCGAGACCGCCGAGCCACCCACCAGCACGGCGGCGTAGTCAGCCAGCCGGGCCAGCAATTCCGGGTCACCCGCCGCCCGGTACAGCTGGGCACCGACCACCGACAGGTAGCTGCGTCTCTGCGGCGCCGGCAGGTCGGAGAGATCGGCGGCGGCGAAGCTCACCCGCCGTCCGGCGGTCACCGCCCTGGCCACCGTCATCAGGCCGGCGACGTGGTGGGTGGGCAGCACGCAAACCCAGTCACCGGCCCCGCCCAGCCGGTGGTGGGTGGCCTGGGCGGAGGCCAGCACCGCCGCGGACGACAGCATCACCGCCTTCGCCGCGCCGGTGGAGCCGGAGGTCGCCACCAGGACGCCGGCGGCAGCCTCGGTGACCGGCAGCTCGGGACGCAGCGCGGCCAGCACCTGCTGCTGCCCGGCGCGCGGCAGCGGCGCCACCACCTCCTGGCCGTCCAGCGCCCGGGTCAACGCCCGCGGCAGATCCTCCGGCAGGGAAAGCAACACCCCCCAACCCTAGGCCACCCGGGCGGGTAGTAGATTGGAGGCATGGGTCGGGTACTGCCAGTGGTCATCATCGCGATGCTGATGATCTATGCCGTCGTCGAAGTCGCGCAGGCCGATCCGCTGCGCGTCCGGCTGATGCCCCGTTGGTTGTGGGCGGTGGCGATCATCCTGCTCCCCGGTGCGGGGGCGCTGGCCTGGCTGCTGCTCGGACGTCCCACCAAGGCGGGCAACAAGCCGCCCCGTCCGCCCCGCGCCCCGGACGACGACCCGGACTTCCTGCGGAACCTCTGACCAGGGCTCAGAGCATCGGTTCGACCGGGGGGACGATGCCGTCCTCGATCGCCCGGCGGAACAGGTCGAGCTTGCTGGCCGCGGGCCGGTCGACATTGGTGTACTTGGCCCGGATCCGCTTCAGGTACTCCTTGACGCTGTTCTCCGCGATGCTCAGCATGGCGGCCACCTCCGGCACCTCCAGGCCGCTGGTGTAGAGCGCCAGCACCTCGCGTTCCCGCGGGCCGAGGCTCGCCGCGACGTAGCTGCTGTCGCCCTCGATCAGGCCGAGGATCTCCTGGGAGAGGACCATCTGCCCGGCTGCCACCGCCTCGATCGAGGCCACCGTGGTGGCGATCGGGTCGGCCTTGCGCGCCACCCCGGCGGCACCGCCGGCCAGCGCCCGCCGGAGCAGCCGGACATTGTCGGCGATCGAGTAGACCAGCACGGTGTAGCCGACGTCGATCAGCCGTTCGGCGTTGTCCTGCGGGTCGCTCTCGTCGGCCAGCTGCAGGTCCAGCAGCACGACGTCCGCCGCCAACTGCCGGGCCAGGAAGCCGGCCACGGTGTCGTCCTGGCTGACCACCGAGATCCGGTTGCCGGGATGGCTCGACAGGGCCGCCGCCACCCCAACCCGAATCGCTTCGTGATCATCGATGATCGCGACCTCAATCATGGTTCCAGGGTGTCCTATCTCGTGCTCTGCAGGCCATTCTCGTCGAAACCGATCAGTTCCGTGGCCCCGTCCAACCGGACGGTCAGCAACGTCGCGGTGTTGCGGTCGCCCTCCGGAGCGGCCCGGGCGACCACCCGGGTCACCTTCGGGTCGCCCAGCACCTGGTCCAGCGACTGCCGCAACGCGCGCCGGACCGGACCGGGCAGGACGGAGCCGCGGCTGTCCACCAGGTTCACCTGCACCCCGCGGGAGCGGGCGGCCTCGATGATGTCCTGGGTGCCCTCGGCCAGCAGGTTCGCTGCCCGCAGCCCGTCGCGCAACCGTTGCTCCAGCGCGGCGCAGGCCGACAGATCCGCCTCGGAGATCTCGCTCTCCGGGTCCGCCAGCCGCTGCAGCAGCGGGCCCACCTGGGTCTGCAGCTGCCCCAGCCACAGGTCGCGCAGCACCAATCGCGAGTAGCTCTGCGCGATCGCCTGGTTGGCCAGCTCGGCGCTGCGCCGGTTCTCGACCACCTGGGCACTGATGTCGCTCAGCCAGCCGTCGACCAGCTGGGCGACCACCATCCAGGCCACCGGCCCGAAGGTCACCTGGGCGAACTCCCGCACCCCCAGGCCGTGGCTGTACGCCCACCACGAGGACGCCAGCACGAAGGCGACCACGCCGATCCAGGCGATCATCGCCTGCCGGCGGAAGAGCAGCACGATGAACAGCACCATCGCCACGCTGGAATGCCAGGTGGCATAGCCCGGCCAGCGACCCATCGGCAGCACGGACTGCACCAGCAGGGTGGTGCCGGTGAGCAGCACCACCACCGCGATCGCCGTTGCCCGGCTGAGGTCGACCCCGTCCAGCCGGCGCAGTGCCAGCCAGGTGGCGACCACCACCAGCAGCTGCCCGGCGAACACCGGCCAGACCGCGGTGACCTGATCGAGGGTGGTCCAGCCGAGCACGAAGTGGAGCCCGATCAGCAGGGAGATCAGCCCGGCCAGCACGCCGGTCTCGAGCTGGGGCAGGTCGGTTCCGCCCTCCCCCCGGGTGAACCGGCGCGGCGGAGGTTTGGGCTCGTCGGCGGGGGTCGCCTGCCAGACCAGCTCGACGGTGGTGCCGCGGCCCGGCCGGGAGCTGATCTCCGCCCGGCCACCGACCGCCGCCATCCGTTCCACCACCGACAGCCGCAGCCCGAACCGGTCGGACGGCACCTCCCGCAGGTCGAAGCCGACGCCGTCGTCGGTGATCGTGACCCGCACCCCGGAGGTCGCCGGATCGTCGATCCGCACCCGGACCCGTCCGGCCTCGGCGTGGCGGGCGATATTCTTGGCGACCTCGCGGCAGGCCCGGCCGATCGCGCCCGCGACCGCTGCCGGTACCGGCAGCTTCAGGTCTCCGACCTCCAGTTCGGCCTCGGCCTCGGGCAGCAGACCGGTGATCTGGTCGGTGACCAGCCAGGCCAGGTGCTCCACCGTCACCGGAACCCGCTCGGTGTCGGCCTGACCGGCCCGTTCCAGCTGCGCGATCGCGTGCCGGGCCTGCTCGATCACCTGCGGCGACCGCTCCCGGCCGTCCATCGTGGCGTTGACCAGGGTGGTCATCACCTCGTCGTGGACGATGCTGTCCAGCCGGCGCCGCTCCTCGACCAGCGCCTCCTCGACGGCCGCGCGGGATTGCTGCTGCTGGCTGTCGCCCACCGTCGCGTTCAGCCGGCGGACGGCGTCGGTCAGCAGGGTGATGCCGATGATCACCGCGCTGGGGTTGATCACCAGGACCAGCAGATCCTGCATCGCCGCGACCAGCGGCACCCCCTCGCCGGCGGGCGTCAGCCGCACCCCGGCGTAGATCGCCCCGGTGACCAGCGCGTAGACGAAGCCCCACTTGGTGCCGAACGCCAGCGCGGTCCAGACGCTGGCCGCGCCCAGGCACATCCACAGCCAGGGGCTGGCCTGCGCCGGCTCGGGGGACAGCCAGGCCGGCGGCCAGAGCGCCGTCCCCGCCGCCACCGCCACCAGGTAGGCGATCGCCAGGCCACGCACCGACCGTCCCAATACCGCGGCGACCACGAGGGCGACGGTGAGGCCGGGGATACCCAGCCCGAACCCCACCAGCCACCAGGGGGCGAGGTTGGGCAGCTGGTCGACCGCCATCAGCCCGGCCGGAACCAGGGCGCCCAGACAGAACAGGGCGACACCGCGGTGTACCCAGATAGTGAGCTCTGGTGGACTGGGGGCGGTCACGGGCTATCCATTACCCCCAGCTGACCAGGCCGTCGGCGTCCAGTTCACCCTCCGGCCAGACGCCGCGGACGATGCCGGCGGCAGCCAGCGCCTTGCGGCAGCCCGGGCAGGGCGGATCGGTGATGTAGGCGGTGGCGCCCTTGGTGTCGCGGGTGGCGAACAGCAGCGCGTTCACTTCGGCGTGGATGGCGATGCAGAAACCGGGGCTGCCGGGACGGTCGTAGTCGCCCAACCCGGGCACCTCGTCGTAGCTCAGCCGGCCGCGCGGGCAGGCGCCCTCGAGGCAGTCCGGACGGCCGGGCGCGGCGCCGTTGTAGCCGG
Organism: Propionicimonas sp.; assembly: GCA_049840415.1. GTDB lineage: Bacteria > Actinomycetota > Actinomycetes > Propionibacteriales > Propionibacteriaceae > Propionicimonas. The sequence goes on along the minus strand of JASGLB010000006.1, from coordinate 3,583 downwards.
TGGCGATGATCCGGCGATCCATCACCAGCACCGCGCCGACCCGCCGCCGGGTGCACTTGGCGCGAGCCGACACCGCGTTGGCGATGCCGAGGAAGTAGTCATCCCACCCCGGCACCACGACAGCCTCATCCATGGGCTTCACCTTAACCGGGCGGGACGACCCGCGTCCGCTGTTCAGTCACCCAGTATCTCGGGGGCGATCGCGGCGGGGATGTCGGCCGGGCGGGTCAGCAGCCCGGCCTGCAACATGAACTCCCCCATCGCCTGCCAGGTGTCGCGGTTCAGCCGGCCGTCGGCGTGGCCGTGATCGGTCATGATCGGCACGGTTGCCTTCAGCGTCGCCCGGGCGGCCTCCAGCGCCTGCCCGGTCAGGCCGGGCACCTGCTGGGCGGTCACCGCCAGCGTCCGTTCGCCGGTGGTGTCGGCGGCCACCGCGTTGATCCCGGCCACCATCGCCTCGGCGACGCCCCGCACCACGTCGGGGTGGGCGTCGAGGTAGGCCCGGGTGGTGATCAGGCTGTGGCCGACCAGCGGCGGGACGCCGTCGGCGATGGCCAGGCTGCGCACCGGCACCCCGGCCAACTGGAACTGCACCAGGTCGTTGTTGGCGAAGCCGACCACGGCGTCCACCTTGTCTCCGTTCAGCGCGACCTGCTGGGTGAAGCCGATCTCGACCACCTCGACGTCGTCGACGGTCAGGCCGGCGGTCCGCAGCGCGACCAGCAGCCCGAACCAGTTCGACCCGAACCGGCCGGGCACCCCGATCCGCTTGCCCTTCAGATCGGCCAGGCTCGCGATCGGGCTCGCCTGCTTGACGATCACCACCACCGGGTACTCCCGGTAGTAGGTGGCCACCGCGACCAGGTCGAGGCCGGTCTCCCGGGCCTGCAGCATCTCGTCCGCACCGGCCAGCACGAACTCCTCCTGGCCGGTGGCGATCGCGGTGAACAGCCCCTCCTGGGCGCCGTGGTGGCGTAGCGTCGCGGCGACCCCGGTGCCGGCGGTGAGCAGCCCGTCCGCCTCGGCGACGTAGAACGGCGCGAACTGGACGTTCGGGATGTACGAGAGGCCGATCCGGGCCGGCGCCACCGCCGCGCTCTCCGACGGCGTCCCGGCCGAGGTCTGGCCGGCAGGCGACGAGGGGCCCGGGCCGGCGGTGCAACCGGCCAGCAGGGCGGTGAGCAGGATCAGCAGCAGGGTGCGCATCGGTCGTCCTTCTCTCAAGGGTTGTCGATCAGCCGGGAGTTGCGTTCCCAGGCGTAGATCAGGCTGTAGATGGTGGCTGCCACCACGCAGAGCACGGCGATGGTGGCGAACATCCCCGCGGTGTCGACGGCGTCGCGCTGGACGGTGAGCACCATGCCCAGGCCCCGTCCGCCCATCACCATCTCGCCCACCACGGCGCCGGTGACCGAAAGCGTGAAGCCGTTGCGCAGCCCGGCCAGCACCGCCGGCCAGGCCAGCGGGAACTCGATCTCGGTGAGCAGCCGGAGCGAGTCGGCGCCGTCCACCCGGGCAGCGCGCAGCACGTCCGGGTCGACGTGGCGCAGGCCCAGCACGGTGGAGACCAGGATCGGGAAGAAGACCATCAGCGCGCAGAGCAGGATCACCGGTCCGAGCCCGTAGCCCACCCACAGCACCAGCAGGGGCGCCAGCGCGATCGCCGGGATGGCCTGGGTGGCCCCCAGGAAGGGTTGGACGGCCGCCCGGAACCAGGCCAGCCGGTGGATCCCGACCGCCAGCGGGATCGCCACCGCCGCGCCCAGCAGGCAGCCGCCGACCGCTTCGGCCAGGGTGGTGGCCAGGTAGGGCCACAGTTCGCCGGTGGTGAGGTCGGTGGCCAGGTGGCCCAGCACCGCGCCGGGGCTGGGCAGCAGATAGCCGGGGACCGAACCGAGGCTGGTGGTCAGCACCCAGCCGAGCAGCAGCACGACGGCGAGCAGCACCGGGGCCGTGACGGTCATCCCCCGCCAGGGCTGTCGCTGTCTCATGATCCTCCGGTCCGAGCGCGAACCGGGGTGCGTGAAAACGCCCGACCGCGGCGTCGACCCTTCGGTCGACGCTCGGCCAAGCGTCCGTGCTGCCTCCCATCCGGACTTTCACCGTCGGCGCTGGAATTCCACCAGCTCAACCGTCCCGCGGATGCGGGCCGGGTCGCGGACTATCACCGCCGGTTCGGAATTACACCGACCCCGGAGCACGTTCAGAACAAGCATACCGCCGCTCCCCGCCCGCCGTGCCCGCTTCCACGCCGCGCTTCCGCCCCCGGTCGCCCGCCCTATCTCACCCACCCCGCCCCTCCCCCGACGCCCTGAGGAACTTTCTGCCAAATAACACGGCCGGCCGACATATCTGCCGGCCGGGGGCCCTATAAGGCAGAAACTGCACCATGAACCCAGAGCCGGCCTCCCCGGACGAGGGTCGGCCTCCTGGACAGCTCGCTTCCTCCCACTCCCCTCTCTCGGTGCACTTTTCGTCAAATACGGCCTCCAGCCGACATATCTGTCGGCCAGAGGTCCCTATCTGGCAGGAAGTGCACCCTGTGGACAGCGAGCCGCGCTGGCGGCGGTGAGCCCAGCCCTGTGGATAAGTGGTGCAGCGAGGAACTCACTGGCCACAGTGCGCGGGCATGGAGACTGGAGTGTGGAGTTGGACGGAACTGGTCAGCGAGCTCGGCCGGGTCGGGTTACGCCGTCGAGTGGTGGAGGGGAGCCTTCTCAAGGTTGGCCATGGTTGGTACGCGTCGCCCACCGCGACGGAGGATGCAGTGGCGGCGGTGCGGCTCGGCGGCCACCTGGGCTGCCTCAGCGGCTGCCGGCTGCACGGCTTGTGGGTGCCACCGGATCCGTACCTGCATGTCACCTTCAACCGGGGCACGCCATCCACCCTGCCCTCCGATGTCATCGGCCACCACGCCCGCGATATCGGACGTGAACCCGCTCTTCGCCCACTCCTGGCCTGCCTGACCGAGGTGGTCCGGCATCACGACACCGAGACCGCCTTGATCGTTCTCGACTCGGCATTGAACCGGCAGTTGCTCACCGAGACGGACGTCGTGAGCTTGGCGGCCGACTGCCCGAAGAAGACCCGTCGGGTGCTCCGCTATCTGGACGGCCGGGCGGAGTCCGGAACCGAGACCCGGGTGAGGTACTTCTTCCAGCGGCGGCGCGTGCCGGTGGAGCCGCAGGTGTACGTGCCCGGTGTTGGTCGGGTCGACCTGCTGGTCGGGCGCTCGCTGATGATCGAATGCGACTCCTGGGAACATCACACCGGCGAGGAGAACTACAACCGGGACCGCGACCGGGATCTGGTCATCAACCAGGACCGGAGCCGGGTGCTTCGGCTCAGCTACCGGCAGGTGTTCCACGACTGGTCCCGCACCAGCCGCGCACTGAGCCGGTTGGTGAACCTGCGACTTCACCGGTCTCGACCACTTTCTGCCAGATAGCTGCTCTGGCCGACAGATCTGTCGGCCGGAGGTCCTATTGGGCAGAAACTGCACCGTTCCGTGTAACAGCCGGATGAATCGGCCGGCTTTCGCTGGCGACGAGGCGGGCGGCGGAGAAGAATGTTGCCAGAGCCC
>JASGLB010000005.1:0-200667 GCA_049840415.1 Propionicimonas sp. | reverse complement strand
GCGTCCCCGCGGGCCGACCCCGTCCCGGCCCCGGACACAAACCGGGAGCCAGCGGCGACCGGAGTGGATAATCCACGCGACCCGCCGGATTTCCCCGGTTTCTGTCGGGTTCGGAGAGGTTGGGTGACGGCGACAACACCCGGCGGCGGAGCACTCGGGCCGGGGTGGTGGGTCACGATTCGGCAACGGTGGCCGGACGGGGCAGTCCCACCGGTCACCCGATGCGGGGTTGACCGGTCAAAGTTGGTAGAGTCGGTCCGGTTGTGTCGGTACTGGGCCGACGAGTCAGGCAAGGGGAGTCAGTTCGGATGCTGTCCGCGTTCGCCAATGCGTTCAAGACGCCGGATCTTCGCAAGAAGATTCTGTTCACCCTGGGGATCCTGGCTGTCTTCCGGTTCGGTTCGATGGTGCCCACCCCGAACGTGAACCTGCAGAACGTCAACCAGTGCCGGGCGATCTCCCTGGCGGGTGAGGGCTCCGGGCTCTACTCGATGATCAACCTGTTCTCCGGCGGTGCGCTGCTGCAGCTGGCGATCTTCGCGCTCGGCATCATGCCCTACATCACCGCCAGCATCATCCTGCAGCTGATGACCGTGGTGATCCCCAAGCTGGAGGCCCTGAAGAAGGAGGGCGCCGCCGGTACCGCCAAGATCACCCAGTACACCCGGTACCTGACCATCGTGCTGTCGATCCTGCAGTCCACCGCCTTCGTCACCATGGCGGTCAGCGGCCAGCTGTTCCAGGGCTGCACCCTGCCGCTGGTCTACGACAACTCGGTCTTCCCGATCATCGTGATGATCCTCACCATGACGGCCGGCACCGGCGTGATCATGTGGCTCGGCGAGCTGATCACCGACCGCGGCGTGGGCAATGGCATGTCGGTGATGATCTTCACCCAGATCGCCGCCCAGTTCCCGGCTCAGCTGTGGGGCATCAAGGAGAGCCGTCCGGGCGCCTCCGGCTGGCTGGCCTTCGCGTTGGTGATGGCGGTCGGCCTGCTGGTGATGGCGGTGGTCATCTTCGTCGAGCAGGGGCAGCGGCGGATCCCCGTCCAGTACGCCAAGCGGATGGTGGGACGCAAGCTGCTCGGCGGCAGCACCACCTACATCCCGATCAAGGTCAACCAGGCCGGCGTCATCCCGGTGATCTTCGCCTCCTCGCTGATCTACCTGCCGGTGCTGTACGCCCAGTTCGTCCCCGGCACGATCGACGACCCGAACCCGGTCTCGGTGTGGATCCAGACCCACCTGGTGACCGGCACCTCCTGGGTCTACAACGTGATCTTCGCCGCCCTGATCATCGGCTTCGCCTACTTCTACGTCTCGATCACCTTCAACCCCGAAGAGGTCGCCGACAACATGAAGAAGTACGGCGGCTTCATCCCCGGCATCCGCGCCGGGGAGCCGACCGCCCGCTACCTCAAGCACGTGCTCTCCCGGCTCACCGCGCCCGGTTCGCTGTACCTGGCGATCATCGCGCTGATCCCGGCGGCGGCGTTCATCTGGCTCGGGACGCAGACCAAGTTCCCGTTCGGCGGCACCTCGATCCTGATCATCGTGGGCGTCGGTCTGGACACCGTCAAGCAGATCCAGAGCCAGCTGCAGCAGCGCAACTACGAAGGCTTCCTCCGGTAGTCTTTCCGCTAGTCCTTCCCAGGTTTCCCGGACGGGAATCTGCAGGTTTCCGCCCCTGACCAGAGGCTGTCTTGCTACCGTGAGAACAACTCTGGAAAGGACTCCCCGTGAGACTGCTGATCATGGGCCCGCCTGGCGTGGGCAAGGGAACTCAGGCCAAGGGAATCGCCGAGCACTACGGTGTGCCGGCGATCTCGACCGGTGACATCTTCCGCGCGAACGTGCGCAACCAGACCCCGCTGGGGCTGGAGGTCGCCCGGATCATGGCCGAGGGTTCCTACGTGCCGGACGAGATCACCGATGCGATCGTCCGCGACCGGCTGACCGAGGCGGACGCCGCCGAGGGTTGGCTGCTGGACGGCTACCCGCGGACGGTGGGCCAGGTGGCGGCTCTCGACGGCGTGCTGGCCGAGACCGGCCTGGCCCTCGACGCGGTGATCTCGCTGGTGGCCGACACCGACCTGCTGATCGACCGGCTGCTGAAGCGGGCCGAGCTGGAGGGCCGGGCGGACGACAACGCCGAGACCATCGCCCACCGGATGGAGGTCTACACCCAGGCCACCGACCCGCTGCTGGCGATCTACGCCGAGCGCGGCCTGCTGGTCGAGGTGGACGGCCTGGGCAGCATCGAGGAGGTCCGCGACCGGATCACCCAGGCGCTGGATAAACTGCCGGCGTGAGCCGGGCCGAATCCATCGAACGCAAGACACCCGACCAGCTGCGCGCGATGCGCGCCGCCGGGCTGGTGGTGGCCCGCGCGCTGAGCCGGGTGAGCCAGGCGGCGCGGCCGGGCGTCACCACCGGCGAACTCGATCTGGTGGCCCGCGAGGTGCTCGCCCAGGCGGGCGCCGTCTCCTCGTTCCTGGGGTACGACGGCGGCTTCGGGTTGCCGCCCTACCCGGCCACCACCTGCATCTCGGTCAATGACGAAGTGGTGCACGGCATCCCCGGCGAGCGGGCCCTGGCCGAGGGCGACCTGGTCTCGGTCGACTTCGGCGCCTGCCTGGCGGGCTGGCACGGCGACGCCGCCGTCACCGTCGAGGTGGGGCAGTGCCGTCCGGAACTGCGACAGCTCAGCGAAGCGACCCGGCAGGCGCTCTGGGCGGGGATCGCCGCGGTCCGCGACGGCGGCCGGATCGGCGACATCGGCCACGCGGTGGAGACCAGCATCCGCGCCCAACCGCGACGCTACGGTCTGGTCACCGACTTCACCGGCCACGGCATCGGCCAGCAGATGCACCTGCCGCCCGACGTCCCCAACACCGGACGGCGCGGGCGGGGCGCGGCACTGGCGCCGGGCGTCACCCTGGCGATCGAGCCGATGGTCACCCTGGGATCGGCCCGGGTGGCCGAACTGGACGACGAGTGGACCATCGTCACCCGCGACGGAACGGCCGCCGCGCACTGGGAGCACACCGTCGCGCTCACCGACCACGGCCTGTGGGTGCTGACCGCCGCCGACGGCGGCGAGGCGGAGCTCTCCGCCCTCGGACTGCCCTTCGGCCCGTTGGCGGACTGAGATGGAACGGGCGAGGGAGGCTGCCGCTCCGCTGGGCCGCCGGCTGCTGGCCGGGCTGGTCGACCTCGGCCTGGCGCTGGCCTGGGCGGGCGTGGTGGTGGGCGGCTATCTCGGGCTGCGGGCGGCCGGGGTTCCGCTCGGCCTGGCGCCGCTGGCGCTGAACCTGCTGGGCGCGACGGCGATCATGCTGCCGGTGGTGCTCGTCCTGGCCTGGACCGAGGGCGGACGCTACGAGGCCAGCTTCGGCAAGCAGTGGCTGGGGTTGCGGATCCGCCGGCTGGACGGCGGCCCGCTGGGCCGGCCGCTGGCGTTGCTGCGCAATCTGGTGAAGGTCGTGCTGCCGCTGGTCCTGATCCACGCCGCCGTGCTGCTGTTGTTGACCGCCCAGCTCGGCCCCGACGTCCTGGTGCTGCTGGCGATCGCGATCAGCCTGCCGCTGTCGTACCTGCTGCTGCTCTGCTTCGGCGAACGCCGCGGGCCGTGGGATCTGCTCTGCGGATCGCACGTCATCCAGATCGTGGCCGGACGCCGGTTCGCCGACTGAACTGACCAACGGTTGTCACGCGGTCGAAACATGCCGCGTTTACTCTCCTGCCCGTGAGCCCGCTGTTTCGTGACTACACCGGCACCCCGGCCGCCTTCGACGAGGTGGTCGGCCCCGAGGGGATCCGGGACGCCTACGGATCGATGGTGCGACAACTCGACAAGCTGGACGCCGACGAGGTCAGGGCCCGCGCCGACTACCTGAAGTCGACCTACCTCGACCAGGGGGTCACCTTCGACATCGGCGGCGAGGAACGTCCCTTCCCGCTCGACATCGTGCCCCGGGTGCTGCTCTCCCAGGAGTGGGCCGAGGTCGAGGCCGGCGTACAGCAGCGGGTCCGGGCGATCGAGGCCTTCCTGGCCGACGTCTACGGCGAGGGCCGGCTGTTCCGGGACGGGGTGATCCCTCGCCGGGTGGTGGTCTCCTCACCGCACTTCCACCGGGCGGTGCACGGGGTGGTGCCGCCCAACGGGGTGCGCTGCCAGGTCGCCGGGATCGACCTGATCCGGGACGAGACCGGCCGGTTCCGGGTGCTGGAGGACAACGTCCGGGTGCCGTCCGGGGTCTCCTACGTGATGACCAACCGGCGGGCGATGTTCTCCGCCCTGCCGGAGCTGACCTCCCGGCACCGGATCCGTCCGGTGGAGGGCTACCCGCTGCAGTTGCTGGCCGCGCTGCGGGCCGCCGCGCCGAGCGGGGTGAAGGATCCGACGGTGGTCGTGCTCACCCCGGGGGTGTTCAACTCGGCCTACTTCGAGCACGCCCTGCTGGCCCGGATGATGGGGGTCGAACTGGTCGAGGGTCGCGACCTGGTGGCCCGCAATGGCCGGGTCTCGATCCGCACCACCCAGGGGCTGCGCCCGGTGCACGTGATCTACCGGCGGATCGACGACGAGTTCCTCGACCCGGCGGCCTTCCGGCCGGACTCGCTGCTGGGCTGCGCCGGGCTGATGACCGCGGTGCGGGCGGGCAACCTCACCCTGGCCAACGCGGTCGGCAACGGGGTGGCCGACGACAAGCTGGTCTACACCTACATGAACGACCTGATCCGCTACTACCTGGCCGAGGAGCCCAGGCTGGCCAGCGTGGACACCTGGCGGCTGGAGGAGCCCGCGCATCGCGAGGAGGTGATGGACCGGCTGGGCGAACTGGTGCTGAAGCCGGTGGACGGCTCCGGCGGCAAGGGCATCGTGATCGGCCCGCGGGCCACCGCCGCGCAGCTGGCCGCGCTGCGTGCCCGGATCGAGCAGGACCCGCGGGGCTGGATCGCGCAGCCGGTGGTGCAGCTCTCCACCGTCCCCACCATGATCGAGGGACGGATGGCGCCGCGGCACGTCGACCTGCGGCCGTTCGCGGTGAACTCCGGCGACGGCGTCCACGTGCTGCCCGGCGGGCTCACCCGGGTGGCGCTGCCCGAGGGCGAGCTGATCGTGAACTCCAGCCAGGGCGGCGGCTCCAAGGACACCTGGGTGCTGGCCGCCGACGGGGTACGGGGACGCAAGCGGCGACGCGCCACCGCGCCGCCCGAGCCGGTGCCGCTGGCCAGGCAGGGCGATGAGCCGGTGCAGCGCCAGCAGACCCAGCAGCAACAGCAACAGCGGATCGCCGGAGGTGAGCGATGCTGAGCCGGATCGCCGAATCGCTGTTCTGGATCGGCCGTTACCTGGAGCGGGCCGAGGACACCTGCCGGACCGTCGAGGTGCACCTGCAGCTGCTGATCGACGACCCCACCGTCGACTCCGACGAGGCCGCCGCCACCCTGCTGGCGGTGATGGGCTCCCCGGTGGACACCGCCGAACTCGCCGACCCCAACGAGACCGTGATGGCGCAACTGTGCTGGGACGCCGACTCGGCCTGTTCGATCGCGGCGGCGATCGGCGGCGCCCGGGAGGCGGCCCGGCGGGCCCGGGAGACCATCTCGACCGAGATGTGGGAGGCGATCAACACCTCCTGGATCGCGGTGGCCGGCAGCCGGCTGCAGCGGATGCGTCCGGCCACCGCGTTCAAGTACGTCCGGGAGCGGTGTGCGGTGATCTCCGGCACCGCCGACCAGACCATGAGCCACGACGAGGGCTGGCACTTCCTCACCCTGGGACGCAGCCTGGAGCGGGTGGACATGACCGCCCGGATGATCTCGACCGTGGCGGTCACCGCCGGCAGCCAGAGCGCCTGGCCGAACGTGCTGCGCGGCTGCGGCGCGCACCACGCCTTCGTCCGCAGCTACGGCGGCGTGGTCTCCGACCGGGACGCGGTGGAGTTCCTGCTGCTGGACCGGCTGTTCCCGCGTTCGGTGGTGCACACCCTGTCGATCGCCGAGGACGCTCTCTGCCAGCTCGACCCGGGCAACCGCCGGACCGGCTTCCACGACGACGCCCAGCGCCTGCTGGGCACCGCCCGGGCCGCGCTGGAGTACCAGCGGCCCGAGCGCATCCTGGCCGAGCTGCCGCAGCGGATGGCCGAGCTGCAGCGCACCTGCCATCAGGCCAGCGAGGCGATCACCACCCGGTACTTCAGCGCCGCGGCCGCGGCGAGCTGGCAGGAGGGAGCCTGATGGGCCGGCAGCTACGGATCGTCCACCACACCGGCTACCGCTACCCGGCCGGGGTGGCGGCCTCCCGCAATGAGGCCCGGATGACGCCACGGACCAACCGCGAGCAGATCGTGCTGGCCACCAACCTGGAGATCTCGCCGACCGCCTGGACCTACGGCTACCGCGACTACTGGGGCAACCACGTCACCGCCTTCGAGATCTCCGCGCCGCACGACCGGTTGCAGGTGGTGGCGACCAGCACGGTGGAGGTGGGGGAGCGGCCGGCCACCGGCGACGGCATCTCCTGGGAGGAGGTGCTGGCCCCCGACCTGGCCGATCAGCTGGTCGAGTTGCTGCAGGTGGCCGGCCAGATCGAGCCGCCGCCGGAGTTGTACCAGCTGGCGCAGCGGATCCGCCGGGAGGCCGACACCCCGGCGCAGGCCGTCCACCAGTTGGTGACCGCGATCCGCGAGCGGGTGGACTACGTCCCCGGCTCGACCGAGGTGCACACCCGGGCCGGCGAGGTGTGGGAAGCCCGCGCCGGGGTCTGCCAGGATCTGGTTCACCTCGGGCTGGGCGCACTCCGCTCGATCGGGGTCCCCGCCCGGTACGTGTCGGGCTACGTGATGCCCTCGCGGGATCCGGTGGTCGGCCAGGCGCAGACCGGGGAGTCGCACGCCTGGCTGCAGTTCTGGGACGGCCGGTGGGTGGGCCTGGACCCGACCAACGACACCGCTCCCGGCGACTTCCACGTCGAGATCGGCACCGGGCGGGACTACTTCGACCTGCCGCCGCTGAAGGGGGTCTACTCCGGCCCCAGCGAGTCGGACATGTTCGTGGAGGTCGAGATCACCGTCCTGGCGTGAGGGACGACCCTTCGTCAGGCTCAGGGATCGTCTCCCTACTTCAGCGCGCCGGCGGTGAGACCGCGTTCGAAGAACTTCTGGAAGGCCAGGTAGGTCACCACGATCGGCAGGCACATCAGCACCAGTGCGGCGAAGATCTTGGGCACGTCGGAGCCGTAGGTGGCGGTGAAGTAGGTGGGGATCTGGGTGATCGCCTGCAGCGACTCCTGCTGCAGGAACAGCAGCGGCAGCAGGAACTCGTTCCAGGCGTTGAGGAAGCTCCAGACCACGATCACCGCGACGATCGGCCGGGAGAGCGGCATGACCACCCGGATCAGGGTGCCGAAGCTGGTCGCGCCGTCCAGCTTGGCGGCGTCCATCAACTCCTCGGGCAGGCTCTGGATGTAGTTGCGGGTGAGCAGGATGGTCATCGGCAGGATGACCGTGCACAGCGGGATGATCACCGCCAGGAAGTTGTTGAACAGCTGGGCCTGCTTCACCAGCATGTAGATCGGGACGATGAGCGCGATCACCGGCAGCATCATGCCGGCCACGATCGCCCGGAACAGCAGCTCCCGGCCGGCGAAGTGCAGCTTGCCCAGCGCGTAGCCGGCCAGCATGGTGCAGACGAAGACGACGGCCACGGTGCCGGCCGACATCGCGACCGAGTTGATCAGGAACTGCAGGAACGGGGTGCGGGTGATCACCGCGGAGTAGTTGGCCACCGCGCCGGCGCCTTCGAAGCTGATCGCGACGATCCAGATCAGCGGCAGCGCGAAGGGGATCACTGCCGCGGTGGCCAGGAGCTGATAGCCGAGCCGGCTGCGGCGGGTGGGACGGCCGATCATGTCAGTCCTCCTGGTCGTAGCGGTAGAGGCGCATCTGCACCAGGGTGAGCAGCAGGGCGAGGATCAGCAGCACCACCGAGAGCGCGGCGCCGTAGCCGACGTGGAACTGGGTGATGCTCTGTTTGTAGATGTAGGTGGTGAGGAACTCGGTGCTGCGGCCCGGGCCACCGCCGGTGATCAGGAAGACGATGTCGAAGGTCTTCAACGACCCGATCACGCCGGTGAGGGCGAGCGTCATGTGGGTGGAGCGCAGCTGCGGCACGATGATGTGCCGGATGGTGCGCCAGGTGCCGGCGCCGTCGATCTGCGCGGCCTCCAGATGGCTGGGGTCGATCTGGGAGAGCGCGGCCTGGTAGAGGATGAAGCTGAAACCGGTCCACTGGAAGATGTTCACCGCGGCCAGGGCGTACAGCGCCCAGGTCGGATCGGCGATCCAGGCCTGGCCCAGCGCGCCCAGCCCGACGGCGTCCAGCACGGCGTTGACCTGGCCGTCCGGCTTCAGGAACTGCCGGAACGCGGTCGAGATCGCGGCCGGCGCCAGCACCACCGGGATGAAGACGATCGCCTTGTAGACCGCGCGCCCGACGATCGGCCCGGAGAGAATCAGGGCCAGCGCCAGGCCGATGACCAGCTGGACCACGACCGTGATCACGCCGAAGATCGCGACGTGCGACAGCGAGGACCAGAAGATCGGATCCAGCGCGATCTTGGCGAAGTTGCCCGCGCCGACCGAGCGGGGGTTGGGGTCGATGCCGTTCCAGTCCAGGGTCGAGGCCCAGACGTTGTAGCCCACCCCGAAGTAGGTGATGCCGACGATCAGCATCAGGGCCGGCAACAGATACAGGTAGGCGGTGTACTGCCGACGCCACCGATTCGACCGTCGGCTGGTCGGTCGCGCGACGACCGGTGAGATTGCTACCAAGCTCGCTCCTGTTCCGCGGGGTGTGGTGCGGGCCACAGCCCGCACCACACCATGATGGGTCAGCTGGCAGCGATCGCTGCCTGAACCGCCGCCGCGGCGTCGGCCGGGCTCTGCTGCCCCGACGCCACCGCGGACAACGCGTCACCCAGCGCGGTACGGACGTCCGCGCTCTGGATCTCGCGCGGGCCGATCATGCTGGCCAGGGCGGGACCCTGGGCCTCCAGCGCCGCGGCCTGCTCGGGCGTCTTGACGTCCGAGAGATCCAGCGGCACCGAGGCCAACGCCGGCTGCTGCACCGTCTTGGCCATCATGGCCTGCGCCTCCTGGTCGGCGGTCAACCAGGTGGCGAAGGTGGTGGCGGCCTCCTTGGCGTCACTGGAGGAGGAGACCGCGAAGCCGACGTCGGGGCCACCGAACATGGTGCCGGTCTTGCCGCCGTCCACCACCTGCGGGAAGAAGTACGGCATGAAGATGGTGTCCGGATCGAAGTCCTTGCCGTAGGTGTCGACGTACTGCGACATCCGCAGGTTGGTGGTGTCGGCGTTCTGCCAGCTGCCGAAGATGATCAGCGCGGCCTCGCCCTTCTTGAAGGCGTCGTTGGCATCCGGGTACGCGGTCGCGCCCAGCGCGCCGTCCTGGAAGATGCCGTCGTCGAAGAAGCTCTTCCAGATCTCGAAGCCCTTCACGAAGTCGGCGCCGGAGAAGTCGGCCTGCTTGTCCATCGCCTGGTAGAAGGCACCCGGCGCGACCTGGTTCATGATCGCCTGGTAGGTGTCGATGCTCTGCCAGGCGTCCTTGGCGCCCTGGACGATGCAGGCCTTGTCGGCCTTCTTGACCTCGGCGCAGAAGGTCTTCAACTCGGCCAGGGTGGTCGGCACCTTCAGCTTCAGCGAGTCGACCAGGGTCTGGTTGGCCCAGATCAGGCCGCCGCCGGTGACCATCCACGGCAGGCCGACCTGCTTGCCGTCCACCGCCAGCTGGTCGGTGGCGGTCAGCTTGGTCTTCCAATCGCCGCCCAGAGCGGACTCCAGGGCCGGCGCGAGATCCTCCGCCAGCGGGGCGAACTGATTGGTCAGGGCGCCGACCTGCAGGCCGAAGACGTCCGGCCCGGAGCCGGACTGCAGCGCCAGTTGGACGGTGTTGACGTAGTCGGAGTACTGGATGAACCGGTGTTGCACCTTGATGCCGGGGTGGGACTTCTCGAAAGCCTCGATATAGGGCACGGCGGTGTTCTGGTCGGGGTTCCACGACCAGAAGTCGATGGTCACGTCCTGGGCCGGCGCGCCGGAGCTCGGCGCCGGGGCATTGCTGGAGGCGGTGGGGGCGGGGCTACCGCCACAGGCGGACAGCAGCATCGCCAGGGCGGTGCCCGCGGCGGCGAGGGCACCGAGTCGGAGCGGGGATTTCATGGGGTATTCCTTCCTGGTTGTCGTGCGGCGACTGGAGGTTGGGCGGGATCCCGCAGCGCGTTCGGGATCCACTGGAAGCTGGGGCGTTCGACGAGCGCTGTCACCCATTCGGCAGTAGGTCGGTGAACTGGTGGCTGCTTGATGGCGACCACCAACTCATGTCGGTCGGTTTCCACGGTGAGGTCGAGGTACTGACCCACCGGTGGCATATGGGGGGCGGGAAACTGGAACTGGCTGCCCTGGGCGGCGTAGAGCGGCTCGCCGTCCCACCAGACCCGGTAGTGCTCGGTGGAGTTCACCATCAGCCGCACCTGGCGCCGGCCGGCGCAGTCGACCCGGTACTTCACGAACAGGATCCGGTCGGCGAAGTCGTCCCGCGGCCAGCGCACCCAGGTGCCGGGCAGGTCGGCCGGGGCCCAGGCCAGGTTGGCCGGCAGCGCGCCGCCCACCGGCGGCAGCTCGGTGTGGTCGCGCACCGTCCACTTGCCGAAGGCGGTGTTGTACCAGGCCAACTGCACCGCGATGGCGTGGTCGGCCGGGTCGAAGCCGGTCGCGGGTTCCGCCGGCGGGTTGCCGTCCAGCCGCTGCCGCAGGTCGAGCACCAGGTCGGTGAACAGTTCCAGGGTGGCCGGGGGAGTGATCCCGGTGATCTCGCGGTTGAGCACCAGATCGCGGCCGATCGGCGCCAGCCAGCGCTCCGGGATGCCGTCCGGCTCGAGGATGCCGAGCAGGGCGCCGATGCTGGCGGTGGTGCTGTCGCAGTCCAGGCCACAGTTGTTGGTGATGCAGATCCGCTCGCTGAAGCCCCGGCCGGCCAGCCAGCCCAGCACGACGAACCCGGTGTTCGGACGGACGTCGGTGAAGTCGGAGTTGCCGTACCCGGCGACGATCCGGCGCTGCACCTCCCGCCAGTCGCCGGTCTCGGCCAGCCAGGCGCGGGTGTCCTGCACCACCCGGTGAATGGCGGAGCCAGACGGGATGCCCGCCAGGGCGCCGTCCAGCAGCCGGTCGGGATCGGACTCGACGAAGGCCAGCGACTGCAGCCGGGCCAGGAACTGCGCGGCGACGATGCCGTCGCCGGCGTGGTCGAAGCAGGCGTCGGCGTAGGCGTAGGCCGCGGCCAGGTCGGGGTCGCCGGGGGCCAGGCAGGCCCACAGCTCGCTGCGGATCGCCGCCCCCTCGCCGCAGCTGAACCAGTTGTCGTACGAGCCGGTGTACGGCGGACGGATGCCCTCGGCGTAGTTGCGCTGGCCGACGCCGTACTCGTTCCACGGGAAGGCGACGTGGTCCTCCCAGGCGGCGGCCAGCACCAGGGCGTCCACCCGGGGCCGGGGCATCTCGTCCATGATGCAGGCGTAGAGCACCTGCAGGTCGAGGTCGTCGTTCGGCACCATCGAGGTCGGCACCGGGTAGTAGAAGTCCGCGTCGAGCGGCCCCTCCAGACCCTCGAAGGTCTGGCCCAGGGTGCCGCCGACGGCCTTGCCGAGCCAGCAGCCGATGATCCGGGCGCGCAGCTCGGTGGCGGAGAGGGTGTCAGGCACGGGAGCTCCAGGGGAACCGGCTGCGATCGATGTCGTAGAGGTGGTGGTTGAGCGGCTCGGGGGTGGAGAAGCCGAGGTGAAGCTCGGCCGGCGGCTGGGAGCCGTCGTGCACCAGCTTCACCAGCACCTCGTTCCAGCCCTCGCGGAGGCTGCCGTGGGTGCCGATGCCGTCGGCGGAGTGCTGGTTGGGCCGGATCCGGCGGTACGCCCGGTTCTCGCCGGTGACCTCGCCGTTCAGCCAGTACCGGATCGGGACGCTGGGGTCGACGATCAGCCAGCACCGCTGTTCCCGCGGGCTGTGCACGAAGGCCTGCAGGTAGACCACGCCCGGCTGGTCGAAGGCCTCGGCGACCGGCTGGGCGTAGCCGGCGGCGAACACCTCCCGCCAGGCTCCCGGCCGGCCGTCGGCGCTGGTCGGATCGCCGGTGGCCGACTCCGGCGGGAAGGCCAGGTCGAGCAGGTCGCCGTCCGGTGCGGTGAACACCTGGCTGAGCCGGGCGGCGGTCGCCCCGGCCAGGACGACCGGCACGGCCGGCGAGGCCGGGCAGCCGATCGCGTCCAGTTCCAGCCAGAGCCGGTTGGACGGACGCACCGCGGCCGGCTGGGGCACCGCTACCGTCCATTCCAGGGTGGCCTGTTCGCCCGGCTGGAGCGCCACCTGCTGCTCGGCCGGCTCCGGCCAGCCGGCCGGCGTCCGCAGCGCCACGGCGACGCTCAGCGGATCGCGCCGCCGGTTGGTCAGGCTGGTGCGCAGCCGCTTGGCCGAACCGGGGAAGGCCACCGGGCCGTCCAGGTAGTCGACCACCACCGCCACGTCCAGGCCGGGATGGGTCACCTGGTTCGGGCTGGCGGTGAACATCTGCCGGGTCTCGGCGTCGGCGTAGAGCCGGGTCAGGTCGGTGGCGAAGTCGGTGCCCTCCTCGACCAGGCCGTGATGCCGCAGCACGAGCTGGGAGACCACCCGGATCCGGTCGACCAGTTCGTCCAGGCTCTGCGGCACCGGGTTGGGCCCGTCGCTGAGGTGCCGGACGCCGCCCCAGTCCTCGTTGGTCGAGATGCCGGTGCCGAGCGGCGCCACCCACTTCGGGGGCAGCGCCGCGCTGCCGTAGAGGATGCCGAGGTAGCTGCCGATCGCGGCGCCGGAGGAGTCGGTGTCGTAGCCGCAGTTCACCGTCTTGCACATGCCGTCGCCGAAGTCGGTGCCGTACAGCAGCCCGATCACCTGGAAGCCGGTGTTGATCGGGGAGTACTGGGCGTTGTAGTGCGGGGTGGCGGTCAGCACGGCCTGCCGCGCCTGCTTCCAGTCCAGCCCGTCGCGGTGGGCGTCCCGGGCGGCCTCGACCGCCCGCCGGATCATGCAGTCGTCCGGCACGTAGGAGAGCGCGATGTCGATCAGCAGCTGCGGATCCTGCACCACGAAGGCGGCCGACTCCAGCGCGGTGTTGAACAGTTCGCCGAACACCCCCTCGCCGCCGGCGTGGTCGCAGATCGCGTCCTGGTAGGCGTACTTGACCGCCACCCGCGGGGCGCCCGGGGCCAGGCAGGCCCACAGCTCGGAGCGGATCGGCGAACCCATGCAGTCGATGAACCAGTTGTTGAAGTTGCCGCTGACCGGGGGCTCCAGGCCGAGCCGGAGGTTGCGCTTGGAGAGGCCGTACTCGTCGAAGTTGTAGCCGACGTGGTCCAGCCAGTACCTGGCCAACTCGCGGGCGGTCACCCCCGGGCCGACCTCCTCGACCGCCTTCAGCCAGGCCAGCTGCATCTCGAAGTCGTCGTTGGGCAGGCCGCCCTCCTGCAGTTCGGGGTACCACCAGACGTCGAACGGTTCGTCGCGTCCCCAGGCCTCCTCCAGCGGGGTGCCCAGCGTGCCGCCGGCGTTCTTGCCCTGCCAGCAGCCGTACACCCGGTCGTGGATCTCGGGGCTGGCGATGTCGACGCTGAAGGTGGTGTCAGGACGCGGAGCGCTGACCATGGTCGGTCCTTTCGGAGGGAGGCGTGGTGGGGGAGGACGGTGGAGCGCAGGATTCCCGGATCACCAGCTCGCTGGGCAGGGTGACGGTGCGGGGCGGCTCGCTGGACGGCTGGTCGCCGAGCCGCTGCCACAGCAATTCCAGGGCGAGCTCGCCCAGTTGACTCATCGGCTGCGCGACGGTGGTCAGCGGCGGGATGGCGTGGGCGGCCAGATCGAGGTTGTCGCACCCGATCACCGACAGCCGTTCGGGCACCGGAACGCCCAGCCGGTGCGCGGCCTGCACCACACCCAGCGCCACCGCGTCGTTGGCGGCGAACACCGCGGTGGGCGGACGATCGTGCGCCAGCAGCGTCATGGTGGCGGCGTAGCCGGCCTCCCGGTCCAGCGAGCCGAGCAGCACCAGTTCGGGATCCAGCGCGATGTCGTGGGCCTGCAGGGTGGCCAGGTAGCCCTGATAGCGTCCGGAGGCCATGGTCGAGCTGCCGATGTAGGCGATCCGGGTGTGGCCCAGCTCGATCAGGTGGTTGATCGCCTGTTCGGTGCCCGAGCGGGTGTCGACGGTGACCATGTCGGTCACCGCGGGTTCGGTGCGCAGGCCGATCCCGACCACCGGCAGGTGCTGGGCGAGCGCCACCAGCACCTCGTTGTACTGCGGGCTCTCCGGCGGGGTCACCACCAGGCCGTCGACGTCGTGGCTGCGCAGCCGCTCGACCGCGTCGATCGCCTGCGCGGGGTCGCCGTCGGAGTCGGCCAGCACCACCCCGTAGCCGCGGGCGCGGGCGGCCCGGCCCAGCGCGGACGCGACCTCGGCGGTGAAGGGGTTCTTCAGCTGCGAGACGACGAAACCCAGCAGCCCGGTCTTCTTGGTGGTCAGGCTGGCCGCCGCCCGGTTCTGGATGTAGCCCAGGGTGCTGATCGCAGCGGCGATCCGCTCCCGGGCCGCGGCCGAGACGTAGCCGTTTCCGGTGAGGTAGCGGGAGACCGTGCCCACGGAGACGCCAGCCTCGGCGGCGACGTCGTAGGCCGTGGCCATGCCAGCCTCCTTGCTGTGTAACCGGTTCCATATAGAACCGGTTACATATTTGCCCACGCCGGTGCGGGTTGTCAACGCCTCAGGTGGTGATCAGCCCGGCGGCTGGAACCGCGGTGGACGCCAGGCCTTGTTGGTGGGACGCATGTCCTGGCCGGTGAGATCCTGGTGGACGCGGTAGGCGGCCAGCGCGCCGGTGAGCAACTGTGCCCAGGCCTCGGGGCCGGCCGGGCTGAACTCCGATGCCGCGTAGACGCCGGGCTGGGTGGATTGCAGCCGGGGCAGGTCGAGCAGCGTCCGCCAGTTCCGCCACCGCGGGCCGGCGGTGCCGGCGGCCCGCAGCCGCCGGGGAGCGCGCTGACCGGTCAATGCGGCGAACCGCCAGGGGGAGGTGGTGACCACGGCGGCCCGGCAGGCCAGCTCACCCCGGTCGGTCGCCACCCGTCCGGTCGCCACCCGGTGCACCTCGGTCGTCCAGCCGAACTCGACCCCGCGCTCGGTCAGCCGCTCCAGCAGCAGGTCGACCAGGTCGGTGGCCGGGCGGGGGGTCTGGCCGTCGTCCACCAGCTGCCAGCGGCCGAAGTTGCGTTCCAGGCTGATCCGGG
Organism: Propionicimonas sp.; assembly: GCA_049840415.1. GTDB lineage: Bacteria > Actinomycetota > Actinomycetes > Propionibacteriales > Propionibacteriaceae > Propionicimonas. The sequence continues at coordinate 185,268 of JASGLB010000005.1, read as the reverse complement.
TGCCCAGCCAGCCCGGAGCGCGGCGCGGGTCGCTGTCCCGCCGGACGGCGAGGTCGGTGAACAGCGTGCCCAACGGGCCGACCCGGCCGGCCAGGTCGGCCAGGCTCTCGCCGGTGCGCAGCGCGGTCCTGGTGGCCCGGTCGAGCCGGGTGGCGGTGAACTCGGCCTCCACCCCGAGCGGGCGCAGCGTCAGCCAGGTGTCGTCCAGCTGGTCGAGCAGGTCGCGCCAGGCGGTGGCCAACTGTGGTCCGAAGGCAGCCACCAGGGTGTGCCACTGGCTGGCCCGCTCGTCCGGCAGGACCAGTTCGCCGGCCGGGGTCAGGTGCCTCGCAGGCGGTGCCGGGACGAGGCTCAGCCCACGCCAGCCCAGCTCGGCGTCGAGTGGCCGTCCGGACTTCTTGAACAGGTCGCGCCAGGCCGCCGGCAGCGCGATCACGTCGGGGTCGGCGTCCAGCCCGCCGGGCCACCGACCCGCCCCCGCCGAGGGCCTCCCTTCGCGCCGAGGGCTCCCACCAGGGGGGAGGCCCTCGGCGATAGCGGAAGCCCTCGCTGCGAAGGGGGTGGGTGCGGGACGGCGATCGAGCAGCACGACCCGGTGGTTGACCCGGGCCAGGCGGGCTGCGGCTGCCATCCCGGCGAGGGTGGCGCCGACGATGACGATCATGACGACTCCCGTCGAGCGTTGGGGGGACGCACCGAGGGCGATTCCCGGTGGCCGGGTTGCGGGCTCATACGACCTCCAGGTGGCGGGCGAGGAGCTCGGCCAGAGTGACCGCCCGGCGTCCGGCCAGGTCGGCCAGCTGGGTGCGGCAGGAGAAGCCGTCGGCGACCGCGGTGGCGTCCGGACCGGCCTGCCGCAGTGCGGGCAGCAACTGCTGCTCGGCCACCGCGACGCTCACCTCGTAGTGGCTGCGCTCCACCCCGAAGTTGCCGGCCAGGCCGCAGCAGCCACCGAGGGTGACCACCTCGGCCCCGGTCCGGCGCAGCAGGTCGGCGTCCGCCGCCCAGCCGAGGACGGCGGCGTGGTGGCAGTGCGGCTGCACCACCAGGCGGTGGCCGGTGAGATCGGGCGGGCTGTAGCCCGGAGTTTCCGCCAGCAGCTCGGCCAGCGTCCGGGTGGCGGCGGCGACAGCGGGCAACCGGGGATCGTCGATCAGCCCGGCCGCGTCGTCCCGCAGCACCGCCAGGCAGGACGGCTCGACCCCGAGGATCGGCAGGCCCCGCGCGACGTAGCGGTGCAGCACGTCGACCGTCTGCCGCAGCCGGGCGGCGGCGGCGTCGCGCTGCCCGGTGGTGATCCAGGTCAGCCCGCAGCAGGCCGGATCGGTCACCAGCTCGGGCGCCCAGCCGGCCGCCAGCAGTACCCGCACCAGCGCCGGCAGGTGGTCGCCCTCGAGGTGGTCGCTGAACGAGTCGATCCAGAGCGCGACCGGTCGGCCCCGGCTGCCACCGGTCGTCGTCCCCGCGGAGACCGGGAGCTCAACCCGGCCAGGTCGTGACCGGAACCGGGGCAGGGAACGGCGCTGGTCCACGCCGGCCAGCCAGCGGGCCGCCCGACCCAGGCCGGGAGCCCGGAGGGCCCGGTTGACCACGGCGGCCAGGCCCGGGAGGGCGGTGATCAGTCGCGCCAGCTGCGGCAGCCGTCCCAGCAGGTAGTGGCTGCGCGGCCGGACCCGGCCCCGGTAGGTCTCGGCCAGCACCTGCGACTTGTAGGTCGCCAGATCCACCCCGGTCGGGCAGTCCCGGGCACAGCCCTTGCAGGCCAGGCAGAGGTCGAGCGCCGCGCTCACTTCCGGGGCGGCGAAGCCGCCGGGCAGGGTGCCGCCGAGCAGCTCCTGCAGCACGTGCGCCCGGCCACGGGTGGAGTCCTTCTCCTCGCCGGTGGCCCGGTACGAGGGGCACATGATGTCGGCGGCATCGCCGTGCCGGCTGACGCACCGGCCCACCCCGGAACAGCGGTGGACGCCGGCCGCCAGCCCGGGATGAGCCGCGGTCAGCGGGGACCGAGCGAGGTCGGTGCGCAGCCCGGCATCGACCGGGGCGGGGTCGACCAGCACGCCGGGGTTGAGCAGGTTCGCCGGGTCGAAGATCCGCTTGACCGCGGCGAACAACGCCAGCGCAGCGGGTGAGTACATCGCCGGCAGCAGTTCCGAACGGGCCCGGCCGTCGCCGTGCTCGCCGGAGAGCGAGCCGCCGTGGCCGCCGACCAGTTCCGCGGCGTCGCGCAGGAAGGCCCGCAACCGGACGGCGCCGTCGGCGGCGGCCAGCGGGAAGTCGATCCGGGCATGGACGCAGCCCTCGCCGAAGTGGCCGTAGGGAGCCGCGCGCAGACCGTGCTGGTCGAGCAGGGCGTCGAAGTCGCGCAGGTAGTCGCCCAGCCGGTCGGGCGGCACCGCGGCGTCCTCCCAGCCGGCGTAGGCCGGCCGGTCCCAGCTGGTCTCGGCCAGCCCGGCACCGTCGGCCCGTACCCGCCACAGCGCGGCCTGCTGCGCCGGGTCGTCCACCACCCGGCCGGCCAGCGCACCGGCGTCGGCCAGCAGCCGCGCGCCCGCCGCGCGAAGCTCGGCCGGATCGTCCCCGGCCAGTTCGGCGAACAGCCAGCCCCGGCCGTCCGGCAGTTCGGGCACCGGTCGCTTCCGCCGCGCGACGTCGACGATCCGGCCGTCCAGCCCCTCCAGGGCGACCGGACGATGGCCGAGCAGCGCCGGCACCGCGTCCGCCGCCTCAGCCATCGAGGGGTAGCCCAGCGCCACCACCACGGTGTGGGCCGGGGCGGCCACCAGCCGGACCTCGGCGCCGGTCACCACCGCCAGGGTGCCCTCCGAGCCGGCCAGGAAGGCGGTGACGTCGAAGCCGCGCTCGGGCAGCAGGTGTTCCAGGCTGTAGCCGGAGACCTGGCGGGAGAACCGGCCGAACTCGGTTCGGATCACGCCCAGGTTGGCCAGCACCAGGTCGTGCAGTTGACGCAGGGCGGGGGAGTCGCTGTTCCGCAGCTCTCTACGGGTGTCGAGGGTGAGGTGTTCGCCGGTGCCGGTGACCACCTCCAGCGCCACCAGGTTGTCGGCGGTGCGGCCGTAGCCGAGTGCCCGGGGGCCGCAGGCGTTGTTGCCGATCATCCCGCCGATGGTGCAGCGGTTGAAGGTGGACGGGTCGGGCCCGAAGCGCAGGCCGTGCCGGGCTGCCGCCCGCTGCAACTGCTCCTGCACCACGCCGGGCTCCACCCGTGCGGTGCGCTGTTCCGGATCGATCCCGAGGATGGCGGTCAGGTGCCGGGAGGTGTCCAGCACGATCCCCGGGCCGACCGCGTTGCCCGCGCAGGAGGTGCCGGCGCCGCGCATCGTGACCGTTGTCGCGGTGGTTCGGGCGTGGTCGAGTAGGGCGATCAGCTCGGCGGTGTCGCGCGGCTGCGCCACCGCTCGCGGCACCACCCGGTAGAGCGAGGCGTCGTAGCTGAACAGCGCGCGGGTCAGCCGGCTCTCATCGAGTCGCAGATCGGCCACCACGCTCATGGGGACACTCTGCCATGCCACGCCGTGGACCACGCTCGACCCTCGCGGCCGCGGAGCGACACTGGCGCCCGGACGACCGCCGCTGCGCCGGAACCTGGCGGCAGGGTGGACGGGGCGCGGGAAGTGAACCCGTCCGCGATAACCTCGGGCACAGCTCTCGCACAGCAAGCTGAGAGTCAGATCGGGTGGCAGCCCGCGAAGCTCCCGCCATCCGAGCCGTCCATCAATAAAGGAGACACATGAGTTTCGCCCGCCCGGCTCGTGCCATTGCCCTGGCCGCCGCCACCGCGCTGCTCACCGGATTCGCCTTCGTCGCCCCGGCCACCACGGCCCAGGCGGCCAGCCTGAAGGTGAAGTCGGTCAAGGTCAAGGGACCCAAGAGCGTCGATGCCGTGACCAAGCCGACCGACATCTCGTTCACCGTGAAGTTCAAGGGTCCGAAGCCGAGCTCGAAGGTCGTCTACGGCTGCGCGGCGGGGGTCGTGCCGACCGTCAAGGTGGTGAAGAGCTTCACCACGTCGCCAGTCGCACCGGTGGTGTCCGCCACCCCGGCGGCCGTGGCTCCGAAGAAGTCGCTGAAGTACGCGGTGCGGGTCGCTCCGCAGACCTCGCCCGGCAAGTACCAGGTGAGCGTCCCGATCTGCGTCACCAACGTCAAGACCGGTAAGAAGACCACCAAGGTCGCCAAGTACGACTTCTCGGTTCGGGTGAACGCCTCGGTGCCCGCCAACGATCTCAAGAACGGGACGATCGGGCTGAACGGCTACGGCCGCAGCAAGAAGTGGAACTGGTCGGTGACCGGACCTGACTACCTGCAGAGCGCCAAGGTGACCGTCTATGTCCAGGCCCCGGGCAAGTCCAAGTGGAAGAAGGTCACCTCCACCAAGCTCAACAAGCACGGCGACAAGTCGTTCAAGAGCAAGAAGGTCAAGGTGACCACCGGCAGCAAGGTCTACTTCAAGTTCAGCGCCTCGGCCTACGCCCCGGCCTTCAAGAGCCAGACCTACCCCATCGTGGCACGCTGACCTTCGCGGGTCGCAGACACTTCAGAGCGCCGGTCCACCCTCGGGTGGGCCGGCGCTCTTCGGTTTGTCAGGCTCCCCAGAGCGCCGGACCGTACTTCAGCACGATCGCGGCCAAGAGGAGCACCAGCCACAGCGTGATCACCAGCGCATCGATCCCCATCCGCAGCCCGCTCTGCAGCGTCTTGTGCAGCCGCTCGGAGAGGAACAGGTTGTTGTCGCGGATGTTGACGTGGGTGAGCGAGGTGAACACCAGGGTGGTCGACAGCGTCACCAACAGGCACCACGGGCAGAGCGCGTTGATCACGAACATCGACTGGTAGAACAGCCAGTAGGCGAAGCCCAGGCCGATCGTGTAGACGATCTGGGCGGCCAGCATGAACCAGCGCGGGAACTTCACCTTGCCCAGGCTGGCCACCGCGATGGTGATCACCACCGGCTCGGCGATCAGCCCGAGGAAGGCGTTCGGCCAGCCGAACAGGTTGGCCTGCCAGGTGATGCCTACCTTTCCGCAGCTGATCACCTCGTTGAGGTTGCAGGAGAGCGCTGCGGTCGGATCCTGGGCCAGATGGATCGCCTCGATGGAGAGCACCAGCGAGGCGATCAGGCTGATCAGCGAGGACCCCAGCATGTAGCTGAAGATCCAGGTGTTGGACTGCCTGAAGCGGTGGACCCGCTCGACGATGTCGCTCACTTCTGGGTGGCATCCTGTGCGGCCTGCTCAACGGCCGCCTTCAGCTCGCCCGCCTCCAGGATGTTGCCGCTGAACTTCGTGCCGTTGATCAGGATGGTCGGAGTGCCGGTGACTCCGGCGTTGACCGCTGCGGTCGAGGCGTTGTTGATGAAGCTCTCGTTGGCGAGCCGGGCGAAGGTGGCGATCACGTCATTGCTCACCCCGGCGTCCCGGGCCAACTGGGCGATCTCGGCGTCGGACAGGCCGGGGGTGCCCTCGTCGGGCTGCTTGTCGAACAGCGCGGCGTTGAACGCCATCACCTTGTCGGGCTGGGCCTTGGCGACCGCCACGAAGGCGTCGCCGGAACGGGTGGAGAACCGGGTGCCCTGGGAGTGGACGTCCTGCCAGTTCACCACGTGGAACTCGATCTTCGCCGTCCCGGTGTCCACCAGGCTCTCCAGGTCGGCGCGGTTGGCGCGCTCGAACATGCCGCAGTAGGGGCACATGAAGTCCTGGTAGATGGTGAGGGTGACCGGGGCGTCCTCCTTGCCGACCACCACGGAGTAGTTGCCGGTGACGGCGCCGCCGCCCTGGGCAACCGGGGTGTTGCGGCTGCTGAGTACCACCGCGACGATCACGCCGACGATCGCCAGCACGGCGACGCCGAGGATGCTGAAGGTGATGATGTTGCGGACCCGGCGTTCCTTGGCCTGCTGTTCGCGCTGCCGCTGCAGTTGCTCGCGGCGGTTGCCGGCCGGGCCGGGGTTGTTCTGGGGTTTCTTGCTGCTCATGGTCGTTCTCCGGTCAGTCGAAAGGGAGCCCGCGTCGAGCGGGCGGGGTCGGGCCTTCGAGCCGGCGAGGCCGGCTCAGAACTCGACCGGAGGTGCCCGCAGCGACCAGTGGGTGGCCGGACGATGGGTGGAGCGGACCGGGATCGGGACCGCCACCGGGGCGCGTCCCCACAGCGGCAGTGGGCCGATGGCGTCCAGGCCCAGTCGGCTGCCCAGCCACCGCTTGGCCGACCGCAGCGCCCGCCGCGCCCAGACCCCCAGGCCGAGGGCCATGGCGAGCGCGGCCAGCCCGGCCAGCAGCGTCCCCAGCGAGAGGACGATGGAGAACTGGGCGATCTCGGCGTAGTGCGGGCCGGGGGCGAACGTGCCCTCGGGGCAGGTCGAGCTCTGCGCCAGGATGTGCAGGTGGACGCCCAGCCAGCCCGTCCCCGGCAGTTCACTGACGCAGGCCGGCAGGCTGGCGACGCGGAAACCCGGGGCGATGGCGACGGCGAACACGCTCAGCAGGGTGACGAGGAGAACTCCTCCCACACCGCGCAGTCGTGCGCCCCGCATCCGGCCTCCCAGGATCGCGCTCAGTCTACGCGAACAACGCAATCGCGGTGGCGTATCGGCCCAGGGCGCCCGCCGGATCGGGCGAAGGGGTTGGTGAGGGTCACGCCGGCGATCCGCTGGCCAGGGTTGAGGTCTTCGGTCCACAGCGTCGAGCAACCCCGATCAATGGCCGGACGAACGCACGAAGGGCGCCCCACGACCAGAATGATCGGGGCGCCCTTCGTCCGATGTCAGCGCAGGCGCTGGGTGTGCCAGATCCGGTCGATGTAGTCGGTCATCGAGCGGTCGGAGCTGAAGAAGCCGGTGCGGGCCACGTTCAACACCGCCGACCGCGTCCAGGCGTCGGTGTCGGCGTAGTAGGCGTCCACCTTGGCCTGGGTGTCGATGTAGGACTGGTAGTCGGCCAGGGCCAGGAAGCGGTCCTCGTACAGCAGGTTCGACACCAGCGGCTCGAAGGTGTTCCGGTCGCCGCCGGAGAAGTGACCCGAGGCGATCAGATCCAGGGTGGCCTTCAGCTGCGGGTTGGTCTCGTAGTACTCGTGCGGCCGGTAGCCCTTCTGCTGCAGATCGGCCACCTCGGGTTCGAGCAGGCCGAACAGGAAGAAGTGGCTGTCGCCCACCAGTTCGCGGATCTCGACGTTCGCGCCGTCGTCGGTGCCGATGGTGAGGGCGCCGTTCAGCGCGAACTTCATATTGCCGGTGCCGGACGCCTCCTTGCCGGCCAGCGAGATCTGTTCGGAGAGATCCGCCGCCGGAATCAGCCGCTCGGCCAGGGTGACGTTGTAGTTGGCCGGGAAGGCCACCGACAGCACTCCCTTGACCAGCGGATCGTCGTTGACCACCCGGGCGACCTGATTGATCAGGTGGATGGTCTCCTTGGCCATCCGGTAGCCCGGGGCGGCCTTGGCGCCGAACACGAAGGTGCGCGGGGTGACGTCCTCGAGCTTCACCTTGCCGGAGATGATCTGCTCGTACAGCGTGACGATGTGCAGCACCTTGAGGCTCTGCCGCTTGTACTCGTGCAGCCGCTTCACCATCACGTCCAGCAGGTGGTTCTCCGGCAGGTCGATGCCGTCCCGGGCGCGCAGCAGGTCGTAGAGCCGGGCCTTGTTCTGCTCCTTCACCTTGGCGAAGGACTCCCGGAACTCCGGATCCTCGGCGTACCGCTCGAGTTCGTTGAGCCGCTCCAGGTCGGTCAGCCAGCCCACCCCGATGGCGTCGGTGATCAGCTGGGAGAGCCCGGGGTTGGCCAGCCGGATGAACCGCCGCGGAGTGACGCCGTTGGTGACGTTGATGAACTTGTCCGGCCAGTACTCCGAGAAATCCGGCAGCACCTTGTCACGCAGCAGCTGGGAGTGCAGCGCGGCGACGCCGTTCACCTTGCTGCCGGCCACGGTCGCCAGGTACGCCATCCGGATCGCCCGCTCCGGGTAGTCGGCGACGATCGACATCCGCCGGGCCCGCAGTTCGTCGTCGGGGTAGACGGCGCGCACCTCGGCGAGGAACTCGTCGTTGATCCGGTAGATGATCTCCAGGTGGCGGGGGAGCAGCCGGCCCAGCAGGTCCACCGGCCAGACCTCCAGCGCTTCGGGCAGCAGGGTGTGGCAGGTGTAGGCGAAGCACTTCTTGGTGATCTCCCAGGCCTCGTCCCACTCGAACTTGCGCTCGTCGACCAGGATGCGCATCAGCTCGGGGACGCCGATCACCGGGTGGGTGTCGTTGAGCTGGAAGATGATCCGGTCGGGCAGGGTGCGCAGGTCGACGTCCGGGCCGAGGTAGCGGTCGATGAAGTCGCGGATCGAGCAGGCGACGAAGAAGTACTGCTGCTGCAGCCGCAGTTCCTTGCCCTGCGGGGTGGAGTCCTCCGGGTACAGCACCTTGGTGATGTTCTCGGCGAAGGTCTGGGCGCGGACCGCCTCGGCGTAGTCGCCGGCGTTGAAGATCGACAGGTCGAAGGCCTTGGTGGCCTGGGCGCTCCACAGCCGCAGCGTGTTCACCCGGCCGTTCAGGTAGCCGGGGACGGTGTAGACGTACGGGATGCCCAGCACGTTCCAGGACGGCACCCAGCGGCTGCGCTCGACGCCGTCGGTGTCGGTGTAGCGCTCGGTGTGGCCGCCGAAGTCCACCTGGACGGCCGACTCCGGGTGCGGGAACTCCCACGGGCTGCCCAGCGCCAGCCAGGTATCGGGCTGCTCGACCTGACGACCGTCGACGAAGGTCTGTCGGAAGATGCCGTACTCGTAGCGGATGCCGTAGCCGATGCAGGGCATGCTCATGGTGGCCAGCGAGTCGATGAAGCAGGCCGCCAGCCGGCCCAGGCCGCCGTTGCCCAGCCCGGGCTCGAGTTCCTGGGCGCGCAGCGTCTCCAGATCGAGCCCGCAGGAGGCCATCGCCTCGGCGGCGATCTCCTCCAGGTCGGTGGCCAGCAGCGCGTTGTCGAGCTGGCGTCCCAGCAGGTACTCCGCGCTCAGGTAGCCCACCACCTTGGCCTCGCTCTGCCGCATCTTGCGGGTGGTCTCCAGCCAGCGGGCCATCAGGTAGGCGCGCACCGTCCGGGCCAGCGCGAGGTACTGGTCGTTGACGCTGGACTGGGCCAGCGTCACGCCCTGGCCGGTGTTCAGTTCCCGGAAGAACTGCCGGACGAAGCCGTCCACCGAGTGGGCCGGGGCGGTGACGGGGGCCAGCGCCAACGGATGGGTGGGCTGGAAGACCGGACCGACGTGCTGGGGTCCGGTGGTCGGGGTCTCGTCCGCCCTGGCGGGGCCGTCGGGAAGTTCGGTGTCGAGCGTGGAGTATTCGGTCACCGGGTTACGGTAACGACTTGCGTGCGGTCAGGCGAATCATCTCGCGACCCAAACGGTCGGTCCGGCTGCGAAAGGCGGCAAAGTTCAGGTAGCTTAACTTTGTGGAACCCTCGAGCTCGGCGACGACGACCATGCGGCCGGCGCCGCACCGACGGATGTCGTGGCTGTGGGGGCCGGCCTTCGTGGCGGCGATCGCCTATGTCGACCCGGGCAATGTTGCCGCCAACCTGACCGCCGGCGCGCAGTACGGCTACCTGCTGGTGTGGGTGCTGGTGGCGGCGAACCTGGCGGCGGTGCTGGTGCAGTATCTGTCGGCCAAGGCCGGCCTGGTCACCGGACACAGCCTGCCGGAGTTACTGGGCGGACGGTTGCGGCGCGGCCCCCGGCTGGCCTACTGGGCGCAGGCCGAACTGGTGGCCGCCGCCACCGATCTGGCCGAGGTGCTGGGCGGCGCGATCGCGTTGCAGATCCTGTTCGGACTGCCGCTGGTCTGGGGCGGGGTGATCGTCGGGGTGGTGTCCATGCTGCTGCTGGTGGTGCAGAACCGGCGCGGCCAGCGGCCGTTCGAGTTCGTCGTGATGGGGCTGCTGCTGGTGATCACGATCGGCTTCATGGCCGGCCTGTTCGTCAGCGACGTCTCCTGGCCGCAGGCCGCGGCCGGCCTGGTGCCGCGGTTCGAGGGCAGCCACTCGGTGCTGCTGGCGGCCAGCATGCTGGGGGCCACCGTGATGCCGCACGCGATCTACGTCCACTCGGCGTTGGCCCGCGACCGGCATGGCGCGCCGCAGGGCGAGCTGACCCGGCTGCTGCGGTCCACCCGGTGGGAGGTGCTGGCCTCGATGGCGGTCGCGGGGGCGGTCAACATCGGCATGCTGCTGCTGGCCGCGGCCAGCCTGCAGGGGGTGGCGGGCACCGATTCGATCGAGGGCGCCCACGCCGCGATCACGGCCGCCCTCGGTCCGGCGGTCGGCGTGCTGTTCGGCGTCGGCCTGCTCGCCTCGGGGCTGGCCTCCACCTCGGTGGGCTGCTACGCCGGTGCCACGATCATGTCCGGCCTGCTGCGGGTCCGGATCCCGCTGCTGGTGCGGCGGCTGGTGACGCTGGCACCGGCGCTGGTGATCCTGGGGCTGGGCGCCGACCCCACCTGGTCGCTGGTGTTGAGCCAGGTGCTGTTGAGCCTGGGAATCCCGTTCGCGCTGGCTCCGCTGGTGAAGTTGACCGGTGATCCGGCCGTGATGGGACGCTACGCGAACTCCGCCAAATTGCGGACCGCGGCGTGGCTGGTGGTCGGGCTGATCGTCGCGCTGAACCTGGTGCTGATCGGCCTGCAGTTGATGGGAGCGCAATGACGGACGAGGTGGACGCCCTGACCCCGGTCGCCCAGGACTACCTGAAGGTGATCTGGGCAGCCACCGAATGGGGTGAGCCGCCGATCACCACCAAGGGCCTGGCCACCCGGTTCGGCACCAGCCAGGCCAATGTCTCCGACACCGTGCGGCGGCTGGCCGGCCAGGGGCTGGTGAGTTACGAGCCCTACCGTCCGGTGGTACTGACCGAGCGGGGGGTCCGGCTGGCGATGGCGATGGTCCGCCGGCACCGGTTGATCGAGTGCTTCCTGGCCCAGGTGCTGGGCTACGGCTGGGACGAGGTGCACGACGAGGCCGAACGGCTGGAGCATGCCGTCTCCGACGACTTCCTGGCCCGGATCGACCGGCTGCTGCAGCACCCCCGGTTCGATCCGCACGGCGACCCGATCCCCGGACCGGACGGCAGCCTGCCGGCCGCCGGGTCGGCCGTGCCGCTGCCGCAGGCCGGTCCCGGGCCACACCTGGTGGCGCGGGTCTCGGATGCCGACTCGGAGGTGCTCGGCAGGCTGCGGAAACGCCACCTGGTGCCCGGGGTGGTGGTGGATGCCGCCGACCTGGATCTGACCGACCCCGACCTGGCCGCCGTCCGGGTTCGTCCGGTGGCCGCCGCCGGCTGAGCGGCGCCGCCCCCGGTTCCGGGCTATCATCGTCGTATGGCGATGATATCGGCGAACGACGAAGCTTCCGGCTGTCACCACGACCAGCTGGCGGCCGGCCTGTTCCGGGCCCTGGCCGACCCGTCCCGGCTGGCGATCGTCTGCCACCTCCGGCTGGGCGAACATCGGGTGGCCGATCTGGTGGCCCATCTCGGGCTGGCGCAGTCGACCGTCTCCCAGCACGTCGCCTGGCTGCGTGACCAGGGCCTGTTGACCGCCCGCAGCCAGGGCCGGGCCACCCTCTACGCGTTGGCGCAGCCGGCGTTGATCGCCGAACTGCTGGCGGTCGGCGACCGGTTGCTGGCGGCGACCGGCTGCGCGCCCGGTCACTGCGCCCGGGGTCAGGCGCTGGTGTCGTGACCGGCCACAGCCATGGGCACGGTCACAGTCACGTACCGAGTCACGCCGGTGCCCGGCACCGGTGGCGGCTGCTGGCGGCGTTCTGCCTGACCCTGGCCTTCTTCGTGGTCGAACTGGGGGCGGCCTGGCTGAGTGGTTCGCTGGCCCTGCTTTCCGACGCCGGTCACATGGCCACCGACGTGGTGGCGCTCGGCACGGCGTTGGCTGCCACCCAGTTGGCCGCCCGTCCCGACACCACCGGGCGCCGCACCTACGGCTCCTACCGGGCCGAGGTGTTCGCCTCCGGCTTCACCGTGCTGCTGATGCTGGGGGTGGCGAGCTACGTGGTGGTGGAGGCGATCGGCCGGATCGGCGCCGGCGCCGAGGTCGCCACCGGGCCGATGCTGCTGGTCGGCGTGCTCGGCCTGGTGATCAACCTGGTGTCGCTGTGGCTGCTGCGCGGTGGCGCCCGGGAGAGCCTCAACGTCAAGGGCGCCTACCTGGAGGTGCTGGCCGACAGCCTGGGCTCGGTCGGCGTGATCGCCGCCGCGCTGCTGATCGGCTGGACCGGCAGCCCGCTGTGGGACACCGTGATCGCGCTGGCGATCGGCGGTTACGTCGCGGTGCGCGCCGTCCTGCTGGGACGGGAGGTGCTGGCCGTCCTCGGTCAGCAGGCGCCGGACGGGATCGATCCGGCCGAGGTGGCGGCCTGCCTGACCGGTGCGCCGGGGGTGGCCGACGTCCACGACCTGCACCTGTGGACGCTGACCTCGGGTATGAACGTCGCCACCGCCCACGTCGTGGCCGCTCCCGGCTCGGACCCCGGCCAGGTGCTGGAGGCGCTACGGCAGGTCCTGCTGGAACGCTTCGGGATCGACCACGCCACCCTGCAGGTGGAGAGCGACGCCTCGGGCTGCGAGCTCAGCTGGTAGTTGCCCAGCCGGCCGCGAGGCCGCACTATGGAGCTGTCCTGCGAGGAGGTCTGCCGATGACTGTCGATGGTGTGCACCAGGGGATGGACGGCCGGGTCGAGTTCTTCCCTGCGGACCTGCCCTGGACCCCCGAAGCCGGTTTCGTGGTGGAGAAGCCACCCGCGCAGCTCGATGACGCCCTCGCCCGGGCCGTGGCGAAGACTCGTCCGGCCGAGGCGGGCGAGCAGTAGGGCCGTGGCCGGGGTGAACCGACACAGCCTGATTCCCGCGTCGTACGTCTACCTGCTGCGCGACGGTGAGGTGCTGTTGCAGCGCCGCCAGAACACCGGCTACATGGACGGGCACTGGACGGCGGGCGCGGCCGGGCACATCGAACCCGGCGAGACCGCGCCCCAGGCCGCCGCGCGGGAGTTGCGCGAGGAACTGGGCTTGGAGGTGGCGCTCGACGACCTGGTCCCATCGTCGGTGATGCACCGCACCGATGGCTCGGAGGACCCCCGCGAGCAGCGGGTGGAGTGGTTCTTCTGCTGCGCTTCCTGGACCGGTGACCCCACCATCCGCGAGCCCCATAAGTGCGCGGAGTTGAGGTGGTTCCCGCTGACGGAGTTGCCGGATCTCGTACCCGACTACGAGCGGACCGCTCTCGAATGGCTCCGCGACCACGCTGAGGTCGGGCTGCTGTCCGTCGGGTTCACCGGCGCGGTCTAGATCTGCCGTCGCGCCGATCCGCTGTCAGCGGGTCAGTTGAGGTAGTCCAGTCCGACGTCCAGGACGCGGGCGGAATGGGTCAGCCAGCCGACTGAGATCAGGTCGACGCCGGCCTCGGCGATCGGGACGGCGGTGGCCGGGGTGATCCGGCCGGAGGCCTCGGTGATCATCCGGCGGTCGACCAGCGCGACCGCTTCGGCGAGGACGTCCGGCCCCATGTTGTCCAGCAGGACGGCGTCCGCCCCGGTCTCCAGCAGTTCGGCGAGCTGGTCGAGGGTGTCCACCTCGACCTCGATCTTCACCAGGTGGCCGACGTTCGTCCGCGCCCTTTCGACCGCGGGACGGATCCCGCCGGCCGCGGCGATGTGGTTGTCCTTGATCAGCACCGCGTCGTCTAGGCCGAACCGGTGGTTGGCGCCGCCGCCGGCCAGCACCGCGTACTTCTGCAGCGTCCGCAGGCCGGGGAGGGTCTTGCGGGTGTCGGTCACCCTCGCCCGGGTGTGGGCGATCGCGTCGGCGATGGTGGCGGTGCCGGTGGCCACCCCGGAGAGGTGGCCGAGGAAGTTCAGCGCCACCCGCTCGCCGGTCAGCAGGCCCCGGGTGGGGCCGGCGACCCGGGCGACGGTCGTCCCGGGCTCGACCCGGGAGCCGTCCGGGGTCTCGATGGTGAGGGCGATCCGCGGATCGACCAGCTGCCAGGCCAGTTCGGCGCAGGTCAGGCCGGCGATCACCCCGGGCTCGCGGGAGACGATCGCCACCTCGGCGGTGGCCTCGACGGGGATGATGGCGTCGGTGGTGAGGTCACCGGCGCGGCCGAGATCCTCAACCAGTGCAGCGCGGATCAGGGGTTCGATCAGCAGGCGGGGGAGTTCTCTCATGCCGCGGTCTCCGTTCCGCTGGTCAGGCCGCCGACGGTGGTGTGAGCGGCGATGGCCTCGGTGTCGGGATGGTCGAGCCGGGTGTGGCCGCCGCGGGACTCGGTCCGCTGCAGCGCCGACCAGACCAGCAGCCAGGCCACCAGTCCGGCCTCACCGTCGCGGTAGGGGGTCAGTTCGTCCAGCGCCGCGCGCAGCGCCTCGCCGGTGCGCAGCACGCCGGCCGCGGCACTGGTGATCCGCCGCACCTCGGCCAGCGACCGGTCCGGCGCGAACGGACGGGCGCCCGCCCAGCTGGCATGCGGAGCCCGCACCGGACGACGGGCGCTGCCGGTACGCAGCCTCCGGCCGATCCGCCGCCCGCAGACCACCGCCTCCAGCAGCGAGTTGCTGGCCAGCCGGTTGGCGCCGTGCAGCCCGGTCGAGGCGACCTCGCCAGCCGCGTAGAGGCCGGGGACGGTGCTCTGACCGGTGGCGTCCACCGCCACGCCGCCCATGTGGTAGTGCGCGGCGGGCCGGACCGGCAGCAGGTCGCGGGCCGGATCCAGGCCGGCGTTGACCGCGATCTGGTGGATGGACGGGAACAGCTCGGCGAACCGCTCGCCGGGGTGCTCCCGGGCGTCCAGGTAGACCAGGTGACCGGCCTGCAACTGCGCCCACTCGGCGCGGGAGACCACGTCCCGGGCGGACAGCGGATTGGCCAGCACCCACTCGCCACGCTCATTGACCAGGAAGGCGCCCTCGCCGCGGACCGCCTCGCTGACCAGCGGCATCGGATCGGTGGCGACGTCCAGCGCGGTGGGATGGAACTGCACCATCTCCAGATCGCGCAGCACAGCGCCGGCCCGGTAGGCCAGCCCGAGGCCCTGGCCGCGCGAACCGAGCGGGTTGGTGGTGTGCTGGAACAGCCCGCCGATCCCGCCGGTGGCCAGCACCACGGTGTCGGTCAGCAGGTCGACCGGGCCGGTCGGGGTGCTCACCCGGACGCCGGCGATCCGGCCGTCCTCGACCAGCAGGTCGATGGCGGGGGAGTACTCCCAGATCGCCACCGACTCCAGCCGCAGCGCGCGCTCGACCACGGTGCGCAGCAGTTCGGCACCGGTGCCGTCGCCCTGGGCGTGGACGATCCGCCGCCGGCTGTGCGCGCCCTCCAGGCCGAGTCGCAGCCCGCCGCTCTCATCGCGATCGAACCGGGCGCCCTGGCGGGCCAGCCAGGCGATGGCGTCCGGGCCGTCGGCGACGATGGACGCGGTGATCATCGGATCACACAGCCCGGCACCCGCTGCGACGGTGTCGTCGGTGTGCCGCGCCGGGTTGTCGTCCGGGCCGACCGCGGCGGCGATCCCGCCCTGCGCCCAGCCGGTCGACGTCCCGGTGCTGACCGCTCCGGCGCTCAACACGATGCAGGGCGAGGGCGACAGTTCGATCGCCGCGCTGAGCCCGGCCAGGCCGGCGCCGACGATCACCGGGCAGCCGGCCTCGATCCGGCGGGTGGCCGGCATCACTTCACCGCCAGCATCCGGTCGACCGCGGCGCGGGCCCGCTCGGCCACCTCCGGGTCGATGGTGACCTCGTGGGTCATCGTCTCCAGCGCCCGCCGGATGGTGCCCAGGGTGTTCCGCTTCATGTGCGGGCACAGGTTGCACGGACGGACGAACTCGGTGCCGGGGAACTGCTGGGCGACGTTGTCGCTCATCGAGCACTCGGTGATCAGCGCCACCCGCAGCGGCAGCTCCCGTCGGACGAAGTTCACCATCTGCGCGGTCGAGCCGGCGTAGTCGGCGGCGTCCACCACCGGCGGTGGGCACTCCGGGTGGGCCAGCACGGTGACGCCGGGGTAGTCGGCCCGGATCTGGTGGATGTCGTCCGGGGTGAACCGCTCGTGCACCTCGCAGGCGCCCGGGTGGGTGATCACCTCGACCCCGGTCTGCCGGGCGATGTTGGCGGCCAGGTACTGGTCGGGGATCATGATCACCCGCGGCACGCCCAGGCTCTCGATCACCTCGACCGCGTTGCCCGAGGTGCAGCAGATGTCCGACTCGGCCTTCACCGCCGCCGAGGTGTTCACGTAGGTGACCACCGGCACGCCGGGGTGCTGCCGGCGCAGCTCACGGACGTCCTCGGCGGTGATCGACTCGGCCAGCGAGCAGCCCGACCGCAGATCGGGGATCAACACCGTCTTCGAAGGGTTCAGCAGCTTGGCGGTCTCGGCCATGAAGTGGACGCCGGCCAGCACGATCACGTCCGCCTCCACCGTCATGGCCTCGCGGGCCAGGGCGAGCGAGTCGCCGACGATGTCGGAGACGCCGTGGAAGATCTCGGGGGTCATGTAGTTGTGCGCCAGGATGACGGCGTTGCGCTGCTGCTTGAGCGCCATGATCGCCTCGACATCGTCGGCCATGGTCGCCCACTCCACGGCGGGCACGACGTGGCTGACCTTCGGGTACAACTCCTGCGCGGTGAGGGTGGCAGTCATCTCAATCCCCTTTTGCTAACTCTGAGCAAAAGAAATGCTACACCTGAGCATAAGGCGATGCCAAATCCTGTCCCGAAGGCCACGTAACCGATCGTCGCCGCGTAGGTTGAGTGTGAGCGGAGGAGCGGAGGTCGGGGTGGACGTGCCGGTGCCGGGCACCGACGCCGACTTCGAGCGCTTTGTCGCCGAGAACGCGGCCGCTCTGCACCGGTTCGCCTACCTGGTCGCCGGCAACCGGGAGGATGCCAGGGACGCGGTGCAGGACGCGCTGGCCGGCGCCTACCCGCGCTGGTCGCGGATGGTGGGGGACCCGGGGGCCTACCTGCGACGCAGCATCGTGAACGCCCACGTCTCCCGGTGGCGACGGCACCGTCGGGAGACCCCGGTCGACCAGTTGGCCGAGGCCGTCGAGCCGGACACGCCGGCGGACCGGGTGCTGGACGCCATGGTGATCGGCGACCTGGCCCGCGATCTGCCGTACCGGCAGCGGGTCGCGCTGGTGCTGCGCTACTACGAGGATCGCAGTTTCGCCGAGATCGGCGCGGTGCTGGGCTGCTCGGACGCGTCCGCCCGGTCGATCGTCCATCGCGCGCTGCTGGAGCTGCGCAGCCGGACGGAGGGAGGTGGCGATGACTGAGGACGAGTTCAGCCGGCTGCGCGAGATCGAGGACGCGCTCCGTCGGCACTACGCCGCCGATGCCGCCACGGTCGACTCCGACGCGATCAGCGCGCAGCCGGCGCGGGAGCGGGCCCGGCGTCGCCGTCGGGTGCTCTGGTTGAGCATCGCGGCCGCCGTTGTGCTGATCGTGGCCGGGGTGCTGGTGGTGCAGCAGGCGCTGGTCCGGCCGATGCCGGCCGTCCCGGCACCGACCCCGCCGGCCACCACCAGCGCGACGCCGAGCCCGAGCGGTTCGCCGTCCGCCTGGCCGCCGGACGAGGGCTGGTACGACTGGTCACAACTCGGCGACGCGCCGATCGACGTGGAGAACTGGACCGCCGCGCCCGCCGAGCAGGGCACCTACTTCGCTCCGCAGGGCGGTGACTGCCGGCAGCGGACGCTGCGCCACTACGACGCGACCACCGATCGCTGGTCGGAACTGCCGCCGTTGAGCCTGCCGTGGCGCAAGTGCGTCGCGCAGCCGGTGGCCGGGGGCGGCGACCTCTACCTGCTGGCCGGCGAGAGCGAGTTCGAACTGGACGGTGGCCCGGAACTCTGGCAGCGGCTGTGGCGCTACCGGCCCGCGTCCGGCGAATGGCAGGAGTTGTCCCTGCCTGAGCTCAGCGAGGCCACTCTGCTCCCGCTGCGGGCGGGCATCCTGCTGCTGGAGTCGGTCCGCGATGCCAACGATGACGTGGTCGGCATGAACTACGGCTACTTCGACTACGCCACCGCGGGCTGGAGCGAGGGTGAGGTGAACGCCTCAGCGGCGATGGTGCGGGCGGCCAACCGCGCCAGCTTCGGTCCGGTCAGCGTCGAGGGTCGCTCGGTGGTGCTGTTCCAGGACTGGCCGGACCAGCCGTCGGACACCGCGGTGACGCTGACCACCTGGGATCCGGCCACCAACCGGCAACTGGTGCAGACCAGCCAGGAGCTCAGCCAGCGGCAGCGCGAGTCCGTCGATCGTTCGGTCGAGGTCGCTGAGCCCGGGATCGGCTATCTGGGGCCGTCGGACAGCGGTCTGACCGACTGGTTGCTGGTCGACCTGCGCGACGGGGTCTGGTCGACCCTGGAGGTGCCGAAGTTCGAGGGGCCGCTGCGGGAGCAGTACCCCAGCGAGGCAGCCTGGGCACAGCGCTACTTCGGCGACGAACTCGCCGGGTACCTGAACGTCGAGGAGTACCTGTACAACCCGACCACCGGCCGCTGGCTCGCGGTGCCGTGGCACGAAGGGTCGCCACCCACCCGGCTGGCCGAGAGCGACTCTCCCACCACGTCGGTCACCCCGGCGGTGGTGTGCGAAGTGGGCGGCGGGCCGCCCCGGAACTGCTGGAAGCTGACCGTGCAGCCGCTGGAATCCATCGTGGCCGAGATCACCCCGGCCCAGATCGCCGAGCACAACCGGAGCTGATCGGCCGCGGGCTGCCACGAACGACCGCCGGGCTGCGTAGGTTGGGGGTAGCCGAGAGGGGGTCGCCGTGGGTCCGAACCGTTCCGGTCGCCGGGCAGTCTGGCTGGTCGCCGCGGCGGCCGTCCTGATCGCCGGCGCTGTGGTGGTACCGCGGCTATGGCCTCAACCCCAGGTGGCCGCGACGCCGGAGCCCAGCCCGCCGACCGCCAGCAGCGCGTCGTCCCCGAGCCCCACGGCGCCCTCCTGGCCGCCGAAGGATGGTTGGCACAGCTGGACGAGGGTGGCTGACGCACCCGTCGAGGTGCTCGGCGGGATCGCCTCGGAGCACGGGGTCTACTTCGACCGCGGCACCTCCGGCGGGGTGATGTTGCACTACTACGACGCGACTGCGGATCGCTGGGAGGTGGCGCCTCCGCTGGAACTTCCGTGGCAGGAGCACACCAGGGCGGGCGCCACTCACGGTGACGACTTCTACCTGCTGGCCGGCGAGGACCTGGAGGATCGGGCGATGGCCGGGGAGGAGGTGGTGTGGCGCAAGCGGCTCTGGCGCTACCAGCCCGCGTCCGATGGTTGGCAGGAACTCGCCGCGCCGCGACTCGGGTTCGGAGACACGATTCCGCTCGACACCGGGCTGGTGCTGCTGAACGTGGCGACCGCCGCGCGGTACGCCTACTTCGACTTTGCCACCGAGACCTGGCGGGAGGGTGAGCTGCCGGACCCCGAGCTGTTCTCGGCGGCCGACCAGGTGCGGTCGGTAACGGTCGATGGTCGTTCGCTGGTGCTGTTGGAGAACTGGCCGCACGAGTGGGGGCTGGTCGGCACGGTGACCCTCACCACCTGGGATCCGGCGAGCAACCAACTGGTGATGCAGACCAGCCGGGAGCTCACCACCGAGCTGCTGCAGCATGCCGGCGGCAGGGTTCAGGTGGCGGATCCGGGAATCGCCTACCTGGGGCCGGATCAGGGCAGCGACAGTCCCGAGGCTGCGTTGGTCGACCTGCGGGATGGCAGCTGGTCGATGCTGGAGGTTCCGGTTTCTGACCGGCCGCTGGTGCAGCGCTATGAGAGTCGGGCGTTCTGGGCCAAGGCCTATTTCGGCGATCGGCTCGCGGAGTATGTGATCAGCAACGACTACCTGCTCAATCCGGTCAGCGGACGGTGGCTGGCCGTGCCGATCCCCGAGGTACCGCCGCCGGATGTGGACCGGGAGAGCGGGGACGCCACGGTCCACCTCACCGGGTCGGTGAAGTGCGAGCCGAACGAGGAGGAACTGCCACGGAGGTGCTGGCGGCTGACGGTCGACCCGCTGGAGGCCATCGCCGCGGAGCTGCCACCGGAGTGGATCGCGGAGAACAATCGGCGCTGACCGGGTGCCACGAAACGCGGTGCGGCTGCGTAGGTTGGGAACACGTCCGAAGGAGGTCGCGGTGGGTCAGGTTCGCTCCCGTCGCCGGGTGGCCTGGCTGGTCGCTGCCGCCGGGCTGGTGGTCGCGGCGGTCGTGGCGTCGCAACTGCTCCCGGCTCGGCCGCTGCCGGGCGGCCCGGAGCCCACTTCGACGGCCGCGATCAGCGCCGAGCCCAGCCCCTCGGGCTCACCCTGGCCACCCTCCGACGGCTGGTACCGCTGGACGCGGCTCGCCGACGCGCCGATCGATGTGTCGCAGTTCACCCCGACGGTCGCGGCGAACGGGGTCTACCTGGTCTCCGAACAGCCGAGCTGTCGCCGGCCGACGGTGCACCGCTACGACCCGGCCTCGGACCGGTGGTCGGGCCTGCCCTCCCCGAACCTCCCGTGGTCGAAGTGCTTCCTCTCGCTGGCAACCCACGGCGATGACCTCTACCTGCTGGCGGCGAAGTCCGGCACCGAGGTGGTGCCGTATCTGTTCTGGCGCTACCGGGCCGCCACCGGCGAGTGGGACGAGCTGCCCGTCCCGCGGCAGGGCCACGGCGACATCGTCCGGCTGGCCGCCGGCTGGCTGCTGGTCGACCGGATCCTCGACTCCGACGGCGACCTGACGGGGGTGGAGTACGAGTACTTCGACTACGCCACCGGCCGCTGGAGCGAAGGCGAGCTGTCCGACCCGGGCATGCTCCGCGCCGCCGAGAACCGTTCCTACCGGCCGGTCACCGTCGAGGGGCGCTCGCTGCTGCTGTTCGAGCTCTGGCCGGGTGACTGGACCGAAGCCGGCGAGGTCACCCTTGTCACCTGGGATCCGGCGACCAACCAGCAGGTGCTGCGGACCAGTCACGAGGTCACCGCCGAGCTGCTGCAGACCACGATCCGGATGCTGCAGCTGGCCGAACCGGGGATCGCCTACCTGGGCTCCTACGGGTGGGGCAGCGACAGCGAGGCGCTAGTGGTCGACCTGCGGGACGGCCGCTGGTCGAGCGTGGTGCTGCCGATCTCGCCCGGCCCGCTGGAGGATCGGTACCACAGCGACGCGAGCTGGGCGAACGGCTACTTCGGCGAGGCCGCGGCCGGCTACCTGGTTGCCAACTCCTACCTGTTCAACCCGGCCACCGGCCGTTGGCTGGCGGTGCCGTGGCGGGGACTGCCGCCGTCCGCCACGGAGGTCGGGGGCAACCACCTCGCCCGGATCGCGCCCGACGTCAGTTGCGTGTCGGGCGGGTCCTCCCGGGAATGCTGGAAGCTGACCGTCGAGCCGCTGGAGCGGATCGCCGCCGAGGTGACCACGGCGCAGATCGCGGAGAACAATCGGCTCCGGCCGCCGCCCTGGCCGCGTCCGGACTGGTCGCGCTGGAAGCGGGCGGCGGACGCCCCGATCGACGCCTCCGAGGTCTACGGCGTGCGGGCTCGCCATGGCACGTATCTGGCCGACCACTACTACGACGCGACCACCGACCGGTGGCACAAGCTGCCCACGCTCAAGACCGGCTGCCGGGGTTGTGGCAGGGCGGAGTTCACCCACGGGGACGACCTCTACGTGGTGGTGAGCGCCGACCCCGACGATCAGCCGCGCCGGGGCAAGCCGCCGAAGCTGCCCGACCCGGAGCTGTGGCAGTACCGGTTGGCGACCGACTCGTGGCGGCAGCTACCGGCCCCTCGGCTCGGCGGGGGAGGGATCGTCGCCATGGCGGACGGGCTGCTGCAGATCAGCAGTCGGGAGGATGGCGGGGGAGGGCTGGTCGGGCTGACCTACGCCTACTTCGACTACGTCACCGAGGCCTGGCGGGAAGGCGACATTCCGGCCTCCGAGGGAATGCTGGAGGTGGCCGCCAACAACACCTACTGGCCGGTCCGGGTGGACGGACGGTCGCTGCTGCTGTTCGCCGACTGGCCGACGGACGCCGGGGTGCTGACCCTGAGCCTGTGGGATCCGGTCAGCAACCAGGTTCGGGAGATCGGGCGCGAGGTGAGCCTGGGGTTCCGCGACAGCGCCTACGACATGGAGATTCAGGTGGTCGAGCCCGGGATCGCCTACCTCGGCTCACGGTGGGGAAGCACCGACACCCGGGCGCAGCTGGTCGACCTGCGCGACGGCACCTGGTCCGACCTGGAGATCCCGAACACCGAGGGCCCGCTGGGCAGGCGGTACCAGGCGAACGCGCACTGGGCCAAGGCCTACTTCGCCGATGAACTGGCCGGCTATGTGGAGGCGACCTGGTATCTCTACAACCCGACCACCCAGCGCTGGCTGGCGGCGCCGAGCGAGCTGGCAGCGCCACCGGACGAAGGCACCGAGGACGACTACCTCACGGTCGAGATCGCTCCTGGGGTGCGCTGCCTGCACCACGAATGCTGGCGGTGGGAGGTGGATCCGCTGGAGAGCTTCGCCGCGGAGTTCACCCCGTCCGAGGTGGCGGAGAACAATCGCTGGCGTCGCTGAGCGGAAGCCGCAAACCATCCCGTGCTCCGAGTGATAGGGCCGCTGACTAGGTGGGACAAGGAACCGTCCCCTGTCCCAAGTCACGGGTGTCGCGGTTCGGTCAGCGGACGCGGGGGAGGGCCAGCTTGGTGCCGGCGACGTCGCGCTGCTGGCGGACCTCGGAGCGGAACCGGTACAGCCTCGCCGGGCGGCCGCCGGTGGAGGCGTCCACCCCGCCGGTCTCCTCGACCAGCTGCTGCTGCTCGACCAGGCGGCGGAAGTTCTGGGTGTGGACGCCGGTGCCGGCCAGCGCCTCGACGCAGTCCTGCAGGTGGCGCAGGGTGAACTCCGGTGGCAACAGTTCGAAGACCACCGGACGGTACTGGATCTTCGACCGCAGCCGGGCCAGGCCGGTGGCCAGCACCCGGCGGTGGTCGCCCAGCATCCGGCGGCCCGGCGCCAGCTCGGGTTCGGGCAGCCGCCGGGCGGCGGGGGATTCCGGCACCAGGCCGACCTCGTACATCAACTCGTAGCGCTGCAGCACCAGGTCGGGCTGCCAGGCGGCGCCGTCCAGCCCGAAGGTGGTGGCGCAGCGCTGCCGGCGGGCTTCGGCCAGCTCCGGATCGGCTTCGGCCCAACTGGCCAGCGCGGCGGCGATGGCGGCCGGCAGCCGGCTCCCGGCCCGGAGATCCTCCCAGGGCAGCAGGTCGTAGATCCGCTGCCAGACCCCGATCCCCTGACGGGATTCTGCAACTCGATGTGGTGAAGCGATGGGATCGAGCGGGTTGGAGCGATCGACTTGCGGAATCGCGACAGCGGCCGGCAGCGGCGAGGTCCCCGGGGTGGTGAGGCCGAGGTAGGAGACCGAGAGTCGCTGCCCGTCACCCGGCTGTCCGTCCAGATCGACGAAGGTGTAGAGCTGTTCGAGGTAGCCCAGCGCGCGGCCGGTCTGTTCCTCCACCCAGGCGCGGGTGGCCGCCTGCAGCGAATGGTGCCCGGGCATCAGTGGGCCGGCCGGCAGCCGGGCCGGCTCGCCCAGCGCCAGCACGCAGGGATCGCCGTCGACCAGGGCGACCACGACCGCCAGCAGTTCTGCCGACACCTCGCGGCCGTTCGGCTGGTGATCGTCCATGCCGTGAAGGATAGGGAGTTCTTGGCAGTTCCGCACGGGCCCGACCCGGCTAGCCTGGTGACGTGCGACGCATCCTTACCTGGCTGGTGGCGGCCCTGGCCGCCCTCCTCCTGCTGCCGGCCACCCCCGCGGCGGCCGACGACGACCATTCGTCCTGGCGGATCCGGAACTACGACGTGGTGGCCACCGTCGACGCCGACGGCGGGGTCACCCACGTCCAGCTCGACCTCGCCTTCGACTTCGGCGGCGACCCCGGCCACGGGCCGTACGTCACCCTGCCGCTGCGACAGGAGATCGAGGGCGACCCCGACCATTGGCGGATGCTGGACGTGACGGTCGGCGAGGTGCTCAGCCCCAGCGGCGCGGACGCCACCGTGGAGACCCAGGAGGAGTCCGGCAACCTGCTGATCCGGATCGGCAGCGAGGGTCGGACCTTCACCGGCATCCAGCGGTACCGGATCAACTACTCGATCCGCGGCCTGATCGCGACCAACCAGGCGCAGTCCGGGCTGGACGAGTTCAACTGGAACGTGGTGGGCACCGGCTGGGAGGTGCCGATCGACCAGGTCACCGCCTCGGTCACCGGCCCGGCGGACGTGCAACGGGTGGCCTGCTTCGGCGGCGACTGGTTCCGCGAGGCCTGCGGTGCCGACCGTTCCGGCCGTACCGCCAGCTTCACCGCCTCCGGCAGCCCGGTGCAGATCGTGGCCGGCTTCCCGGCCGGAACCTTCAGCAACGCCGAGCCGCGGTTCACCACCCGGTACCACATCGGCAACATGTTCCCGGTGACGCCGGTCACCGGCGGGATCACCGGCGTGCTGACCCTGCTCGGTCTGGGTTGGCTGTTCCGGCGCACCCGGCGCGGTTCCCGCGATCAGGTCTACCTCGGCCTCACCCCCGGCATGACGCCCGCCCCCGGCCAGCAGGCGGTGATCGGGGAGGGGACGGCGAAGGCGCCGGTGGCGGTGCAGTTCCAGCCGCCGGCCGACGCCCGTCCGGGCGAACTGGGCGTGCTCACCGACCACACCGCCGACAACACCGACATCACCGCCACCATGATGGATCTGGCGGTCCGCGGCTACCTCAAGATCGAACAGACCGGCCGGAAGGACTGGACCTTCACCAAGCTGGCCACCAACCAGGGGCTGGTCGGCTACGAGCGGCACCTGTTCGACGGGCTGTTCGACAAGGGGCCGGTGGTGGAGACCGACGACCTGAAGGACTCCTCCTACTCCGATCTGCTGACCGGAACCCGTAGCCGGATGTACGACCGGGTCACCAAGGAACTGCACTGGTTCACCCGCAACCCGAGCACGGTGCGGGTGCTGGCGATCGTCGGCGGTCTCGGGCTGGTGGTCGGCGGAGCGCTGGTCGGCGTGGCGCTGGGCTTCGTCGGCTACGGCCTGATCGGCCTGGCCGGTGTGCTGACCGGCATCGGCGTGCTGATCGCGAACAACCGGTTCGGCGCCCGGACCGCGGACGGGTCGGCGGTGCTCGCCCAGACCAAGGGCTTCGAGCTCTACCTCAGCACCGCCGAGGCCGACCAGATCCGCTTCGAGGAGGGGATCGACGTGTTCAGCCGCTACCTGCCCTACGCGGTGATCTTCGGCGTGGCCGAGCGCTGGACCAAGGTCTTCGCCCAGCTCGAGGCGCAGGGACGCTACACGCCCACCGCCACCGGCTGGTACGTCGGCTACGGCCACGGCACCATGCTGAGCCCCGACTTCGTCTCGTCGATGGACCGGCTGGCCGGCCAGATGACCTCCTCGCTGCAGCACGCCACCGCCGCCTCGTCCGGCGGCTCGGGGTTCAGCGGCGGCGGCGGTTTCGGCGGCGGCGGTGGCGGCGGCTGGTGATCCGGGCGATCGGGGACGCCGCCTCCGGCGGTGAACCGGCCGGCCGGGCGGTGCCCGGTGGGTGGCCGCCGGGCCGCTAGGCTGACCCCGTGCTGATCCCCCTCGCTATCCCGGGGTCACCCCTGCTGCCGCAGAACATTCCGCTGGCGTTGGTGATCATGGTGATCTCGTCCATGCTGTTCGCGACCTCGGCGACCATCCAACACCTGGCGGTCGGCCGCGAGGTGGACACCACCACCAAGGAACGCCATATGGGCGTGCGGCAGGTGCTCGGCCTGCTGAAGAACCCGCGTTGGCTGCTCGGCCTGGCGACCGCCGGGGTGGGCGCCACCGGCCACATCATCGCGCTGATGATGGCGCCGGTGACAGTGGTGCAGCCGGTCGGCATCCTGGCGGTGCCCTGGGCGGTGCTGCTGGCGGCCCGGATCCACCACTTCCGGCCGCCCCGGGCGGTCTGGCTGGCGGTCGGCGTGACCGTGGTCGGGATCGTCGGGTTCACCCTGGTCTCCACCCGGACGGCGGTCTCCCAGACGGAACTGCCGCCGCTCGGCATCGTGATCGGCTCGCTGGTGATGCTGGTGATCGGCGCCGGGCTGGGCATCGGCGGTCTGATCGGCCGGCACTCGCTGCGCTGCCTGCTGTGGGCCTCCGGCGGTTCCTTCTTCTACGGCCTGTCCTCGGCGCTGGTGAAGGTGATCAGTCACCTGGTCGGCGGCCCGCGGTTCTGGGAGACCCCGCTGTTCTGGGGGGTGGCCGCCTTCCTGGCGGTCTGCTACCTGGGGGGTGGGTTCATGATCCAGCAGGCCTACGCCAACGGCCCGGCGGAGATCGTGGTGGGCTCGATGACCACCACCGATCCGATCGTGGCGGTCACCTTCGGCCTGGTCGTGCTGGGCGAGGGCGCCCTGGTCACCCTGCCCGACGCGATCGGGATGCTGGTTGCCGGCGCGGTCGCGATCGCCGGCGTGGTGGTGCTGTCGAAACACCATCCGGAGTCGATGACCGACCACTGACCCGGTCGATCGCCGCGGTGTAGATCGAGAGGTAGCTGCGTGCCATCGCCTCGCCGGTCAGCCGGCCAGCCAGTTCCCGGGAGGCCCTGGCCATCTCCCGGCGGCGCTGCGGATCGTCCACCAATGTCGCCAGGCCGGCCGCCAGTTCGGTCGGCGCCGGACCGGTGAGCAGCGCGTTCGCCGGGCTGACCCCCACCCGCAGCCGCTCGTCGCAGTACAGGATCGGCGCTCCGGCCGCGGCCGCCTCCGCCAGCACCATGCCCTGGGTGTCGAAGTGGTGGGACGCCAGCACGTAGAGGTCGGCGTCGGCCATCTCGGCGGCCACCTCGGCGGCGTCCAGCCGGCCGCGGAACCGCACCCGGTCGCCGGCCGGGGCAGCCAGCCGGCGCAGCGTCGGCTCGGCCGGGCCCTCGCCGACGATCACCAGTTCGGTGTCGGGACGGTCCAGTTCGACGAAGGCGCGGACCAGCGCGTCCACCCGCTTCTCGGCGCCCAGTCGGCTGCAGGTGACGATCCGGACGGTCGGGTCGGCCGGATCGCGGCGGCGGCGGGTGGCGGCGAACAGCGGGTCGATCCCGCTGGGCACCACGTGGCCCCGGCCGGCCAGGTCGGGGGCGGCGTCCACGATGCAGTCGATCATGAAGCTGGCCGGCGAGGTGAAGGCGTCCACCCCGGCCGCAATCCGGGCCAGGTTGCGCCAGTCCCGGCGGGCGTGGTGGGAATCCTCCCCGGCCGCGGCGGAGGGCGGACGGCGGGTGGCGACGTCCGGGCGTCCGCCGGCCAGGGCCAGCAGGCGCGGGGTCAGCGGCAGGTAGGTCAGCGAGTTCAGCCCGGCGCTGCCGGCGTTGGTGCGATGGGTGCCGACGTAGTTGGAGTGAAAGGTGTGCACCTGCGGAATCCCGGCCGCCCGGGCGACCAGCGCGCCGAGGTAGAGCGAGCCCCGCTCGTTCTGGGAGTGCACCACGTCCAGGTCGTGCTCGGCGACGATCCGGCCGGCGATCGCCGGGGTAGCGGCCAGCGAGCACAGGTAGCTGGGCGTGCCGGGCAGGCGCCACTGCGGCAGCCCCACCCAGGCGCAGTTGGCTGGCGGCTCGAGTTCCCACCGGGGGACGAAGAGGGTCACCTGGTGGCCCAGCGCCACCAGGTTGTCGATCTGCTGCTGGATGGAACGGGAGACCCCGCCGGAATGGGGGTAGAAGTCATCGCTGAGGATGCCGATCCGCAGGCTGGTGGACATTCGCGGCTCAGGCCGGGATCAGCTGCGCCGAGATCTGGCGGCCGAGTTCGGTGGTCAGCAGCAGGGTGAGGTCGGCGCGGTAGCTGGGGAAGTAGATCCAGCCGGTGCGTTCCTGGCCGGCCTCGATCGGCTGCCAGTCCAGCGCCGGCGACGACATGGCCGGACCCGGCTCGAGCACCTCGACCGCGTCATTGCTGAAGGCCATGAAGCTGTAGCCCAGGGTGCCCTTGTCCACGCTCAGCCGCAGGTTGATCTCCACCCCCTCATCGTTCCAGCGCGATTCGAGCACCTCCCAGGTTCCCTCCGCGCCGTCCGGGGAGACGAAGGCGTGGCCGCTGGCGGCCGCGGTCGAGGTCGCCGAGGGCGTGGGGGAGGCCGACGGTGCCGGCGGCCGGTTGGTCAGCGTCGTGGTGAACAGGATCAGCCCGGCGATCACCACCGCTGCGACCATGATCAGCCAGGGCAGCGGGGACCGCGGCGGGGTGAACTGTTCGATGTGGGTGGTTTCGGGCCGTTGCGGACCCAACGGGCGGGTCGGGTCGAACGGCTGCTGCGGCGGGTACGGCGGCTGGGTCATCGCCCACCAGGCTACCCGGTGTGGATACCGCCGGTCACCGAGAGGGCGATGTGCAGCGGCTGTGGACAACTGGCACAATTCCGCTCCGGCTGGCCACAGTGCCCCGGCATGACAGTGAACGATCAGTGGCCGACGATGCGGCTGCAGAGCTATGACGATGCCCTGGGGCTGATTCCCCACCTGCTCGGCTTCCATCCGGAGGAGTCGCTGGTGGTGCTGGTGATGGCTGACGGCCGGCTGCAGCTGACCGCCCGGCTCGACCTGGCCGACGCCGCCTGGCCGGACGGGGTGGAGGGGGTGCTGACCCGGATCTGGTGCCGGTTCCCGACCGCGGACGCCTGGTTCGTGGCCTACACCGCCCACCGGGAGTACGCCTGGGCGGTGCTGCGCCGGTGCGACGCCTTCCTGCCGTCGGAGTCGATCCGGTGCCTGGTCGCGGTGGACGGCGGCACCTGGCAGGCCGACGGCCCGGACGGCCCGCGGGGAGTGCACGATCCGGGAAGCAGCCGGACCGCCGCCGAGGCGATCGTGCACGGCATGGTGGCCCGGCGCTCCCGGGCCGAACTGGCGGCCCTGCTGGACGGGCCGCCGACCACTGACACCAACCGGCTGGTGGCGGTCGCGCGCCGGGTGGGAGCCGAGGTGGCCGCCGAACCGATCCGGCGCTGGCCGCAGCTGATGGGAGGCGCGCTGGGACGCTTCGACGCCACCGGCGACCTGGACGACGACGGCGCCGCCCGGCTGGCCATTCTGGCCACCCATCCGCCGGCCCGCGACGTCGCCCTGCTGGCCATGTCGCGGGCGCGCGCCGAACCGCAACTGGAGCTGTGGCGGCGGGTGGTGAACCGGACCCTGGCCGTCCACCAGGGCCATCCGCTGGCACTGCTCGGGATGGCCGCCTGGCTGGCCGGCGAGGGCGCGCTGGTGTCGGTCTGCCTGGAACGGGCCGCCCGGCTGCTGCCGCCCACCGGGTTGCTGCGCATCCTGCAGGGCCTGGTGGAGGACGTCACCCCACCCTCGCAGTGGGACGAACTGCGGCCCGAACTGCTGGCCGGCGCCAGCCGGGACGTCCGCCGCGCCGTGCTGCGGTGCGTGCCGACGTGACCCACCGCAGCACGGCCGGACGGCGGCGTGCCGCCCGCGATCCGGTGAACCCGCCGAGGCGGCGATCGTCCGGGCGGGCGGTCGGCTACCGGTCGGGCTCGGCCCAGATGGTGCCCAGCCGGTGCACCTTCAGCGAGTCGACCTTGATCGAACCCGACTCCGACGACAGCTCGATCGCCCGTGGGCCTTCACTGGGGAAGCTGAACGAGGTGACCGATTCGATGCCGTCGTTGACGAACACCTCGATCGAGCCCCGATCCACCAGCACCCGCAGCTTGAGCCGGTCGCCGCCGGGGAACGGCGCCCCCCGGTAGCCGCGATCGCCGTGGCCGGAGTTCCGCCGGTCGATCACCACCCGGCGGGCCAGGTCGTCGTAGCAGACGAAGGTGGAGCGGCCGTCCGGGGTCTTGTGGATGTTCAGCCCCACCCGCTCGGAGGTGGTGGCCGCCAGGTCGACCTCGAGTTCGATCTCGACGGCCTCGCCGTCGCGCACCAGCACCTTGTCCTGGTTGACGCCCAGCTCGAAGGAGCCGAAGTCGAGGGTCTCGGTGCGCAGCCGGGTCAGCTCGTCGATCGGCTTCGACCACAGGTGGTTGTCGGCGTCCAGGCTGAGCTCCCGCGGGACGGTCAGCTGGCCGCACCAGCCGTCCGCCTGCTGGGTGGCGACCGGCAGGGTGAACGAGCCCATCCACCCGTAGACGAGCCGTCGGCCGTCCGGGGCGACGAAGGTCTGCGGGGCATAGAACTGGTGGCCCCAGTCGATCGGCCGGTACTCGGTCTCCTGCTGGAACACCCCGCCGGGCTCCCAGCTACCCACCACGTAGCCGGCGTTGTGGCCGTTGCGGGACTGGTAGCCCTCGGGTCGCGGCGACATCGGGCAGTAGACGATCACCCACTTGTCGCCCAGCTGGAACATGTCGGGGCACTCCAGCATGAACACCTGCGGGTTCGGATCCTCGAAGACCACCCGGTCGAACTCCCAGTTCTCCATGTCGGTGGAGGTGTACAGCCAGACCTGGCCGCGCAGCTCGGCCGAGCAGGCGCCGAACACCATGTACCAGAGGTCGCCCTGCCGCCACACCTTCGGGTCGCGGAAGTGCAGCAGGCCGTCCGGGCACTCGACGATGACCCCCTTCTTCTCGAAGCTGACCCCGTCGTCGGAGACCGCCATGCACTGCACCTGCAGGTTGCCCTCGTCCTCGTTGACCCCGTTGCGCCAGCGGTGACCGGTGAAGTAGGCGTAGAGCCGGCCGTCATCGCCGACCACCGCCGAGCCGGAGAACACCCCGTCGGAGTCGGCCTCGACGCTGGGCGCCAGGGCGATCGGCTCCCGCCGCCAGGTGACCAGATCCTCGCTGGAGACGTGACCCCAGTGCATCGGCCCCCACTGGGTGCCGAAGGGGTGGTGCTGGAAGTAGACCTGGTAGCGGCCGTTGAAGTACGACAGGCCGTTGGGGTCGTTGATCCAGCCCGCCTTCGCGGCGATGTGGAAGGTCGGGTACCAGCGGTCGTCGCGGTTCTCCAGCAGGGCGGCGACGCCCTGTTCGGCGCGCTCGAGCTGTTCCTTCATCTCGTGCTCTCCTCGTCGCTCAGGCAGCGGACTTCGCCGCGTCCCGGATGAACGGTTCTCCCAGGACGTCCTGGTCGTCCTTCTTCAGCACGAAGAAGGCGTAGATCCCGGCCACCAGGACCGTACCGGCAATCACCATGAAGGTCGGCTGGTAGCCGATCGAGTCCCGCAGCGAACCCAGCGGCTGCGACATCAGCACGTTGCCGATCTGGGCCGAGATCTGGAAGCCCACCATGTAGAGCGTGGCCGACAGCGCCGGGTTGAAGTGCAGGGTGAAGTACCGGAAGATCGGCAGGATGAACAGCGGCACCTCCAGGGCGTGCAGCATCTTCACCGCCGAGACCGCGATCGGATCGTGCAGCAGCGAGCAGCCGGTGATCCGCAGGAACATCACCGAGACGCCGATCAGCAGGGTGGTGCGGACGCCGACCTTGCGCATCACGATCGGGATCACGCCCATCATGGCGGCCTCGGCGAACACCTGCACCGAGTTCAGGATGCCGTAGACCTGCTGACCCTGCTCCTGGGTGGGGAACAGGTTGGTGTAGAACTCGGGGAACATCTGCTGGTCGAAGACGGTGTAGAAGGTCCAGGAGAACAGCACGAAGACGATGATCAGCCACAGCGCGGGCATCTTCAGCAGCCCGACCATCTCGCGCACGCCGGGGGTGCTGGCCTCCTCGTCGCCGTGGCCGGCCACCGGGGTGGCGGTGTTCTTCCACAACAGCAGCACCAGCAGGCAGAGCAGGCCGAAGGCTGAGCCGACCCAGAAGTTGAGGTGCGGGTCGATGGTGAACAGGAAGCCGGCCACCAGCGCCACCATGGCGTAGCCGAAGGAGCCCCACATCCGGGCCTGGCCGTACTCGAAGCCGTACCGCCGGCTGAACCGCTCGGCCAGCGCCTCCATCAGGCCGGCCGCCGCCATGTAGCCGGTCGACAGCACCACCGCGCCGATCACCACGCCCACCATGAAGTTGCTGGTCAGCAGCGGCTCGTACACCCAGATCATGAACGGCGCGACCAGGGTCATCACCACCGAGGCGACGATCGCGAGGTGGCGCTTGATCCCCAGCCGGTCCTGGACCGTGCCGTAGATGAACATGATGATCAAGGTGGCCAGGGAGTTGACCGAGTAGACAGTGCCCACCTGGGCGCCGTTGAGCCCCAGGCCGTGGTCGGTGTTGGTCAGCCAGATCTGGAAGAAGGACCACCAGATCCCCCAGGAGGCGAAGAAGAGCAGGATCGTCACCGAACTCTGCAGGTATGAGGTGTTCTTCAGTGACTTGGTAAAGCTGGCCACCGTTGGCGCTCCTTTCGGACAACTGGCCGGCGCGGTCATTGCGCTCGCCCAGTGTGCTAAATCGTCACAGCACGCGGAAAAGCTAACACACCGCCCGCCGGATTGGGAGGGGTTGGTAAATCGATTCTGCGAATCGACCGGGACGCCGGCTCGATGCCGTCCGACCTGTGCCGGCTCCTGAGGCGAAGAAGCGCTGCCCCAGGCCCTCAGTCCGGACGCGGCCCCCCGTCCGTCCCCTACGTCCTCACACCAGCTCACGCCAGCACCCCCGTCCCTGCGTCGAGGGCTCCCCTTCGCGTCGAGGGCTCGCGCCTGGGTGGGAGCCCTCGACGACAACGGAAGCCCTCGATGGGGGCGCGGACTCCGTCCGTGCCCGTCACGCCCCGGACCAACAGTTCACGCCAGCGACCCCGTCCGTGCGTTGAGGGCTCTCCTTTGCGTCGAGGGCTCGTGTCTGGGGGGAGCCCTCGGCGACAGCGGAAGCCCTCGGTGTGGACGTGGACTCCGTCCGTGCCCGTCACGTCGCACATCGGGCAGCGCACGCCAGCGACCCCGTCCCTGTGTCGAGGGCTCTCCTTCGTGTCGAGGGCTCGTGTCTGGGTGGGAGCCCTCGGTGGCAACGGAAGCCCTCGGTGTGGACGTGGACTCCGTCCGTGCCCGTCACGTCGCACATCGGGCAGCGCACGCCAGCGACCCCGTCCCTGTGTCGAGGGCTCTCCTTCGCGTCGAGGGCTCGTGTCTGGGTGGGAGCCCTCGGTGACAGCGGAAGCCCTCGATGGGGAAGGGGGGAGAGTCGGGGGTGGGGTGTGGGGAGGACGAGGGAGCGGACGGCGTTAGTCGGCGGCGGGACGGACGGAGTCGCGCTCGATCAGGGGCATCGGCACCAGCACCTCGGGGCCGGTGAGGTCACCGTCGAGGATCAGCTCCATGCCGGCGCGGCCCATCGCCAGGTAGGGCAGTTGCATGGTGGTGACGCCGGGACGCAGGTAGCCGGCCAACTGCTCGTCGTCGAAGGACATCACCGACAACTCGTCGGGCAGCGAGCGTCCGGAGGCCTGGGCGGCCTGGTAGACGCCGAAGGCGATCCGGTCGTTGGCGGCCAGGATGGCGGTGACCTGCGGCGACCGCTGCAGGATGGCGCTCGCGCCGGCGTAGCCGAGATCGGGCTCCCAGTCGTGGCCGGGGGCCTCGTCGACGAACCGCAGGCCGGCCTCGGCCATGCCCTCGTCGATGCCGGCCAGTCGCCGTCCGATGGTCACCGAGACCGCCGGATCGAGGTGGCTGGGCGAGCGTCCGATGAAGGCGATCCGGCGATGGCCGTGCGCCACCAGGTGGGCCACCGCGGCGCGCCCGGCCTGGTACTCGTCGGGCAGCACGCTGCGCAGCCCCTCGGCCCGGCCGTTGATGATCAACCCCGGCAGGGAGCCGTCCAACCCCGGCAGTTCGACCAGCCGGGCCCGCATCAGGCCGAACAGCAGGCCGTCCACCCGGCGCGAGCGGAGCAGCGCGATCGCCCGCTCCAGCCGGCTCCAGTGCTGGTCGGCCTCGGCCATCACCACCACCTGGTCGCGGGCGTCGCCGGCGTCCAGGATGCCGCGGATCATGGCCGAGGCGTAACGGGTGAGGGTGACCTCGTCGGAGAGGAAGCCGATGGTCTGCGTCCGTCCGGTGCGCAACTCGCGAGCGGTCGCGTCCGGCACGTAGTTGAGTTCGTCGGCGGCCTGGCGCACCCGTTCCGCGGTCTCGGACGGGATGCGCGCGTTCGGCCGGTCGTTCAGCACCATGCTGACCGTGGTGGGGGAGAGCCCGGCACGGCGAGCGACATCGGCCAGCGTGACCCGCTTGCTCATCGCACACCTCTCCCGGCAGCCGTATCGGCTGGTCAGCGACGGCCCTCCCGTCCCCCTTGGACAGCGATCCTAGCCACTCGCCCGGCCGTCCCGCGGAAGCCGTCCGATGTTCTATGATGCTGGGGTGCATCGCGCTGTCCTGCTGCTTCGATAGCCGCGGCTCCTGATTCCGAGACGCGGCGCCCCCTGACGAGCCCAAGGCACGAGGGGGCTTTTTCATGTCAGCCGGACCATCCACCACGAGGAGAAGAACGTGACCACCGAGCCGGTCCGCCAAGGCTACGACGCCGCTGCCGCCCAGGAACGTTGGCAGCGGTTCTGGGAAGAGAACCGCACCTTCGCCCCGCTGGACGACGGCAGCCGGGAGCGCCGCTACGTGCTGGACATGTTCCCCTACCCCTCCGGCGACCTGCACATGGGCCACGCCGAGGCCTTCGTGATGGGTGACGTGGTCGCCCGGTACTGGCGGATGCGCGGCTACGACGTGATGCACCCGATCGGCTGGGACTCCTTCGGCCTGCCGGCCGAGAACGCCGCGATCGCCCGCAACGCCCACCCGGCGGACTGGACCTACGCCAACATCGAGACCCAGGCCCGCTCCTTCAAGCGGTACGGGCTGAGCTTCGACTGGACCCGCCGGCTGCACACCTCCGACCCGGAGTACTACCGCTGGACGCAGTGGCTGTTCCTGCGGTTCTACGAGCGCGGCCTGGCCTACCGCAAGGACTCCTTCGTCAACTGGTGCCCCAACGACCAGACCGTGCTGGCCAACGAGCAGGTCGTGCAGGGCGCCTGCGAACGCTGCGGCGCCGCGGTCACCAAGCGCAAGCTGACCCAGTGGTACTTCAAGATCACCGACTACGCCCAGCGGCTGCTGGACGACATGCCGGCGCTGGAGGGCAAGTGGCCCGACCGGGTGCTGGCCATGCAGCGCAACTGGATCGGCCGCTCCCAGGGTGCCTACGTGAACTTCGCCGTCGAGGGACGCCAGGAGCCGATCACGGTCTTCACCACCCGGCCGGACACGCTGTACGGCGCGACCTTCTTCGTGGTGGCGCCGGACGCCGACATCGCCGCCGACCTGGTCACCGACGAGCACCGGGAGGCCTTCGAGGCCTACCTGGAGCAGACCAAGAAGGCCACCGAGATCGAGCGGCAGTCGACCGAACGTCCCAAGACCGGGGTGTTCCTGGGTCGCTACGCGATCAACCCGGTGAACGGCGAGAAGCTGCCGATCTGGGCGGCCGACTACGTGCTGAGCGAGTACGGCACCGGCGCGATCATGGCCGTCCCGGCGCACGACCAACGTGACCTGGACTTCGCCCGCGCCTTCGACCTGCCGGTCCGGGTGGTGCTGGAGACCGGCCTGCCCGATCCGGTGGAATCCGGCGTGGCGACCCCCGGCGACGGTGCCTACGTCAACTCGCCCAAGCTGGAAGGGCTGGCCGACAAGGCCGCCGGCGTGGCAGCGATGTGTGAGTTCCTGGAGGCCGAGGGCACCGGTCGGGAGGCGATCACCTACCGGCTGCGGGACTGGCTGCTGAGCCGGCAGCGGTTCTGGGGCTGCCCGATCCCGATCGTGCACTGTCCCGCCTGCGGCGAGGTGCCGGTGCCGGACGACCAACTGCCGGTCGAACTGCCCGACCTGCGCGGCGCCGACCTGGCGCCGAAGGGCACCAGCCCGCTGGCCGGGGCCACCGACTGGGTGGCCACGCAGTGCCCGAAGTGCGGCGGCCCGGCCTCCCGGGACACCGACACCATGGACACCTTCGTGGACTCCTCCTGGTACTACTTCCGGTACTGCTCGCCGGGCTACACCGACGGCCCCTTCGACCCCGCGGACGTCGCCCGCTGGATGCCGGTGGCGCAGTACGTCGGCGGCGTCGAGCACGCCATCCTGCACCTGCTGTACTCCCGGTTCTTCACCAAGGTGCTGAACGACATGGGGATGGTCGACTTCGGCGAGCCGTTCACCCGGCTGCTGAACCAGGGCCAGGTGATCAACCAGGGCAAGGCGATGAGCAAGTCGCTGGGCAACGGCGTCGACCTGGGCGCCCAGATCGACACCTACGGGGTGGACGCGATCCGCACCACCGTGGTCTTCGCCGGTCCGCCGGAGGACGACATCGACTGGGCCACCATGGCGCCCGGCTCGATCGTGAAGTTCCTGCAGCGGGCCTACCGGCTGGCCGGCGACGTGACCTCCGAGCCGGGTGCCGATCCGGCGTCCGGCGACCTGGCGCTGCGGCGGGTCACCCACCGCTCGATCGCCGACATCTCCGAGGCGCTGGACAGCCAGCGGTTCAACGTGGTGGTGGCCCGGATCATGGAACTGGTGAACGCCGCCCGGAAGACCGTCGACAGCGGCGCCGGCGGCGGTGACCCCGCCGTCCGGGAGGCGGTGGAGTTCGTCACCCAGGCGCTGAGCACGGTGGCGCCCTACGTCGCTGAGGAGATGTGGGAGGCGCTGGGCCACGCGCCGTCGGTCGCCAACTCGTCCTGGCCGACCGCCGATCCCGCGCTGCTGCTGGCCGAGTCGGTGACCTGCGTGGTGCAGGTGCAGGGCAAGGTCCGCGCCAAGCTGGAGGTCGCCCCGTCGGTGACCGAGGCGGAGCTGACCGAGCTGGCCCTGGCCGAGCCGGGCGTGCAGCGGGCGCTGGACGGACGCGCGGTGCGTCAGGTGATCGTCCGGGCGCCGAAGCTGGTCAGCATCGTCCCGGCCTGAGCCCGGCGGTCAGCGGCCGACCTTCCGGGTGGCCTTGGAGGTCTTCGACTTGGTCTTGTAGCCGGCCTTGCTGCCGGTCACCTTCACCTTGATCGTCCGGCCCGCGTCCTGCGGGCGGGGCACGAAGCTCACCCCGGTGGCGCCGGCGACCTTCTTGCCGCTGACCAGCCACTGGTAGCTGAACCGGGTGCTTGAGGTCCACTTGCCGGGCTTGGCGGTGAGCTTGCGGCCGACCTTCGCGGTGCCGCTGATCTTCGGGGTCTTGGTCTTCAGGCTGAGCAGCCCACGCACCTTCGAGCTGGACTTCGAGGTGGCGGTGGCGGTCTGGTAGCCGGCCTTACGGCCGGTCACCTTCACCGTGATCCGCTTGCCCTTGTCGGACTTGCGGGGCACGAAGCTGACCCCGGTGGCGCCGGTGACGGCCTTGCCGGAGACCAGCCACTGGTAGCTGAGGGTGGTGCCGGACGTCCAGCTGCCGGGCTTGGCGGTGAGGGTGACCCCGATCCGGGGCGTGCCCGAGATCGACGGCTTCCCGACCGTGAGCGGCAGCAGCGGCAGCACCTTCGCGGTCGGCGCCGAGCTGCGGGTGACCGGCTGGAACCAGCCGCGGGAGCCGGTGACCTCGACCGTGACGGTCTTTCCGAGATCCTCCGGACGGGGGACGAAGCCGATCGCGGTTGCGCCCGGCACGGCCCTGCCGCCGACCAGCCAGCGGTAGCTGAGCCGGGCCGCCTGATCCCACTTGCCGGGGACGGCGGTCAGCGTCACGCCGATCCTCGGCGTCCCGGTGATCGTGGGCACCGCGGAGGGGACGGGGAGCCTGCCCAGGGTGAGATCGGCGTCGGTGACACTGCCCTCGGTGACGTCGACCGGCCGGCCACTGGCCGACGAGGTCGCGGTCGGGTACCAGGTGGTCGCCAGTCCGGTGGTGACCGGAGCCGAGCTCTGCGGATCCCACGGGGACCCGGGATCGAACCGCAGCAGGTACCGTCCCGGGTAGAGGCCGGCGAGTTCGTAGTGGCCGTCGGCGTCCACCACGGTCGGCGGCACGGCCTCGTCCAGGGTTCCGTCCGCGGCCAGCGGGTAGGCGGTGGCTGAGGTGCCGAGCAGATACTCCGCGGGTGCTCCCGGTGGCAGGCTCACCTTCCCGCTGATGGTGCGAGCGCTCACCGCCGCGATGCTCACCCCGTGCTGGTCACCCGTCCGGACGTCGACCGGCGGCGACCGGTCCGGTCGGTTGGCGGCCACGCAGGTGGGCAGCAGATCGGTGGCCGGTGACTCGGCGATGGCGGTGCACACCGTGTAGCGGTCCGGCAGCAGGCCGGTGAGGGTGAAGTCACCGTCGTACGGATCGACCGGGACGGACAGGCTGGTCGTGCCGTCGCTGCCGGTGGCGGTGACCCGGATCGCGGCGAACCAGGCCGTTGGCTGGCCGGCCGGCAGGGTGACCCTGCCGCTGATCGAGCGCAACCGGGCCATGGTGGTGTCGATGCCGGTGAGGTCGTCGGCGCCGATGGTCAGCACCGTGCGTTCGGCCTGGCGGTACACCAGGTTGTAGTACATCGTGGCCAGCGGCACGTTGGCGTCGGTCACCCGGAAGACGACGTGGTAGGCGCCGGGGTCGAGCCCGCTGAGCTGGTAGCCGCCGGCGGCGTCCGGGGTCACGCTCGAGCTGCGGGGCTGGGCGTGCGGCTGCGGCTGGGAGGCCTCGGGGTAGGCGGTGACCACGATGGCGTTCAGCCAGGACGCGGGTGCGCCGGCGGGCAGCGCGACGGTCCCCGCGATGCGTCGCGAGCGGGTCAGGCTGAAGTCCACCGCCGGGGTGTCGGTCTCCAGGTCGAGTTCCCGCGACTGCGCGGCGACGTCGGTGGCCGCCGACAGCGCGATGACCTGGAGCCGCCAGCGGCCCGGGGGCAGGTTGGCCAGGGTGTACGTCCCGGTGGTGGAGACCGTGGTCTCCCGTTGGTTGGGCATGCCCGCCGGTTGGTCGTCGGCGAAGGCGCGCACCCGCAGGTCCTGCCAGGCGGTGGTGGGGACGCCGGTGGGCAGGCTCACCGTCCCCGAGACAGTCAGCGGCGTCCAGTCCCAGGTCACCGGCACCGGTTGGGCGGTCGCGGTGGCGGTGGCGTAGCCGGACTTGCGGGCGGTGACCCGGACGGCGAGTTGCTCGCCGAGGTCGGCGGCCGTCACCCGGTAGCTGGCGCCGGTCGCGCCCGCGATCGGGGTGCTGCCGCGGAGCCATTGGTAGCTGGTGGTGTCCGGTGCCGGCGACCAGGCCGGGGTGAGGGTGGCGGTCAGCGTCCGGTGATAGTTGGGCGTGCCGGCGATCGTCGCCACCGGTTGGTTGAAGCGCTGCAGCTGGGATTCGAAGATCACCTCGACCTCGGCGCCGGTCGGGGCGGTGGAGAGCACCGAGATGCGGACGCCGACCGCGCCCGCGGCGTTCGTGGTGCGGGACCGGAAGTCGGTGCCGGCGCGGTAGGAGAGGGAGCTCCGGCCGTCCGCCCAGCGCCGGAGCACGGTGGAGGCGTTGTCGTCGACCCGCTTCAGCACCCGGACGCCGGGCGCGTAGCTGGGATCCGAGGGCCGTCCGGCGGAGTACAGGGTGTAGAACGAGTTCGCGTCCCGGTTGGTGCCGGAGCGGTACTCCACGTACAGCTTGTCGTTGGTGAGCGGATCGACCACCTCCAGCCCGCGCAGCCCGGTCGTCCCGCTCGCCGGGGCGAGGGTGAACCGCTGGATCGGGTTGTCGGTCCACCGGACCTCGCGGAGCGCCGAGCCCCGCGGCAGCGCGTTGAGGAAGGCCTTGTGGGTGACGTTCAGCGCGGCGACGTTCCTGGAGTTGGTGTAGGTGGCTCGCGGCGAGGCGCTGGTGTAGATGAAACCGCCGCCCATCACGTCGTAGTAGTCGAGGTACTCGTCGACCTCGCAGCCGGTGCCGTCCACCGCCGGGGCGGTGCAGGTGGTGGCGTTGGAGTGACCCAGGCCGAGGTTGTGACCGACCTCGTGGAAGACCACGCCGTCCCAGTCGAGCGGGTCGGCCAGCACCGACGCCCACACCACGCCGCCGCGGTGGATGGTGTCGCCGATCGTGCCCAGCCCGGTACCGCCCTGGCAGGACGGGTTGTCCGGGACCAGCACCAGCAGGTGGGCGGACTTCGTGCCGCCCCAGTAGTAGGAGTCGGCCGGGTAGCCGG
This sequence comes from Propionicimonas sp., assembly GCA_049840415.1. Classification (GTDB taxonomy): domain Bacteria; phylum Actinomycetota; class Actinomycetes; order Propionibacteriales; family Propionibacteriaceae; genus Propionicimonas. Next base: position 145,104 of record JASGLB010000005.1, on the reverse strand, counting down.
GATAGCTCGGCTTGCGGTTGAACCCGGACGGACCCGAGGCATAGCCCCACAACCAGTCCGGGTCGCACAGCTTGGCCTTGGACACCGTCGCTGACTTCACCGCCGAGGGGCGGGTGATGCTGCTGAGTTGCCCGTTCGACTCCGACTTCCAGAACTCGCTGAGCCGGGCCACCATGGCGTCCACCGCGGCGGTGGAGGGGACGGGTTGGCCGGCCGCGCGGACGTAGATGACGTCGACGGTGTGCGCCTTGGCGGTGGTGGACGAGGTCGCCTGGCTGGTCGTGGTGAGCCTGGCCTTCACCACCGGCAGCGGCCGGTCGAGGGCAGCGCTGGCGTCGGCGACCAGCTCGGCCACCTCGACGGGCTCCTCGGGTACCGGTTCGGTGGCGATCCGGTCTTCGACGGCGCCGCTGATCACGCCGTCCACCGAGACCGTGCCGCGGAACCGGTCACCGGTGCGGGCCTTGGCCACCGCGGCCCCGGTCAACTCGACGGCGGTGCCGTCGGCGGTGAACAGGGTCACGGTGTTGCCGGTCGGCATCGGGTGCGGGTGATCGTCGTGGTGGGCCGGTTCGGGTTCGATCGGGGTGACCCGCAGTACGCCTTCCAGCGCCACCGCGGCGGGCAGCTCGACTGGTTCTGCCGGGAGCGGCTGGTCCGCCGGCGGCTCCGGTTCCGCCGGGGGCTCGCTGGGCTCGGTCGGGGTCGGGTCGACCGGCGCTGGTGAGGCGGGTGGTTCGGTGGCGGTGGGCGTGGCCGAGGCGGTCGGGGTCGGTTCGGGTGACTCCGGTTGGGCGGGCTCGGATGACTCCGACGGTGCCGGGTCGGGCGCCGCGGGTGCCGGCAGCGGCGACTCCGCCGGGGTCGGGTCGACCGGTTGGGCGGTGGGCGATCCGGCCGGTGCGGTGGCCGGTGGGGCGGGGTCGGCGGCACCGGCCGACACCGGGATGGCCAGTTCCAGCACGAGCGCGGCGGCAGCAGCCCACAGCATCGCCCGCCGGAGCGGTCGTCGAGGTGGTGGCCGCAGGGCCAACCGGTCGTCCGTCATGCCATTCCCCCCACCCGGCGGCAGCGCCGTACCCCTTGGTCTTCCCACGTACCGCGGGGGTGCGCCCGGTTGGGCGGAGGCGTCCAGATCAACGCGCCAGCTGGCGCCACCAGGTCTGGGAGGAATCGTAGGATTCGACAAGCAGTTCGCACGAGTGCAGTCGATGCGTAGTTATGAGTAGCCGGTGCGGAGGTCGGCTCAGCGGCGGGTGACCTCCACCCGCCAACTCTGCGGGCCTTCCTCGAGAAAGCGGAGGTCGAAGGCGTCCGGCGCCACCCGGTTCAGCGCCGACAGCAGCGGCGCGGGATCATGGTTCGCCACCAGCACCACCTGCTGCCCGGACCGCAGGCTGGTCAGCCCGCCGATCACCGCACCGCTCCGGATGATCTTCGGGATCGAGCTGAGCACCAGTTCGGGGGTGCCACCGGAGCAACCGCAGCCACAGCCACCATGCTGCTTCTTGGCGTTCGAGCCAACGGTTTCGAGAGTGATCGCCATCGGGTTCCTCCGGATCGGGGTGATGACGCCACGCTACCCGCCGAGGCTGTGGACGACGAAACCGAGGGCCGAGTTGTCCACAGGCTGGGGGCAGGCGCGGCACAATCGACGTCCGGCTGGCCATAGTGGGCGGGCATGCCGCGTGGTATCGCACCGGAACCGGTGCTCAGTGAAGTGGTGCGGCAGCGCCTGGCGGCGCTGCTGGCCGAAGTGCCTGCCCGGCGGGCGGTCGGGCCGCCGCCCGAGATTGAGGACGAAGCGCCCGACCCGGAGCCGGTGGCGCCGGAGCCTGCCGCAGCGCGTCCACTGCCGCGCGAGCTGGTGGCCGAGCGGCTCCGGGTCGCCTGGGCGTTCACCCGAAGTCACCTGGTCGCGGTCGGCATCGTGCTGCTGACCGGCTGCCTGTGGGCCGGCTACAGCGTCTTGCAGGCCCGCTCCACGCCGGTGGAGGCGCCGACCACGGCACCGACCGTGGTCTCCAGCCCGACCCCGACGCCCACCCCACCGGCGCGGATCCTGGTGCACGTTCTGGGGTCGGTGGCCCGGCCCGGGGTGGTCGAGCTGCCGGAGGGCGCCCGGGTGCGGGACGCCATCGCGGCGGCCGGCGGTCTGACCGCCGACGCCGATCCGGGCGAACTGAACCTGGCGGCGGTGCTCACCGACGGAACCCAGCTGATCATTGGCGACGCCGGACGTCCGCGGGGCGAGGTGCGGGGCGATGGTGGCGGGCAGGGCGGCGGCGGAGCCGGCGGCGGTCAGAAGCTGTCGCTGAACAGCGCCACCCAGGCTGAGTTCGAGACCCTGCCCGGGATCGGTCCGGTGACCGCCGGCCGGATCGTCGCCTGGCGCGAGCAGCACGGCAGGTTCAGCCGAATCGAGGAGCTTCAGGAAGTGGACGGAATCGGCCCGAAGACCTATGCCCAGCTGGCAGACCTCGTCCGGCTCTGAGGCGGAGCGGCTCGACCATCGCGGCCCGGTGCTGGCGGTCGCCGGCTGGCTGGGCGCCTGGCCGGGCATCTCCGGGGAACCGCAGTGGCGCTGGCTCGCGGCCGCGCTGGGGGTGGCGCTGCTGGGCTGGGGCTGGCGGACGCGGTGGCGCCTGGGGGTCGCGGCCGGCGCGGTGCTGCTGGTCTGTCTGGCGGTGGCCGGTGGAGGCTCGGTGGCGCTGCACAGCGGACCGGTGGCGCAATTGGCCGACGAGGGCGCGGTGGTGGCGGCGACCCTGCAGGTCGGGCCGGGTCGGCTGACCACCAGCGGTTTCGGCGGGGCCACCTGGTTCGTCCCCGGCGTGCTGAGGCAGGTCGCCGGCCGCGATCAGCACTGGCTGACCGGCCAGCCGGTGCTGATCCGGGCCGGTGGCGACGCGGCCGAGCGTTGGGCGACGGTGGTGCCGGGCAGCCTGGTCACCGCCACGCTGCGGCTGTCGGCGGCCGAGCCCGCCGAACCCTACGCCGCCACCGCGCGGGCGCGGGAGCCGCCGGTGCTGGTCGGCTCGCCGGGCTGGCTGGACACCGGGGTGGATCGGATCCGCGCGGGGCTGCGGGAGTCGGTGGCAGGTCTGGCCGAGGAGCCGCGCGCGGTGGTCCCGGCGCTGGTGGTGGGCGACACCAGCGCCATGTCGGGCGAGCTGACCGACCGGTTCCGGGTCACCGGCCTGGCTCACCTGGCCGCGGTCTCGGGCAGCAACCTGACCCTTTTGCTGGCCAGCCTGCTGTGGCTGGCCGGCCGGCTCGGGGTGAGGGGCTGGTGGCTGCGCGGGCTGGCCGTGGTGGGGGTGGCCGGCTTCGTGGTGCTCTGCCACGGTGAGCCCAGCGTGGTGCGGGCGGCGGCGATGGGCAGCGTCGGGCTGGCCGCGCTGGGCTTCGGCGGCCGGCGGCGCGGGCTGCGACAGCTCTGCTGGGCGGTGATCGGGCTGTTGCTGGTCGACCCCTGGCTGGCGTCGTCGGTCGGGTTCGCGCTCTCGGTGGCCGCCTCGGCGGGGATCATCTGCTGGGCGCGGGCCTGGACGGACGCGCTGGCCGGCTGGCTGCCACGCGGCCTGGCCGAGGCGATCGCCGTGCCGGTGGCCGCGCAGCTGGCCACCCAGCCGATCATCGTGGCGATCTCCGGTCAGCTCAGCCTGGTAGGGGTGCTGGCCAACCTGGCAGCCGGACCGCTGGTCGGGCCGACCACCGTCCTCGGCTTCGTCTGCGCGGCGACCGGTCCGGTGTTCCCCGCGGTCGCGACGAGCTTCGGCTGGCTGGCCGGTTGGGGAGCCCAGGCGTTGTGCTGGATCGCCAGCCTGGCGGCGGCCCTGCCGGCGGCGGCGATTCCCTGGCCGGCCACGCCGGCCGGGCTGGCGGTGCTGATCGCGCTCAGCGCGGTGGGCTTCCTGCTGGGTGGACGGCTGCTGCGTTCCCGGTGGCTCGCCGTCGGCGCGGCGGTGGTGCTGGTGCTGGCGCTGCTGCGTCCGGTCGCGGCGCCGGGCTGGCCGCCGGCCGATTGGCAGGTGGTGCAGTGCGATGTCGGCCAGGGATCGGCCAGCGTCGTGACCGTGGCCACCGGCGAGGCGATCGTGATCGACTCCGGACCGGATCCGCCCGCCCTGGAACGCTGCCTGAGCGTGCTGGGCATCCGCCGGGTACCGCTGCTGGTGCTGACCCACTTCCACGCCGATCACGCCGGCGGCCTGGCGGCGCTGGCCGGACGCGAGGTGGAGGCCGTCCTGGCTCCGGTTGGTCACGCCGGTGCCGAGCGGGTTCCGTTGGTGTTGCCCGCCGCCCGGCGGATCGACCCGGTGCCCGGCCTGGTGCTGCAGGTCGGGAGGACCCGGGTCACCGTGGTGTCCGCGCTGCCGGTCTCGACGCTGCCGGTGGCCGGCGGTGAGGAGCCCAGCGGGGAGAACGACGGCTCGGTGGTCACCCGGATCGAGACCGGCCGGCTGGTGGTGCTGGCCACCGGCGACATCGAGACCGCCGGGCAGTCGGCCGTGCTGGCTTCGGGTCAGCCGTTGACCGCGGACGTCGTGATCGTGCCGCACCACGGCTCCGCCCGCCAGACGCCGGAGCTGTTCGCGGCCGCCGCCGCCCCGGTGGCGCTGATCGGGGTGGGGGAGAACACCTACGGCCATCCCTCCCAGACCGCCCTCGCCATGCTCGCCCGGTCGGGCGCCAGGGTGTTCCGCACCGACACCCAGGGCTCGCTGGCCGTCACCCGCACCGACACCGGCCTGCAGGTCACCACCGAGCGTCCCGGCTGATCGACTGATAGCTCGTTGAGAGAATCTGCGCTCGAACCGGTGCGCCAGGGTCACCGGTCCGGGCGTCCGAGGACCCAAACGGCTCTGTCAAAGGATTGTCAGGTCTGTTAGGCTCCCGGCCGTGCGATCCCGAGCGGAATTCATCGACGCAGCGCAGCGGGCCAGTGACGAGTCCCGGGCCGGCCTCGATCCCGACCACCCCCGGTTCCACGTCGCGCCGCCGGTCGGACGGTTGAACGATCCCAATGGTCTGGTGGTGATCGACGGGGTCTACCACGTCTTCTACCAGTTCGGCCCGTTCTTCCCCGGCCGGAAGGCGGTCTACTGGGGGCACGCCAGTTCCACCGATCTGCTCGACTGGCAGCACCACCCGCCGGCGATCGCCCCGGCCGACTGGTACGACCGCAACGGGGTGTACTCCGGTGGCGCGGTGGTCCACGGCGGTCAGGTCTGGCTGCACTACACCGGCAATGTCAAGGACGAACAGGGCCGCCGCCAGGCCTACCAGTGCGCGGTCACCACCACCGACCTCGAGACCTTCGCCAAGCTGGACGCGAACCCGCTGATCGCCGGTCCGCCGGCCGGCTACACCGCCCACCTGCGCGACCCCTACGTCGTCCCGGATGCCGCCGGCTTCGCGATGTACCTGGGCGCCCAGCGGGCCGACAACACCGGCTGCATCCTGGTCTACCGCTCCACCGACCTGGTCGGCTGGGAGTTGGCGGGGGAGCTGACCTTCCCGGACGATCGCTACGCCGACTTCGGCTACATGTGGGAATGCCCCAACCTGCTCCGGCTGCCGGACGCCGCCACCGGCGAGGAGTACGACGTCCTGATCTTCTGCCCACAGGGGATCGAGCCGGCCGGCGACCAGTTCCGCAATATCTTCGCCTGCGGCTACCTGGTCGGCCGGCTGGACGGCACCCGGTTCACTCCGGTCGGCGAGTTCACCGAACTGGACGCCGGCTTCGAGTTCTACGCCCCGCAGGTGTTCACCGTCGCCCCCGGCGAACCGGCGCAGCCGCCGCTGCTGGTGGGCTGGCTGGGCAATGCCTCCGAGGATCGGCAGCCCTCCCTGGCCGACCACGGCTGGGTGCACACCCTGACCGTCCCACGCGACCTCACGCTGCGGAACGGACGGCTCCACCAGCTGCCCCGCCGGCTCGCGGGGGAGCCCCGGGCGCTGGCCGTGGCAGGGACGGAGCTGGCCGGCGGGAGCCGTCCGATCCCGGAACTGGACGGCGTCCGCTCCTTCCTGCTCGACCTGGTCGTCGAGCGGGCCACCGACTGGCAGCTGACCCTCGGCCGGCCGGACGGCAGCCGGGTGGTGCTGAGCTTCCAGCCCGGCGCGCTCACCGTCGACCGCACCGCCACCCGCTACCCGCACGGCGGCACCCGCCGGCTGGCCATCCCGGCCGGCGACCGGCTCAGCCTGACCGTGGTCCACGACCGCTCGGCGACCGAGCTCTTCCTGGCCGACGGTCACACCGCCTTCAGCCTGCGCAGCTACCTCGATCCGGACGGTTTCCAGGTCACCCTCGGCGGTGACGCCCGGATCGCCGCCGCCACCGCCACGGTGATCGGGTGAGCCCGCGGAATTCATCGATCCGGACGCGGAAATCGTCCGCCGAAACACCCTTGACACTTCTGTCAATCGATTGACAGACTTGCTCGCATCACGCCAGAGACCGGCAGTTCGAGGAGGAACACCCCATATGGATCACAGCCGCGTCGCACAGACGGTGCTCAAGGCCGTCGGCGGCCCCGACAACATCTCCGCAGCCGCGCACTGCGCCACCCGGCTTCGCCTGGTGCTCAACGACCCGTCCCAGGTCGACCAGGTCACGCTCGACAACGACCCCGACATCAAGGGCACCTTCGCCGCCAGCGGCATGTTCCAGATCATCGTTGGCCCCGGTGACGTCGACATCGTCTACGACAACCTGGTCTCCTCCGGCGTCAAGGACGTCAGCAAGAGCGAGGCCGCCGAGGCGGCCGCCGCGAAGGAGAACGTCGTCCTGAGGTTCGTCAAGACGATCGCCGACATCTTCGTCCCGATGCTGCCGGCGCTGGTCGCCGGCGGTCTGATGATGTCGATCAACAACATCCTCACCGCCAAGGGCCTGTTCGGCCCGCAGTCGGTGGTGGACCAGGCCCCCTGGCTGGCCGACTACGCCTCGATGATCCAGCTGGTCGCCTCGGCGGCGTTCGCCTTCCTGCCGGTGCTGATCGGCTTCTCGGCGACCAAGCGGTTCGGCGGCAACCCCTACCTGGGTGCGGCGATGGGCGCCGCGATGGTCTCCGGCGACCTGATCAACGCCTACGCCCAGGTCGCCGTCCAGGAAGCCGGCAAGATGACCTACTGGCACGTCTTCGGGCTGGACGTGGCCCAGGTCGGCTACCAGGGCCAGGTCATTCCGGTGCTGGTGATCTCCTGGATCCTGGCCACCATCGAGAAGCGGCTGCACAAGTGGCTCAAGGGCACCACCGACTTCCTGGTCACCCCGCTGGTCACCATGATCGTCACCGGCTTCCTGGCCTTCGTGGTGGTCGGCCCGATCATGCGCCTGGTCTCCAGCGGGATCACCGACGGACTGCTCTGGCTGTACACCACCGGCGGCGCGATCGGCGGCCTGATCTTCGGCCTGATCTACTCGCCGATCGTGATCACCGGCCTGCACCAGTCCTTCCCGGCGATCGAGTTGCCGCTGCTGGCCGATATCGCCAAGACCGGCGGTTCCTTCCTGCTACCGATCGCCGCCATGGCCAACGTCTCGCAGGGCGCCGCCACCCTGGCGGTCTTCCTGAAGACCCGCAACGAGAAGATGAAGGCCCTGGCCGGCGCGGCCTCGGCGTCCGCCTTCTTCGGCATCACCGAGCCGGCCATCTTCGGTGTCAACCTGCGGCTCCGCTGGCCGTTCTACTGCGGCATGATCGGCTCTGCCATCGGCAGCGCCCTGGTGGCGCTGTTCAACCTGCGCTCCCAGTCGCTCGGCGCGGCCGGCCTGATCGGCTTCGTCTCGATGGTGCCCAAGGACATCCCGCTGTTCATGGTGTCGATGGTGATCGCGCTGGCAGTCGCCTTCTCGGCCGCCTGGTTCTACGGCTCCACCAAGGGCAAGGCCTCGCTGGCCGCGACCACGGTCGATGTGGACGTCGACGGTGGCCCGGACGCGGCCGCGCTGCCGGGCATGACGGCCGAGCCCGTCGCGGCGGTGGCGCCGGTTGCCGCCGGCGGCGCGGCGGTGGCTGTCGCCGCCAAGCCCAAGGCGCTGGTGGCCGGTGCGGTGACCGAACTCGGGTCGCCGCTGCGGGGCACCATCGTCCCGCTGGCCGAGGTGCCCGACCCGGCCTTCGCCAGTGGCGCGATCGGCAAGGGCGTTGGGATCGATCCGGTCGAGGGCAAGGTGGTGGCTCCCGCCGACGGCGAGGTGCTGATGACCTTCCCGACCGGTCACGCCATCGGCCTGAAGCTGGACGACGGCATCGAACTGCTGGTCCACATCGGCATCGACACGGTCAACCTGAAGGGCGAGGGCTTCACCGTCCACGTCAACCAGGGCGACAAGGTGACCGCCGGCACGCCGCTGATCTCGTTCGATCGGGAGGCGATCGTGGCCGCCGGCTACTCGCCGATCACCCCGGTGCTGGTGACCAACCACTGGGACTTCGCCGCGGTGGAGCAGGACGCCACCGGTGAGACCAACTTCGGCGCCTACATCGTGAAGGTAACCGCCAAGGAGGTATGACGGACGTGGCCAGCGATCCGAACTGGTGGCGGCAGGCCGTCGTCTATCAGGTGTACCCGCGCAGTTTCGCCGACGCCAACGGTGACGGCATCGGCGATCTGCGCGGGCTCACCGCCCGCGTCGGCTACCTGCGGCAGCTCGGCATCGACGCGGTCTGGCTGAGCCCGTTCTACCCCTCCGCGCTGGCCGACGGCGGCTATGACGTCGACGACTACCGGGACGTCGACCCGCGGATCGGGACGCTGGCCGAGTTCGACGAACTGGTCGGCGCGCTGCACGCCGCCGGGCTGAAGCTGATCGTCGACATCGTCCCCAACCACACCTCCAACCGGCACGCCTGGTTCACCGCCGCGCTGGCGGCGGGACCGGGCTCGCCGGAGCGGGCGCGGTACATCTTCCGGGACGGACTGGGCGCGGACGGCTCGCAGCCGCCGGCGGACTGGGTCTCGGAGTTCGGCGGTCCGGCCTGGACCCGGGTGCCGGACGGGCAGTGGTACCTGCACACCCACGCCGCCGAGCAGCCGGATCTCGACTGGAGCAACCCCGAGGTGCGGGCCGACTTCCTGACCACGCTGGCGTTCTGGTCCGACCGCGGGGTGGACGGCTTCCGGATCGACGTCGCCCACCAGGTGGCCAAGGATCTCACCGAGCCGCTGCCGACCAATGAGCAGCTGCGGGCCAAGGGGCTCTACCCGGACGGTCAGCACCCCACCAAGGACCGCGACGAACTCCACCAGATCTACGCCGAGTGGCGGGCGCTGTTCAACCGCTACGACCCGCCCCGGATGGCGGTGGCGGAGGCCTGGGTGCCCGCCCACCGGCGGGTTCGCTACGCCTCCCCGGACAGCCTCGGCCAGGCGTTCAACTTCGATCTGCTGCGGGCGCCCTGGGACGCCGCCGAGTTCCGCCGGATCATCGCCGACAACCTCGACCTGGCCGCGCGCTCCGGCGCGTCCACCACCTGGGTGTTCTCCAACCACGACGTGGTGCGGCACGCCACCCGGTACGGCGTCGGCGACCGCGAGGCGGTCAAGGCCTGGCTGCTCAGCGGTGGCACCGAGCCGGCCGAGAACCGGGAGGTCGGCCTGGCCCGCGCCCGGGCCGCCACGTTGCTCGCGCTGGCTCTGCCCGGCAGCGCCTACCTCTACCAGGGCGAGGAACTCGGATTGCCCGAGGTGGCCGACCTGCCCGCCGAGCGGCGGCAGGATCCGGTCTTCTTCCGCACCGGCGGCGCCGACATCGGACGCGACGGCTGCCGGGTCCCGCTGCCCTGGACGCCGGCCGGGGCGTCCTTCGGCTTCGGCGGTGACGCGCCCCACCTACCGCAGCCGGCGTGGTTCGCCGACTACGCCGCGTCCAGCCAGGAGGAGGACGCCTCCTCGACCCTCAGGTTGTACCGACGGGCGCTGGAGCTACGGCACCGGCTGCAGACCGACGAGCAGTTGGAGTGGCTGGAGGTCGGGCCGGGAGCAGTCGGGTTCCGGCGTCCCAACGGCTGGACGTCGATCACCAACCTGGCGGACCGTCCGATCGACGGACCCGCGCGGGCCCTGCTCACCAGCGATCCCACCCTGGCCTATGCCGGTATCGTTCCGCCCAATACCACCGTCTGGTCGGCAGCTGATCAGGAGTAGTCGATGACCTCGCCCCGGGACGTCCTGTTGCGACACGGCGGGACGGCGGTGTTCGTCCATCTCGAGCCCGACTCGCTACCGGAGATCCTGCACTGGGGGGCGGACCTCGGTCCGTTGACGTCCGCCGAACTGGCTTCCTGGCCGTCGGCGCGGGCGGGCGTGGTGTCGGGCAGTTCGGACGTTCCACCGCGGCTCACGGTGGTGCCGCAGCCGGCTGAGGGCTGGACCGGTACACCGGGCCTGATCGGCTCCCGGGCCGGCCGGGACCAGTTCTCGGCCTTCCAGCCCGCCGCGGTGGAGGTGCTGGCCGCCGACGGTACTGACGGTTCGCCCACCGCCGTCCAGGTCAGCGCCCACGACGACGAGGCCGACCTCGACCTGGCGATCGAGCTGCGGCTGGAGGAGTCGGGGCTGCTGCGCGCCCGGGCCACCCTGACCAACCGGGGCGCGGACGGCTACGGGCTCGACTCGCTGCTGCTCGCCCTGCCCACCCCGGCCGCCGAGACCGTGGTGATCGACCAGTCGGGCCACCACCTGCGGGAGCGGGAGACCAGCTTCCACGAGTTCACCATCGGCGCGCACGAGCGGGCCAGCCGGGTGGCCCGCGGACACGCCAGCTCGGTGATCCACGGCAGCTGCGAACCCGGCACCGGCTGGAACCGTGGCCGGGTGCACTACGTCCACGTGGCCTGGTCGGGGAACACCCGCTCGGTGGCCGAACGGACGGTGCTGGGCCAGCAGGCGCTGCTGGGCGGCGAACTGTTGCTGCCCGGCGAGGTGGTGCTGAACCGCGGCGAGAGCTACAGCACGCCGTGGCTGGTGGCCACCTGGGGCGAGGGGCTCGACCAGGCGGCCGGCCGGATCCACCGGTATCTGCGCTCCCGTCCGGGCCATCCCAGCTCGGCGCGGCCGGTCACCTTCAACGCCTGGGAGGCGGTCTACTTCGACCAGGCGCTGCAGCCCATGCTGGAACTGGTCGACCTGGCCGCGTCGGTCGGCGCCGAACGGTTCGTGCTGGACGACGGCTGGTTCGGCTCCCGCCGGGACGACACCTCCGGGCTGGGGGACTGGGTGGTCTCACCAGAGGTCTGGCCGGACGGGCTGCGGCCGCTGGCCGACGCCGTCCACGACCGGGGGATGGAGTTCGGCCTGTGGGTCGAGCCCGAGATGGTCAATCCCGACTCCGACCTGGCCCGCGCCCACCCGGAGTGGATCCTCTCGCCGCGCAGCCACCTGCCGCAGCCGGAACGACGGCAGCAGGTCCTCGACCTGACCAACCCGGCGGCCTACGCCCAGGTGCGTGACCAGCTGCTGCGGGTGCTGGCCGACACCCCGATCGACTACCTGAAGTGGGATTTCAACCGGGACGTCACCGAAGCGGTCTCGCCGCTCACCGGACGTCCGGCGTACCACGCCCAGACCCTGGCGGTGTACCGGCTGATGGACGAACTGCTCGCCGCCCACCCCGGGCTGGAGATCGAATCCTGTGCCGGTGGTGGCGGCCGAATCGATCTGGGCATCCTGGAACGGGCGGTGCGGATCTGGGGCTCGGACTGCATTGACCCGCTGGAGCGGCAGGACATCGAGGCCGGCACCTCGCTGCTGCTGCCGCCGGAACTGGTCGGCTCGCACATCGCCTCTCCCACCTCGCACACCACCGGACGCACCCTCGGGCTGACCCTGCGGGCGAGCACCGCGCTGTTCTCCCACCTCGGCATCGAATGGGACCTGCGCACCGCCGACGCGGCTGAGCGCCGGGAACTGGCCGCCTGGGTGGCGCTGCACAAGCAGCTGCGGCCGATGCTGCACACCGGCCGGGTGGTGCACGTCGACCACCCCGACCCCGGCTGGCGGATCCACGGCGTGGTGGCGGAGGAACGTGATCAGGCGGTGTTCGCCCTGGTCAGGGTGGCGACCTCGGCGGTCCGTCCCACCCCGGCGGTCCGGCTGCCCGGACTCGCCGCCGACGCCGCCTACCGGGTCGAGGAGATCCTGCCCGAGGGCGTGGCTTCGCCGGTGCAGCGCAAGGAAAGGTCGCCCGAGTCCTGGGCGTGGTGGTTCGACGGCATCACGTTGCCCGGCAGCGTCCTCTCCCGGGTGGGCCTGCGCTTCCCCGACCTGAAGCCGGAGCAGGCCGTCCTGATCTCGGTACGCCGCGTCGACTGGGGCCGTTGAGCATGCGGCCCGTCGGTGCCTTCGTCGGCTGAGGTCGGCCCATAGGGCCGAGTTTCGAAGCCTCGGCGGCCCTTTAGGCGCGTTTGGTCAGGTCGTGGAGCCCTCGATCAGGGTGACCGGGAACTCCACGGAGCCGCTGGGACGCTCACCTGCCGGCTCGCCCTCGATCTGGACCAGTAGCAGGTCGACCGCGGCCCGGGAGATCTGCCGGATCGGTTGCTGGACGGTGCTCAGCCACGGGACGGCGGCGCGGACGGCGGCGGTGCCGTCGAAGCCGACCACCCGCAGGTCGTCCGGCACGGTGCGTCCCGTCCGTCCGGCCCAGTCGAGGACGGCGCAGGCGGTCAGGTCGTCGGTGGCGAACACGCCGTCGACGGCAGCGCCGAGTTCGTCCAGGGCGGCGTCGATCAACCGGCTGCGTTCTGGCTCCGGGGTGCCGAACCGCACCGTGACCACGGTGGGCTCGATGCCGGCCTCGGCCAGGACAGCGCGGTAGCCGGCCTCGCGCAGGTTGCGCGGCCCGGAGGTCGAGGTGAACAGCGCCGGCCGTCGGCAGCCCCGGCGCAGCAGCAGTTCGGCCGCCAGGCGTCCGCCCGCGGCGTTGTCGGCGCGAACGTTCGGGATGTGGTCGGCGAGCTCCCGGTCGATGGTGACCACCGGCAGCCGGGTGGTCGCGTACTCGGGAATGGTGTCGTTGTGGGCGCCGGAGATCAGCCCGTCCACCCGGTTGCTCTCCAGTTGCAGCAGGTAGTCGCGTTCGACCTCGCTACGCCCCAGGCTGTTGCAGAGTAGGGTGCGATAGCCGCGCTCGGTCAGGGCGTGTTCCAGCGAGACGGCGACCTCGCCGAAGAACGGCAGCGCGACGGTCGGCAGGATCACGCCGACCACCCTGGTGCGCTGGCCGAGGAGCGCCCGGGCCACCTCGTTGGGTCGGTAGTGGAGTTCGGCCATCGCCTGGGCGACCTTGTCCTTGGTGGCCTGGCTGAGGTACCCGCGATTGTTGAGCACCCGGGAGACGGTGGTGGGCGAGACCCCGGCCAGTGCGGCGACATCGGCGATATTGGGTTCGCGGCGTGGACCTGCCACCGATGGCCTCCCTCGAGCTGACGAACGTTTGTCCCACGAATCCTACTGTCCCGGACCCACGGCGGGCGCGGCTGTGGGGCGACACCGTAGCCTGGGCTCACGAGAGCCGACGGGCGGCCGGAGAACGGGGATGCACGGGTGGAACTGGGGCTGACCGGTGTCTTCGCGGTGCTGTTCGCGCTCAGCTACGCCCGCGAGCCGCGGAGCATGCGCTGTGCCGTCTTCCTGTTCGGCGCCGTGGCCGGTCTGACCCTTCGACTGATCGCGGCCATCGGCACGCTGTTCACCGAGATCTCGGCCACGGCAGGCGGCTGGGCTCTGATGGCCGTCCTCGTCCTGCTGGTGGGCATGGTGTTGTTGACCGCGGTGATGCTGGTGCTGAACGGGCTCACCATGGTCCGCCGCGAGGGCCGACGGCTGTCCAATCTGCTGTCGATGCTGCTCGGGCTGGGGATCCTGGGGACGATCGCCGCCGTGGTCACGGCGGTCGTCCTCTCGGGCGGATCGGCCACCCTGGTGATCGGGGTGATCCTGGCCGGCCTGCCGTTCGGGTTCCTCGCCTACGGTTTCCTCGCCTACCTGCTGTACTCGGCGGTGTACCAGGCGATCACCCGCCGCGAGAGCCGAAGCGTGGCGGCGGTGGTGGCGCTGGGTTCCGGGCTGATCGAGGGCGAGGTGCCTCCGCTGCTGGCCAGTCGGCTGGACGGCGCCCGCCGGGCCTTCGAGGCGGCGACGGTCGCCGGAGGCCGTCCGGTGATCGTGACCTCCGGCGGCAGGGGCGAGGACGAGCCGCGCTCCGAGGCCGAGGCGATGGCGGAGTACCTGCGTGGGCAGGGCGTGCCGCCGGCTGCGATCCTCACCGAGGCCGAGTCGCGCACCACCCAGGAGAACCTGGCGAACACCGCCGCGCTGCTGGCCGAGCGGGGGATCGCCGGCCCGGTGGCGGTGGTGACCAACAACTTCCACGCCTTCCGGGCGGCCATGATGATGCGCAACGCCAAGTTGCCGGGCTACGTCCTGGGGTCGCCCACCGCCGACTACTACTGGCCCAGCGCCACCATCCGGGAGTACCTGGCGATCCTGCGCGACCACTTCTGGTTCGTGGTGATCTCCTGCGGGGTGCTGAGCGTGCCGGCGGCGTGGCTGGCGGTCAGCCGGCTGGGTTGAGCGGGGGTGTCTTGATCGGACGTCTTGGCTTGTGTCAATCCGGGAAGACCGTCATGGCCCGCTACGTCCATGACGACCGGCTTCCAGCCGCGCTCCGCCGCGATGGCTTGAATGCAGCGTGAGGCCACGCGGGCGGTTACGTCCGCTTGTCACACCGCGGTCACCGCCACCGGCCTTCTCAGGTCGGTTGAAGCCAACTGGCCCACGCCTGGTTCCGCACTATCGTGAAGACCGTCACGACCGCGATGGACGCGATGGCCAGCCTGGTCAGGAGGCGGTGATGTCCGGCGAGGAACGGCCTGCCAAGGAGCCGATGGCTCGACGCCAGGAATCCCAGGGCCAGCCAGACCGGGATCAACACCAGCAGCGCGTTGTTCCGCAACGCGGACAGCAACTCCCCGCGGGTGAGATCGAAGACGGCTCTCAGACCACCGCACCCGGGGCAGTAGATCCCGGTCAGTTGATGGATGACACATTCGGGGAGGATCTCCGCTCGCGGCATCGACCCGATGGACGTCGCGGCCCAGGCAATCAGCCCAACCGTCACCCAGGGACCTGCCACGACCGCGCCGTCCGCGAAAGCTGGAGAGAGGGTGCGTCCGCCCATCGGTCAGCGTCCGTGGACAGCGGCCCGGGGGTCTGCACGGCGGATCGCGGCGACGGCGGCGTCGATCACCTGGTTGGCCTTCTCCGGTGCCGTGAGAACGTCGAGGCCGGAGTCTGCCCGCAGGTAGATCTCGCCGCGCACCGGGTCCTGACCTAGGAAGTCGATCCGGATCTCCCAGGCCGACGACTTGGAGTTGCCGTACTGGACAACCACCCCGAGGGCGCTCACGCTCTGGACCCGGATCGTCAGAATGCCGCTCGGCGGAAAGCGCGACGCTATCTCGGCTGCGATCAGCTGGCCCAACTCGGCCGGCTCGCGGTGCGCCACGAACTCCACATGCCGCCCGGTGGCAGTCGTGGACGCCTGCCGCTTACGGGCAACGTAGGACAGTAGCCAAAGCGCCGCCGCCAAGGGCAGGCCAATGCCAAAGACACAGCACAACGCGAACGAGTAGTTGAAGTCCATACCGAATTTCCCTTCGCGGGTAGCCGACAGGCGCCCTGGGACGCCCGGGATGCCGGCCGTTCAGCACCCGGATTCATCCAACTGGGTCGATCACGCGGGGGCGCGACCCGGGTTGCGCGGTCCGTACGCCTTCATGCAGTTGTCCACGGTTCGGCAGAGATCGGTGGGCGTGTCCACGGTTCAGCAGGGATCCTCGGGCGCGACGCCGGGCAGGTAGCTCCGCCACTCATCCGGGGTGAGCGGATCGCCACGTCGCGCGCACAACGATTGGCGAGCCCGGTCGAGTTGGAACTGCCAGCGGCGCACCACGCCGTTGTTGCCGGCGACCACCAACTCACCTCCATCGCCGATGAACCGGACGTCGTTGGCTCGTCCCAGCTCACCGTCGAGGGCGAGGAAGGCCTCGGGCTCATCGCTGCCCAGCCGCCAGGCCCAGACCCGCTCGTCCCCGCCGCCGGCGACCAGGATGGCGTCGTCGGGGCTGAAGGCGAAGCCGTTCACCCCCGACCGGACGTCGTCATAGCGACGTCGCTGCACCGGAGCGCTGGGATCTGCCACCTCCCACACGCTGACATCCCCGTCGACCGTGCCGACCGCGAGCAGCCGGGAATGATTGGCGAAGACGGCGACCAGCGCCGTGGGCACGCCCAGCGTACGCACCAGGGCCGGCCGCGCCGGCTCGCTGACATCCCACAGCTGTACGTCGCCGTCGGCCTGGACGGCGAGGACGGCGCTGTCGGGGCTGAAACTGAGTCCCTGCGGAGTCGGCGTGTCCAACATGGCCAGCAAGGTCAACTCACCGGCACCGGAGGCACCGAACAGGGCAGTACGGCTACCGGTGTATTCCAGCGCCGCGACCAGGGACGCATCCGGCGAGATCGCCATCCCGGCAACGCGCCAACCGGGCAGGTCGGCGGCCACCTCGACGGCACCGGCACCGTCTGGACGAAGCGGCCACCGCAGCACCTCGCCCGCAGCGGTCCCGCCCAGCAGGTAGCTGCCGTCGGGCGCCATTGCCAGCCCGGACGACATCTGCCGGCCGCCGGCGTCCGGATCGGGCAGCCGCCTGGGCGCGCCGGCGGTATCCCATAGCGCGATGCCGTCCGCCAGGGTGCTCACCGCCAGTCGCTGCCGGCCGGCATCGCCGGCGAGGGCGTACGCGCTGGAGCCGGTGCGCAGCACCGGGTTCTCGGCCTGCCAGACCCGCAACGCGCCGTCGGTGCCCGAGGTCACCGGACGTCCCCCGACCTCCTCCGCGCCGAGCACCGTCGTGGTGCCGCCGAGCTTCTCCAGCAACCGGCCCGTGCCGGCGTCGAAGAGATACGCGTTCTGGTCGGAGTTCGCCACCAGCAGGGTGTGGCTGTCGGCGCTGTAGGAGACGTCGTTGGTCCAGCTCGAGAAGCCCTCCAGCGCGGGTTCGGCAAGGGCATCCTCACCCTGCAACCGCCACCGGAAGACGCTGCGGCCGGCCACCCCGGCCGCCACCTGACGACCATCCGGGCTGATCGCCACCGCCTGGCTCACCACCGGGCTCTCGCCGAGGGAGAAGGTCAGGTCGGCGAGCCGCCGCGGAGTCTTCGACAGCTGCCACCGGGCCACGGCGTTGCCGGGGCCGGCCACGAAGAGCTCGTCGGCCACCGGGTGGAAGACGACCCCCCGGGCCGGGGTCGCCGGGCTCAGCTCGACCTCGCCGCTGCGGGTCGGCGTGCCGCCGGCCGGGATGGACCACAACGTCACCCGGCCGGTCGAAGTGGCCAGCGCCAGCCGTTCGCCGGAGGCGTCGAAGGCGGCGCCATAGACCGTGTAATCGCCGTCGCGAAGGTCGGCGACCAGGGTGGGCTCGGCGGTCACATCCCACAGGCCCGCGCTGGCGACGCCCCCGACAGCCAGCAGCTGCCGTCCGGCGACCGAGGCCAGCGCCACCGCGAAGAGCGGGCCGGCCGGTTCGATCCGGAAGGTCCGTCCCGGTGAGGCCGCCAGCTCGTCGGCCCGCCAGATCGTCACCTCGCTGTCACCGTTGGCCCGGGCCAGCAGGCCGCCGTCCGGGGACTTCGCGATCACCGCGTTCGGGGCGCCCAGCCAACGTTGCGGGACGTTCATCGACGTGGCATCCAGCAGCGCCGAGGCACCCTGGCGGGTATCGGCGAGCCGCTCGGCGACCAGTGCCATCTGCGCCACCAGGTTCGGATCCTGTGCCCGCAGCGACCTTGCCTCGACCGCCACCTGGCGGGATTGGGATTCCCGGCGGGCCAGGTCGGTCTGCGCCTGCAGTTCCACCCCACGCGCGTAGAGCAGGGTCGCCACGATCGCCAGCGCCGACACCACCGCGGTCAGGCCGACGGCGAGGTTGCGGCCGCGCCGCAGCCGGCGGCTCAGGCGTTGCTCACTCGCCAGCCGGGAGGCGAAGTGCTCTCGGCTGGCGGCGATGAATTCGCGCTCGCGGGGCGTGATCAACAGATCGCGCCGCGCATCGTCGACCCAGTCGCTGAACGCCTCCAGGCGCTCGATCCGGACCAGGGCGTCCGGTGAGCGGCCGCTGTCCTCCCAGACCTGGGCGGCGCGGCGAAGCCGTTCCAGGGTGGCCAGGTCGGCGCGATTCTCCCCGATCCAATCCTGCAGTCGCGACCACTGGACCACCAGGATGTCGTGGCTGATCCGGACGGCATCCCTGGTCACGGTGAGCATCCGGGCCGCGGTGAACGCGTCGACCGCGGCTCGCGCCGCCGGATCGATGTCGGCCAGCGGCATTGAGTCACGCACCACCAGATCACCCGAGAGCCGCACCAGCCGGAGCATCACCCGCTTGAAGGCCTCCTGCTGGCCCTCGTCCAGCGATTGGTAGACCTCTTCGGCGAGCCCCTGCACCGCCGCCGCCACCCCTCCGGCGCGGACGTAGTCGGCTGTCGTCATCCGCCCGGCCCGGCCGGCCGCCCAGGTCATCATCAGCGCGCTGGAGAGCAACGGCAGCACGTCCACCGCCACCGTCCCCGGCTGCGGGCCGGGCGGAAGATCGTCCAGCACCATCGCCACCAACTCGTCCTCGACCGTCGTCCCGGCCAGCTCCGCGGGTCCGAGGATCACCTCCCGGATCTCGTCGTGGCGCAGCGGTGCGATCAGGAAGGGACGGGCCACCGCGTCGGCTAGCACCGGCTCCTGGATCGCGGCGGCGAAGGCGTCGGCCCGCATCGCCATCACCACCACCGTGCGTCCGGCCAGCTCCTCGAGCGTCCTCAGCGCCGCCGCTGGATCGTCCTCGACGGCGAACAGTTCCTCGGCCTGATCGATCACCACCAGATCGGCGTCCAGCCCCGCAACCTGAGGCAACTCCGCGACGCTCAGCTGGGCGACCGTCCAGTCGGCCAGTAGTCCATCGATCGTCTCGGTGGCGATCAGTCCGGCCGCCAGCAGCGAACTCTTCCCGCTGCCCGATGCTCCCAGGACGACCACCAATCCGTGTCCCGCGGCCTCGCGGCGCTCCCGCACCGCCCGGGCCAGCCGCCGGGATTCCTCCTCCCGGCCGAAGAAGGAATCCCGATCGTGGGTGCCGAACGGACGCAGTCCGAGGTAGGGATTCCGCGGGTTGCCCAGTTCGGATCCGCCGGACCAGGTGTCGTCCCAGAGGTCGCCGGGTAGGTGGTCGCCGAGCCCCAGCCGATCGACGATCCGCAGGTAGTTGCGGCGCAGCGCGGGCACCGGCAGGTGTTTGCCGCTCAGCCAGCCCTGGGCGGTGGCGGGCGGAACGTCGGCCAACCGGGCGACATCGCGAATCGACAGGTGCTGCGTCCGACGCTCGGCATCGAGCAGAGCGGCGAACCGGGCACGGGGGGAGGCGGCGTTCACACCCGCCATTTTGTAGCAGGATCGCCCGCGCCGCGGGCAGTGAGCGGGCTTTTGTCGGCGTCCGCTGGCATGCTGTAGGCCGTGGAATCACCTTTCGGCAGCACGCTGCTGGTCGTCGGTCCGGAGTCGCTGCTGGCCGGTCGCGCGGTCGGCGAACTGGTCGCCGCCGCGTCGGCCGCTCGTCCCGAGGCCGCTGTGACCCGGCTGCCGGCCGGTGATCTGACCGTCGGCGGGCTGGCCGAGGCGGCCGGCGGCTCGCTGTTCGCCGACGCCAGCGTGGTGGTGGTCGAGGAGCTCTCCGAGCTCTCCGCGGAGGTCGCCGACGTGCTGGTTCCGCTGGCCGCGGCGCCCGGCCCCGACCTGGCGCTGGCGCTGGTGCACCCTGGCGGGGTGAAAGGCAAGGCGGTGCTCGACCGGCTGCGGAAGGCCGGCGTCCGTACCGTCGACTGCCCGTCGCTGAAGGCCTGGGAGCTGCCGCAGTTCGTGGTCGCCGAGGCCCGCCGGGCCGGCGCCCGGATGGAGAAGCCCACCGCCGAGGTGCTGGTCAACGCGGTGGGCACCGATCTGAACGCGCTGGCCTCAGCGGTGCGGCAGTTGATTGATGACGCCGAGGGCCAGGTGCTCACCGAGGCCGCGGTGCGACGGTACTTCGGCGGACGGGCTGAGGTACGCAGCTACGAGATCGCCGCCGACGCGCTCGGCGGACAGACCGGCGCCGCGCTGGAGAAGCTGCGCTGGGCCCTCGCCACCGGGGTCGGACCGCCCCAGGTGACCGCGGCGCTGGCCGCCAACCTGCGCGAACTGGGCAGGTACCTGGACGCTCAGGAGGACGGCCTGCGGGACGCGCAGATCGCCCAGCGGATCGGCGTCCCTCCCTGGAAGCTGAAGTCGCTCGGCCCGCTGGCCAGACAATGGCGATCCACCGGCGTGGCCAGGGCGATCGGCGCCGTGGCGCAGGCCGACGCGCAGGTGAAGGGTGCCAGCAGCGATGCCGGCTTCGCCCTGGAGCAGATGGTGCTGACCGTGATCGGCTGTCGCGGCCGCGGTTGAGGCAAACAGAAACGCCGCCCCGCGGGGCGGCGTTCTCGATGACCGGGCTCAGAGAGCGGCGGCCTTGGCTGCGATGGCCGACTTGCGGTTCGCGGCCTGGTTCTTGTGGATGACGCCCTTGGACGCGGCCTTGTCGAGCTGGCGGGTGGCCACCTTGGCAAGCTCCTGCGCCTTCTCGGCGTCGCCGGCGGCGGCGGCTTCCTGGAACCGGCGCACGTGAGTGCGCAGGGAGGACTTCACAGCCTTGTTGCGGAGCCGAGACTTCTCGTTGGTCAGAATCCGCTTCTTCTGGGACTTGATGTTCGCCACAGGGCTTGCCTTCTTGGTCGGGTGATCATGCTGGTGGCATCCAGAAACGGACGCGACCACCGACTCTATCAAAGCCCGCCGCCCGCCACCAAGTTGACGTTGCCTGGCAGCCCTCAGCCGCGCTGTGAACTGAGTGGTCGTCCCACCTGTTTGGTCACAGCTTGCCAGGCCGGCGTGGTGCTGGGCCATCAAGGTGTGAGCTGAGTGGTCACCACACCCGTTTGGTCACAGCTTGCCGGGAGGGGGGCGTCCCGAGGGCGGAGGTGATCGTCGCGACACGGTAAAGTGTCTCGTCGGTCCCCAACCAGGAAAGCTGCATGACCGCACCACGCCCCGGCGCCACGCCTTCGGAGATCATCCGCAACTTCTGCATCATCGCCCACATCGACCACGGCAAGTCGACGCTGGCCGATCGGATGCTGCAGTTGACCGGCGTGGTCGATGAACGCTCCATGCGGGCGCAGTACCTGGATCGGATGGACATCGAGCGGGAGCGCGGCATCACGATCAAGTCCCAAGCGGTCCGGATGCCGTGGCGCAAGGACGGGGTCGACTACGTCCTGAACATGATCGACACCCCCGGCCACGTCGACTTCACCTACGAGGTCTCCCGGTCGCTGGCCGCCTGCGAGGGCGCCATCCTGCTGATCGACGCCGCGCAGGGGATCGAGGCCCAGACCCTGGCGAACCTCTACCTGGCGCTGGAAGCCGACCTGCACATCGTCCCGGTGCTGAACAAGATCGACCTGCCCAGCGCCCAGCCGGAGAAGTACGCCGCCGAGATCGCCCACCTGGTGGGCTGCGAGCCGTCCGACGTCTTCCAGGTCTCGGCCAAGACCGGCGAGGGCGTCCGGGAGCTGCTCGACCACATCGTCGCCGACATCCCGCATCCGGTGGGCGACCCGACGGCACCGGCCCGGGCGCTGATCTTCGACTCGGTCTACGACACCTACCGCGGCGTGGTCACCTACGTCCGGGTGGTCGACGGCGAGCTGAACCACCGCGAACGCGTCCTGATGATGTCGACCAAGGCCACCCACGAGACCCTCGAGGTCGGGGTGATCTCGCCGGAGCCGATCAAGGCGCCGGCGCTGGGCGTGGGCGAGGTGGGCTACCTGATCACCGGGGTGAAGGAGGTGCGGCAGTCGCGGGTCGGTGACACCGTGACGGTCGCCTCCCGTCCGGCCAAGCAGAGCCTGGGCGGCTACCGGCAGCCGCACCCGATGGTGTACGCCGGGCTCTACCCGATCGACGGCGCCGACTTCCCCGAGCTTCGCGAGGCGCTGGACAAGCTGCAGCTCAACGACGCCGCGCTGGTCTACGAGCCGGAGACCTCCGGCGCGCTTGGCTTCGGCTTCCGGGTCGGCTTCCTCGGCCTGCTGCACATGGAGATCGTCCGGGAGCGGCTGGAACGCGAGTTCAACCTCGACCTGATCTCCACCGCGCCGAACGTGGTCTACCGGGTGGTGATGGAGGACGGCACCGAGCACGAGGTGACCAACCCCTCGGAGTACCCCGAGGGCAAGATCGCCGAGGTGTACGAGCCGGTGGTGCGGGCGACCATCCTCACCCCGACCGAGTTCATCGGCACCGTGATGGAGCTGTGCCAGAACCGCCGCGGCGTGCAGACCGGGATGGACTACCTCAGCGAGGACCGGGTCGAGATCCGCTACCTGCTGCCGCTGGCCGAGATCGTGTTCGACTTCTTCGACGCGTTGAAGTCGCGGACGAAGGGGTACGCCTCGCTCGACTACGACGAGGCCGGCGAGCAGGCCGCCAAGCTGGTCAAGGTCGACATCCTGCTGCACGGCGAGCCGGTGGACGCGTTCAGCTCGATCGTCCACACCGACGCCGCCTACAGCTACGGCGTCGCGATGGCCAAGAAGCTGAAGGAACTCATTCCCCGGCAGCAGTTCGAGGTGCCCATCCAGGCCGCGATCGGCGCCCGGGTGATCGCTCGGGAGACCGTCCGCGCGATGCGCAAGGACGTGCTGGCCAAGTGCTACGGCGGTGACATCAGCCGGAAGCGCAAGCTGCTGGAGAAGCAGAAGGAAGGCAAGAAGCGGATGAAGATGGTCGGCCGGGTCGAGGTGCCGCAGGAGGCCTTCGTCGCCGCGCTCTCCACCGGCGAGACCAAGTCCGACAAGAAGTAGCCCACGGGCAACCCCGGCCTGACAAGCTGGGACACGGGGACGGTTCCTGGCGCCCGGGAACCGTCCCCGGGCGCCAGGAACCGTCCCCGTGTCCCACGGCTCGCGAAGGAGGTAACCGATGGCGCCTTCCACACCGCCGCCCGGCGATCCGGCGCCGGTGGACGGGTCGCTGCCGGCCGAGGCGCTGGCCGAGCGGGCGCCGCTCAGCTTCTACCTGCACGTGCCGTTCTGCGCCACCCGGTGCGGCTACTGCGACTTCAACACCTACACCTCCGCCGAGTTGGGGTCGGCTCCTGGCGCCAGCCAGCAGGCCTACCTGGAGGCGGTGCGGGCCGAGCTCGACCTGGCTGCCCGCATCCTGGGGCCGCGCGAGGTTCAGACGGTCTTCTTCGGTGGCGGGACGCCGACCCTGCTGCCGTCCGCCGAACTGGTCGGCCTATTGGACGCGGTGCGCGACCGGTTCCCGTTCGCGGCGGACGCCGAGATCACCACCGAGGCCAACCCCGAGTCGGTGGACGATCGCTACCTGGCGGCGCTGGCTGAGGGCGGCTTCAACCGGCTCTCGCTGGGGATGCAGTCCAGTGCCGGGCACGTCCTGGCGATCCTCGATCGGCGCCACACCCCCGGCCGGGTGGCGGCGGCGGTGCGCGGCGCCCGGGCGGCCGGGTTCGGCTCGGTCAGCCTGGATCTGATCTACGGCACGCCCGGGGAGTCGCCGGACGACTGGCGAGGCAGCCTGCGCACCGCCCTCGACCTGCAGCCCGACCACCTCTCCGCCTATTCGCTGATCGTCGAGCCGGGCACCCGGCTGGCGGCCAGGATCAAGCGGGGCGAACTGGCCGGGGTGGACGACGACGTGCACGCCGACTACTACCTGATCGCCGAGGCCGAGCTCGGCGCTGCCGGACTGGACTGGTACGAGGTCAGCAACTGGGCCCGTCCGGGCCACGCCTGCCGCCACAACCTGGCCTACTGGCGCGGCCACGACTGGTGGGGGATCGGCCCCGGTGCCCACTCCCACGTCGGTGGGGTGCGGTGGTGGAACCTGCGCCACCCGACCCGCTACAGCGCCCGGCTGGCCGCGTCCGCCAGCCCCGCCGAAGCCCGCGAGATCCTCACCGCGGAGGATCGACGGGTGGAGCGGGTGATGCTCGAACTCCGGCTCGCCGAGGGGCTCGACCTGGCGGTACTGGCCGCTGACGAGCAGGAACAAGTGCCGGCCCTGGTCGAATCCGGGCTGGGCTTTGTCGATGGAAAACGAATCCGATTGAGTACACGAGGTCGTCTACTGGCCGACGGCGTTATCCGTAATCTTCTCCACTGACGCCGCGATCCATGGCGGAATGCAGCCCGCGATGATTAGGTGACTCCCCAATAGAGCATTCGCAACGATTTCATCACGAGTGTTTGGCTGAGACACCGTCGTAACAGGGCCGAGACAAATGGGTGTTTCGATGTGCGTGCTCTGTAGCTCAACCGTGTCAGTGGCATCGCCACCGGACCGAGGAGGACATGTGAACAGGACCACCTTCAAGCTGGTCGGGGCCACCCTGCTGGCCGCTTCGCTCGTGCTGGCGGGCTGTGGCTCCCGCGATCCCTCGCCGGCGCCCAGCTCCGGCGGCACCGGGGCTTCGGCTCCCGCCGAGACCAAGATCGCCAAGATCGGATTCATCGGCCCGATTACCGGCGGCCTGTCGGCGCTGGGTCTCGGTATGAAGAATTCCGCCCAACTGGCCGTCGACCTGGCCAATAAGTCGAATGCCATTCCCGGCTGGAAGCTGGAGTTCGTCCCGATGGACGACGAGGCGAAGCCGGACACCGGCGCCAACGCGGCCACCTCGCTGGCTGCCGACCCGCAGGTCGTGGGGGTCGTCGGCACGCTCAACTCGGGCGTCGCGCAGAGCGTGATCCCGATTCTGGACGCGGCGCACATCGTGCAGATCTCGCCGGCCAACACCAACCCGACGCTGACCCAGGGGGCCGATCCGGCCAACCCGAAGCGGCCCAACGCCAACTACTTCCGCACCGCCACCACCGACGCCATCCAGGGCCCGGCCGCGGCGAAGTACCTCTTCGAGGCCGGCTTCAAGAAGGTCGCTGTGGTGCACAACAAGGGCACCTACGGCCAGGGCCTGGCCGAGGCCTTCGCCGACGCGTTCACCAAGCTCGGCGGCACCGTCACCGCGCGGGAGTCGTTCACCCCGGGCACCGAGGATCTCAGCACGGTGGTGACCACCATCAAGCAGGGCAGCCCGGACGCGGTCTACTTCGGCGGTGAGTACCCGAACTCGAAGGACACCGGCGGCGGCGCGCGACTGTCCAACCAGATGAAGGCCAACGGCCTGAACGTTCCGCTGATGGGCGGCGACGGCATCTTCGATCCGGAGTACATCAACCTGGCCGGCAAGGCAGCCAACGGCGACCTGGCAACCTCGGTGGGTGCCCCGCCGACCGACCTGCCCTCCGCGGCCGACTTCCTCAAGGAGTACGAGGCGGCGAACTTCCCGGAGCCCTACGCCGCCTACGGCGCGATGTCCTTCGACGCGGCCAACGCCATCATCGAGGGTCTCAAGGTGTCGCTGGCGGACGCCCCCGACGCCAAGTCCGCCCGCGAGGCGACCATCGAGGCCGTCCAGAAGGCCGACTTCCAGGGGGCCAGCGGCCAGGTGAAGTTCGACGAGTTCGGCGACACGATCACCCGGGTGATCACGGTCTACGAGGTGGTCGACGGCGCCTGGACCACTAAGCAGGTGATCAACTTCTAGGACCGATTCACACCTGACCACCGGTTGGCGCCCTCGCCGAGGGCGCCAACCGGGACGGAACTTCCTTGAGGAGCTGAGGCGTGGACTTCTTCCTGCAGCAACTGGTGAACGGGCTCTCCCTGGGGGCGCTGTACGCCCTGATCGCGGTGGGCTACACCGTGGTCTACGGCATCGTCCAGTTGATCAACTTCGCCCACGGCGAGATCTTCATGGTGGGCGCCTTCGGCTCCTACGCGGTGTGGATCCTGCTGGGACGTCCCACCGATTGGGGGCTGTGGGGCTCATTGTTCGGGTTGCTGCCGCTGATGATCCTGGGCGGCATGCTGGTCTCGGTGGGGATAGCCCTGCTCACCGAGCGCGAGGCCTACCGGCCGCTGCGCAACGCACCCCGATTGGCGCCGCTGATCTCCGCGATCGGCGTATCGGTCTTCCTGCAGGAGGCGGTGCGCCTTTTCTACGGCCAGATCCCCGGCTTCCCCGACGCCAAGGCGGGCTTCCCGTTCCCCACCATCGAGGGGATCAGCGGTGAGTCCATCCAACTCGGCGGGGTGATCATCCAGCACTCCTCGATCTTCACCGTCGGCGCGCTGCTGGTCTGCACCATCGCGCTGTGGTGGTTCATCAACCGCACCGACACCGGACGGGCGATGACCGCCACCTCGCAGGATCCCGACACCGCCCGGCTGATGGGGATCAACGTCGACCGGGTGATCATGGCCGCCTTCGCGGTCGGTGCCGCGCTGGCCTCGATAGCCGGCGTGGCGCACGGCCTGCGCTACCAGACCATCGCCTTCGACATGGGCTTCATGGCCGGTCTGAAGGCGTTCACCGCCGCCGTGCTGGGCGGTATCGGCAATATCTACGGCGCTCTGCTCGGCGGGGTGGTGCTGGGGGTCATCGAATCGCTGTCGGCGGCCTACCTCGGCGGCGGCTCGGCCTGGAAGGACGTCTGGGCGTTCGGCATCCTGATCCTGGTGTTGGTCTTCCGGCCGCAGGGCCTGCTGGGGTCGAAGGTGGTGGACCGCGCATGATCGCCCTGCCGCTCTCCCTGGAACGCCGCCAGCAACTGCAGGCTCCGGCCCGGATCGCCGGCATCGCCGGCCTGGCGGTGGCCGCCGGCTCCGTCATGATGCCCTGGGCCTACCGACCCAACGCGCTGGACAACGTCACCTTCTGGGGTGCCCCGTCCCCGCTGCAGTGGCACTTCTTCGTGCTCAGCCTGCTCGGCGCGCTCTGCTTCGTCGTCCCGCTGCTGGGCCGTGCCCGGCTGAAGCGCTGGGCCCGGATCATCGCCTGGAACGCGGCCGCCCGGGCCGCCGCGATCGGTGCGTCGGCCGCCGCCGCGATCGCGATCGCCGCCATCGCCATCGAGTCCGGCGGGCTGGTCAATACCGAGCCGGGCAGCTGGGTGGGGCTGGCCGGCGGCGTGATCGCCACCTTGGGCGGCCTGCTGCTGCCGGATTCACCGGAGCCGGATCTGGGCCGGCTGAGGTCGCCGAAGTGGGCTCAGATCGTGGCCATCGCGGTCGGGATCGCAGCGGTGCTGTTCGCCGCGGTCTTCCTGTTGTCGCTGAGCGACGGCGGCGAGTTCTTCGTCTACGCTGCCCTGGTGGTCGCGATCATCGTGACGCTGAAGGAGTTCGGCGTCTTCGGTTGGTTCGCCACCGCGGTGTCGCTGAACAAGCGGGTGCTGGTGGCGGCGGCCTTCGTCGCGGCCTTCGCCTTCCCGTTCACCCAGGGCGGTTCCGACCAGAACATGTCGATCGCCGCCCAGGTGCTGATCTTCGCCGCCACCGCGCTGGGGCTGAACATCGTGGTCGGCCTGGTCGGCCTGCTCGACCTGGGCTACATCGCGTTCCTGGGCGCCGGCGCGTTCACCGCGGCCATGCTGTCGGAGTCGCTGTTCGCCACCATCGACTGGACGCCGCCGTTCTGGCTCACCGCGGTGATCGCCGCGACCATCGCGGCGCTGCTCGGCCTGCTGATCGGCTCGCCGACCTTGCGGGTCTCCGGCGACTACCTGGCGATCGTCACGCTGGCCTTCGGCGAGATCTTCCGGATCACCATGATCAACCTGGACGGCACCGACGGCCCCGACCTCACCCACGGCCCCAACGGCATCCCCGGCATCCCGAACCTGAACTTCTTCGGCTTCGACTTCGGCGCGCCACAGCACTTCTTCGGGATCGAGACCGGCCGGTTCGCCAACTACTTCTGGCTGATGCTGTTCGTCCTGGCGTTCATCATCCTGGTCTTCACCAACCTGAACCGCTCCCGGATCGGCCGCGGCTGGGTGGCGATCCGGGAGGACGAGATGGCCGCCGAGGCGATGGGGGTGAACACCTTCGCGCTGAAGCTGCTGGCCTTCGCCGGCGGTGCCTTCCTGGCCGGCCTGGCCGGGGCGGTGAAGGCGCACATGGACACCTCGGTGGTGCCCGAGCAGTACGTCTTCCTGGAGTCTGCCTTCCTGGTCGCCGCGGTGGTGCTGGGCGGCATGGGCACCGTGCTGGGCGTGCTGATCGGCGCCACCATCTTGAAGGTGCTGCCGGAGAAGCTGCGCTTCTTCGAGGACTACCGGCTGCTGCTGTTCGGTCTGCTGATGATCGTCATGATGCGGTTCCGGCCCGAGGGCATCATCGCCGACGAGCGCCGCCAGCTGGAGTTCCACGCCGACGACGAGGAACTCGCCGAGGAGATCGAGGAGGAGCTCATCGTCCACCACGCCCACTACAACCCCGATCCGAAGGGAGAGGCGTGATGGCCGAGCCGAACCAAGCCGGCGCAACAGCGGTGAGCACCGCCGAGCGCACCGTCCTGCTGGACGCCCGCAACGTCGTCATGCAGTTCGGCGGCCTGACCGCAGTCAACGACGTCAGCCTGCAGGTGAGCAATGGCGAGATCGTCGGCCTGATCGGGCCCAACGGCGCCGGCAAGACCACCTTCTTCAACTGCCTGACCGGGCTCTACCGCCCCACGGCGGGCGCCGTTCACTTCGACGGCGAGCCGCTGCCCGCCAAGCCGCGCGAGGCGGTCCGGGCCGGGATGGCCAGGACCTTCCAGAACATCCGGCTGTTCCACAACATGACGGCGCTGGAGAACGTGATCGTCGGGATGTACAGCCGCACCAGGTCGAACGCGATCGACGCCGTGCTGCGCACCCCCCGGCATCGCCGCGAGGAGGTCGCCTCCGCCCAGCGGGCGCAGGAGCTGCTGGAGTTCGTCGGCCTGGCCGGCGCCGCCGACTCGTTGTCGCGGAACCTCTCCTACGGCGACCAGCGGCGGCTGGAGATCGCCCGGGCGCTGGCCACCGAGCCGAAGCTGCTGCTGCTGGACGAGCCGACCGCCGGGATGAACCCGCAGGAGACCCGCGAGGCCGAGGACCTGATCTTCCGGATCCGGGATCTCGGGATGGCGATCCTGGTGATCGAACACGACATGAAGTTCATCTTCAACCTGTGCGACCGGGTCTGCTGCCTGGTGCGCGGAGCGGTGCTGATCGAGGGCAGCGCGGCCGAGGTGCAGAACGATCCGCGGGTGATCGAGGCCTACCTCGGCTCACCCGAGCTGATCGACGAGGAGGACGACGATGCTTGAGGTGAAGGAGTTGGTGGTCGCCTACGGGCGGGTCACCGCGGTCAAGGGCATCTCGTTCGTGGTGGAGCAGGGGCAGATCGTCACCCTGCTGGGCACCAACGGCGCCGGCAAGTCGACCACCCTGCGCACCATCTCGTCGCTGCTCAAGCCGGTCTCCGGCGAGATCTGGTTCGAGGGCGACCGGATCGACCAGCTGCCCGCCCACCAGGTGGTGGAACGGGGGATAGCGCACTCCCCGGAGGGACGCCGGCTGTTCCGCCGGATGTCGGTGGAGGACAACCTGAGACTGGGTGCCTTCTCCCGCAAGGACGCCGCCGGGGTGCGGGCCGACATGGATCGGGTCTACGACCTGTTCGAGGTGCTCAGTGAGCGGCGGAACCAGCCGGCGGGGCTGTTCTCCGGCGGCGAGCAGCAGATGCTGGCGATCGGCCGGGCGATGATGAGCCGGCCCAAGCTGCTGATGCTGGATGAGCCGTCGATGGGCCTCAGCCCGATCATGACCCAGACCATCATGCGCACCATCCGGGAGTTGCGCTCCGAGGGCGTCACGATCCTGCTGGTCGAGCAGAACGCCCAGGCTGCGCTCTCGCTGGCCGACCAGGGCTACGTCCTGGAGACCGGGACGATCGCCTTCTCCGACACCGGACGCAAGCTGCTGCGCGACGACCGGGTCAGGCGGGCCTACCTGGGCGCGGCGTAGCTCAGGGGACCAGCAGCACCTTGCCGGTGGTCCGCCGTCCCTCCAGCGCCCGATGTGCTTCGGCGGCCTCGGCCAACGGGTAGCGGGCGCCGATCCGGAGATCGAGGGTGCCGGCCAGCACCGCGTCCAGGAGTTCGCCCATCCGCCACTCGATCTCGTCCCGGGTGGCGGTGTAGTGCGCCAGGGTGGGCCGGGTGACGTAGAGCGAACCGCCGGCGTTCAGCCGCTGCAGGTCGAACGGCGGGACCTGGCCGGAGGCGCCCCCGAACAGCACCAGCGTGCCGCGGCGGCGCAGCGAGGCCAGCGAGGCGTCGAAGGTGCTGCGTCCCACTCCGTCGTAGACCACGTGGACGCCGGCACCGCCGGTCAGCTCGCGGACCAGCGGTGGCAGGTCGGCGGTGAGGTCGGCCAGGCCGGAGTAGTCGATCACGTCGGCGGCCCCGGCCGCCCTGGACAGCTCCGCCTTCTCGGCCGAGCCGACGGTGGTGATCATCCGGGCGCCCCGGGCGGTGGCCAGCTGGGTGGCCAGCAGCCCGACCCCGCCGGCCCCGGCGTGCAGCAGCACGTCCTGCCCGGGCTGCACCTCGAAGGTGGACCTGACCAGGTAGTGCGCGGTCATCCCCTGCAGCGGCAGCGCCGCGGCGGTGACCGGATCGACGCCGTCCGGCAGCCGCACCGCGTTGGCCGCCGGGACGGCCACCAGCTCGGCGTAGGAGCCCGGAGCGTTGTCCCAGCTGACCCGGTCGCCGACCCCGAAGCCGGTCACCTCCGCGCCCAGCGCCACCACCTCGCCGGCACCCTCCGACCCGACCACGTGGGGGAAGAGCATCGGGTAGACCCCGGACCGGCGGTAGGTGTCGATGAAGTTGACCCCGGCGGCAGCGACCCGCACCAGCAACTGGCCGGGGCCTGGCTCCGGCTCCGGCAGGTCGACGACGTCCAGCACTTCCGCTCCGCCCGGCTCCCGGGCCACTACCGCACGCATGGCCCGAGCCTACGCCCAGTCTCACCATGGACGCCCCGGGTGGACGAGGTCGCCGACCGATCTAGGGTGACTGCCGTGACCCGCTACCCCCGCGATGTCCTGACGCCCGGCTGGCAGAACGCCGGCCGGCCGGTGTCGGTCGAGACCCCGGTCGAGCTGGGGATGGTGGTCGAGGAGCCCAGCTCCGGATTCGTCGGCGCGGTGGTGCGCTGGGAGAACGGCCTGGTCGTGCTGGAGGACCGCAGGGGCGCCCGCCGCAGCTTCCCGTTCGGCCCCGGATTCTGGCTGGACGGCGCGCCGGTCAAGCTGGTGCCGCCGCAGCGCACCCGTCCGGCCGCCCCGACCCACAATGCCTCCGGCTCCCGGGTGGCGGCGGCCGCCCCGGCCAGGGTCGCCCGCGCCTCCCGGATCTACGTCGAGGGCCGGCACGACGCCGAGCTGGTGGAACGGATCTGGGGCGACGATCTGCGGGTCGAGGGCGTGGTGGTGGAGTACCTCGGCGGGATCGACGACCTGCCGGCCATCGTGGCAGAGTTCCGTCCGGCACCCGGACGCCGGCTGGGCGTGCTGGTCGATCACCTGATCACCGGCACCAAGGAGACCCGGATCGTCGAGCAGGTGCGCAATCAGCACGTGCTGGTGACCGGCCATCCGTTCATCGACATCTGGTCGGCGATCAGGCCGGAGCGGGCGGGCCTGGCCGCCTGGCCCGAGGTGCCGCGCGGCCAGGACTACAAGACCGGGCTGAGCCGGGCGCTGGGGCGTCCGGCCGGCAACCAGGCCGAGATCGCCGCTACCTGGCAGTGGCTGCTGGGGAAGGTGCGCTCCTGGCGCGACCTCGACCCGGCGCTGCCCCGCGAGGTGGAACGGCTGATCGACTTCGTGACCGCCGACGAACTGGAGTCGTAACGTGCAGACCGAATGGGTGGCGCAGCAACTGCGGGAGGTGGCCGAGCGGGTCATCCTGCCCCGGTTCGGCGCCCTCGCCGAAGGCGAGATCGAGGAGAAGAAGCCGGGCGACCTGGTGACGGTCGCCGACCGCGAGGCCGAACTGGAGCTGGTTGGCATCCTCTCCGCCGCCGACCCCAGCGCGCTGGTGGTGGGGGAGGAGGGCGTGTTCTGCGACCCCAGCCGACTCGACGCGCTGCCGACCGCCGAGCGGGCCTGGGTGATCGATCCGGTGGACGGCACGAGGAACTTCTCCCGCGGCTCGGCCGACTTCGCGGTGATGCTGGCCGAGGTGCGCCGGGGCGAGACGGTGCGGGGCTGGATCTGGCAGCCGCAGTACGGCCGGATGTACATCGCCGAGCGGGGGGCCGGCGTCACCTGCAACGGCGAGCCGGTGACCCGGCTGGCGGTGGACCGTCCGTTGCCGCTGGGCGCCACCTACGTCCCGCTGCGGGGCGAGGACGGCGCCCGCGTCGAGGTGCGGCGCTCCTGGGGCTCCTGCGGGATCGACTACCCCAAGCTGCTGGCCGGCGAGGTCGACTTCCTCACCTACCGGTCGATGTTCCCCTGGGACCACCTGCCCGGCGGGCTGATGGTGACCGAGTTCGGCGGCCGGGTGTGCAACGAGGACGGTGTCGACTTCCGTCCCGGGGTGTTCGGACGCCGGCTGATCGCCGTGATGGACCCGGAGATCTGGCCGACGGTCCGCGACGCGCTGGTCGCCACGCACTGAACCTCGACGCCGGGGTTGGGACGTGGCACAGTGACCCCATGACCGACAACGACGACATCAAGGCCAAGATGCGCGACGCACTGGCGAAGAAGCAGGCCGGACACGAGTCGAGCGTCGGCGATGAGGGCCACCACAAGGAGAAGGGGCCGCACTCCCGCGGCCGGCAGGGCGGCGCCCGCGAGTTCCGCCGGAAGTCCGGCGGCTAACCGCAGGTACGGCCTGGGACAGGGGACGGTTCCTTGTCCCAGCTAGTCAGAGCCGATTTGGTGGTGTTGGGCAGGGAACCGTCCGCTGCCAGAAGTCAGGCCAGCGGCAGGTGGCGTCCCGGGTGGATACCGTCGGCTGCCAGTTCCTGGTAGATGATCGGCAGCGCCTCGCGGACCACCTCCTCGGGGAACGGCCACTCGCCGGCCGGGTAGGCCTCGGCCAGCCGGATGCCGCGGCGGGCCAGGTGCTCGGCCTGGCCGTACAGCCCCGAGATCCGGGCGCGCTGGTCGAAGGCGTACATCCGGTCGATGGTGCCGCCGTGGCCGGGTACCACCACGGTGTGCTCGTCCACCAGTCCGAGGATGCCGTCCACCGCGCTGGGCCAGTCCTTGGGGTGGCAGTCCGGCCCGAAGGCCGGCGGGCCCGACTGCTCGAGCAGGTCGCCGGCGAAGATCGCGTTCGCGTCCGGCACGATGGCCACCACGTCGCCGTCGGTGTGGGCGCGGCCGAAGTGGACCATCTCCACCCGGCGCTCGCCCAGGTCGATCACCTTGGCCAGCGAGAACGGATGGGTCGGGCCGACCAGGTCGCGCACCGGGACGCCCACCTCGGCGGCACTGACCGCCAGGCCGTCCGACTGCAGCCAGTCGTCCAGCGTGGCGTGGCCGTAGCTCGGCATCCCCGCGAAGCCGGCCAGCCCGAAGAAGTGGTCCCAGTGCCAGTGGGTCACCATCACCGCCCGGACGGGCACCTGCGCGACCGCTTCGGCGGCCCGTCGGATCGCCGCGCCCTGCGCCGGGCAGCAGCCGGTGTCGATCACCAGCGCCGACTGCTTGCCGACCACCAGACCGATGTTGACCGACGCCGGTTCGGCGACCGCGACGAAGACACCGTCCGCGATCTGCTCGAACGGCCCGAGGGTGGTCTCCATGGACCTCAGCGTAACGCTCTGCTGAACCTCGTGGTGGGCTTTGAGGTCTTGCTGGCGGCCGGTTCCGGTCAGCCGGACGATCCGACCACCGCCGACGGCGGCGCGGCTGTCGCGTCGGCGGTGGTCCGCTGCGGTAGACTGGCACTCGACCCTTGAGAGTGCCAGCAGCGTGGAGGAGGACGGCCCATGCTTGACGACCGCAAACTCGCGATCCTGCGGGCGATCGTCACCGACTACGTGTCGATGCGCGAGCCGGTCGGTTCCCGCGCGCTGGTCGAGCGCTACCAGTTGGACGTCTCGCCGGCCACGGTCCGCAACGACATGGCCGTGCTGGAGGAGGAGGGCTACATCACCCAGCCGCACACCTCGGCCGGGCGGATCCCCACCGACAAGGGCTATCGGCTGTTCGTCGACCGGCTGGGCCAGGTCAAGCCGCTGTCGCCGGCCGAGCGGCGCGCCATCGAGACCTTCATGGCCGGCGCTCTCGACCTGGACGACGTGGTGCGCCGCACCGTCCGGCTGCTCGCCCAGATCACCCAGCAGGTGGCGATCGTGCAGTACCCGATCGATCTGGGGTCCTCCATCCGGCACATCGAGTTGGTGACGCTGAGCGCCGAGCGCGGTCTGGTGATCGTAGTGACCTCAGCCGGCCGGGTGGAGCAGCGGGCGATCGATCTCGGCGGAGCCGCCGAGGAGACCGTCACCGACCTGCGCTGCCGGGTGAACGGGGCGCTGGTCGGGCTCTCCTCCGAGCGGGCGGCGACCAGGGCCGCGACCCTGCTGGACGAGTTGCCGCCCGAGGTGCGCGGGCTGGGCGCGGTGGTGCTCTCCGCCGTGCTGGAGGTGATCGGCAACCGGGACACCGGACGGGTGGTGGTCGGCGGGGTGCCCAACCTCACCCGGTTCGCCGACCAGTTCGAGACCACCGTCAAGCCGGTGCTGGAGGCGCTGGAGGAGCAGGTGGTGCTGCTGCGGCTGCTCGGCGAAGCCGCCGGCGACGGCGATGTCACCGTCCGGATCGGTCACGAGAATCCGTACGAGTCGCTGCAGTCGACCTCGGTGGTGGCCAGCAGCTACGGTACGGCGCCGGACGCCTGGGCCACCTTGGGTATCGTCGGTCCGACGCGGATGGACTACCCCTCGACCATGGCCGCGGTTCGCGCGGTCGCCCGCTACGTCGGGCGTTTCCTGGCTGAAGGATGATGAGTGAGCACTGACTACTACCAGGTGCTGGGCGTTTCCCGGGACGCCAGCGCCGAGCAGATCAAGAAGGCCTACCGCCGGCTGGCGATGAAGTACCACCCGGACGTGGCCGACGCACCGGACGCCGCCGAGAAGTTCAAGGAGATCGGCGAGGCCTACGAGGTGCTGCACGACCCCCACAAGCGCTCGGTCTACGACCGCGGCGGCGACCCGCTGGGCAACAGCGGCGCCGGTGGCTTCGGCGGCTTCCCCGGCGGTGCCTTCGACTTCACCAACCTGGTGGACGCGATGTTCGGCGCCCAGGCCTCCAGCCGCGGCCCGCGGTCGCGCACCCGCCGTGGCCAGGACGCGCTGGTGCGGCTGTCGCTCACCCTCGCCGAGGCCGCCTTCGGCGTGACCAAGCCGCTGCGGGTGGACACCGCGGTGATCTGCCCGAAGTGCAACGGCGGGGGCGCCAACCCCGGCAGCTCACCGGTGACCTGCACCACCTGTCACGGCCAGGGTGAGGTCACCCAGATCCAGCGCTCCTTCCTGGGCGACATCCGCACCTCGCAGACCTGCCCGGCCTGCCGTGGCTACGGCACCATCATCCCCGACCCCTGCGGCGAGTGCTCGGGGGAGGGCCGGGTCCGCTCCAGCCGGACGATCAACGTCAAGATCCCCGCCGGGGTGAACACCGGCAACCGGATTCACCTCGATTCCCAGGGCGAGGTCGGCCCGGGCGGTGGCCCGGCCGGCGACCTGTACGTCGAGCTCGCGGTGGCCGGTCACGACGTCTTCCGCCGCGAGGGCGACGACCTGGAGGTCGTGGTGAAGGTGCCGATGACCGCCGCCGCGCTGGGCACCGAGGTGGAGATCGCCACCCTCGAGGCCGAGCGGGACGACCTGGCGGCCGAGGAGGGCACCGTGTCGGTGACCATTCCGGCCGGAACCCAGTCCGGCACCCGGATCGCGGTGCCGGGCCGGGGCGTGCCGAAGCTGCGCGGCAACGGCCGCGGCGAGCTGGGGATCACCCTGCTCGTCCAGACCCCGATCAAGCTGGACGACGAGCAACGCGAACTGCTGCGCCAGTTCGCCGAACTGCGCGGCGAGGGCCGTCCGGAGGTATCGGCCGCCAAGCACAAGGGCGGCGTGCTGGGCTGGTTGAAGGAGGCTTTCTCATGACCGAACCGCTCTTCCTGGCCTACCTCGACGACCCGCAGGTGGGTGCCCGGGTCGCCCTTTCCGGTGAGGAGGGACGCCACGCCGCCCAGGTCCGCCGGATCCGCACCGGCGAGGTGATCTGGATCAGCGACGGCGCGGGCACCGCGGTGCGCGGCCCGGTGGTGGACGTCGCCAAGCAGCAGCTGGCGATCGAGGTCACCGAGGTGGTGCACCTTCCGGCCGGTCCGGTCCGCTACGTCGCGGTGCAGGCGCTGCCCAAGGGCGACCGCGCCCAGCTGGCGGTCGAGATGCTCACCGAACTTGGGGTGGACGAGATCGTCCCCTGGCAGGCCGAGCGCTCGGTGGTGAAGTGGAGTGCCGACCGGGTCGAGCGCGGCCTGACCAAGTGGCGCGCGGTGGCCCGCGAAGCCGCCAAGCAGTCCCGGCGGTTCCGCGTCCCGATCGTCAGCGCCCCGCTGACCACCAAGGAACTGGCGCTGCGGATCGCACAGACCTCGCTGACCGCCGTGCTGCACGAGACCGCCACCGACCCGATCGCCGGGCTCGAGGTGCCCGGCTCGGGCGAGGTGATGTTCATCGTCGGCCCCGAGGGCGGCCTCACCGACGACGAGGTGGCCACCTTCGAGGCCGCCGGCGGCAAGGTGGTGCTGATCGCCGACACCGTGCTGCGCACCTCCACCGCCGGGGTGGTGGCGCTGGCCCAGTTGCAGGCCCTCAGCGCCCGCGATGCCCGTGGCTGAGGACGCCAACACGGTGGCTGAGCTTGACGAAGCCCCCCGCGAAGGCGGGGATCTCTCGTCCCCATTCGGCTTCACCCCGGACGCCGTACTCCCCAACGGCCACGGCCGGACCGGGGTGATCCGCACCCCGCACGGCGAGATCCGCACCCCTGCGTTCATCGCGGTCGGCACCAAGGCCACCGTCAAGGCGGTGCTGCCCGAGTCGATCGCGGCGGTCGGCGCCCAGGCGGTGCTGGCCAATGCCTACCACCTCTACCTGCAGCCCGGCTCCGACATCGTGGACGCCGCCGGCGGGCTCGGCGCGTTCATGAACTGGCCGGGCCCGACCTTCACCGACTCCGGCGGCTTCCAGGTGATGAGCCTGGGCGTGGGGTTCAAGAAGGTGCTGGCGATGGACACCGTCGGCCTGGCCAATGACGACGTGATCGCCGAGGGCAAGCAGCGGCTCGCCCACGTGGACGACGACGGCGTCACCTTCCAGTCGCACCTGAACGGCGACAAGCACCGGTTCACCCCCGAGGTCTCGATGCGGATCCAGCACGAACTGGGCGCCGACATCATGTTCGCCTTCGACGAGCTGACCACCCTGATGAACACCCGCGGCTACCAGGAGCGCTCGGTGGAGCGTACCCACGCCTGGGCGGCCCGCTGCCTGGCCGAGCACGACCGGCTCACCGCCGTCCGGGAAGGGAAGCCGTACCAGGCGCTGTTCGGCGTGGTGCAGGGCGCCCAGTACGAGGATCTGCGGCGTCGGGCGTCTGGTGGTCTGGCGTCCCTCGAAGTAGCGGGACGTAGCTTCGACGGCTTCGGCATCGGCGGCGCGCTGGAGAAGGAGAACCTCGGCACCATCGTCGGTTGGGTCACCGAGGAACTACCCTTCGACAAGCCCAGACACCTGCTGGGCATCTCCGAACCGGACGACTTCTTCGCCGCCATCGAGGCCGGCGCCGACACCTTCGACTGCGTGATGCCCTCGCGGGTGGCCCGCAACGGTGCCCTCTACACCCCTAGAGGTCGGTTCAATGTGGTGACCGCTGCCAACCGCCGCAACTTCAACCCGATCGACGACGAGTGCGACTGCTACACCTGCGCGCACTACACCCGCGCCTACCTGCACCACCTGTTCAAGGCCAAGGAGATGCTGGCCTCCACGCTGTCGACCATCCACAACGAACGGTTCACCGTCCGCCTGGTCGACGACATCCGCGCCAGCATGGAGTCCGGGGATTTCGAGGCGTTCAGGACGGAGTTCCTGGGACGCTTCTATTCCTCGCACCGCTAGAGCGTGCTCGTCGAGACTCGGCACGCTTCGCCCGCTGACGCGGCCGAGAGCTAACCTCGTCTATTCAGCAGCACTGACTGCGAGTTTGGGCACCGAGTTCGGTGCACAAACTCCCACTCAAGCGCGAGGGCTCGCCGTCGGCGACGTCCTGTTGTTCAGCGGGAGGGCGCCGGAGGTCCACCGGCTGCTGCCGGAGTTGCTCGCGGCCGGGGTGGCGCACCACGTCACGCCGCCGTTCGAGCACCAGCCGCACTGACTCCGAGTTTGTCCACCGAACTCGGTGCACAAACTCCGAAGCAAGGGTCAGTAGCCCTGCGAGAGCATCCGGTCCCGGTTCTCGGCGACCTTCGAGCCGGAGACGCCCCGGATCATCCGGCGCAACATGGTCGGCGCGCCCAGCACGCCGATCACCAGCCAGACGGCCAGCATCGTCACCATCGGGGCGGTGCGCCAGGTGCCGTCCAACTCCAGCAGGGCGGCTTCGGCAGGCAGCATGGCGTGCCGGAAACCCAGCCCCAGCCAGTACATCGGGAAGACCTGGCCGATCGCCTGCAGCCAGACCGGCAGGGCCGACATCGGGTAGAAGACGCCGGAGATGACGGCCAGGCCGTAGCCGCCGATCATGCCCAGCGCGAGTTGTCCATAGCCGCGCAGCGCGGCACCGAGCAGGGCGCCCAGCAGGATGGTGATCACCACCGCCACCACGAAGACCACCAGCAGACCGAGCCAGTTGGCCAGGCTCGCCGGCGCGGCCTCCGGGACGATGATCAGCGCCGGGAGCACGATCAGCGAGGCCGAGACCAGGTTCAGCAGCAGGTGGATGATCACCTTGCCGGCCAGGTAGCCCTGCAGCCCATGCGGCACCGCCTTCATCCGCAACAGGGTGCCGTCGTCCCGCTCCAGCATGAGCTCGGCGGCCACCCCCATCACGCCACCGAGCACCAGGCCGAAGGCCAGCATGCCCGGCAGCAGGTGCTGAGCCACCGTGACTGGGGAGTCGATCACGGTTGCGTCGCGCAGCACGGCCATCACCGCGATGGTGATCGCCGGGGTGATCAGATAGCTCAGCCCGGCCCCGGTGAACAGGTTGGTGCGCAGGTCGATCCGGGCCTGCCGCAGCCCCGCCCGCAGCGCCGCCCGGGGGAGCGCGGTGATCGGGATGCTCATCGCTCCACCGCCTTGAGGTAGACGTCCTCCAGCGAGTTGCGCCGTACCTCCAACTCCTCGACCGTGGCCGTGGGCTCGGCCAGCAGCTCCCGGAGGAAGCCGACCGGGTCGTCGGTGGGTTGCACCCGGTGCTGTCGGCCGTCGAACCAGCGCACCTCGGCCCGGCCGAGATCCCGGCGGCGGAGCGCGTCCGGGGAGCCGTCGGCGATGATCCGGCCGCCGACCAGCAGCAGGATGCGGGAGGCCACCTTCTCCGCCTCGTCCAGGTCATGGGTGGTCATCAGAATGGTCGTGTTCAGCTGTGACAGCGAGGCCAGCAGGTCGTGGAAGTCCCGCCGGGCCTGCGGGTCGAAGCCGGCGGTGGGCTCGTCCAGGAAGAGCAGTTCGGGACGTCCGATCAGACCCGAGGCCACGTCCAGCCGGCGTCGCCGGCCGCCGGAGAGCCGGCCGATCGGGGTGTCGGCGTCGTCGGTCAGCCCGACCGCGGCCAGCAGGTCGTCCAGCGGCCAGGGACGGATCACCGCGTCCGAATAGGGGACGTAGAAGCCGCCCAGGTAGTCCAGCAGCTCGCGCACCCGCCACTTGGCATGGTCGCGCCACGACTGCAGGACGATACCCACCCGCGCCCGCCAGGCGTCCCCCGCCGAGAACGGGTCGGCGCCCAGCACCTCGATGCTGCCGGCGGAGGGTTTGCGGAAGCCCTCCAGCAGTTCGACAGTGGTGGTCTTGCCGGCGCCGTTGGGCCCGAGCAGCACCACCACTTCGCCGCGGGCGATCTCCAGATCGACGCCGTGCAGCACCTGGTTGCCGCCGTAGCTCATGGTCAGACCGCGCGTCCGGATCGCCGGCGCGTCGCCGGAAGGATGAGCCCCGCCCCTTCCGTCCATCACCAATTGATAGCAGGCGCGCCAACCGTCAACCAGGGTTCGGTGCCGGCGGATGATAGGCGCTGGCCGGCCGAACCGGACGCCGCCGGACGGATCGTCTCGGGAATCGACAACCGTGCAGCCGGGCCGGGAAGAGTTCTCACCGCTTTCGGCGCTTGTCGGGTGCCACATCCGGCGGGCCGTGGCAGGCTAGGGCCATGAGCATCGAGTACGACGAGGCTGTCCCGGAGGAGTCGGAGCAGCTTGACCAGTTGCAGCCCGACGAGACCCTGGTCGACCGCGGCGTCGCCGACGTGCTCGACGAGGGGTACGTCAGCCCCGAGCGCTGGTCGGCGGCGCAGGGCTTCGGAAACACCCCGGCCGAGATGCGCCGGGGCGAGTCCCTCGACCAGCGGATCGCGCAGGAGGCGCCGGACCTGGCGCCGCCCGACGAGACGCCGTGGAACCCCGACCCGAACGAACCGCGTGAGGTCGGCCATCACCGCGCCGGCCGTCTGGTGGACGCCAACGGCGGCTACCCCGGTGAGGACGCCGAGCCGGAGAGCGTCGGCCGCGACGTCGGGATCGACGGTGGCGCCGCCAGCGCGGAGGAGGCGGCGATGCACATCATCGACGACTACGGCGATGACGATGACGACTGACGGTCGTCCGTCACCGCTCTACCCACCGATCGAGCCCTACGCCACCGGACGCCTGGCGGTCGGTGACGGCCACGAGCTGTACTGGGAGGAGTGCGGCAACCCGGACGGCAAGCCGGCGGTCTTCGTCCACGGCGGCCCCGGCGGCGGCATCATCCCGAACTACCGGCGCTACTTCGACCCGGCCCGCTACCGGATCGTGCTCTTCGACCAGCGCGGCTGCGGACGCTCCACGCCGCACGCCAGCGCGGCGGACGCCGATCTCTCGACCAACACCACCTGGCACCTGGTGGACGACCTGGAGAAACTGCGCGCCGACCGCGGGATCGAGGCCTGGCAGGTGTTCGGTGGCTCCTGGGGCAGCGCGCTGGCGCTGGCCTACGCCGAGGCCCACCCCGGGCGGGTCACCGAACTGGTGCTGCGGGGCATCTTCACGCTGCGGCGCAGCGAACTCGACTGGTACTACAACGGCGGCGCCGCCAACCTCGCACCCGCCTGGTGGCGCTCCTTCGAAGCACCGCTCGGTGAGGGCTTCACCGGCGACCGGATCGCGGCCTACCACGACCTGCTGTTCGACCCGGACCCGGCCGTTCACCTGCCCGCCGGGGTGGCGTGGACGACCTGGGAGGCCGCCACTTCGACCCTGGAGTTCTCCCAGGCGCTGGTGGACGACTTCTCCGACCCGACCTTCGCGCTGGCCTTCGCCCGGATCGAGAACCACTACTTCGTCCACGGCGGCTGGTTCACCGAAGGGCCAGTTGCTCGCCGAGGTGGGCAGGATCCGGCACCTTCCCGGGGTGATCGTGCAGGGGATCTACGACCTGCCCTGCCCCCAGCTCACCGCTGACGACCTGCATCGGGCCTGGCCGGAAGCCGACTACCGGCTGGTGCTGGCCGGGCACTCGGCGTCCGAGCCGGCGATCGCAGTGGAGCTGGTGGCGGCCACCGACCGGTTCGCAGGGAATCGGTAGGGCTGCCTGGTCGGCTCGGTTGGTGAAGCCCGGCGGAGCATGGACGTTGCGGATGGCTGTCGCGATTCTGCACCTCGACCCTGTTCGTCCGCCGGTTCCAGGGGTCGTTGACCATCGAGCCGCAGGAATCCGACAAGCCTCCGGCACCCCGGGTAGACTGTGCGGTCTCAGTCACAGGAGGACAGCTGAACGAGCCGCAAAGAGTCGCCACGGCCGAACGTCGGGTGAGCGTACCTGCGTCCATCAACATGGTGTCGGTGCTCGGGCCGCGCGACGAATTCCTGAAGATTCTGGAGACCGCCCTGGAGGCCGACGTCCACGTCCGGGGCAATGAGATCACCTTCGAAGGCGAGCCGGCTGCGGTCACCGCCGCTGCCGACGTGCTCACCGAGCTGATCACCATCGTCCGCACCGGCCAGGGCTTGACCGCCGACGCCGTCGAGCGGGTGGTCGGCATGGTCAACCACGACGTGCCCGCTGCCGAGGTGCTGACCGCCAACATTCTCTCCAGCCGGGGCAAGACGATCCGTCCCAAGACGCTGAACCAGAAGCGGTACGTGGACGCCATCGACGCCCACACCGTGGTCTTCGGGATCGGCCCGGCTGGCACCGGCAAGACCTATCTGGCGGTCGCCAAGGCCGTCCAGGCGCTGCAGGCCAAGCAGGTCAACCGGATCATCCTCACCCGGCCGGCGATCGAGGCGGGGGAGCGGCTGGGCTTCCTGCCGGGAACGTTGAGCGACAAGATCGACCCGTACGTCCGTCCGCTCTACGACGCCCTGCACGACATGCTCGACCCGGAGAGCATTCCGAAGCTGCTGACCGCGGGAACCATCGAGGTCGCCCCTCTCGGCTATATGAGGGGTCGTGCGCAGCCCGTTGAGACACCGGTGATGACGCCGGACGGTTTCCGGAGTATTGGCTCTCTGCGGGTAGGGGATCTTGTCGTCGGTTCGGATGGTCTGCCCACTCCGGTGCTCGGGGTATACCCGCAGGGCATCAAGGACGTATATCGGGTGGCCACTCAGGACGGTGCCTCGACACTGGCCTGCGGCGACCACCTCTGGCAGGTACAGACTCGCGCAGATCGCAATCGCGGCCGGGTGGGACGTGTACTGCGGACCACGGACATGATCGGCCGGCTACGCGCGTTCCACCCCCGGCGGTACGAACTACCTGTCGTCAAGCCGATCGCGATGCCCGAGCGGGACGTACCGCTTGACCCCTACGCACTCGGTCTGCTGTTGGGGGACGGGTGCATCACAGCTGCGATGACTCCGTCCTTCAGTACAACTGATCCCGAGTTGGCGGCAGCGCTGGATGCGGCGATTCCGGAGATTACTCTCCTACGGAAGAGCGGCAACGACTACGTGCTGCGCCGAACCAACGCAACCCGAGGTGGGCTGCGGATCGCCAACCCGGTGACCGCGCACTTGCGGGACCTCGGTCTGGCCGGAACCAACTCGGCAACCAAGTTCATTCCGGTCAGCTATCTGAACAACAGCGTCCAGGTGCGGACCGCGGTGCTTCAAGGCCTACTGGACACCGATGGAGGTCCGGTCCGGCAGGCGGGAAGGACCTGCCGCATCCAGTACACCACCTGCTCTGACCGGTTGCGCGATGACGTGGTCCAACTGGTCCGGTCACTGGGCGGAGTCGCCTACACCCGGACGAGACTGGCCGCGGGTCGAAAGCCCGGGCGAGCCAATGGCCGGCCTGTCCGGTACCGGCACGATGCCCACGTGGTGGAGATTCGATTGCCGGCCGAGATCGTTCCCTTCCGGCTCAGCCGTAAGGCGGCTGCCTATGCCGAGAGTGGTGGCGGCCGTCCCATGCGGTTCATCGACTCGATCGAACCAGCTGGTCAAGCCGAGTGTGTATGTATCGCGGTGGCCGCTCAGGATTCGCTGTATGTGACCGAGGACTTCCTGGTCACGCACAACACCCTGAACGATGCGTACATCATTCTGGATGAGGCGCAGAACACCTCCATGGAGCAGATGAAGATGTTCCTCACCCGGCTCGGGTTCAACTCCAAGATGGTGGTCACCGGCGATGTCACCCAGGTCGATCTGCCCACCGGGACGCGTAGCGGGCTGCGGGCGGTCACCGAGATCCTGGACGGGGTTCAGGACGTCGCGTTCTGCACGCTGACCAGCCACGATGTCGTCCGGCACAAGCTGGTGGGAAGGATCGTGGCGGCCTACGACCGCTACGAGGCGACGCTGCAGGGGAAGAAGAAGCGATGATCGACCTGAACAACGAGTCCGGCATCGAGGTCGACACCGAGCGGCTGATCGGCCTGGCCCGGTTCGCGCTCGACCTGCTGCGGATCCACCCGCAGTCGGAGTTGTCGATCCTGCTGGTCGACCCCGACACGATGAGCGCCTACCACGAGAAGTACATGGACGAGCCGGGGCCGACCGATGTGCTGAGTTTCCCGATGGACGAACTGCGGGCACCCGACGGCGACGAGGAGCCGCCGCTCGGGCTGCTGGGTGACATCGTGCTCT
The DNA here is from genome assembly GCA_049840415.1 of Propionicimonas sp. Taxonomy (GTDB): domain Bacteria; phylum Actinomycetota; class Actinomycetes; order Propionibacteriales; family Propionibacteriaceae; genus Propionicimonas. Next base: position 100,657 of record JASGLB010000005.1, on the reverse strand, counting down.
GCCCGGCGGTGACCGCCGCGCAGGCCGCCGAGCACCAGCGGACGCCCGAGCAGGAGGCCGACTACCTGCTGATTCACGGGCTGCTGCACCTGCTGGGCCACGACCATGCCGAGTCAGGGGAGAAGAAGGTCATGTTCGACCTGAACGACAAGATCATCGCCGCCTGGACGGCGCACCGGGGCGCGTGACCAGGCGATGACCCAGACTCAGTGGATCTTGATCGGCGTCGCGGTCGCCTGCGTCCTGCTGGCCTCGCTGGCGGTGGCGGCGGAGGCCGCCTTCGCCTCGGTCTCCAAGGCCCGGGCCGAGGCGCTGGCCGCCGACGGCAGCCGCGCCGGCCAACGCCTGCAGCAGATGGTCGCCGACCGGGCGCCCTTCCTGAACACCCTGCTGTTCGTCCGGATACTGCTGGAGGCCACCGCCACCGTGCTGGTGACCATCGTCTACATCGAGCATGTCAGCCAGCTGTGGCAGCAGATCCTGTTCCCGGTACTCACCATGGTCGCGGTGTCGTTCATCGTGCTCGGCGTCGCGCCGCGCACCCTGGGCCGCCAGCACGTCGACAAGGTGGCGCTGGCCGCCAGCGGCCCGGTGAACGCGATGGCGACCGTCCTGGGCCCGATCCCGCAGTTGATGATCGTGATCGGCAACGTGCTGACGCCGGGACGGGGCTTCGCCGACGGCCCGTTCTCGTCCGAGGCCGAACTGCGCGAGCTGGTGGACATCGCCGAGGCCTCCGACGTGATCGAGGCCGGCGAGCGCAAGATGATCCACTCGGTCTTCGAACTGGGTGACACGATCGTCAAGGAAGTCATGGTGCCGCGCACCGAGATGGTCTACATCGAACGCACCAAGTCGCTGCGGCAAGGGGTTTCGCTGGCGCTGCGGTCAGGCTTCAGCCGGATCCCGGTGATCGACGATGACGTGGACGACGTGGTCGGCATCCTGTACCTGAAGGACGTCATCCGCCGGATGTACGACAACCCGAAGGCGCAGACCTCCGAGACCGTCGAGTCGCTGATGCGTCCGCCGACTTTCTGCCCCGACTCCAAGCCGGTGGACGAACTGCTGCAGGAGATGCAGCTCAACCGCAGCCACGTGGTGATCGTGATCGACGAGTTCGGCGGCACCGCCGGCCTGGCCACCATCGAGGACGTGCTGGAGGAGATCGTCGGCGAGATCGTGGACGAGTACGACCAGGAGGTGCCGCCGGTCACCGAACTCGGCGACCAGCGGTTCCGGGTCTCGGCCCGGCTGCCGATCGACGATCTCGGTGAACTCTTCGGCCTGAAGGTGGACGACGAGGATGTCGACACCGTGCTGGGCCTGATGGCCAAGGTGCTCGACAAGGTGCCGATCCCCGGCTCGACCGTCACCTGGGAGGGTATCGAGCTGGTCGCCGAGCGTGGCGCCGGACGCCGCCACTCCATCCAGACGGTGCTCGCCTCGCTGGCCGACGAGGAGACCGACGTGGCCGCCGAGGCCGCCGCCAAACTGACTGAGGAATCCGCTCGGAGGGTCTCGTGATGCGCTCCGGCTTCGCCTGTTTCGTCGGCCGTCCCAATGCCGGCAAGTCCACCCTGCTGAACGCCCTGGTGGGCACCAAGGTGGCGATCGCCTCGTCCAAGCCGCAGACCACCCGGCACGTGATCCGCGGCATCGTGAACCGGCCGGAGGCCCAGCTGATCCTGGTCGACACCCCCGGCCTGCACCGTCCCCGCACCCTGCTCGGCGAGCGGCTGAACGACCTGGTGTACGCCACCTGGTCGGAGGTCGACGTGATCGGGGTGTGCCTGCCCGCCAACCAGCGGATCGGCCCGGGCGACGAGTTCCTGGTCGGCGAGATCGCCAAGCTGCCGAAGCCGCCGGCGCTGGTGGCGCTGGCCACCAAGTCCGACCTGGTCAAGCCCACCCGAATGGCCGAGCACCTGCTGAAGATCGCCTCCCTGGAGGAGAAGCTGGGGATCCGCTGGGCGTCCGTCGTCCCGGTCTCCGCGCTGACCGACGACCAGGTGGACGTGGTCGCCAACGAGCTGATCAAGCTGCTGCCCGAGGGGCCGCAGCTCTACCCCGAGGGCGAGATCACCGACGAGCCGGTCGAGACGCTGATCGCCGAGCTGATCCGCGAGGCCGCGCTGGAGGGCGTCCAGGACGAACTGCCGCACTCGCTCACCGTGATCGTCGACGAGATGGGGGAGCGCGAGGGCCGTCCGGCGAACCGTCCGCTGATGGACATCTACGCCTCCCTGGTGGTGGAACGCGACTCCCAGAAGGGCATCGTGATCGGCCACAAGGGCGAGCGGCTGCGCGAGGTCGGCACCACCGCCCGGAAGCAGATCGCCGAGCTGGTCGGCATGCCGGTCTACCTCGACCTGAAGGTCAAGGTGGTCAAGGACTGGCAGCGCGACCCCAAGAAGCTCAACCGCCTCGGCTTCTGAGTGGGACAGGGGGACGGTTCCTGGCGCCCGGGGACGGTTCCTTGTCCCAAACTCGCCAATCTTGCGCTGACAAGGTGGGACAAGGAACCGTCCCCTGTCCCACCCAAGGAACCGTCCCCTGTCCCACCGGTGGCCGAGGTGTCTCATTCTGTGTGCCTGCTTGGCCAAATGGCGTCTCGGTGGCATGATGAACGCCATGTCGTGGGCAACCCTCCTGCTTGCTCGCCGCAGCGAGGCCTAACTCGATCAGGCCCCCTCGCTGCGGAGTCTGTTGACGCGCCTGGCACCCCATCAGCCCAGCGAGGAACCTCATGACAACCCAATTTCCGACCCGTCCGCAGCCTGTCCCGGTACAGCAGCCCAGCCCGATGCCGTTCGACCGGTACACCCCGTTCGTCCCCGTCGACCTGCCCGACCGGACCTGGCCGGCCAAGAAGATCACCCAGGCCCCGCGTTGGTTGGCCACCGACCTGCGCGACGGCAACCAGGCGTTGATCGATCCGATGACGCCGTCGCGGAAGCGGAAGATGTTCGACCTGCTGGTCCGGATGGGCTACAAGGAGATCGAGATCGGCTTCCCGTCGGCCTCGCAGACGGACTTCGATTTCGTCCGCAGCCTGATCACCACCGATGCCATTCCCGACGACGTCACCATCAGCGTCCTCACCCAAGCCCGTGAGGATCTGATCGAACGCACCGCCCAGTCCCTGATCGGGGCGAAGCGGGCGACCATCCACCTGTACAACGCGACCGCGGAACTGTTCCGGCGGGTGGTATTCAACATCGACGCCGAGCAGTGCATCGGGCTGGCCACCAGGGGCACCGAACTGGTGATGAAGTACGCCGAGCAGTACCTGACCGACGTCGAGTTCGGTTACGAGTACAGCCCGGAGATCTTCACCCAGACCCCGACCGACTACGCCATCGAGATCTGCAACGCGGTGATGGACGTCTGGCAGCCCGGCGAGGGACGGGAGATCATCCTGAACCTGCCGGCCACCGTCGAGCGCTCGACGCCCAACACCTACGCCGATCAGATCGAGTACTTCGGACGGCACGTCAAGAACCGTCCGAATGTCGCGATCTCGCTGCACCCGCACAACGACCGCGGGACGGCGGTGGCCGCCACCGAACTGGCCCTGATGGCCGGCGCCGATCGCGTCGAGGGGTGCCTGTTCGGTCACGGTGAGCGGACCGGGAACGTCTGCCTGGTGACCCTGGGCCTGAATCTGTTCACCCAGGGGATCGACCCGAAGATCGACTTCTCCGACATCGACGAGATCCGTCGCACCGTCGAGTACTGCACCAACCTGCCGGTCCATCCGCGCCACCCGTACGCGGGGGACCTGGTGTACACCGCCTTCTCCGGCTCCCACCAGGACGCCATCAAGAAGGGGCTGGAGGCGCTGGAGAAGCAGGCGGCCGCCCAGGGGAAGTCTCTGCACGAGATTCCCTGGGAGGCCCCCTACCTGCCGATCGATCCCCACGACCTGGGCCGTACCTACGAGGCGGTGATCCGGGTGAACAGCCAGTCCGGCAAGGGCGGCATGGCCTACATCATGAAGTCCGAGCACAAGCTGGATCTGCCGCGCCGGCTGCAGATCGAGTTCAGCCGGGTGGTGCAGCAGCACACCGACTCCGAGGGCGGCGAGGTGTCGCCGGCGGACCTGTGGAGCATCTTCGAGGGCGAGTACCTGATGCCGTCGGAGCCGCTGTCGCTGGTCACCGTCCGCTCGGTCTCGAACGGTGGCGGCTACACCGTCACCGCGACGGTGAACGAACGCGGCGTGGAGCGGGAGATCACCGGTGAGGGCAATGGCCCGGTGTCGGCCTTCGTGGACGCGCTGGGCATCCTGGGCCACCACGTCCGGGTGTTGGACTACACCGAGCACGCGCTGTCCGCCGGCGGCGACGCCATGGCCGCCGCCTACGTCGAGACCGAGGTAGGGGTCGGCGAGGACGCCCGCGTGATGTGGGGCGTCGGGATGAACTCGTCCATCGTCACCGCCTCGCTCAAGGCGGTCATCTCGGCGATCAACCGGGACGCCCGCGACCGCGAGCTGGAGATGCAGGACGAACCCGCGCCGCGTCCCTGAGCGCTGATCGCAGGGGCCCCGCCAACCGGCGGGGCCCCTGTTTCGTCCTGCCCCGCTGCGCTCGTCCACCGTCGAGGGCTCCCGCTATCGCCGAGGGCTTCTGCCCAGGGACGAGCCCTCGGCGCTAACGGGAGCCCTCGATGGGGTGGGACGGAGCGACCCGGGCGCGGAGCCTGGGGTGGGCGTGGCAGGAGCAACCGGGGGCGAGCCGATAGGATCCGGGCATGCCCAAAGTCCTCACCGAACTTCCGGTCGGCGAACGCGTCGGCCTGGCCTTCTCCGGCGGCCTCGACACCTCGGTCGCGGTCGCCTGGATGCGTGAGAAGGGGGCGATTCCCTGCACCTACACCGGCAATCTCGGCCAGTACGACGAGCCGGACATCGACTCCGTCCCGGGCCGGGCGCTGGAGTACGGCGCCGAGCTCTCCCGGATGGTCGACTGCCGTGAACTGATGGTCGAGGAGGGCCTGGTCGCGCTGACCTGCGGCGCCTTCCACATCCGCACCGGCGGCAAGGCCTACTTCAACACCACCCCGATCGGACGGGCGGTGACCGGCACCCTGCTGGTGCGCGCGATGCGCGAGGACGACGTCTGGGTGTGGGGCGACGGCTCCACCTACAAGGGCAATGACATCGAGCGGTTCTACCGCTACGGCCTGCTGGCCAACCCCAGGCTGCGGATCTACAAGCCGTGGCTGGACGAGGCCTTCGTCACCGAGTTGGGCGGCCGCGCCGAGATGAGCCAGTGGCTCAGCGAGCGGAACCTGCCCTACCGCGACTCCAAGGAGAAGGCCTACTCCACCGACGCCAACATCTGGGGCGCCACCCACGAGGCCAAGGAACTGGAACACCTCAACGTCGGGATCGAGATCGTCGAGCCGATCATGGGCGTCCGGTTCTGGGATCCGGCCGTGGCGATCGAGACCGAGGACGTCACCGTCCGGTTCGAGCAGGGACGCCCCGTCGAGCTCAACGGCAAGACCTTCGGATCGGCTGTCGAGCTGGTCTACGAGGCGAACGCGATCGGCGGACGCCACGGGCTGGGCATGTCCGACCAGATCGAGAACCGGATCATCGAGGCCAAGAGCCGCGGCATCTACGAGGCGCCGGGCATGGCGCTGCTGCACATCGCCTACGAGCGGCTGCTCTCGGCGATCCACAACGAGGACACCCTGGAGAACTACCGCGCGTTCGGCCTGAAGCTCGGCCGGCTGATGTACGAGGGACGCTGGCTCGACCCGCAGTCGCTGATGCTGCGGGAGTCGATCCAGCGCTGGGTGGGCGCGGCGGTGACCGGGACGGTGACCCTGCGGCTGCGTCGTGGCGACGACTACTCGATCCTCGACACCGACGGCCCCAACCTGAGCTACCACCCCGACCGGCTCTCCATGGAGCGGGTGGAGGACGCCGCCTTCGGCCCGCTGGACCGGATCGGCCAGCTCACCATGCGCAACCTCGACATCGAGGATTCCCGCACCCGGCTGGAGCAGTACGCCGAGCAGGGCGTGGTCGGCGGCGCCATCTCGCAACTGGTGGGTGTGCTGGAATCGGGTCAGGCGGCTGCGATCAACGAGCTGGGTGCGGACGTCCCCGAGGCGATTGCCGAAGCCGAGGAGGGCGCTGCGTTCGACTTCGGCACCGACTGAGGTCCGCCGGAGTTCCCGGATCCGGTCCGGGATGGTCCGCGCGGCTACCGAGGCCGGCTGGGACATCAACGCGGCACTACAGTTGCGGCATGTCCGATCCCCTCTCGTGCCGGCGATGCGGCAGAGCGGTGGTGGCGTCAGCCGCCGACTACGACACGTTCGAACAGATGCACTACGTGTGTTTCCACTACGAGTTCGAGCACGAAGGCGACCCGGACGTCGAGTGCCTCGCCGGGGGATGCCCGGCATCGGGGCTCGGGTTGCCGTCCAGGCTGCTCCGCACCGAAGGCGTCGACCTGGTACAGGGCGGCAACACGACGGTGCCGGCGATCCTGGCGCTTCGCGCGTTGGGCTACACGGTCGAACTGCAGGGCGGCAGGTTCAGTGCCACCGCCCACCGCGCAAGGTTCGCCGCGGACGATCCAGTCGCGGTTCTCGGGCTGGTGAAGCTTGCCGAGCAGCGGCGCCCCTGGCGGGCCACCGATGCCGAGATCGACGAGGTTCTGGCCGAGTTCGAACCAACCATCGGGGAGGTCGATCCGCAGTTGTGAGCCGCCCGCGGCTGCAGCACCTCGCTCAGCTAGCGAAGGTTCGCCTTTGGGTCAGCGCGGCCTTCGACCCGGACCGCTTCGCGGCTGGTGAACCAGGCATGGCGCGTCAGCCAGGCGATCAGCGCACCGGCGGCGGTCAGCCCGATCCAGACCTCCACCACCCACACGTCGGCCCACGGACCAAAGCTGAACAGCGCGGCGTTGACGATGAGCGACAGCAACGCGGCGAGAATCGGAATGCCGACCATGACCAACGCCGCCTGAGCGACCTGCTTGCCCACCTGCGGACCATTCATGATGCCTCCAGTTCACGAGTTGGTCGCAGGACGATGGTAGCGGTCTCCAGCCGAACCGGGGATCCGTGCGGCTACTCGCTGCGCAGCGCCTCGACCGGGTCTTTGCGGGACGCCGCCGAGGACGGGATCAGGCCGGCGATGAAGGTGAGCGCCATGCTCGTGGCCACCAGGATCGTGGCTGCCTGCCAGGGAAGCTGGGCGATGTTCGGAACGTCGAACTGCGCCAGCACGATCGCGTTGGCGGGAATGGTGAGCAGCAGGGTCACCACGATGCCCAGCAGGCCGGCGATGAACCCGACGATCAGGGTCTCGGCGTTGAACACTCTACGGATGTCGCGTTTCGAGGCGCCGATCGAGCGCAGGATGCCGATCTCCTTGCGGCGTTCCAGCACCGAGATGTAGGTGATCACCCCGATCATGATGGACGACACCACCAGCGAGATCGCCACGAAGGCGGTCAGCACGTAGCTGATGGTGTTGATGATGTCGGTCACCGACGACATCAGCGTCCCGACGATGTCGGTGTAGGTGATCACCTTGTCGTCGTCCACGGCCCGCATCTGTTCGTTGTAGCCGTCCAGGATCTCGATCACCCGGGCCTTGCTCTCGAAGTCGATCGGGTAGATGTCGATCCGCGACGGCTTGGCGAAGTCGGCGTAGCCGAGCCGCACCAGATTGGAGTCGAACGAGGTGGGCCGCGACGACATCATCGAGGCCAGCAGTTCGGCGAGCTCCTCGGAATCCATCTTGAACTTGAAGGCGTCGGCGAAGGCCTCCTGGTCGATCCCCATCGCCTCCGACATGGTGTCGGCCAGCTTGCCCATCGATTTCTCCATCGCGGCGCCGAGCTGAGTCTGCAGCGCGGTGCCCAACTGCTGGGAGATCTGGCCGCCGACCGCCTTCATGGCCTTCTCCATATAACGGACCATGCTCTTCTGCAGCTGCTTCTGGATCTTCCCCGCGCTGGCATTGAGTTGCTTCTGAACCGCCTCACCGATCTGCGCGGTCAGCTTCTCGACGATCACGGTCTGCTGCTTGCCCAGGTTCTCCTGGATCTGGGTGAGACCGGCCTCGGCCTCGGCGGCGATCGCCTGGCCGGCCTCCGACTCCAGGAACAGCGGGAAGTTCGTCTGGGTGTCGGACGGATCCAGCCCGCCGGCCACGCAGAACTCCAGGTAGCCCTGCAGTAACCGGGTGGCCAGGTCGGTGACCGCCTCGGAATCCAGCCCCAGCTCCACGCCCGCCAGGAGGTCCGCCGGGTCCACCGCGGCGATGATGTCGGTCAGGTCGATGCCCGAGACCAGCTTGCTCACGTCCAGGTCGCCGAGCAGGTCGCCAAAGTCCAGCGCGGGCAGCTTCGACGGGTCGATCTTCAGCCCCGACATGTTCAGGTTCAGCGAGGAAAGATCCAGCTTGAGCTTGGAGGAGTCGAAGGTGAAGGCCTTCGCGATCTCCTTCTCGTCGATGTCCATCAGCTTGCTCAGGTCGAGATCCTCGCGCTGCGGGTTCTCCTCCTCGTCGGTGAAGGTGCGTCCGGTGAAGACGTTCACCGCCGGCTCGGCCAGTTGGCGCTGCACGATCCGAGTGTCAGCCGCCCGTTCGATCACGTGGGCGGTCAGCGCCGGGGTGTAGTAGATCGCCGAGTCGAGGGCGGTGGCGTTGGCGTCCTCCTTGGGCCGGACGATGCCCGCGATCCGCAGTTCCTCGCCGTTCTCCACCAGCTTGCGCAGGAACTTCTCGTCGCCGCTCTTGTCGGTCCACACCTCATAGTCGTCGTCGTGGGCGTAGTAGTCGGTGGCGTTGACCAGCCTGAAGGTGACCGCCATCAGCTCGTCGTAGCTGAACGAACGGGTGTCCGACGGGGTGACAATCTCCTCGTCCTCGGTCATCTGCTTGACCATGGCATCGAGCTCGGCCGGGTCGCGCAACCCCATCATGTACAGCATGAAGTCGCTCACCCGGCCGCTCGGGGTGAGCACCAGCACGGTCTCGTCGTACCGGGTCGGCCAGCGTCCGGCCACCACGTCGTACTGTTCCTCGACCAGCCTGGTGTCGTCCGGCATCTGGGCGAACACGTTGGTGCTCATCGAGGAGGCCATCAGGGCGTTGGTGGAGCCGGCCGAGCCGAAACCGAGTGAGCTGAACGACGAGTCCGGGTTCACCTGCCGGACCCCGTCGGTGAGGTCGGCGCTGAAGATCTGCGGCGTCACGTTGTAGGAGTACTGGATCGAGTTCACCGCGTCGTTGATGCCGTCACCGTCGGCGTCCAGGTACTTCTTCAGCGAGGCGAGGTCGTTGGAGCCGATGCTGGAGAACAGCCGCTTGAGCGTCCGGGCCTCGGTCACCTCACCCTCGGCTGTCGTTGGGGACGCCGACGGGTCAGTGGTCTCCTGCTGCCCGGCACCGGCCGAGGCGGCCAACATGGCGGTCATGTCGAAGCCCTGGCTGGCGATGGTGAGCGGATAGACCGAGAGGGTGTCCTCCTCGACGTGCTTGATGTAGGCGTTCACCCCGTTGGCCAGCGCCAGGATGGCAGCGATCCCGATGATTCCGATGCTGCCGGCGAAGGCGGTCATCAGGGTGCGGCCCTTCTTGGTCATCAGGTTGCTGAACGACAGCGCGATCGCGGTCAGGAAGGACATCGCCGTCCGGCGGCTGGGCTTCTCGCTGACGCCGTCGCCGGCCGGCAGGTAGGGGTCGGAGTCGGCGGCGACCGCCCCGTCCTTCAACTGGACGACGCGGGTGGCGTACTGCTCGGCGAGTTCGGCGTTGTGGGTGACCATGATCACCAGCCGGTCGCCGGCAATCCGGGTGAGCAGGCCCATGATCTGCACGCTGGTCTTCGAATCCAGCGCGCCGGTGGGCTCGTCCGCCAGCAGGATCTCGGGGTCGTTGATCAGCGCCCGGGCGATCGCCACCCGCTGCATCTGACCGCCGGAGAGCTGGCTGGGCCGTTTGTGGGCGTGCTCGGCCAGCCCCACCTGGTCGAGCGCGGCCAGCGCCCGCTGGTGACGCTCGGTCCGCGAGACGCCGGAGAGGGTGAGCGCGAGCTCGACATTGGCCACCACGCTCTGGTGGGGGATCAGGTTGTAGCTCTGGAGGACGAAGCCCACCCGGTTGTTGCGGTAGCCGTCCCAGTCGCGGTCGCGGTAGTTCTCGGTCGGGATGCCGTCGATCACCAGGTTGCCGGAGTCGTAGTGGTCCAGCCCGCCGACGATGTTCAGCATGGTGGTCTTGCCCGAACCGGACGGGCCCAGCACGGCCACGAACTCGCTGTCCCGGAAGGAGATCGAGACATCGTCCAGCGCCACCTGGGTGAAGCCCGCAGTCGTGTACGACTTGCGGACGTTCTTCAGGGTCAGCATGGCGGCCTTTCCGGACGTCCCTGTTGTGGGGTGCGGTCGAGAACCGTTGCCGCAGGGCGGCCCAACCGCCCGCTGCGCACCCCTTTCAGGCTACCTGCTCCGCTCAACGCGCGCTCTTGGCCGGTGCCGAACCCCTCGGCCACCGCAAGCTGTGACCAAACGGGTGTGGTGGCCACTTTGCTCGCAGCTTCGTCGCGCGAGGGGTCCCTGTCGGGGACCTGGCTCCGCAAGCTGTGGCCAAACGGGGGTGGTGACCCCTTTGCTCACAGCTTGACTGAGAGCGGGGGCTCGGCGAGGACGTCTGCTCTGGTGAGAGACGACGACGGTCAGCCGACCGGGTTGGGCTCGGCTCCGCCGTAGCGGCGATCGCGATGCACGTAGGTCTCGACCGCCCGCCACAGGTCGCGGCGGTCGAAGTCGGGCCACAGGGTGTCGAGGAAGACCAGTTCGGCGTAGGCCGACTGCCACAGCAGGAAGTTGGAGGTCCGCTGCTCGCCGGAGGAACGGACGAACAGGTCGACATCGGGGATGTCGGGTTCGTCCAGGAACCTGCGGAACCGCTCCTCGGTGAGCCGGGCGGGATCCAGCTCGCCGCGCACCGCGGCCTCGGCGATCGCCCGGGCGGCGTCGGTGATCTCGGCCCGGCCGCCGTAGTTCACGCAGAACTGCAGGGTGAGGACGGTGTTGTCCCGGCTCTGCTGCTCGGCCTCCTGCAGCTCCTTGATGACCGACTTCCAGAGCTTGGGGACGCGGCCGGCCCAGCGGATCCGGACGCCCATCGCGTCCAACTGATCGCGGCGGCGGTGGATCACGTCCCGGTTGAAGCCCATCAGCCAGCGCACCTCGTCGGGGGAGCGGCGCCAGTTCTCGGTGGAGAAGGCGTAGGCCGACAGGTAGGGGATGCCGAGCTCGATCGCCCCCTCGATCACATCGAAGAGCGAATCCTCGCCCCGGGCGTGGCCTTCGGTGCGCGGCAGCTTGCGGGCCTTGGCCCAGCGGCCGTTGCCGTCCATCACGATCGCGACGTGGCGGGGGAGCAGCTTCCGGTCCAGCACGGGAGGACGCGCTCCCGACGGATGCGGTGTCGGTGGACGGGGAACCTTGGGCACGAAGGAAGCCTAGTGGCTGCCGAACCGGGACGGACGGGTGACCTGGGACAGGGGGACGGTTCCTGGGACAGGGGGACGGTTCCTGGGACAGGGGGACGGTTCCTGGGACAGGGGGACGGTTCCTGGCGCCCGGGAACCGTCCCCGGCGCCAGGAACCGTCCCTCTGTCCCAGTCAACGTGGGACACCGGAACCGTCCCCCTGTCCCAGCCAACGTGGGACAAAACGTGGGACACCGGAACCGTCCCCGTGTCCCAATCGGTGTCCAGCGTTGTCAACAGTGCTTTGGCGGCCTGCTGGAGAGGGGCGGGGATCAAGTTGAGTCGATGTGACTCAACTTACTTGAAGAAATCGGGAATGCGTTGCACACTGGGTCTTGTTAGCACTCATGTAGGCAGAGTGCTAAAGAACTACCCAAGGAGTGACGACACATGGCACGTACCTTTGACCCCTTCCGTGAGATGGATCGCTTCCTGGCCGACGCGGTTCGGACCCCCGCCTCGCTGGCCATGCCGATGGATCTGTACCGCGAGGGCGAGGCCTTCATCGCCCAGATCGACCTGCCCGGCGTGGAGCCCGGCACGATCGACATCGACGTGGAGGACCGCACCCTCACGATTCGCGCCGAGCGCAAGACCTCCAACGGCGAGGCCGATCAGAAGTGGCTGGTCCACGAGCGCCCCAGCGGCACCTTCGCCCGCCAGCTGACCCTGGGCCACGGCCTGGCGCTGGATCAGATCACCGCCAACTACACCGACGGTGTGCTGAGCCTGACCATCCCGGTCGCCGAGGAGGCCAAGCCGCGCAAGATCTCGGTCGCCCACGCGGGTGGCCAGACCCAGATCGAGGGCTCGGTCGAGTCCTGATCCCGACCGGTCGTAGACCGGATCCGTCGCCGCGAACCGCCCCGTCCGGGAGAACCGGGCGGGGCGTCCGTCGTCTTGGAGATCCCCGGCTTCGCGGGGACGACAGCCGCCGGCGAAGCTACAGCCCGGCGGAGGCCTTGTTCAGCCGGTTCACCTGGGCCCGGCCCAGTTTCAGCTCCATCGCCGCCAGCAGGGCCGGCAACTGATCGGGGTCGGAGACGCTGGCGATCGGGGAGGTCACGCCGGGCTGCTGGCGCAGCCAGGCCAGCGCGACCGTGGCCGGGTCGGCCTGCAGTTCGTCGGCGATCGCCAGTACCGCGTCCAGCACCGCGAAGCCCTGCTCGGTGGCGAAGCTCTTCACCCGGGCGGCCCGCGCACCGTGGATCAGCTCGTCCCGGGCGTACTTTCCGGTCAGGAAGCCCGCCGCCAGGCCGTAGTAGGGCACCAGGGCCAGCTTGTGTTCGGACACCACCTCCCGCAACCCGCTGGTCTCCACCTCGGCGCGGTGGACCAGGTTGTAGTGCGGCTGCAGCGCCACCGGCGGGGTCAGCCCCTCGGTCGCGGCCACCTGCAGCACCTCGGTCACCCGCTCCGGGGTGAAGTTGGAGAGCCCCCAGTGCCGGATCGCGCCGTGTTTCACCATGGCGTCGAAGGCGCCCACCCACTCGGCGGTCGGCACCTGCGGGTCGTCCTCGTGGGCGTAGTACAGGTCGATGGTCTCCACGCCCAGCCGGCGCCGGGAACCGTCCAGGCAGATCCGCAGGTTGGCCGGACGCAGGCCACGGTGGACCGGGTGCTTGGCCACCTTGGTGGCGATCACCACCTGGTCGCGGACGTGTCGCTGCCGCAGCCAGGCCCCGATCACGCTCTCCGACTCGCCGCCGCGGTGGCCGGGCACCCAGGTGGAGTAGGAGTCGGCGGTGTCGATGAAGTTCCCGCCACCGGCCAGGTAGGCGTCCAGGATCTGTTCGGAGGTGCTCGCGTCCGCCGTCCAACCGAAGACGTTTCCGCCCAGGCACAACGACGACACCCTCAACGTTGAGATGCGGTGCATGGCCCTACCTTAGGACAGCTCGAAGTCGACCGTGAGGTGGACGTACAACTCCTGCGTGGCGCTGATCTCGACCCCGAGGTCGATCGGTGCGCTCTTGGCCGAACGGAACACCGCCGCGCTGTCGGTCGCCTCGAACGCCACCCGCGCGGTCGGCAGGTTCCAGGAGTCGCTGATCATCGCGATGCCGGCGATCTGCGAGCCGGCCGCGGCGGCGATCGCCTCGGCCTTCCGCCGGGCCTGGGCGAGCGCGTTCGCGGTGGCCGGAATGCTGGCCTCGAAGGAGTCGAACACCCACTCCAGCTCGGACAGGGTGACCGGCTGGTCGGCCAGCACCCCCAGCACGCCGGGCAGCTGATCCAACTCGGCCGCCACCACCAGCAGGTACTCCGCCTTGCTCTTGCCGAACCCGCCGCGGGAGTCGAGCCGGACGCCGGTGACCTCGATCGCCTCCTCGGCGATGCCGGCGGCGGCCAGTGCCCTGACCAGTTCGCGCACCTCGGCGGCCTGTTTGGTCGCGGCATTGCCGAAGACCGTCGAGCCGCCCTTGACGCTGAGGTGGACGCGGGCCGAGGCGGCCTCGACCCGGACCGAGTCCTCGACCGCGATACGCAGGATTCCCATCGCCCCAGCGTAGGAGGTCCAGCCTGGCCTGGCGAGGGGTGGACGCCGGGCCGGACCGGGTCAGTTGCTCCGGCGCATCGCCCGGATGCCGACCCACAGGCCCAGGGCGGCCAGCAGCACGGCTGCCGTCCAGCCCCACAGCACCGCCTGGTTCGCCAGGTCGCCGGCGAGCAGCGCCCGTTCGGCCTGGACAACCCAGTTGACCGGGTTCACCGTCGAGACCGCCCGCATCCAGCCGGGTCCCTGATCCAACGGCAGCAACATGCCCGAAAGGATCAGCAGCGGGAAGATCAGGGTCTGCTGCACACCCCAGAACAGCCACTCCCGATCCCTGGTGGCCAGCGCCAGCGAGTACGACAGCGAGCCGAGGCCGACGCCGAACACGGCCAGCAGCAATAGGCCGACGACCAGCCCGGCCGGATCGACCCGGAAGCCGAACGGCCAGGCGACTCCGGCGATCACCAGCGCCTGCACCATGATCGGGACGATCTCCTTCAGCGCCCGTCCGACCAGCAGCGAGGAGCGGGAGAGCGGCGCCACCAGGGTCCGCTCGTGCGAGCCGGTCATGATCTCGTACTGCAGGTTCGAGCCCACCGTGCCGGTGCCGAACAGCACGATCATGACCAGCACGCCGGGCACGAACCACTGCAGGGTCTCACCCACCGGGGCGCCGGAGCTGCCGATCAGCAGTGGACCGAACAGTCCCAGGAAGACCAGTGGCTGCACCAGGCTGAAGATCAACGAGAAGGGGTCCCGGATCACCGGCTTCAGCTCACGGGTCAGCACGTTCCAGGTATCGCGGACGGGGTTCGCCTGCACGGCGGTGTCGGGGCGGGTGATGGTCATCGGTGGGCTCCTGCCGTCTCGAGGTCGGGGGTTTCAGTGGGGGATTCGCCGCCCTCGCCGGCCTCCCGGAGGGTCCGTCCGGTGAGGGTGAGGAAGACATCGTCGAGGGTGGGTGGGACGCCGGTCGCCCGCTGCACGTCGATGCCCTCCGCGCTCAACGCCCGGATCGCCACCGGCAACAGGGTGTCGCCGTCCGGGACGGTGACGCCGACCGTCCGGTCGTCCTCGCGCCTGACCTCGCGATCGGTGAGTCGTCCCACGATGTCGAGGGCGCGGTTCGCGTCGTCGGCCGAACCGAACCCGAAGGTCAGCACGTCCCCGGCGAGGTTCGCCTTCAACGCCGGCGCGGTGTCGTCGGCGATCACCTGCCCGCGGTCCATCACCATCACCCGCTCGGCGTAGCGGTCGGCCTCCTCCAGGTAGTGCGTGGTGAGGAAGATGGTGGTGCCGTACTGCTCGCGCAGGTCGAGGATGTGCTGCCACAGGTTCGCCCGGCTCTGCGGGTCGAGCCCGGTGGAAGGCTCGTCCAAGAACAACAGCGGCGGGGCGTGCATCAACCCCAGGGCGATGTCGAGGCGGCGCTTCTGGCCGCCGCTGAGCTGCTGGACCGACTGGTTGACGAACCCGGTCAGGCCGAGAGACTCGATGAGCTCGTCCGCGCGCTGCCGGGACTGGGCCTTGGTGAGTCCGTAGAACGCACCCTGGCTCAGCAGTTCGTCCCGGGTGCGCTGGGTGAAGCTGCCGCTGGTGAGCTGGCCCACGTAGCCGATCCGGGCGCGGACCTCGGCCGGCTGGTGCAGGATGTCGAATCCGACCACCCGGGCCTGGCCGGAGGTCGGTGGGATCAGCGTGGTGAGCATCCGCAGGCTGGTGGACTTGCCGGCCCCGTTGGGGCCGAGGAAGGCGACGAGTTCCCCGCGAGACACCTGAAAGGTGAGGTCCGCGACGGCGTGCACCTGCTTGCCGTTCGGCTTCGGGTGGTCAGGGAAGCACTTGGTCAAACCCTGGGCATCGATGATCGGTTCATGGAGCATGCCGGGGAGCCTAGAATCAAACCAGGACAGATTCTGTCCTCAATCTCTGGCAATCTTGGAACATGCCCGACACGACCAGCAGAGCACTCGCCCTGTTGAACCTGCTGCAGACCCACCGACACTGGCCCGGAACGGAACTCGCCGAGCGACTCGGGGTGACCGAACGCACCGTCCGCCGCGACGTCGAACGGCTGCGCGAACTCGGCTACCGCATCGAGTCGACGCCCGGGGTCGCCGGCGGCTACCGACTCGAGGCCGGCAGCGCGGTCCCACCCCTGCTGCTCAACGACGAGGAGGCGGTCGCGATGGCGATCGGGCTGCGGATCGCGGCCTCCCAGCGACTGGTGAGCGGCCACGAGACCACCATCACCGCCCTCGCCAAGCTCGAGCAGGTGCTGCCGGGGCGATTGCGACGCCGGGTGAACGCGCTCGCCGAGACGGTGCAGCCGGCCGGCATCCGCTCCGGAAAGCCGGTGTCGACCGAGGTGCTCGGCGATCTCGCCCTGGCCTGCCGCGACCATGAGCGGGTCCGGTTCCGCTACACCGCCGCCTCCGGCGAGGTCACCCGTCGTCGAGTGGAGCCGCACGCGCTGGTGCCCGCCGACCGGCACTGGTACCTGCTGTGCTGGGACCTGGAGAAGGAGGACTGGCGCACCTTCCGGGTGGACCGGCTGACGCAGGTCGAGCACGCCCGGGCGCGATTCACCCCGAAGCCGCTGACCCCGGAGGAGATCGAGGAGTTCATCCTGGTCGCCAGATCGTGGGTGCGGCACCCGGTCGAGGCCGAGGCGGTGATGGAGCTGCCCTTCGACCAGATGATCGCCTACTTCGGCCAGTGGGGCCAGGGCGCGGCGGTCGAGGACGAGTCCCACACCCGATGGCCGGTCGGTGGCGGCGACTGGCGCGAGGTGATGTACGGCCTCAGCTACATCCCCGAGGGGGTCGAGTACACCACCGACCTGGCCGAGCCGGCCCGGAGCGAGCTGCGGGAGACGGTGGCTCGGATGCTGCGCGCCCTGGACGCACCGCTGCCCCCGCCGCGGAGCGATCGTCCCGCGGCGGTGTACCGGTAGAACCCCTAGATGTTCTCGACCGCGGCGCTTTCGATGGCGAGCCCGGCGGTCCAGCGTTCCATGTAGGTGTTGAAGCCGGCGACGTCGGACGGGTCGGGTGCCAGTGTGGTCAACGGGGCGTCGGCGAACACCTGGCTGGCGAGGAAGTCGGCCAGGCTCTGGTCGTCGCCGGCCTGCTTGGCGTAGGCGGCCAGCAGAGCGATGCCCCAGGCGCCGCCCTCGCCGGCGATCTCGCCGACCGACACCGGGGCGTTGATCGCGGCGGCCAGGAAGCGTTGGGCGACGCCTTCGGTCTTGAACAGGCCACCGTGGGCGAACATCGCGTCGAGGGCGACGTGTTCGTCCTGTTGCAGCACGTTCATCCCGATCCGCAGCGTGGCCAGCGACGCGAACAGGTGGGCGCGCATGAAGTTGGCCAGCGAGAAGCTGCTCTCCGGGGTGCGGACGAACAACGGCCGGCCCTCGGTCAGGTGGGTGATGTGCTCACCGGACAGGTAGTTGTAGGAGACCAGCCCGCCGGCGTCCGGCTCACCGGCCAGCGCCGCGGTGAACAGGGTCTGGAACACCTGGGAGGTGCCGGCGTCCGACCCGAGGGCCTTGGCGAACTCGCCGAACAACCCGGCCCAGGCGTTCAGCTCGCTGGCGCCGTTGTTGCAGTGCACCATGGCGACCAGGTCACCGGCCGGGGTGGTCACCAGGTCGAGCTCGGCGTGCCGGCGCGACAGCACCCCCTCCAGCACCACCATGGCGAAGATGCTGGTACCGGCCGACACATTCCCGGTGCGGCGGGCGACCGAGTTGGTGGCCACCATGCCGGTGCCGGCGTCCCCCTCCGGAGGACAGAACGCGATCCCCGGCTGCAGGGTGCCGCTGGGGTCCAGCAGCGCCGCACCCTCGACGGTCAGGCTCCCGGCCGCCGCGCCGGCGGCGAGCACGGTCGGCAGGATGTCGCCGATCTTCCAGTCGAAGCCACGATCGGCGATCAGCGCGTCGAACTGGCCCAGCATGGTGGCGTCGAAGCTGCCGGTGGCGATGTCGATCGGGAACATGCCCGACGCGTCGCCCACCCCCAGCACCCGCTCGCCGGTCAACCGGGCGTGGACGTAGCCGGAGAGAGTGGTGAGCTGCGCGACCCGTCCGACATGCTCCTCGCCGTTGCGGATCGCCTGGTACAGATGCGCGATACTCCATCGCTGCGGAATGTTGTGATCGAACAGTGCCGAAAGCTCCTCGGCGGCCGGACCGGTGATGGTGTTGCGCCAGGTCCTAAACGGCACCAGCAACTCGCCGGCGGCATCGAAGGCCAGGTAGCCGTGCATCATCGCCGAGATCCCGATCGACCCCACCGGCGACAGCGGAACGTCGTACCTGGCCCGGACATCAGCCGCCAGCGAGGCGAAGCAGCCCTGCAACCCCTCCCACACCGCGTCCAACGAGTACGTCCAGATCCGGTTCACGAACTGGTTGTCCCAATCATGGCTGCCGGTGGCCAGCGGAGCATGATCCGGGCCGATCAGCACCGCCTTGATCCGAGTCGAACCCAACTCGATACCCAGTGCCGTCTGACCGGCCTCAATGGCAGCGCGCGGCGACGAGTCGATCGTCATCGATCCTCCTGCTGGTGGCGAATGTGGCGGACGGAAGCCGCTTGATCTGAACGGTAACACCGAACCGGCATGGCTGCGAGGCGGCCTGGTGGGAAGCGGTCACAATGGTGGGGTGCCCACCTATCGTGACCAAGCGGTCGTGCTGCGCACCCACAAGCTGGGTGAAGCCGACCGGATCGTCACGATGCTCTCCCGCGAGCACGGCAAGCTGCGCGCGGTGGCCCGGGGGGTGCGGCGGACCTCGTCCAAGTTCGGCGCCCGGCTGGAGCCGTTCACCCACGTCGACCTGCAGTTCGCCACCGGCCGCTCGCTGGACGTGATCACCCAGGCGGTCACCCTGAACCCGTACTCCGAGCCGCTCGGCCAGGACTACCAGCGCTACACCTCGGGCCAGGTGATCGTGGAGACCGCCGACCGGCTGGTGGTGGAGGAGGGGGAGCCCGCCCGGCAGCAGTACCACCTGCTGGTGGGGGCACTGCATGCACTGACCCACGGCACCAACGACGGCACCCGTCCGGCTGCGATGGTGATGGACTCCTACCTGCTGCGTGCCCTGGCGCTGGCCGGCTACGCGCCCAGCCTGACCGACTGCGCCCGGTGCGGTGCCCCCGGGCCGCACCAGTCGTTCTCGCCGGCCGCCGGCGGCATGGTCTGCCTGCGCTGCCGTCCGCCCGCCGCCGCGCACCCGGCCCAGGTGACCATCGAGTACCTCACCGCGTTGCTGACCGGCGACTGGCCGGCCACCCGCGACGCCACCGACCCGGTGATCCGCGAGGGCAGTGGCCTGGTGGCCGCCTTCACCGCCTGGCACCTGGAGCGCGGCCTGCGCTCGCTCACCCACGTCGAGCGGGATTAGGTGGCTCCGGCCCCACTATCTGCCAAATAGCGCAGCTCCGCGACATATCTGTCGCAGAGGGCGGGTATTTGGCAGAAACGCAGGGAGAGGGTGGGTGAGCCGTGCTGGACTGGCCTCGATGACCTAGCCTGACGCCATGTTCGCGATCAGCCGTTTCAATGTCCCGGACGAACGCGCTGCCGACTTCCGCGGCCGAGCTGAGGCAGCCGTCGCCTTCTTCACCGGCTGCCGCGGCTGCCAGGGGGCCTGGCTGCTGCAGAACCTGGACGAGCCCACGCTGTGGACGATCACCTCGCAGTGGGAGAACGTCGGCTCCTACCGGCGCTCGTTCAACGGCTATGAGGCCAAGCTGGTGCTGGTTTCGCTGCTCAGCGAGGCGATCGACGAGCCCAGCGCCTACGCCACGCCCGAGGAAGTCGGGGAGAACCTGCCGCGGTTCCGCGACTGACCCCGCGCCGCCGCGCGAAAGCCGGCCGTTCCCCGCTACGCTTGGTCGAGTTTGTGCGTTGCCAGCCGGGCAACGCCGTGCGACAAGGAGCACACACGTGGCCAGCCGCCTCGACAATGTCATCACCCTCACCAAGCGCCGCGGGTTCGTCTACCCGTGCGGCGAGATCTACGGGGGAACCCGCGCCGCCTGGGACTACGGCCCCTACGGCGTGGAACTCAAGGAGAACATCAAGCGCCAGTGGTGGCGTCAGGTGGTGCAGGGCCGTGACGACGTGGTGGGCCTCGACTCGTCCATCATCCTGCCGCGGCAGACCTGGGTGGCTTCCGGCCACGTCGGCGTCTTCTCCGACCCGCTGACCGAGTGCCTCTCCTGTCACAAGCGGTTCCGGGCCGACCAACTCGAGGAGAACTTCGAGTTCAAGAAGGGACGCAAGCCCGCCGGCCTGGAGGAGATCAACTGCCCCGAGTGCGGCAATCTCGGCCAGTTCACCGCCCCGCGCGACTTCAACATGATGCTGAAGACCTACCTCGGCGTGATCGAGGACGAGTCCGGGCTGCACTACCTGCGTCCGGAGACCGCGCAGGGCATCTTCATCAACTTCAAGAACGTCGAGAACACCTCGCGGATGAAGGTGCCGTTCGGCATCGGCCAGGTGGGCAAGAGCTTCCGCAACGAGATCACCCCGGGCAACTTCATCTTCCGCACCCGGGAGTTCGAGCAGATGGAGATGGAGTTCTTCGTCAAGCCCGGCACCGACGAGGAATGGCACCAGCACTGGATCGACGCCCGCACCGACTGGTACGTCGGGCTGGGCATCAAGCGCGACAACCTGCGGCTCTACGAGCACCCCAAGGAGAAGCTCTCCCACTACTCCAAGCGGACCGTCGACATCGAGTACAACTTCGGCTTCACCGGCGGTGACGGCTGGGGCGAACTGGAGGGCATCGCCAACCGGACCGACTTCGACCTGGGCACCCACTCCAAGCACTCCGGAACCGATCTGTCCTACTTCGAGCAGGCCACCGGCGAACGCTTCCTGCCCTACGTGATCGAGCCGGCCGCCGGGCTGACCCGCTCGCTGATGGCCTTCCTGGTGGAGTCCTACACCGAGGAGCAGGTGCCCACCGCCAAGGGCGGCACCGAGACCCGGGTCTCGCTCAAGCTGGATCCGCGGCTCTCTCCGGTCAAGGCCGCCGTGCTGCCGCTGTCGCGCAACGAGGCCCTGTCGCCCAAGGCCCGCGGCCTGGCCGCCGAGCTGCGGCAGTACTGGAACATCGAGTTCGACGATGCCCAGTCGATCGGCCGCCGCTACCGCCGCCAGGACGAGATCGGCACCCCGTTCTGCATCACCGTCGACTTCGACACCCTGGAGGACGAGGCGGTCACCATCCGCGACCGCGACACCATGAGCCAGGAGCGGGTCGCCCTCAGCCAGGTGAAGGACTACCTCGCCCAGCGCCTGATCGGCTGCTGACAGCCGGACACCGGACCGCCCTTGGGGCCCGGGGACGGTTCCGGTGTCCCACTTTGGGACAGGGGACGGTTCCCTGTCCCGGCTTGTCACAGGCGGTTTCCGGGCTCCAGTGTCCCGAGGCAGGGAGAGCTGCGCCCTGTGTCCGTATTCCAGGAAGTGCGTTGTTTGGGACGCAGGGACGGTTCCTGGCGCCCGGGAACCGTCCCGGGGCGCCAGGAACCGTCCCTGCGTCCCGGGGTCTGTCCCCGTGTCCCACCTCAGACCAGGGGGACGAAGGCGAAGCGGTAGCCCATCACCGGTTCGCGGTGCCAGCCGTCGGGCTCGCGGTCGACCACCCACATGACGCCGGCGGCGGGCAGCACCAGGCGCCCGCCGATCGCCAGCTGGGCTTCCAGTTCGGGTGGAGTGGCGCCGGGGTCGGCCGAGACCAGGATGCGGTCGTAGCCGACTTCGGTCGGACGTCCGAGGCTGCCCGGCTCGGCGGGCTCGATCTTCGCCCATCCCATGCCGAACGGTGCCAGGTTCGTCCGGCCCTGCTCGACCAGGTCCGGGACGATCTCCAAGCCGAGCACCGAGCCCTTGGGTCCGGTGAGCTGGGCGAGCAGGGCGGTGGTCCAGCCCGAGCCGCTGCCGACGTCCAGCACCCTGGCGCCCTCGGGGACGTGCAGCAGGTCGAGCATGAACTGCACCGTCCAGGGTTGGGAGTTGGTGGCGCCGTGGCCGATCGGCAGGGGCTGGTCGGCGCTGGCCAGGTGCTGCAGGTCGGCGGGCAGGAAGTTGCGGCGAGGGACGGCGTCCAGGGCGGCCATCACGCGGCTGTGGTTGATGGTCATGCCCCTAGCGCACCCGTTGGCGGGCGTTCGCGCAACCCCCGGAACCAGCCGCGGACGCCACCGGTCCGGTCCGGGAGAATCGGGCGAGGCCGGATTGGCTAGGCTGGGCGGTCGCAGAAAGAGGTGACGATGATCCAGCCGCTACGCCTGGCAGCCCCCGGTGGGCAGGCAGTCGAGGTGCCCACCCCGGTGGTGCTGGCCCCGATGGCGGGGATCACCAACGCCGCCTACCGGCAGCTCTGCCGCGAGCAGGGCGCCGGTCTCTACGTCTGTTCCTCGCGGCAGGAGCCGCTCGTCGAGACTCCGAGCCCTCAGCCGGGTTCGGCTGCTTCGCCGGGAGGTCAGCCGGGGCTCTACGTCTATTCCTCGCGGCAGGAGCCGCTCGTCGAGACTCCGAGCCCTCAGCCGGGTTCGGCTGCTTCGCCGGGAGGTCAGCCGGGGCTCTACGTCTATTCCTCGCGGCAGGAGCCGCTCGTCGAGACTCCGAGCCCCCAGCCGGGTTCGGCTGCTTCGCCGGCAGGTCAGCCTGGGCTCTACGTCTATTCCTCGCGGCAGGCGCCGCTCGTCGAGACTCCGAGCCCTCAGGCGGGTTCGGCTGCTTCGCCGGCAGGTCAGCCTGGGCTCTACGTCTGCGAGATGATCACCTCCCGCGGGATCGTGGAGCGGATCCCCAAGACCTTCGACATGCTGCGGTTCGACCCGGGCGAGACGGTCCGCTCGGTGCAGTTGTACGGCGTCGACCCGCAGGTGATCGCGAAGGCCGCGAGCATCCTGTGCGAGGAGTTCGGCGTCAATCACATCGACCTCAACTTCGGTTGCCCGGTGCCCAAGGTCACCCGGAGGGGCGGCGGGGGAGTGCTGCCCTGGAAGCGCGACCGGCTGGCCGCCATCCTGCGGGCCACGGTGCGCGCCGCCGAGCCCTACGGCGTCCCGGTGACGATCAAGACCCGGTTGGGGATCGACGACGACCACCTCACCTACCTCGACGCCGGACGGATCGCGCAGGACGCCGGCTGCGCGGCGATTGCGCTGCACGCCCGGACGGTCAAACAGGCCTACTCCGGCCAGGCCGCCTGGGAAACCATCGCCACCCTGGTGGACGCGGTCGACATTCCGGTGCTGGGCAATGGCGACATCTGGGAGGCCTCCGACGCCGTGGAGATGGTGCGGCAGACCGGCTGCGCCGGCGTCGTGATCGGCCGCGGCTGCCTCGGGCGTCCCTGGCTGTTCCGCGACCTGGCCGACGCTTTCGCCGGACGGGACACCCAGACCCTGCCCAGCCTCGGCGAGGTCGCCGCCATGGTCTACCGCCACGCCGAACTGCTGGCCGACCTGTACGGCGAGCGGCATGGCCTGACCGATCTGCGCAAGCACATGGCCTGGTACTTCAAGGGCTTCGGGGTGGGCGGCGAACTGCGCCGCAGCCTGGCGATGGTGTCCGCGCTGGACGAACTGGCCGAGCTGCTGGGCCGGCTCGACGCCGACCAGCCCTACCCGGTCAGCGAACTGGCCAGCCCGCGCGGCCGCCAGGGCACCCCGCGGGACAAGGTGATCCTGCCCTACGGCTGGCTGGAGAGCACCGAACTCGGCGAGCAGGATCTGAGCGCTGCCGAGTCCGACGCCTCAGGCGGCTGATCAGGCGACCATTCCCAGACCCGCCGCGATGCCCGCGGCGAAGGCGAAGTAGGTGGCGATCGGTGCCAGCACGCCCAGCACGATGCCAATGATCGCCAGCGGACGGGCGGAGTTCTTCACCGTGGCGACGATGCAGATCACCCACCCCGCGATCCCGACCAGCGACGCCACGATGCTGGGTATGGCCGCCACCCCGAGGGCGGCCACTTCGGCCTCCGGCAGGGAGGACGGATCGAGCCGCTCCAACTGATCCAGTGGCAGACCCGAGTTGAGGATCATCTCGGTGAAGGCGCCCCCCACCATCCAGCCGCCCCAGATGGCGACCGCGGCGCCGATCAGCACCAGGACGAAACCGGCGATCCCCAGCCCCTTGCCGGCCGGCCTGGCCGGGGGCTGGCCCTGGTAGTACGTCGGTTGGCCGTAGCCCGGCTGGCCCGGCGTCCCCGGGTACGGGGTCGGGTAGGGCTGCTGCTGAGGCTGACCGTAGGGCTGCTGGGGCTGTCCGTACGGTTGCTGGGGCTGGCCAGGGGGCTGCTGCCCGTAGGGTTGTTGAGGCTGGCCATAGGGCTGCTGATACGGGTTCTGGCCCTGCGGTGGCTGCGACATGAGCACAGCCTAGCGAGTGACAGGATGGTGGCATGCCTGATTTGACCCCCCGCGCGGTGGCGTGGGCCGAGACGATGGCCGGCCACGCCGCCTCCGGTGTGGTGCGCGCCCACGCCGACAGCTCAGCCCGGCTCGCCACCGACAGCCCGGTCGATCGGGTGGCGCGGGAAGCGGCCGAGGCCGCCCGGCTGCGGCCCGGCGCTGCGCTGGCCCAGGGTGCCGGCAACCGCGCTATCCCCGAGCAACCCGATCCCGAGCGCACCTGCTTCGAGCGCGACCGCGACCGGATCGTCCACTCCACCGCCTTCCGCCGGTTGGCCGGCAAGACCCAGGTGGTGGTGTTCCCCACCGACCATCAGCGCACCCGGCTCACCCACGCCCTGGAGGTGGCCCAGGTGGCCACCTCGATCGCCCGCGGGGTGGGCGCCAACGCCACCCTGGCCGAGGCGATCGCGTTGGGCCACGACTGCGGCCACGGTCCGGGCGGCCACGCCAGCGAGGACGCCTTCGACCCGTTCCTCCCAGGTGGCTACGACCACGGCCCGTGGGGGGCGGACGTGGTGCTGACCTCGCTCAACCTGTGCGCCGAGACCCTGGACGGGATCCGCAACCACTCCTGGTCGCGGCCGGCGCCGCTGACCATCGAGGGGGAGATCGTCAGCTGGGCGGACCGGATCGCCTACTGCGCCCACGACCTGGAGGACGCGATCGGGGCCGGCATCCTCAGCCTGGACGACCTGCCGGAGGAGATCGCCGAGGTGACCGGACGCACCCGGCGCGAGCAGTTGGCCACCTTCGTCCACGCCGCGGTCTCGGCCACCTGCGCCACCGGTCAGGTCTCGATGGCACCCGAACCGGCCGCCGCCCTGGCCGCGCTGCGGGCCTTCAACTACGAGCGGATCTACACCCGCGAGGAGTCGGTGGCGCAGTCCCGCGCGGTGGTCGCGGTGCTGACCGCGCTGGTGGAGTACTACGCCGAGCACGCCGCCGAACTGCCGTCCGACCTCGACCGGAGCGACCCGGTACGGGCGGCGGTGACCTACGTCGGCGGGATGACCGACAGGTTCGCCTTCGACGCCGCCCTGCAGCTGCTGGGCTGGGATCCGGCGCGGCTCCCCAAGGGTCAGTAGGATTCCGGCGTGGCAGGGCTGATCAACGACGAGGATCTGGCGACCGTCCGGGAACGCTCCCGGATCGAGGACGTCGTCGGGTCGTACGTCACGCTGCGCAATGCCGGCGGCGGTTCGCTGACCGGGCTGTGCCCGTTCCACGACGAGAAGACCCCCAGCTTCCGGGTGACGCCGTCGAAGGGCTTCTACCACTGCTTCGGCTGCGGCGAGGGCGGGGACGTGATCAGCTTCGTCCAGAAGGTGAACAACGTCACCTTCGTCGAGGCGGTGGAGTGGCTGGCCGATCGGGCCGGCGTCCAGCTGCGCTACACCGACGGCGGCCGGGACCGCCCCGAGCCGGGGCTGCGGCTGCGCATCCTGGAGGCCAACCGCGAGGCCGCGGACTTCTTCGCCGCCCAACTGGGCACCCCGGACGCCCTGATCGGACGCCAGTTCCTCGACCAGCGCGGCTTCGACCGGGACGCCGCCGAGCACTTCGGGATCGGCTTCGCGCCGCTGAACGGCAAGGCGCTGGGCGCCCATCTCAAGGCCCGCGGCTTCAGCGAACACGAACTGGTGCGGGCCGGCCTGATCCGGGAATCGGGTTGGGACTTCTTCCAGGGCCGGCTGCTCTGGCCGATCCGGGACGCCGGACGCTCGGTGCTCGGCTTCGGCGCCCGCCGGCTGTTCGACGACGACCGGATGCCGGCCAAGTACCTCAACACCCCCGAGACCCCGGTCTACCGCAAGTCGCAGGTGCTCTACGGCCTCGACCTGGCCCGCACCAACATCGCCAAGAAGAACCAGGCGGTGATCGTCGAGGGCTACACCGACGTGATGGCCGCCCACCTGGCCGGGGTGGACACCGCGGTCGCCTCCTGCGGGACGGCCTTCGGCGACGACCACGCCCGGCTGCTGCAGCGGCTGATCGGCACCTCGGACGTCCAGGCCGGCGAGGTGATCTTCACCTTCGACGGCGACGCCGCCGGGCAGGCCGCCGCGCTGAAGGTGTTCAAGGGCGACCAGAACTTCGTCTCCCAGACCTACGTGGCGATCGAGCCGACCGGCCTCGACCCGTGCGACCTGCGACTGCAGGGCGGCGACGCCGCGGTCCGTGAATTGGTCGGCCGGCGCGAGCCGCTGTACCGGTTCGTGATGCGCAACACCATCGCCGGCTTCGATCTCGACCGGGTGGAGGGCCGGGTCGCCGCGCTGCGCGCCGCGGCTCCGCTGGTGAGCAGCATCCGGGACGCCGGGCTGGTGCCCGGTTACGTCCGCGAGCTCTCCCAGTTGCTCGGGATGGACCCCGAGGAGGTGCGCGCCGAGGTGAAGCGGACCCGGGGCCGCCGTCCCGGTCCGGAGCCGACCGGGCCGGCCCCGTCCGGGCCGGAGCCGGTCGAGACCCCCGCCGTGGAGCTGCCCGATCCACGGGATCGGCGGTGGGAGGCCGAGCGCGGCACCCTGCGGCTGCTGCTCCGCGCGCCGCAGGTGTTCACCGACACCCTCAACGACCTGCAGCCCGAGGACTTCGCCCAGCCGGCCTACCGCGCCCTGTTCGAACGGATCCAGGCGGTTCCCGACCGCACCGGCGACTGGACGCAGGCCGTGCTGGCCGGCCTGGACCCGGCCCTGGCGCAGCTGGTGATCACGCTGGCCGTCGAACCGGTGCTGCGGGAGCCCTCGGAGGGCTACGCCGCCGAGTACGCCGCCGGGGTACGGCTGGCCGCCACCGCGCGGCAGATCGAGAACCTGAAGTCGCGGCTGCAGCGCACCAACCCGGTGGAGAACCAGCGCGACTACAACCGGATGTTCGCCACCCTGGTGGAACTGGAGGCTCGTCGCAAGGAGCTGTTCGCCCGCGCCACCGGCCCCTGACCGGTCAGTGTCCCGCTGCCGGGAACGCTCCCGCTGCTGCCGGTGGTGCTGTCCGGATGCCGTCTGGTGTTGTCCGTTGGGTCCCGCCCGGCTGACAACGCCCAACCCGGCCGACGATGCTGGCCGGCATGTTCCACACCAGCCAACTGCCCGAACTCCCCGACCCGGCACAGGAGCGCCGGCTGATCCGCCGGATCGAGGCCGGCCTGGTCGCCGGCCACGCCCTGGCGCACCCGTGGCGGACCGACGCCAGCCGGGCGGAGTTGCGCCGGATCCAGGACGAGGGTGAGGCAGCCCGGCAGGAGTTCCTGGCCGCCAACCTGCGGCTGGCCGCGATGCTGGCCCGCAGCGCCGCCCGGCGCACCGGAATGGAGTTCGACGACCTGCTGCAGGAGGCGGCGGTCGCGCTGGCCCGGGCGGTGCTGCGCTTCGACCCCGACCGGGGCCGGTTCAGCACCTACGCCTTCCCGGCGATCAACCGGCAGTTGATCCGGGTCACCTGTTCGCTGGCGGGCCGGCTCGGTCTGCCTCGCAGCCGGGCGGTGACGCTGCGTCGGGTGCAGTGGCTCAGCCAGGAACTCGCCCAGGATCTGGCCCGGACGCCCGAACTGGCCGAGATCTCCGAGGTCGTCGGCCGCGACTCCTCATGGACCGGGGATCTACTGCTGTACCGGGCGCCGCTCTCCCTGGACGAGCTGGTCCAGCTGCCGGCCGATCCCGGTTCGGCCTACGACCAACACGACGAGGCGCTGGCCGACGACCGGCTGCGCGGCGAGTTGGAGCGGTTGCCCGGCGACGAGCGCCAGGTGCTCGAACTGCGCTTCGGCTTCGCCGACGGCCGGTGCCACAGCTACCGCGAGATCGCCGCCGTCCACGAGCTCTCGCCCAGTTCGATCCGCCGGATCGAGCAGCGCGGGCTGGCCGCGCTCCGCCGGGGCGAGTTCTGCGCGGCCGTCCCGGCGGCCGCGGCGGGGTAGCCCCGGCCTAGAGTCCGGCGATCGGCAGGTTCGGCGTGGTCTGGATCTGCAGGATCTCGGCGAGCCGGGCGAAGAAGCCGGGGCCGTCCACCGCCTCGAAGACGGTCGCGTTCGGCTCGAGCCCGAACTTGGGCCAGGCCATCACCGTGGCGCCCCGGGTGAGCGGCGAGGCCACTTCGACGTCGACCCGGTAGGGCGACTGCTCGACGATCAGCTCGGGGTGCAGCAGCACCGCCAGGGTCATCGAGTCCGGGTGGGTGGAGCCGTCCACCCCGACCGACTCGTTGAAGTCCAAGGTGGTGTCGCAGACCGCCTTGAAGAACTTGGCCAGCGGAGTGTCGATCGCGGTCAGCTGGTCGTAGTCCGCCCGCGGGATGGTGGCGTCGCGCAGCGTCACCGGATCCCAGGTGAGCAGCCGGAGATCGGCGAAGCCGGCCTCCATCACGATCTGGGCGGCCTCCGGGTCGACGTAGATGTTGTACTCCGCCGCGGGGGTGATGTTGCCGATGCCGTTGATCGAGCCGCCCATGATGTAGAGGCTCTTCACCCGGGAGGCGAAGCCGCGGTCCAGCACCACGGCGGCGGCGATGTTGGTCAGCGGCCCGATGGCGATGATGCTGACCTCACCGGGGGCCTCCGCGGTGATCCGGAGCAGGGCGTTGACGGCGTGCTCCTCCTCAACCTTGGTGCTGGAGAGGTCCATCGAGAGGCCGCCGGAGCCGTCGCCGTGGACGTCCTCCGCCGACTCCCAGGAGCGGAGCATGGGCTGGCGGCAGCCGGCGTGGATCGGGACCTCGCCCAGCTTGCCGGCCACGTTCAGCGTGAGGTGCGCGTTGGCCACCTGGCGATCGAAGCTGACATTGCCGGCGACCATGGTGATCGCCCGCAGGTCGGCGGCGGGGTCGAGCAGCCCCCACAGGATGGTGACGCAATCGTCCTGGGCGGTGTCGGTGTCGATGATGACCGGAAAAGACATGGCGGCAGCGTACCGGCCCGGCCGACCCGTCTCAGTGCGAGGACGCGCCGCTGATCAACCCGACCGGCTGGTGGTCGTCGTGGCCCTGGCAGCGCTGTTCGTCCGGGACGCCGGCGAGCGCCTGTTCGATGTGCTGGCCGCAGCCGGTCCAGGTGGTCTTGCCGCAGACGGTGCAGGTGATGGGAGAGCACATGGTGGGGATTCCTCTCAGCTGGGATCGGTGGTCAGAAGGTCGTTCGCCCGGTCACCACGATAGGCGCGCAGCGTGAGCGTGCCGCCGGACAGGTTGGCGGAATCGAGACCGTGGCCGGCCAGCATCCGGTGGGCGAGATAGGAACGCATCCCGGAGGCGCACATCACCCGCACCGGACGGCCCGCTGCCGCGGCGGTGACCTCGTCGATCCGGGACCGCAGTTCGGTGTGCGGGATGTTGAGCGCGCCCGGCAGGTGCCCGGTGGCGAACTCGGCGGGGCTGCGGACGTCCAGCACCAGCGCCGACGCCATCGCCTCCGCCACCTCCCACGGGTACCAGAGGGCGAGGGTGCCGTCGAGCAGGTTCCGGCCGATCATCCCGGCCAGGTTCACCGGATCCTTGGCGTTGCCGTAGGGCGGGGAGTAGGCCAGGTCGAGATCCACCAGGTCGGCGATGCTGCCGCTGGTAGCGCAGCGCAGTGGCCAACACGTCGATCCGCTTGTCCACGCCCTCCCGACCGACCGCCTGGGCGCCCAGCAGCAGCCCGTCGGTGGTGCGGAAGTGGATCACCAGGTGCAGTTGGGCGGCACCGGGGAAGTAGCCGGCGTGCTGGTTGGGGTGCAGGTGCACGGTCCGATGGTCGATCCCCTGGGCCAGTAGGGTCGCCCGGCTAGCGCCGGTCAGCGCGGCGGTGAGTTCCCCGACCCGGACGATCGCGGTGCCCAACGGTTGGGGGATCGGCGTGGCGGTCTGCGGCCGCAGGATGTCCTCGGCGACCTGCCGTCCGGCCCGGTTGGCGGGTCCGGCCAGGGCCACCGGCCGGCGCAGCCCGGTGATGGCGTCGACGCTGACCACGGCGTCGCCGACCGCCCAGACGCCCGGCAGGTTGGTGCGTCCGTGGTCGTCGGTGACGATCGCGCCGCGCTCGCAGGCCACCCCGGCCCGCTCGAAGACCGCGGTGTCCGGCCGCACCCCGACCGAGAGGACGATCAGGTCGGCCTCGATCCGGGAGCCGTCGGCCAGCACGACGACATCCTGGGCGGGCCCGGTCTCGATGGCGTTGGCGGCCACCCCGTCGCGGACGTCGATGCCGAGCCGCTTCAACTCGGCGGTGACCAGGCTGGCCAGTTCGGGCTCCAGCGGCGGCAGGACGTGGTCGGCGAGTTCGACCAGGGTGACCGCCAGGCCGCGTCCGGCCAGCGCCTCGGCGGCCTCCAGCCCGATGAAGCCGCCGCCCAGCACCACCGCGCGGCGGGCGTCGTTCACCCGCGATTCGACGGTGAGCGCATCGTCGACGGTGCGCAGGGTGTGCACCCGGGGCGACTCCAGCCCGGCGATCGGCGGACGCACCGCGACCGCGCCGGGGGAGAGCACCAGGGCGTCGTAGCTCAGCGACTCCCGCCCGGTCGGGGTGTCGACGGTCAACGTCCTTGCCCGCGGGTCGAGCCCGACCACGTCGTGCCGGGTGCGCACGTCCAGGTTGAGCGCGGCCCGTAGTGAGGCCGGCGTCTGTACCAGCAGCTTGGCCGGGTCGGTGATCTCGCCGCCGACGTAGTACGGCAACCCGCAGTTGGCGAAGGAGACGTGCTCGCCGCGATCCAGCACGACGATCTCGGCGCCCTCGTCCAGCCGGCGGGCGCGGGCGGCACAGCTCATGCCGCCGGCCACGCCACCGACGATCACGATCCTGCGAGCAGATTCAACCATGGCGCGATAATACCCCAGGGGGTATATCTTGGCGAACCGGGGCCACGCGCCGATCAGCCATCGCGGCGATCCCGGGTGAACAGCCGGACCACCAGCCGCAGCGCCAGCACCAGGCCGAGGAAGCCCAGCACCGCGGCGACCAGGTGCCAGGCCGACAGCACCGGGGTGATCGGTGGGCCGCCCGGCGCCAGCAGGAAGATCGCGGCCAGGGCGATCGCGACCGCGGCGAACACCGCGGAGATCACGTCGTCGAGCATCCGGCGCAGCCAGGCCTGGTCGGCGGCATGGGAGAACGACCTGGTGCGGAGGGTCAGTTCGCCGCGGGCCAACTGGTCGGAGAGCTGTTCCAGCCGGGCCGGTGCCCGGCGGGAGATCACCGCGGTGGTCAGCGTCACCGCCTCGGTGAGCTTCGACAGCCGCTGCGGGTCGGCCAGCGTGGTGACGATCTCGGGCAGCGCCTGCCGTGCGCCGGCGAACAGCCCGTAGCCGGGCGCGAGCGCCTGCAGGGTGCCGTCCAGCGAGGTCAGGGTGCGGAACGCCCCCGCCACATCCCCGGGGACGTTGATGCCGTAGTCGCGCAGCACGGCGAAGAAGCCGCCGAACACCGTGGCGGTGGCCTGCTGGCTCTGCACCAGCAGGGTGATCGCCCGGCCGAGATCGCGCTGCAGCTGGGTGCGGTCGATCTCGTCTCCCACCTCGAAGGCCGTGGTCAGCGCGGTGGTGGCGGCGACATTGTCGTCATTGACCAGGGCCAGCAGCAGGGTGGCCAGCAGTTGCCTGGTCTCGGCGTCGATCACCCCGATCGCCCCGAAGTCGAGCAGCCCGAGCCGGTCGTCGTCCAGCAGCATGATGTTGCCCGGGTGCAGGTCGGCGTGGAAGACGCCGTGCACCAGGATGGCCTCGATGGTGGCGAGGAACAGCTCGTGGGCCAGCGCCTCGCGGGCCTCGGGCTCGAGCCGCCCGGCGGCGCCGGCCGCCGAACCTCCGCTCAGCCGGCTCATCACCAGCACCCGCTCGCCGGAGAGTTCGGTCACGATCCGCGGCGTGACCATCACCGGGTGGGCGGCCAGCGCGCCGGCCACCGCCAGGGTGTTCTGCGCCTCGCGGCGGTAGTCCAGTTCCTCGTGCAGGGATTTCGCCAGCCCCTGGCTGAGCGCGGTGATCCCCATCGAGCGGGCCCAGCCGAACCGGCTCTCGGCGGTCCGGGCGAACCGGACCAGGATGTCGCAGTCCACCGCCACCTGTTCCCGGGCGCCGGGGCGCTGCACCTTGACCACCACGGCGGTGCCGTCCGGCAACCGGGCGTGGTGGACCTGGGCCACCGAGGCGGCGGCGAACGGCACGGCGTCGAACTCGGCGAAGACCTGCTCGGCCGGTTTGCCCCATTCCTCGCGCAGCAGGCGCTGGATCTCGTCCGGTTTCGCCGGCTCCGCGGTGGTCTGCAGGGCGGCCAGCGCCTCCAACAGCGGGCCGGGCAGCAGTTCGGCGCGGGTCGACAGGATCTGGCCGAGCTTGACGAAGGTCACCCCGGACCGGTTGAGCATGGTGACCAGCGCCTCGCCGAACTCCCGCGACTCCGGGCCGCGGCGCAGCGCCCGTCCCAGGCCGGAGCTGAACAGGATCCAGGCCAGGTAGAGGTAGCGCCGGATCCGGCGCAGCCCCTGGCGAGCACCCCGCAGCGCCTCGACCGGGCCGGGGACGGAACCCGACGGGAGGATCAGTTCCAGGACCACCAGCGCCGCCACCGACAGCACGAAGATCCACAGGAAGGCCAGCAGGAAGAAGGCCAGCGCCACCCCCGTACTCACCTCCGGCCCCAGCCGTCCCTGGTCGGTGAAGACCAGCAGCGCCTTGCCGGCCCAGGTGGTCACCGGAAAGGTGACGGCGAAGATCAGCAGCGAGACCCCGAAGGAGCGGATCCAGCCCACCCCGAGCAGCAGCCGGCGGATCACCGCTGTGGTGACGGCCGCGGCCGCCAGGAAGACGATCAGCTGGACGACGAACTCGAGCGGGCCCACGGGGTCAGCCTAGCGGCGGGCTGCCCGGCCGACGGGGCAGCAGGGGACGTTCGCGCCTTAGCCGCCGGCCTGCAGCTGCTCGATGTACTGCTTGATCGTGGGCCGGCTGGTCAGCTTGTCGTAGAAGAAGGTGTTCACCACGTTGATCACCCGGGCGCGGGCGCCCTCCACGGCGAGGTCACGCTCCTCACCCGGCTGGTGCTGCTCGAGCGCCTGCCGCAACGCCAGCAGCGCGCCGACGATCTCGACCTCGTCGGGGCCCTCCATGGTGGCCACCACGTTGAGCAGCAGGCGGTCGGACTGCTCGGCGACCGCGGACCAGGGGATCCCCGAGCCGGGCTGGCTGGCATTCTCCAGGGTGCCGATCAGCGACCAGACCTGGTAGAGCAGCGAGGCCGGCTGATCGAACAGCTCCCGGACGAAGGCCGCGTCGAGGTAGCGTCCCGACAGCCGGAAGACGTTGTACATCCGTTTGGCCGCCTTGCCGTAGTTCAGCTGCTCGGTGAGGAACTTGCGCACCTCGCCCTCGAGTTGCTCGACGTAGTCGTCCAGCGCATCGGCGGAGACCTGCGCGACGATCCGCTGGAAGGCAGGCAGATCGTCGGCCTCCAGGTAGACCTCCTGGAAGTAGGCGTCCAGGTAGCCGTCCAGCGCGGTGATCGTGCCGTCCGGGGCCTCCCAGGTGACGTCGATCACATTGCTGGCGTTGGCCAGTTGCCGGCGCACCGGATCGGTCACCACCCAGTCCAGCTTCACCCAGCCCGGATCGAGCGCGGCCTGCTCCCACCGGATCGCGGTGACCTCGCCAGCGACGTCGGTGAGCTCCCACACCCCGCGGCGCACCTCGTCGATCCGCCAGGTGACCGGCCAGCCGGCCTTCACCGGCTGGCCGTCGTGCCAGCCGTCGTGCGGCACCGAGCCCAGCTTGGCCTCCAGGAACTGGTAGGTGGCGCCGCGGTGGAAGGCCAGCACCTTCTCGCGCATGGTGGCCGCCAGCACCCGGCAGGCCTCCTCGCGGGTGGCGGCGCGGATGTTGTAGCGCTCGAAGTAGTCGCAGTCGCCGGGGTAGCTCTGGATCTTCGACTGGGCGGCCGAACCGGAGAGCGCCAGCGCGGCGTCGGTGATGCCGGGCGGCCCGGTCAGTTCCACGATCGCGCCGATGCTGCGGAACCGGTCGAGATCGCGCGGGCTGAAGTCGAGCATGGACGCACGGTGGCCGAAGGTGCCGCTGTCGGCGTCCACGGCGATCGGCTCGGCCTGATCGTTGGCGATCGCAGCGAGCCAGTCGTGGAGTTCCTGCTCGTCGACGGTCAGGCCCAGGCGGGCGGCGGAGGCAGTCAGGACGGCGAGGTCTGCTGGGTCGTGCATGCCGACCCATTGTGGTCCACCAGGACCGCTCGCAACAGGGCGGCCTGGTCGCGGGCGTCCTGCAGCGCGTCGTGGGCCAACTCGAGGCCCTCCAGCAGGCGGGCGCTGAGCTTCTGCAGGCTGGTCTCCCGCCAGCCGATCCGCAGCGCGCCCATCGCCAGCGACTTGATGTCGATCGCGGCGTGACCGAACGGGTTGCGGCCCAGGTAGCGGTGGAAGTAGTCGCAGACGAACATCCAGTCGAAGCCGGCGTTGAACCCCACGAAGACCGGACGGGCGCCGGCCGGCACCACCTCGTCCAGCCAGTCGGCGAAGGCCCGCATGGCCTCCTCCGGAGCGGTGCCGGTGCGCGCCAACTCGTCCGGATCCAGCCCGGAGACCGCCAGCGCGGCGGCGTCGCGGCGCTCGCCGACCGGTCGCAGTTCGACGTAGAAACCGACCTCCGGGTCGTCGTACCGGCAGGCGCCGATCGACAGCAGCGCCGAACTGCTCGGGTTGGGCCCGGCGGTCTCGACGTCCACCGAGATCCAGCATTCCGAGCTGGTCGGGCCGAGGGTGGATCGGGCCGGGGTAGCGGACACCGGGGGTCCTTCCGTACGGGTCGTCGAGGGGAGCGGGAACAGGCCAAGTCATATCACCTGATGGGTCGGGGACGCACTGGTCGCCCGGCCTTGACGCGGGTGTGCATACCATGGGGGCATGCGCCTGTGGAGGCGGCTGTGGTCGCTAGCAGTGTTCCTGGTGGTCGCAGCTGTGGGCGGGGCCCTGGCAGCCGGCCTGGTGATCCCTGCCGCCAGCATCATGGCCGGCACCGGTCGGGACGCCGCCGGCGGGCTGGGCCTGCTGCCGATCGAACTGGAAACCCCGCCGCTGGCCGAACGCTCCCGGCTGCTCAACGCCGACGGTTCGGTGCTCACCTATTTCTATAAGGAGAACCGCTACTCGGTCCCGCTCGATCAGGTCTCCAAGATCATGCAGCAGGCGCAGGTGGCGATCGAGGATCACCGGTTCTACGAACACGGGCCGATCGACCTGCAGGGCACCCTGCGCGCCCTGGTCAACACCTCCCGGGGGGTCACCCAGGGTGCCTCCAGCATCACCCAGCAGTACGTCCGGCTGGTGCTGGTCAGCACGGCCGAGCAGGCCGGCGACGCGCTGGCCAGGGCCAAGGCCACCGAGAACACGCTGAGCCGCAAGATCCGCGAGATGCGCATGGCGGCGGCGGTGGAGGAGCGCTTCACCAAGGACGAGATCCTGGAGCGTTACCTCAACATCTCCTACTACGGCGACGGCGCCTACGGCATCGAGTCGGCCGCCCGGCACTTCTTCGGGGTCTCGGCGAAGAAGCTGAACCTTCCCCAGGCCGCCATGCTGGCCGGGCTGGTCCGCAACCCGGTGACCACCAACCCGGTGAAGTTCCCCAAGCTGGCGATCGAGCGCCGCAACGACGTGCTCGACCGGATGGCCGAGCTGAAGATCATCACCACCGAGCAGGCCACCGAGGCGAAGGCGGTGCCGTTCGACCAGAAGAAGGTGCGGACGTACAAGCTGGGCTGCGCCAACGCCGAGTTCCCGTTCATCTGCGACTACGCCTGGCGGACGCTGATGACGATGAAGAGCCTGGGCGCCACCGAGGCCGAGCGCAAGGACCGGGTGCTGCGCGGTGGGCTGACCATCCAGACCCAGATCGACCCCAAGGCGCAGCGCAAGGCGGAGAAGACGATCCGCAAGCTGATCAGCGCCAAGGATCCGGTGGTCTCGGTGATCGTGATGCTGGAGCCGAAGACCGGCCAGATCGTGGCGATGGCGCAGAACCGCACCAAGATGGGCAAGAAGAAGGGACAGACCTTCTACAACTACGCGGTCTCCCACGGCATGGGCGGCGCCGAGGGCTATCAGGGCGGTTCCACCTTCAAGGCCTTCGTGGCCGCGGCCGCGCTGGAGAACCAGATGGGTGCCTACGGCGTCTTCGACGCCAAGCCACGGATGAGCTTCGCCGGCGAGACCTTCAAGTCCTGCAACGGGCCGTTCAAGCAGAAGAAGTGGACGGTGGTGAACGCCAGCCCTTCCGGCCGGATGAACATGTTCCAGGGGGTCACCGGCTCGGTGAACACCTACTTCGCCCAGCTGATCCAGGCGGTCGGGGTGTGCGACGCGGTGAAGATGGCCAAGCGGCTGGGCCTGAAGATGTCGATGGGCGGCGACCTGGTGAAGAAGTACCACGCCATCCCGTCCTTCACGCTGGGCGCGGTCGAGGTCACCCCGCTGTCGCTGGTCGAGGCCTACGCCACCTTCGCCAACCGTGGCGTGCACTGCGACCCGCTGATCCTGAAGTCGGTCACCGACCGGGCCGACAAGAAGTACCAGGTGCCCGGCGCCAACTGTAAGCGGGTGCTCGACAAGGGCGTCGCCGACGCGATGAACAAGATCTTCCAGGGTCCCTACAACGCCGGCACGGCACGGACGGCGAAGGTGCCCGGGGTGCAGATGGCCGGGCAAGACCGGCACCGTGCCGAAGAACCGGGCGATCTGGACGATCGGCTACACCCCCGAGTTGGCCGCGGCGGCGATGATCTCCTATGACAGCCACAAGGACTACCGGAAGTTCTGGAAGGCCCGGCCGAGCTTCCTGCGGAACACCCGGCTGCCGGTCTCGCACACCTATCTCAGCGGCTTCTCCGGCGGGGACGCCGGCAACCGGCTGCTCCGCCCGGCCTTCGCCGCGGCGATCAAGGCCTACCCGAAGACGAAGTTCAAGAAGCCGCCGGAGTCGGTGCTCCGCGGCAAGTGGCTGAGCGTGCCCAGCTGCAAGGGGATGAGCATCGAGGGCTGCCGCCGGGCGCTGGATCGGGCCGGGTTCAGCAGCCATCTCAGCGAGGTCGAGTCGCCGGAGCCGAAGGGCACCGTGCTGGGCACCGACCCGTCCGGTAAGGCCCCCAAGCTGAGTTCGGTGGCGATCAAGGTCTCCGACGGCAAGGGGAAGAAGGAAGAGGAGAAGCCCGAGGATCCGAAGGATCCGACCAAGCCCAGGGAGCCGGCCAAGCCGCGCGACTGAACCGCCCGACCGGTCAGGCGTGGGAGTAGATCAGACCCGGCTTGGTCTTGCCCAGCAGTTGGCCGACCGTCACGAAGGTGTAGCCCTTCTTCCGCAGCCCCTTGATGATCCCCGGGACGGCGGCGACGGTGGTGGGATGGATGTCGTGCATCAGCACGATCGAGCCTCGCTTGGCCTGGTTCACCGCGGCCTTGATGGTCTTCTTGGTGCTGAGCGTCTTCCAGTCCAGGGTGTCGACGTCCCACAGGATCTGCGCCACCTTGGCCCGCCTGGCCTGGGCTGCCACGGTGCTGTTGGTCTCGCCGTACGGCGGCCGCATCAGCCGCGGCCTGGCGCCGGTGACCCGCTTGATGATCCTGATCGTGGAGGTGATCTCGGTGCGCACGTGGGCGGCGTCCATCAGGATCAGCCGGCGGTGGTCCCAGGTGTGGACGCCGATCTGGTGGCCGGCGTCGGCGACCGCCTGGACGACCTTCGGGCTGGCGGCCACCCGCTCGCCGAGCATGAAGAAGGTGGCCGGCACCTGGGCCTCTTCCAGGTAGGAGAGCAGTTCGATGGTGTACGGACCCGGTCCGTCATCGAAGGTCAGGGCGACGCACTTCACCTTGCGGCAGTCGACCTTGTCGTTGGAGAGCGGCTCGGTCGTCGGGGTGGTGGTCGGGGTGTTCGAGGGGGTCGGGGTGACCGGCGCGGGCGGTGTGGTCGCCGGCGCCGGGGCGGTGGTGGGACCGGCCGGCGCGGTCGTGGCGACCGACGGCGGGGGTGGGACCGGAGAAGTGGGGTGCAGTTGCGGCGGCGTCACGCCACAGCCGGCCAACAGCGTGCCGGCGAACAGCAGCACCAGCGCCCGGCCGCGATTCGACTTGCCTACCTGCGTCACGTTTCGACCATAGCTCGCCGGTCCGTGACCTTCGGGAGGCCACCCGGCCGGCCCGGCTATTCCTCCGGATCGGCGATCCGCAGGCTGAACCAGGTGGTCTGGGCGGACGGCTCCTGCGCCGGCGCGGCGGGGGAGTCCGCCGGTTCCCCGGGGGTGTTCGGACGGATCGGATCACCCATCGCCTGCCGCAGTGCCTGGGCGATCGCGTTGCCCACCGCGGGATCGAACTTGCGGATCTCAGCCATGGGCCGATCCTAGGCGTTCCGGCTGTGCTGGGGCTGTGCGGACGCCGTCCTCGCGGCGCTCCCAGTATCGAGATGCGGCAGTGCGCAGTTCTGCGCACCGCTACACTCACCGCG
The DNA here is from genome assembly GCA_049840415.1 of Propionicimonas sp. Lineage (GTDB taxonomy): Bacteria > Actinomycetota > Actinomycetes > Propionibacteriales > Propionibacteriaceae > Propionicimonas. The sequence continues at coordinate 61,685 of JASGLB010000005.1, read as the reverse complement.
TCAACCCCGGGCTGTTCGCCGCGAGCTCGCGCGGCACGAGGAACGGACCACAGACGACCTATCAAGAGGAAGAACATGAAGCGAACGGGAATCCTGCTCGCCGCCACGGCCCTGAGCCTGTCGGTGTTCGCGGGCTGCTCGGCCAAGCCGGTGACCGCTGCCCCCGAGGGCGGCGCGACCGGTGACACGATCAAGATCGGCCTGAACTACGAGCTCTCCGGCGACGTCGCCAGCTACGGCCAGGCCTCGGTGGCCGGCATCGAACTGGCCGCCAAGGAGATCAACGACGCCGGCGGCATCAACGGCAAGAAGATCGAGCTGGTGAAGTACGACACCAAGTCCGACACCGCCGAGGCCACCACCCTGGCCACCAAGCTGATGTCTCAGGACAAGGTGCTCACCGTGATCGGCCCGGCCACCTCCGGCGGCATGAAGGCGCAGGTCCAGGTCGCCGAGAAGAACCAGGTGCCGATCGTCTCCGGTTCGTCCACCGCCGACGACCTGACGGTGACCAACGGCAAGCTCAACGCCTACGTCTTCCGGACCTGCTTCAACGACTCCTTCCAGGGGACGTCCGCGGCCAACTACTCCTCCAACAAGCTGGGGGCGAAGTCCGCGATCATCATCAAGGACAACTCCAACGACTACAGCAAGGGCCTGGCGGCGAGCTTCACCACCCAGTTCACCGCCAACGGCGGCACCATCGTCGGCGAAGAGGCCTACGCCAAGGGCGAGCGCAACTTCAACTCGATCCTGACCAAGATCAAGGGCCAGAGCTTCGACGTGATCTACCTGCCCGGCTACTACGAGGAGGCCGGCCCGGCGATCAAGCAGGCCCGTGAGCTGGGCATCACCGCTCCGATCCTGGGCGCCGACGGCTACGACAGCCCGAAGCTGGCCGAGGCGGCTGGCGCCGGTCTGACCGACGTCTACTTCACCAACCACTACAGCTCGGCCGACTCCGACCCGAAGGTGGTGAAGTTCATCGAGGACTTCAAGGCCGCGAACTCCGGCACCGAGCCGAACGCCTTCAACGCGCTGGGCTACGACACCATGAAGTTCGTCGCCGACGCGATCGGCCGTGCCTCGGAGCTGACCGGCCCGGCGGTGAAGGACGCGATGGAGGCCACCAAGGACTTCGCCGGCGTCACCGGCACCTTCTCGGTGGATCCGGCGACCCACAACCCGGTGAAGTCGATCGTCTTCATCGGCTACAAGGACGGCAAGATCGCCGTCACCGAGAAGGCCTGACCTTCTCACTCGGCATCGTGGTGGGAGGTGGCGGTACGCCGCCTCCCACCACGCCCGGCGGACGGAGAGAACCCCACCGGTGGAGCAACTCGCACAACAGCTGATCAACGGCCTGAGCCTGGGCAGCATCTACGCCCTGATCGCGCTCGGCTACACGATGGTCTACGGCATCATCCAGCTGATCAACTTCGCCCACGGCGAGGTCTACATGGTCGGCGCCTACGTCGGCTACGCCTCGATGACCTTCCTGCAACTGGGCTTCTTCGAATCCCTGCTGATCGCCATGGTGGCCTGCAGCCTGCTGGGCGTGATCATCGAACGGGTGGCCTACAAGCCACTGCGCAACTCGACCCGAATAGCCGCGCTGATCACGGCGATCGGGGTCTCGTTGTTACTGCAGTACACGATGATGGCCTTCGTCGGCGCGGACGTCCGCACCTACCCGCCGCTGCCGGACTACCTGTCGGCCTCCTTCAACGTCGGTGGCGTGGTGATCTCGGCCCAGTCGATCCTGATCATCGGCACCTCGGTGCTGCTGATGATCGCGCTGCAGTTCATCGTCCATCGCACCCGGCTGGGCAAGGCGATGCGCGCGGTCTCGATGGATCCCGACGCCGCCCGGCTGATGGGGATCAACGTCGACAACACCATCTCCTTCACCTTCATGCTCGGCTCGGCGCTGGCCGGTGCCGCGGGCGTCCTGGTGGGGGTCTACTACAACTCGATCAACCCGCTGATGGGCGTGCTGCCCGGCCTGAAGGCGTTCGTCGCCGCGGTCTTCGGCGGCATCGGCATCATCCCGGGCGCGCTGATCGGCGGCTTCTTCATCGGTACCGCGGAGACCCTGGTCAGCGGCTACCTCAGTTCGCTGCTGAAGGACGCGGTGGTCTTCGCCGTCCTCATCCTGGTGCTGATCTTCCGGCCCGCCGGCCTGCTCGGCAAGAACGTCCGGGAGAAGGTGTGATGGCCAACCCGAAGGTCAGACTGCTGCTCACCAGCGGCGTACCCCTGGTGCTGCTCTACGCGGTGGTGCTCGCCGGTCTCAATCTGGGACTGATCGACGACTACCTGATGGCGACCATCGCCACCTTGTGCATCAATATCGTGCTGGCGGTCAGCCTCAACCTGATCACCGGTTTCACCGGCCAGTTCTCGCTGGGCCACGCCGGCTTCATGGCGATCGGCGCCTACGCCACCGGGCTGGTCACGATCGCCGTCCCGACCGAACTGGGCCTGATCGGCGGACTGCTGCTCGGCGGCCTGATCTCGGCGCTGATCGGCTTCCTGATCGGCCTGCCGACGCTGCGGCTGCGCGGCGACTACCTGGCGATCGCCACCCTCGGCATGGCCGAGATCATCCGGATCATCCTGAACAATCTGGAGTTCACCAATGGCGCCGCCGGCCTGGCCGGCATGCCACAGTTGATGGACTGGAACTGGTTCTTCATCCTCACCGTCGGTTCGGTGATCCTGATCCGCAACTTCCTGCGCTCCCGGCACGGCCGGGACGCCATCGCCGTCCGGGAGGACGAGATCGCCGCGGAGTCGATCGGCGTGGACACCACCCGCGCCAAGGTGTTGTCGTTCACCGTCGGCGCCTTCTTCGGTGGCCTGGCCGGCGGCATGTACGCCTCGTACTTCTATTTCATCAAGCCCGACACCTTCGGCTTCCTGAAGTCGATCGACATCCTGGTGATCGTGGTGCTGGGCGGGCTGGGCAGCCTCTCCGGCTCGGTGATCGCCGCCATTCTGCTGTCGGTGATCTCCACCGTGCTGCAGCAGTTCACCGCGGTGCGGATGATCCTGTACGCCCTGCTGCTGGTGGTCATCATGGTGTTCCGGCCGCAGGGCCTGATGGGCTCGCGGGAACTGTCGCTGAAGGTGTTCGGCAGGCTCTTCCAACGCCGGTCCGCCGACCCGGCCAAGCAGGAGGAGGCCCGATGACCGACATCCTGCGGATCGACAAGCTGACCCGGAACTTCGGCGGCCTGGCGGCGGTCTCCAACGTCGACCTGAGGCTCGGCGAAGGCGAGTTGGTCGGCCTGATCGGCCCCAACGGCGCCGGCAAGACCACGGTGTTCAACCTGCTCACCGGGGTGTACCCGCCCTCCTCCGGCACGATCACGTTCACCCGCGAGGGCACGGACCTGTCGCTGGGCGGCAAGAAGCCGAACGTGGTCTGCCGGGCCGGGATCGGCCGCACCTTCCAGAACATCCGGCTGTTCAAGGACCTCACCGTCCTGGAGAACGTCGAGATCGCGCTGCAGCAGAACCACCGGTACTCGCTGGCGGCGTCCTTCTTCCGGCTGCCGCCGTTCGGTCGTATCGAGGCCGAGGTGCGGCAGGAGAGTCTGGAACTACTGGCGCTGATGGGGTTGGCGGACAAGGCGGAGGAGCAGGCCCGCAACCTGCCCTACGGCGACCAGCGGCACCTGGAGATCGCCCGGGCGCTGGCCACCAAGCCGACCCTGCTGCTGCTGGACGAGCCGGCCGCCGGGATGAACCCGGCCGAGACCGCCGAGCTCACCGGGCTGATCGCCCGGCTGCGCACCGAGTTCGGGCTCACCATCCTGCTGATCGAACACGACATGAGCCTGGTGATGAAGATCTGCGAGCGGATCTACGTCCTGGATCATGGCGTGGTGATCGCCTCGGGCACCGCGGACGAGGTCCGTTCCAACCCGCGGGTGATCGAGGCGTACCTGGGGGAGGAGGTCTAGGTGTTCGAGATCAGGGACCTCAACGTCCACTTCGGCGGCATCCACGCCATCAAGGGCATCTCGCTGACCGTGGAGGACGGTGAGATCGTGACGCTGATCGGCGCCAACGGCGCCGGTAAGACCACCACGCTGCGAACCGCGTCCGGGCTGAAGGCGCCGACCACCGGCTCGGTCTGGCTGGAGGGCAACGACATCACCAAGGTGTCGGCCCAGCAGCGGGTGAACCTGGGCATGTCCCACGTCCCGGAGGGACGGCGGGTGTTCGCCCAGATGAGCGTGCTGGAGAACCTCGAACTGGGCGCCTTCCTGCGCAAGGACCGGGGCAATCTGGCGGCCGACTTCGACACCGTCTACTCCCGCTTCCCGGTGCTGGCCGATCGTCGCAAGCAGTTGGCTGGCACACTGTCGGGCGGCGAGCAGCAGATGCTGGCGATGGGCCGGGCGCTGATGGCGCGGCCGAAGCTGTTGCTGCTGGACGAACCGTCGATGGGCCTGGCGCCGCTGCTGGTGCAGGAGATCTTCGACATCGTGAAGAGCATCAACGCCACCGGGACGACGATCCTGCTGGTCGAGCAGAACGCCAATATGGCGCTGCAGGTGGCCGATCGGGCCTACGTGATGGAGACCGGGGTGATCGTGACCTCGGGTCCGGCCGACGAACTCTCCCAAACCGAGGACATCAAGCGCGCCTACCTGGGAGGCTAGTGCCATGTTCGTGAAGCTGCGGATGACGGCGCATCCTTTCACTGTCACGCCGGAAACCACCCTGCCCCAGGCGATCGAACTGATGGAGGCCAAGGGCGTCCGTCATCTGCCGGTGGTCAGCGAGGGCCGGGTGGTGGGCGTGCTGTCGCCGGCCGACATCGCCGCCGCCGGACCCTCCCGGGCGACCACCTTCTCGGCGGGGGAGATCAACTACCTGCTGGCCAAGCTGAAGGTCGGCAAGGTGATGACCCGCAACCCGGTCACCATCTCGCCGGACGCGCTGCTGGAGGAAGCTGCCGTGCTGATGCGCGACAGCAAGGTGGAGATGCTGCCGGTGGTGGACGGCGACGAACTGGTCGGCGTGATCACCGAGAGCGCGATCATGGACGCCTTCATCGAGATCATGGGCTTCCGTGACCCGGGTACCCGGCTGACCGTGGACGCCACCGACGCCCCGGGGGTGCTCTCCCGGCTGGGCTCGGTCACCGCCAAGCACCGGGCGAACATCCAGCACCTGGCGGTCTACCGCGGTGAGGGCGACCGCAGCATCGTGGTGGTCGGCCTGAACACCCTCAACACCGACGAGATCGAGGCCGATCTGTCCGCCGAGGGCTTCGTCGTCCTCTACAAGCTCCAGAACGACTAACCCGGCCCCTCGTCGAGCGCTCCACCCACGACTGAGACCCACCGCGCGTTGAGCGCTTCTCCTAGCGTCGAGCGCCACACCCTGGGGGCAAGCGCTCGACGGTAGGGCAAGCGCTCGATGGATTTGGTGGCGCTGGGCGTGGCGCGGATAGAGTCCGGGACGTGTCTCCCGTCACCGTCGAGGTCATCGGCTACGTCGCCTCCTTCCTGATCGTGGTCTCGCTGGCGATGACCTCCGTGCTGCGGCTGCGGGCGATCTCGCTGCTGGGGTCGCTGGCCTACGTGGTCTACGGGCTGCTGCTGGGCGCCTGGCCGATCGTGATCGCCAACGGCATCATCGCCGGCCTGAACGTCTGGAACCTGTACCGCGAACTGACCTCCAAGAAGGATCTGGGGGTGTCGCCTATCGCGGTGGACGCGCCCTACCTGGCCGACTTCCTGCAGGCCCACCAGCCTGACATCGACAAGTTCCAGCCGGGGGTTCGTCCCGAGCCGGACGACCGCGCCTGGCTGCTGCTGCGCGAGGGCCTGCCCGCCGGGGCGCTGATCGGACGGGTGGACGGCCCGCAACTGGAGGTGAAGCTGGACTACGTCCGTCCGCCGTACCGGGATTCGAAGCTGGGCGGCTGGCTGTTCGCCGACGGGTTCAGCCGGCTGGGCCTGTCGGGGATCCATCGGATCGTGGCCAACCCGGGCACCCCCGACCACCGGCGCTACCTGCTCGCCATCGGCTTCACCGAGCAGGACGGAGCCCTCGTCCGGACGATCTGAACCAGGTTCGACGACCACCGCCGGATCGGGAAACAGAGCCCGACCATGGGACCACCCCTGAGCCCGCCCCCTGGCCTGACAAGGGCGGCCGAGGTCAGGCCCAGTGCGGACGATCCCTGGGCTTGACGAAGGGTCGGCGGACGAGGCCTAGAGCCCCAGGACGCTCCGCAACTCGGCCTTGATCAGCTCCAGCCGCTCGGCGGCCCGCTCCCTGGCCTGCGGCAACTGATCGACCGCCGCCACCGGCGACACCACTTCCAGGTAGCACTTCAACTTCGGCTCGGTGCCGGACGGCCGGACGATCACCCGGTCGCCCGCCTCGGTGGCGATCCGGACGCCGTCGGTCGGCGGCAGGCCCTGGTAGCCGTCGGCCAGGTCGACGTAGCTGCTCACCGGTGACCCGGCCAGCGTGGCCGGCGGGTTCTGCCGCAGCCGGGCCAGCGCCTCGCCGATCAGCGCCAGGTCGGCCACCCGGAAGGTCAGCGGGCTGGTGGCGTGCAGTCCGTGGCGCACCGCCAGATCGGCCAGCTGATCGTCCAGGGTGCGGCCGGCGGCCTTCAGCCCGGCGGCCAGCTCGCAGGTCTTCACCGCGGCGCTGATCCCGTCCTTGTCGCGCACCACGGCCGGGTTGACGCAGTAGCCGATCGCCTCCTCGAAACCGAACACCAGCCCCGGCGCCCGGGAGATCCACTTGAAGCCGGTCAGGGTCTCCGCGCCGCGCACCCCGTGGCCGGCCGCGATCCGGCCCAGCAGCGAGGACGAGACGATCGAGCGGGCCAGGGTGGCGGACGGGTCGCCGTGATGGGCGGCGGCGGCCTGTTCGCCGAGCAGCGCGCCCAACTCGTCCCCGCTGAGCTGACGCCAGCCCTCGCCGGCCGGGATGGCGACCGAGCAGCGGTCGGCGTCCGGGTCGAGGGCGACGATCAGGTCGGCACCCACCTCGGTGGCGGTGGCGATCGCGAGATCGAGCGCGCCGGGTTCCTCCGGATTGGGGAAGGCGACGGTGGGGAAGTCCGGATCGGGGTCGATCTGCTCGGCCACCGGCGTCACGTCGCCGAAGCCCGCGGCGGCCAGGGTGCGGATAGCGGTCACCGCGCCCACCCCGTGCATCGCGGTCAGCACGATCTTCAGCGGTGCCGCGTCGGCGGCCAGCGCGGCCGTGGTGGCGACGTAGTCGTCCACCACCTGCTCGGGGATCAGCTCCCAGCCCGAGGTGGCCACCGGGACCTGGTTGGCCGGTCCGGCGGCGCCGATCGCGGCGAAGATCCGGGCGTCCATCGGCGGGACGATCTGCGCCCCGGCACCACCCGGCTCGGCCATCCGGGCGCCGAGATACACCTTGTAGCCGTTGTCGGCCGGCGGGTTGTGGGAGGCCGTGACCATCACGCCGGCGTCGGCGTCCAGCGCGTTGAGGGCGTAGGCCAGCAGCGGCGTCGGCAGCGGGCCAGGCATCAGCGAGGCGCGTCCTCCGGCGGCGACCGCGACCGCGGCGACCGTCCGGGCGAACTCGTCGGAGCGGTGCCGGGCGTCGTAGCCGATCACCAGGTGGAACCCGTCGCCGAGATCCTCGCGCAGCACCTGACACAGCCCGGCGGTGGCGGTGGTCACCACCGCTGTGTTCATCCGGTTCGAGCCGGCGCCGATCGCGCCCCGCAACCCGGCGGTGCCGAAGGTGAGCGGACCGGCCAGCCGGTCGGCGAGCTCGGCCGCCGCGGATGGTTCGCCCGAGGCCGCCACTCCGATCAGCCCGGTGAGCTCAGCCCGATCACGCGCGTCCGGGTCGGCTGCCACCCAGGCCCGGGCCTTCTCCACCACATCGTTCATCTCTACCTCCAGCGTTCGGGGCGACGCAGCCACGCTAACCGATTCTTCCCGACCGCGCGGGGCTATCGCTGAGCGTCCACGGGCGGCATACTCGCGGAATGGGCCGTGAACTGGAGTCAGCCACCTTCACCCGGGAGCAGCGTCAGCTCTACCGCGACAAGGTGAAAGCCTGCCTGGATGTGTTCGAGCAGATGCTCGCCACCCGCTCCTTCGAGTTCGACGAACCGATGATCGGCATGGAGATCGAGCTGAATCTGGTGGACTCCGACTACCAGCCGAAGATGGACAATGCCGAGGTGCTGGCCGCGATCGCCGATCCGGAGTACCAGACCGAGTTGGCGCAGTTCAACATCGAGTTCAACGTCGCCCCCCGTCCGATCGACGACGCCAGCGTGCTCGAGCTGGAGAGCAGCCTGCGGGACTCGCTGAACCAGGCCGAGCGGCGCTGCGCCGAGGTGGGTTCGCACATCGTGATGATCGGCATTCTGCCGACCGTCATGCCGGAGACCTTCGAGGGCGACTGGATGAGCGCCAACGCCCGGTACCAGGCGCTCAACGACGCCTTCCTGGCCGCGCGGGGCGAGGACATCCGGCTCGACATCACCGGCCGGACGGGGGAGCGGCTGCAGCGTTACGCCGACTCGCTGGCGCCGGAGTCGGCCTGCACCTCGATGCAACTGCACCTGCAGGTGCGTCCCTATGAGTTCTCGTCCTACTGGAACGCGGCGCAGGTGCTGGCCGGGGCCCAGCTCGCGCTGGGGGCGAACAGCCCCTACTTCATGGGGCACGAACTGTGGGCGGAGACCCGGATCGAGCTGTTCACCCAGGCTGCGGACACCCGTCCCGAGGAGCTGCGCAACCAGGGGGTGCGGCCGCGGGTGTTCTTCGGGGATCGGTGGATCACCTCGATCTTCGACCTGTTCGAGGAGAACGCCCGCTACTTCCCGGCCCTGCTGCCGGAGCTGGACGAGGAGGATCCGCAGGAGGCGTTCGACGCCGGGCGGGCGCCCAAGCTCGCCGAGATGCGGCTGCACAACGGCACCATCTACCGCTGGAACCGGCCGATCTACGACATCGTCGCCGGAAGGCCGCACCTGCGGGTGGAGAACCGGGTGCTGCCGGCCGGGCCGACCATCGTGGACACCCTGGCCAATGCCGCCTTCTACTACGGCGCGGTGCGCGCGCTGGTGGCCGACGACCGTCCGGTGTGGAGCCGGATGTCGTTCGCGACCGCGGCGGAGAACTTCGGCGCCGGCGCCCGGGACGGCATCGACGCGCTGCAGTTCTGGCCCGGGCGCGGCGAGATCCCGGCCAGCGAACTCGTGCTGCGCGAGCTGCTGCCGATGGCCCACGAGGGGCTGGCCGCCTGGGGAGTGGCCTCCTCGGTCAGCGACCGGCTGCTGGCGGTGATCGAGGGACGCTGCCTGACCGGCCAGAACGGTGCCGACTGGCAGGTGGCCACCGTCCGGGCGTTCGAGGACCGGGGTCTGACCAGGGCGGAGGCGCTGCGCGAGATGGTCGCGCTCTACTCGTCCAATATGCACAGCAACGAGCCGGTGCACACCTGGGAAGTGCCGTGACCCGATCCCTGAGGTCGCCGAAGGGCGAGTCTCGAAGGGTCGGTCACCGCTCAGCCTCAAACGATCTGAGTAGAAGGGTCGTCCAGCCGGATGTAGCCGTAGAGGTCGTCCATCACGCCGTTGACCCACAGCTGGTCGCCGTCCGGGGTGTCGATCAGCAAGGTGCGGTTGTACGCCTCATCGATCACGGTCGTGGCGAAGCCCTCCTGCCCGAGCCACTCGGCCAGGGCGTCCAGGTCGCCGGCGTACTCCAGGCTGAGATCGATCTTCACCTCCTCGTGCTGATGGAGCGCCGCCAGGCCACCGCCGTCGGCGGTGAAGTCGATCCAGCCGCCACCGTCGGCGGCGATCCGGGGCCGTAGCCCGATCGCTTCGAGGATCCGGCGCGGCTCGGCCAGGTCCGGCTGGTACCAGATCGGCTGGACGGCCACCGCGCCGTCGGCTGCCGGACGGGCGCCGCCGGAGATCGTGATGGCCGCCCCGGAGGCCGCGGTCACCACCAGCATCCGGCCGATGTCGTCCAGCAGCTTGGTGGTGGGGGTGAAGCCCGCCGCCGCCAGGCGGGACTCGGTCTCGTCCAGATCGTCGCTGAGCAGGTGGAGGTCGGTTCGTCCGGCGTGCTGGTCGTCGGCGGAGGCGTGGTGAATGGCCAGGATTCCGCGTCCGTCGAACTCCGACCACTGCGGAGTCGGCGCGAAGGCGGGCCGGAAGCCGAGAAGCTGGGCGAGCCGGTGCCATTCGTCCTGGTGCGGGGTATAGCGGATCGGCTGGACGGTGATCATCGGTCTGCCTCCTCGGCGTCCAGGTAGTGGATCAGTGCCTTCTCGACCAGCGCTGACAGGGACAGGCTCTCGTCGATCGCCCGGTGCTTCACCCGTCGGATCAGTGGAGCGGGCAGATAGACGTTGAACTGCGTCTTGGGTTCGCCGGTTTGCTGGTTTGACTGCATACTAGCAATTTAGCTCGGCGAACGGTGATTGCCAAGGGCTGGTTTGTTTGCGACCGACATTTCGTGGAACCGTTTCTTGATGTGACTGGCAAACCGCGCGGCGTGCTTTTCGATCTGGATGGCACGCTGCTGGATCACCGCGGTGCCGCGGACGCGGCCGTCCAGGAGTGGACTTCGCGCATCGTTGGGGTCTCGCTGGATGCGGCCACCGCTGTGGAGCGCTGGCGGTTGCTGGAAGCGCGCTACTTCACGATGTTCGAGCAACGGGAATGCACGTTCCAGGAGCAGCGCCGGTTGCGGGTTCGGGCGCTTGCGCCAACACTGTCCAACCTTGACGACGAAGCTGCTGACGAACTGTTCGCCGCCTATCAGGAGCTCTATCGGCGCAGTTGGCGGCCAGTCGCCGGGGCCGCCGAGATCGTGGCGCGGGCGTTCACGGCGGGGTGTCGGGTTGGCGTTCTGACCAATGGTGACGAGTCGCAGCAGGGCGACAAGCTGGCTGCGATCGGGCTTGCCGTGCCGGGGCTCGCACTGTTCGCATCGTCGGCGCTGGGTTGCGCCAAACCCGACCCCAGGGCTTTCGAGTTGGCCTGTTCGGGTCTGGGGACGAGCGCTGGGGAGACCGTGATGATCGGTGATGACTACGCCAAGGACATCGTTGCCGCGCGGGCAGCGGGTCTTCGGGCTTTTCAGCTGACCGACGGCGTGACGCTGGCGGAGATCGCCGACGACCTGTTCGGCGAGGTGTGACTGCGCAACGGCCGTAGTGGTAGCGGCAGGCGGCGATCGGATCTCGGTGTCCGTCACGTTGCAGACCAGGCGGTGCTCGTCGGTGATCCGTCGTGACCAGTGCCCGGCGAAGTCGTGCGTGAGCCGGCTTGACGTCATAAATACCCCGGGGGGTATAGTGAGGATCGAGCGACGAAAGGACGAGTCACGATGTGTCGAGCGGTGGAGTGCCGGATCTGTGGCAAGACGACCTGGGCCGGTTGCGGTCAGCACGTGGCCATGGTGAAGGCCGGCGTGGCGGCCAGCCAATGGTGCGGCGGCAAGCACACCCAGGCTCAGCTCGACGCCGCGCAGGCGGATCAGAAGGGCTTCCTGGCCCGGCTGCTCGGCCGCTGACCGTAGCCTTGACCCCTGGCTAGCGGTCGCAGGCGATCCCGTTGTGATTGGTGTCACGCCACGTGGCGTACCCCGGGGAACCTTTCTGGTACGGCCCCTTTGAGCACGGGTACTTCGTCAGAAGCTGGTTCTTCTTTGTCAGGTCGTTCCAGGTCTTGAGTTTGGCCTTGTAGGCCTTCTTGAGTTTGGCGTTCTTTGCCTTGTTCTTCTCGACCCAGGACGGTTCCTCGTAGAGCCACTCCTTGACGCCCTTGTGCCACGAGCATGCTCCCCGTCCGGTCGCATCGGAGTAGCTCCCGTCCCGACAGATCGCGCCGATCCGAACCGAGGACGTGCCCTTGGTTGGCAGCAGCCTGGGCGGCCTCGGTTTCGAGCCGGCTTTGAACTTCTTGATGACCTTGTCGGGTTTGATCGTCGGCGTCGGCGTCGGTGTCGGCGGGGGCGGGGGTGTGGTGGCGGGTGTCGTCGTGGTCTCGGTGGGGGTGCTGCTCGCCAGTGGACTGGTGGGTCCCGGGGATGGGGTGGGGGTCCTGCTGGGTACTGGCGTCGAGGACGCAGTGGGGGAGGGATTGGCGCTGGTGGACGGTTTGGCCGGTGCCGCGCTGGTGCTCCGACTCGGTGGTGCGGCGGAGATCGACTGCGGTGAGCCTGAGCCGGCCAGGGCTTGGGCGCCGGCGTTCACCAGGCCGATGGCCACGACGCCCGCGACCGCGGTGTGCAGGATCCGACGACCTGGTCGCTGGCCGGGGCGCCCGGTCAGCAGTCGTAGGACGCCGGCGCCGAAGGATCGGCTCGCGGGTGCTTCCGCCGGATCCGCCAGTGGCGGAGGAGCCGGACGCGCGTTGACCAGCGCGGAGCGCTCCGACTGAAGCGCCGCGATCAGACCGGCTGTCGCGCCGAAGTGCACCGAGGCCGCCAGTTCGATCGCGAACCGGACGCGGGGCGCCTCCTCAGCTGGGTAGGAGATGCCAGAGATCCTCTTTCGATTGCTGACCTGGATCAGCGTCACCGGCCGTGTGGCCAGATGCTCGATTCGCAGGAGTTTGTCGAGGCGCCATTCCCGGTTGCTCAGGCCGCCGCGGAAGATGACCCGCTGGTTGGTGACCACTGCCTCGCCGTTGCCGGAGGTGCGGAGTTGTTCGGCTTCCTCGGCTTGGCGCTGAGCGTCGCTGAGCGCGCGGCTGGCCCGGAATGAGAAGCCAACCTGACCGGGTGGGGGGCTGGCGTTCCGCTTGACCTCAGTCAACTGCGCGCCGGAAAACGAACCGTAGAACGTCTCGTCGTGTTTCGGGGCGTACCCCGTGCCGACCTGGTCGGCCCGAAGGCCCACGCCGGAGTGGGCGGTAGCGATCATCCAGTCGAGTAGCCGGACATCCTGCTCCCACGCCTGGTGGGATCGTCGGTACTCCTGTTGTCGACGGTGATTCTCCTGGTTGGCCCAACCTTGCCGGCGTGCGGTCTCCGCGCTACTCCATTGTCGCGCCACTGTTCAGTCCCCCTTGGCAGTCGGCAAGGACGCTAGCAGCGACCGGGCTTGGGCGGGCCCGTTTGGTGGTATTCGCTGCTCGGACGCGGGGTCGACCGTTCAGTCAATCCGGTACGGGTCGCCGTAGACCTGCCATACCAGGGGAGGTTCGAGATCGAGGTTGCCGGCGGCGAGGAAGACGCGCTGGGCGTCATCGATCCGCGAGGTGTCCTCGTGGGCTTCCTCGGCTCGCATGGCGGCGGTCCGGGCGTCCAGGAAGGCGTTCAGGTAGGTGACCTCGTCCCCGCCCTGGCTGGGTGGGGCGGCCTGGCTGAGGGCTGCGGCCCGGATGCCACCGAAGCTCTCCGGATCGTCCCCGGGGCCGTGCATCACCATGGCGTCGTAGTAGGCGAACTGGCCCAGCGCGCGGAGTCCGTCCGCCTTGGCCTGGGCCACCGCGGGGTCGAAGTAGATCTCGTCCCGTTCGCGATCCTGGGCGGCCTGGAAGGCTGGGTCGGCGGCGGCCTCCTGCCAGGCCGCGACGAACTTCTTTCCGAGTCCGCGGTGGGAGTCGGTGCCGTTCACCGTGCGCAGCGCGGGCAGGAACGCGGCCAGCGGGTTCGACGGGCTGGCCTCGGTGTAGTGCTGGACGACCTCGAGCATGTCCCCGGTGCCCGAGCAGAACCCGATGATCCCGCCGGTGTACCCGCGGCCGTCGTCGATGTCCTCGAGGTAGCCGTACTGCGCGCGCCAGTCCAGGGACGAGTTCTCGGCGCTGGAGACCAGCTGCATCGCCAACTCCTTCTTTCCCGGCTCGGCCAGATCGGACGCGGGTGCCGGCGAAGGGACTGCGGTCGCCGGGGTTGACGGCGGCCTGGCCTGGGCGCTGGGAGCCGGCTTCGGCGTCGCAGCGGTGCAGGCGGTGAGCAGGCAGGCGAAGGCGAGCGCGCAGGTGGTCCGGAGCCGCATGGCCGGCACTCTACGCGCGGTCGCGGCGCCAAACCAGAGAAACGAAAGGAGTCTTTCTTGTTTATCGAGGGGTGGCGAACGTCCGGACCGCGTGGACGAGGCAGAGCAAAGCCGTGGTGGCGATCGCGCCGGTGAGAGCCACGGTTGCGGCGGCGAAGGTCACCTCGCGGCGGCTGGTGAGGTCGACCACGGTCAGGCGCGCGATCACCGCGGCGACGGTGCCGGCCGGCACCAGCCAGGCAGCCGCCCGGGCGAGCGCCGGCTGGCTTCGCGGCGGATCCCAGACCACCGGCTGCCGGAGCCCCACCCAGACCACGCTGGCCAGGCCGATCACGGTGCTGGCGTACTGCAGTAGACGGAAGCCCGGCACCATCCCGATGGGCGTCGGGTAGGAGGCCGCCAACAGGGGGAGGTGAGTGGCGCCGAACCGTCCGACGTGGGTGAACTCGTCCCACAGCACGTGGGTGGCCGAACCCACCACCACGGCCGCGACCACCAGCGCGAACCCGACGAGAGAAGAGGGCCAACCGGCCGGGCGCCAGCGACGCCGGATCGGATCGGGGACGAGGCCGTGCAGGCTGTGCGACGCCAGTCGCCAGGCCAGCCACAGGCACGTGCCGAGCAGCAGATCCCAGGTGAGAATGCCCCACCAACTGTGGGTCTGGGCCGCGATCGCCCAGTTCGGGGTGGGCAGGAAGTAGACCAGGTCCGGGCTCATGCTCCCGGCTGCCAGCCCCGCCAGCGGCAGCCCGGCGCCGCCCTTGCCCCGCAGCGGTAGGACGGCGGCGATATGGCTCGGGGTGTATGGCACGCCCCGAGAGTAGACACCGGCTCCGAATGCGGTCCGAGATGCGTATCCGTGGGTCTTGACATGCCCTGCGGGGATGGCTCTGGAAGGGGTGGGGTAGGGGGCAATGCGCTAGAATTCTGTACATGACCACACTGTCCTTGGCAGAGGCTCGGGCGAACTTGTCGAAGCTGGTGGAGTCGGCGGTGGCTACTCACGAGCGTTTCGAGGTGACCCGCAACGGCAACCGCGTCGCTGTGCTGTTGAGCGCTGACGACTACGACTCCCTGCTTGAGACGCTCGACATCCTCAGCAATCCGGACGAGGTCGTGGCCATCCAGCATGGGCTCGCCGAGCTTGAGGCCGGTGAGGTCTTTACAGCCGACGAGGTCCGCGCCGCACTGGCTGCCCGCAGGAGCTAACCCGATGCCCGGCCCTTACGAGGTCGTATTCACCCGCTCTGCCCGGCGTGCCCTCGAGCGCGAACTCCCCGAGAAGATCGCAACCGCGGCATTCGAATTCATCGTGGGGCCGTTGTCCCAAGATCCCCGGAGGGTCGGCAAGCCGCTTCGTGAGCCGCTCGCCCCACTGTTTGCTGCTCGCCGCGGCGAGTACCGCGTCATCTACCGGATTGTCGACCAACGCCTGGTTATTGAGGTCGTCTCGATCGTTCATCGCCGCGACGCTTACCACTCCTGAGTCGGGGTAGGCGAGGCGTAGCTAGATGGGCGTTGATCAGGTCGGGCTGCCCGGCGCCAGCCCGCGCACGAACACCCGCGGGCTGTCGCCGTTGCCCTTCAGGGTGTCCTCGCATCAGGCGGTGCACCGCGCCTTTGCTGTATCCCTGGGTCGCTGGATACCCACATGAGGTAGTGCGTGAGAGGTGGGGGTATGCGTCGCCGACGACGCCAGATCCGGCCGAGCGGACCAGCTGGTGCTAGCATTGCTGTCAGGAGGTGGACGTCATGGGGACCCTAACGATCAGGCAGCTCGATGAGCGCACGCACGCCCGGTTGCGAGGCCGGGCTGCCAAGCACGGCCGGTCGGTAGAGGCCGAGGTTCGCGCGATCCTTGATGCGACTGTCGACCTGCCGGAGGAGAACTTTCTGCTTGCGCTGTACACCGCGATGTCAGAGGTTGGCGGGGTCGAGCTGTCGCTGGAGCCGAGGACGGACCTGCCACGTCGGGTGGATCTGTCGTGATTGTCGCCGACACCAACGTGGTGTCGGAGTTCATGCGCGATGAGCCCGACGCTGGCGTGTTGTCGTGGGCCGGTTCGCTTGGTCCCGCGGACCTCACCATCTGTGTTGTGACGGTCGAGGAGATCGAGCGGGGGATCGGCCGGCTTCCGATCGGCAAGCGTCGCCGACAACTCGAACAGCGCTGGCGGGGCCAGGTCACCGCATTCCGGGAGGCGATCCTGGTCTATGACATGGAGGCCGCGAAGGCGACGGCGCGCGTGGTGATCGCCACGGAGGCAGCGGGCCGGCCGATGAGCCTTGCTGACGCGCAGATAGCCGGCATCTGTCTCGCCGGCGGTCACCAGCTGGCCACGCGGAACGTCCGCGACTTCGAGGTCATCACCGACCTGGCGGTGATGAATCCGTTCGGCTGACTGCGTGACGGTCGAGATCAATCGCTGCCGCCTGCCGCAGAAACTACATGGAATCTGTAGTTCTGTGGTCTGGGTCGCCAGCGAAACTCAAGCGGGCGCGGTTGCGACATCGCGCGGTGAGCCCGATGGTTGGGAGGTGGCTGGGCGCCGGTCGAGGCCTTGGCGACCTACGGCCAATCACGTCGGTGCCATCCCGACCGGTGTGGCACAGCAAGGATGGGTTCAAGTTCTCGGAAGGCAAGATTCATCGCCGCAACTCGCGCCTCGGCCTTCGCCTCGTCGAGGGGTGGCCGTGAGGATGCCAGCCGCACAAGTGCAGAGCGAGTCTCCTTCGGAGCCATGTAGCACTCGAGGACCCGCGTGGCGGCCTCGACTGTCCGCCTCACCGCCACGTGGGTCGATTCGTTCTCTGTAATCGCGAGGAGTTCGTTCGCGATACGTGTGACGCGTGACAGGCGTGCGGTGAGCTCCCTAGACATGCTTGTCAGGTCGAACGGCTGAAGGAACCCCAGAAGGAGGGCAATGCCGTTCGTCGTCTTTGTGACCGCACTCGCATGCGCGTTGGTGAACACTCCCTGATAGGTGATGGCCTCGGCCTCGCTACGGAGGTCGAGGAAGAGCTTGAGCAAGCGCCCGCTCCGCTGTCGGCGACTCTCGCGCTGCTTCACCACCAACTGCCACGCGATCGTTACGAGGGCCGGAGCCAAGGCGACGAGAAGGCCAGGGGCGAAGGTCGAAATCGCTTCATTCACAGCGGCAGGCTAGGGCGCGGCACTGACATCCCGCAGGCGGCAGGAGCCTGCCGTCAAAGAGGGATCCTAGTGAGGCGCCAGTCGCTCTGCCGCAGCGCGGCGTGTCGCGCTTCCACCGCCGATCCCGCCGGCGCCGCCGCCCAGGATCGATCAGGTTCAACCGGGCCAGTGCCCGATACACCGCCGACTCCGACGGCAGCGGGACCACCCCACGCTTACCGAGCTCGAACACCAGCCGGCGCGGCCCCCAGCCCGGATGCTGCCGCCGCAGACTCACGATCTCGACCTCGACCTCGGCACCAATCTGATGCGGACACGACCGCGGCCGATGCGACCCATCCACCAGGCCCTCCAGCCCACCAGCCTCGTACCTAGCCAGCCAAGCGTGCACCGATTGCCGTGACACCCCAAACCGGGCCGCCACCTCCGTCACCGTCGCGCCGTCGCTGATCACAGCCAACACGGCCTGATACCGCTGCTCCGCCACACTCATCTCCCGCATACGGGAGTGTCAAGGATCAACCGAAGTAGGTGTCAACCATCAACCGAAACACCGACAAGCATCAACCGAAGCCCGAACGTCAACCATCAGGCGAAGTAACACAAATCTGCTGGTGGGGCGGGCGGGGCTCGAACCCGCGACCCAGGGATTATGAGTCTGTCCAGTGCCGTCCTGACTGGTTCGGCAGCGTCCGGGTTAAGCCGGAACCGTGGTCTGCCTGGTCACTTCTATACGGGTGCGTCCGGCCTGCTTCGGGTCGGTCCGATAGCAGATCCGTTAGCAGCCAGGAACTGTCAGCCTCGACAGCTACCGTCCATCCCATCGAGAGGAGCGGGATGAACGGTCACAAGCCCTGGTGGACGGTTCGCGAGGTCGCGGAGCACTTCGGGATGTCGGAGTGGACTATCCGGCAGCGGTGCCGCACCGGTGAAATCCCGGCGATCAACGTCAGTCGTGGCACACGCAACGGGAGCCGCTACCGCATCTCCTTCAGCACGGTCCGGCTCATCGAACAGCAGCCAGCTCACTGACGCAGGAAGGAAACAGGCCATGTCTCTGCCACCCAAGGTTTACATCAAGACCCCTGACGTGCAGTCACCAAGGGCCTGGTGGACGCCGGAGCAGGTTGCGGAGCACTACCAGCTGCCGCTCACCACGGTGTGGCGGAAGATCCGCTGCGGCGAGATCCGGGCGAAGAACTTCGGCACCCCCAGGTGCCCCCGCTACCGGGTGTCAGCCCACGAAATCCGGCGGCTCGACGCCTCGTAGTACACAGACCTACAACTGAATAGCAGGCGGCCCGCCCGGGTGCTCGAACACCACGGACGGGCCTGAATCCAACACCTTTCACAGGAAGGAGTGGGACCTATGTCTCACGCTACAACCACACCCACCGGCTGCCCGACCTGGTGCACCCGCCACAACACAAAGGACGCGTCCCACGTGCACCCGTTCGACACCCCCGAAGGGGTCGACATGTTCCTCTGGCAGGGCGAAGACGAACCCGCTGCGCTGGCCCTCGACGTGCGCGACGACCTCTGGCTCAGCGACGGCGCGGAGATCGCCAAACTCGCGCGCGAACTGTCCGCCGCTTCCAGGCTGCTCACCGAACCCGAACCGCTCGTTGTCGAGCCGGTCGCGACCCCGAAGAAGATGGACCACACCCGCAACGACGGCTTCCGTGATGTCTACGGGACCTGCACCAAGTGGTGCTATGTCCAGACTGACTTCGTCTCCGAACCGGGAGGCAACCCGGTCGCGGACCACGGACTCTGGTGCGCCGCCACCGCCGGCCACGTCCAGAGCCAGACGGCTGACGGGTTCGTGGCCCACACGCACATCGGACTCGCCCGGCCCTACTTCCACGGCACCTACCCGGCCGGCACCATGAAGAACCCGGCACGAAGCGACGTGTACGTTCGAACTGGAACTCGATGAGCACGAGGAGCCGTACTACTTCACGACCGGCGAGGCGCGACGGCTGATCGCGTTCCTCCAGCGCGCTGTGGACGAACTGGACGGGACCAACCGGCCGATCGGTGGTCGGCCATGAGCCTTCGCCGAGTCGCTGAGTGGCTCTGTCGGCGGCGGCCGCGTCGCTGACGTAGTAGTTCTAGCAAGCGGCCTCGGCGCTTCGGCATCGGGGCCGCCTGCGCCTTGTGTTTGGATGCCTACATGCCAGACGATCCGTCGACCGCTGAACCCGCCGAGCTAGAGGGCTTCTACTTTTTGGTCGGCCAACGAGATCCGACCTACTACGGGTTCGTGTGGCGGATTTGGTCTCGGGGGACTTCGTTCTATGTGAAGGCTCGCAGCCGCCAGATCGGCGACTTCAAGATCAGCATTCACGGCCCAGACCCGAGACCTGGTCTCCGGCCGGGCTTCAAAATCGACCAAGACCACAGCACTCCCCAGGCGCACTACCGAGTCGCTGATCCTGACGCCGTACCGTACTGGTTCACTGGGTGGGAGCTTCCGAACGGCATGACGAAGGTTGTGCGGATCGCCGTCCCTGCTGACACCTTCTTGCACCCCTCAGCCCGGTTCGGTCCACCAGCCGGATCGATCGCACCTGGCATGATCGGCGGGATCGTTGACGCACCGCCCGATGGCTACTTCGCGGCACTCGATCTCTATGTAGCTAGCGAGCGCCCAGATTGGGCGGGCAGAGCGAACGCGGAGAGCCAGAACGCCATTGCCGGCGAACTCCGTAACGAGAGTGGCCAGTTCCTTATCGGTCTCACGGCCCATATCAAGCTCGTTGAGGATCCCCTGCCGGCAGGGCTACTCACCCACGATGCCGAGCTCGACGAGACAGAGGTTACCCGCGGAGTTGCCACCGCCCCTGATGAACGGGGGTTCATGTGGTTGTGTGAACGTCTGTTCTCGGAGCGCAGTCTACGCGTCGCCGGGGGTGAGGGCGGAGGCTGACCGTGCGGATCCATCCGCGGACCTTGGTCGCCTCCACACCGGGCGCGGTCCAGGTGATCGTCACCGTCGACGGCACGACGGACCACGACGCACCGTCCACCACCAGGTTCACGGCAGCGCGGACCTGGTCGAAGGTCGCGGTCAGGGTACCCATCAGAGGACGCCTCCCGTCGCGTACGGCACCGTGGCGGCCATGGCGCTGGTTTCGGCGCGCACGATCGCCCGGATCGGTTTCCCGTCGACCATCAGCGTCAGCGCGACCCCCTGTAGGGCCTTGGCCATCGCGCCGTCCGCGATGGTCGCCTGAACCGCCCCAACACCGGCAGCCATGGACGCCGCAGGTACACCCTTCGCCGCCGCGGCGGCAGCGGTCGCGTTCCCCGTCACCGCCGACAGCCGCGCATACGAGTCGTTCACCGACCGCAACGCTGTCCGATCCGACAAGAACGCGTCGGCCATCGCGATCCCGGCGCCAAGATCCTTCTCGGCCTCCTGCTCAACCGCCGCGATCAACTCGTCCGACGCCCCCGCGCCGCGGAGCGCCTTGACCTCCCCCGCGAACTTCTCGGTATCCGCGAGGTGCTTCTTCAACTGGCTGGCGTAGTCGGCGCCGGTGGTCGGGGTGTACCAGACGTCGCCGTTGGCGTTGGTGTGCTGGTTGGGCGACGCGTTGAACCCGCCGAACCCGGCCCACCCGGACGTTGCCGATGATGCCTTGTCCCACGCGTCGACGCGTTCCTCGAGGGTGCCGAGCTTCGAGGCGTCCAGATTCGCCGCGGTCTTCGCGTCCGCCAACTGCTTCTTGAGCTCGTCGAGTTCCTGCTTCGCCTCGGTGCGGTCCAGTCCGCGGAGCTTCAGGCGGGTCTTCTTCTTCTTGCCCTTGCCGTACTTCTCCTTGGCCTTCAGGTCGCGTTCCAGATCCCGGATCCGGATGCGGAGCCGGGTCATTTCCAGGGGGCTGAGGAGCGCATCCTTCCAGTAGTCGAGCGTCTGACCGTTGTGCGACGGAGCGCCGCCCAGGATGCCGCCGTCCGCGGCGGTCCGCCACATGACGTCCCCGCCGAGCCGGTTGGCGATGTCCTCGGTGACGGCACGGGACCGCTGCCGCTTCCCGGGGTGCCCGGACACGAACCCCTCCCAGGGGCCGGCGCCGGTCTCAGACCACTGGATGCCCCGCTCGCCACGGTTGTGCTCGATCCGCGGCTGCTGCATACCGATCGGCGGCAACGCCAGACCGCCATCGTCATACGTCCGCATCAGACGGCCACCGGTACCTGTGGTGAGGATCCCGCCGTCCGCCTCGCCCGTGAACTTCCGCCCGCCGGGTGTCGTGTAGATCTTTGCGGTCTTCGACTTCGGCTGCCACGCGTTCCAAGCGTTGATCCCGGACGGGTCCAGGTCGGTCTTCACCTTCACGTAGATCTCGCTCGGGATCAGGCCAAGGTCGTCGGCGAGCCCCTTCGCCTTCTCACTGCCCATCCCCATGGCCTCCGCGGCGGCGATGTACTCGCTACGGGCGGTGGACATCGCGGCTCGCACTTCATCCAGTGGCGCGTCCATGTTCCGCAGATCGTTCACCACCGCCTTGCCGGACGCGGCGATCGCGTCGAGGGCCTCACCGTTCTCTCGGCCTTTCCGGGTGCTGTCGTCCAGGGTCTTCCCGTTCCGTTTCACCGCCTCGGCTGCGGCGTCGATCGCAGCCTCGAAAGCACGATGGTGACCACGAAGCCCCAACTGGGCGTCACCGGCGGCCAGGAGTTCGTCGGTGTAGCCGGCCATGGCGGTCTCGGCCGATCGGGCGGCGCCGGCTTCGTTGCGCATGGAGTCGGCGTGCTGGGTCGCCTGCGCACCGGCGGTCTGGTCCGCGACGGCCTTCTGTAGGGCCTGCTTCTGGGCTTCGGTCATGCTCTCGCGGATCTCGGTCAGACCCGCGATCAGGTCGGACGCGCCCGGTCCGCCGCCCATGGCGTCCAGGAGCCGCTCTGTGGCGCCGGCGGTGCCGAGGATGTAGTCCTGTGCGAGACCCGCCGAGACACCGAGGTTGTCCATCAGGTCGGCCACGGTTGGTCCCCAGCCGAGCATGCCGGTTTTCATCGTGACCATCTTCTGGTTCACGCTGTCGAACGTGGCGGCCGTGGTGACGACTTTGCCGTCGATCACCAGCAGGCTCGCGGCGAAGTCTTCCGCGTTCTGTTCGGCCCGGGCTGCGGCATCGGCCCAGACACCGTATGCGATCGCGCCGACGCCCAGCGCTAGGCCGAGCCCACCGAGCGCCAGCTTCGCTTTGCCGGCGCTGACGCCAAGGTTGCCCATCGACGTGATCATGTTCTTGACCATGACGACGCCCTTGGAGATCCCGCCACCAAGGAGCAGTGAGCCCGCTGTGACCGCGGCGAGGGACACGGCGGCGGAGCGGACGGGGCCGGGCATGTCTTGGAACGTCTGTGCGAGCAGCGCGACCTGCTGCGTGGCATCCTCCACTAAGGGCAGCATGTCGTTGCCGGCGTCGATCGCGGCGTCCTTGATGCTGTTCCACGCGGCCTTGGTTTGGAACTCCGTAGTCTGGGCACGCTTGGCGTACTCCTCGAGTTGGGCGGTGCCACGGTCCATGGCCTGGCCGGACATGCCCAACTGGTCAGCCAGGAGCGTGTGCGCGCCGGCGAGACGGCGCACTACATCGGTTTCGTAGATCTGCTTGATTCCGAGTTCGTCGAGGAACCCGGTGACTGAGCCGCCCTGATCTTGCAGTTGGCCGAGGGACTGGATCAGCATGGTGACCGCGCTGGAGGCGTCGCTTCGGAACGCGGTGGCGAAGTCGGTGCCAACCAGGTCGCTGATGGTCTGGAGCTTCGCGCCGCCGGAGGTGACGATCCGGTCCAGCTTCGTGAACACCCGGCTGATAGCCGACCCACCCGCCTCGACATTCATACCGGTCGACGCGATCGCGGACGCGAACCCCATCACCTGCGCCTCAGTGAGCCCAACGGCCCGGCCGGCGCCAGCAATCCGCTGCGACATCTCCAGAATCTGCGCCTCCGTCGACGCACCGTTGTTCCCCAAATCAACCAGAGCCGCAGCCAGGTTTCCGACCTTGTCCGGTGCGGTGCCCATGATCGTCATGAACTGCGCCATCGACGTTGCGGCCTCCTGAGCCGTAACGTTGGTCGTCTCGCCCAGGATCACCATCTGACGGGTGAACTCCGCGATATCGCCGGTAGATACGCCGAGCGCGCCCGCTTCTTCTGCTACGGCGGCGATGTCTTCGTGGCTGGTCGACATGGTGCGAGCCATCGCACGCAGCTGACCTTCGAGTGAAGCGAACGCCGGGTCGAGCTCGTCCACGGTCTTCCGCACGCCAGCGAACGCGGACTCCCACGACATTGCGGCCTTCGTCGCAGCCGCCAAGCCGCCGGCGATCAGTGCACCGGCCTTGAGCATGCCGGTGCCGACCCGGTCGAGTTCGGCGTGGTGTTTCTTGGCGCCGCTGGTTGCGTCATCCCAGCTCGACTTGGTGTCGGCTGCTGCCTGCTTCGCTGAGCGGGCGGCGCTGTCCATCGCGGACGTGAACTGTGAGACGTTGGCCCGAAGCCGGACCTCTACTGAACGTGACGACATTGGTCAGTGCTCCTCTCGGGATGGGGTGGTGGGGAGGTTCGCGATCTGCTCACGGAGGTCGGTCAGGAGCAACTCGAGTTGGCCGCACAGGACCAGTCGGCGCAACGGGTCCATCGTCTCCGTCCAATGCGGAGTCGGGGCCAGTTGCTTCCTGGCACGAGCCTTCTTGCGGCTCTTTTGGATCGGCTTCCTGCGCTTCGTGGCCATCGTGGGCTCCTCGTCTCGTGTGGCTCTGGTCGGCTGGTTGGGTGCCCGGCCCGGCTGGAGGAGGCAGCCGGGCCGAGTCGGCGCGCCCAGACCCAACCTGATTGCGCCTTGCCTCTCGGTGGTTTCTACCGGCGCAGTCCGTGTCACCGGCCGCCGAGAGGCGGTTCAGGGTCTACGCCGCCGGGACGGGCTCGACGGCTTCGGACGTTGCGGACTCGGTGCCGTCGGTATCGGAGAGCGGCAGGTTGATGAACCCGGGCACGACTACGACCGGCTGGTGCCCCGCGGCGGCCATCTGCTCATCGATCCGCCGTTGAGCCTCCTCAGCATCAGCCCTCCTCTCGGCCGCTTCCTCAACGGCCCGCAGATGGTCGAAGTGCCCCACCAGAGCGGCGAAGCTCGCCTGGTCAGCAATCTCCCCGACCCGCCGCAGATCGTTGGCTCGCTGCCCAGTCACCGACCGCAGCGCAGCCTCCACCTGGTAGGCGGGCACGGCGTAGAACTCGTTCACAGCCACTTCCAGCTGACCCGCCCTGATCCCATACCTGCCGGCGATCTCGTCCAACTCGGCCTGAGCCGCCGCGATCCGGTCCTGGTGCGCCTGCTGCTCGGCGGCGCGCTCCACGGCCCGCTGAGCGGCCTCCACGGCCGGATCAGGCATGCCCTCGGCCTCCAGCCGCAGGACCCGCTGCCGTTTGGTCAGATCGGCGACCTTCGCCACGAGCGCGGCCCTCTTCCGGGCGGTGGCCGACTTGATGTGCGTTTCCGGCGCCCCACCGATCCACCCGACGTTGCCGGGTAGCTCGACCACCTGCCACCGGCGGCCGGTGTACTCCTCCAGAGCCGTGCGCAGTTCGTCGCGCTTGGCGTCATGCCGAGCCAACTCGGCCTCAGCCTTCCGGACCTGGGCCTCGAGCGCATCAGCCTCCGCAGCCGCGACCGCCTTGGCTGCGGCCTCGACAGCCGCCTCAGCCGAGGCGAGGGACGCCGCGGTGATCCGCACCTGGTGCTGAAGGGTCGCCAAGGTAGTGGCGATCGCCTCGACCTCGGACGGGTCGTCCGGCTGCTGGGCCTGGGCGTCGCCCAACCGGGTCTCCAGGTCGGCCAGGCTGTCGCGCCACTTGTCTCGCTTGTCGGTGGCCTTCGTGAGGCGGTCGGTCGGACTGCTGAACGGGTTGGTGATCATCTCGGGTTCCTCTCGATGTGGGCGGTTTCGGTGGTGACGGTTCGCTGACGACCCAGACGGGCAGCTTCGATCCCCCCGGGCGCCGCGGGCCGGCTGACGGTGTAGCCGTCGCACACCGGACACTTCCGGCCCGGGTAGTGGTCGTGCGCGGCTAGGCCGGCCGGCTTGCTCGTTTCGGCAGCCTTGGCCGCTGGTGCAGGGGACTGTGGTGTCTTAGCGGCCTCAGTAGCCGGGCGACGCTTCGATTCGGGGATCGGATCGCCCCATGGGTCGCGTGTGCGGCGTCCTGAGGCGTCTTGTGACTCGTTGGTCACGCCGGAGCGTGTTCGGCGGTCCTGGGCCGGTTTCCGTGCCGGGAGCGGGTCTCCCCATGCGTCATGAGTTCTCATGGTTCGGTTCCTCCTTCCTCGAGGGTTGTGTGATGGTTCGCCGGGGAGGGACGTTGTAGGACAGGCAGTGCCGGCGGCTCAGGTGATCCTCACGCTGACGGTCACGCCCGGATCGATGCAGGGCCATATCAAGCCTCCCTGGCCGGGTTGGTCGAGGTCGGGCAAGGGATATCCAATCCGTTCTGGGCATCGTTTCTCCTAGTTAATGCAGGGTCTGCTAACGCTCTGCTACGTTGCCGGCTCCGCTGGGCCACGCCTTGACTCGTGGTCATGACGCATCACCCGGCCCGATGACACGAGGCGTCCACCCGCGGCGGACTGGATCCTGCACCGGCGTCGAGTCTGTGGTCAGGTTCCGCAGCTCCCTCGGCACCACGGTCGGGACGAGAGCGGCCTGCTCGGGTGTCAGGTGGAGCGCGTCGAGAACCCGCCGGATCACGGACGCAACCAGGAGGCCCTCAGCTTCAACCAGCCGCACCCGGCGCTCCTCCACGCCAGCCCGCAGCGTCGCCGCGGAAACCTCGACCAGGTGGTCGCGTTCCTCGTTCCACAGCTTCAGCCAGACGTTGGTCTTGGCCTCGTAGACGGGGCCGTCCTTTCCGTCCCGGGTGACGCCCCAGACCAGCTCCTGCGGGTCCGCGTCGGCAATCTCCCGGACCTTCGCCTCATAGAACGCCACCAGACCGGCGCACCGCTGCACCTCATCGAGGAGCGCCTGATCCGGGGACACATCAACCGGCAAACTGAGCTGTACTGCCGCCTTCCTGGCCGCCTGCTCAGCCACCCGACGCCGAGCAGCCTCCTTCACCCGCGGGATCGCGCCGCCGTGGATGTAGCACACCGTCGCGCCGGGCCGTGTGAACCGCTTGCAGCGCTCGCCGGTCTGCTTCGCCTTCGCCGTGCATCGCTGAGCCATCAGTGGGATCTCCGTTCATCCATGAGATAGGGCGCAGCGACCGTCATCCTTGAGATCGCTCCGATCGCTCCGATGAGTGGTTCTGGCATGTCGTGGGGTCCTGTCTGTGGTGGGGTGGCGGTTTCTGGCTGGGGGGTGGCGGAGGTGGCGGTTTTCGCCACCCCCCGACTCTGAATGTGGCCTCGCGCGTTTACGTGAATGCCCCTTGTTGGTTGTTTGTCCTTGTCAGAGCGATTTCGAGTTTTGTCGGTATATCGGTAACTCTCGGTTTTCGATGGTGGGGTGGCGATTTCCGCCACCCTTCCCATCGCGAGGGGTGGCGATTTCCGCCACGGGGTCTGTTGGGTCATCCGAGCACCGCCTTCACGATCCGCCCGCCGTCGACTTCGACGACGTCCACGAGGGCTTGGTCGACGGCCAGGGTGAGAGCTTCCTCGAACACGTCACGGCTGCCCGAGTCGATCGACTTCCGGAGCCGGTTCGCCGGTAGCTGGGTGTCGGGGGCGTTGCCGACGCGTTTGGCGATAAGCCGGGCGACTCGCTCGACTTTGCGCTGGTGGGCGGAGTCGTCGGCGCGTAGTTGGATCTGGACCTGGTAGTCGATCGCGGCAGCGCGCCGGGCCGTTTGAGCGCGGGTGATCGCGGCCTCCGTGGCGGTCCGGGTGTGGTCTGACAGTCGCATGATGTCGCCGGCGAGGTGCCAGTCGTCTTCGGTCATTGTGAGGCGTTCTTCGAGGACGGCGAGGGCTTGGGCTACCTTCTCGCGGGCGAACAGGGCGTGTCCGTCGAGGGCGTGTCCTTCGCCCCGGGCCCGGGCGGCGTGGGCTTCCAGGATGTCGGTGCGGACGCAGTCGGGGACGGTCAGGATCCGTAGGCCGCTGTGGATGTCGTAGGGGACGGTGCCCCAGTTGAGTGGCGCGATGGTAACCGGTTCGGGTGCTTGCGGTGGTGTTGAGGAGATCTGCGGGTCGGTCGCTCGTAGCCAGATGAAGCGCTGTGGTGTGCCTCCGTCGGCGTCGTCGAGGAGGGCCTTGGCTTTCTCTGGTTGGACGCCGACGATCATGCCGAGGCGGTAGGAGTGGCGGGGGATTGGGAGGCGGCGTGACTGGTCGGCGTAGCTGTAGCCGAGGGCCTCGCCGGAGAACGCAGAACGGAGCTGGCTCATCAGGGTTGCGCCGAGCCGCGAACCGATCGCGTCGAGCGCGTCGACCTCAGGGACGGAGAACAGCACAGAGTCGCGGTCGACGATGACCTCGCCGCGCTCCCGGTGGGCGTACTGGTGGGCGATGCCCTCGCCGGAGCCGACGGTGGTGGTGTAGACGTCGCCTAGGTGGACTGCTGCCGCGCCAGCGGACTCGGCGGCGCCCTTACCCGCCCCGGGTGGGCCGACGAGCGCGACGAAAAGGTTCAGGCTGCCGGGGCCGCCGATCAGGGGTGGTAGGGCGACCGCGGGCGGGATCACGGCTAGGGCGCGCAGCAGCACGACACCGAGGACGGCCGCCGGTGAGCACATGCGCGCCAGCGCGAAGTCGCGGATGTGGCCGAGGACCGGCCGCTGATCCCACAGAGTCCCGACGCGGGGCTGGTCGTCGCTCGCGAGTGCTTCCAGTTCTTCAGGAGGGTCGACTGGTGGGGCGTACTCACCCGGACGGTTGTAGACGGTGGCGGTCATCAGGCTGCCGCCTGAACTGGGCCGAAGACGACATCGAGAACTTCCTCCACCTCAGAGGCGAGATCGTCCGGCATGCCCCGTGTCGCGAGCAGCCAGGCATGCCGCCGGCAGTTCTTCGCCGCTTCATCCGCGGACGGCGTGCCTACTTTCTGGAATTGCTCGGCCCGGCGGAGCCAGGTGTCCGGCAGCGCCTCCGCAAGTACTTCCTGGATTACGCGCCGGGCAACCTGCTGCCAGAACTGGTCGGGTTCTGTGAGGAGGCTCGCCATTGCGCGTCGCTGCATGCTGCGGTGTTCGGCAGCGGTCGGGCGTTGGAGGCCGAACAGATGGGCGTTCTCAACTGTGTACAGGGCTGGGTTGCCGCTCATCGCATGGCCTCTCTGCGTCCGCTGATAGACCCCTGAAGCCCTACTCTGAGCGGCAGACGTGGGGACCGAATATGAGGAGAGAGCATGGTCGAGAAGCTGGCCGACGTGTGGGGCTGGCGTGATCTGCCGGTCCTGATCGTGATCGCCAAGTACGCCGACGCAGGCAAGCCGGTTGCGCCAGGACAGATCGCCCGGGAGGCGGAGCTCTCAGAGGATGATGTCCAGCACGCGATTCGAGCCCTCAACAGGGCGGGATACCTCAACAAGGTGCAGTACAAGGGCAGTGGAGACGCATACCTCGTTAGCGGGATCACCGGCCACGCATACGTGGTGACGGGCCTGCATCGAGGCCGTGAGCAGGCAACGGCCGACTTCCTTGAGTTGCTTGCGCAGGCGGTCGACCGCGAACCCGACCCGGTCAAGAAGTCGAAGTTGCGCTCGATGCTGGACGCCGCGGGGGACGTAGGTGGCCAGGTACTTGCGGGCGTCTTGTCCTCGGTGATCTCCAGGATGACGCTCGGCTGATCTGTCGCTAGTCCGGTCATGGTGCCTGGCTCCCAATCCACACCCTGCACACGCCACCGTTCCGGGTCGGACGTGTGCTCGGCCGATACCCGACCGGCACGATCAGCCGGGCGGCCTTCGCACCCGCGAACAGCGCCCCCCATCGGCCCGGGTGATCAGGGTCCGGGACGCCCAGCTCGCTCAGGTCGTCGGCAGTGAACGGCCTCCCAGTATGGGCCAGTGTCCGCAACGCCTTGTCTGCGCAGGATCGCCACCAGTCGTCAGCATGATCGAGAGTCGCGGCGACATCAAGGAGGTTCCCGTCGTACCAGGGTTCGGTCGTCATGCTGTGGCCTCCTCGTCTGCGAGGTCGCAGAAGGGCTCGTGGCGTATCTCTGACCGACCTGTCGATCGGACCGATACCGACGCCGCGCAGGTTGGGCAGTGGCCAAGCAGGTTCGACAGCACGCGCCGCTCAACCCAGTCGCGCAGCTCTGCGGATGCGTCCGAGGGGATGGTCGGCGTGAGGCAGGAGGCGCGTCCCAGTTGCCACAGGGTGACGTCGGGCCAGCGGGTAGCGAGTATGGGTTGCCCGGAAGCCCAGGCATCTCTGGCGGTCTCGGTGGCGAGTGCGTAGTTGGACTTTATGTCCGCGAGGGGTCGACGCCGGCTCATCGGTACCTCACCGTCGAGCCTGATCTCGGGGCCGGCGTGGCTCTGCGTGGTAGTGTCCGTCGTAGCACCCGGCGAAAGTGCTTTCTGATCGCCTCGTCCATCTCGGGCGGGGCGATCTTGCGTCCCCGGCGGTGCCCCCTTCATGGGCTCGTGCTTGTTACTCACGCCGCCTCCTGGATGTCGATGCCAAGGAGGCGAAGGAACTGTGGCACGGGGACAACCAACCGCCGGCCTATCCGCAGTGAGGGGATGTCTCCTCGAGCCGCTGCGGCGTAGCTGGCATCTCGACCAAGCCCGATTGCTCGTCCGGCGATGGGCACGGGCACAACGATGCGCCCGCGTAGTTCCTCGGGGATTCTGAGTTCGATGCTCATGCTGCCGCCTCTTCGAGTCGCCGTAGATCGTTGAGCACCGACAGGTAGCGTTCGAGATGCTGACCGCGAGGGGTGCGGACGCCCCGCTCCCAGTTGCTGACGGTCTGACGGGTCACGCCGAGTTCGGCGGCGATGTCTTCCATGGGCAGGTTGGCGTTCTGCCGGAGCGCCCGGCGCATGGATGGTGCCGGGAGTGAACGAATCCGGAGTGCCTTGGCAACCAATCCGGTGTGTGTTGCATCAATCATCACGCTCATATTTCCAATGTGGCGCGCGACCGAGTGGATAACAACGTTTGGCAAAGCCAGCGCGATAATTCCACATGTTATAACGATAGATGCGCACAACTGTTGACAAACTGGCGACAGCTTGCCACCATAGACCCATGGGAAGATTCGGTACAGCCGGGACGATCGACTCACCCGGCAGCGAAGACCGCTACCCGCCGGCGATCCGACGCGATCGACGCAGGGCGATGCAGTCGGTGCTCACCTGGGAAAAGCGGCTCAGAGCTGAAGTTGACAAGGTAACCCCGCCAGAGGCTGAGTCGCGGAGCGACGCCACGGTGATCTGGGAACAGGAATCGTCAGACAAGGCGTGGCTTGTGAGGTGGGTGCTTGCTGACCAGGGCTCGGCACTTGTAGTGCGAAGCCTGACAATCGAGGCCGCCGGGCGTGCCGCACCTGCCAGTGGTGTCACCGCGAACATCCTCCGCGAGCTGTCACCAGCAGGAATCTGCGCTGCCGCATGGGAGGCCCGAGAGAACCTCATCGAGAAGGAAGCCGACGCGAGAGCCCGAGGCCTGACGGTGATCGGGGAGGCCAACGACGGTCTTCTCATCCCCGATGAGAGCGCCAGTTGGGCGATGCTTCTCCGCTGGGGACGCGACGACGCCCGTGACGATGGGCCAGACGTGGCCGAGAAGAGACGCCCTGGACGACCACCGCTCACTGAAGAGTTCCTCGCGACCGTCGCCATTGCCTATCTCGACGAACTCCCAAAGGGGCGGGGAGTCCTAGCTCGCGTCGCTCGCAGGCTTGAGGCTGAACAGCATCGCAAGAAGGGCAGCATCCCGGTCGAGACCGTGCGTGACTGGGTGAGCATCGCCCGGCGGCAGAAGTACCTGAGCCCCGCGCCAAAGCAAGGGCAGCGTGGAGGCGAGCTGGGTCAGAAACTACGTGAGCTTCTCGACAGTAAGGAGGTGAGTGATGGCTGAGCAGAACAAGCCGAGGATGAAGGATGGCATCATCAAGCGCGGTGCCACCTACTCCTATGTCGTTCGTGAACGAGATCCGCAGACGGGACGGACCAAGCCCCGGTGGGTCGGCGGGTTCAAGACGATCAAGGAAGCCAAGGCCGCCCGCGACAAGGCCCGCTCAACCAGCCATGACGGCACTTACGTCGCACCGCAGAACGTCACCGTCGCCGAGTGGCTGACCACCTGGATGAAGGCCCACAGGGCGACCCTGAAGCCGTCCACCGCGGCCAGCTATCAGGCGAAGATCGACGCCTACCTGGTGCCGAACCTCGGCACGCTCAAGCTGCAGGCACTCGGACCC
This sequence comes from Propionicimonas sp., assembly GCA_049840415.1. Classification (GTDB taxonomy): domain Bacteria; phylum Actinomycetota; class Actinomycetes; order Propionibacteriales; family Propionibacteriaceae; genus Propionicimonas. The sequence continues at coordinate 30,130 of JASGLB010000005.1, read as the reverse complement.
GCTCGCCTATCCGCGCTGTGGGCTGACCTCGCAGACCACGGCGGCAAGAACGGCCGGCCGCTGTCCCCGCGATCGGTGGAGTACACGCGGGCGATCCTTCGTCGCGCCTGCGTCGATGCGATCGTTGAGCGGCTGCTCTCGGTGAACCCAGTGCAGGGCAGCAAGGCACCGCGTCGGCAACGACGGGACCTCCTGGTGTGGGACGACAAGCAGCAGGTCCAGTTCCTTGCGGCCACAAAGAGCAGCCGCTGGTGGATCGTGTGGCGGCTCGCTCTAGCCACAGGGATGCGCCGCGGCGAACTGTGCGCGCTGACCTGGGACGCGTTCGACGCCGACAGAGCCACGGTGACCGTCTCGGTGTCGTCCACTCAGATCGACCAAGAGGTCGTGACCACCGACACCAAGTCGTCCGAGGTTCGGGTGGTTGCGATTGACAAGGCGACCGTCCGGGCCGTGAAGGCGTGGCGCAAGCAGCAGGCCGCCGAGCGACTGAAGGCCGGCGAGGTGTGGCAGGACACCGGGCTCATGTTCACCTGGCAGGACGGCTCCCGCGTGCTCCCGGACTACCTCTCGAAGGAGTTCGTGAAGGACGTTGCCCGGGTGCAGAAGAAGATGCGAACCGAGAAGGCCCAGCAGATCGAGCAGGACATCTGGGCTGGTAGCCCGGGGATCGATCCGGACGAGTTGGCCGGTCGGATCGATCGCGAACTGGCGAAGATTGGCATCGGCCTGCCGAGGCTGACTCTTCATGGATGTCGCCACTCTCATGCCTGCACTCTGCTGCGGAACGGGGTTCCCGTCCATGTTGTCGCTGCTCGGCTAGGCCACGCAGATCCGGCCCTGACGCACCGGGTCTACGCTCACGCGATTCCGGCCGATGGGACAGCTGCGGCAGCGGTTTTCGCGGCTGCGCTGGGCGCGATCTAGGGCGGGTGTTAGCAGGATGTTAGCAATCAGAACCCAGTGGCCGAGGTGGGGCGTTGAGCGGCTGGAGCGTCTTGGCTTGTCAGGGCGTAGTTCGTCGGGTGGGGCGGGCGGGGCTCGAACCCGCGACCCAGGGATTATGAGTCCCCTGCTCTGACCGGCTGAGCTACCGCCCCAATGAGTCGGGTGTCACGCTAGCCGCTGTCGAGGCGGGGTGTCCAAGCGCCACCACCCAATGACGGGGCCGGCCCCTGCTGGGCAGGGGAGCGGCGGATCCGTCGGAGACGGGACAATAGGCGGCATGACGCCATCGACCCCTCCCCGGATTCTGCTGCTCGATGTCGACGGGACGCTGGTCGACCACAGTTGCGGGCTCCCGGCCAGCGCGGCCGACGCGGTGCGGCGGGCGCGAGGCAACGGGCACCAGGTCTACCTGTGCACCGGCCGCTCCCGGGCGGAGATCTACCCCGAGCTGTGGGAACTGGGGGTCGACGGGATGATCGGCGGCAACGGCAGCTACGTGGAGCACGACGGCCAGGTGGTCCACCACCAGGTGCTGGCCCCGGACGTGGTCGAGCGGGCCCTCGGCTGGTTGGACGCGAACCGGCTCGGCTACTACGTGGAATGCAACTCCGGCCTGTTCGCCAGCGACAACTTTCCGGTGAAGGGGGCGAGCATCTACGGCGAGCCCGACGCCGCCGGGATCGTGCGGGTGGTGAACCTGATCCCGGTGCTGATCTACCGGCCGGCGCCGCACGACGACGTGAACAAGATCAGCTTCGTTCTGGAGCCGGGAGTCGACCTCGAGCAACTGTCGCGTGGCTTTGGGGGAGAGGCGTCGATCAGCACCTGGAGTGCCACCGGAAAGCGGCCGGAGTTCGGCGAGTTCGGGCAGTTGGGCGTCCACAAGGGGGTGGCCGTGCGGCGGCTGGCCGAGCACCTGGGCGTCAGCACCGCGGAGATGATCGGCTTCGGTGACGCGCTGCCCGACCTGGAGTTGCTGCAGACCTGCGGCACCGGGGTGGCGATGGGTGGTGCGCCGACCGAACTGGCCGCCGTCGCCGATCTAGTCACCGACCGGGTGACCGAGGACGGCCTGGCCAAGGCCTTCGTCCGGCTCGGGCTGATCTGACCCGTCGGGTCGGTTCGCCGGCGAGGACGGGAAAAGGAAACGCCCCGACCTGGGTTTGCCCTTGTCGGAGCGTTGCTTTCGGAGTGGCTCCCCCGCCTGGACTCGAACCAGGAACCTGCGGATTAACAGTCCGACGCTCTGCCAATTGAGCTACAGGGGATCGCGCGGCGCTACGTTACCAGCAACCTCACGTCAACCCGAAATCGGCCTGCGCGGCGGCCAACTCCTGATCGATCCGCGCCTGGGTGGCGGGGTGCTGAAGGTCGACTCCGGCACCCGGGACGACCTGCCAGCCGGTCTGATCGGCGCCCGGTTTGAGGTTGCGTCGCAGCGCCAGCGTCACCTGCTGACCCGGTGCCAGGTCGACCGGACGGCTGACCACGATCGAGGCGCTCACCCGCTCGTTGAACAGCTCGGCGAACCGGCCGCCACCCTCCAGCACCGCCTGGTGCTGGACGCCGTCGGCGTCCTGCCAGCTCAACCGGCTGGCAGCGCTGTCCCAGCCGCCGGTGGCCACCTGATGCCAGGGGAACGACTGCCACGTATGGCCGTCGCCCAGCAGCATGGCGCCGGCCAGCCCGATCACCCAGCCGTCGGTGGTGCCGGCCCAGGCCAGAACGGCCGGACGGCGTCCGAGGAAGGCGGTCAGCGAGGCCAGGACGGTTCGATCGAGTCGGACGGAGCGGCGAGCCATGACGTCCATTCTGCCGGTTACGCCTTGGCGCCCATCACCTCGTCGATGGTCTGGGCCAGGACGGGATGCACCGGGCGGGCCTCGGCGGTCGGCTCCTCGGCGCGGGACGGCAGGGCGTGCAGCGCCGCCAGGATCTGCTCGATCGCCTGCGCGTCGCTGATCTCGCCGCTGTCCACCACCAGGTCGTAGTTCTCGTGCTTGGCCCAGTTGGTGCCGTAATACCGGCGGGTGAACTTGCGGCGCAGCTTGTCGTCGGCCCGCACCCGCTCGACCGCGGTCTCCAGGTCGATGCCGTCGCGCTGGGCGATCCGGGCCGCCCGGGCCTCCTCCGGCGCCTCCACGAATACGTTCAGCACGTCGGGCACGCCCTTGAGAACAGCGAACGCGCCGCGCCCCAGGATCACCACGTTGCCCCGCGCGGCGATCGCCGCGATGGTCTCGTTCATCATCTCGATGGTCAGCGCCGCGTTGTCGCTGAACAGGTCACCCAGGGTCGGTAGCTCGTGGTAGAGCTCGTTGAGCCGCACCAGCCCGTACTGCCGGATCACCCGGTTGACGGTGGACTTGTCGGCGAACTCCCAACCGAGCTCCTTCGCCAGCCCGCGCGCGATCCGCGCGCCCCGGCTGCCGGCCTGGCGGGAGATGGTGATGACTGCCATGTGGGTTCCTGTCTGGATCGGTGATCGCGGCACTACGACCCTAACGCGCCGGCCAACGGTTGCGTAGGTGGCAGTTCTGGGGTGGGCGCGGGCCCGCGACCGGAGGGCTCAGAGTCGTGAGTTCGGGGTGGGGGAGCCGGGCTGGGAGCCGGACGGGCTGGGTTGCGGCGATCCGGACTGGCTGGACTGGCTCGGCGAGGGCGACGGCGACCCCGAGGACGGCGACGGCGAGCCCGAGGAGGGCGACGGCGACCCGGACGAAGGCGACGGGGAGGCCGAACTCGGGGACGGCGACGAACTGCTCGGCGGCGGCGACCCACTGGAGGGTGGCGGTGAGCCGGTCGGCGGGACGGGCGGCGGCGGCGAGGTCTGCGGCGCCTGCTGGAAGATCAGGATCGCGATCAGCACCGCCAGCGCCGCCAGCAGCATCATCAGCAGCCAGGAGACCAGGATGCTCAGCCAGCCGGCCCGATCGTGTCGGCCGGGCCAGGGCAGTGGCCACAACCGCGACACCCCCGGCCGGGTGTGGTCGATCCAGTGCAGCCGGTAGCCAGGACCACTCGGCGTGCCCTGCAGCGGCAGCCGGGAGAGCTCCACCGCGGCCAGGATCCGGTCCGCCTCGGCCAGCGCCGCGGCGCTGCCGTCGTAGGCCAGCGCCACCCAGGGAGCCAGCGGCGGATCGTCCGGCCCCACCGGGTCGTCGTCCTCGTCCCGGCTGCGATGGCCGAGCCGGCCCTCGGACTGGCCGCGGCCGCCCCGGGCGACCACGGTGTCGATGTGCAGCTTGTCGACCTCGCCGGCCAGCCGCTCCCGTGCTGCCGGGTCGGCGGCCGCCCCTTCGGAGAGCAGGATCAGCATCACCGAGGTGGCCTGGTCGTCATGGGCCACGTAGGCCACGCCCGAGGGCGCCGCGGTCAGCCGGGCGTCCAGCCAGAAGTCACCGACCTTGGGCGGGTCGTCACGCCACAGCGGCGACAGCCGCGGCAGGTCGCCGTCCGCACCGGCGGGTGGCTGTGGCGTGGTCATCGGGTCCGATCGTCGAGGCGGGCGGGTTGCGTACCTGGCCCATTGTGCCAGCCCGAAACCACCACCGGCGCAGTGGAACCGGGACGGTATCGTGGGCGCTGCACGTCACCACATCCAGGATCAGAGCAGGAGCGCCGTGAGCAATCCGATGCAGCCGCCGCAGGGCTACCCGCCGCCGCAGGGTCAGCCGATCCCGCCCGCCGGACAGCCGCTTCCACCGGTCGGCCCGCCACCGGTGCAGCCGGTTGCCGCAGCGGCGCCCGCCCCCGCCACCAACCCCGCGATCAAGGCGGCTTCACAGCAGCTGAGCGAGGCGATCGCGCAGGTGCAGCGGGTGATCGTGGGCCAGGAGCACATGGTCGAACAGCTGATGGTCGGCCTGCTCGCCAAGGGCCACGTGCTGCTGGAAGGCGTCCCCGGCGTGGCCAAGACGCTGGCGGTGCGCTCCTTCGCCACCGTCGTCGGCGGCGACTTCGCCCGGATCCAGTTCACCCCCGACCTGGTGCCCTCCGACATCGTCGGCACCCGGATCTACTCCGCCAGCCAGGAGAAGTTCGACACCGCGCTCGGCCCGGTGTTCGTCAACTTCGTGCTGGCGGACGAGATCAACCGCGCCCCGGCCAAGGTGCAGTCGGCGATGCTGGAACTGATGGCTGAACGCCAGGTCTCGATCGGTGGGACGACCCACCCGGTGCCCGAGCCGTTCATCGTGATCGCCACCCAGAACCCGATCGAGTCCGAAGGCGTCTATCCGCTGCCCGAGGCACAGCGCGACCGCTTCCTGCTCAAGGTCGACGTGCCCTACCCGCGCGGTAACGAGGAGTTCGAGATCCTCCGCCGGATGAGCGTCAACCCGCCCAAACCCAGCCCGGTGCTCGACCCGGTCAAGATCAAGGCGTTGCAGGATCAGGCCTCCGGCATCTTCGTCCACAACCTGGTGGCGGAGTACATCGTCCGGCTGGTGCTGGCCACCCGTACCCCGGACGAGTTCGGCATGCCCGACCTGCTGCCGGTGATCCAGGTCGGCTGCTCGCCACGCGCCACCCTGGGCCTGGTGTCGGCCGCCCGCGCACTGGCCCTGATCCACGGCCGCGACTACGTGCTGCCGACCGATGTGCAGGCGATCGCCAAGGACGTGATGGCGCACCGCCTGGTGCTCGGCTTCGACGCCGTGGCCGACAACATCACCCCCGCCCAGGTGGTGGAGCGGATCGTCGCCATGGTGCCGCCGCCCACCCCGGTGTGGAATCAGCAGCAGCAGCGCCAGCCGCAGCGGTACGCCCAGGGCTGAGGTAGGGCGTGTCGACCCCCGCATTCGCTCCACCGCCCGACGACCTCGGCGCGGTGCGATCGGTGCTGGCCGAGCCCACCGCGCCCACCCTGCCGCTGAACAAGCTCGCTCCCGAGGCGGCGCTGCGGCGGCTCGAGCTGGCGATCGTCCGCCGGCTGGAGGGCTTCCTGCACGGCGATCACCAGGGGCTGCTGCCCGGCCCCGGTTCGGAGTCCAGCGACGCCCGGGTGTACGTCCCCGGCCAGGACGACGTCCGCAAGATCGACTGGGCGGTCACCGCGCGCACCACCGTCCCGCACGTCCGCGACACCATCGCCGACCGCGAGTTGGAGGTCTGGGCGCTGCTGGACGTCACCCCGTCGATGAACTGGGGCACCGAAGGCGTCACCAAGCGTGACCTGGGCATCGCCGCGATCGCCACCATCGGCTTCCTGTCGCAGAAGATGGGCGACCGGTTCGGCGGCCTGATCATGCGGCCCGACTCGCTCAAGCGGCTGCCCGCCCGCTCCGGACGGACCGCGCTGTACGGCCTGCTGCGCCGGATGCTCACCGAGCCGATCGTCTCGGACCGGACCCGTGGCCCCTACGACCTGGCGGCCGGCATCGAACGGCTCGCCCGCACCGAACGCCGGCGCGGGATGCGGCTGGTGGTCTCCGACTTCCTCACCGCCGGCGACTTCGAACTCGATCCGAACGTGCCGCCGGACTGGGAGCGGGCGATGCGCCACCTGGCGATCCGCAACCAGGTGCTCGCGGTCGAGGTGGTCGACTCCCACGAGGCCGCCTTCCCCGACGTCGGCGATCTGCTGATCCGCGATCCGGAGACCGACTTCGAACGCTACGTCAACACCAGCGACGATGCCGCCCGCGCCCGGATGGACGCCGCCGCCGCCGCGCAGCGGGAACGGATCCGGGTGGCGCTGCGCCGCGCCGGAGCCGCGCACATCCAGTTGCGTACCGATAGAGACTGGGTGCATGACATCGCGCGTTTCGTGCTCAACTACCGGCGGACGGCAGCCATGCTGCACCAGCCGCCGCAGGGCGTGAGCAAGTGATGTTCGGGCTCGCCTTCCTCAACCCGGAGCGCCTGTGGGTGCTGCTCATCGTCCCGGTGATCATCGCCGGCTACGTCTTCGCGGTACTGCGCAAGAAGCGGACCGGGATGCGTTACACCAACACCACCTTGATGTCCCAAGTGATGCGCAAGCAGTCGCAGTGGCGTCGGCACCTGGCGTTCGCGCTGTCGCTGGCCTCGCTGATCGCGCTGAGCGCGGCCTGGGCGCGGCCCAATGGCGTGGACATGGTGCCGCGGGAGCGCGCCACCGTGGTGCTGGTGATCGACATCTCGCAGTCCATGCTGGCCACCGACGTGAAGCCCAGCCGGCTGGAGGCCGCCAAGCAGGCGGCGATCCAGTTCGCCCAGGATCTGCCCGAGAAGTACAACCTGGCGCTGGTCAGCATGTCCGGGAACCCGTCCGTCCGGCTGCCACCCACGGTCGACCGGGTGATGGCCCGGCAGGCGATCAACTCGCTGAAGGTGCAGGACTCGACCGCCATCGGCGAGTCGATCTTCACCGCGATCTCGGCGCTGCAGATGGCACCCCAGGGTGAGGACGGCAGCATCGCGCCGGGCGCGATCGTGCTGCTCAGCGACGGGCAGAACACCGCCGGACGGTCGCCCGTCCAGGCCGCCAGCGACGCCAAGAAGGCGCAGGTGCCGATCTACACCATCGCCTACGGCACCGAGAACGGCTACGTCGACCTGGACGGCAAGCGCGAGAAGGTGCCGCCGGACACCGGCATGCTGCGCACCATCGCGCAGCTGACCGGCGGTGACGCCTACGAGGCCGAGAGCCTGCCGGAGTTGGAGCGGGTGTACGACAACATCCGCAGTGAAGTGGGCATGGTGCCGGTGAAGAAGGAGATCACCGCGTTGTGGGCGGGCTACGGCCTGGCCTTCGCGGTGGTGGCCGCGCTGGCCGCGGTGTCGCTGGGAGCGAGGTGGCCGTGATGGAGTGGTTGCAGTTCATGCGTCCCGAGCGGTTGTGGTGGCTGCTGGTGATTCCGGTGCTGCTGCTGCTCTACCTCGGGCTGCTGTGGCGCCGGCGATCCCGGGCCCGGCATCGGGCGCTCGGCCGGCTGGAGCGGGTGCTGCCGCAGCAGCAGGCGTGGAAGCGTCATCTCGCGGTCGGCGCGGCGGTGCTCAGCCTGGCAGCGTTGAACGTGGCCTACGCCCAGCCGAAGGGGCAGGTGGAGGTACCGCGGGACCGGGCGACGGTGGTGGTGACGATCGACATCTCGCGGTCCATGCTGGCCGAGGATGTCGCACCGAACCGGCTGGATGCCGCCAAGGCGGCCGCCAAGGACTTCCTCAGCATGCTTCCGTCCGGGTTCAATGTCGCCCTGGTGAGCTTCGCCGCCACCCCGGCGATCAGGGTGCCACCGACCACCGATCGCGGCATGGTGGCCGCGGCGATCGACAATCTCGAGGTGGCGCCGTCCACCGCGATCGGCGATGGCATCCTGGCATCGCTGGACGCCCTGGCGCAGGCGCCGCCGGATCCGGATCATCCCGACGAGCCGGCACCGGGCGCGATCGTGCTGCTGAGCGACGGTTGGACGAACACCGGCGTCCCCTCGGACCGGGCGGCGCAGGAATCCAAGAAGCAGGGCATTCCGATCTACACCATCGCCTACGGCACCCAGCACGGCTGCGTCGAGAGCGGCGGCCAGTGCGAGCCAGTGCCGGTCGACCACTACGAGCTGGAGCAGATCGCCCGGCTCTCCGGTGGCAAGAAGTTCTCCGCCGACAGCAGCGCCGAGCTCAAGCAGGTCTACGAGTCGATCGCCAACACCGTCGGCTACGTGATGGAGGACCGGGAGGTCACCGAGCAGTACGCCGGCTACGCGCTCGCCTTCGCGATCCTGGCTTCCCTGGCCGTGGCCTCGCTTGCGGCCCGCTGGCCGTAGGCGGGTGGTCGTTCCGACGAACACGGTGTGGCTTTCGGTGCGATGACGCACCGTTTTCCACACTGTGTCGCTGTGGGGTCGCCGGAGCGGCGGGACTGGTGCTGGTGTGACGGGTGGGGCACAATAAGACATCCCTTCGGGTCGAGAGCGCTGGGGAAGGCTCATCTCGGCGAAGGGGACGACAAATGGAAAGCACGCGCGGGATCGTCTGGATCCACTCCGCGCCCACTGCGCTCTGCCCGCACATCGAGTGGGCGGTAGGCGCTGCCGTGGGTGCCCGGATGGACTTCGACTGGATCCCTCAGCCCGCCGAGCCGCGCTCGATGCGGGCGGAGTTCGCCTGGTCGGGTGACCCCGGCTCGGGAGCCGAACTGACCAGCGCGCTGATGCGTTGCCAGCGGGCGCGGTTCGAGGTGACCGAGGACGGCACCCGCAACACCGACGGCATGCGGTGGGCGTACACCCCGTCGCTGGGCATGTTCTCCACCCCGATCGGGCGAGGCGGCGACCTGCTGGTGCACGAGAACCGGATCAAGCGCGCCCTGATGGCCGACGCGCTGGGTGGCAAGCCGATCCACGACGCGCTGAACGAGCTACTGGGTACCGACTGGGACGCCGAACTGGAGGTCTTCCGGCATGCCGGCGACGACGCTCCGGTCCGCTGGCTGCACCGGGTGAGCTGACCTGGTCCGGCGACCCTTCGAGACTCCGCGCGTCGCGCGGGACCTCAGGGATCGCCTTTCCGATGGCTGAGGTCGGCCGCAGGCCGAGTCTCGAAGCCTCGGCTACTGTCAGTCGGCGATGTTGGCGTTGGTCACCACCACGGCGACATTGGCGCCGCCGAAGCCGAAGGAGTTGTTCACCGCGGCCAGGTCGCCCTCGGGCAGCGGACGCGCGACGTTCGCCGCGATGTCGATGCCGAGATCTGGCTCGGGGTTCTCCAGGTTGATCGTGGGCGGCACCATCCGGTCGCGCAGCGTCAGGACGCAGGCCACCGTCTCCAGCGCACCGGCGCCACCGAGCAGGTGGCCGGTCATCGACTTGGTGGAGGTGACCACGCAGCCGTCCACCGCGGCGCCCAGGCCCTGACGGATCGAACCCGCCTCGGTGACGTCGCCCTGCGGCGTCGAGGTGCCGTGCGCGTTGACGTGCTTGATGTCCGAGGCCTGCAGGCCGGAGTCGATGATCGCCTTCCGCATCGCGCCGAACTGGCCCTCGCCGGTCGGATCCGGCTGGACGATGTCGTGGCTGTCGGCGCTGATCCCGGCGCCGGCCAGGGTGCCGTAGATCTTCGCGCCGCGCGCCTTGGCGTGCTCGAGGGTCTCGATGATCATGATCGCCGAGCCCTCGCCCATCACGAAGCCGTCGCGGTCGACGTCCCAGGGACGCGAAGCCCGCTCGGGCTCGTCATTGCGGCGGCTGAGCGCCTGCATCTGGCCGAAGGCGGCCATCGGCAGCGGGTGGATGGTCGCCTCGGTGCCGCCGACCACGGCGACATCCGCGCGGCCGAGCCGCAGCTGGTCGAGGGCGAGCGCGATCGCCTCATTGGACGAGGCGCAGGCCGACACCGGGGTGTGCACACCGGCCTTGGCGTGCACCTGGATGCCGACGTTCGCCGCCGGGGCGTTGGCCATCAGCATCGGGATGGTGAACGGGCTGACGCGGCGATAGCCCTTGTCGCGCTGCACGTCCCAGTTGTTCAGCAGGGAGTGCAGGCCGCCGATCCCGCTGGCCAGCGAGACGATCAGCCGCTGCGGATCGATGTCGGCCTGCTCCTCGGCGTCCCAGTCGAAACCGGCGTCGGCCCAGGCCTCCTGGGCGGCGATCAGCGCGAGCTGGGTGGAACGGTCCAGTCGGCGGGCCTTCACCCGGTCGATCACCTCGGAGGGATCGACCGCGACGGACGCGGCGATCTTCACCGGCAGTTCCTCGGCCCACTCCTCGTTGATCCGGCTGACTCCGGACTTGCCGGCCAGCAGACCGGCCCAGGTCGAGGCCAGGTCGCCGCCCAACGGGGTGGTGGCGCCGAGGCCGGTGATCACAATCTCAGTCATGACTCTCCGCAGGTTGAGGAGGAAGGGGCGATCGGATGATCGGAAAGGGGGAGTGGCCGGGCTTGCCGAACGGGTCGGCAAGCCCCTGCCGCTACCTGGTGCCACCGCGTCCCACAAGCGGGGACGGCGGCGGCTGGTTGGGATCCGGTGGCTACCGGATGGGTCAGCTGTGCGCCTCGATGTAGGCGACGGCGTCGCCGACGGTCTTGAGGTTCTTCGACTCCTCGTCGGGGATGGTGACGCCGAACTTCTCCTCGCACCCGACGATGATCTCGACCATCGCCAGCGAGTCGACGTCGAGGTCGTCGACGAAGGACTTGTCCAGCTGGACCTCGTCGACATCGACGCCGGCGACGTCGTTGACGAGCTCGGCGAGCTGGGCGCGGATCTCTTCAGTGGTGGCCACGGGGTTTCTCCTTTTGGTAGTGGCGGGGTCCGGCGGTGCCGGGGAACTAGGGGAGGGTGACGACCTGGCCGGCGTAGACCAGCCCGGCGCCGAAGCCGATCAGCAGCGCGGTCTGGCCGCTCTTGGCCTCGCCGGAGCGCAGCAGCGCGTCCATCGCGATCGGGACGGACGCCGCGGAGTTGTTGCCGAGGCCCTGGATGGTGCGGGCGACGACCACCTTCTCCGGCAGCTTCAGGTAGCGCAGCAGGGTGTCGGTGATCCGGTTGTTGGCCTGGTGGGGGATGAACACGTCCAGTTCGTCCGGGGTGATGCCGGACTCCTCCAGGCACCGCGCGGCGGCGGTGGCGATGTAGCTGGTGGCCCACTTGAACACCGCGCGGCCGTCCATCGCGATGGCGGGCCACTGGCTCTGCGCCACCGCGGACTCCCAGTCGCCGGTCTGGTAGATGGCGCCGGCCTGGGCGCCGTCCGAACCCCAGACCACCGGGCCGATGCCGTTGACCTCGCTCGGGCCGACGATCGCCGCGCCCGCGCCGTCGGCGAACAGGAAGGCGGTGCCCCGGTCGTGGATGTCGGTCATCTTGCTGAGCGTCTCGGCGCCGACCACCAGCACGTGCCGGGCCGAACCGGCCCGGACCAGCGCCTCCGCCTGGGCCAGGCCGTAGCAGAAGCCGGCGCAGGCCGCCGAGATGTCGTAGGCGACCGCGTCCACCATGCCCAGCTGGTCGGCCAACTGGGGGGCGAGCGCGGGGGTCTGGTGCAGGTGCGAGACGGTGGCCAGCAGCAGGGCGTCCACGTCGGCGGGCTGCAGTCCGGCCCGCTCGATCGCCTGCCGGGCGGCCTCCAGGCACAGACCCTCCAGCGACTCGCCGTCGGCCAGCCAGCGGCGCTCGTGAATGCCGGTGCGCTGCCGGATCCACTCGTCGGAGGAGTCGATGAACTGCACCATGTACTCGTTGTCGAGCACCCGGCTGGGCAGGGCCGAACCGACCGCCAGGATGCGGGCGTAGGGGGACCCGACTGAGGCGAGCAGAGAACGAACTTGTTCGTTCTCTCGAGCCGACTGAGGGTCGGGACGAGCGGAGCGAGGAGTAGAGCCCACGCTGGCCTTCAGGGTGGTCACGCGTTACCTCCGTGGTTGGCGACGAATTCCCGCGCGGCGGGGAGCTGATCGGGGGTGTTGAGCGAGAACAGCTCGACGCCCTTGAGATTGCGCTTGGCGATGCCGGTCAGGGTGCCGGACGGCGGCAACTCCAGCAGGCCGGTGACACCGAGATCGGCCATGGTCTGCAGGCAGAGATCCCAGCGGACCGGATTGGCGACCTGCCTCACCAGACGGTTGAGGTACTCGGCGCCGTCATCGACCACGGCGCCGTCGGCGTTGGAGAGCAGCCGGGTGCGGGGCTTCCCGGTGGTGATCGCGGTGGCCAGCCGGGCCAGGTGAGCGACCGCGGGCTCCATATGGACGGTGTGGAAGGCGCCGGCCACGCTGAGCTGGATCAGCCGGGCGCGGGCCGGCGGGTTGGCGCTGAGTTCGGCGAGCTGTTCGACGGTGCCGGCGGCGACGATCTGGCCGGAGCCGTTGTTGTTGGCCGCGGTCAGCCCGGCGGCCTCGATCGCGGCCAGCACCTCGTCGGCGTTGCCGCCCACCACGGCTATCATCGAGGTGGGACGCACCGCGCTGGCCGCGGCCATCTGGGCGCCCCGCTCGCGTACCAGGACGAGCGCCTGCTCGACGCTCAGCGCCCCGGCCAGCGCGGCGGCGGTCAGCTCACCCACCGAATGGCCGGCGAGAACCCCGGCCAGGCCGGCGGCGTCGGTCAGTTCCGCGGCCGTTGCCAGCCCGGCGGCGACCAGCAGCGGCTGGGCGATGGCGGTGTCCCGGATGGTCTCGGCGTCCGCCTCGGTGCCGTAGTGGGCCAGGTCGAGGCCGCTGACGGCCGAGAACCAGGCCAGTCGGTCGGCGAAGCGGGGTTCTTCGAGCCAGGGTGCGAGAAAACCGGGGGTTTGGGCGCCCTGACCGGGCGCGACGATTGCGAGCACGTTTCTACTCTGGCGTGGTTGCACGATCGCTGTGGGTCATGGCACCACCAAACTCATCGCTGGCGTTTGTAGGAATCCTACAATGACCTCACCGTTTTCACGCGGCTGATGCTTTGCCGGATTGTGGAGGTTGCGCGATTCTCCGTCTCGCGGCGCGCGACGAATCTGGTTCTGAGAGCGCACTGAGCCGATCAGCTCAGCAACCGGCCCAGGGTGAGCGCCAGCCGCAGCACGTAGGCGTCCCGCGGGTCGGTGGCGCTGTAACCGGTGACCTCCTGGATCCGGCGGAGCCGGTACCGGACGGTGTTGGGGTGAATGTAGCGGGCCCGGGCGGTGGCCTCGATCGAGCCGCCCTGGGCGAGGAACTCGGTGAGCGTGGCCACCAGGTCGCCGCCCGCGGCGATCAGCGGCTGGTAGATCTGCTCGGCCAGCAGCCGGCGGGCGTGGCCGTCGCCGGCCAGCACCCGTTCGGGCAGCAGGTCGGCGGCGGCGACCGGACGGGGTGCCTCCGGCCAGGCGTGCGCCGAACGCAGCCCGGAGAGCGCGGACCGGGCCGAGCGGGCGGCGCCGGCCAGGTCGGCGACGATCGGGCCGACCACGATATGGCCGGGGCCGAACCGGGATTCGAAGCGGGCGACCAGGTCGACCAGGGTGGCGATGTCGCCGGTGGTCAACTCGCCGCCCACGATCACCACCAGCCGGTCGCCCTGCTGGGCGGCCAGGACGTCGCAGTGGGCGGACGCGGCGATCTGCCGGATGTCCTCGATCGCGGCGCCGGGGTCGTCCGGGGCGTCCCCGATCACCACCGCCACCCCGGAGGGGTCCGACCAGCCCAGCGCGGACGCCCGCGAGGTGACCGACTCGTCGGCGTCGCCGCGGATCACCGCGTCCACCACCAGCGCTTCCAGCCGGGCGTCCCAGCGGCCGCGGAGTTCGGCGGCCCGGGCGTACACCTCGGCGGCGCCGAAGGCGACCTCCCGGGAATAGTGGACGATCGCGAGCTGTAGCGGCGCCTGGGCCCCGGGGGGCAACTCGGCGATCTCGGCCTCAACGGTGTCGATGGTGCTACGGACCAGGTCGACGGTCTGGTGCAGGGTGATCTGCCGGGTCAGCGCGCGCGGTGCGGCGTCGAAGATGTTGCGCGGCGGGCTGCCGGCGCCGCCCTCGGCGAACCAGTTGATGAAGCTGTCGATGCCGGAGCGGGCCACCACGGTGATCCAGGAACGGTTCTCGGCATCGAGTTCACCGAACCACGGGTGCTGTTCGGCGATTCGGGCCATCGCGGCGGTGGTGAGTTTCGCGGCCGAGGATCGCAGCTCACGCGCCAACGCCGCGCGTTCGGTCTCGGACGGCCACCACGCCGCCGGGGGAGCCGACACCCGGGAACTCCTTGCCACGGCCGCCAGCTTAATGGGCCCAGAGTGGGACAGGGGGGACAGACCCTAGGACACGGGGACGGTTCCTGGCGCCCGGGAACCGTCCCCGGGCGCCAGGAACCGTCCCCGTGTCCCACCCGGTTCTCCGGTCCACTTTGAGCCAGGGGACCGTCCCCAGGTCCGCGCGTAGGGTTACCGCATGGACGAGGGGCTGGGGCGGTTGATCCGGGGGGATCTGCACTGCCACACCGATGCCTCGGACGGGCATGCGCCGCTGTCGGTGATGGCCGCGCGGGCGGCAGCGCTGGGGCATGAGTACCTGGCGATCACTGATCATTCGCCGCGGCTGCGGATCGCCCGCGGGCTGAGCGCGGAGCGCCTTGAAGCTCAGGGTCGCGAGATCGAGCAGTTCAATGAAACCTCCAAGGTGCGGCTGCTGACCGGCATCGAGGTGGACATCCTGGCCGACGGCCGCCTCGACCAACGCCCCGCGCTGCTGGCCAGGCTGGACGTGGTGGTGGCGTCCGTCCATTCCGAGTTGCGGATGAGCGAGGCGGAGATGACCCGCCGGATGGTGACCGCGATCGCCAACCCGCTGGTCGACGTCCTGGGGCATTGCACCGGGCAGCTGCTCTCCGGCCGGCGCGGCAAACGTCCACCCAGCAAGTTCGACGCCGAGGTGGTGTTCGAGGCCTGCCGGCGGTTCGGGGTGGCGGTGGAGATCAACTCCCGGCCGGAACGCACCGACCCGCCGGACGACCTGCTGCTGCTCGCCGCCGAGCTGGGCTGCGACTTCGCGATCAACTCCGACGCCCACTACCCCAAGCAACTCGGCTACCTGGTCAACGGCATCGCGCGGGCCGAAGCCGCCGGAATCGAACCGGAGCGGATCATCACCACCTGGCCGGTTGCCCGCCTGCTGGAACGTACCCATCGTCAGGTCGGTCCAGGGGTGGGACGATAGCGGTGGGAACACTCGGCCCGGCTGGTAGGTTGCATGGTCGAGTGAGCCGGATGCCGGGAGTACCGAGGAAGGGAACGTTGTGGCTGAGCGCGATACCAGGGGGCCGATCCTGAACGGGCTTCCCACCAACCTGCCGGACATCGACTCCGAGGAGACCGCGGAGTGGCTCGACTCGCTGGACGCGATGATCGACCAGGTCGGGCGCAACCGGGCGCGGTACGTGATGCTGAAGCTGCTGGAACGCTCCCGGCAGCGCCAGGTCGGGATCCCGTCGCTGGTCGCCACCGACTACGTCAACACCATCGCCCCGGAGCAGGAGCCGTGGTACCCCGGCGATGTCGAGCTGGAGCGCAAGTTCCGCCGGCTGGCCCGGTGGAACGCCGCGATCATGGTGCACCGCGCGCAGCGTCCCGGCGTCGGCGTCGGCGGCCACATCTCCACCTACGCCTCGTCCGCCACCTTGTACGAGGTCGGCTTCAACCACTTCTTCCGCGGCAAGGACCACCCCGGCGGCGGTGACCAGGTCTTCTTCCAGGGCCACGCCAGCCCCGGTATGTACGCCCGCGCCTTCCTCGAGGGTCGCCTCGACGAGGACGACATGAACGGCTTCCGGCAGGAGAAGAGCCACGTCGTGGACGGCCGGATCCGCGCGCTGCCGTCCTACCCGCACCCGCGGCAGATGCCCGACTTCTGGGAGTTCCCGACGGTCTCGATGGGCCTGGGCCCGATCGGCGCGATCTACCAGGCGCAGTTCAACCGCTACCTGCACAACCGCGGCCTGAAGGACACCTCCGACCAGCGAGTATGGGCCTTCCTCGGCGACGGCGAGATGGACGAGGTGGAGAGCCGCGGCGCGCTGCAGTTGGCCGCCTACGAGCAGCTGGACAACCTCACCTTCGTGGTCAACTGCAACCTGCAGCGGCTGGACGGCCCAGTGCGTGGCAACGGCAAGATCATGCAGGAGCTGGAGAGCTTCTTCCGCGGTGCCGGCTGGAACGTGATCAAGGTGGTCTGGGGCCGCGGCTGGGATCCGCTGCTGGCCGCCGACCGCGACAGCGCCCTGCTGAACGTGATGAACCGCACCACCGACGGCGACTACCAGACCTTCCGGGCCAATGACGGCGGCTACGTCCGCGAGCACTTCTTCGGACGGGATCCGCGCACCGCCAAGATGGTCGAGGACTGGTCGGACGACCGGATCTGGGCGCTCACCCGCGGCGGCCACGACTACCACAAGGTGTACGCCGCCTACGATGCCGCCACCAAGTTCGCCGGCGCCCCGACCGTCATCCTGGCGCACACCATCAAGGGCTACTTCCTGGGCTCGCACTTCGCCGGCCGCAACGCCACCCACCAGATGAAGAAGCTGGCGCTGGACGACCTCAAGCAGTTCCGCGACCGGCTGGACATGCCGATCACCGACGCGGTGCTGGAGGAGAACCCGTACGAGCCGCCCTACGTCAATCCCGGCCCCGCCGACGAGCGGATCCAGTACATCCTGGAGCGCCGCCGCGCGCTGGGCGGTGCGGTGCCCGAGCGGCGCACCACCGGCAAGAAGCTGTCGCTGCCGGCGGCGGACGCCTACACCGGGGTGAAGAAGGGATCGGGCAATCAGCCGGTCGCCACCACCATGGCCTTCGTCCGGTTGCTGAAGGATCTGATGCGCGACAAGGGCTTCGCCCCGCACGTCGTCCCGATCATCCCCGACGAGGCCCGTACCTTCGGGATGGACTCGTTCTTCCCGACGATCAAGATCTACTCCCCGCACGGCCAGGACTACACCCCGGTCGACCACGAGCTGATGCTGGCCTACCGGGAGTCGACCAAGGGCCAGATCCTGCACACCGGTATCAACGAGGCCGGCTCGGTCGCTGCCTTCCAGGCCGCCGGCTCGTCGTATGCCACCCACGGCGTCCCGATGGTGCCGCTGTACATCTTCTACTCGATGTTCGGCTTCCAGCGCACCGGCGACGCCTTCTGGGCGGCGGCCGACCAGCTGGTCCGCGGCTTCCTGATCGGCGCCACCGCCGGCCGCACCACGCTGACCGGCGAGGGCACCCAGCACATGGACGGCCACAGCCCGATGCTGGCCGCCACCAACCCGGCGATGGTGATCTACGACCCGGCCTACGGCTACGAGATCGCCCACATCGTGCAGGACGGGCTGCGCCGGATGTACGGCGACAACCCCGAGGACATCATCTACTACCTCACCGTCTACAACGAGCCGATGCCGCAGCCGGCCGAGCCGGAGAACGTGGACGTCGAGGGCATCCTGCGCGGCATGTACCTGCTGAAGGAGGGCAGCTTCGAGGGAGTCTCGGCGGACGCCCGCCGGGCGCAGTTGCTGGCCTCCGGGGTCGGCGTGGCCTGGGCGCTGGAGGCGCAGGAGCTGCTGAAGAACGACTTCGGGATCGTGGCCGACATCTGGAGCGTCACCTCCTGGTCGGAGCTGCGGCGGGACGGCCTGGCGGCCGACGAGCACGCCTTCCTGCATCCCGAGGAGCCCGCCCGGGTGCCGTGGGTGACCCAGCAGCTGCAGGGCCGTCCCGGCCCGGTGGTCGCGGTCTCCGACTACATGCGCCAGGTGCAGGACCAGATCCTCAACTGGGTGCCGGGCGACTACATCTCGCTGGGCGCGGACGGTTTCGGCTTCTCCGACACCCGCGCGGCGGCGCGGCGGTTCTTCCACATCGACGGGCCGTCGATCGTGGTGCGGACGCTGCAGCAGCTGGCCAAGCGGGGCGAGGTGGATCCGAGCTGGCCGGCGCAGGCCGCCGAACGGTACCGGCTGCTCGACATCACCGCGGGCAACTCCGGCGCGGTCGGCGGGGACGCCTGATCACCTTGGAGGACACCCGGCTTTCTGGCTAGGCTTCAGCTACCAAGATCCGAGAGGAGGGTCGCGCGTGAGCACCGCGCCCGGCGCAGGCAGCAGAGCCGCCGCGATGGGTTTCGAACCCGGGGTGGCCGTTCAGGAGTTGGGCTGGGACTCAGACGTCGACGAGCAACTCCGCGACGAGATCATGGAGCTCATCGGCGAGGAGTTCGTCTATGAGGCCGTCGAGGCGGTCGACGTGGTGCTGCTGTGGTGGCGCGACGAGGACGGTGACCTGGCCGACGGCCTGGTGGACGCGCTGACCGATCTGGCCGACCACGGACGGATCTGGCTGCTCACCCCGAAGGTCGGCCGTGATGGCTACGTCGACCCCACCGACCTCGCCGAAGCCTCGCTGACCGCGGGCTTGGCGCTGGCGAACCCCGCCTCGGTGTCGGCCGACTGGCAGGCGCACAAGCTCGTCCGCCCCAAGGGGATCCGCCGCTGAGGCCAGCCGGGTAACCCTCGCGCTCGGTCCGTCGCCGCGCGGCGAAGCAGGTCGGCCGCCGAGGCTCAGCGGGCATGGCTCAAAGGGTGCGGAACCCGTCGCGGTCAAGGGCGTGGACCACGACCGGGCCGGCGCCGAGTTCGGCCAGCAACCCCGTCTTTCCCGCGCTGCGGGTGGTGGCGACCACCTGATGTCCTGCGCCAGTCAGCAACGGGATGGCATTGCGACCCAGAACGCCGGATCCACCGGCGACGAAGATACGCAACCTGCCTCCTTCATCCAAGCCCGCTCCATCGCCACTCGACTTGCCTGGCCCCGGTTACCAGCCTCGGAGCAGTGACCATGGTGCCAGGGCCCAGTGATCGGGCGAGCCGGGCGTCAGGCCGGAGATGTCCTTGGTTGAACAACGACACGGTGGTGGACGCGGCCGGACTTGAACCGACGACCAACGGCTTGTAAGGCCGACGCTCTACCAACTGAGCTACGCGTCCAGGCGACGACGAGTCGCGGCGACCATTGTGGCAGCAGGCGAGGGAAAACCCCGCATCGTCATCTCAACGGTCGACGTCCGCGACGGCACGTGCGCTGATGGGCGGTGTGTGCGCCAGGGTCCATGTAGCCAACTGGAGCCCCGCGCGCCGTCGTCGGGGTAGCTTCCGGCCCGGCCGAGAGTCGTCGTGATGTTACGTGGCTGGCCGGAAGTGGTTGACCCCGGCGAGCCATCCAGATACAGTGAGAAAACGATTCCTCATAGTTTCTGATGGCGGGAGGAGGGCGAGGTTTGCAGCGGAGCAGGCGAGGAAAGAAGCCTGTTCAACCGCCGAGTCGCCGGCGTTCGGCGGGTCACTACGTGGGAGCACTTTTCTTCAACTCAATGACAGACCACAGGTAAGGAACATCGTGAGCTTCGATCTGACCACTCCACCGCGCCTGACCTCTCGCGCGATCACTGCCGAGAACCTCGAAGGCGCCAAGGGTGCGGGCGGCATGGCCACGACGGGGTTCTCCGAGCGTGCCGCGTCACGGTTGGGCCCCGGCTGGAAGGTGTCGCCTTGCATCGAGATCCCCCCAGGCGAGGTCGCCGAGATCGCGAACATCACGGGGCCGGGCGTCATCCAGCACATCTGGATGACCACCCACTTCTCGCTGTGGCGCAGCCTCGTCCTGCGGATGTTCTGGGACGGGGAGAGCGCGCCTGCGGTCGAGGTGCCCTACGGAGACTTCTTCTGCAACGGATGGAACGTGTTCTCGCAGGTCTCCTCGCAGATGGTGGCGGCAAACCCGCACGGCGGCTTCAACTCCTACTGGCAGATGCCGTTTGCGTCCGGGGCGCGGATCACCCTGGAGAACGTCGGTCACGATCCGGCCAATGTCTACTACCAGGTGGACTATGGCCTGGGCGAGATCGCCCAGGACGCGCTGCGTTTCCATGCTCAGTGGCGGCGAAGCCGGTTCGTGACCGACGGCGTTCACACGATCCTCGACACTGTCTCGGGCCGCGGTCGCTATGTGGGGACCTACCTCGCCTGGCAGAGCAACTCACCGGGCTGGTGGGGTGAGGGCGAACTCAAGTTCTACCTGGACGGCGATGACGCCTACCCCACGATCTGCGGTACCGGCACCGAGGACTACTTCGGCGGCGCGTGGAACTTCGATGTCCCCGGCGCGGGATACACCGAGTTCACCACGCCCTACCTCGGTCTCAACCAGGTGCTCGCGCCGGATGGTCTCTACCGTAGCCAGCAGCGTTTCGGTATGTACCGCTGGCACGTTGCGGACGCGATCTCGTTCTTCGACGACCTGCGGGTGACGGTCCAGGCGCTCGGTATTGGACCAGGCCAGGGAAACGGGCTACCGCATCGCTACCGCCTGCTGCAGGACGACGTCGCGTCCACCGCCCTGTTCTACCTCGACCGACCGAGCCTTCCCGACCGGGAGCGGCCGCCCACCCCCGATCTGTGGGAACTCGAGGTCGACTAGGTGTTGAAGCAGCTGGAACGGGAGTTCGTCACGCGCAGTTGGTCAGCCGTGGCGGGGCTTGCTGCCACCCGTCCGGCGGCTGCGGCTGGTGAGGGCGCGGCGCCGGAGGGGGTCACAGATGTCTGAGGACGTGCGCTGGTCGGACTGCATCGCGGTCGCCACGGTCGAGTCCGCGGCGACGGTCCACACCGCCTCCGACGGCGATCTCTGGCCGAGTTGCTGGGCCGACGACGGCGCACTGTATGCGGCTTGTGGCGACGGGCGGGGCTTCAGCGCATCCGGCTGGGCCGATGTCGTCGTGAACCGGATCACGGGCACACCGCAGTCGGGCCTCGACGGCGAACGCCTCGCATCGGGTGGCAGTGTGGCTCCGGTCTGGACGGATCCAGTCCGCTTCAACCGCAAGCCGACCGGCATGGTCGCCGTCGATGGGAACCGGGACGGCAAAGACGAGCTCTACCTCGCGGTCCAGGATCTCGCCTATGGAGGGCCTACTGCCTTTTCGGAGGCGCCGGCGGTAGGGATCGTCCGCTCCGATGACTATGGACGCTCGTGGCAGAGCGGAGGGATCCTGTTCCAGGATCACGTCTTCACCACGATCATGTTCCTCGACTTCGGGCAGAGCAATCAGCGGGCGGACGTGCTCCAGAACCTGCCCACGGGGGACGGACGTGACTTCGTCTATGCCTACGGCCTCGACCACAACTGGCGTGCCTCCTACTCCCAGTGGATCCCGGACCCGATCGATCTCTATCTCGCCCGCGTACCGGTGGGCCATGTCCAGGATCGTTCGTGGTGGGAGTTCTTCGCCGGAAGCACTGCTGACGGTGTGCCGCGATGGTCCACGGCCCTCGGCGACCGGGTGGCGGTTCTTCACGACGAACGGCGTCGCCACGTCGGAGATGTCCGCGATCCCCGGGGAGGAACTCTGGTCTCCCAAGGAGGCGTCGTCTACGTCCCCGGCCTGAATCGCTACGTCTACACCTCGTGGACGGAGTTCACCTTCGAGTTCTTCGAGGCTCCCATGCCGTGGGGACCTTGGCGGCAGTGCCTACAGCGGGATTTCGGGGTGTTTCCATGGATCGGACCGCACGGGCCGGGTGCTCGGCACGGTGGGTACGCGACGACGATACCCAGCAAGTTCCTTGACCCTGACGGGCGGGGTGGGTGGCTGCAGAGTAACTGGTTCTGGCAGTCGGCGGCGTTGTCCGGGCGAAGCTACGGCTTCTCGCTGCGACGGGTGAAGTTCGAGCCCTACAGCCCCGACGGCCCGCTCGTGCTGTGCGGTGTGAACCACGCTCTGCCGGGGCTCGGCGGATCCCCGATCGCGACGCTTTTCCGCAGCGGATGCCCCGAGGTGTTGAACGACGGGGACTCGGCGGCGGCTGAGGACAGCTGGAACGGAGTCGCCCGAGGCCAGGACGACCACTGGGGTGTCGTGTGGGCGCGACAGCGCTGGATCGATCAGGTGGTCTTCACCCACGGGGCGATCGACGACACGGGCGGCTGGTTCGCGACCGCACCTCGGATCGAGGTCCGCCGCCGCGGCCGCTGGAGTCCGCTGGAAAGCCGGGTCACCCCCGCCTACGAGCCCGGCCCGGCGGCGCTGGAGACGAGGCGCTACACCTTCGATTTCGATCCACAACTACTCGATGGAGTCCGGGTCGCCGGGGCCCCGTCGGGGACCGAGTCACGCACCACGGCGGCAGAACTCGAGGCGTACCTGTCAGAGCACGGGTACGCCGCAATCAACTCTCGGCACCTGCCGGAGGACATCGAGATAGGGGATGGGAGAAGGACATGAAAGGCGAGATGAGGATCAGAACCCGGCTGGGAGCGGTGCTGGGCATTGCGGCACTCGTGCTGACGGCGTGCGGTTCGGGCCCGCAGAACCCGAGCGTCGGGCCGACGAGTGAGGCGTCCGAGAGCGCTTCCGGAGAGGTCGTCACGGTCAGGTTCTGGCAGAACGAGTTCGATTCGGTCGACAACGACTGGTACGCGGCCCGCGTCAAGGAGTTCAACGAGGCCCACGACAGCATTCAGATCGACTACCAGGTCATCGCCGATGGTGCCTGGGATCAGAGCCTGAAGGCCGCGCAGGCGGCCGGTACGACTCCCGACCTGTACACGATGAGCTACAACACGATCCAGCCGAAGGTGCGCGGGGGTGAACTCGCCCCGATTACCGACTACATCGCGGCGGACGCGTGGAACGACGTCCAGAAGTCGGTACTGGACTCGATCACGGTGGACGGTGAGCACTACGCGTATCCGTTCTACCTGGAGCCGGGCGGAATGCTCATCTATCGTGCGGATCTGTTCCGTCAGGTCGGCCTCGACCCCGACAATCCGCCGACGACCTGGGCCGACCTGATCAGCGCGGGCGAGAAGCTGAAGAAGACCGATCTGGTGCCGCTGCAGACTGCCGCGACCGCAGTGGAGTTGGGCTGGACCACCTGGGGCCAGCAGATGAATGCCGCGGGACATCTGCCGATCAGCGACGACTGGTCCACGTCGTTGGCCGACGACCCGGCGTACACCCAGCTCTTCCAGCTGTACCAGGATCTGTACAGCAAGGAGATCGTGGCGCAGCAGCCGCTCGCCTCCTACGGTGACATCGCCCCCTTCGGCCAGGGCCAGGTGGCGATCGCGATCAATGGCTCGTGGGCGGTCAGCGTCCTACTGAGCGACTACGCCGACCTGGTGGACGACGTGCGGATCGCCCCGCTTCCGGCCTTCGACGGCGATCAGGCCAAGCCGACCACCACCATGGGTGGCTGGGCGCTGGGAGTCGACGCCAAGTCCACACATGTCGAAGCGGCCGCAGCGGTGGTCTCGTTCTTCCTCGCGGAAGATGTGGCACGCCCCAAGGCCTACTTCGAGGCCGCGAAGTACACCAAGTTCTCGCCGCGGGTCAGCGTTGCGCAGGACATCACCGCCACCGCCGACACCGGCGCCAACCCCTGGTACGACGTCATGGCGAACGACATCGTGCCCTATCAGATCCTTGAGCCCACCTACAGCTGGGACGTCAGCCTGGCCTTCGGGACGGCACTCGAGAAGGCGATGCGGGGCACGAAGGTGAGCGAGGCCCAAGCGGGCGCTCACGAGGAGATCCAGCGGGTGATCGACACGCAGGAACTCGCATCGCAGAAGTGACCTGAAGCGTGGTGCCGTGGGGGCCGCCCCACGGCACCACGGTCGAACACCAACACACCTGGAGGAATGGGGATGTCATCGATGCCCGAGCATCGGGCGAGCCGCGCCCGGCGGAGACAGGACACGCGGATCGCCTACCTGATGTTGTCTCCCGCGCTGATCGTGCTGACGATCTTCGTCCTCTGGCCATTGGTCACCGCGGGCTATCGCTCGTTCTTCGACTGGAACTTCTACATCGAGTCGACATTCGTCGGCCTGAAGAACTTCCGCAATGTGATGTCGGACCCCGCGTTCCTCGCCTCGATCGGGCGAGGGCTGACCTTCGCTGCGATCGTCGTTCCCGCACAACTCGTGGTCGCCTTCGTCTTCGCCTCCCTGGCCAGGTCGGTCACGCAGCGGGTGGCCACTCTGCTGAAGATCTCGATCTACATCCCCGCGGTGATCTCAGGAGCGATCGCCTCCATCGTCTTCACGATCATCTACGCGTACCGTGGCGGATTGGCCAACTGGTTCCTCGGGCTGGTCGGGCTCGAGCCGCGAGGCTGGCTGAGCGATCCCGGCACGGCGCTGATCGCGATCGCGATCCCGGCGATCTGGATGACCCTCGGACTGACCTCCCTCATTCTGCTCGCGG
Organism: Propionicimonas sp.; assembly: GCA_049840415.1. Taxonomy (GTDB): domain Bacteria; phylum Actinomycetota; class Actinomycetes; order Propionibacteriales; family Propionibacteriaceae; genus Propionicimonas. The sequence goes on along the minus strand of JASGLB010000005.1, from coordinate 5,492 downwards.
GGATCCTGGACATTCCCCAGAGCTACTACGAGGCTGCGTCCATCGAGGGTGCCAACTGGTGGCAGAAGACTTGCTACATCACGATCCCGCAGATCAAGAACGTATTGATCTACCTCGTGATCACCAACACGACGGTGGCCGTGCAACAGTACGAGCTTCCACTGATCATGACCGACGGTGGCCCGCTGGAGTCGACGCTCCTGCCCAACCTCTTCATCTTCAATCACTTCCGCAACGATCGCTCCGTCGGCTTCTCACTAGCCGCCGCGTTCCTGTTGTTCATCGTCGTCGGCACCGTCTCGGCCGTGATGTTCCGCCTGTTCAACTCCGAGAAGTCGGGAGAGTGACGATGCGTACCGCGCAGGTGTCCCGGATGTCGTGGCGACGGCTCCCGGTCGTCATCGTCAGGGCACTTCTGGTGGTGATCTTCATCGTCGCCGCCCTGCTGCCACTGGCCTGGCTGCTGGTTTCCGGCTTCAAGTCGCGGACGGAGGTGCTCAGGACTCCCTTCCAGTTCTTCCCCGACGTCTGGTTGTGGTCGAACTACCAGGCGATGCTTGAGGATCCGGCCTTCATGCGGGCCATGTTGATCACCTTCGGCGGCGCGGTGATCTTCAGCCTGCTGTCGCTGGTGATCAACGCCATGGCCGCCTATGTCTTCGCCCGCCTCGACTTCGCCTTCAAGCGGGTGACCTGGGCGATGACGATCGCGACGATGTTCGTCCCGGGTATGGCCATTCTCCTGACGTCGTTTCTGGTCGTCGCCCAACTGCGCATGCTCGACACCTTGGCTGTCCTGGTGCTGCCGGCGTCGGCGTCAGCAGCCCACATGTTCTTCCTGCGGCAGTTCTATCTGGGGGTCCCCAAATCTCTCGAAGAGGCCGCGCTGATCGACGGCTGTGGGCGTTTCAGTACCTTTACCCGGATCTTCGTTCCGCTGTCGGGGCCGCCCTTCGTGATCGTCGGCATGACCGCCTTCCTGGCGTACTGGAACGCGTACGTGTGGCCGACGATGATTATTGGCAGTGTACAGTGCTACAGGTTCGCTGGCATATAAGAATTATAAGGGGAATACTGAAGTCTACCTGTTCAAGCAGGTGGTATTCATCCTGCTTGGTTTTCGGTGTGGTGTATTTTGCGCACAGGGTAAATTACACCATCTATTCAAAAGTTGCCAGGATATTGTTTTGGCTGAGTATTCCTTTGTTATTATATACGCTGCTCTTTGGTGCCAAGATTAATGAAGGCAGCCGGTGGATTAAGCTTCCTCTCATTAATATGACCATGCAAACCTCCGACCTGGCAAAGCTTGCGTTATTTATGTACCTGGCAAGGTTGTTAAGCCGGAAACAGCAGGTGATAAAGGACTTTAAAAAAGGCTTTTTACCTGTAATAACGCCGGTAGCAATTACCTGTATTTTAATAGCTCCGGCCAATCTTTCCACCGCTTTATTGTTAGGAGCAAGTTGTATGATACTGCTCTTTATGGGGCGTGTAAGCATCCGGCATATTTTGCTTGTGGTAGGGTTAGCGCTTATCCCTATTACCATGCTGGTTATAGCTGCTATAGCAAGGCACAGCACCGGGAAAGATATTGACGTGACAGAAACTACTGTTGCGGCTAAAAAAGCAAGCGGCGGTTTGCTGACACGTGTCGATACCCGGATCGGCCGTGTGGAAAACTTTATTTATGGAGGCAAGGAGGCTGATAATGATGAAATGTACCAGGTAAACCAGGCAAAAATCGCTATATCAAAAGGTGGTTTTCTGGGGGTTGGCCCTGGTAACAGTACTACCCGCGATTATCTGCCACAGGCCTATAATGATTTCATTTTCGCGATTATTATAGAAGAGTATGGAATAATAGGAGGTGCGTTTATTGTGTTTGTGTACCTGGTCTTTCTATACAGGTGTATCAGGATATTTAAAAGATGCCCGTTTGCTTTTGGCGCATTCCTTGCCCTGGGGTTAAGCTTTACACTGGCCATACAGGCGCTGGCAAATATGGCTGTAACGGTGAACCTGTTTCCGGTAACGGGCGTTACATTGCCCCTGGTAAGCATGGGTGGTTCCAGCTTCCTGTTTACCTGTCTGGCTGTAGGCATCATCCTGAGCGTGGCGCGCAACGTGGAAAATATTGAGCCGAGGAACGCTGTGCAGCCGGCAGCAGAAACAATAACGGAACAAAAAGAAGCGCATGAGTAAAAGGATTATCATAACCGGAGGTGGTACAGGGGGACATATTTTCCCTGCAGTGGCGATTGCAAATGCGCTCAGGCAAAAAGATCCGGCTATGGATATTTTATTTGTAGGCGCTAAAGGCAAAATGGAAATGGAGAAAGTGCCGCAGGCAGGTTATCAGATAGAAGGGTTAGATATAGCCGGGTTTAATCGCAGCTCTTTGATAAAAAATATCAGCCTTCCATTTAAGTTGGTGAAAAGCTTTATTCAGGTAAGGAACATCTTTAAAAAGTTCAGGCCGGATGCGGTGATAGGTGTGGGAGGATATTCCACTTTCCCTGTTTTAAGGTTTGCGCAGTCGAAAGGTATTCCCACATTTATACACGAGTCAAACTCTTTTGCAGGTAAGGCGAATATGATGCTGGGAAGGAAAGCTACAAAGGTGTTCACAGGAACAACGGGTATGGAAAAATTCTTTCCTGCTGATAAGATAATCGTTTCCGGAAATCCTGTCAGAAAAAATATTGCAACTGCGTCCATTGATAAAGCTGCTGCATTGCAGCGTTTTGGGCTGAAGACGGCCCCGGTAACGCTGCTGGTAATTGGCGGAAGCCTGGGTGCCCGCTCTGTTAATGACGCAGTAGCTGCGCATATTGATGATATTGTAAAAGCCGGGGTTCAGTTAATCTGGCAAACCGGGAAAGGGAATGCAGCTATTGCCAGGCAACTGGCAGCGGCACATAGCGGGGTTTGGGCCGATGAGTTTATCGTGGATATGGAAAATGCGTATGCGGCAGCAGACATTGTAATGGCGAGAGCCGGGGCAATGACAGTAGCTGAATTATGCGTAGTGCAGAAGCCGGTAGTGTTCGTGCCTTATCCATTTGCGGCAGAAGAATCATCAAACCGTGAATGCGATGCAATTAGTGAACCAGGGGGCCGCTTTGCTGGTAAAAGATAAGGACGCTAAGGATAAGGCTGTAGCCGAAGCGCTGAAGCTGGCTGCAGATGAAAACCTGAGGGAAAGCATGAGGGCACAACTGAAAACACTGGCTATTAAAGATGCAGATGAAAAAATAGCAGATGCAATTATGAAAAACTTTGGAAAAACAATAATGACGGAGCATAAAAATATTTGACACAATTCATAAGCTATACTTTATAGGTATTGGTGGTATTGGTATGAGCGCTGTCGCAAGGTATTTTCACGCGCTTGGCAAAACAGTGAGCGGGTATCACAGAACAGCAACCGAACTGACCAGGGCACTGGAGGCCAGCGGTATCAGCATCAGCTATACTGATGATGGTAATGTACCGCATGATGTGGATTTGGTGGTTTATACGCCTGCGATTCCAAAGGATAATAAAGGATTGCTTTACTACCAGGACCATAAGTACAAGATAGTAAAGCGGAGCGATATACTGCAATTGATTACAGAGAGCTCTTTTAATATCTGTATTGCCGGAACACATGGCAAAACGACCACCACCACTATGGTAGCGCATATCCTGCGTGACAGCGGCTATGGATGTAATGCTTTCCTGGGTGGAATTGCTGCTAATTATGGCACTAACTTCTGGAGCAGCGAACGTAATGTGTGTGTGATAGAGGCCGATGAATATGACCGGAGCTTTTTAAAGCTTAGTCCCGATATCGCGGTTATTACATCAACAGATGCGGATCATCTGGATATATATGGTACTGCTGAAAATGTAAAACAGGCCTTTGCGGATTTTGCGGCCCGCATTAAGCCGGGCGGATTGTTGCTGAAAAAATTTGCTTTGGGCAGTGAAATTAAATCTGCCGGCATGCTTACCTATAGCCTGCAAAATGAGAGCGCTGATGTATATGCAAAAGATATTCAGCTAAAGGATGGAGGTTATGTGTTTACAGCAGTATTAAAGGATAAAAATATTGAGCAGGTGCACCTGAATATGGGAGGGATGCATAATGTAGAGAATAATATATGGCAGCTATTGCAGTGGCAAACGCTTTAGAAATTGATGAAGAAAAAATCAGGGCGGCAATAGCTTCTTTCCGGGGTGTAAAACGCCGGTTTGAATATATCATTAAAAGGCCGGACCTGGTTTTTGTTGATGATTACGCGCATCATCCACAGGAGCTGAAAGCGTTGATAAATGGTGTAAAAACATTGTTTGTACAAAAAAAGTGTACATTAATTTTCCAGCCGCACCTGTACAGCCGCACCAATGATTTTGCTGATGCATTTTCAAAGGTTTTGAACGATGTGGATGAATTGATATTGTTACCGATTTATCCTGCAAGGGAATTACCTATGGAAGGGGTGACCAGTGAAATGATTATTGATAAAATGAATGCAATAGATGATCGCTCTATTCCTAAACGTGTCCTGAGTAAGGAAGCATTGCTTTCCTGGGTGGAAAATGATTTTGCGGAAAAAAGAAATAAAGAATTTGGCGAAGTGCTGGTTACAGCGGGCGCGGGTGATATTGATAAGCTGGTACAACCTATAAAACAAATATTAGAAAAGTAAATTGATAAGGAAGAGAGCCATAAAGAGAATGCTGCTTACGTTCATGTGGTTGGGCGTGGCGGCCGGTATGTTCACCATTGTTGCGGCTGCAATCAAAGCGCAGGGCAATAACGAATGTAAAGGCTATAACATTAATATAAAAGGTTGGAGCGATAGTGTATTGCTTACCTCGCAGGAGCAGGTGGTTAGCCTGTTAAAAACCGCCACTAAAGGGGCTATAAAAGGACAGCGGATAGCCGCATTTGATCTGCCGGCTATTGAGGATCTTTTAGAGCAAAGCGCGTGGGTATATAATGCCGAGCTGTATTTTGATAACAGGGATATCCTGAATGTGACGGTTACCGAACGTAAGCCCCTTGCAAGGGTCTTTACAAATACGGGCAAGTCTTTTTATATGGACGAAGCAGGTAAGCAAATCCCGCTTTCCGATAAGATATCTTTAGATGTTCCTGTATTTACCGGGTACCCTGATAAATATAAAATGGATGCTGCTGATAGTAACCTGTTGCAGAATATCATTGCTACGGCATCGTTTATTAACGGGGATAATTTCTGGAGTGCCCAGGTGTCGCAAATTGATATTAATGCCTGTGGCCCTGACTGCTGGAACATGGAAATGATACCGGTAGTAGGCAATCACAGGGTGGAGCTGGGTGATGGAAGTGACATCGCATCAAAATTTCACCGGTTATACCTGTTTTATGACCAGGTGTTAAAACGCACAGGTTTTGATAAGTATCAGAAAATAGATGTGCAATATAACGGGCAGGTGATCGGTGTAAAGGGCAGCTATAC
>JASGLB010000004.1:0-321541 GCA_049840415.1 Propionicimonas sp. | reverse complement strand
TGGCGAGCTCGTCCGTCGCTCCCGCCTGGGCGTGTAGTCGCGGCCGGGAGTCTCCCGGTCTGACGCCGAGGGCCAGCCTTGGTGTCCGAGAGCCAGCCTTCAGTGCTGGCTCTCGGACACCAGCGCTGGCCCTCAGTGCGACCCGGGACAGTGCGATCTGGGACAGCGGGAACCGTCCCTGCGTCCCGGGTCAGCCAGCGGCGATGCCGGTGGGGGACCACCAGTTGCCGGAGACCACGATCAGGGACAGGAGGCGGATGCTGTCTCCGAAGTAGCTGGTGACGGGTTCCTGGGTGACGGTGGCCCAGAGGGCGTCCAGCCATTCCCGGTTGGCGGCGTCGATCATCGCGCTGACCGCGAAAGGTGCGGAGAAGGTGAGTTCGGTGTCCGGGTCGATCGGCTCGCCGGCGAGGGTGTAGCCCTGGGCGATCTTCTCTGGGTCGCCACCGGTGGCCGACCGGATCCAGGCATTCATCGCAGCCAACTGGGCCTTCGGACGGGGGTCGCCGGTCATCAGGTAGTCGGTGCCGATCCGCCACGGCGTCCGGGCCGAGTTCCAGCTGTAGTCACCGTCGGTGTTGGCCTCCAGGAAGTCCGGCGAGGCCGGACGGTAGGTCGAACCGTCGAGTTCGACGAAGTCGGGCAGCAGACCGGTCCGCGGGCTGTGATCGCGGAACAGGCTCTCCTCGATGCGGTAGGTCTGATCCACCACCTTGGTCCATCGTGGCTCGCCGCTGGAGGTGGCGAACTCCTTCAGGTGCTGGGTCATAAAGTCGGACGGTCGGGTCGCGGTGGCATAGCTGTCGTCGTCGGAGGCCCAGTCACCCAGCCGTAGGGTGTGGTGAGTCGGGTCGACCTCGCTGGTGAGGATCGCGTCCATCACCCGGCGGGCCTCGGCGAGGTAGTCGATCTCGCCGCCGGAGCCCCACTGCTGGTCGGCCAGCAGCAGGGCGTAGGCCATGTCGAGGTCGCCGTCGGTGGCGGCGTCGTCCCCGCCCCCGTCGTCATTGGTGGTGCTGACGATGGCGGTGCCGGTGTCGCGTTGTTGCCAGGCCATCAGGTCGGGGTTGATGCTGCTGGGATGGGCCTTCGCGAACCGCGACAGACCGTCGAACAGGGTTTGGGCCTGCGGGTCGTGACCCGCCATGATCGCGGTGATCAGCATGCCGTAGCCAGTGGATTCCGAGGTGGTCACGGCGTCCTCGGGCTCGGTGTAGCCCTCCCGGTTGTAGAACACGTAGTACTGGTCGGGCTGGTACGGGTTCCGGGTGAGGTAGGCGTCCTTCCAGGCGTCGTAGAGTTCGGCGACCGTGGCGTCCATCGCGTCTTGCGGCACGCTCGGCCGGATCGTCCCGGCCGTATAGCCGGTGTGCTGCCCGAACGGACGCCGCGTCGCCGCGCTGGCTGACGGCCGCGGTGTGCTGGAGCTGGACACGCTGGGCGTCGTCCCGACGCTGCATCCAATTGCCGCGATCAGCAGCGCGGTGTCGATCGCGATCCAGGCGCGGATCGCCTTCCCGATGGTCACCGTTGACCTTCCTTCAAACAGGTAAGAAGCTTTCCGGTTATCTCCGATCCTAGTGGTCATGTTCGATCGTTCGTTGGCGGTGGGTTCGGCGAGGCACTCGCCAGGTCGGGCCGGATGGCCTGGACAGGGCTGAGCGCGTCCGCCCGGCTCCGTCGACGACGAGCCGGTGACGTGATCCCGCGTCTGGAACCCGTTCCCGCCACCGGGGTACTCAGCTGAGCGGACCACCAGGGTGCCGCCGTGTCCCCGGTGACCCCAGCGTGGGTCTGTCAGATTAACGGTGGGTGGCATCTGGCGTTACTGGTTGGTCCGTGCCGGTCGAGACGGCCCGGGAAGGTGATGGCGAACGCGTTGAGTGCCGGCTTCGATCGGTTCATCCATCGTTTCTTGGCCAGGCCGGTGGGGTCAAGGGAACGTGCCACGAGGTAGAGGCATTTCAGTGCGGCTTGGTCGGTCGGGAAGTGGCCCCGGGCTCGACCGCACGGCGGAAGCGGGCGTTCAGTGACTCGATCGTGTTCGTGGTGCAGATGACGCGTCGGATCTCGATGTCGTAGTCCAGGAATGGGATGAACTCGGTCCACGCGGCTTGCCACAGCTTGATCACCGCCGGGTAGCGGGAACCCCACTTCTCGGTGAACTCGTCGAACCTGGCTGCTGCCGCGGCGGCGGTCGGCGCGGTGTAGACCGGTTTGATGTCGCGGGAGATGGCGTCCCAGTGCTGCGGGGCGGCGTACTTGAACGTGTTGCGTAGCAGATGGATGACACACGTCTGGACCGTGGTGTCCTTCCACACCGCCGCGACCGCCTCGGGCAGCCCTTTGAGTCCGTCGCACACCAGCATGAGGATGTCGGCCACGCCCCGGTTCTTCAGCTCGGTGAGCACGCCCATCCACTGTTTCGCGCCCTCACCGCCGGTCCCGGCCCAGATTCCCAGGATGTCGCGCTCACCGTTCACCGTGACACCAATCGCGACGTAAAACGCCTTGGTGGACACCTGTCCGTCACGGACCTTCACGTGGATCGCGTCGATGAACACCACCGGGTACACCGCATCGAGTGGCCGGTTCGCCCATTCGACCATCTCAGCGATCACCTTGTCGGTGATCCGGGAGATGGTGTCCTTGGACAGCTCTTGGCCGTAGGTCTCGGCGAAGAACCCCGCGATCTCACCCGTGGTCAACCCCTTGGCTGACAGCGACAACACCATCTCATCGACCCCGGTCAGACGGCGCTGCCGTTTGCGGACCACGACCGGGTCGAACGACCCGTCCCGGTCCCGGGGTACCTCGATCTCGACCGGGCCGAGCTCGGTCAACACCGTCTTGGCCCGGGAACCGTTGCGCTCGTTCCCGCTACCGTCAGCAGCGAGCTTCCCGGGTCGGTCACCGTGCTCGTAGCCCAGGTGCTCGTCCAGCTCGGCTTCCAAAGCGGTCTCCAAGACCTGCTTGGTCAACACCGCCAGCGGGCTCCCAGGGCCGACCAGGGACACTCCCCTCGGCCCGAGCCTGGTTGATCAGTTGCGCGGCCACCGAGTCCGGTGCCGCCTTCCTTGGATTAGTCACATCGGCAATCGTGTCGGTCACGAGAACCTGCCTTCCTCACCGGGCCTTACCCCGGCGTGTCGGGCCAGACCCACCCACCGTTTCTCTGACAGTCCCCACGCCGAGGGCCTGCACCAGAGCTCAGGCCCCCGGTGATAGGGGAGGCCCTCGGCGGAGACGAACGGTAAGGGCGGGGGCGGAGACGAACGGCGGGGGCGAAGGGTGGCGACGAACGGCGAAGGGCGGGGACGAGGGGTAGGCTGCGGGGTCGTGCAGGCCTCGCTGGTTCCCGTTCCGCAGCGCGTTGAGCTGGGCGATGGTCGGTTCCGGCTCACCGGCGCCACCGGCAGCCACTGGGCGCCCGAGGTCATCGCCGGGTGGCTGCGGGAACGGACCGGCCTGCCGCTCGACGACGGCGAGACGTCGCTCCGGTTCGGGCTGGGCTGGGAGGGGCCGCCGGAGTCCTATCGGCTGACCATCACGTCGGACGGGGTGCAGGTCGAAGCGGCCGACGACGCCGGCCTGTACTACGCCGGCTGCACCCTCGAGCAGCTGCTCGACCACGGCCCGGACGGCTGGGCGCTGCCGACCGGCGTGATCCAGGACGCGCCCCGGTTCGGCCACCGCGGGATGATGCTCGACGTCGCCCGGCACTTCTTCGACGTCGCCACGGTCAAGCGGCTGATCGACCAGCTCGCCCGGCTCAAGCTGAACGTGCTGCACCTGCACCTGTCGGACGACCAGGGCTGGCGGCTGGAGATCCGCTCCCGGCCCGGGTTGACCGGGCAGCCGGGGGAGGGCTACTACCGCCGGGCCGAGTACGCCGACCTGGTCGAGTACGCGGCTGCCCGGCAGGTCACGATCGTCCCCGAGATCGACCTGCCCGGCCACACCCACGCCGTCGGGCTGGCCTACCCCGGGTTGGTCGAGCCGCCGGTGCTGAACCAGCGGACGCTGGCGAACATCCAGGGCACCGACGGTGTGATCCCCGAGGCCGGCCGGCCCTTCCACGGCATGGGCGTCGGGTTCTCCTCGCTGCGGATCGATCACGAGCCGACCTACGAGTTCGTCGCGGACGTGCTGGGCGAGCTCGCCGAGCTCACCCCCGGCCGCTACCTCCACATCGGCGGCGACGAGTGCCTGGGGACACCCCCGGAGGCCTTCGCCGGCTTCCTGCGGCGGGTGACCGGGATCGTCGCCGGGCTGGGCAAGACCCCGATCGCCTGGCACGAGGCGGGCGCCGTCCCCGGGATCGCAGCCGGCACCGTCGGTCAGTACTGGGGCTTCCTGACCCCGGACGACGACGCTGACGACAGCGCCCGCCGGCTGGTGGACGCCGGCTCCCGGCTGATCCTCTCGCCGGCCGACGCGATGTACCTCGACATGCACCACGAGCCCGGCGAGCACCCCGGTCTGGACTGGGCGAACGGCCCGACCGGCCTTCCGCACAGCTACGACTGGGAGCCCACCGGCCTGATCCCCGGCGTCGACGAAGCCGAGATCCTCGGCGTGGAGGCCGCGCTGTGGACCGAGCAGGTCACCACTCCGGCCGAGATCGACGCCCTGGTCTTTCCCCGCTTGGCGGCGGTCGCCGAGATCGCCTGGTCGGCGCCCGCGGGGACGCCCGGACGCAACTGGCCGGAGTTCCGCTCCCGGGTCGCCGGACTGGCGCCAGGCTGGCGAGCCCAGGGCATCGGGTTCACCCCGGTACCGGAGGTGGAGTGGGTGGCCGGCTGACCGGTGCCGTGACCAAACCGTAACAATAAAGACTATTTCCAGTTACTTTCCTTCCGGTAATGTCGGGCACAGCGCCGCCGTAGGAGCCGGCGCCCACCCGCACCGGAGGAGCTGCCAGGATGCGTTACCGAAAGTTCTTCGTTCCGATCGCGGCGGCCGCGATCGCGCTGACCTCGCTGGCCGGCTGTAGCCCGTCGTCGCCCGCGCCCACCGACCCCGGTACCGCCAGCCCCGGCGGCAGCCAGGCGCCGGTGCCGGCCCGTCCGTTACGGGTCTGGTCGGGCAACTCGACCCCGATCTCGGTCGACTTCAACCCGTTCCATGTCGACAACGCCCTGCACGCCACCTTCGGCGCGATCTACGAGCCGCTGTTCTTCTTCAACGAGCTCTCCGCCGATCCGCCGACCGGACTGATCGGGGAGAGCTTCCAGCTCAGCGAGGACGGCAAGACCGTCACGATCAAGCTCAAGCCCAACCAGAAGTGGAACGACGGCGAGCCGCTGACCGCCGAGGACGTGGTCTTCACCTTCACCTACGCCAATAACGTCAACGACCATCTGGTCTCCGCCGAGGCGACCGACCCGACCACCGCGGTGTTCAGCTACGCCGATCCGCAGTTCACCTCGGTCCCGCTGCTGATGGGGAACACCTGGATCGTGCCCAAGCACATCTGGGAGCCGATCGGCGACAAGTGGAACGACCAGGTCAACGAGAACCCGGTCGGTTCGGGCCCCTACCTGGTCTCGGCCACCTCGGACGCCTCCTACACCACGGTCGGCAACCCCAACTTCCGCGACGGCGTCCCGGCTGTGAACGAGGTGCAGTACATCGGCCTGGACTCCAACCAGTCCAGCGAGGACCTGCTGAAGACCGGCCAGCTCGACTGGGTCGGCCAGTTCATCGCCAATCCGGACGCGGTGACCGCCGGCGGCACCATCGCCACCATGAACAACCAGCTCGACCCGACGGTGATCATCGCCTGCGTGAACCCCGACCTGGGCTGCAAGGGCCCGCAGATCGATCCCGCGGTGCGGCAGGCGATCAACGCCGCGATCGACCGCGCGTCCATTGCCGAGAAGGCCTTCGCCGGCCTGACCGGGCTCTCCAACCCGGCGATGCTGCTGCTGCCGCGCGACCAGCAGTGGCTGAACGACCCGGCGCTGGGCGAGAGCCCGCAGCAGCCGGATGCCGCCCGGGCCGAGCAGATCCTCACCGCTGCCGGCTACGCCAAGAACGACAAGGGCATCTACGCCAAGGACGGCAAGCCGGTCAGCCTCGACCTGTTCTCGCCGGACGGCTGGACCGACTACAACGACGCCGCCAAGCTGATCGCCGAGGCGGCCGGCAAGGCCGGGATCGAGATCAAGTACCGCACCGTCTCCGAGGCGCAGTACTGGGATCCGGTCGGCCAGGGCGACTTCCAGCTGGCGATGTTCGGCCTCACCCAGTCGCAGGTGCCGGATCCGTTCCAGGTGTACCACGAGTACTACAGCGGCAAGCGGACCACCAAGGTCGGCGACTGGCCGAACGGCCAGAACTACGCCCGCTACGTCAACCCGACGGTGGACGCCGCCGACAAGCAGGCCGCCGACACCAACGACGACGCGGTGAAGAAGCAGGCCTACGCCACCATCCAGACCGAGATCGCCCGCGACCTGCCGTACATCCCGGTGGTGCTGAACGCCTCCCAGGCCTTCTACAACGTGAAGGACTTCACCGGCTGGCCGACCGCCGACGACCTGTACGCCAACCCGTTGCCCTACCGGGCGGTGGCCTCGGCGATCGTGTTGACCCACCTCAAGCCGGCCCAGTGAGGTAGGAAGAGCCGCGTGAGCTTCTATCTGCGCCGGATCGCCTTCTATCTCATCACTACCTGGGCGGCGATCTCGCTGAACTTCCTGCTGCCCCGGATGATGCCCGGCGATCCGGCGTCGATCATGCTCGGCAAGCTGCGTCGCGCGGCCGGCGGGCGTCCGCTCACCGACGAGGCGATCCGCACCGTCCGGCTGCTGTTCGGCGCCGACAAGTCCACCCCGCTGTGGGACCAGTACCTGGCCTACTGGGGGCAGATGCTCCGGTTCGACCTGGGGATCTCGTCCACCCGGTACCCGTACACGGTGGTGTCGCTGATCGCGGACGCGCTGCCGTGGACGCTGATCCTGGTCGGCACCGCCACGATCTTCTCCTTCGTGCTGGGGATCGTGGTCGGCGGCTGGGTCGGCTGGAAGCGCGGCACCTGGCTGGATCACCTGGTGCCGATCACCACCCTGCTGCAGTCGATCCCGTACTTCTGGCTGGCGCTGGTGCTGGTCGCGGTGTTCTCCGTCCAGCTGGGGCTGTTGCCGATCATCGGCGGCTACGACCCGTTCGCCTTCCGCAACGGCCCGGAGTGGAGCTGGGCGTTCTTCGCCAGCGCGGTGCAGCACGCCATCCTGCCGGCGGTGACCATCGTGATCTCGTCGATCGGCGGCTGGCTGCTGGGGATGCGCAACATGATGGTCTCGACGATGAGCGAGGACTACGTCCTCACCGCCGAGGCGAAGGGCCTCAAGCCCAGCCGGATCCGGGATCGCTACGCCGCCCGGAACGCGGCCATCCCCAGCCTGGCCGGGTTCGGGATCGCGCTGGCCTTCGTGGTGGCCGGCTCGATCGTGATGGAACAGGTCTTCACCTACCCGGGGATCGGCAAGCTGATGATCCAGGCGGTGCAGAACCTCGACTACGCGCTGATGCAGGGAGTCTTCCTGGTGATCACCCTGACCGTGCTGGCGGCCAACTTCGTGATGGATCTGATCTACGGCCTGATCGACCCGCGGGTGCGCAGCCATGGCTGACCGGTTGGCTGGGGTGCGGCACCTGCTGCCGCGGATGTCGGGGAAGTTCGGGGTCGGCCTGGTCATGGTCGGCGCGATCCTGCTGTTCGGCCTGATCGGGCCGCTGTTCACCGTCGACCCGCTGGATTCGTCCTTCAAGGGCCTGCTGCCGCCCGGCGGGGAGCACCCGCTGGGCACCACCAAGCTGGGCTACGACGTGCTGGCGCAGCTGGCCACCGGCACCCGCGGCTCGCTCTACGTCGGGGTGGTGGGCGGCCTGGTGGCGCTGGTGCTGGCGATCGGGTTCGGCATCATGGCTGGCTACTTCGGCGGCTGGCTGGACGAGTTCCTCACCGTGGTCACCAACATCATGCTGGTGATCCCCGGGCTGCCGCTGGTGATGATCCTGGCCGCCTACGTGCAGAGCGCCGAGGGGCTGGGCGACTTCGCCCGCAGTTCGACCCTGGTCGCGCTGATCCTGGGCGTCACCGGCTGGTCGGGTTCGGCGATCGTGCTGCGGGCGCAGGCCCGCTCGCTGCGCACCCGGGAGTACGTCGCTGCCGCCCGGGTGGCGGGGGAGAAGGGGCTGCGGATCATCGCGGTGGAGATCCTGCCGAACCTGGTGCCGCTGATCGCCGCCCAGCTGATCTTCGGCGTGATGGCTGCGGTGCTCGGTGAGGCCGGACTGTCCTACCTGGGCCTGGGCCCGACCGGCTCGGTCACCCTGGGCACCATGCTGAACGACGCCCAGACCGGCCAGGCGGTCGGCGCCGGCGCCTGGTGGTGGTTCGTCCCGCCCGGCCTGCTGATCGCCCTGTTGGGGACGGGGCTGAGCCTGGTCAACTTCGCCATCAACGAGATCGTCAATCCCAAGCTGCGGCTGGCCCCGGAGGCCGCCCGGCAGCAGCGCAAGGCCACCCGCGCCGGCAAGGGCGTGGCCTCCGGAGGTTCGTTCGCATGAGCCAACCGCTGCCCGCCACGGGCCCCGAGGACCAGCCCGGCACCCCGGTGCTGAGCGTCCGCGATGTCTCGATCAGCTACGCCGTCGAGCCGCCGGTGCACGCCGTGCAGGAAGTCTCGCTGACCCTGCACCGCGGCGAGATCCTCGGCCTGGCCGGCGAGTCCGGCTGCGGCAAGACCACCCTGGCCTACGGGGTGAACCGGTTGCTGAAGGCGCCGGCGGTGATGACCTCGGGGGAGGTGACCTTCCACGACCGGCGCGGCGAGGACATCGACGTGGTCGGCCTGACCGGCGAGGCGCTGCGGCGCTACCGCTGGGACAAGGTGTCGATGGTCTTCCAGGGGTCGATGAACTCGCTCAACCCGGTGATGAACGTCCGCAAGCAGCTGCGCGACGTCTTCACCACCCACCGTCCCGGGATGTCCGCCGCCGAGCGGGAGAACCGGTCCGGCGAGCTGCTGCGGCTGGTCGGCGTCGATCCGGCCCGGCTGTCCGCCTTCCCGCACGAGCTCTCCGGCGGAATGCGGCAACGGGTGATGATCACCATGGCGCTGGCCCTCGACCCGCAGCTGATGATCATGGACGAGCCCACCACCGCGCTCGACGTGCTGGTGCAGCGCGGCATCATCCGCGAGATCATGCGGCTGCGGGAGCGGCTCGGCTTCGCGGTGATCTTCATCACCCACGACCTGCCGCTGTTGATCGAGATCAGCGACCGGATCGCCATCATGCGGGACGGCCGGATCATCGAGCAGAGCACGGCTGAGAACATCTACCGCCGGCCGCAGCAGGCCTACACCAAGCAGTTGCTGGCCAGCTTCCCAAGCCTGACCGGGCAGCGGGGCGGGTTCGTCCGGGGAGGTGCGGCATGACCACCCCACCACGTTCTTCTCCCCCGCGCTCCTCCGAACAACTTTGCGGGGACCCCGGCGTGAGTTCCATCGAGGTGCGCGGCCTCAGCAAGGATTTCAAGCTGCGGCGCGGGCTACGTGGCTCGGTGCTGCACGCCGTGGTGGACGCCAACATCGTCGTCGAAGCCGGCCGGACGGTCGCGCTGGTCGGCGAGAGCGGTTCGGGCAAGTCGACCATCGCCCGGATCATCGCCAAGCTGGAGACTCCGACCCGCGGCCAGGTGCTGCTGGACGGTGAACCCACCCCGCTGCGCGGCCGCGGCCTGATCGGCTACCGGCAGCAGGTCCAGCTGGTGTTCCAGGACCCCTTCGCCTCGCTGAACCCGTTCCACAGCATCGCCCACCACATCGAACGTCCGATCACCCTGCATCACCCCAAGCTGAGCCGGGCCGAGGTCCGGCAGCGAGCGGCCGAGTTGCTGGAACGGGTGCAACTGGGGGCTGCCTACCTGAACCGCCGGCCGCACGAACTCTCCGGCGGGCAGCGGCAGCGGGTGGCGATCGCCCGGGCGCTGGCTCCCGGGGCGCGGTTCATCATCGCCGACGAGCCGGTCTCGATGCTGGACGTGTCGATCCGGGTGGGGGTGTTGAACCTGCTGGCCGAGCTGCAGCGCAGCGAGGGGCTGGGGGTGCTGTACATCACCCACGACCTGGCGACCGCCCGGCATTTCTCTGATGAGATCCTGGTGATGCACCACGGGCACATCGTGGAGCGGGGGCCGGCCGACGAGGTGATCCTGAACCCGCGGCACGAGTACACCCAGGCATTGCGTGAGGCAGCGGCCGATCCGGATCGGCTGGGCGTGCTACGGGACGAGGTGCGGGCTGAGTTGGCGAGTGGAACGAGTGCGTGATGGCGGTTGATCGAGGTACCCCGGTCTGGCTCCGGACGGTGAACGACCGGACGGCCTTCCGGCTGCTGCTGGCCCACGGCCCGCTCAGCCGTTCCCAGCTGGGCGAGCTGTCCGGCATGTCCAAGCCGACCGCTGGCCAGATGATCCAGCGGCTGGAACGGATCGGGCTGATCGCCCCGATGGGCGAGGTGACCGGTGCCCGCGGGCCGCACGCGGTGGCCTACGGCGTCCGGACCGACAGCCTGAACGGGGTGGCGCTGAGCATCCTGGCCGACCGGATCGAGGCGGTGCTGGTCGATCCGACCGACACCGACCACCCGGTCGCGGTCGTCCCCACCACCGGCGAGCGGTCGCCCGTCGCCGACCTGAGGGGAGCGGTGGCCGCGGCCTGCGCGGCGGCCGGTGTGGCGCAGGAGTCGGTCAGCGTGGTGGCGGTCGGGGTGCAGGCCGCCGTCCACGCCGACGCCGACCGGCTGTCGTTCACCGACACCCTGCCGGGCTGGCCGGAGACCGGCGCCCGCGCCGAGTTGGCGGCGGCCACCGGGATGACGGTGATCCTGGACAACGACGTGAACCTGGCCACGATCGCCGAACGGGCGGCCGGCAGCGCCGGGGAGGCCTCCCACTTCGTCCAGCTGTGGCTCGGCTCCGGCCTGGGCGCCGGGGTGGACATCGGCGGGGTGCTGCAGCGCGGCGCCAGCGGCTCGGCCGGTGAGATCGGCTACCTGGAGGTGCCCCGTTCGGCAGCCGCCATCGACCCGGAGGCGACCGACTACACCGATCTGCTGGGCGAACCGGCCGTCCTGGCTCTGCTGGGTGCCGGCGACCTCACCGAGGCGCTGCGCCGGCTGCCCGGCAACGAACCGGTGCTGGCCGCGCTGGCCGAACGGATCGCGCTGCTCGTCCAGGTGCTGGCGGCGGTGCTCGACCCGGCCTGCGTGGTGCTCGGCGGCCCGACCGCGGTGGCCGGCGGCGACCGGCTGGTCGAGCTGGTGCAGCAACGGCTCGAGGTGCCGGTCCGACCCAGCCTGGCCGGCAGCCAGGCCGTCCTGCTGGGCGCCCGCCGGCTGCTGGTGGAGAACATTCGTGCCCGACTCGAAGATCTGATCAAGGAGAACTGATGAAGCTCGCCATCGTCGGCGGCGGATCGACCTACACCCCCGAGCTGATCGACGGCTTCGCCCGGCACCCCGAACTGGGGCTGGCCGAGGTGGTGCTGGTCGATCCCGACAGCCGCCGGCTGGAACTGGTCACCGAGATGGCCCGCCGGATGCTGGCCCGCGCCGGCAGCCCGGTGACGGTGACCGCGACCGGAGAGCTGGTCGCCGGGGTGACCGACGCCGACGCGGTGCTGCTGCAGTTGCGGGTGGGTGGGCAGGCCACCCGGGGCGCGGACGAGAGCTGGCCGCACGAGGTGGGCTGCATCGGGCAGGAGACCACCGGCCCGGGGGGCTTCGCCAAGGCGCTGCGGACCGTGCCGGTGGTGCTGCGGATCGCCGAGGTGGTGCGCGCCCACGCCCGTCCGGACGCCTGGATCATCGACTTCACCAACCCGGTGGGGATCGTCACCCGGGCGCTGCTGCAGGCCGGTCACCGGGCGGTCGGGCTGTGCAATGTCGCGATCGGCTTCCAGCGCCGGTTCGCCGCCAGCCTCGGGGTCGCGCCCGACGAAGTGGGCCTGGGCCACGTCGGCTTGAACCACCTCACCTGGGAGCGCAGCGTCACCCTGGACGGGGTCGACCGGCTGCCTCAACTGCTGGCCGAGCGGGTGGACGAACTGGCCGAGGAGGTCGAACTGCCGGCGGCGCTGCTGAGCCAGCAGGCGGCGATCCCGTCCTACTACCTGCGCTACTACTACGCCCACGACGAGGTGCTGGCCGAGCAACGGAAGGAACCCACCCGCGCGGCGGCGGTGACCGCCATCGAGGAGGAACTGCTCGCGCTCTACGCCGACCCCAGCGTCGACACCAAGCCGGAGGCGCTGGAACGTCGCGGCGGGGCCTACTACTCCGAGGCCGCGGTCGAGTTGCTGCTGGCGATCCGCGGCCTGCCGGGTCCGGCGCGGGTGGTGAACCTGCGCAACGACGGCGTGCTGGGCTTCCTGCCCGACGACCACGTCATCGAGGTGCCGGCCCGCTACGTGGACGGCCGCTTCGTCGCCGAGCCGGTGGCGCCGCTGCCGGACGACATCCAGGGCATGATCGCGGCGGTCGCCGGCTACGAGCGGCTGGCGCTGGAGGCGGCCGTCCACGGCGGCCGGACCAGGGTGGTGCAGGCGATGCGGGCGCACCCGCTGGTGCTGCAGCACGACCGCGCCGAACGGCTCACCGACCTGCTGCTGGCCCAGAACGCCAGGTTCCTGTCATGGACCTGACCCCCGTCGTGGTGGCGGTGGACGGCGGCGGCTCGAAGACCGACGCCGCCGCCCTCACCCTCACCGGCACCGTGGTGGCCCGCCGCCGCGGCCTGGGCAGCAGCCCGCACTACACCGGGCTGGACGCCGCCGTCGCCCAGGTCGACCAACTGGTCCGGGAGGTGGCCGGGGACGCCGACGTGGTGCACACCGGGCTGTACCTCTCCGGCCTCGACCTGCCCCGGGAGATCGACGAGTTCCGCTCGGCGGCCTCCCGGCTGCCGTGGGCGTCCCGCAGCCTGGCGGTCGACAACGACCTGTTCGCCCTGCTGCGGGCCGGCACCGACCAGCCCGACGCGATAGCGGTGGTCTGCGGCACCGGGACGAACGCGATCGGGGTGCGGGCCGACGGCAAGATCTCGCGGTTCCACGCCCTGGGCGACGATCTCGGGCGACTGGGGCGGTGGTATCGGGTTGGGCGAGGAGGCGTTGTGGCACGCCGCCCGGGAGATCGACGGCCGCGGGCCGGACACGCTGCTCACCGCGGCGGTCAGCGCCGAGTTCGGGGTGCCGGTGCCGGCGGTCACCGAGCGACTGCACCAGGGTCAGCTGAGCTACGCCGACCTGGCCCGGCTGGCGCCGGCGGTGTTCGCCGCGGCGGACGCCGGCGACCAGGTCGCGCTCGGGCTGGTCGACCGGCAGGCGGACGAGATCGTCGCCTACGTCCGCGCCTGCCTGCGGCGGCTGGAACTCAGCGGCCCGGTCCCGGTGGTGCTGGGCGGCGGAGTGCTGCAGGCCGGCCATCCCCGGCTGCTGGCCCGGATCGCGGCCGGCGTGGAGCAGCTGAACCCGGAGTCGTACCTGGTGCCGGTGAGCCAGCCGCCGCTGCTGGGTGCCGCCCTGCTCGCCCTGGAGCAGGCCGGCGCTGCCGCCCCAGCCCTGGCCGCCGCGTCCGCCGCGCTGGGGGAGTAGGGGCGAGCCTGGCCCTGCTGGTTGCGGTCCGAACGGCGTCAGCCTCGCGACCGCCGCCGGCGCCGGTAGGCTCGGAGGCGACTCAAAGGAGGCGCGAGATGGCTGAGCTGACCGGCAAGAAGGTGGCGTTCGTCCTGAAGCGGGGCGTGGAGCAACCGGAGTTGACCGAGCCCTGGCGGGTGATCGAGGAGGCCGGCGGTGAGCCCGTCCTGATCTCCGAGGAGCACGGCACGATCACCGCGCTGATCGGCGACTGGGATCGCGGCGACGACTTCGCCGTCGACCTCACCCTGGACGAGGCGGACCCGGCCGACTACGACGCCCTGGTGCTGCCGGGCGGCACGCTGAACTCCGACAAGATCCGCACCAACCCTCAGGCGATCGCCTTCGTGAAGGCCTTCTTCGACACCGGCAAGCCGGTGGCGTCGATCTGCCACGGGCCGTGGATCCTGATCGAGGCGGGAGTCGTCCCCGGCCGGACGCTGACCTCTACCACCCGGATCGCCACCGACCTGAAGAACGCCGGCGCGACCTGGGCCGATCGCGAGGTGGTGGTGGACGGCAACCTGATCACCAGCCGCAGCCCACGCGACATCGACGCGTTCAACGCCGCCCTGCTGTCCGCGGTCGCCGACCGCTGACCGGTCCAGCGGGTGCTGGACGGGTCGGCCGCTGGATGGCCCGGGGCCGGTTCCTTCCTGGAATCGCGTTCTGGAGGCCGAGCTGTCAGGTCGCCCAGGGCCAGGCCGGGGGTGGCGCGCGGCCGGCGTCGGAGGCTCTAGCCTGAGAGGGTGCGTACCACCGTTGAGAGCCTGCCCGGGCTGACCCTGACCAACCTCACCCTCGACGCGCCGCTCGACCACGCGAATCCCGCCGCCGGGACGATCGAGGTCTTCGCCCGCGTCGTCACCGGGGAAGGCGGTGAGGGTCGGCCCTACCTGGTCTTCCTGCAGGGCGGGCCGGGCAGCGAGGCGCCGCGTCCGTCCCTGAACCCGAGCACGCCGCCGTGGTTGCCCAGGGCGCTGCAGGAGTACCAGGTGGTGATGCTCGACCAGCGTGGCACCGGGCGTTCCACGCCGATCTCCTCACCCTCGGCAGCGCCGCTGGCCGGCCTGGACGCCGCCCAGCAGGCGGAGTGGATCAGCCACCTGCGGGCCGACGAGATCGTCAACGACGCCGAACGGGTACGGGAGGCGCTCGGTGCGAAGCAGTGGACGGTGCTGGGCCAATCCTTCGGCGGCTTCACCACCCTGCACTACCTGTCGGTGCATCCGGAGTCGCTGGCCGGGGCGCTGATCACCGGCGGGCTGAGCGCCGTCCAGCACCCGGTGGACGACATCTACGCCACCACCTGGCAGATCATGATCGCCAAGTCGGAGGCCTACTACCGGCGCTTCCCGGGCGACCGGGAGCGGGTGCGCGAGCTGAGCGCGCTGTGCGCCCAGGGCCGGATCAGCCTGCCGAACGGCGACCTGGTGTCGGTCGACCGGTTCCGCACCGTCGGGCACCTGCTGGGCGGCCAGGGTGGCCCGGAGCGGCTGCACTACCTGCTGGAACTCGACCCGGCGTCGTCCGCCTTCGGTCACGATCTGGCTGGCCTGCTGCCGTTCGGTGGCCGCAACCCGCTCTACGCCGTCTTCCACGAGTCGAGCTACGCCGACGGGGTGGCCACCCGCTGGTCGGCCGACCGGACGATGCCCGACCGGGTCCGCGGGGACGTCACCCTGCTGGGTGGCGAGCACCTGCACCGCAGCCTGTTCGCCGAGGATTCCGAGCTGCGTCCGTTCGCCGAGGTGGCCGACCTGCTGGCCGAACGCGAGTGGAATCAGCTGTACTTCCCCGAGAAGCTGGCCCAGGCCGACGTCCCGGTCGCCGCCGCGGTCTACCACGAGGACGCCTACGTGCCGCTCAGCTATTCGCTGGAGACCGCCGCCCTGCTACCCGACTGCCGCACCTGGGTGACCAGCGAGTACGAACACAACGGCCTGCGGATGGACACCGCCGTGATCGACCACCTGATCGGCCTGCTGAAGCACCGCCGCTGGCTGTAGGGAACACCTACTGAGCGGCAGAGGAGGACGATCCTTCATGAGCGTGGACGACGAGTCGAGCCGATCGAAACTAGGACGACCGTCTCCAGCCCATCGTTGACCTCTGGGTTGTCCACAGATCTCGGCGGCGACGAGTTGCATCGGCGCGATTGTCCGAGATCGAGGATGGCCACGATGCCATGGACTTACATCGCTCAGGTGCGCCGGACGACAGCTACTAAGTGGCGAAGCGTCCGAGACCTTGAATAACGCCTTGAGCAGCACACCGGTGGAAAGGGCTGCCGCTACACCTCCAAGCGTCTCCCAGTCGTGCTCGCCTGGGCCGAAGAGTTCGACCGCATGGACGAAGCCTGGGCGGCAGAGCGACAGCTTCACGGCTGGAGCAGGACGTCCACGAAGCGCGCTCTCATCGAAGGTCGAGATTGAGGATCTGCGGCTGTTGGCGCGCAATCGCAGTGAGTCGATCTCTCTGAGGCTCCGGAACCCTTCGTCAATCGTCTCAGGGAACGTTTAGCCGCGGCGAGCGTGTGATCCATCGTACCGCACGGCTGCTCAATGGATCAGCCGCGGGAGCGGGTGATCTCGTCGTACCGCACGGGCCCGCCCGTGCTCAATAAGAGATCAGCCGCGCGAGCGGGTGATCTCGTAGAGCGCGATCGCCGCCGCCACCGAGGCGTTCAGGGATTCCACCGCCGAGCCGATCGGGATGGACGCCAGCACGTCGCAGTTCTCCCGGACCAGGCGGGCCAGGCCCTCGCCCTCGGAGCCGACCACCAGCAGCACCGGACCGTCGCTGCCCGGGAACCCGGCGATGTCGACCTCGGCCTCACCGGCCAGGCCGACCACGGTGAAGCCGGCGTCGGCGTACCGCTTGAGGGTGCGGTTCAGGTTGGTCACCTGGGCCACCGGGACGCGGGCCGCCGCGCCGGCCGAGGTCTTCCAGGCGGCGGCGGTCATCTGGGCCGAGCGGCGCTCGGGGATGATCACGCCCTGCGCGCCGAAGGCGGCCGCCGAACGGACGATCGCCCCCAGGTTGCGCGGGTCGGTGATCGAGTCGAGCGCGACCACCAGGCCGGCCGGCTCGGCGTGGATCGCGTCGGCCAGCACGTCCTCGGCATCGGCGTACTCGAACTCGGGCAGCTGCAGCGCGACCCCCTGGTGCACTCCGCCACCGGTCAGCCGGTCGAGCTCGGTGCGGGTGGCGGCCAGCAGCGGGATGCCGTGGTCGGCGGCGAAGGCGAAGATGTCGCGCAGCCGGGCGTCCCGGTCGGAGCCCTCCGCCACGTAGGCGCGGCGCACCGGCAACCCGGCCTGCAGTGCCTCCAGTACCGCATTGCGGCCGATCACCCAGTCGGCGCCGGCGGTCGCGGTACCGCTGCGCCGGGGTGCGCCCGACCCCTGCCGGGAACCCTTCGGACGGTTGGGCGACTTGCCCGGCTCCTCCGGACGGCGCTTGCGATAGGCCTTGTGGTAGGGCCGATCCTCGGCCTTGGGGGTGGGGCCCTTGCCCTCCAGTCCGCGGCGGACCCGGCCGCCGGAACCGGCGGGGGTGGACTGCTTGCGGGTGGCGCCGCGGCGCTGACTGTTGCCGGCCATCAATCCTCCAAGGCCCATTCCGGGCCGGTCGGGGTGTCGGTGATCTTCAGGCCGAGCTCGCTCAGCTGGTCGCGGATCGCATCGGCCGCCGCCCAGTCCTTGCGGGCCCGGGCCTCCTGGCGCTGGGCGAGCATGGCCTTCACCAGGCCGTCCACCACCGGACGCAGGTTGCCCTCGTCCCCGGGCTGGATCGAAGCGGGCGAGGCCGAGCACGTCCAGCATGGTGGCCACCGCGGCGAGCGCGGTCTTGGTGGCCCCGACGTCGCCGGCGTCGATCGCCTGACATTGCCCTGCTTGACGGTGTTGAACAGCACCGCCATCGCGCCCGGGGTGCCCAGATCGTCGTCCATCGCGGCTGGCTGAACTCGGCCGGCATCGACTGCTGCTCGGCGTAGGCGAACCAGCCGGACTCCCCGACCTAGCCGGACCGCCCGCTGCAGGAAGCCGTCGATCCGGGCCAGCTGGGCGGTCGCCTCGTCCAGCGAGGTGTCGCTGAACTCCACCGACGAGCGGTAGTGCGGGGCGAGCAGGTAGAGCCGGACGGCCCGGGCCGGGTAGCGCTGGACCACCTCGCTGACCAGCGCGCCATTGCCCAGCGACTTGCTCATCTTCTCGCCGGCCGCGGTCACCCAGCCGTTGTGCAGCCAGAACCGGGCGAACGGACGTCCAGCCGCCCGGGACTGCGCCAGCTCGTTCTCGTGGTGCGGGAAGCGCAGGTCGAGCCCGCCGCCGTGGATGTCGAACTCGTCGCCGAGGTACTTGCCCGCCATCGCCGAGCACTCGATGTGCCAGCCCGGCCGGCCCCGTCCCCACGGCGAGGGCCAGGAGGCGGTGTCGGGTTCGTTGGGCTTGTGGCCCTTCCACAGCGCGAAGTCGCGGGGGTCGCGCTTGCCGCGCGGGTCGGCGTCGGCGGCGGCCTCCATGTCGTCCACCTTCTGGCGGGAGAGTTCGCCGTAGGCCGGCCAGGAGCGGACGTCGAAGTAGACATCGCCCGAGCCGTCGGCGGCGGCGTAGGCGTGACCGCGCTCGATCAGGGTCTCGATCAGCTCGATCATCTCGGGGATGTGCCCGGTCGCCCGCGGCTCGTAGGTCGGCGGCAGGCAGCCCAGCGCGGCGTAGGCCTCGTGCAATTCCCGCTCGAACTTGTAGGCGTGGGCGTACCAGGGAACCCCGGCCTCGGCCGACTTCTCCAGGATCTTGTCGTCGATGTCGGTGACATTGGCCACCACTGTCACGTCGAACCCGCGGAACTCCAGCCAGCGGCGCAGCACGTCGAAGACCACCTCCTTGCGGATGTGGCCCAGGTGCGGCGACGCCTGGACGGTGAGCCCGCAGTGGTAGATCGACACCTTGCCGGGCACGACAGGTTCGAACTGGCGGACGGCGCGGGTGGCGCTGTCGTATAGCTGCAGACTCACGAGAGGCAGTCTATTGCCAGTGGCCGCCGCTCCCGATCCATGGGCGCGGCCGGCGCCGATCCGGAGGTGCGGTGCACTAACTGCCAGATAGTGCGCTCAGTCGACAGATATGTCGGCCAGCGGCCTTATTTGGCAGAAACTGCATGGGATGGTCGCGGTCACTTCGACTTGGCGCGGAGTGCCTCGATGTCCAGGAAGCCCGGCTGCGGCGGCAACTCGTCGGCGACGAGCTCCCAGGGGTCCTCCGGCATGGGGCCGTCGTCGTCGGCGAAGCCCTGCGAGGGGTCGTAGGGGTTCGCCAGTTGACGGTCGTCGGTGGGCGACATGGTCTCCGACATCACCTCGTCGGGCAGTGCCCGCAGCACGTCCTGGATGTAGCCCCAGGCGGCCTCCACCAGCGGAACCTCCCGGTTCTGCCGCTGCGAGGCGTACCAGCGGTAGTCGAGCACCTCGTGGAAGATCTGCGCGGCGTCGCGCTTGCCGCGCAGCTCCGGCGGCACCGCCGACACCACCGGCTGGAAGCACTCGGTCAGCCACTGGTGGGCGACCACCGCCTCGTCGACGTGCTGCTGGCCGGTGCGGGCGCGGAAGGTGTCCAGGTCGTTGAGCAGCCGCCGGGCCTGGTTCTCCTCGACGTCCAGTCCGGCCAGGCGGAGCAGCCGGCGGGTGTGGTGGCCGGCGTCGACCACCTTGGGCTGGATCCGGATCTTCGAGCCGTCCGAGGAGGTGACGATGTCGAGCTCGGCGACGTCGAAGCCGAGCGCGTTCAGCCGCCGGACCCGGTTCTCGATCCGGAAGGTCTCGGTGCCCGGGAACTCCTCGACGCCGGTCAGCTCGGCCCACAGGTCGCGGTAGCGGGAGATGATCGACTCCACCAGGGCGATCGGGTCGAGCGAGGTGTCGAGCATCCGGCCGGCCTCAAGGTCGCAGAACTCGCCGTAGAGGTTGGTGGTGGCGATGGTCAGGTCGTGCTCCCGCTGGCCGTCGGTCAGGGTCTCGTGCAGCTCGCCGGTCTCGGCGTCCACCAGGTAGGCGGCGAACTGGCCGGCGTCCCGCCGGAACAGCACGTTCGACAGCGAGACGTCCCCCCACAGGAAGCCGATCAGGTGCAGCCGGACCAGCAGCACCACCAGGGCGTCGATCAACCGGGAGACGGTGTCCGGCCGGACCCCGTGGTCGAACAGCGCCCGGTAGGGGAGGGAGAACTCCAGGTGCCGGGTGATCAGGACGGGGTCCAGCGGCTGGCCGTCGCTCCCGATCCGCCCGCTCACCACCGCCAGCGGCTCCACCGCGGGAGTGTCTGCGCGGTGCAGTTCGGTGAGCAGCCGGTACTCGTGGACGGCCAGGTGCTCGATCACCTCCTTGGCGGCGTAGACCGAGGTGCCCACCTTGATGAACCGGACGACGTGCCGCGAGATGCCGCGGGGCAGCGCCACCAGGTGATCGGTCGGCCACTGGGCCAGCGGGGTATCCCACGGCAGCGGGATCAGCCGGGAGTCGGGCCGCGACGACAGGAACCTGGGCATTCCCCTTTCATACACCAGATCGCCCATCCGGCGCGTCCCACGCCGGTTGCGTCCCGGCAAGATTGACGACCGCCCGCGGGGGCGGACGCGAAAGCGCCGGCCAGGCGGACCCGGCCGGCGCTTTCGGCGTGCGTCAGTTGAGGCGCAGCTCGGTCTTCGGGGAGAAGATGTGCAGCGACTCGGAGTCACGCGGCGACAGCCTCACCACCGAACCACGCTGCGGTGGCGTCCGGGCCGAGACGCGGGCCACGATCTGGGTGGCCGACAGCTTCTCCTCGGTGGTCAGGCCGGCCAGGGTGCCGTAGACGTAGCCGTCGGCGCCGAGCTCCTCGACCACGTCGACCTCC
The DNA here is from genome assembly GCA_049840415.1 of Propionicimonas sp. Lineage (GTDB taxonomy): Bacteria > Actinomycetota > Actinomycetes > Propionibacteriales > Propionibacteriaceae > Propionicimonas. The sequence goes on along the minus strand of JASGLB010000004.1, from coordinate 300,933 downwards.
AGGCTGAAGCCGGCCTCGCTGATCTGCAGGTTCTCCGGCCGGATGCCCACCACCAGCGACTCCTCGCCGGTGGCCTTGGCCAGCACCTCGCGGGAGACCGGCAGCACGTAGTCACCGAGCTGGACGCCGCCGTCGACGATCTTGCCGGTCAGCAGGTTCATCGCCGGCGAGCCGATGAAGCCAGCCACGAACAGGTTGTCCGGGTGGTCGTAGAGATGCAGCGGGCTGTCGACCTGCTGCAGCAGGCCGTCCTTGAGCACCGCCACCCGATCGCCCATCGTCATCGCCTCGACCTGGTCGTGGGTGACGTAGACGGTGGTCACGCCGAGCCGGGTCTGCAGGGCGGCGATCTGGGTACGGGTCTGGACGCGCAGCTTGGCGTCCAGGTTCGACAGCGGCTCGTCCATCAGGAAGACCTGCGGCTGCCGGACGATGGCGCGGCCCATCGCGACCCGCTGCCGCTGGCCACCGGAGAGGGCCTTCGGCTTGCGGGTGAGGAAGCTCTCCAGGCCCAGCAGGTGGGCGGCCTCGAGGACGCGCTTGTCGCGGTCGGCCTTCGGGACGCCGGCCATCTTCAGCGCGAAGCCCATGTTGTCGGCGACCGTCATGTGCGGGTAGAGCGCGTAGTTCTGGAACACCATCGCGATGTCGCGATCCTTCGGCGGCAGATCGGTGACGTCGCGGTCGCCGATCATGATCCGGCCCTGGTTGACCTCTTCGAGGCCGGCCAGCATGCGCAGGGAGGTGGACTTGCCACAACCCGACGGACCGACCAGCACCATGAACTCGCCGTCCCCGATCTCGAGGTTCAGCTTGTCAACGGCGGGGTGGTCCGAACCCGGGTAGATCCGGGTGGCATCCTGAAAACTGACTGTGGCCATGCCACACACATCCTTTCCATGGGCAGGTACGTGCCCAACGATCCGTAGTGGAAAACGGCGACCGCGGCACCGCGGCCTAGGCGGCATTCTTACACAGGATTCCGGCGTTGTTCAGGGAACGGACGAATCGATCCAAACCGATACCGGGTCGTGATCTTTCACCGCTGACAAGCAGATGTTCCTCGCCGCCGGCGCTCAGCTCATGCCGGCGACCAGCTGCCCAGCGATGCCGCTCGGGTAGGCTCCGCTCGATGACCACGACACCGCCGCAGCCGGAGCAGTCCCCGCCGCCCGAGGAACTTCCGCCCACCCCGACCGCCGAATCGGACGGAAAGGAAGCCACCGCCGAGTGGTGGGACGACCCCTCGCTGCCGTGGCGTCGCAAGCCCACCCGCTCCGACTACCTGTGCCTGGGCTGGCTGACCGCCGCCGGGATCTACGGCGTGGTGATCAGCATTCTGCGGCCCGGCCTGCTGGCCTCGGCGCCGCACGTCCTGGCGTCGCTGGGCTCGTGGACCGGTTCGATCCTGATCGGCGCCCGCGCCGCGGTCGGGGACGGTTGGTGGCCGCTGATCTGGTTGCTCGGCACCCTCGGCCTGGTGAAGTTCAACTGGCTGTACTGGTGGGCCGGCAAGCTCTGGGGCCGTGGTCTGATCGAGATGTGGTCGGGACGGTCGGAACGCGCCCGCCGGTTGAACGAGCGGGCCGAGCGGTTCGCCCGCAGGTACGCCATCTGGGCGGTCGTGGTCGCCATGCTGCCGCTGCCGTTGGCGCTGCTGCCGGTGGTGCTGGCCGTGCTCGGCGAGGCCGGCATCAGCCTGCGCAAGGTGATGGCGGCGTCGATCGCCTCGTCCTTCGTCATGATGGGCGTCTACCTGGGCATCGGCTACTGGATCGGGGAGCCGGCGGTCGACCTGGTGGCGACCTACGGACGGTACCTGTGGTACGTCACGCTGGCGCTGCTGGTGGTGATCATCGGCAATGCCTGGTGGAAGTCCCGCAAGGAGAAGCCGGCACAGTGAAACGGCCGGCGGCTCCGCATCCCCTCCCGAGGCAGAGCCGCCTGGCCGTTGGAGTTGGCTCACCCAGGCGGGGACAGGTTGTGCTTCCCCCCGGTGGATCCGGATGCCACGCCCCCCGCGTGATCCCGAACCCCCCGAGCACGATTTGCCACCGACTTAAGTGAGCACTGCTCTCTGAAGAGGAGACTATTCCCCTCCTGGAGGCCGAGTCAAGAGCACTGCTCACAATTGTGTTTGGAGTTCGCTGTTGTGGCAGGATGACGCCATGCAGACCCCCCGCGAGCGCGCCCGCGAGCGAACCATGACCGAGATCCACAACCTCGCCTGGCGGCAGGTGGAACAGGAGGGCGCCGCGGCGGTCTCGCTGCGCGGCATCGCCCGCGAACTCGGCATCGTCTCGTCGGCGATCTACCGCTACGTCGCCAGCCGGGACGACCTGCTCACCGCGCTGCTGGTGGAGGGCTTCAGCGATCTGGCCGACGCCGTCGAACGGGCCGAGGCGGCGGTGCCCCGGGACGACTACCGGGAGCGTTGGCTGACCGCCTGCCGGGCGATGCGGGCCTGGGCGCTGGCTCGTCCGGCGGCCTGGGGGCTGCTCTACGGCGGTCCGGTGCCGGGCTACTCCGCGCCGCAGCAGACCACCTCGCTGCCCGGCGCCCGCGTCCTGCTGTGCCAGGGCGCGGTGCTGGTCGAGGCGCAGTTGGCCGGGAAATTGCGTCCCGCTGCCGGGTCGGGGGGATCGACCCTCGAGCCGCCGGCCCAGCTGCGGGCCGAGCTGGAGGCGGCAGCGGCCTCGTTCCAGCTCGAGATCGACGCGGAACTGGTGGCCCTCGGCATCCTGGGCTGGACCATCTCCATCGCGGTGATCAGCATGGAGGTCTTCGAGCACCTCGGGCCGGACGCCGTCCGCGCCCGCGACCAACTGGCCGAGTTGCAGTTCGCCACCGCGGCGGACGCGCTGGGGCTCTAGCAGCCCGCCCTACTCGGGGTGGTCGCCGCTGACGTCCAGCCGGTGGAAGCCAAGGTGCGAACGGGAGGCGGTCGGCCCGCGCTGGCCCTGGTAGCGGGAGCCGGTGGCGCCGGAGCCGTAGGGACGCGCGGCCGGCGAGGAGAGCCGGAAGAAGCACAGCTGGCCGATCTTCATCCCCGGCCAGAGCTTGATCGGCAGCGTGGCCACATTCGACAGCTCCAGCGTGACGTGGCCGGTGAAGCCGGGATCGACGAAGCCGGCGGTGGAATGGGTGAGCAGGCCCAGCCGGCCCAGCGAGCTCTTGCCCTCCAGCCGGGCCGCCAGGTCGTCCGGCAGCCCGACGAACTCATAGGTCGAGCCGAGCACGAACTCCCCGGGGTGCAGCACGAACGGCTCGTTCGCCGGCACCTCGATCAGCCGGGTCAGCTCGGGCTGGTCCTCGGCGGGGTCGATCGAGGGGTACTTGTGGTTGTCGAACAGCCGGAAGAACCGGTCCAGCCGGACGTCCACCGAAGCCGGCTGGACCATCTGGGGATCCCAGGGATCCAGCCGCACCCGGCCGGACTCGACTTCGGCCAGCAGGTCGCGATCTGAGAGCAGCACGCGGTTAGCCTAACCGGCCGCGGGAGAGTGCCACGAGAGCCTCCGACGGGATTCGAACCCGTGACCCACCGCTTACAAGGCGGTAGCTCTGCCAACTGAGCTACAGAGGCGTGGCTGCCATTGTGGAACAGCCGGGTCACCGTTGGCCAACCGTCACCCTCAGGTCGGACAGTTCCCAGGGACGATGCCGCCGCCAGTGCTCGGCCTCCTGGGCCTCCCACTCGTCCCAGTGGACGGCGAAGCTCTCGCCGTCGCGGGCGATCGCGCGGCGGCGCCGCTCCGCCTCGCCCAGGTCGCACCACACCCCGAGATCGGCCAGCGCCCGGTTGCCGGGGGTGAGGGCTCCGCAGCCCTCGATCAGCAGCGGGACGGCCGGATCGATCGCCACCCACTCCGCCGGCCGGGAGCGTTCCCAGTCCCAGCGCCGATAGCCGGGGTGGTCGGGTCGGAGCAGGTGCTCCTCGATCGCCCGGGAGGCTGCCGCCAGGCCGCCCCAGCCGGGGTAGAACTCGTCCATCGACACCACGTGCAGCGCTCCCGGCCAGGCCTGCGCCAGCTCGCCGGCCAGGGTGGTCTTCCCGGCTCCGGCGCCGCCGTCGATCAGCACCACCGAACGGACGGGGAGGGCCGGGACCGCAGCGAGGATCCGGTCGACCGGGTTCACCGGGTGCCGGAGGCGGTGAGGAAGGCCAGGCCGTCGCCGGAGGTGGTCACGCCCAGTTCGCCGGCGGCCAGGAAGACGGCCTCGCCGCGCTCCAGCCGGCGGTCGCCGTCCGGCTCGTGCACGGTCAGCGAGCCGTCGGTCAGGAACAGGATGCGGGCCGACTCCTCGCCGGGCAGCGCGGTCGGCTGGTCCGTGCCCAGCACCCGCCAGACCTCGAACTCCGGGCAGCGGACGTCGTAGCCCTCCAGCCCGGGCCGGAGCGGGATCGGCGCCAGGATGCGCGGCTCCCTGGGCTCGAAGTCGACCACCGTCACCAGTTCGCTGACGTCGACGTGCTTGGCGGTCAGCCCGCCGCGGATCACATTGTCGGAGTTGGCCATCACCTCGACCCCGGTGCCGCGCAGGTGGGCGTGCATCTGCCCGGCCGGGACGTACATCGCCTCGCCCGGCCGCAGCGTCACCCGGTTCATCAGCAGGGCGGCCAGGATGCCGGGGTCGCCGGGGAAGACGGTGTCCAGTTCGACGATGGTCCGGGCGAAGTCGCCGACCACGTCCGGGTCGCCGGCGTGGCGCAGCGCGGCCGCGCTCACCACATCGGTCAGCCGGGCCCGCTCGCCCTCCAGGCTGAGCACCTCGAGGAAGACCTGGGCCAGCGCCGCGGCGCCCCGCCGCTCGGTGAGCGGCGAGATCAGCGAGCCCAGTTCGGCGGTGACGCCGAGCCCGGAGAGCAGGGCGGCGGTCTCCAGCGGTTCGCGGAAGCCGCTGAGGGTCTCGAACAGATCCAGCGCGATCAGGATCTCGGGCTTCGGCCAGGGGTCGGAGTAGACCCGCTCGGGCGCGTCCAGCGGGATGCCGGCGGCGTTCTCCCGGGCGTAACCGTGTTCGGCCTGCTCGCGGGAGGGGTGGGCCTGGATCGACAGCGCGTGCCGGGCGGACAGCACCTTCATCAGGAAGGGGAGTTCGTCGCCGAAGGCCTGCCGGACCCGCTCGCCGAGCTGTCCGGGGTTCTCGGCGATCAGTTCGCGCAGGCTGGTCTCGCCGGCCAGCGCCGGGCCCTGGGCATGGGTACCCAGCCAGTACTCGGCGTGCGGGGTGCCGTCGGGCTGCTGTCGCAGCAACTCCGGGATCGCCTCCATGGTGCCCCATGCGTAGTGCTGGATGCTGCCTTGCAGGAAATGCATCGACTGCCCTTCATCAGGTGCCTCTGAAGGCCGATCACGACCTCTTCGAGCTTACTGGACCGCGCCGTCGGACGGGCGGCGGACCGGTCGTCCGGCCGGCTGAGTACAGCGGTACCCAGCCGCCTGGCCACTAAAACGGGGAATGACACGGTTGTGATTTGCGCCTACCATGGACGCATGTCCGAAACCGCCGTCGCTCTGCCCACCGGTCTGACCGATCAGCAGGCCGCGCTGCTCGACTTCGAGAAGCTGTGGTGGTCTCTGCCCGGCTCCAAGGAGGCCGAGATCCGGGAACGGTTCGGCATCTCCACCACGCGGTACTACCAGTTGATCAATGCCCTGATCGACACCGAGGCCGCGCTCGCCCACGACCCGCTGCTGGTGAAGCGGCTGCGTCGGTTGCGGACCGCCCGCCAGAAGGAGCGCACCGCCCGCCGGCTGGGCGTCAACCTGCGGGTGTAGCTACCGGACGAACCACCGTCCGATCGCCTTCAGCCCGGCATTGCTGACCGGGCGTTCCAGGTAGCCGCCGCGAACCAGTCCGGCCTGCCGCTCGAAGAAATTCCGGGACGCCGGATCGCCGGTGCGCAGCCAGGACCAGCCGGAACACACCAGGTACGCCGGCAGGAACGGCAGCCCGAGCAACCAGCTGTACTGCCAGGCGTGCGCGTCCTCGTGGTCGAGGGTGCCGGGATGGTTGGCCTCCAGTTCGGCCATGGTCTGCCGGGTGAGGATCACGTTGCCGACCGTGAAGGCGCCCGCCCGCGGGAAGTTGTAGCGGTAGTGCTCGGCGAACAGCAGCGCCCGAGGCCCCCACCGCAGTCGTCCCCGTCCGATCGCGGCCACCAGCAACCCCAGCGGGGTGGAGAGGTTGATCAGGTTCCAGCCGAACCGCAGCCAGTGTCTGATCGCGGGCTTGGGTTCGGCGGGCACCGTTCCATTGTGCGGCCGGGGCACGGCCCACGACCACTCCCGGGGAGGATCGGGCTGGTCTTTCGTGCGGCCGGTGGCGACCGGAAGGGCGGCCTACCAGCCGCCGCCTCCGCCGCCGCCCATCCCGCCGCCGGAGGATCCGCCCCCGGAGGAGCCGCTGGACGAGCTGGAACTGGACGACCAGGACGAGGACCCACCCGAACTCCAGCCGCCACCGCCGTAGTCGTCGTCGCGGGAGGCGCGCCGCTCGTCCCAGGACTGGGCGATCGACTGGCCCAGCCCCGAGAGCCAGCCCTCGCCCCAGGCCGGACGGGAGTTCCACCAACTGGTGCCCGGATCGTCGTGCCGATCGTAGAGCTCGGGCATCGGACGGTCGCTCACCTGGCTGACCCAGGAGGCCGCGCCGAGGGCGGCCGGGGCGGCCTCGGGCACCGCGGGCTCGTCCTGCGGCTGGTAGAGCGAGCCCAGCAGCTGCTGCCAGGTGCGCTCCACCCCGAAGATGATCGCGTAGGGCAGCAGCGGCTCGTAGAGCTTGACCAGCGTCCCGGAATCATCCGGACCGGTGATCCGGGGAGCGTCGACCGCGTTCTGCAGCCAGCTGATCCGTCCCGCCTCGGCCATCGTGACGAACCGGTGCAGCCCGGCCAGGTGATCGCGGGTCTCCCGGCCGTACCGGGTGAGCCGGCCGACCGAGGGGTAGTAGTGGATGGCGGCCACCAGCAGCAGCACGCCCAGCAGGCCGAGCCCGAGGAACGGCCAGGCCAGGCCGGGGATTCCGGCCAGCAGCTGGATCCACCCCCAGGCCACCAGCAGGATCATCCCGACCGGCAGCATCACCCGGGGGGCGACCACCTCGCCACGCAGCCCCAGCATGTCCAGCAGATCGCGACGGCGCAGCGAGGCGTCGTACCGGTCGCTGTCGCGGACCCGGTCGAGCGAGGTCAGCTGGCCGTCGCCGAACAGGGCGGTGCAGATGGCGCGCAGGGTGCCGCCGTCGATCTGCTTGGAGTTGGGGATCCGGACGCTCAGCCCGGAGCGCAGGTACTCGGTGGGACGCCGGCCGAGCCGGCCCCGATCCTGCGCCGCGGTGGCCGTCGGCTCGCCCTCGGCGACGATCGTGGCCAGATCCTTCACCACCAGATCGGCCAGCTGCGCCGCCGCCCCGGTCTCCGGCCGGCCGAGGAAGTCCGCGGCGGCGATCGGCGGGATGTCCGGCGGTGGCTGGAACCGGGTCTCCACATCGTCCGACGCGCGCAGCCTGCGGCGCAGCGCCCGCATGCCGAGGGTGAAGGCCAGGCAGAGCAACCCGAGAACCGGCATCGCCACCAGGCCCGGCCAGCCGTAGCCGGCCGGTCTGGGCTGCGGCACCGCGACGCCGACCGTGCCGGGCTGGAAGCCGATCGCGATGGTCATGGTCTGCCGCGGCGTCAGGTCGCTGACCGCGGCCCGGAAAGTGGTGCCGCGCTGCTCGATCGCGCATCGCGTGGTCGAGCCGGCGTGTCCCTGGTAGCAGGCCTGCTCGCCCAGCAGGTGGTCGGCGACGCTGGCGACGTCCACCGTCGCCGTCACCCGGTCGAAGGGCTGCAGCCAGCCGGTGCCGTTGATGTCGAGGTAGATCTCCTGCCGGTCGCCGGCCGCCACCATGGCGTTGCCGATGGTGTAGCTGATCAGGTAGGTGACCTTGCCGTAGACGTACTCGTAGGCGTCCCCGATCCGCAGGATGATGTCGCCGTCGTCGGCCGACAATTGCCGAAACTGCACCGGCCGGCCGTCCTGGTCGGTCACCCTGAAGTTGCGCAGGTCGATCGCGGTGTCGCCGTAGCGGGCGTCCAGCCGCCGTTCGATGCCGTGGTTGGTGCGGTAGTTCGGGAAGTTGGCGGTGATCCTCTCCTCCACCTTGAGTTGGAGCCGGTCGTCCACCCGCGCGGCGGTGTAGTGGGCGTCGAAGGACACGATCCGGAACTGGTTGACCTTGGCGGTCGGCCCGGTCGTCTGGCTGAACAGGCTCCAGACCATCGGGGCGAGCATGGCCAACAGCCACACCAGCGGGTACGCGATCCAGCGCTTGCTCGTCCTCAGCACCCGTCCAGCCTAAGTTGTCGGGGTTCGGTGCGGCGGTTCGTGTTCACCACCGTCCCGGTCGATTCTGTTTGCACTCACCGGGGGAGAGTGCTAAACATGGGGTTAGCACTCTCAGGCCGAGAGTGCCACCAGTCTGACTCGATGAGATCGTCATGATCGTCCGTCGCGGGCATCGAGCACAGTTGACCACCACGTGGGGCCCCGGCCCCCAGAGACGACAAGGATTGCCGAAAACATGGCAAAACTGATCGAATTCAACGTCGAGGCGCGACGCGGCCTGGAGCGGGGCATGAACACCCTCGCCGATGCCGTGCGGGTCACGCTGGGCCCCAAGGGCCGCAATGTCGTGCTGGAGAAGAAGTGGGGCGCTCCCACCATCACCAACGACGGCGTGTCCATCGCCAAGGAGATCGAACTCGAGGACCCCTACGAGAAGATCGGCGCCGAGCTGGTCAAGGAGGTCGCCAAGAAGACCGATGACGTCGCCGGCGACGGCACCACCACCGCCACTGTGATCGCTCAGGCGATGGTCCGCGAGGGGCTGCGCAACGTCACCGCGGGCGCCAACCCGATGGGCCTGAAGAAGGGCATCGAGAAGGCCGTCGCCGCGATCGTCGAGCAGCTGGCCAGCCAGGCCATCGAGGTCGAGACCAAGGAGCAGATCGCGGCCACCGCGTCCATCTCCGCGGCCGACACCACCGTCGGCGAGATCATCGCCGAGGCGATGGACAAGGTCGGCAAGGAAGGCGTCATCACCGTCGACGAGTCGAACACCTTCGGGCTGGAGCTGGAGCTCACCGAGGGCATGCGGTTCGACAAGGGCTTCATCTCGGCCTACTTCGTCACCGACGCCGAGCGGATGGAGACGGTGCTGGACGATCCGTACATCCTGATCGTCAACTCCAAGGTCTCCTCGCTGAAGGATCTGCTGCCGGTGCTCGAGCGGGTCATCCAGGCGGGCAAGCCGCTGCTGGTGATCGCCGAGGACGTGGACGGCGAGGCGCTGGCCGGCCTGATCGTCAACAAGATCAAGGGCACCTTCAAGTCGGTGGCCGTCAAGGCTCCGGGCTTCGGTGACCGCCGCAAGGCCATGCTGGGCGACATCGCCATCCTGACCGGTGGCCAGGTCGTCTCCGAGGAGGTCGGCCTCAAGCTGGACGCGGTGACCCTCGACCTGCTGGGCCAGGCCCGTCAGGTGATCGTCACCAAGGACGAGACCACCATCATCGACGGCGCCGGCGATGCCGAGCAGATCGCCGGCCGGATCACCCAGATCCGCCGCGAGATCGACAACTCCGATTCCGACTACGACCGCGAGAAGCTGCAGGAGCGGCTGGCCAAGCTGGCCGGCGGCGTCGCGGTGATCAAGGTCGGCGCGGCCACCGAGGTCGAGCTGAAGGAGCGCAAGCACCGGGTCGAGGACGCCGTCCGCAACGCCAAGGCCGCGGTCGAGGAGGGCATCGTCGCCGGTGGCGGCGTGGCTCTGCTGCAGGCTGCTTCGAAGGCTTCGGTCGACGGGCTGACCGGTGATGAGCTGACCGGCGCGAAGATCGTCTTCACCGCCTGCTCGGCTCCGCTGAAGCAGATCGCGGTCAACGCCGGCCTCGAGGGTGGCGTGGTGGCCGAGAAGGTCTCCAACCTGCCCGAGGGCGAGGGCCTGAACGCGGCCACCGGCGAGTACGTGAACATGGTCGCCTCCGGGATCATCGATCCCGCCAAGGTGACCCGTTCCGCGCTGCAGAACGCGGCCTCGATCGCCGCGCTCTTCCTCACCACCGAGGCGGTCATCGCCGACAAGCCGGAGAAGGCTCCGGCCATGCCGGCCGGCGACGGCGGCATGGGCGGCATGGACTTCTGATCCTCGTACCGCTCGCGCGGTACTGGTCGGGACGTCTGCCGACAGGCTTGCCGTCTGATCCACGCTCACTCACGAGGGCGGTCCCATCCGGGGCCGCCCTCGTGTCATGTCCGCCACGACCGTCCCGTCCTTCCCGTCCGTCCCTCCAACTTCATCGAGGGCTCCCCTTGTCGCCGAGGGCTTCCCCCCAGGTACGAGCCCTCGGCGGTAGCGGAAGCCCTCGATGAAACCGGACGAGGGCGGGCGGTGGGTGGCGTGCGGAGGTCGGCCGTCCGATGGTCCTCCGGCCTGCTCCTCTGGCCTGCTCCTCGTCCGCTCCGGCGCCCCCTTCCAGTTCGCCGAGGGCTCCCCTTGCTGCCGAGGGCCTGTGCCTGGGTGGGAGCCCTCGGCGACAAGGGGAGCCCTCGATGGGGAGGGCGGGGGAGTTGCCGGCGCGCGGCGTCAGGGGGCTCAACTCGGCGTATGGTGAATGGTGACGACGGTGTCGTCGGGCGCCGTCGGACTGGAGAGTCAAGGAGGGCGTCATGAAGGGCCAGCAGGTCGAGCACATGTGCAACGGCAGGGGCTTCATCGCCGCACTCGATCAGAGCGGCGGAAGCACCCCGAAGGCGTTGCAGCGCTACGGAATCGCCGAGGATTCCTATGCCACCGAAGCCGAGATGTTCGAGCTGGTGCACGCCATGCGGGAGCGCATCGTCACCAGTCCGGCGTTCACCGGGGAGCACATCCTGGGGGCGATCCTGTTCGAGCAGACCATGGAGCGGGAGTTCGCCGGGCGTCCGGCCGCCGACTACCTGTGGCAGGAGAAGCACGTCATCCCCTTCCTCAAGGTCGACAAGGGGTTGGCGGAGGAGGCCGACGGGGTGCGCCTGATGAAGCCGATCCCCGATCTGGACGATCTGCTGGCGCGGGCCAACGCCCACAACGTGTTCGGCACCAAGATGCGCTCGGTGATCTCCTCGGCCGACCGCGCCGGAATCGCGGCGATCGTCGATCAGCAGTTCGACCTCGGACGCCGGATCTCCGCCGCCGGGCTGGTGCCGATCCTGGAGCCGGAGATCGACATCAAGGCCGCCGACAAGGGCGAATGCGAGCAGATCCTGCTGGAGCAGCTGGTGCTGCGGCTGGCTGGCGAGTCGTTCGACACCCAGGTGATGTTCAAGCTGACCATCCCCGACATCGACGGCTTCTACACCCCGCTGATCGAGCACCCCGCGGTGCTGCGGGTGGTCGCCCTCTCCGGTGGTTACAGCCGGGACGAGGCCAACCAGCGGCTGGCCCGGAACCCGCGGCTGATCGCCAGCTTCTCCCGCGCCCTCACCGAGGGGCTGCGGGTGGACCAGACGCCCGAGGAGTTCGACCGGCTGCTGGCCGACTCGATCGCGTCCATCTACGCGGCGTCGACCACCTGAGCCGGCCGGCCGGAGCGTCAGCTGTCCCAGCCGAGCCGGCGGGCCACCACGTCCGCCGCCGTCGAGGGAAACTCCGGCCAGTCCGGTTCGAGCAGGGCGCGGGCGAGGTCGAACAGCGCCCGGGCGGCCGGCTCGCCCGGAACGGACAGCGCGTCGGTCAGCCGGCTGCCCAGCGCTGGTCGGGCGGCCTCGAACCGGCGCAGCGGGTCGAACGGGTTCACCTCGGTGGGGTGATCGGACGGTATCCGGCCGCACAGGGCGCGGCACAGCTCGGTCAGCGCCCAGGTTCCGATCTGGGTCATCCCGGAGAGCACCTCGCCGCGGCGAAGCCGCCCGACCCCGACCAGCAGCTTGACCAGGAACAGCCGGACGGCGTTGGCCGGATCGGGCGTGGCCGGCGCGGGTACCCGGGTCAGGTCGGCCCCACCGATGATCACTTCGCAACTGGGGTCGGCGACCGGCCAAGGGAGGCCGGCCCCGAACTCCAGCAGACTGCCGTCGGCGTAGAGCACCACGCCTCCGCTGTCGTACTCCCGGGCGGTCAGCACGATCTGATCGCGTCGCGGCAGGAAGCTCCAGGAGTCGCTGATCCGACTGACGGCCGCCGGCTCGCAGAACACCGCGAAATCCACGTCCGACCACTCGTCACGACGGGCGGCCGACCCGGAGGTCGCAGAACCGAACACGGCCAGCGTGGTGACCCCGTCGGTGGCCCGGCAGCCCGCGGCCAGTTCGGAGACGAACCCATCGACGTCCATGGTCACCCCTTCTTCGCTCGGCTCAAGGTAGGAAGGTCGGCCCACCTCGGTCAAGCGAACTGAGCGTGTCTGCGGGGCGTTTCCGGCAGCCATCGCCATGATTGACCCATGGGCGGCCTGCTCGAAGTCATCGCGTTGCATCCGGCCGACGCGCAGCGCGCCGAGGCCGGCGGAGCCGACCGGGTCGAACTGTGCGGCACGCTGGACGAGGACGGACTGTCGCCCAGTCCGGAACTGGTCGAGCAGGTGCGGGCGGCCACGTCCATTCAGGTGCGCGTGATGGTGCGACTGCGCGGCGGCTTCTCGACCGACGGCGGTGAGGCCGTCCGGCTGCGCGGGTTGATCGCCAGCTACGTCAACGCCGGCGCGGACGGGATGGTGCTCGGCTTCCTCAATGGCCTCGGCGAGGTGGACGCCGGGGTGGTCACCGAACTCGTCCAGGACGGCTCCTGGCCGTGGACCTTCCACCGGGCGATCGATTCCTGCCTCTATCTCGACGACGGCTGGGAGACGCTGCAGACCCTGCCCCGGCTCGACCAGGTGCTGACCGCCGGTTCGGCCCGCGGGGTGCCGCACGGCCTGGACGAACTGGTCGGCCGGGCCCGCAGCAACCCCTGGGCGGCCCAGGTGATCATGGCCGGCGGCGGACTGCGCCCCGAGGACGTCCCCTGGCTGGCCCGGGCCGGGGTGCGGGCCTTCCACATCGGTTCGCCAGCCCGTCCGGGCGGCTCGTACAAGGCCTACGTCGACGAGGGGCTGGTGCGTTCCTGGCGCACCCTGATCGACGCCGAGGTGCGGCACGCCCACTGACCACCGACCCGATGGCGGCACTTTTCGCCAGATAGCCACGCTGGCCGACAGATATGGCAGCCAGCGTGGCTATTTGGCAGAAAGTGGTGGGGACACCGGCTCAGGGCCGCCGTCCCCGGTGTACCGGCCCCGGCGTGACCAGGGATCAGGATTGCCGGGTGTGCCGCTCGTCGTTCGGCTCGATGTGGACGAAGGTGGTCGTCCCGGGCAGCGCGGCGTCCACCGCGTCCTCGACGGCGTCGGCCAGGTCGTGGCTGCGGGTCACCGTCCACTCGCCGGGGACGGTGACGGTGGCGTAGACGAAGCGCTGCCGGCCGGATTCCCGGGTGCGCAACTGGGCGATGTGAACCCGCGGGTCGTGAGCGACCTCGTCCAGTACCTGGGAGACCTTCTCGACCTCCTCCGGCGGCAGGGTGCCGTCCAGTAGCCCGACCACCGAACGGCGGACCAGCTTGTACCCGGTGAACAGGATGTTGGTGCCCACCACCAGGGCGATCACCGGGTCCAGCCAGTACAGCTTGGTGAGCGCCACCACACCGATCCCGACCAGCACGCCGACCGACGTCCAGACGTCGGTGAGCAGGTGCTGGCCGTCGGCCTCCAGGGTGATCGAGCGGTGCTGGCGTCCGGCGCGGATCAGCACCAGGCCGACCGCCAGGTTCGCCGCGGTGGCGATCGTCAGCAGCACCAGACCGAAGCCCAGGTTCTCCAGCGGCTGCGGGGTGAGCAGCCGCATCACAGCGCCCAGGATGATCACCGCCGCGGCGACCAGGATCATCGATCCCTCGATCGCGGCGGAGAAGTATTCGGCCTTGCCGTGGCCGAAGTCGTGGTTGTGATCGGCCGGCTTGGCGGAGAGTCGCAGCGCCCACAGCGCGACCGCGGCAGCGGCCACGTTGACGGTGGATTCCAGCGCGTCCGACCACATGCCGATCGAGCCGGTGAAGGCCGCGGCGGCCAGTTTGATGCCCAGGATGACCACCGCCGCGGTCAGCGACAACCAGAGGAAGCGCTCCAGTTGCGGGGTGGTGGATTCGGGGCGATCGGCCCGGCTTTCTGGCACCCGTTCAGCCTATTCCACCGACGGCTGGCGTCATTCTGACTGAGACTCCGGGACGCTCCCCGCGTCGGTCACCGGGACGGTGGACTCCTCCACCTCACCGAGCTGAACCGGCCACTGCTCGGGGGTTCCGGCGACCGCGAGCAATCCGGCTATCCCGGACGGCCAGACCGGCTCGGGCAGGTTGTCGAGCCGCTCCACCGGCTGCCAGCCGTGACCGGACATGGTGAGCTGCTCGCCCTCGGTCTGGCCGGCGGTGTCGACCTCGAACCGGGGGGTGTGGAGGACGAAGAAGAACTCGTGCTGGTGCAGCACCTGGTCGGAGTAGCCGTGGGTCACCTCGCGCACCGCCACCGGGCCGAGCAGTTGCTCGGGGGTCACGCGCCGGCCGGTCTCCTCGGCGAGTTCGCGGACGGCCGCCTGCCGGGGGGTCTCGCCGGCGTCGATGCCGCCACCGGGGGTGACCCACCACCGGCTGCCGGGGATGCCCGGGTCGGTGTCGGCCATCAGCAGGACGTGGCTGCCGTCGGTCACCAGGATCCGGGCGCCACTGCGCCGGCGATGCGGCCGCTGTTCGGCCGGCACCGGTACGTAGCGGCGGGTGCGGAAGGGCTCGGTCATGGGCCTGGGATCGCGATCGAGCCGAGCCGGACCCCGTCCGGGCTCTGGAACTCCAGGGTCACCGGGCCGGGCGGCAACTGGTAGCCCAGTTGACCGGCGTTGGTCTCGCCGGCCGGCAGCGCCCGGCTGGTCAGCAGGGGATCGAGCACCGGGCCGTAGCTGATCCCGAACCGTCGTCCGTCCTGCCCGACCACGGCGGTGAAGACGCCGCCGGTGGTCAATTCGCCGCTGACTCCCTCGAGTTCGACCTGCAGCACCAGGTAGCGGGTGCCGGGCTCGGGGGCGACCTCGCCTTCGGTGGTCCAGTGGGCGGTGGTGACGGTGACCTTCCCGGCGCCGTTCGGGCCGCTCAACTCCACCGGACGGCCGATGTCGCCACCGGTGACCTCGATCGACGGCTCGATGACGGTCTGGGCGTTCCACGGCTGCAGCACCGCCAGGATCACACCGGCAACCAGCACCACCGCTGTCGCCAGCGCGATCGCCAGCCGGCCGGAGCGACGCCGCGGCGGGCTGGGATAGCCGGCGGGAGCGTAGCCGGGCGTGGGCACCGGGCCCAGGGCGGCCGGTGGGTAACCGGTGGGGGCGGGCCAGCCCGGCGGCGCCCAGGTGGTCGGACTGCCTCCCAGCGGAGGCGGTGACCAGCCCGGCTGGGGTGAGGCCCAGGGCTGTGCGGCCGGAGCCGGGGAGGCCGGGACGCTCTGGACGGGCGCAAGCTCCGGGCTGCCCGGGGCGCCCGGGTAGGCCTGGATGGCGTCCGGCGCATACCCCGGGTTGGTTGGTATCGGGTGCTCCGGTTGGAACGGGTCGCCCTGCGGCGGTGGGTAGGCCGGGCCTCCCTCGGGCGGCGGGTAGGTCGGACCACCCTGAGGGGCTGAGTAGGACGTGCCCTGCGGTGCCGGGTAGCCCGGGTTGCTCTGGGGCGCTGGGTAGGACGGGTTGCCCTGGGGTGTCGGGTAGGACGGGCTGCCCTGAGGCTGTGGATACGCCGGGTTGCCTGGGGGTGTTGGATGGGTCGGGTTGTCCTGGGGCGCGGGGTAGCCGGGGTTGCCCTGTGGTGCTGGGTAGGACGGGTTGCCCTGGGGCGCCGGGTAAGTCGGGTTGCCCTGAGGCTGTGAGGGGGCGGGGGAGGGTCGGGTTCCCCTGCGCCGGTGGGTACGTCGGGTCGCCCTGGGGCGGTGGGTACCCCGGCGGCCCGGGGGGCGGGGGATAGCTTGGGTCGCCCGGCGGCGGCCAGACCGGGCTGCTCACGGCCGCGCCCGGGGCTTCTCGCCCTTGCCCAGCGCCATCGCCACGATCAGCCCGAGAGCGAACGGCAGCAGCCAGCAGAGCGCCTGCGCCCAGCCGGACGCAACCTCCCAGGCCCAGTCGAAGTAGAAGCCCTCGGTCAGCAGGTTCACCACAGCGGACAGCCCGACGATCCCGAGGGCGACCAGATAGACGGTTCGGATCTGCCGGGGCCGGTGGACGATCCGGGTGGCCAGCGCGAACGACAGCCCGAGCATGACCAGCGACAGGCTGTTCAGCAGGCCGCCGATCACCAGCGTGATCAGCACCGCCGGCGTGATCGCCCGGACCACCTGGCCGAGGCTCACCTGGGGCGGTGCCTGGTAGCGCTGGCTGGCGTCCGGCGGGGCGAACCAGGCCGGCGTGCCCGGCTCGGGGAACGGCGGTTGGTTGACCGCCGGACGCGGCTGGGTGGGCACCGGCGCCGGGATCGAGCCGGTCACCGGAGCCAGCCCGGCGAAGGGCTGCTCGGGCGACCAGTCGGGCACGGTACCGACGGCTCCGGCGGGGACGTGGTGCGCCGCCCCCCAGGCGGTGGTGCTGGTCACCGCCGCGGTCACCACCTCGAAGGCCTGCTGCGGGTCGCGGCTCGGCCCGGCCGCGGGGATCAGGGTGGTGAGATCGGGCGTGGCCTGCTCGGGCGGGGTGAAGGCGGGTGGCTCGGTGGGAGCGAAGGCGCTGAGGTGCGGTTCCGCGGGCGGCACCGGCAGCGGTTCGGCGACCGGCTCGACGAAGGCGTCCGGACGTACCGTGGGTGCGTACTCGGGTCCGTCCCGCCAGGTAGCCATGGGGACATGCTAACGCCGGGGGTGAAGCCCCGGCTTCGGCAGAACCCGCCCTCGACCGGTAGGCTGGTCCGAAGCGGTCAGGCATTCCCCTCGACCGCGCGAAGAGTGACCCAGGAGTGAGGATCATGCCGGTCGGCAAGGTGCGCTACTACGACGCCGAGAAGGGCTTCGGCTTCCTGTCGAAGGACGACGGTGGCGAGGACGTCTACGTCCGCGCTTCCGCGCTGCCGGCCGGGGTCACCAGTCTGAAGCGCGGGCAGAAGGTCGAGTTCGGCGTGATCGAGGGACGCAAGGGCGAGCAGGCCCTCTCCCTGCGGCTGCTGGACGCGCCGGTGTCGTTGTCCAAGGCGCAGCGCAAGTCGCCGGAACAGATGGCGGTGATCGTGGAGGACCTGATCAAGATGCTGGACGGGATCGGCGCCGGCTACCGCCGCGGCCGCCACCCCGACGCCAAGATCTCCGGCAAGGTCGCCTCCGTGCTGCGCGGCGTCGCCGACGAACTGGAGCTGTGACTTGCCGGCCACGATCGAACTGGACCGCGCCTGCGCCGAGGCGATCGACCTGGCGCGGGCGGCGGCGGTGCGCCGCGCCGGCGTCTTCGAGGTGGGCGAGCACCGCGGGGTGACCGCGGACGACACCCGGGTAGCCACCCACTACTTCGCCTGCGACCACCCGGCCTACCCGGGCTGGCAGTGGGCGGTCACGGTCGCCCGCGCCTCCCGCGCCCGGGTGGTCACCGTCGACGAGGTGACCATGGTGCCGGGGGAGGGCTCGCTGCTGCCCACCCCGTGGGTGCCGTGGGCGGAGCGGATCGGCGCCGGGGACATCACCCCCGGCGTGCTGCTGCCCTCGCCGCCGGACGACGTCCGGCTGGAGCCGGGGTTCACCGGTGGCGAGGCGGCCAAGGACGCCGACCCGGCGGAATGGTCACAGATCCGCGCGGTGGTGGCCGAGTTGGGGCTGGGCCGCGAGCGGGTGCTGTCGCCGGTGGGACGGGACCTGGCGGCCGAGCGCTGGTACACCGGCGACAACGGGCCGGACAATGCGATGACCCAGCAGGCTCCCGGGGTGTGCGAGACCTGCGGCTTCTTCGTCTCGCTGAGCGGCCGGCTGGGCGACGTGTTCGGGGTCTGCACCAACGAGTTCTCACCCTCGGACGGTGCCGCGGTGAGCCGCGATCATGGCTGCGGCGGCCATTCGGACGCTCCCGAGCCGCGGCGTGGCGTCGAGTTGACCCAGCCGATCTGGGACACCGTCAGCATCGACGAGGCACTGTTCGACTGACTCAGTCCGGGTTCTTGGGCTGACCGGCGGCCTCGTCGTCGGGGGACTCGATCGCCGATGACGCCTTGCGGCGGCGGTGTTTCGTCCAGGCGATGCTCATCCCGACCAGACCGATCGCGACCCCGACCAGGCAGACTCCCAGCCACCACCCCTGACCGGCGGCGTTGAGCGCGGCGAGGTTCAGCCAGCACGCCACGCTGGCGATCGTGAAGCCGGCGGTTCCCAGGGTCAGGATGCCGGCTCCGTCCGGGTCGAGCGCCCGCACCGGGGCCTGAACCAGAATGGGCGAATGATGGACGGGTTCTTGCACGGACACCACCTTATGTGAGGGTTCGGTGGCCCTACCATGAAGGCCATGTCAACAGCCTCGGCATCACCTAGAACCTCCCCTCCCTCGACCTCCTCCTTTGACTCCTGGTTCGAACTGACCAAGCGCGGCTCCACCGTCGCCCGCGAGGTCCGCGGTGGCCTGGTGACCTTCTTCACCATGGCCTACATCATCGTCCTCAACCCGCTGATCATCGGGACCGCAGCCGACGTCAACGGCAACCTGATCAACGGCCTGCCCAAGTTCGAGAACTGGGGCCCCGACGTGGCCCCGGACCAACTCGTCCAGATCGGTGCCAACGTGGGGGCGTCCATCTCCGCGGTGGCCGCCGCCACCGCCCTGATCGCCGGCATCCTGTCCATCCTGATGGGCGCCTACGGCCGGTTCCCGATCGCGATGGCCACCGGCCTGGGCCTCAACGCCATGGTCGCCTACGTGATCGCTCCCAAGATGACCTGGGTACAGGCCATGGGTCTGGTCTTCTGGGAGGGCCTGCTGATCACCATCCTGGTGTTCACCGGCTTCCGCCGGGCCGTCTTCAACGCCGTGCCGCGGGTGCTTCGCGCCGCCATCTCGGTGGGCATCGGCCTGTTCATCGCCCTGATCGGCCTGGCCGACGCCGGCATCATCCGGCCGGGCAGCCCGCTGCTCTCGCTGGGCATCAACGGCAGCCTGGTGGGCTGGCCGATCGCGATCTTCGTGATCGGGCTGGTGCTGTTGGTCGCGCTGTTCGTCCGGCGGGTGAAGGGCGCGATGCTGATCGCCATCCTGAGCGCCACCGTGCTGGCCGCGATCGTCCAGGCCGTGCTGCAGATCCCGGGCAAGTCGGACGAGGTCGCGGCCGGCTGGATGCTGAACGTCCCCGCCTTCGGCGGTTGGTCGCTGCCCGACCTGAGCCTGCTCACCATGGCCTTCCGCAACCCGGGTGACTTCTTCTTCGGCGCCTTCACCGCGGCCGGCGGCCTGGGCGCGGTGCTGGGCGTCGTCCTGCTGATCTTCTCGCTGCTGCTGGCCGACTTCTTCGACACCATGGGCACCATCGTCGCGGTGGGCGCCGAGGGCGACCTGCTGCAGGAGGACGGCAACCCGCCGCACACCCAGGAGATCCTGATCGTGGACTCGGTCGGTGCCATGGTGGGTGGCCTGGGCTCGGTGTCGTCCAACACCTCCTACGTCGAATCGGCGGCCGGCGTCGGCGACGGCGCCCGGACGGGTATCGCCTCGCTGGTGACCGGCGCGGCCTTCCTGCTCAGCCTGGTGCTGGCGCCGCTGGTCAACATGGTGCCCTCGGAGGCCGCCGCCCCGGCGCTGGTCTTCGTCGGCTTCCTGATGATGTCGCAGGTGGTGCAGATCGACTGGACCGATCCGGTGGAGGGCATTCCGGCCTTCTTCGCGGTGATCCTGATGCCGTTCGCCTACTCGATCACCACCGGGATCGGCGCCGGCTTCATCTTCTTCGTGCTGATCAAGATCCTGACCGGCAAGGCCAAGCAGGTCCACGCGCTGCTGTACGTGGTGGCGGTGGCCTTCCTGATCTACTTCGTCCAGGGAGCCATCTTCGGCGCGCTGGGCTAGACAGCTGGGTTGAGTGGGCGTCGTCGGTTTCCCGGCGGCGCCCATTCGGCGTCTGTGGAGGTTCAGGCGGTCAGGATCGCGACCAGATCGGGGGCCGGACGACCGGCGGCCTCGGCGGCGGACGTCCACTGGTCGAAGCCGGCCAGCCAGCCCACCGCTTCGGCCACCCACGCCGAGGTCGGCGGCTGAAGCTCGGGCAGCGCGGAGCGCCAGGCGGCCGCGGTCTGCCGGACGTGGTTGGCGCCGCGCCAGCCGACCGCCATGCCGGGGGCGGGCAGCAGCTCGAGTTCCAGCGGGTGTTCGGTCAGCGCCGCGATGCCATACCGGGCGGCGACCCCGGCGCGGGCCAGATCGAAGTCCATCCCGCCGAGGGTGGCGGCGTCCAGGGCGCTGTGGTGACTGGACCAGGCCGTCGCCTCGATCCAGGCCGCCAGCAGCCGCCAGCTGGCGGCCAGCCGCTGCGGCGGCACGTGCTGCCCGGCGAGCAGCCGGTCGCAGTCCTCGGTGACCGGTGTGTCAGGACGGAGTACCGGGGCGTCCGGCGGCTGCCGGAAGACCGGTCCGAGCTTGCCCAGCAGGCCGGGGGAGCGTGGCGAGCGCCGCCCGAACCGTTCGGCGGCGACAGCGCGCAACCGGGTCGCCTCGGCGTCGGTGGCGCCGAGCATGGCGCGCACCTGGTCGAGGGCGATGGCGTGCAACCCCAGTGTTCCCACAGCTCCACCGTAGCCGGGTAGGTTGAAGGAGTGAATCCTCGTACCCGTCGCGTCATCGTCACCGGGGCACTGCTGGTGATGATCGCGCTGGTGGTGTGGGGCGCGCTGGCGGCCGGCCGGTGACACCGCCGGGCTTCGGCGGCGGCACCGGGTCGCTGGGGAATAGACTCGCCGCCATGGGATTGTGGCTGCGCCGGGGGTTGGCGCTCGGAGCGCTGCTGGTCGCGCTGGTCTGGTTGCCGTCGACGGCCGCGCTGGCGGACACCACCCCACCGACATCCTCGGCCACCACCACGCCGACCCCGTCGGCCACCGGCACCGCCCAGCCGGAGGACGACGAGCTGGACCTGCCCGATGTCGCCCTCGACGACACCCGGACGATCCTCGCCCTGGTCGGCGCCGGCGTGCTCGCCCTGGTGGCCGGCGGAGTCGTCCTGCTGCGTCGCTGACGCCTCGCCGAGAGGCTGGCGTTCGCCCGCTCAGGCCAGTTCGTTGAGCCGGATCGGCACCGCGCGGAAGGTCGCGCCGAAACCGGCCAGCACGCCGTGGTTCGGATCCGGGACGGAATGGACCGGATGCCGGCCGGCGGCGGCCAGTTCCTGCAGTCTTTCCAGGCCCGGGGTGGACAGCACCGCCCGCACCGCCGCGCCGTCCCCGCCGGTCACCACCGCGTCGAGCTCGGCCAGCACGGGCAGCAGCACGGCCGCCGCGTCCTCGGCGGCATCGGCGAAGGCCCGGTCGGCCTGGTTGGAGCGCCGGCGGGCGTAGCGCTGCTGCGACCAGCCGCCGGCCTTGGTCCGTCCCTGGACGTAGTGGGAGTGGTGCCGGCCGGTCCGCAGCCGCGGACCGTCGAACACGCCCACGCCGTGCGCCTTGCGCCGGACCAGCAGGACGCCCACCGTCCGCTCCTGCCGGAAGGCGGCGATCGCCGCCGTCACCGGATCGCCGTCCGGCAACGGACCCCACCACAGCAGAAGCTCGGCCACCGCGCCGTCGGCCGCGGTCAGCCGCAGTCGGTCGTCGCCGGGCTGCGGGTCGAGCGGGCCGTGGCGGTCGGCGAACCGGGTGATCCAGCCCTCGAGCCGATCGGGATCGACTCGGATCGTCCGTTCGGGCGAGGGGAGTGCTGCCATGACGATAGTCTGGCGTTACTTGGGCTAGGAGGGTGAATGAGCGATCTCATCGACACCACGGAGATGTACCTGCGGACGATCTACGAACTCGGTGAAGAGGGAGTGCCGCCGCTGCGGGCGCGCATCGCCGAGCGGCTCAAGCAGAGCGGGCCGACCGTCTCGCAGACCGTCGCCCGGATGGAGCGCGACGGTCTGGTGACCCTGCACGAGGATCGGCATCTCGTCCTCACCCCGCTGGGCCGGCAACTGGCCACCCGGGTGATGCGCCGTCATCGGTTGGCCGAGCGACTGCTCACCGACGTGATCGGGCTGGAATGGGAGCTGGTGCACGACGAGGCCTGCCGCTGGGAGCACGTGATCTCCACAGACGTAGAGCGTCGGCTGGTCGACATCCTGCACGAGCCGGTGGAGTCGCCCTACGGCAACCCGATCCCCGCGCTGGAGGAACTGGGGGCCCGTCCGGCCACCGAGGACTTCCTGGACGGCGCCGAGTTACTGAGCGCCCGGCTGCTGATCGACGGCTCGCAGCAGGTCCGGATCGTCCGGATGAGCGAGGCGATCCAGGCCGATCTCGAAGCGCTCCGGCTGATCGGCGAGGCCGGGGTGCGGCCGGGGAAGACGGTACGCGCGTCCCTGGTCGGACCCGACCTGATCCTCGAGGCGGACGAACGCTGCGTGCTGCCGGCGGGGGCCGCCGACCTGATCTTCGTCGCCGCCGACTGAGCCCGTCCGGTCTCCGCGCGGAATATTCCGCCGGCCGGATGGCGTTGCCAGGGCGTAGTCGAGGAGAGGAACGTCATGGCAACCGTCGCGCTGGATCGAGAGTCGTTCGCGACCACGATCGAGAACAACGAGGTGGTGCTGGTCGATTTCTGGGCGGCCTGGTGCGGCCCCTGTCAGCGATTCGCCCCCACTTTCGAAGCAGCTTCGACGGAGTTCCCGGACGTGGTCTTCGGCAAGGTGGACACCGACGAACAGCGTGAACTGGCCGGTGGACTGGAGATCATGTCGATCCCGACCATCATGGCTTTCCGGGCCGGCTACCTGGTTTTCCGGGAGGCGGGCACGCTGAGCAAGGGGCAACTCAAGAGCGTCATCGAGCAGGTCAAAGCGCTCGATGTGGAGGAGTTGAAGGCGCAGGTCGCAGCACAGGAGTGACCCGCCTGTGAAGGTTGTTGTTTCTGTGACACCGTGAAGCGTTTCATGACATACTCATGACCGAAGTTCCTGCCCTATCCCCCCGGGCAGGAACTTCTTCAGTAAAACGTGGAAATACGTCGGTGGGACGCTGCAATACGGGCCGGCCGGCAGGGATCGGAAGGTACCGGCGTGGGGCTGTTGCGCCGTCGATGGAACGCGGTTCTGGCTGCCCTGGTGGCGCTCGTCCTGCTGGGTTCGTCGGCGGTGCCCGCGGTGGCCGATTCGAGCCCCGATCCGGCCGGGCCGGAGCCGGTTCAGCGCACCCTGTTCAACAACCCGTGGGGCAGGACCGCGGCGCAGCGCCGGATCGCCGACGAGTACATCCGGCTGATCCGGACCGCCACCCCCGGCAGCGGGGTGCGGATCGCGTTCTACTCGCTGTCGGACGAGAAGCTCGCCAACGCCATGATCGCCGCCAAGCGGCGCGGCGTCC
Source organism: Propionicimonas sp. (assembly GCA_049840415.1). Taxonomy (GTDB): domain Bacteria; phylum Actinomycetota; class Actinomycetes; order Propionibacteriales; family Propionibacteriaceae; genus Propionicimonas. The sequence continues at coordinate 277,337 of JASGLB010000004.1, read as the reverse complement.
GGATCCAGGTGCTGGTCAACCGGCATGCCTGGAACACCAAACAGGTCAAGCGACTGCGCAAGGCGCTCGGCACCAAGCGCAGCAGGGCGGCCTGGGTGAGCAAGCGGCCGCGGAACTGGTCGCACAGCAAGTTCCTGGCGATCGAGGTCGGCGAGGTGTCGGTGGTGTCCTCCCAGAACGGCACCAAGAGCGGGATCTGGCAACAGCAGAACGACGCCGTCGTCACCTCCGGCGACAGCGCCCTCTACCAGGCGCTGGTCAGGCAGTTCGAGCTGATGAGCGCCGGCGAGACCAAACCGTCGGTGCTGGGTAGGCAGGTCACCTCGGGGTCGACCACGCTCCGGTTCTATCCGGCTCCGGACCACGCCCGCAATCCGGTCAGCGGGTTGCTCAACGACATCACCTGCCAGGTGGACGGCCGCCGCACCAAGGTGTGGGGGATCATGTGGATCTGGACGGCGGCGGGCAAGCCGGTGGCGAAGAAGCTGGCCGACCTGGCGAAGCAGGGCTGCGACGTCCGGATGATCGTCTCGCCCAAGCAGACCCGGAAGAGCATCCAGAAGGCCCTGTTGAAGGGCGGGGTGTCCGTCCGGGTGCCGAAGGGCTCGAAATGGCCCCACAGCAAGTACTTCGTGGTCGACGGCCACGACGCCGACGGGGCACCGCTGAAGGTGGTCTACGCCGGCTCACCCAACCTGACCGGCACCGCGCTGAACAGCAACGACGAGGTCGGCCTGACCTCGACCAGCCCGGCGACGGTGGCGGCCTACCAGGCCAACCACAAGTCGCTGTGGGGTTCCCGCACCAAGAAGCTGAAGAAAGCGGTCGGCTGAGGGGACGGGTACGCGGTTACGGGCCGCCCGTCCCGGCCCGCTAGGCTGGTGCGGCAGCTGAAAGTCCTGGCCCCATAGCTCAGGGGATAGAGCAGAGGTTTCCTAAACCTTGTGTCGCAAGTTCGAATCTTGCTGGGGTCGCCAAACGTGTGTGCCTTCGGGTGATGCTTCCCACTTGGCCTTCGGTTGAGTGGTGACGGTGTTCGGATACCCGCTGGGAAACCGGGACCCTCTGACAACCTTCTTCTGCCAGGGCGTGGAATGATCCGCCAGGCAAAGTGGCGAGATCGTGATTCGCTTGCCGGTTGCCGGGCTGGTGTTACCCCGCTGGTCTCGGTTCCCACTCCCCCAAGTGAGCTCCGAGACCAGCGCGGGCATCAACTGCCAGCCGTAGCCGGAGCGTTGGCAACACCTGGCCCACCCGGCCGTTCCAGCGTCCGTCCCCCTCCGGACCACGCTTGAACTGAGCCGAGAGCCGCGATACACCCGGACAACCGGGCCCATCTTGGTGCGTCCCCCTGTCCAACGCCTCTGTGAGTAAGGACCGGCTCGGGCCCGAACTATGACGCGAACTTCCCAAATATCTAGAGATCCCGGCAGCAGGCGTTCCTTCGGCCGGAACTTTCTGCCAAATAGTCGCGCTGGCCGACAGATGCGTCGGCGGGGCGCAGTATTTGGCAATTAGCGCGGCCCTTGCCTTGATCGCGGACGGAGTGCCCGGCCCGGGTCCAGTTCCGCTGCCGGGAACCGTTGGCGGTCGGCGGCCGACTACCTGTGATGGGCAGTGAGCCCGCTGCCATGGGAGGGGAACCCACATGTTCACGTTCGGCGCGACGCCGGTGATGTTCGTCGGCCTGTTGCTGCTGTTCGCCTGGTGCACGGCGTGGTCGGCCTACGAGTTGACCCGGCCGCAGGACGTCCGGCAGCGGGTGTCGAACGTTCTGCACCTGGTGATGTCGATCGCGATGCTCCTGATGGTGGCCGGCCCCACCTGGCGAACGCTGACCGGTGTCGTGCCGATGCCGGTGCTGGTCGGGCTGTTCGCGGCGTCGACGGGCTGGTTCGGCTGGCTGGCGGTGGGTGCCGGGAGGGCGTCCGATCGCGGCGGGCTGTGGCACTTCCTCGGGCATACCGCGATGTTCGCCGCCATGAGTTGGCATCTGGCGGCCATGGCGGTGATGTCGGCCGCGATGGCCCCAGGCGCCGAGGGTAACGGCCATGCCGACGGGCACGAGCACGGCGGCGGAATGGAGATGGGCGACTGGATGACCACCGCCGATCAGCCCGGCGGCGTGTTGTGGTGGTTCGCGCTGATCGGCCTGCCGCTGATGACCTACCTGGCGGCCGCGGCCCTGCGTGCGCTGTGGTTGGCCGTCAAGCCCGCGCCGGCGAAGATCGACCCGGACGACTGCGACTGCGAGGACGGGCATGCGCACCACGCTTCCGCGCTGGCGCACAGCTGCCATGAGGTCCGTCCGGTGGGTTCGGCCAAGTTCCGGCTGGCGGCCCTGTCCGACTTCGCGATGAACGGCGGCATGTTCTGGATGAGTGTCGGGCTGATCGCCCCGATATTGCCCTTCTTCGATCGGCTGGCGTTCTGATCGGACCTGCTCAGCGGGCGTGGCAGGTGCACTGCGGGCCGCACTGGCAGTCGTTGCACAGGCAATCGCCGCCGGAGCGGCAGGCGCAGAGTTGGACGTCCACGCTGTTCACCAGTCGCTCGCCCAGATCCGGCTCCAGTACCGGCAGGGTGCGCAGGCTGCGGTTCAGCGCGGTGGCCCGGTCGAGCCAGGCCGAGCAGTCGGAGCACTGGGTGAGGTGGGCGGCGATGCTGGGGACAGGCAGTTGAGGCTCCTCGCCGTCGAGCATGGCGGAGAGCGCAGCGCGCCATTCCTGCTCGGTCGGTTCGGACGTCATGGTCGGCAGGATATGTCACCGGCTACGGTACGGGGCTATGACCGACGAACTCACCCAGTTGGCGCTGGCCGCCGGCGCGGGTGACCGGGCGGCGTTGTCGGAGTTCATCCGCCGTTCGCAGTCGGAGGTCTGGCGGTTCGTGGCCCGGGCGGCGGGGGTCGGTGCCGCGGACGACCTGACGCAGGAGACCTATCTGCGGGTGCTGGGCGCCCTGCCGGGCTTCCAGGGACGGGCCAGCGCCCGGACCTGGCTGCTGTCGATCGCCCGCCGGGTGGTGATCGACCGGATCAGATATGACACGGTTCGTCCCCAGCTGATCGGTATGGATGCCGTCGACCTTGAGTTGTTGGCCGCCGGGAGCGGTGACGCTGACCGGTTGGTGGTGGAGGAGACTCTGGCGACGCTCGATCCGGATCGTCGGGTGGCATTGGTGCTGACTCAGTTGATGGGGTTCAGCTATGCCGAGGCGGCGGAGATCTGCGGGTGCCCGGTGGGGACGGTCCGCTCCCGGGTTGCGCGTGCCCGCGCCGAGTTGGTCGGCCGCCGCGAGTTGGGTGTCCTTAGCTGACCGGCCGGTCCAACGCGCCTATCGGTCAGCTCGGCTGTCGATCCGGACGAGGGGTTTGATGGCGCGGCCTGGCGACGCTTCGTGTCAGCTGGCGGACCAGTCCTGGTTCGCGTGGGCTGGTTGGCTATCCTGCTCACGTGTTCAACCCAGCATGCCGTCTCGCCCGTCTGCACCGCGCAGTCCCGGCGATGATGTGTATGCAGCCGTGCTGTTGCTGATCAGCTGACAGCACGTCCGGCTGCGGTCAGCGGCCAGGACCCTCTCAAACCCGCACCCACGCGGATCGGCGTTTGCCGATCGCCTGGTGTCGCGCAACCCGGTTGAACCGCCTCCAAGCCGCCACTGACTGCACTCGCAGCGGTGGTTCCATCTCCACGCAGAAAGCCAACTGTCATGAAAGCACGCCCCATCCTCGGTCTCGCCATTGCGCTCAGCTTCGCGTTGAGCGCCTGCTCGTCGGCCGCTTCGCCTGCCACCTCGGCGCCGTCCAGCCCGGCGGCGGCAACTCCGTCAGAGACCTCGTCGGTCGATCCGGCGGTCGCGGCGCTGAACGGCGTCCTCAAGGTCGGTACCGAGGGCACCTACTCACCGTTCACCTTCCATGACCCCAGCAGCAATCAGCTGACTGGCTACGACATCGAGGTGATCACCGCGGTGGCGGACAAGCTGGGGGTGAAGCCGGAGTTCTCCGAGACCAAGTGGGACGCGATCTTCGCCGGGCTGGAGGCCAAGCGCTTCGACCTGATCGCCAATCAGGTCTCGGTGAACGACGAACGCCAGGCCAAGTACGACCTGACCGATTCCTACACCGTCTCGTACCCGGTCGTGCTGGTGAAGGCTGACAACACCGACATCACCTCCCTGGAGTCGGTGAAGGGGAAGTCTGCCGCGCAGACCGCGACCTCGAACTGGGGCAAGTTCGCCACGCAGGCCGGTGCGAAGCTGGAGCCGGTCGAGGGCTTCACCGAAGCCGTTGCCGCGGTGAAGGACGGCCGGGTCGATCTCACCTTCAACGACAACCTGGCCGTCCTGGAGTACCTGGCGACCACCAAGGACACCTCGGTGAAGGTGGGCTTCGAGGTGCCCGATCAGAAGGTCGTCCAGGCTTTCGCGCTGCGCAAGGACTCCGGCCTGCTGCCGGCGATCAACCAGGCCCTGACCGATCTCGCGGCCGACGGAACCCTGGCTTCGATCGGCCAGAAGTGGTTCGGCCAGGACGTCTCCCAGTAGCCGACCCTTCCAGAAAGGGGTGTGCCATGGATGTCTGGCAATTGCTGGGCAACTCGATCGGGCCGTTGTTCCTGGGCGCGGTCGCCGGGACGATTCCACTGACCCTGCTCTCGTTCGTCCTGGGCTTCGCGCTGGCCGTGCTGGTGGCGTTGGCGCGGTTGTCGAACGTCCGGGCGCTGCGGTGGCTCGCCCGCGGCTACGTATCGATCATCCGTGGCACACCTCTGCTGGTGCAGTTGTTCATCATCTTCTACGCGTTGCCGCTGGTCGGGGTGATCATCGATCCCTTCCCGTCCGCGGTGATCGCGTTCTCGCTGAACGTCGGCGGCTACGCGTCGGAGACCATCCGGGCGGCGATCCTGGCGATTCCGCGGGGGCAGTGGGAGGCCGCCACCACGATCGGCATGGGCTACCAGCTCACCTTGCGGCGGGTGGTGCTGCCGCAGGCGATGCGGGTGGCGGTGCCGCCGCTGTCGAACACCTTTATCTCGTTGGTCAAGGACACCTCGCTGGCCTCGACCGTGATGGTGACCGAACTCCTGCGGCGCGCGCAGGAGATCGCGGCGCCGTCCTACCAATTCCTGGCGCTGTACAGCCTGGCGGCGGCGATCTACTGGGTGATCTGTTCGGTGCTGTCCTTCGGCCAGGGACGGCTGGAGAACTACCTCGGCCGCTACGTGACGGTCTGAGGAGGCTGCGATGAGTCTGGTTTCGGTCAACGGAGTACGTAAGTCGTTCGGCGACCACATCGTGCTGGACGACGTGTCGCTGGAGGTCCAGGAGGGCTCGGTCACCGTGCTGATCGGACCGTCGGGTTCGGGCAAGACCACCCTGCTGCGCTGCCTGAACGCGCTGGAACGTCCGGAGGCCGGCACGATCCGGATCGGCGAGGTCACCATCGACTGCGCCGCGCCGCGGGATAAGGAACAGATCCGGGCACTGCGGGCCCAGTCGGGAATGGTCTTCCAGGCCCACCACCTGTTCCCCCACCGTACGGCGCTGCAGAACATCACCGAAGGGCCGATCCATGTCCAGGGCGAACCGCCCGACCAGGCCCGGGCGCGGGGGAGGGAACTGCTCGCCCAGGTCGGGCTGGAGGCCAAGGCGGACGCCTACCCGCACCAACTCTCCGGCGGACAGCAGCAGCGGGTGGGGATCGCTCGGGCTCTGGCGCTGCGTCCCAGGCTGATCCTGTTCGACGAACCCACCTCGGCACTGGATCCGGAGACGGTGGGAGATGTGCTGGTGGTGATGCGTGACCTGGCCAAAGCCGGCTGGACGATGGTCGTGGTCACCCACGAGATCCGGTTCGCCGAGCAGGTCGCCGACCACGTCGCCTTCCTGGACGGCGGGGTGATCGTCGAGGAAGGCACCCCCGCACGCGTCCTCACCGCGCCCACCGAACCCCGCACCCGACAGTTCCTGCGGCGGGTGCTCGACCCCCTTTCGCTGACCGAACCAGAGGCTGGAGGTGCCGAGTGACTGCCGCCGACCAACCCCGGAAGATCGGCCAGGCGACCGCGGCCATCCACACCGGGCAACAGCCCGACCCCGCCACCGGCGCCGTGGTCCCTCCGCTCTACCTGGCCTCCACCTACGTGATGGACACCGTCGGGGTGCCCCGCGCCGGGTACGACTACGCCCGCTCCGGCAATCCCACCCGCACCTCGCTGGAGGTCGCGCTGGCCGCCGTCGAGGCCGGTGACCGTGGGTTCGCCTTCCCGTCCGGCATGGCCGCCGAAGACCTGCTGCTGCGGGTGCTCGCCCGTCCCGGCGACCGGATCGGCTACGGCGCGGACGTCTACGGCGGCACTTACCGGCTACTCACCAGCATCCTGCCGGCCGAAGGCCGCTCCGCCGTCCCGCTCGATCTCGCCGACCTGGCTGCACTGCGGGCCACCCTGGCCGAGCTGCAGCTCGTTGCGCTGTGGCTGGAGACCCCGTCCAACCCTTTGCTCGACGTGGTGGACATCCAGGCGGTCGCCCGTCTCGTCCGCGAAGCGGGCACCCTGTTGGTGGTGGACAACACCTTCGCCTCGCCCGCCCTGCAGCAGCCACTCACTCTCGGCGCCGACATCGTGGTCCACTCCACCACCAAGGCGATTGCGGGACACTCCGACCTGGTGGGCGGGGCGGTCGTGGTGGCGGCTGACGTCCACCTCCCGGGCCGGCGGGTCGGCGTGGGCGGGTCAACCCTGGTCAGCGATGAACTGGCCTACTGGCAGAACGCCACCGGCTCGGTCGCCAGCCCACACGACTGCTGGCTGACCTCCCGCGGGCTGAAGACCCTCCGGGTGAGAACCGCCGCAGCGGGTGAGTCGGCGCTGTCCCTCGCCCGCCGCTTCGACCAGCATCCCCAGGTGGCCGAGGTTCGCTACCCCGGGCTCGCCAACCACCCTCAGCACGAACTGGCCACTCGCCAGATGCGGGGCTACGGCTCCCTGCTCACGCTGCGCTTCGCCACGGCCGAGATCGCCCGCGCGGTCTGCGAGAACACCCGGCTCTTCTCCTTGGCCGTCTCGCTCGGCGCCGTCGAATCCCTGATCGAGCATCCAGCCTCCATGACTCACGCCACCAAAGCCGGTGGCGCCAGCGCGATCTCCGAAGACCTGGTCAGAATCTCCGTCGGCCTGGAGGACATCGAAGACCTGGCGGCAGACCTGGAACAGGCAATAGCCCTGGCAACCGGCACCGCGGAGTTGCCCGATACCACATCCTGACCGCCTCGCGGCGGCCCTACCCGACCCCGATCACCCACTTAACGAAGGATCGCTCATGGCAGCCACCTCACCGGTCGACCAGATCGACCCACGCAGCCCCAGATTCGGCGCCGTCATCACCTCGGTGCTGCTGGCCCTCATCCTCATCCTGGGCCCCACTTCGATCGCCGGCCTGGTCCTGTTGATCGTCCAGACCCTGGCCTTCGCAGCCGGTTCGCTGCTCGGGCTGAAGGCGCAGCCGTGGGGCATCGTCTACCGTCGGTTCGTCCGTCCTCGGCTGGCGCCGCCGGCCGAACTGGAGGACTCCCGTCCGCCCCGGTTCGCGCAGACCGTCGGGCTGGTGTTCGCCCTGGCTGGGCTCGCCGGCTGGTTGTTCAGCCTGCCGGTGCTGTTCTACATCGCGATCGCGTTCGCGCTGGTCGCGGCCCTGTTGAACGCGATCTTCGACTTCTGCCTCGGCTGCGAGCTGTACCTGGTGGGCAAGCGAGTGTTCGGCGGCGCGGCCGGCGCGGCGAGCTGAGCTGCCATGACCGGGGTCTGGATCGTCCTGGCGGTGGTGGTGCTGGTGCTCGCCTTCGGTGGCTATCGCCGGCTCACCGACGGCCGGGTGCGAGCGGTCACCCGACCCGAGGTGCCCCGGCTGGACGCCGCCCAGCTTGGCAGTGAACTGGGTAGTCAGGCGACTTTCGTGCAGTTCTCGTCGGCGGTCTGCGCGCCCTGCCGGTCCACCCATCGGCTACTGACCGATCTGGTCGCGGAAGAGCCTGCCATCGCCCACATCGACCTGGACGCCGAGACCCGGCTCGATCTGGTCGAGCGGTTCGGCGTCGCCCGCACCCCAACCGTCCTGGTACTGGACGCTGCGGGCGTGGTGCGGCATCGGATCGTTGGCGCACCCCGGAAGGCGGATCTCCGCGCCGCGCTCGCTGCCTTGGCGCCAAGCGGAACGGCCGCCTGATTGAATCCGTCGAACAACAGACTCAATCCTCCCAGGACCTTCGGCCCCGATCTCCGGGGCGGGCCGAAGCCCGATTCTCAGGTAGGGGCGCCGGCGAAGGGCCCCCTGAACTGGTTGGGCTGCCGTTCGGCATGCCTCGGGTTCCTACACCCAGCGGGCGACGACCTCGGTCAGCGGTGTGGTGGGGTGGCCGATCAGTCCCGAGAGGGTGCCCGGCTGACGGTTTTCGAGCTCACCTGCGGCGATAGCTGCGTCGGTGCCGACCAGGAACTCCACCAGAGGTGCGGGCGTGCCCGACTCCAGCAGCAGCCGGCGGTGTTCGTCGCCGGGCACATTGCGGAACTGCACCGGGCGACCGGATAGCTCGGACGTGACCTCGGCGAGGTCGGCGAGAGTCCAGGACTGGTCGCCGGACAGTTCGTAGCTGCCGGGCTGGGGGCTCTCGGTGGTCAGCACCGTGGCGGCAGCCTCGGCGTAGTCCTGGCGGGTGGCCGAGGAGATCCGCCCCTGCCCTGTGCTGCCCAGCAGGACGCCGGCCGACACTGCCTGCCTGACCAGGCCCTCGTAGTTCTCGGTGTACCAGCCGTTGCGCAACAGCGCGACCCCGAACGGCGCGGCGGCCAGCAGCCGCTCGGTCTCGCGATGATCGGGCGCGACGGCGATCAGCGAAGCGCTGTCGGCGTGCAGGAAGCTGGTGTAGGCGACGAAACCGACCCCCGCCTGGGTCGCGGCCTCGATCACCGCCCGATGTTGCGGAACTCGCTGACCGACCGCATTGCCGGAGACCAGCAGCAGCCGATCCACCCCCACCAACGCTGTACCCAGGGTGCCGGTCTGGTCATAGTCGAAGCTGCGAACCTCGACGCCCCGGTCGGCCAGGTCTGTGGCCTTGCGCGGATCCCGAGCCAGCGCCACCAGGTTCTTCGGATCGGTCCGCGCCAGCAGCGCGTCGGCAACCAGCCGGCCGAGTTGACCGGTGGCCCCAGTGAAAGCGATGGTCATGCCGTTTCCTTCCGATCAAAGACGGACAACCCTCTGGATATCAAATGTCCCAGCCCCGTGTTTTGTTCCTGCGCCTACACCAGCAGGAACCTTCACCCGGTGGGCAGCCCGGCCTCGATCCAGGCGCTCATTCCGCCGTCCACGCTCTTCACGTTGGAATAGCCCTGGGCCTTCAGCAGTAGCTGGGCGTAGAGCGAGCGGGTGCCGGCGGCGCAGATGGTGAGGATCGGGGTGTCCCGATCGGTCGGCAGGCCGGTCAGGCTTCCGGCCGAGAGCTCCGGTAGTGGCAGCTTCACCGCCGCCGGAACCTGAGTGCGGGCAACCTCCTCGGGGTTGCGGACGTCGACCAGCGTGACGCCGTCGGCGAGCAGCCGGCCGGCTTCGGTGACGTCCACCCGGTCCGGGCCGGTCTTCGCCAGTGCGAACGCCGCCTCCAGGTGCGCGGCGAACGGATTGGCCGGCGGCGCAGGGGTGTCGTCCTCCTCGGGCGGGAACAGGTCGGGCAGGTGGCGGCGGAACGAGGAGAGGTACTTCCAGGCGCTATCGGGAAAGACCACCACCGCGACCACGCCGGGCTCGTCGGGGATCGCCCGCAGTGCGCCGGCGAGCGCCAGGCCGCAACTCGGGCCGGCGATCAGGCTCTCCTCGACGTGCAGCCGACGACAGAGTGCGTAGGCTTCCTCGTCGGTGACCTCGAGAATCTGGTCGTACTCGTCGGGTCGGAAGAAGTCGGTCAGCGCGAGCGCGCGGCGGCTGCGGACGCCCGGGATGTCGTGGCCCTGGGTGGGGTGGACGCCGATCACCTGGACGGCCGGGTTCTGCTCCTTCAGGTAGCGGCCGGTGCCGGTGATGGTGCCGCAGGTGCCCAGCGCGGCGACGAAGTGGGTAACCGAGCCTCCGGTCTGGCGCCAGATCTCCGGGCCGGTGGTGCGGTAGTGCGCCTCGGGGTTGGCCGGGTTGGCGTACTGGTTCAGTTCGGTCCAGCCGGGCCGGCTGCCGAGTTCGGCGGCCTTCGCCATCGCACCTTCGGGCTGGCCGGGCATCGGACACAGGTCGTCGTCCAGTTCGACCAGGTCGGTGCCGAACAGCCGCAGCGCGGTCCGCTTCTCCAGCGGGATCGCCTTCGACAGCGTGGCCGAGAAGCCGTAGTCGCGGGCGTTGGCGAACATCGCCAGACCGATTCCGGTGTTGCCCGAGGTGGGCTCGACGAGGTTCTCCAACCGCTCGCCGCGCTGCTCGGCGTCCCGGATCAGGTTGGCCGCGATCCGGTCCTTGACGGCGCCGAACGGGTTGTACCACTCCAGCTTGGCGTACACCTTCGCGTGGCTGAAGCCGATCACCCGCTGTAGCCGGACGATCGGCGTCGGGTTGTCGGCGTCCGGCAGCAGCTCGAGAATCGAGTCGTAGGTGCGGGTGCTGTGGTCGGACACGAGGGTTCCTTCGGTTGATCGGACGGGCCGCGCTACACCGCGGTGCTGCGCTCGCTGAGATCGCGGACGGTGCTGAGGAACAGGTCGATCTCGGCGGTGGTGTTGTAGAAGGCGAAGGACGGCCGGACCGTCTTCTCCACGCCGAGCCGCCGCAGGATCGGCTGGGCACAGTGGTGACCGGCGCGGACCGCGATGCCGCGTTCGTTGAGGGCCTTGCCGACCTCCTCGGGGTCGTAGCCGGCCAGCGTGAAGGACAGCACGCTGGCCTTCTGGGTGGCGGTGCCGATCAGGGTGACCCCGGGGATGGCGGCCAGCCGCGGGGTGGCGTAGTCGAGTAGCGAGTGCTCGTAGGCCGCGATCCGCTCAATCCCGATGTCGTTGACGTAGCGCAGCGCGGCGGCCAGCCCGACCGCGTCGGCGATGTTGCCGGTGCCGGCCTCGTACTTGTTGGGCGGGCCCTGATAGAGGCTGCGCTCGATGGTGACGTCGGCGATCATGTTGCCGCCGCCCTGCCAGGCCGGGGTCTCCTCCCAGACCCGCTCGGCGAGGTAGACCGCGCCGATCCCGGTAGGGCCGAACACCTTGTGGCCGGAGAAGACGAAGAAGTCGGGGTCGAGTCGCTGCAGGTCGACCGCCAGGTGGGGCACCGACTGCGCGCCGTCGATCAGCACCCGGGCTCCCACTCGGTGGGCGAGGGCGACGATGGTCTGCACCGGGGTCACGGTGCCGATCGCGTTCGCCACCTGGGTGGCGGCGACCAGCTTGGTTCGCGACCCGAGCAGCCGGGTGAAGTCTTCCAACAGCAGGTTGCCATGGTCGTCCACCGGCGCCACCTTGAGGATCGCGCCGGTCTCCTGCGCGACGATCTGCCAGGGGACGATGTTGGCGTGGTGCTCCAGGTGGGTGATCAGGATCTCGTCGCCGGCCCGCAGGTTCTGCCGTCCCCAGGCCTGGGCGATCAGGTTGATGCCCTCGGTCGCTCCGCGGACAAAGACGATCTCCTCCGACCTGGCTGCGCCGAGGAAGTCGCGGACGGTGTCGCGGGCGTCCTCGTAGGCGTCGGTCGCCCGGGTGGCCAATTCGTGCGCGGCCCGGTGGATGTTGGAGTTCTCGTGGGCATAGAAGTGCGCCAGCCGGTCGATCACCGCCTGGGGCTTCTGGGTGGTCGCGGCATTGTCGAACCAGATCAGCGGATGCCCGTTCACCGTCTCGGACAGGATCGGGAAGTCACGGCGCACGGTGTGCACGTCGAACTCTGCCGGAGCACCCAGCGCCTGTGGCGGTAGGGCGCCGGAGCGGCGGTGGTCACCGAGTTCGAAGAACTCCTCCGGCGGGGTCACCACGGGTGATTGCCAGGGCGCGAGCCAGTCGGCCAGCCCCGGGACGTCCCGCACCCGGTCTGCCTGACCGGCCGGAATCGACGGCAGGGAGGGCACCGAAGCAGGCTGAACCGGGGGACGGTTCTCCGGCCCGGAATGAGCCAGGGGACGGTTCCCGATGGGTCCCTGTTCCACCCCGGCACCTGGGACGTCCGAGGTCGGTGCTCCCAGCGGTACTGCAAACCCCAACGCGGGGACGCTGCTCGCCGCACCCACGCTCGGCAGCGACCCCCGGGGCGCCACCGGCACGGTGTAGGGCGGGGTGTCCGGACCCGGCAATGACGCCGTCACGGCCACCGGATCCAGCCACGGCTGCGGGTGCGGCGTCACCGGGACGGTCGGATCCGCAGCCTCCACGGCCAACTGCGCCACCGCGGCCGGCTGCATCCGAACTTGGCACCGAGCCCCGCGGCGCGGGCGGCACGGTTGGTGCCGCCACCTGCAATGGGGTCAGTTGCGCGTAGACCTGGCCGGCCAGTCGGGCGAGTTCCTCGGCACTGATCGGCAGGTCGCCACCGGCGGTGGGCGTCCGGAACTCAGGCGTACTCATGGAACACGCCGACCTCCGCGCCGTCCAGCACCGCGAGCGCGTCGTCGGTCAGCACGGCCAGCGCGGAGTACAGCGAGATCAGGTAGGAGGCGATCGCCTGGCGGTTGATGCCGTTGAACCGCACCGACAACCCAGGCGACTGCTCACCGACCAGTCCCGGCTGGAACAGCCCAACCACGCCTTGCCGCTCCTCGCCGGTGCGGACCAGGATGAACTTCGTCCTCTGATCCTCCACTGGCACCTTGTCCGACGGAATGATCGGGATCCCGCGCCAGGTGATGAACTGGCCGCCGAACAGATTGGTCACCACCGGCGGCACGCCGCGGCGGGTGGCCTCGCGGCCGAAGGCGGCCACCCCCAGCGGATGGGTCAGGATGAACGACGGGGTCTTCCACACCTTGGTGAGCAGGCTGTCCAGGTCGTCAGGAGTGGGTGGGCCGCTCAGCGTGCTGATGGTCTGATCAGGCGTCACCTGGGCCAGCAATCCGTATTCGGGGTTGTTGATCAGCTCGGATTCCTGCCGCTCCTTGATCGTCTCGATGGTCAGCCGCAACTGCTGGCTGACCTGGTCGTGCGGGCTGGAGTACAGGTCGGAGACCCGGGTGTGGATGTCGACGATGGTCGAGATCGACCGCAGCGTGATCTCGCGCGGATTCGTCTGGTAGTCGACGTAGGTGCTGGGCAGCGGCTCCTCGTCCGCCTCACCGATCTGGACGCTGACCTTCTCGGGGTTGATCACCCGGTTCACCCGGTAGATGCCTGCCTCCACCGGCACCCACTGCAGCAGGTGCAGCAGCCACCGCGGGGTGATGGTCGACAGTTGCGGGACAGTCTTGGTGGCATTGGCGAGTTGCTGGGCGGCGAGATCGCCCAGCGCTTGGGATTCGGTCTGATCGATGGCCATGGGTGGTGCTCCTGACTGGTGGTGGGGACGACGAGCTGGGCTCAGCGGGCGAGTGAGAAGGCTGCGGAGGCGGACGGGGCGAGGCTGACGACGGGGGTGAAGACGCCGGGGCCGCCGGCGGTTTTGGCCCCGATCAGCAGGCGGGCGTGAACATCGGACGGTGCCGGCAACCCGCCGTCCACCAGGGCCAGCAGCGATTGGTAGAGGTGGACGATCCGCTCGCTGTTGCGGAACCGCGGGCTGTCCGTCAGTTGAACCCGGACATCGCGCAACTCGAGCAGGCCGTCCCGGTCGGTCGGGCCGGTCGCGGTCAGCCGATAGAACCGGTGGCCCCGAGACCCGGCTGACGCCTTGGAACTGGACAGCGTGGCGCCATGGCCGAGTCGCCGGACGATGCCGCGTCCCCGGCTGGTGGGCACTTCCACCCCGGAATGTGAGACCGGGTACCAGTCCAGGCCGTCGTGCGACCGCTCAAGGTGGACCCGAACCTGGTGGCGACCGGTGCGCGCACCCGGGGTGAACCCGAAGGCCGCGAGCTGCGGCCGCCCGGCCAACTCCAGCTCGAGATGTACCGCCTCGCCGGCCGGCAGGACGCTGACCCAGTCCAGGCCGGCGGCGGTCTCCACGACCGGGCGCGCGCTCGGGTGGTCGCCGATCCGGGCCAGCGCCCGTACCGGGGCGTCCAGCGCGCTGGTGTCCAGTTCCAACCCGTTGGTCAACCGCCAGATCGCTGCCTGGGTGGCAGCAATCGCCTCGTGCTTGCGGATCGCACCCGCTCCGCGGTAGCCCGCGTTCGCCAGCCGCCGGGTGAGCTCAGCGGTCGAGACGAACGGGTAGCTGTTGGCCAGGATGCGGGTGATCTCCTCCCGCCACAGCGCTGCGTTCGGGACGTGCGCCTGCCAGGAGCCGGCTTCGCGGTAGTGCGAGAGTTGACGGGGGCTGGTGCCGGTGAAATCCAGCGAATAGGCGTCGATGTTCGGGTTCAGCCGGATCAGATCGGTGTGGGCGGTGGTGCCGTCGGCGAACCTGACCACATCCACGGTGGGGGAGTAGGTGCCACCTCGCCCCCGCGACAGCGGAGGCGCCGCGGGTGCCAGCTGGCGCTGCGTGGCCGGAGCCGGGGTGGCGCTATGGAATCGATCAGCGACCGGAGCGGTGGCCTCGACGAGGATTGCCATGGGTGGAGTCCTTGGATGTGGCCGGCGACCACGAGCGACCAACGCTCAGGTGCGGCGGAAGGGAGTTGGACGGATGTCAGCGGGACATTCGACAACAACAACCACAGACCATGGCGACAGCGGCGACGCGCAGCACCCGGTCCGGACTCATGGCGTCATGATGCCAGTCCGCGGAACGCCCCGCCGAGCCAAGGTCTCGCATGCTGGGACACCCGCCCAGCTGGCGTGGTCGATACGCGGGCTACAGGAAGTTCCGGGAAGGCCACCCCGGTACGGGCAAACCCGGCCCACTTGATCCCGATAGCCAAGTCGTCCCCGGGTGCTACTTGCCGCTGTAGACCGGGAAGAAGCTGTGCTGGCCGTAGTCCTTGTCCTCGAGGTTCTTCAGCAGTTCCAGGTCGGCGTCCGAGATCACGAAGTCGACCTGGGCGTTGGCGCGCATGTGCGCGGGGTTGGCGGTCTTGGGCAGGGGCTGCGTCCCCAACTGCAGGACGTAGCGGATGCACAGTTGGGGGACGCTCACCCGGTAACTCTCCGCCATCGCGGTGAGGGTGGGGTTGTCCAGGATCTCGCCGTGGGCGATCGGGGAGTAGGCCTGCACCAGGATGTCGCGGGCCTGGCAGTAGCCGATCAGCTCGGCCGGGGTGTTGCCGGCATGCACCAGCAGCTGGTTCACCTGCGGGGCGACCGTACCGGCGCTGAGGATGTTCTCCAGATCGGCCTGGCTGAAGTTGGAGACCCCGATCGCGCGGAGCTTGCCCGCCTGGTAGGCCTCCTCCAGGGCTCGCCAGGCCTTCCGGTTGCCCTCGGCGTAGTCGCCGCCGCGGAAGTCGGCCCAGGGCTGCGGGGAGTGGATCAGCATCAGGTCGATGTAGTCCAGCCCCAGGGTCGCCAGCGAGCCGTCGATCGCGGCCACCGCGTCGGAGTGGTTCTTGATCTCGGCGGCCAGTTTGGTGGAGACGAACAGGTCTTCCCGGGCTACCCCACAGCTGCGGACGCCCTCGCCCACGCCACGTTCGTTGCCGTAGGCCTGCGCGGTGTCGATGTTGCGGTAGCCGAGCTCGACGGCGTCTCGGACGGCCTGGGCCGCCAGGGCATCGTCGATGAACCAGGTGCCCAGCCCCAGCTTGGGGATCTCGACGCCATTGGCCAGGGTGTAGCGCTCGCTCAGGATCATGGGGTCCGTCCTCACTTCAGGTTGTCGTAGTGCTCGTCGGTGACCGGCTCGCACCATTCGTTGCCGGCCCCCTCGCCGGGGACCGCGATGGCGATGTGGCTGAACCAGGAGTCGGCCTTGGCGCCGTGCCAGTGCTTGAGGTTGGCCGGGATGTTCACCACCGAGCCGGGTTCCAGGCTGACCGGCTCCTCGCCCTCGGCCTGGTACCAGCCGCTGCCGGCAGTGCACAGCAGGATCTGCCCGCCACCGGAGGAGGCGTGGTGGATGTGCCAGTTGTTGCGGCAGCCCGGCTCGAAGGTGACGTTGGCGATCGCGATCGGTTCGGTGGTGAGCGGGCTGAGGTAGCTCTGCCCAATGAAGTACTGGGCGAACGCGTCGTTGGTTCCCCCACGGGGAAAGATGCTGTCGAAGGCGTTGTCGGTCACGGGTTTCTCCTTCAGGCTTCGTTCTCGATGATGTTCTTCAGCACGGTGGTGGCGCCCATCCCATTGGGCCAGCCGGCGTAGAACGCCAGGTGCAGCAGAGCTTCCTTCAGCTCCTCGTCGGTGACGCCGTTCCGCCGGGCGAAGCCGAGGTGGAACTGGAGTTGCTCCAGCTTTCCCATCGCGGTGAGCGCGGCGATGGTGACCAGGCTGCGATCGCGCTTGGACAAGCCCTCGCGTTCCCACACCTCGTCGAACAGCACCTGGTCGGTGTAGTGCACCATGCCGGGCGCGAAGTCGCCGAAGGCGTTCTGGCCGCCGGTCCAGCCAGTGGGGGTGTTCTCTGCAGTGGTCATGGCGTGCTCCTTCTCGCTCCGGTTCCATCACACCTCGAAACCGCCGGGAACGGCAGGCTCTGCCGAAAGGTGTACTGGCAGGGCATCCCACAAGTGGTCGGGGGCGACATAGCGTTGGCGCCGTGAACAACACCGAAGAGGTGCGCGAGTTCCTCATGTCCCGGCGGGCGAAGCTGACCCCCGAGCAAGCGGGCATTCCTGCCGGGGGCAGCCGCCGAGTCGCCGGGTTGAGGCGCAGCGAGGTGGCGATGCTGGCCGACGTCAGCATCGAGTACTACGCCAAGATCGAACGCGGCAACCTGGCCGGGGTATCCGACGGCGTCCTGGAGGCGATCGCTCGCGCGTTGCAGTTGGATGATGCCGAACGGGAGTACCTGTTCGACCTGGCGCGGGTCGCCCACGGCGGCGCGGAGCCGGTGCGGCGCCGCAAGCCGAAGCGCTGGGTGGCCCGGGAGAGCCTGATCCGCGCGCTGGACGCGATCACCACGGGGCCGGCGTTCGTCCGCAACGGCCGGATGGACGTGCTGGCAACCAATGCGCTCGGGAGGGCGTTCTACGACCAGGCGTTCGACGGCCCGGGGCAGGGCAACCTGGCTCGGTTCAACTTCCTGGACGAGCGCTCCCGCGACTTCTATCCGGACTGGAACGCCGCCTCGGACGTGACCGTCGCGATCCTGCGCACCGAAGCCGGACGCGATCCCCGCGACAAGCGACTGCACGATCTGATCGGTGAGCTGTCGACCTGTTCCGACGAGTTCCGGACCCGCTGGGGAGCGCACAATGTCCGCCGCCATGGGTCGGGGACGAAGAACTTCCACCACCACCTGGTCGGGGATCTCACGCTGACCTACGAGGGGCTTGAACTGACCGCCGAGCCGGGCCTGTCGTTCCTGATCTACACCGCCGAACCCGGCTCACCCAGCCAGGAACGACTGGAGCTGCTGGCCAACTGGGCAGCCACCGAAGGAAACCAGGACGAAGCCCGATTTGACCTCGCCTGACGGCCACGCGAGATCCTTGACCGGTGAACACCGTGATCTTCGACATCGGCGGGGTCGTCATCCCCTGGCTGCCCCAGCGCGCCTTCGAGCAGGTGATGCCGGCCGAGCAGGTGCCGGCCTTCATGGAACGGATCGGCTTCGACGAGTGGAACCGGGCCAATGATCGGGTGCGGAGCCTGGTGGAGCCCGAGGAGGAGCTGGTCCGCCGGTTCCCCGCCGACGAGGTCGGGATCCGGGGATACCGGCAGCACTTCCCGCTCACCATCACGACCATGGTGCCCGGCACCTCGGCGATCATCGCCGAACTGCAGCAGTCCGGCGTCACGGTCAGCGCGCTGACCAACTGGGCCGCCGACCCCTTCCTGGTCGCCCAGCAGCGGTTCGGCATCCTGGGCCGGTTCCAGGACATCGTCATCTCGGGGATCGAGGGCGTCGTCAAACCCGAACCCGAGATCTACCTGCTGGCCTGCCAGCGGCTCGGGATCAGCCCGAGCGAGGCCGTCTTCGTCGACGACACCGCGGCCAACGCGCAGGCCGCGACAGCGGTCGGCATGACCGGGCTGCACTTCACCTCCGCCGATCGGCTGCGCGCCGAACTGGTGGGGTTGGGCCTGCTCGGCCCCCGCGTCGCCATCGAGCAGCCGGTGTACCACTGGGCGCTGCGTTCGGAATGGCAGGACGCCCAGCGCGACGGGCGGTACCTGCGGTCGAGCCGCGAGCTCGGCTATCACGCGGCTGGCTTCGTCCACGCCTGCTTCGCCGATCAGGCGGCTGCGGTCCGGCAGACGTTCTACGGCGATCTGGCCGACGACGAACTGGTGCTGCTCCGGTTGGAGCCGGACGCCGGGCTGCCGATCGTGGTCGAGGACGGCTATCCGCACCTGTTCGCGCCGGTCCCGCTGGACGCCACGGTGGTCGACCCGACCCTGATCGCCCGCTGACGCCCCGACGGAGCCGGCTCACCGGGAGGGGACGGCCACCAGCCAGCTGAGCGCCACCAGCGCTACCCCGCCGACGATCACCGCGATCGGGCTGGGGTGCCCGGCGACCACGAAGACGACTCCGGCGAGGCCGAGCGTGCCGCCAACCACGGCCAGCCACTGCCGCCACCCACCGGCGAGCGCGGCGAGTTCGACCCGCGCGGTCAGCGTGGCCCGCTCCGCCCACCAGCCCAACCGGACGCTGAGGTAGCCCAGCGGGATCAGGCCGAAGACCACCGGATCGAACGGCCCGTGCCCGCCGACCGCCACGAACAGCCCGCTGGCGACCACCGCGGTGTGCGCCACCGCCGCCGAGGGCAGGGTCGCCATCATGATCGCCGCGCTGCCGATCAGCGCCCCGGCCAGGCCGGCGACCATCCCGGTACGCCCGGTGGCGACCGTCACCATGCTGGCGGTCGCGAGCACCGCCGCCAGCCGCAACAGCCAGCCGGGCAGGCTCGGGCCCAACTCCACCTCGACCCGGGGCAGCGGCCGCTGGCTGAAGTCGGGCAGGTCCCGCAGCAGCGGTAGTTCGGCGGTGATCACCCGCAGCCAGCGCCTCATCGCCAGTCCCGCTGTCTGGCCGCCGCGCGGGCCAGCGCATCGAGCTGCGACACCGCGTCCCTACCGGCTGACCCCGCCCAGCGGACGATCGGAACGCCCTCGCGGGCGAGCTCGTCCAGTCGCACCTGGCGCTCCATTCGCAGGATCCGCCAGGCGATCGCCAGGTGGGCCGCGACCGCCGGCCGGACCTCGGGCAGGGTGTCGATCAGCACCACCGGATGCCCGAGGCCGCGCCAGGTCCGGGCCAGCTGCACCGCCTCCTGGTCGAGCACGGTGCTGAACAGGTAGACCAGCGCGTCGGCCGGCACCTGGGGCGGCCGGACGATCGGGTGCGGCTGGCCCACCGGACGGGCCAGTGCCAGGCCGTGCAGCACCCGGCGCAACTGGCGCCGGCCGGCGGCCGGCGGCAGCGGACGGGCCTCCAGGCCGAGATCCACCAGGCCGACCCGGTCGCCGGCCTCGACCAGCGCCCGAGCCACGCTGGCCGCGGCGTGCCGGGCGAGATCGAGCGACGTCACCTCGTCCACCCGCTGTTCGCTGAAGCCGCGCCAACTGCGCAGGTCGGGGCCGACGTCGTCCCGTGAGTCGACCACCAGCATGGCGACCGCCTCGGCGTCGGCGAACGATCTACGGACGTAGAGGGTGTCGAGGTTGGGGGAGCGCCGGGCGGTGGTCCGCCAGTCGATCCGCTTGAGCCGGTCGCCGGGGGTGAACGGGTGGACGTCCCGCAGTTCGCTGCCGTCCCCGAATCGGCGCGAGGGACGCAGCCCGGTCAGGCCGCGCAGCCGGCGGGGCAGCGGGACGCCGTCCAGCCGCCGGGAGGTCGGCAGCACCAGGCGTTCGCTACCGCCGACCGACCGGGAATCCTGCTCCCAGCCGTCCTGGATGCCGAGCAGGTCGACGATCGCGGTCTGCTGCGGGCCGGTCCGCACCGAGGCCAGCCGGAGCCGGATCGCGCGCTCGCCCCGCCGCGGGATCGCGGCGATGAACTCCACCGGACGGTGGCCGGCCGCCGCGGCGCGGGCCAGTGTCGCCTGACCGCCGGCCAGCCGCAGGGTGGACTCGATGCCGGTGGAGTCGGGCCGGGCGGGCTCCTCGGCGGCGGTCTGCCGGCCGGCTGGCGGCTTCGTCCGGCTGAACACCGCCGCCAGCAGGGCCGGCACGCCCAGCAGCGCGGCATCCGGACGGCCGAGGGCGAGCCCGATGATGAACAGCACGACAGCGGCCGTGGCCGCGGCGGTGAGGCCGACCGACCGCCAGGGCGAGCCGGGTTCCGGGAGCTTGGAGACTCGGCCCCGCGGGCCGACCCCGGCCAACCGAGCAGGCTCCCCGCCCACCTGGGGGACGATCCCTGAGGCCCGGCGCAGCCGGCGTCTGGCAGGGGCAGCGCCGGCTGGTCGGTCCGGGGTTGGCGAGGGCATCAGCCCTGCCGCACCGTGGCCGGTCCGGCCACCGAGCCCAGCAGCTCCTCCACCACGGCTTCGGGCCGGTGCCCGGAAGCCCACGCGGTGGGGGTGAGGGTGAGCCGGTGCGCCAGCACCGGGACCGCCACCCGCTTGACGTCCTCGGGCAGCACGTAGTCGCGGCCGTCCAGCGCCGCCACGGCTCGGGCCAGCAGCACCAGGTTCTGCGAGCCCCGGGGCGAGGCCCCCACCTCCAGCGCCGGGTGTCGCCGGGTGGCCGCGGCGAGGTCGACGCAGTAGGCGATCACGTCCGGATCGACCGGCAATGCCTCGACGCCGGCCTGCAGGGCCAGCACGGTGGCGGCGTCGATCACCTGGGACACCGGGGCGGCCTCCTGCTGCCGGGCGATCCGCCGGGACAGCACCTCCCGTTCGCCCTCCCGGCTGGGGTAGCCGACCGCCAGCCGCACCATGAACCGGTCCAGCTGCGCCTCGGGCAGCGGGTAGGTGCCCTCGTACTCCACCGGGTTGGAGGTCGCCATGACGTGGAACGGCAGCTCCAACGGACGGCTCGCACCCTCGATCGTCACCTGCCGCTCGGCCATCGCCTCCAGCAGCGCCGACTGGGTCTTCGGCGCCGTCCGGTTGATCTCGTCGGCCAGGAACAGCCCGGTGAACACCGGGCCGGGCCGGAACACGAAATCACCGCGCTGCGGATCCCACACGCTCGAGCCGGTGATGTCGCTGGGCAGCAGGTCGGGGGTGCACTGCAACCGGGCGAAGCTCAGCCCCAGCGCGGTCGCCAGGCTGCGGGCGGCCAGCGTCTTGCCGGTGCCGGGAACGTCCTCGAACAGGACGTGGCCACCGGCCAGGATGGTCGCCAGCGCGACCCGCAGCGGGTCGCGCATCCCGACGACCACGGTCTCGACCTCGTCGAGCACCTGCCCGCCGAGCCGGGCGACGTCACTGACCGCCAGGGCGTCCGTCATGAGGGGGTCCTTTCCTGATTGAGCCGGTCGATGGCGTCCAGCCAGAGTTGCAGGGTACGAGCGGTGGGACGGCCGGCCGCGAACAGGCTCGCGGCCACCCGGGGGCCGAGCAGCTGGTCGACCTGGGGGCGCTGGGCGGGGTCGTCGGCGTCCACGCCGAGCAGCGCCAGCCGGGCGGCGGCCAGCTCGCGCACCCGCTGGACGACCAGTGGACGCACCCGCCGATCGGTGTCGAAGACCTGCCAGGCCAAGTCGCTGACCGCGTTGCGTCCACCGGCCCGCTTGGTGAACCGGCGGGCCGGCCAGTCCGCGGCCACCTGCTCGGCCGGGCCGCCGCGCAGCCCGGTGCCGGCCAGCAGCAGGCAGCCCAGCAGGCCGGCGTGAATCGGATCCAGCACGCCGGTCAGGCCCAGCGCCGCGGCCACCGCGGCCAGGATGCCCGCCCGCACCAGCAGGCTCCGCAGCGGCCGGTTCATGAGGGGTCTCCCGAGGTCACCGGCAGGGCGGCGTCCAGCGCCTTGGCGATCCGGGCCAGCGCCAGCCTGGCCCGGTTGACGTCCTCGACGGTGACCGGATGCGCGGTGAAGCGGGCCTTGTGATAGAGCCCGCGCAGGGTGGCGACGGCGTCCGGCGGAGCCGGGGTGTGGCGGAGCAGCTGGGCGGTGAACTCGGTGGCGGTCTGCGAGGGGGCCCGCGAGCTGCCCTGCAGCGCGGCCTCGTCCTCCAGCGCCACCCAGGCCGCGGTGACCGCGTCGCCCGGCTCGGTCCGTCCCGCCAGGTGCGCCTCGGCCCGGGCCACCGCGGTGGCGAGCGAGGTGATGTCCACCACCTGCTCGCCGATCAGGTCGCTGGGCTTCAGCTGGTCGCCGGCGAGGGCGTCCTCGGGACGCCACGCGGCGCGGAGCCGTCGCACCAGCCGGAACACCGCGTAGCCCACCACCGCCGTCACCACCACGGCGAGCAGGACGAGCAGGGCCTCCTCCACCGTGTCGGCGAGTTCGGGATCGGTCTGCGACGGCGCCTGGGGCGGCAGGGTGAGCGGCGAGATGGAGGTCTCGGGCGGCTGATAGGGCGCCAGCTGGGGGATGGTCAGCGTGATCACCCAGGGGGTGGCCGAGGCGGCGCCGAGCACCACCAGCACGACGGCGGCGATCACCCCGCCCCGCACCAGCCACGCCCGCCGTTCCACGCCGCTATTCTTGCCCACCGCGGCAGGTCCAGGCATGGGATGCGTCAGCCGGGCGGCCAGCTGACAGATGGTGGACCCTGACCCGACGGTCGCCGCCGCGCGCAGCCGCGTAGACTCCCGAACCGAGGGATGGCAGGCGAACGCGGAGGATCGACCAGGATGGCACAGCAGCGGGACGCAGCAGCCGCGCGCGGAAGTCTGCTGGGCCTGGTGCCGCTGTGGTTGGCGGTGGGTCTGGCGCTGGCTTCGGCGCCGCTGGTGGCCACCCTGGTGGCTTCGCTGCCGCCATTGCCGGGCAGAGAACGGGCCGACCTGTTCACCGGCCTGGTCAGCGTGCTGGGCGATCTGGTGGCCCGGCTCTCCGGGCTGGTCGTGCTGGGCGGCCTGGCCGCGATCGTCTCCTTCCTCCGGCCGGCTGAGGACCACTCGCTGACCGACCCCGCCCGCCGGATCGCAGCCTGGACCGGACGCGCCGCCCAACTCTGGTTCGTCTCGTCCCTGCTGATGTCGGCGGCCAACCCGGCCTTCATCAACGGGGCGCCGCTGGCCACCGCGGTGCGGCCGGACGGCTGGTTCCTCTACCTGACCGCCTCACCCAGCGCGTTGGCCTGGCTGGTCACCGCCCTGGTCGCGCTGGTCACCAGCATCGTCGCCTACACCGCCAAGCGGGCACCGGGGTTCGCGGTCTGCTGGCTGGCCGGCGCGCTGGCCACCGCCTTCGTCGCGGTCACCGGCAATGTCACAGTGGGGCTCGACCACGACTGGGCGACCGACGCGCAGGCGATCGCCGCCCTGGCCGGGGTGGTGCTGGGCAGCGGCGCGGTGGCGGTGCTGCTGGCCGCGCTGGCCGGCAGCGACCTGGTCGAGGGCGCCGTCCGCCGCTACCACCGGACGGTGCTGCCGTTGGTCGGCCTGCTGGCCGCCGGCTATGCCGTGGTCGGCTGGCAGCAACTCGCCGGGCGGTCGCCGTTCGCGGTGCCGGCCGGTTTGCCCTACCTGGTCGGTGCGGCCTGCCTGCTGGTTCTGCTGCTGAGCTGGGTCTGGCGGACGGTCGGCCTGCGCCGTCCCGCCGCCCCGCTGGCCGGCAGCGTGGTGCCCGACCTGTCGGCGCTGGCCGTCGCGGTCGCGGCGATCACCGCCATGACCCACATTCCGCCGCCGCGGTTCGAGATCCCGCAGACCCTGCAGATCAACTACCTGGGCTACCAGGTGGACGTCCCGGCGACCATCGAGCGGCTGGCCGGCCTGGGCCGTCCCAACCTGTTGTGGGTGACGCTCTGCCTGGCCGCGATCGGGCTGTACGGCTGGGGAATGGTGCGCGTCCATCGCCAGGGTGGACGGTGGCCGCTGGTCCGGCTGATCTCCTGGGTGGCTGGCTGGTTGCTCACCCTCTACCTGGCGGTCAGCGGGCTGTGGATGTACTCCACAGCGGTGTTCAGCTGGCACATGCTCGTCCATATGACGGTGAACATGATGGTGCCGTTGCTCTGCGTGCTGGGCGGCCCGCTCGGCCTGCTCACCGCCGCCACCAGCCGGAGCACAGACGGCCTGCTCGGCCCGGCCGGGCTGGTCGAGGGGCTGGCCGGCAACCGGTTCGTCCGGTTCGTGCTGAGCCCGCCGGTGCTGTGGGTGAACTACATAGCCTCGCTCTTCGTGGTCTACTTCACCCCGCTGTTCGCCTGGCTGATGAAGTACCACTGGGCTCACCAGCTGATGCTGCTGCACTTCATGATGGCCGGGTTCCTGTTCTTCCACCTGCTGGTCAGCCCGGACAACTCCGCCGGCAAGCTGCCGCCGCTGATCCGGTTCGCGATGCTGATCTCGGTGATGCCGTTCCACGCCATCTTCGCGGTCGGGATCATGATGGCCCACTCAGTGATCGGCGAGCAGTTCTACACCACCCTCGCGGTCGACTGGGTGGGGGACCTGCTGGCCGACCAGAACGTCGCCGGTCAGATCACCTGGTTCACCGGCGAGATCCCTGCCTTCATCGCGGTGGCCGTGCTGGCCGCGCAGTGGTTCCGCAGCGACAGCCGGGACGCCGCCCGCGCCGATCGCCGGGCCGACCTGGGGGAGGACGAGATGGACGCCTACAACGACCTGCTGGCCGAACTCGCCGAGCGGGATCGCCGGGAGGCCGGTCGCCGCCCCGGGGGCGTGGAATGACCACCACCCCCCGACGAGGGACTGCTGGCCGACCGGGTCGAACTCGACATCTCCGGCATGACCTGCGCGGCCTGCGCCAGCCGGATCGAACGCAAGCTCAACAAGCTGGACGGGGTGAACGCCACCGTCAACTACGCCACCGAGCGCGCCGTCGTGCTGGGCGTCGACCCGGAGCGGGCGCCCGAGCTGATCAAGGCGGTCGAGGCGGCCGGGTACGGGGCTCGTCCGGTCAGCGACGAGGACGACTCCGACGGCTATCAGGACCGGGTGCGGATGCTGCGCAACCGGCTGATCGTGGCCGCGCTGATCACCGTCCCGCTGGGGGACGCCGCGATCGCGTTGGCGCTGGCGCCCGGGCTGCGCTTCCCGGGCTGGCAGTGGGTGCTGATCCTGGGGGCGATCCCGGTGGTGTTCTGGTGCGCCTGGCCGTTCCACCGGGCGGCCTGGCGGAACCTGCGGCACGGCGGCACCAGCATGGACACCCTGGTCTCGCTGGGCATCCTGGCCGCCTTCACCTGGTCGGTGGTGGCCACCCTGCTCGGCGTGCCGGGCGACAGCTACTGGGTGGGTTGGGGCGAGGTGCCCGAGGGCGCCGACAGCCTCTATCTGGAGGCGGCCGCCGCGATCACCACCTTCCTGCTCGCCGGACGCTACGTCGAGGCCCGTTCCAAGCGGTCGGCCCGCGGTGTGCTGACCGCGATCGGACGGCTGGCGCCGACCACCGTCCGGGTGATCCGGGACGGGGTCGAGCAGGTGGTGCCGATCGGCACCCTGAAGGTGGGGGAGCGGTTCGTCGTCCGTCCCGGGGAGCGGATCGCCACCGACGGACGGGTGGTGGTGGGCACCTCCGCGGTCGACACCTCGGCGATGACCGGGGAGCCCGTCCCGCAGGAGGTGGGCGAGGGAACCCGGGTGCTGGCCGGAACCACCAACACCACCGGCGCGCTGATCGTCGAGGCCGAGCAGGTCGGTGCCCACACCCAGTTGGCCCAGCTGGCGGTGATGGCCGAGCAGGCCCAGGCCCGCAAGGCCGCCGTGCAGACCCTGGTCGACAAGGTGGTGGCGGTCTTCGTTCCGGCCGTGCTGGTGATCTCCGCGCTCACCCTGCTGGTCTGGCTGCTGGCCGGCGGCGGGGTGCGTCCCGCGCTGAGCGCCGCCATGTCGGTGCTGATCATCGCCTGCCCCTGCGCGCTGGGCCTGGCCACCCCCACCGCCCTGATGGTGGGGGTCGGGCGCGGTGGGCAGTTGGGCATTCTGATCAAGGGTCCGGACGCGCTGGAGGCGTCCGGTGAGATCGACACCGTGGTGCTGGACAAGACCGGCACCCTGACCACCGGCCGGATGACCCTGGAGTCGGCTTCTCACGATCCCCGACGACGACCGCCACCCGCTGACAGCGGCGGGAAGGAAGGAGTCTTGACGAGGGCCGCGGGAGCGGGCCGAGGAACAGAGCCTGACGAGGGGTCGTCCGAGGACGAGCTGCTGGGCATCGCCGCTGCGGTGGAGCACTACTCCGAACACCCGATCGGCCGGGCGCTGGTGGACGCCGCCGAGGCCCGCTGCCTGACCCTGCCCGAGGCGTCCGGCGTCACCGCGCTGCCCGGTCACGGTGTCTCCGGACGGGTGGCCGACCGCGAGGTGGTGTTGGGCAATGCCGAACTGATGGCCGAGCGCGGCGTCGGGATGGATGCTGCCGAGGCCTTCCTGAACACCGCTGCCGAAGCCGGCCGCACCCCCGTTTTGGTAGCCGTCGACGGGCGACTCCGCGGTGGGTTCTCGGTGGCGGACGCGCTGAAGGACACTGCCGCCGCCGGCTGTCGTCCGGCTGCGCAACCTGGGGCTGCGCACCGTCCTGCTGACCGGCGACCGGGAGGCCGCCGCCCGCGAGGTGGCAGCCGCGGTGGGGGTCGACGAGGTGATCGCGCAGGTGCTGCCCACCGAGAAGGCCCAGGTGATCGAACGGCTGCAGGCCGACGGCAAGCGGGTCGCCATGGTGGGCGACGGCATCAACGACGCCGCCGCGCTGGCCACCGCCAACCTCGGCATGGCCGTGGTGAGCGGCACCGACGTGGCGCTGAAGTCGGCCGACATCATTCTCGTCCGTCGCGACCTGGCCGCGATTCCGGACGCCATCGTGCTTGCCCGCCGCACCCTGCGCACCATCCGCGGGAACCTGGTCTGGGCCTTCGGCTACAACGTGGCGGCCATCCCGTTGGCCGCGCTGGGGCACCTCAACCCGCTGATCGCCGGCTTCGCGATGTCGTTGTCCAGCATCTTCGTGGTGACCAACTCGATGCGGCTGCGCCGCTTCGACCCGTCCAAAGCCGGACGCGTCGCCGGCTGAGAGCGTCCCACCCGGAGCTGGCGTAGTACCTGTTCGGCTTTCCCCGAGCGGAAGCCGAACAAGTGCTACGCAAGATGGGTCACCTGGCGGGCGGAAGCCATTCGCTTGTGCGGTTCAGCGGCTCGGTTACAGATCGCGGCGACGTAGCAGGGACCTGACGGCATAGTCGTGGCGCAGTCGGGGATCGTCCAGGCCGTCCACGATCACCGCGGCTCCGGACCAATCAGCCTTGGCCAGGGTGGTGATGGTGTGAGCTGCCATCAGCTGTCCGCCGGTGTCGATCCAGTCGTCGACGAACAGGACTCTCGCGCCGATCGGGATCAGTCCGGTGGGGATGCCAAGTTCGAGGTTCCGGTCGCGGTAGTCGAGTGGGGTACGTGCGATCAGCCAGTCCTCCGCGCCGAACCGGTCGGTCACACCCTTGCGGAGTTCGATGAGGCCGACCCCAAGGTGCACCGCCACCAGCGATCCCAGCAGCGTCCCCCGCGACTGTGGAGAGAGGACGAGGTCCAGATCCTGCCCGGCTACCAGGTCGGCGAGGGCGGGGCCGAGCCCGGCGAGCAGATCAGGATCCCGGAACCAGCCGGCTTCGCTGAACTCGCCTGCCTGATCGTGTTCTCGGAGGCGCTCGCCGAAAGTCAGCGTCGGGGGCTTGGGTCGGGGTCCCCGGCCTTTCATGGTCACCGGGTCAGCATCCCATCTTTGGCTCGGCCTACGCGTCCCAGATCCTCGTCCGGCGTGAGCGGCGGATCCCTTCGGCCCCTGAGTGCTGTTGTTGTTTGCTCGTCTTGGCGAGCAGACGCGCGGCGTCTCGCGCGGATCTGGCGTCGTACCTGTTCGGCTTCCCCCGAGCGGAAGCCGAACAGGTACTACGCCAGCTGGGTCACCTGGCTGACGGAAGCGGACACCGCTGGTAGCCCGGTTCCCGGTGGCGCACCGACTACGATCGGTAGTGCGTAGGTAGACAGCCGCGCGATGGAGGTGTCGATGGCCGGCGAGGATGCCGTGGGGTCGGGCCCGGAGCAGCTTCCTGATCGGAAGGCCGAGCCGGTCAGCGGTCCGGACACTGACGGTGCGATCGTCCTGGCGCTGCAGCGGGGGGAGCGGCTGCGGGAGGTGCGCGAGGAGTTCCTCCGGTTCCGGATGTACTACGAGTTCGCGATGGAGGAGATCTCCACCAAGGTCGCCATCCTGCGCAAGGAGTTCGAGAACGTCCACTCCTACAGCCCGATCGAACATGTCCGCTCCCGGCTGAAGACCCCGGAGAGCCTGGTCGGTAAGGTGCTGCGCTACGGCTGTGAGCTGACCGTGCCGGCCGTCCGGGAACGGGTGCGCGACATCGCCGGCATCCGGATCACCTGCAGTTTCGTCTCCGACGTCTACTGGATCGCGTCCATGCTCACCCAGCAGCCGGACGTCACCCTGGTGCAGACCAAGGACTACATCGCCAACCCCAAGCCGAACGGCTACCGCTCCCTGCACCTGATCGTCCAGGTTCCGGTGTTCCTCTCCGACCGGACCGAGAACGTCTTCGTCGAGATCCAGATCCGGACCATCGCGATGGACTTCTGGGCCAGCGTCGAGCACAAGCTGTTCTACAAGTACGACCGCGAGCTACCGCCGGACCTGAAGGCCGAGCTGGACGACGCCGCGCGGGTGGCCGCCGACCTGGACGAACGGATGGGACGGCTGCGCGACGAGATCCGCGACTTCGATGCCGGCCCGCACGCCACCGCGCCGGGGACGTACCGGTAGCTCGCGGCAGGAGCGCCGCCGGGTCAGAGCAGCGGGCTGGGGATGCCGACGTACATCGTCTCCAGGTACTCGTCGATCCCCTCGAAGCCACCCTCGCGGCCGAGCCCGGACTGCTTGACGCCGCCGAACGGGGCGGCGGGGTTGGAGACCACGCCCGAGTTGAGCCCGAGCATGCCGGCCTCGAGCCGCTCCGGCAGTCGCAGCGCCCGGTTCAGGTTGCCGGTGTAGGCGTAGGCGATCAGGCCGAACGGCGAGGAGTTCGCCAGCGCCACCGCCTCGTCCTCGGTGCGGAAGGTGGTGATCGGTGCGACCGGGCCGAAGATCTCGGTGCGGCCGATCTCGGCGTCGGTGGGGACGCCGGTCAGCACGGTCGGCGGGTAGAACCAGCCCGGCCCGTCCAGCGGCGCTCCACCGGTCAGCACCTCGGCGCCGCGGCGGACGGCGTCCCGCACCAGGGCGTCCACCTTCGCCCGGCTCTCGGCGTCGATCAGCGGGCCGACCTCGACCCCCGGCTCCACCCCGCGTCCCACCTGCTTGGCGGCGAACCGGGCGGCCAACCGGGCGGCGAACTCCGCCGCCACCGACTCCTCGACGTAGAACCGGTTGGCGGCGGTGCAGGCCTCGCCGATATTGCGCAGCTTGGCCGCCAGCGCCCCCTCGACCGCGGCGTCCAGGTCGGCGTCGGCGAACACCAGGAAGGGGGCGTTGCCACCGAGTTCCATGGACGTGCGCAGCACGGTGTCCGCCGCCTGCCGCAGCAGGACGCGGCCCACCTCGGTCGAGCCGGTGAACGACAGCTTGCGCAGCCGTGGGTCGGCGATCAGCGGCCCGGTGGTCGCCCCCGCCGTGGTGGTGGGGATGACGTTCACCACCCCCGCCGGCAGCCCCGCCTCCATCAGCACCTGGGCGAGCAGCAGGGTGGTCAGTGGGGTGAGCGTGGCCGGCTTGACCACCGCTGTGCAGCCGGCGGCCAGCGCCGGCCCGAGCTTGCGGGTGGCCATCGCCAGCGGGAAGTTCCACGGCGTGATCAGCAGCGCCGGCCCGACCGGCTTGCGCAGCACCAGGAACCGGCTGTTGCCGTCCGGTGAGGTCTGGTAGCGGCCGGTGATCCGGACCGCCTCCTCGGCGAACCAGCGCAGGAACTCGGCGCCGTAGGCCACCTCGCCGCGGGCCTCGGGCAGCGCCTTGCCCATCTCCAGCGTGATCAGCAGGGCGAACTCCTCGGCGCGGGCCTGCACCGCCTCGAACGCCCGGCGCAGCAGCTCGCCGCGTTCCCGCGGGGCGGTGGCCGCCCACGGCTGGGCGGCGGCCGTGGCGGCGGCCAGCGCCGCCTGCCCATCGGCCGGTGACGCGTCCGCCACCGTGGTGAGCTGCTCCCCGGTCGACGGATCGTCCACCCCGAAGCGTCGCCCGGAGGACGCCTCGCGCCACTGTCCACCGACCAGCAAACCGGTCGGTAGCGACGCCACCAGAGCCGCCTGCCGAGCTTCGATCGTCGCCACCGGGCCTCCTACTCGAATCGGATCACCTGCCGGATCGCCGCGCCGTCGGCCAGGTTGTCCAACGCCTGGTTGAGGTCGGCCAGGCCGATCTGCGAGGTGATCAACTTCTCCACCGGCAGTCTGCCCTCCCGCCACAACTGGGCGTACCGCGGGATGTCACGGGCCGGGACGGCCGAACCCAGGTAGCTGCCGACGATGCTGCGGGCCTCGGTGGCCAGCGCCAGCGGACGCAGCGTCGCCTCGGCCCTGGGGTGCGGCAGCCCGACCACGACGGTGGTGCCGCCGGGCGCGGTCAAGGTCACCGCGGTCTCGAAGGCGGCGGCCGCGCCGGCCGCCTCGATCACGATCGGCGCCTTGAAGCCGGCTTCGATCGCCTGCTCCGGGGTGTACACCTGGCTGGCGCCGAACTCCAGGGCGCGCTCCAGCCGCTCGGGGCGCAGATCGATCCCGACCGCATCCCCCTTGCCGATCGAGACCGCGGTGATCAGCGCGGCCATCCCGATCCCGCCCAGCCCAACCACGGCCACCGCGTCCCCGGTGTGCGGGTTGCCGACGTTGATCACCGCGCCGCCGCCGGTCAGCACCGCGCAGCTCAGCAGGGCGGCAACCTCCGGCGGGAGGTCATCGCCCACCACCACCGCGGAGCGCCGGTCCACCACCGCGTGGCTGGCGAAGCCGGAGACGCCGAGGTGATGGTTGACCGTTTGGCCCTGGCAGCGCAGCCGTCGTCCGCCGTTCAGCAGTTCGCCGGCAGTATTGGCCGCCGAGCCGCGGCTGCAGGGCAGGCGGCCGTCGGTCAGGCAGTTCTTGCAGAAGCCGCACCGCGGCAGAAAGGCCATCACCACCCGGTCGCCGACATGCACGTCGATGATGCCCTCGCCCAGTTCCAGCACCTGGCCGACCGCCTCGTGGCCGAGCAGCATCGGCAGCGGCCGTGGACGGTTGCCGTCCACCACCGAGAGGTCGGCCCGGCAGACCCCGGCGGCCTCGATCCTGACCAGAAGTTCGCCCGGTCCCGGAGGATCGAGTTCGAGTTCGCAGATCCGGATCGGACGGGATTCGGCATAGGGCCGGGGCCGTCCGACCTCCTCCAACACGGCGCCGATGATCTTCACGTCGCGTCTCCTTCCCGGTCGTCGTTGACCCGCCCGGAGGGGTGTTCCCGGGCCTTACCCGCACCCTAACCGGCGACACCGGGTGTGTTCTGCCGAATCTGCCAGATCGTTACCGCAACCCGCGATGGTCGCCGGAAATTTCCCCGGTCGGCTCGGTCAGGAACCGGCCGGTTCGGAGCCCTTAACAGACAGAGAGCGAGCGATTCGAGCGGAGGCGGAGATGCGTCGATGGGGACGCGCGGCGATCGGCATCCTGGGGCTGGCGCTGGGGATCGCGTTGCTGATCAGGCTGGTCGGCTGACCATGGACGCCTCGTACCTGAGCCGGCGGGGGAGACCGGCATGACAGTGGCGGTGGGTGGTGGGGCAGCGGTGCTGTCGCCCGGGTTCCGGCCACGGGGTCGGTGGCGGTATGACACCATCGCTGGGGTGAGCACTCTTCCGCGACCGGGCCGCCGGGCCTCGGCCAGGCCGGCGGCGGAGGTGTTCGGGGACTACTACCGGCAGAACTGGCTGCCGGTGCTGCGGTTCATCCGGCGGCGGGTGGCCGATCCGGAGCTGGCGCGGGATCTCGGCCAGGAGACCTTCGCGGTGGCCTGGAAGGAGTTCGATCCGGCCGCCCCGCAGCCGCTGGTCTGGCTCTACCGGGTGGCGTGGCACCGGGTACAGAGCAGCCGCCGCCACCGTGACCGCGATGGCAACCTGGTCGCGTTGCTGGCCCATCAGCACCGGGCCGAGGGCGTCGATCACGCGGTCGACCTGGTCGCCGCCGTGCTCGACCAGCTGGACGACGGCCACCGCGAGGTGCTGGAACTGAAGTACTGGGACGACCTGACCGCCGCGGAGATCGGCCTGGTGCTGGGGCTGTCCGAGGCGGCGGTCTGGCAGCGACTGAGCCGGGCGCGGGCGGCGATGCGCGCGCTGCTGGCCGACCAGGCGGTGAGGGGAGGGCAATGACCGACGACGAGTTCCTGGAACTGATGCGACGCGCGGATCCCGGCCGGACGGTGCGCGACGACCGCACCGAGTCCGAGGTGCAGGCGGAGCTGGAGCGGATCGTGGGCACGCCGGCCCGGGCCGGCCGCCGCTGGGCCTGGCTCGCGCTGCCGG
This sequence comes from Propionicimonas sp., assembly GCA_049840415.1. GTDB lineage: Bacteria > Actinomycetota > Actinomycetes > Propionibacteriales > Propionibacteriaceae > Propionicimonas. The sequence continues at coordinate 244,596 of JASGLB010000004.1, read as the reverse complement.
CCGCCGCGGTGCTGCTGCTCACCCTCTTCGTGGTGCAGCCGTGGCAGGGCGGCGGCACCCCGGCGCACGCCGCCACCCCCGCCCTGCTGCAGATCGCCCCGATCGACGCCGACCTGAACCAGGTGCTGGCCCGGGCCCGGCAACAGCTGGCGGCCGAACCGGACCGGCCGGCCGAACGCCGCTCCGATTCGGAGGGCTGGTACCTGGAGACCGAGATCGACGAGGCGGAGCGGACGACATCGGTGGTGGCCCCGCAGGTGACCCTGGTGGAGTGGAACCAGGATCTCTCCGGCCGGATCCGGGTGACCGCCGGCGAGGCCTACCTCCCCGGGGACGGACGCCACTACCCGCCGGCCGACGCCGCCGCCCCACCGGCCGGGACGGTGCTGCTCGACGACCGGTTCCCGGCGGGCGGGATGCCGTTGATCTTCCCCCAGGAGCCCCCGGCGGCGACCGAGCCGATGCGGTCCTACCTCGAGGCCGGCGGCGCGGTTCCGGCCGAAGGCGCGATGAGCTACGTCTCGGCGGTGAAGTCACTGCTGAACGAATGGACCCCCAGCCCACGGCAGCAGGCCACCCTGCTGCAGTTGATCGGCGGCTTCGACGAGGTCGAGGTGGCCGGGGAGACGGTCGACCGGCTGGGCCGGCCGGCGATCGCGCTGCACATCGCGTCCCCGGGAACGCCGTACTGGGAGTACCTGCTGCTGATCGGCAGGGACAGCGGCCGGATCCTGGCGCTGGAGGACATCTACGTCGGCGGCATCGCCGGCTTCGACCTGCCCGCCCCCGCGGTGGCCAGCTACCGGGCCTGGCGCTGACCGCCGCAGTGCGCATTCCAGATGCAAAGTCTTTGTGCTTTCGTGCCCGGCAGTGCTTCACTCTCCCTTGTCTGGCAGTGGTGGAATCTCGCCGGATCGAGGCTTCCCGCCGCTGCGACCGTGACCGCGACGTCACTGACCGCCATGCTCGCGTCTACCAGGGAGCCCGATGAAAGCCGCCGTTCTCACCGCCCTCGACCACCTCGAACTACGGCAGCTCGACGACCCCGTGGTCGATCAGAACTCGGTACTGGTCAAGGTGCGGGCCTGCGCCATCTGTGGCTCGGACATCCGGATTCTCCATCACGGCAACAGCCGGGTCGCCCCGCCCGCGGTGCTGGGCCATGAGGCCGCCGGCGATGTCGTGGCGGTCGGGGACGGGGTCACCCGGCTGAAGGTGGGCGACCGGGTGGCGCTGGGCGCTGACGTGCCCTGCGGCGAGTGCTCCTTCTGCGAGGACGGGATGGGCACCAACTGCCAGATCAACTACGCGATGGGCTACCAGTTCGCCGGATCCTTCGCCGAGTACGTCCTGCTCAACAAGCTGGTGGTCGACCACGGCCCGGTGCACCTCATCCCGGACGGGGTCAGCTACGCCGAGGCCGCCCTGGCCGAACCGCTGGCGTGCGTGCTCAACGCCTTCGAACGCACCCCGGTGCAGCTGGGCGACACCGTCGTGATCGTCGGCGCCGGCCCGATCGGCTGCATGATGATCCCGGTCGCCCGATCGATGGGGGCCAGCCGGATCATCGTGGTCAACCGCTCGCCCGGCCGCCTCGAGGTGGCCGCCGGCTTCGGTGCCGACGTCCTGATCTGCTCGTCCCGCGAGGACGCCGTGGCCCGGGTCAGGGAGGAGACCGGCGGGCTGGGGGCCCACCTGGTGATCACCGCCAACCCCTCCCCGTCCGCCCACGCCGAGGCGCTGGAGATGGCCCGCAACCGGGGCCGGATCAACCTGTTCGGCGGCCTGCCGGCCGGCTCCCGGGTGGAGTTGGACACCAACCTGATCCACTACAAGGAGCTGTTGGTCTCGGGCGCGCACGGCTCGCTGCCCAGCCACCACCGGCGCGCGCTTGACCTGATCGCCGCCGGCCGGGTTCCGATCCGCGACTTCATCTCCCACCGCTTCGGCCTCGACCAGATCCACCAGGCCTTCGCGGTCGCCGAAGGCCACCAGGGGCTGCGGGTCGTGGTGGAACCGTGGGACGAGCCGGAGGAGTGAGGCCGGGCCGGGGGCGTCCGATCGGAGCACCCGCCGGCCGATCCCGGTCGGCTCAGTCCGCAGCCCCGGCCGGACCCCAGGGGTGTCGTTCGAACCGGGCCGCCCAGTCGCGGTAGAGCCGCCAGCGCTGTTCCACCAGTTCCTCGCCGGCCTCGGCCGGCCGGTAGGTGTGCCAGGGCTGCCCCAGCGCGGCCACCGCGTCCGGCACCGAGTTCAGCCGTCCGGTCGCGGCTGCCGCCAGGGCGGCCACCGCCAGCGAGCCGAGCTCGGCCACCGGCGAGACCTCCACCGGCCGGCGCAGGATGTCGGCGAACAGCTGGCACCAGTGCGGCGACTTGGTCGGCCCGCCCGACAGCCGTACCGGCAGCCGCTCGCCGATCCCGGCCTCGAGGCGCTCGATGTGGCGCCGGTGCTCCAGGCAGATGCCCTCCAGGACGGCGCCCAGCAGGTCGTCCTCGCTGCTGGACGAGGACAGCCCCAGCCAGGCGCCCCGGGCGGTGGCGTCCTCGCGGCTGCCGTTGATGAACGGCAGGAACAGCGGGTCGTCGGGTCGTCGCCGGCGGTGGCTCTCCCGCTCCAACCGGGCCGAGTAGGGATCCTGACCGGCCGCCCGGTCGGCTGCCGCCGTGCCGGTGGCGGCCCGCTCCAGCGCCCAGGCGAAGGTGGAGGCCGAGGTGGCCGACGCCTCGCACAGCAACCCCTGCCGGTCCAGTGCCAACGCCGCGGAGTAGGGCTTCACCCGGCCCAGCGTCCGGTCGTTGGTCATCTCGGTGACCGGCACCAGCACCTGGTTGATGCTCCAGGTGCCCGCGCCGACGCAGACCGCGCTGGAGTCGAAGACGCCGGAGCCGTGCTGGGCGGCGGAGTTGTCGACCAGGCCGGCGACGACGGGCAGCCCGACCGGCAGGCCGGTCTCCGCCGCGGCGGCGGGGGAGAGCTCGAAGAGCCGGGTCGAGGCGACCGTGGGCGGCAGCAGCCGGCGGTACCGCTCAAGGCCGAACAGCCGCAGCGCCAGCGCCCCCGGCTCCAGGTCGGAACGCTCCGCCCCGCTGGCGAGGACGGCATTGTCGTAGAGTCCGCAGGCGCTGGCCTGGGAGATCTCGGCGGCGACCACGCCGGTCAACCGGGCGCGCAGGTAGTCCTTCGCCCCCAGCACGCTGTGGGTCCGCTCCAGGGTGTCCGGCTCGTGCCGGGCCAGCCAGGCCAGCACCGGCCCGGTCATCCCCGCCCACAGCCCGTTCCAGGCGTGTTCCCGCAGCTCGTCCTCGGCGCCGGCGGTCACCCACTCGTGCACCAGCGACGCCGCCCGGGTGTCGGTGGCCAGCACGACATTGCGGGTGGGGAGACCGGCGGCGTCCACCAGGTAAGCGCCGTTGCCGTGCCCGGTCAGGCCCAGCGCGCAGACCTCCGCGCCGGTCAGGCCCAGCTGCTCCAGGGTCCCCCGGACGCAGGCGATGGCAGAGCGCCACAGCGCCTCGGCGTCCCGCTCGTGCCAGGTCGGCCGCGGGCTGATCACCGGCACCGGTTCGCCGTGGCTGGCGAACCGCTCGCCGCCGAGGTCGAAGGCGGTGGCCTTGAGGTAGGAGCCGCCCACGTCCAGGGCAACGATGATCTGCGCGGGCATCAGCTTTCCCTCACTCCCGGGTCCGGGGCCGGATCGTCCAGGGATCCGGCGCCTGCAGCAGCGCCTCGGCGGTCGGCTCGTCGGTGATCAGCACCTTGATCAGCCGGCCGGCCGCCGCGCCCCGGATGGCGTCGACCTTGTGGACGCCGCCGGCGGCGCCGACCACGTTCGGCATGGCTCTGACCTCGTCCAGGCTGAGCCCGATCCGGCGATCCGAGTGCTCGCCGGACACCGCCCGTCCCTCGGTGTCGTACCACTCGCCGAGCATGTCCCCGACCGCGCCGCGCGCCGCGTAGGTGGCCACGGCCTCGGCCGACAGCACCCCGCTCCGGGCGGCGGAGGAGGTGGCGGGATCCGCCGAGCCGATCCCGGTGACGGTCACCGAAGCCGAGGCGGCGAGGTTCAACACGTCCCGCACCGCCGACTCCGCCATGAAGGTCTGGGCCGACTCCTTCGAGGAGACCAGCAGCGGCGCCGGGACGGCCCGCAGGTGGGTGGCGAAGGCCGCGTTCAGCGACAGCGACTCGCTGATCGCCCGCACCCCGCCCATCACCGAGGCCAGGGTGACGTTCTCCAGCGACTCCGCGGGCAGCAGCGACAGCGCGCGGGCCACCGTGTCGCCCCAGCCGAGCCCCACCACGGCGCCGGGATGCAGGTAGCGCCTGACGTAGGCGGCCAACGCCGCGGCCACCCGCTCGTTGCCCCGGCCGACCTCGCCCTCCCCGTCGCCGGGCACCACCACCGCGTCCTGCAGCCCGAGCTTGGTGCGCAGCCGGGTGGCGAGCTTGAGCGCGCCCAGGAAGTGGCTGTCGATCTCGATCCGCACGATGCCGTGCTCCCGGGCCGCCTCCAGCAGCCGTCCGACCGTCTGCCGCGACACGAACAGTCGTTGCGCGACCTTGGCCTGGGTCAGACCGTCGCCGTAGTAGAACCAGGCGGCGCGGATCATCAGGTCCAGGTCATTGGCCGGTTCGCCCACCACGGGCTCCCTCCTGTCGTTCAGCGCACCGCGACGACAGCGGCGAGGACGGTGCGGGGACGCCTTTGCCAGGAAGATACGCCGCCGCGCGCCGCGATGCGGAGGATGCCCACGCGGCTGAGCAGATGCTCACCGTGACTCCCTGCTCGGCGGGTCCGCGACCGGCGCTCCTGCGCGGCTATTTGGGCAAGTGCTCACCTATCCGGCTGGCGCCTCAACTGGGCTGGTCACCACGTTATGAAGGGACGGTTGGCTGAGCGATCACGCCGGCAGCCATGATCGAAAGGACATCGAGCAATGCCACTCATCCGCGGACGCGAGGCTGTCGTGGACCTGTATCAACGGGCACTGGAGCGTCGCTGGGTCGTACCTACCTTCTGTACCGAGAATCAGACCACGGTCGAGGCGATCCTGGCCGCCTGCCAGAGCAAGGCGGAGGAACTGAAGGTCGCGGTGCCGATCACCATCGCGATCACCGGCCAGTACCTGCACCGGTCGCAGTCCACCCGGTACGCCCACAGCCGGAACGCGGCCACCGGACGAATGCTGTTCTTCGGCGATTGCGAGGTGCTCTCCAGGCCGGGCGGCGACTACCCCGATGTCGAGGTCATGACGCACTTCGATCACGGCCAGATCCAGTACGACGCCGACGTGCTCGACGGCAATCTGGACGGGTTCTCCTCGATCATGTTCGACCAGTCGGAGGTGCCGTGGGAGGAGAACATCGCTGCCACCGCCGAGTTCGTCCGCAAGTACGGCGACCAGGTCTTCATCGAGGGGGCCTCGGACGAGGTGGTCGACGCCGAGGACGTCGGCCACAACAACCTCACCACTCCGGAGCGGGCGGCCGAGTTCCTGGCGAAGACCGGCGTCGACATGGTGGTCGCCAACCTCGGGACGGAACACCGCGCGTCCGCGCAGGACCTGCAGTACCACCCCGAGGCCGCCCGGGCGATCTCGGACGTGATCGGACCCAAGCTCGTCCTGCACGGCACCTCCAGCGTGCCCCCCGGCCAGCTCGACCACCTGTTCGACGACGGCGTCTGCAAGGTCAACATCTGGACCACCCTGGAGCGCGACAGCGCGCCGGTGCTGTTCCGCGACAGCCTCGAGCATGCCGCCGAGATCATCGGCGAGAAGCACGCCACCGACCTGGTCGAAGCCGGCCTGCTGGGGCCGGCAGCGCCGGTTCGCGGTCGTCCCGACATGGACTACTTCGCCACCGCGCACCGCCAGGAGATCGTGTTCGATGTGATGCGCGACATCATCAAGGGCTACCTCGACCGCTGGTACCGCCTCTGACCACCGGTGGGCTCGGCGGGCCACGGCCCCCGAGCCCGCCTCACCGGTCGGTCGCCGACTCCGCCGGAACGTCGGGGAACATCGCCGCGAGCAACTGCTCCTCGGTCGCCTGCGCGCCGGGCAGTTCCGCCGACACCGCGCCGTTGCGCAGCACGTAGATCCGATGGCTCATCGCCAGGATCTCGGGCAGGTCGGAGGAGATCATCAGCACCCCGCTGCCGCCGGCGGCCAGCTCGACCATCAGCCGGTACAGCGCGCTGCGGGCCGAGACGTCCACCCCGCGGGTGGGTTCGTCGAAGACGTACAGCACCCGCTGCCGGGCCAGCCACTTGCCGATCACCATCCGTTGCTGATTGCCGCCGCTCAGGGTGGACGCGGCCTGCCCGGTGGATCGGGCGGAGATGTGGACGGCGTCGAACAGCCGCCTGGCCAGCGACTCCTCCCGGCGCGGACTCACCAGCGGCCCCGGGCCGACCTGATCGGTGTTGGGCAGGGTGAGGTTGCGGGCCACCGAGAGCGGCAGGATCACGCCCTGGGTCTTGCGATCCTCCGGGACGAAGCCGATCCCGCCCAGCCGCAGCCGCTTGCGCATCGGCCAGCGGGTGATCTCGCGGCCCGCCAGGAAGACGCCGCCACCCGCCGCGGGCTCGGCCCCGACGATCGCCCGGGCGAGCTCGGTGCGTCCCGAACCCACCAGACCGGTCAGGCCGACGATCTCGCCGGGGTACACCGCCAACGAGACCGGCGGGGCGGCCGCGGTCACCCGCAGCTCCCTGGTCTGCAGCACCGGCTGGTCGGAGCCGCCGACCCGCTCGGCGATCCGCTCCAGGGTGACCGTCTCGCCCACCATCAACTCGATCAACCGGTCCACGGTGAGCCCCTGGATGCCGAGCGTCGCCACGCTCGCGCCGTCCCGCAGCACGCTGACCCGGTCGGCCAGCTCGAAGACCTCGTCCAGGCGATGGGTGACCAGCAGGATGGCCATCCCCTTGGTCCGCAGGTCGGAGAGCACCGAGAACAGCTTGTCGGTCTCGGCGCGGCTGAGCGACGCGGTGGGCTCGTCCAGGATGATGATCCGGGTCTGCTCGCTGATCGCCCGCGCGATCTCCACGATCTGCTGGGCCGAGGTCGACAGGCTGCCGACGGTGGCGTGCGGGCTGATCGTCGAACCCAGCCGGTCCAGCGCCGCCTGCGCCTGCCGGTGCATCTCCCGCCGGTCCAGCCGTCCGGACGCGGTGAGTTCCCGGCCGAGGAAGATGTTCTCGGTGACGGTCAGCTTGGGCGCCAGGCTGAACTCCTGCCAGATCACCGAGATGCCCGCCCGCCGGCCGTCGACGGTGGTGTGGAAGCGGACCGGTTCGCCGTCGATCCGCAGCTCGCCGCCGTCGGGCGGAATCGCGCCGGCGATGGTCTTGATCAGGGTGCTCTTCCCGGCGCCGTTGGCGCCGACCAGGGCGTGGACCTCACCGGGATGCAGGTCGATGGAAGCCGAGCTGAGCAGCTTCACGTTCGAGCCCCGGGTCCGGCGTCCGTTGTCGTCGTAGGCGAACTTGACGATCCGGTCGGCGGAGAGCACGGCTGCGGCGGTCACTGTTGGCCTCCCACGAGTCGGCCCCGGACCGATTCGGCCACCAGGGCGAGCAGGATCAGGGTGCCCATCACCGCCTGGTAGAGCAGCGGGGTCACGTTCAGCAGGGTGATGCAGTTGCTGATCGTGCGGATCGTGACCGCCCCCAGCACGACCCCGACCACCGACCCGCGTCCGCCGAACAGGCTGGTGCCGCCGACCACCGCCGCGGTGATCACCTCGAAGGTCGCGGTGGAGCCGCCCAGCGTCGGCTCGCCGGTCTGGGTGCGGGCGGTCAGCAGGGCGGCGGCGCCGGCGGTGAGCAGGCCGCCGATGGCGAAGGCCGACACGGTGACCAGCCGGACCGGGATGCCGCTCAGCCGGGCGGCTTCGCGGTTCGACCCGGTCGCGACCACCCAGCGGCCGAACTCGGTGCGGTTCAGGACGATCCAGGCGGCCACGATGATCACCGCGGTGACCAGGATCAGCACCGGAATGCCGCCGACCCGGGCCAGACCGAAGGCCTGGAAGGACGAGCCCTTCGGCACCGCCAGCGACTGCCCAGCGGAGAGCATCTGGGCCAGCGCGAAGGCGATGTAGAACATGCCCAGCGTGGTGATGAAGGCCGGCACCCCGGCCACTTCGACGATCAGCCCGTTGCTGAGCCCGGTCAGGATGCCGACCAGCAGCGCGGCCGCGATCGCCGCCGCCGGGTTGACCCCGCCGGCCAGCAGGCTGACCAGGACGACGGAGGTGAGCCCGTAGACGCTGCCGATGCCCATGTCGATGCCGGCGATCAGCAGGATGAACAGCACCCCGAGCGCGGCGATGATCAGATCGGTGCTCTGCCGCAGCACGTTGACGATGTTGTCCGGCGAGCCGAACCGCGGCACCACCACCCAGGCCACCGCCCACAGCACCGCCAGCAGGAGCAGCATGCCCAGCGACGGGGTGCGGCGGATCAGCCCCAGCGCGCCGTCCTTCCAGGTGAGCGTGCTCATGCCGACACCCCCGGCCGGTAGCGGGTGAACAGGGCGGCGACGCGGTCCCGCAGGCGCGGGCCTCGCACGGTGAGGAAGACGGCCAGGATGATCAGCAGGCCGGTGACCAGTCCCTGCATGAACGGCTGCACGCCGAGCAGGTTGAGGGCGTTCTTGAGCGCTGCCAGGAAGACGGTGCCGAGCGCCGCGGCCCACAGCCGGCCGCGGCCGCCGAACAGGTCCACCCCGCCGATCACGCAGGCCGCCACGGCCGAGAGGGTGTACGGCTCACCCTGGATCGGGCTGGCCGTGCTCAGGTTGCTGGCCAGCAGGGTGCCGGCCGCCGCGGTGAGGATGCCCGACCCCAGGTAGGCCGACACCAGGGTGGCCTTGGCGTTGGTGCCGCGAATCCGGGCGACCGCCGGCGAGTCGCCGACCGCCCGGAGATGGACGCCCCAGGTGGTCTGTCGTTGCAGCAACTCCAGGATCAGCAGCACCACCAGCGCGATGATCACCAGGATCGGGATGCCGGCCACCTTGTCGTTGCCGATCGCCGCCATCGGCTCGGGGATGCTGCGGGCGTCCAGCGCGTCGGAGATGAACAGCGCCAGCCCAGCGCAGATGCCCAGCGTGCCGAAGGTGGCGATGAACGGGGGCAGGCCGAGCTGGGCGACGCACAGCCCGTTGAGCAGACCGATCACCGCTCCGCCCAGCAACGCGATCAGGATCGCCACCGGCCAGGGCACCCCCGCGCCGGCCAGCACGGCCAGCAGCACCCCGGTCAGCGACATCAACCCACCCACCGACAGGTCGATGCCACCGGTGAGCAGCACCAGGGTCATCCCGTAGGCGGCGACCGCGACCAGGGCGGCCTGCACGAACACGTTGGAGAGGTTGTACACCGTCAGGAAGTGCGGCACCGACTGACCGACCACCAGCACCACCACGACCACGGCGAGGACGATGCCGAGCGGCTTGAGGACGACGCGCGGTTGAAAGGTCATAGTTCCGGTCTCTTCCTGCGATGGGGCGGCGTTGGCGCCGGCCAACCCCGCCCCACCGCTGGTGGATGGCAGCTCAGAAGGCCGTCTTGAGCGCTTCCTGCGCGTTCTCGCTGGTGACGGTCTGGGTACCGGAGTCGACGTACTTGGGCAGCGAGCCGGACTTCACCTCGCCCTTGGCGATGCCGATCAGGTTCTCCGCGGCGAGTTCGCCCATCCGGATCGGGTTCTGGGTGTTGTCCGCCATCAGCTCGCCATCGATCACGCCCTGCACGCCCCGCTTGGAGCCGTCGATGGCCAGTACCTTGACGTCGGTCCGGCCGCCGCCGGCCAGCGCCTGCAGGATGCCGTCGACCATCACGTCGGAGGCCGACAGCACGGCGTCCAGATCACCATGGGCGGTGAGGATGTTCTCCATCGCGGTGAGCGCCTTGTCGTTGGACCACTCGCCGGATGCCGACGCCACCGGGGTCACGCCACCCGCCTGCAGCCCCTCCAGGAAGCCCTTCTTGCGGTCGTCGCCGGCCACCGAACCGGGTGCGCCCTCGATGATCGCCACCTTCGGGTTCGGCTTGCCGATGTTACTCACCAGGTAGCTCGCGAGCTGCTTGCCGGCTTCCACATTGTCGGTCGCGATCAGGGTCTCGTAGAGGTCATCGTTGCCGGCGGCGATCGGCTGATCGACGATGATCACCGGCACGCCCGCCTCCTTGGCGTTCTTCAGCGCCGGCACCACCGCGGAACCGTCCAGCGGGCTGACGATGATGCCGTCGACCTGCTTGGCGACCAGGTCGTTCAGCTGGCTGACCTGGTTGGCGATGGCGGTCTGGCCACCGGCGGTGAGCACCTGCGCCTCGCCGCCCAGCGCCTCGACCTTCTCCTGGGCCGCCTTCACCCAGGCCGCCTGGAAGGGATCGTTGGTGATGGTCTTCACCGAGATGCCGATCACCGGCTTCTCGGTGCCCGAACCACCGCCCGGCGAGCTGCTGCCGGCGGGGGAGGACGGGTCACCCGAGGGGGAGGGAGAGGCCGTGCAGGCGGTCAGCGCGAGGCCGGCCAGGACCGGGATCGCCAACATCCTGAGCTTGGGACGCTTCATGGAACAGGACTCCTTCGAATGGTGGGTGGTTGGGTGGATCGGGTCACTCGGTGAGGCAGAGCTCGACGCCCAGGATCTGGGCCAGATCCTGGAAGACCGCCATCTCCACGGAGGTGGTCAGCACCTCGTGGTGGCCGCCGCCGAAGGCCAGCCACTCGCGCATCGCGGTGTGGAAGTCCGGCCGGGGACGCCAGTAGGCCCGCGCCGAGGGCAGCTGGACGCAGGGCTCGTCGGTGTCGACGATGTCCACCACGTTGGCGACCAGTCGGAACCGGCCGCCCAGATCGACGATGCTGACCAGCGAGGCCGCCGGTGCGGCGTCCGCGTCGAACACCAGCCGGACGGTGCTCTCCCGGCCGTGGATGAAGGTCAGCTGGTCGATGTCGATCCGCGGCCGGCGGGTGGTCAGCGACTCGCAGAGCTCGATCATGTGCGACCCGAGCAGCCCCTCCTGCCCCTCCACCAGATGGAAGGTGTAGTCCTCGATCAGGGACGAGCCACCCGGCAACCCGCGGCCCATCACCTTCGCCGCCCGGATCAGCATCGGGGTCTTCCAGTCGCCCTCGGGTCCGTAGCCGTAGCCCGCGGCCATCAGCCGCTGGGCGGCGAAGCCGGGCAGCTGGCGCATCCCGGGCATGTCCATGAAGTTGCTCACCCAGGCGCCCAGCCGGTACTCCTGCAGGAACCGCAGGATGCCGGCCTCCTGCCGGGCGGCGTCGACCAGGTACTCGTGCCGGTCGCCGCCGGGCAGCAGCGCGGGCGCGATGTCGTAGCGGTCGCCGTACTCCGCCAGCAGCGCGCTGACCTCGTCCGGGGTCACCGCGTCGACGTAGGCGGTCAGCTCCGCCGGGCTGTAGGCGTCGACGGTGGTGCCGAACGCCAGCTGCAGCCCGACCTTGTCGCCGTCGGTGTCGCCCACCCCCCGCATGTTGTCGCCGAACTGGCCGATGGTGAGCCGCGCCATCTCGTCCACCCCGACCGCCGCGCGACCCCAGGTGCCGATCTCCCGGGTCACCCGCGGGCTGGAGACGTGGCCGGTGACGATCTTGCGGTTGATCCCCATCCTGGTGAGCATGTAGCTGAACTCCCGGTCGCCGTGGGCTGACTGGTTCAGGTTCATGAAGGGCTGGTCGATGGTGGCGAAGGGCAGCTCGAGGTTGTACTGGGTGTGCAGGTGCAGCAGCGGCTTCTGCAGCACCTTGAGGCCGGCGATCCAGAGCTTGGCGGGCGAGAAGGTGTGCATCCAGGCGATCACGCCGATGCAGTCGTCGTCGGCGTTCGCCTCCAGGAACAGCCGCCGGATGCTCTCCGAGTCGGAGAGCGCGGCCTTCCAGACGATGCTCACCGAGATCTCCTCGGCGGCGTTCAGCTGTTCCACGACCTCGACCGACTGGCGGCAGACCGCCGCGTGACTCTCGGGGCCGTACAGCGCCAGGGTGCCAGCCACGAACCAGATCTGCTTGTCGCCGTGGGCCTTCATGAAACCTCTCCTCCGTGCCTCATTGCATCGACATTCGTAAGCTACGGTAGGTGACTCGGCCAGTCAGGGCTGGTCCCCGGTATCGGGCATTTGCCCGCTTGGCTGCGCCATCGCTCAGTTGTCGGGCGCGGCGCAGCACGCCGCTTGACGGACGAAGCCGCGGGCCTTGGACGGCGCGGAGCCGGAACGTCAGGATCAGCGGCTGGCCAGGCGGCCGAGTTGGCTGACCGCCTGCCGCAGCACCTCTGGCCGCTTGACGAAGGTGAAGCGCAGCGACGACCGCAGCGCGGCGTGGCTGGCGGAGCCCTCGCGGCAGAAGGCGGTCATCGGGATCGCCACCACGCCGGCGAGTTCGGGCAGCCGGCGGCACAGCTCGACGCCGTCGGGGAAGCCGAGCGGGGCGCCGTCAGCCACCACGAAGTAGGTGCCGCGGGGGACGGTGACGGCGAAGCCGGCGGCGGCCAGGCCGGCGCAGAGCAGATCGCGCCGTCCGGCCAGCGAGGAGGCCAGTTCGCGAGGTGACCGGTCGTCGACCAGGGCCTGGGCGATGGCGGGCTGGAACGGCGCCCCGGAGACATAGGTGAGGAACTGCTTGACCGTCCGGACCGTGGTGATCAGCTCGGCCGGGCCGTGGATCCAGCCGATCTTCCAGCCGGTGAACGAGAAGGTCTTGCCGGCGGACGAGACGGTCAGCGTCCGGTCCGCCATGCCCGGCAGGGTGGCCAGCGGGACGTGGACGGCGTCGTCGTAGGTCAGGTGCTCGTAGACCTCGTCGGTCAGCACGATGGCGTCGCAGTCGGTGGCGACCTGGGCGATCGCGGCGAGCTCGGCGGCGTCCAGCACCGCGCCGGTCGGGTTGTGCGGGGTGTTGACCAGGATCAGCCGGGTGCGGGGCGAGGCGGCCGCCCGCAGCGCCGCGACGTCCAGTCGGAAGCCGTCCGGCGAGGGCAGCAGCCCGACCGGGACGTGGCTGGCCCCGGCCAGCCCGATCACCCCGCCGTAGGAGTCGTAGAACGGCTCCAGGGTGATCACCTCGTCGCCCGGGCCGACCAGGGCCAGCAGGGCGGCGGCCAGCGCCTCGGTGGCGCCGGTGGTGATCAGCACCTCGGTGTCGGGGTCGACCGGCAGGTCGTAGTGGCGGCGCTGGTGCTCGGCCACCGCCCGCCGCAGCTCGGGGATGCCGGGCCCGGGCGGGTACTGGTTGTGACCGGCGCGGATCGCGTCCCTGGCGGCCCGGGCGATCCAGGCCGGGCCGTCGGTGTCGGGGAAGCCCTGCCCGAGGTTGATCGCCCCGGTGCGGACCGCCAGCGCCGACATCTCGGCGAAGATGGTCGGCGCCACCTGCTCGCTGCCGTCCGGCCCGACGCCGAGCAGTCCGCTGCCGCGGGCCGCCGCCCGCCAGCCGCCGCCGGCGGCCAGCCCGGCCGGGCTCATCGCCGCACCTGCTGGGCAGCCGAGATCCCCCAGCCGGCGGCCGCCAGCGCGATCGCCCACGCCACCACCGCCACCATCACGGCGAGGTAGAACACGACGGTCGAGACGTCCGGCGAGAGGCCGAACCAGCGCGACAGCACCGACGGCAGCGCACCCTGGTCGTCGGCGTCCGGGATCGCCAACCCGGCCAGCAGCAGGCCGCTCCACTCCACGAAGCAGGCCCTGGCGTAGGGCTCCCGCACGCTGAACGCGCGCCTCGCCTGCCGGTCGAACCGGGTGAGGAAGGGCGGTAGCAGCAGGGCCAGCATCACCGGCACCCCGTAGAAGACGCCGATCACCGCGATCCAGCCCAGTTCGGCGCCCAGCAGGGCGCGTCCCATGACGATGAACACCGGCAGCACGATGGCGAACGCCCACTGCCACCCGGTCACCCACCGGTGCCTGACCGTGATCCGCATGGGTCGACGGTACCGGGTTCGGGTCAGCTGGGTTCCCACTGACCGACGGGTGCTTGAATGTTCAACGGACGCGATTTTCGGTAGTGTCCACCATATGAACGTCCATCCCACTGTCGTGACCCCGCTCGACCCGGCCGCGCCCGATCCGTTCGGCTGGCTGGAGGAGGTCGAGGGCGAGGCGGCCCTGACCTGGGTGCGGGCGCGCAACGAGCAGGCCTCGGCCACGCTGGGCGGAGCCGCCGGTTTCGACGACCTCAAGCAGGGGATTCTGCAGGTGCTCGACTCCGACGACCGGATCCCCGAGGTGAGCCGGCTGGGCGAGCTGTACTACAACTTCTGGCGGGACGCGACCCACGAGCGCGGCATCTGGCGGCGGACCACCCTCGACTCCTACCGCACCGCGTCCCCGGAGTGGGAGATCCTGCTCGACCTGGACGCGCTGAACGCCGAGGAGGACGCCAGCTGGGTCTGGCACGGCGCCTCGGTGCTGCGGCCGGAGCCGGGGCAGCCGTGGCGGCGCGCCCTGGTGTCGTTGTCGCCGGGCGGCTCCGACACCGACGTCACCCGCGAGTTCGACCTGGTCGAGAAGCGGTTCGTGCCCGCCGAGGAGGGCGGCTTCGTCCGTCCGCCGGCCAAGGGCGATCTCGACTGGGTGGACGTCGACACCGTGCTGGTCAGCACCGACTTCGGCGACGGCACGATGACCACCTCCGGCTACCCGCGGACGGTCCGGCTGTGGCGCCGCGGCACCGCGCTGGCCGACACCCCGCTGGTGTTCGAGGGGGAGCCGGAGGATGTCGGGGTGTTCGCCTGGCACAGCCGCGTCCCCGGCTTCGAGCGGACGGTGGTGCAGCGCTCGATCACCTTCTACACCCAGCTCACCTACCTGGTCACCGGGCTGGGCACCGCCGACCAGCAGCTGGTGCTGCTGGACCTGCCGGAGTCGGCCGACGTCGGCTTCCACCGGGAGTGGCTGATGGTCAGCCTGCGCGACGACTGGGAGGTGGCCGGCGTCCGGCACCTGGCCGGCTCGCTGCTGGTGGCCAGGGCGGACGACTTCCTGGCCGGCTCCCGGGAGTTCGCCACCCTGTTCGCGCCCACCCCGAGCACCTCGCTGGCCGGCATCTCGTGGACCAGGCACCACGCCGTGGTCAACGTGCTGGAGGACGTGAAGAACCGGCTGCACGTGCTCACCCCGCCGGCCGACGGCGCGGGGGAGTGGCGGCGGTCGGCCTTCCCCGCCGAGGGCGGCGTGCTGGCGATCGGTGCCGGCGCGGTCGACCCGGTCGATTCCGACGACGTCTGGGTGGTCACCACCGGCTACCTCACCCCGTCCACGCTGTCGCTGGCCACGGTGACCGGACCGGACGCCGAGCCCGGGCCGGTGGAGCAGCTCAAGACCGCGCCGGCCTTCTTCGACGCCGACGGACTGGTCACCGAGCAGCGGTTCGCCACCTCGGCCGACGGCACCCGCGTCCCCTACTTCGTGGTGGGACGGGCCGACCAGTTGCACCCCGCGCCGGGCGCGGAGCCCGCGCCGACCCTGCTGTACGGCTACGGCGGCTTCCAGATCTCGCTCACCCCGGGCTACTCCGGCGCGGTCGGACGGGCCTGGCTGGCCCGCGGCGGGGTGTACGCGGTGGCCAATATCCGCGGCGGCGGTGAGTACGGGCCGGGCTGGCACCAGGCGGCGCTGAAGGAGTTCCGGTACCGGGCCTATCAGGACTTCGCCGCGGTGGCCGACGACCTGGTGGCCAGCGGGGTCACCGTCCCTGCCCGGCTGGGCACCCAGGGCGGCTCCAACGGCGGGCTGCTGACCGGCAACATGCTCACCCAGTACCCGGAGAAGTTCGGCGCGATCGTGGTGCAGGTGCCGCTGCTGGACATGAAGCGGTACAGCCACCTGCTGGCCGGGGCCTCCTGGATGGCCGAGTACGGCGACCCGGACGACCCCGAGCAGTGGGAGTTCGTCCGCACCTTCTCGCCCTACCACCTGTTCGACGCCGCCCGGGAGTACCCGCCGGTGCTGTTCACCACCTCGACCAAGGACGACCGGGTGCACCCCGGCCACGCCCGCAAGCTGGCCGCGCTGATGCTGGACGCCGGTAAGGACGTCACCTACTACGAGAACATCGAGGGCGGCCACGGTGGCGCGGCCACCAACGCGCAGGCCGCCCACATGGCGGCGCTGGCCTGGACCTTCCTGGCGGCCCGGCTGGGCTGAGTCAGGGGGTCTGGCTGACCCGCTCGCCGGTGCGCTCCAGGATGGCCTTCCACTGCGCATCGGTGAAGTCGAAGTCGGCGCTGGGGTTGGCCAGCAGGTAGGCCACCCGCTCGCCGATCCGCACCACGCCGACCCGGTACAGGGCCGACTTCTCGGTGCCGGTGTCCTGGGTGACCAGGAACGACTTGCCGGAGTAGTCGATCGCCTCGGCACCCTCGCCCTTGGCGTTGGGCCCCTTCGCCACGGTGGCGGTGGGCACGGTCTTGGCGCAGTCGGCGATGTTGTCGGTGACCTTGTCGGCGAAGGACTTGGCCGCCTTGGCGTCCGGGAAGGTGTAGACCACCTGGTCGACCCCGAACACCGTCGGGGCGGCCGGATCGTCGGCCAGCAGCAGGGTGCGCTGGGCGCTGGCGGTGACCCCCTCGACCTTCTTCAGCGTGACCGCCTCGCACTGACTGCCCACGATGGTCAGCTTGGAGTCGATCGGGCTGGCCGCCCAGCGTCCGGCGCCGGGGGTGATCCGGGGCAGGTCGGCCTCGACCAGCCAGCCGGGGTTCTGGCCGGCGGCCGGCACCGAGGGCACCACTTCCGGCGTGGTCGGGCAGCTGCCCTGACCGCCGCCGCAGAGCCGGGACAGCGGCTTGGTCGCCACCGCCACCACGCTCTCCGGCGAGATCGGGGAGGCGTCCGAGACGTCGATCATGGAGAGGTTGCGGCCGGTCTGGCTGACCAGCACGGTGTGATTCCGCACCGTCTCGCCCTGCACCTGCAGCTGGGTGACGAAGGCGTTGTCCGCCAGCGAGGTGACGTTGTAGGAGTTGACGATCAGCGCGACGGTGTCGGCGCAGGCGCCGGCCTGCAGCAGCCGCTGCTGGTAGGCCTGCGCGGCGGACGCGCGGTCGGGGTAGCTGTCGACCACGTGGTTGACGTAGTCGACGCTGCTGGTGTCGGAGGTCAGCACCCGGCGGTCGGTCCGATCGGCGGTGGGCAGGTTGTCGGCGGTGACCGGCAGGCAGACCGGGTTGCCGTCGCCGCCCTCGGGAGCCGCCGCGACGGTGACCCACGACGTGGCTCCCAGGCTGCCCAGATCGTCCGCGGTCAGCAGCGGGTCGAGGCTGGGGGAGGGCGGCGCCTGGGTCGGGGTGAGCGAGGCGGGGGCGTTCGGGGCCAGCCAGGTGATGCCGCCGAACACCAGTCCGCCGATCGCGGCGACCGCCGCCAGGACGATCAGCGCCCGCTTGCCGGAGCGCCGCGCCGGTGTCGGGTCGGCGTCGGTGGCCGGCGCCGCCCGCAGTGGTTCCGGCTCGGCCGACAGCGGCGTGGCCCGGGGCGCCGGCGGGTTCGGTTCGGTGGCCGGCTGGCTGGGCCGGGACGGGACGGACTGCGGCTCGGCAGCGGGTCGGCTGGCGACGAACAGGTGCTCGGGCGGGCTGCTGACGCTGGTTGCCGAGCGCCGCGGGGAGTAGCTGACCTCCGGCGGCGAGTCACTGGCGGAGAACCGTCGGCCGGCCGAGGCGGGCAGCGTGCTGGAGTTGGGTAGCACCGGACGCGGCGGGGGCACCGGAGTGGGCGACCACACCCGCTGGAAGGCGTCGTCGGCGCTGGCGGGGCTGGCCGGGCTGACCGGGCTTTCGGGGGTGATCGGGCTTTCGGGGCTGTCGGACAGCATCACCCGGCGCAGTACCCGGGTCTCGGCGTCGTCGAGCGCTGCCGCGGACTCCGGTGAGAGCGCGCGAAGCCCGCGCCGGCCGGTCGGGGTCGGGTTGGCATCGGCCTGGTCGTCGTCCAGCGGCGCGAAGGCGCGCCGGGGGCGCACCGGTCCGCTGTCGGTCACGTGGTTTCCTTCAATGCAGGGGAGTTCAGGCCTCAGTCTAGACGACGACCGCAGCGCCGCTCTCAGCGGCGGTAAGGGAGGAGTCCCGACGAGGGCCGCGTGAGTGGGCCGAGGAACAGACGACGACCGCAGCGCCGCTCTCAGCGGCGGTAAGGGAGGAGTCCCGACGAGGGCCGCGTGAGTGGGCCGAGGAACAGACGACGACCGCAGCGCCGCTCTCAGCGGCGATAAGGGAGGAGTCCCGACGAGGGCCGCGTGAGTGGGCCGAGGAACAGACGACTGACCGCAATGCCGCTCTCAGTGGCGAGAAGGGCGGAGTCCTGACGAACACCGCCTCCGTGGGGTGAGGAACACGTCGGCGGCAAACCGGGTGCGACCACGGGCGGGAATCCGAACCATCGGGCCCCGACTCCCGCGTGTCACCGCGATCGAGGCTGTCCGGTGGGTGAGCATGGAGTCCAGATGCCACGATCCGCCCGCAACAGCCCCGAGACGATTCAGCTCCGGGTCACGTCGCCGCCGTCCGCCCAGGAGCGGACGGCGAGGCTGTCGACCGTCCCGATCGTGCCGTGGGTGCCCGCCGCGGTGATTGGCGGCGTGGGCGCCGCACTACTCGGCTGGCTGCTGATCGTCGGGGTGGCCGGGGTGGCCTGGTTCACCGCCAGCGCGATCCCGCTGCCCGAGGTGCTGGCGCTCTGCTCCGGCATCTGGCTGCTCGCCCACGGCGGCGCGGCCGGGATCGCCGGCTCGTCGTTGACCCTGATGCCGCTCGGCCTGACCCTGCTCGGCGCACTGCTGGCCCGGACGGTGGGACGGTTCGCCGCCGGCCAGGCCTGGCTGGCCCGGCCCGGCGCTCAGCGGGTGGCCGACCGGTTCCGGCTGGCGCTGCAGGTGGCCGGGCTGACCGGTCTGGGCTACGCGCTGGTGGCGGTGGTGTTCGGCCTGACCGTCGGCCAGTCCGTCGCGGTGGTGCCGGCGGTCGGCGCGCTGGCGGTCGCCGCCGTGGCCGGCCTGGTGGGCGCGCTGCGCGGCCTGGCGCTGCGGCTGGACGACCTGCTGCCCGGGTGGCTGGTGGGTGCGCTGCGCGGTGGCGTGGCGGGCTTCTGGACCCTGCTGGCGGTCGGCGCCGTGGTACTGGCGCTGGCGATGCTGCTGGGCGCCGAGCGGGTCGCGTCCATCGAGCAGGCGCTGCGGCTGGACGGGGCCGGGCTGTTCGTCTGGTCGGCGCTGGCCGTGGCCTATCTGCCGACCGCGCTGCTCTGGGCGCTGGCCTGGGCGGCGGGCGGCGGGATCACCGTCGGCACCGGCTCGCTGGTCACCATCTCGGGCACCAAACTGGGCATGCTGCCGGCGATTCCGTTGCTCGGCGGCCTGCCACCGGCCGGACTCACCCCCGACGCCACCATCGCCTGGCTGGGCTCGGGCATCCTCGCCGGACTGGTGGCGGGCGCGCTGGCGGTGGGGAGTTCCGGCGCCGCGCCCCGCGGGCTGCTGGGGGCCGGGCGGGCGGCGTCCATCGGTCTGCTGGCCGGGGTGGTCACCACCGGGCTGCTGCTCGGGGCGGCCTGGGCGAGCACCGGTTCGCTGGGCTCGTTGCGGCTGGTCGATCTCGGCCCGCGGCTGCTGGAACTGCTGCTGATCGCCGGGCCGATGATCGTCCTGGCGGCGCTGCTCGGCGGGTTGGGCCGCTGGTTGCTGGGCAGGCTGCGAGACCGCCGGGAGACCTCGGTAGGCTGACCCCATGCCGTTGCGCCTGGTGGTCCTGGTCTCGGGCTCGGGCACCCTGTTGCAGGCGTTGCTGGACGCCCGGTCCGCCGGCCGGCTGGCCGCCGAGGTGGTGGCGGTCGGCTCCGATCGAACCGATGCCCACGGCCTGCGGCGCGCCGAGCGGGCGAACGTCCCGACCTTCGTCCATCCGTTGGCCAAGGGCGGCGACCGGGCGGCCTGGGATGCCGGACTGGCCGATGTCGTGGCGCGGTTCCGCCCCGACCTGGTGGTGAGCGCCGGCTTCATGAAGCTGGTCGGCCCGGCCTTCCTGGCCCGGTTCCCGATGGTCAACACCCACCCGGCGTTGCTGCCGTCCTTTCCCGGGATGCACGGCGTGGCCGATGCGCTGGCCCACGGGGTGAAGGTGACCGGCGCCACGCTGTTCGCGGTGGACGAGGGGGTCGACACCGGCCGGATCCTGGCCCAGGAGGCCGTCCCGGTGCTGCCCGGCGACACCGTCGAGGCGCTGCACGAGCGGATCAAGGTGGTCGAGCGGCGGTTGCTGGTCGACTGGGTGAATGAGTACGCGCGGACAAACGACGACCCTTCGACAGGCTCGGGGATCGTTGGTGAGGAGAACGATGACTGATCAACTGCCCCTTCGCCGCGCGTTGGTGTCGGTGTACGACAAGACCGGCCTGGTCGACCTCGGCCGGGCGCTGGCCGAGGCGGGGGTGGAGATCGTCTCCACCGGCTCGACCGCGAAGACGCTGGCCGAGGCCGGCGTCCCGGTCACCCCGGTGGAGCAGGTGACCGGCTTCCCGGAGTGCCTGGACGGCCGGGTGAAGACGCTGCACCCTGCGATCCACGCCGGGCTGCTGGCCGACCGGCGGCTGGAGTCGCACCAGCAGGCGCTGCTGGATCTGGACATCGCCCCGTTCGACCTGGTGGTGAGCAACCTCTACCCGTTCGAGGCGACGGTGGCCTCCGGGGCGACGCCGGACGAGTGCGTGGAGCAGATCGACATCGGCGGTCCGTCCATGGTGCGGGCGGCGGCGAAGAACCATCCCTCGGTGGCCATCGTGACCTCGCCCGACCAGTATCCGCAGCTGGTTGCTGCCCTGGCCGCGGGTGGCTTCACCCTGGCGGAGCGCCAGGCGCTGGCGGCGGCGGCCTTCGTCCATACCGCTACCTACGATGTCGCGGTCGCCTCGTGGATGGGCTCGGTGCTGACCGACTCCTCCGGCGGGGACGGGTTCCCGGGCTGGATCGGCGGCACCTGGCGGAAGGTCGGGACGCTGCGCTACGGCGAGAACTCCCACCAGCCGGCCGCCCTCTACTCCTACCCGGCCGGCCCGGCCGGGATCACCGGGGCCGAGCTGCTGCACGGCAAGGAGATGAGCTACAACAACTACACCGACGCCGATGCCGCCTACCGCACCGCCTACGACTTCGCGGCGCCGGCGGTGGCGATCATCAAGCACGCCAACCCGTGCGGGATCGCGCTGGGGAATGACATCGCCGAGGCGCATCGCAAGGCGCACGCCTGCGATCCGGTGTCGGCCTTCGGAGGGGTGATCGCGGCCAACCGTCCGATCTCGGTGGCGGCGGCCGAGCAGATCGCCGAGATCTTCACCGAGGTGGTGATCGCGCCCGGCTACGAGGAGGGCGCGCTGGAGATCCTCACCCGGAAGAAGAACCTCCGGCTGCTGCTGGCCGGGCCCTACACCCACCGCGCGCGGCAGTTGCAGCCGATCTCGGGTGGCGCGCTGCTGCAGGCCCCGGATCGGATCGACGCCCCCGGCGACGACCCGGCCAACTGGCAGTTGGTGGCAGGGGAGCCGGCGGACGCCGCCACCCTGGCCGATCTGGAGTTCGCCTGGCGGGCCTGCCGGGCGGTGAAGAGCAACGCGATTCTGCTGGCCTCCGGACTGGCGTCGGTCGGGGTCGGGATGGGCCAGGTGAACCGGGTGGATTCCTGCCGGCTGGCGGTGGAACGGGCCGGTACCCGGACGGACGGCGCGGTGGCGGCCTCCGATGCCTTCTTCCCGTTCCCGGACGGTCCGCAGATCCTGATGGACGCCGGCGTCCGGGCGATCGTCCAGCCCGGTGGCTCGGTGCGGGACGCCGGCACCATCGAGGCAGCCCAGGCCGCCGGGGTCACCATGTACACCACCGCCACCCGCCACTTCTTCCACTGAGTGGCGACGGTGCAGGCAACGCTGGTAGGCCGGTCGGCTCGCCCTCGGCAGCGACGCAGGTACATTTGCAGTCACATAGCCGACGTGGCTGCCATATCTGGCAGCCAGCTGCGCTATCTGACTGCAAATGGATCCCATACCAAGCCAACCCGTGGTCGAGTAGGGGGACTTCAATGACTGCACAGCTGTTGGACGGCAAGGCGGCGGCCGCCGCGATCAAGGCCGAGCTCGCCGAGCGGGTGGCCGCGTTGGCCGCCCGCGGTGTCCGGCCGGGGCTGGGGACCGTCCTGGTCGGCGACGACCCGGGCAGCCAGTCCTACGTCCGGATGAAGCACCGGGACTGCGCGGAGATCGGGGTGGAGTCGATCCGGGTCGACCTGCCCGCTTCCGCTCCCGCCGAAACGGTGGTGGCGGCGATCGCCGAGCTGAACGCCGACCCGGCCTGCACCGGCTACATCGTCCAACTGCCGCTGCCGGCGCAGTTGGACGAGAACGCGATCCTCGGGCTGATCGACCCGGCCAAGGACGCCGACGGGCTGCACCCGGTGAACCTCGGCAAGCTGGTGCTGAACGAGCCGGCGCCGCTGCCCTGCACCCCGCGCGGGGTGGTCGAGCTGCTGCGGCGGCACGAGATCCCGCTGGCCGGGGCCGAGGTCTGCGTGGTCGGCCGGGGGATCACGGTGGGGCGTCCGCTGGGGCTGATCCTGACCCGGCGCAGCGAGAACGCCACCGTGACGCTCTGCCACACCGGCACCCGCGACCTGGCTGACCACACCCGCCGGGCGGACATCGTGGTGGCCGCCGCCGGAGTGCCCGGGCTGATCACCGCCGAGCTGATCGCCGAGGGTGCGGTGGTGCTGGACGTCGGAGTCAGCCGGGTGGACGGCAAGCTGGTCGGCGATGTCGTCCCGGAGGTGTTCGAGAAGGCAGCCTGGGTGGCGCCGAATCCCGGTGGGGTGGGGCCGATGACCAGGGCCATGCTGCTGCGCAACGTGGTCGAGCGAGCCGAGGCGCTGGCATGAGCACCCCACGAAGTTCTTCTCCTCCGCTGCGCTCCCCCGAACAACTCCGCGGGGACCCCGCATGAGCACCCCGACCGACTCCCGTCCGCCGAAGAACTTCGTCCAGCAGGTGCTGGGGCAGTGGCCGCTGGCCACCGTCCTGGCCGGGGTGGCGATCGGGCTGGGGATCGTCGCCACCAGCCACTGGCGGCTGGGCACCACGCTGATCGGCGCGGCCATCACGCTCGGTGGGTTGTTGCGGCTGCTGCCGCAACAGCGGGTCGGGCTGCTGGCGGTCCGCAACCGGGCGCTCGACACCGTCGTGCTGCTGACCGTCGGGATCGGGATCATCGTGCTGGCCTTCTGGGTGCCGGCCAGCCGCGGCTGAGACATCCCAACGATCCCTGAGGTTCGGGCGACGCCCGAAGTCTCGAAGGGTCGCCCAACCGGCCACCTGACGTCGTCGTTGTTCGGCCAAAACCGCGGGAAGCCGAATAACCGCTACGCCAGATCGCCGGACAAGCCGTCCACCGGAGGGTTCACGGTGTCGCCATCCCAGGTCAGGTCGTCATCGGGGCCGACCTCGAAGGCCTCGAAGGTGTCGTCGGCCAGGATCGCGTCCACCAACTCCCGGCTGCCGCCGACCAGGGTGGAGTCGAAGTCGATCTCGGTGGCGACGCACCAGGCGTGGTCGTCCGGCCAGATCAGGGACGGCATCGGACCGGAGAAGCTGCCGTGCCAGCCGATGCCGGCCGACCGGGGCCAGGCCGGGTCGGCGAGTTCGGACAGCGACGCGGCGAGCAGGACGTAGTCGCGGCTCGGCAGGTGCAGGAGCAACGGGCCGGCATCGCCGTCGGTGCGCTCCACCGCGCGGCGGATCGCCGGGTCGACGCTGGCGACCTGCTCAGCGCGCAGCTCCCGCTCCCGGCGTCGCCGGCTGATCGGCAGGGTCGCCCGGTGATACCAGCGCCGCCACCACGGCTGGCCCTCGTCCAGGGGAATCCAGATCAGCCAGCCGGTCGAGGCGGGATGGAGTTCGCCCCAGCCGTCCCACACCCCAAGGGTCACCGCGTCCCCACTCTTCCCGAGACGGACGGCCAAGGCCGCCAACAGTTCGGGGTCGAAGAAGCCCTCGTCGGGCGGGCTCGGCGACCAACCGTCGTCGAAGCTGAGTTCCGACGGTTCCGCGCCGAACATCCGCCGGGACTGCACCAGCGGGTGCATCACCGTGCCGGTGCGTTCCGCCAGGTTGGCCCACCGCCACTGCGCGGTCTCGTCCCCGCGATAGGCGGTGATCGGATGCAGGATGCGGACGTACGCCTCGAACCCGCGGGGTACTACCCCACCGACCTGTCCCCAGCCGTGAAGTCGCTCCCGGAGCCAGTCCCCGCGCGCCACCTCGCCCGTCCATCGCATGGGGCCATCCTCCCTCATCCCGCGATCTGGGACACGGGGACGGTTCCTGGCGCCCGGGGACGGTTCCTTGTCCCACCTAGTCAGGCCAACATGGAACAGACCGATAGACCCGGGGACGGTTCTCTGGCTCAGTTTGGACCAGGGAACCGTCCCCCGGTCCGCATTAAGCGGTGACGGGGGGACAGTCCCTGGGACGGAGGAACCGTCCCCGGGCGCCAGGAACCGTCCCCGGCGGCCAGGAACCGTCCCCGTGTCCCAGGTCAGCGGAAGTCGGACTCCAGGAACTGGCCTTCCTTGGAGGCCTTGGCCACCCGCTCGGCTTCCTTCTCGCGCAGTTCCACCCGGCGGATCTTGCCCGAGATGGTCTTGGGCAGTTCCTGGACGAACTCCAGGATCCGCACCCGCTGGAAGCCGGAGAGCCGCTGCCGGGCGTGGGCGAAGATCGCCCGGGCGGCGGCGTCCTGCTCGGCGGCGAAGTCCTGCACCAGGCAGACGAAGGCCTTCGGCACCGCGGCCCGCACCGGGTCGGGGCTGGGGACGATCGCCACCTCGGTGACGTAGGGGTGCTCCAGCAGGATCGACTCCAGTTCGAATGGCGAGATCTTGTAGTCGGAGGCCTTGAACACGTCGTCGGCCCGACCGACGTAGGTGAGGTAGCCGTCGGCGTCCCGCGAGGCGATGTCGCCGGTGTGGTAGAAGCCCTCCCGGCAGGCCTCGGCGGTCATCTCCTCGTCCTCGTGGTAGCCGGCCATCAGGCCGAGAATCGGCTGCGACAGATCCAGGCAGATCTCGCCCTCGTCCGGGCTGGGCTGGCCGGTGACCGGGTCGAGCAGCACCACCGGGTAGCCCGGCAGCGGACGTCCCATCGATCCGTCCTTCACCGGCTGACCAGGGGAGTTGCCGATCGCGCAGGTCATCTCGGTCTGGCCGAAGCCGTCCCGAATGGTCCCTCCCCAGGCCTTGCGGACCTGGGTGATCACCTCGGGGTTGAGCGGCTCTCCGGCGCCCAGCAGTTCCCGCGGCGGCCGGGTCAGCTGGGTCAGGTCGGCCTGGATCAGCATCCGCCAGACCGTCGGCGGGGCACAGAAGGTGGTGACCTGATGGGCGTCCATCACCTTCATCAAGGTGGCGGCGTCGAACCGCTCGTAGTTGAAGACGAAGACCGTGGCCTGGGCCAGGAAGGGGGAGAAGAAGTTGCTCCAGGCGTGCTTGCCCCAGCCCGGCGAGGAAATGTTCAGGTGGACGTCACCCGGCTTCACGCCCAACCACCACATGGTCGACAGGTGGCCGACCGGGTAGGAGACGTGGGTGTGCCCGACCAGCTTGGGACGGGCGGTGGTGCCGGAGGTGAAGTACAGCAGGCTGAGCGCGTCCGCCGGGGTGGGACGGCTGGGGTTGTACTCCGCCGGCGCGTTGTGGGAGTCGGCCATCGGCGCCCAGCCGATCGGGACGTCAGGCCCGATCCCGATCCGCACCACCGACCGCGGGACGTCGGCCAGCCGGGAGCGCAGCGCGCCGGGCGCGGCCACCGCCTTGGCCTGGCCGTGCTCGACCCGGTAGGCGAGGTCGGCGGCCGACAGCAGGGTGGAGGTGGGGATCGCGATCGCCCGGATCTTCAGCAGCGCGAACAGCAGTTCCCACAGCTCGATGGTGTTGTTCAGCATCACGATCACCCGGTCGCCCTCGCCGATGCCCAGCCCGCGCAGCCACCTGGCCACCTGGTCGGAGCGCCGGGAGAGCTCGCCGTAGCTCCAGCTCTGCGCCTTCAGGTCGGCCGAGACGATGGTCACCGCCGGACGGTCGGGGTGTTCGCCGGCCACCACGTCGAACCATTCGGTGGCGAAGTTGAACTCGGCCAGGTCGGGCCAGCGGAAGCCGGCCACCGCCGCTTCGTAGTCGTCGTGGTGGGCGAAGAGGAAGTCGCGGGCTTCGCGGACGGCCAGGGTGGCTGCGGTGGCGGGACGTGTCATGTCCGATAGCTTACGCCTACGGAACCGTAAGTTACTGCTCCGCTCGCGGGTTCAGGCGTTGGAACAGCAGGTGGTCCTGCCAGCGTCCGGCGATCTGCAGGTAGCCGGGGGCGTAGCCGAAGCGCTCGAACCCGGCCCGTTGCAGCACCGCCTGGGAGCGGTGGTTCTCCGGGATCGTGCCGGCTTCGAGCCGGTGCAGGCCGAGGGTTCCGAAGGCGAGCTCGGCCAGCTCGATCACCGCCCGGGTGGCCAGCCCGCGGCCACCGGCGTCCTGGGAGAGCCAGTAGCCGACGCTGGCCGACTGGAACGGGCCGCGGACGATGGTGTTGAGGTTGATCCGGCCGGCCACCGCCCCGGTCTCGTCCAGAATCACCTGGCAGAAGCCGGTGCCCTCCGCCTGGCGGGCCAGGCTGGCGGCCACCACCTCCTGCTGGCCGGCGAGGGTGAAGTAGGAGTCGGGACGAACCGGCTCCCACGGATCGAGAAAGACGCGGTTGCGCTGGACCAGATCGGCCAGCGCAACCGCGTCGGAGGATTCGAGCTGGCGCAGGACGGTCATCGGGCGATCATAGATCCGGTGACGGATCGGGGATCGGACGCCGTGACCGGCACCGCGCCGGCGGTACGGCTCAGATCAGGCCGAGCTCGGTGACGGCGTTCTTCTCGTCCAGCAGCTCGGCGACCGAGGCGTCGATCTTCGCCCGGGAGAAGTCGTCGATCTCCAGACCCTGGACGATCTGGTAGCCGCCGCCCGACTGCACCACCGGGAAGGACGAGATGATGCCCTCCGGCACCCCGTAGGAGCCGTCGGACGGAACCGCCGCCGACACCCAGTCACCCTCGGCGGAGCCCAACACCCAGTCGTGCATGTGCTCGACGGTGGCATTGGCGGCCGACGCGGCGGAGGAGGCGCCCCTGGCGGCGATGATCGCGGCGCCGCGCTTGGCGACGGTCGGGATGAAGTAGTCCTCGATCCAGGCCTGGTCGTTCACTGCCTCGGCGGCGTTGCGGCCGTCCACCTCGGCGCGGAACAGATCCGGGTACTGGGTGGCGGAGTGGTTGCCCCAGATGGTCATGTGCTTGACCGCGGTAACCGGGACGCCCAACTTGGTGGCGACCTGCGAGATGGCGCGGTTGTGGTCGAGCCGGGTGAGGGCGTTGAACCGCTCCTTCGGGATGTCGGGGGCGTTGCTCATCGCGATCAGCGCGTTGGTGTTGGCCGGGTTGCCGGTCACCAGGATCTTGATGTCGTCGGCCGCCACCTCGTTGAGGGCCTTGCCCTGGGCGGTGAAGATGGCACCGTTGGCGCTCAGCAGGTCGCCGCGCTCCATGCCGGCGGTCCGCGGCCGGGCGCCGACCAGCATGGCCAGGTTCACGCCGTCGAACACCTGCTTGGCGTCGTCGCCGATCTCGACCTTGCTCAGCAGTGGGAAGGCGCAGTCGTCCAGCTCCATCACGACGCCCTCCAGCGCCTTCAGGGCGGGCGTGATCTCCAGCAGCCGGAGCTCGACCGGCTGGTCGGGTCCCAGCAGCGCCCCGCTGGCGATGCGGAACAGCAGGCTGTAGCAGATCTGGCCGGCCGCGCCGGTCACCGCGACTTTGACGGGGGTATTGCTCACGATGTTCTCCTCAGTGAGGTGTGTGTCGGGTCTCTCCTGACGCTAGCAGTTGGGTGCTGTCTAGGTGTCCGATCCGCCGACACTGCTGCGGCGAATCGGTGCCGGACGGCCGGTGTCGGGCGGTTCGACCGGGGTGGTCACGGTTGGGAGCGCGCCGGACGCCTCGGTATGGTCGAGGCATGCGTTTGATCCTGGTTCGTCATG
This sequence comes from Propionicimonas sp., assembly GCA_049840415.1. Classification (GTDB taxonomy): domain Bacteria; phylum Actinomycetota; class Actinomycetes; order Propionibacteriales; family Propionibacteriaceae; genus Propionicimonas. The sequence goes on along the minus strand of JASGLB010000004.1, from coordinate 216,456 downwards.
GCCGCACCTCGTCCAATGTGGGACTGCTGCTCGACACCGGTGCCCCCGGCGCGGACCTGGACGAGGTCGGACGACAGCAGGCCGAGACGCTGGTGCAGCGGCTGGCCGGCCAGCCGATCGACGCGATCTTCGCCTCCAACCTGGTGCGCACCCAGCAGACCGCGGCGCCGTTGGCGGCCGAGCGCGGGCTGACCGTCCGGGTGCTGCCCGGGCTGCGGGAGGTGCCGGCCGGTGAGGACGAGATGTCGCCGGACGCCACCCGGTACATCGGCGCGATGATCGCCTGGGGCCAGGGCGACCTGCGGGCCAAGGTGCCCGGCGGCGAGGACGCGATGGAGTTCATGGCCCGCTACGACGCCGCGATCGACCAGGTTGCCGAGAGCGGCGCCGCGGTGGCGATGGTGGTCAGCCACGGTGCCGCGCTGCGCTCCTGGGCGGCCGCCCGGGTGGCTGGCTTCGACGGTGCGCTGGCCGGCGGCCACCTGGACAACACCAGCGTCATCGTCGCCGACGGCTCCCCGGCCGAGGGCTGGGAACTGGTCGAGTTGAACGGGACGGTGCACCGCCACGGCTACGACATGGCCGACGCGCAGGGCCCGTCCGCCCGCTGAGCCGGCGTCGGCCGAGCCGGATCGCATTCCTCCCTCGGCAGCCGCTCGAACCGGGGTCGGGGAGGCCGATGAGGAATACCCGCAGCCTTCCTCGGTTTGACCTGAGGTGACTGTTTCCGTCGACCGCGCTGCCGTCGGCCTGCGCTCCGAGCGCGGGCCGGTGCTGGCCGCGCTGATGCTCTCCACCGGTCTGATCGCGATCGACTCGACCATCCTGGCCACCGCGGTGCCGAGCATCGTCCGCGATCTGGGCAGCTACCAGCAGTTCCCCTGGTTGTTCTCGATCTACCTGCTGGCGCAGGCGGTGAGCGTGCCGATCTACTCCCGGTTCGCCGACACCCTCGGACGCAAGCCGATCATCCTGCTCGGCATCGGGCTGTTCCTGCTCGGCTCGGTCCTGTGCGGGACCGCCGACAGCATGACCGCGCTGATCGTCTTCCGGCTGGTGCAGGGCCTGGGTGCCGGGGCGGTCGCACCGATGGCGATGACCATCGTCGGGGACATCTACACCGTCGCCGAGCGCGCCAGGGTGCAGGGCTACATCGCCAGTGTCTGGGCGATCTCGTCGGTGGTCGGCCCGGCACTGGGCGGCCTGTTCGCCCAACTTCACGCCTGGCGGTGGATCTTCTTCGTGAACGTCCCGCTGTGCGCGGTGGCCGGCTGGATGCTGGTGCGCCGCTACCACGAACAGAAGCTGGCCCGGCGGCACCGGATCGACTACCTCGGTGCGGCGCTGCTCACGGTGGGCCTGACCGGGTTGATCCTGGGGATGCTGGAGGGCGGCAACGCCTGGGCCTGGATCTCGCTGCCGAGCGCGGCCTGCTTCGGCCTGGGCGCGGTGGCGCTGCTGGTCTTCGGGCTGGTCGAGCGCCGTGCCGTCGAGCCGATCGTAGACCTGCGGCTGATCACCCGCCCGCTGATCCTCACCACCACGCTGGTGTCACTCGGCATCGGCGCGCTGATGATCGGCGTCACCAGCTTCGCCCCGGCCTATCTGGAGGGCTCGCTGGGTATCGCGCCGCTGCTCTCCGGGCTGGCGGTCGCCGCGCTGACCCTGGGCTGGCCGGTCGCCGCGGCCAACGCCGGTCGTCTCTACCTGCGGATCGGCTTCCGGCGGACGGCGCTGATCGGCCTCTCGATCAGCACCGTCGCGGCGATCGCGCTCGCCGCCGTCGCCTCCTGGCCGAACCCGCTGGTGGTCGCGGCGGTGGCCTTCGTCCTCGGCTTCGGGGTGGGCTGGAGCGCCGCCCCGACGCTGATCGCCGCCCAGTCCTCGGTGGGCTGGGGTGAGCGCGGCGCGGTGACCGGGATGAACTCCTTCGCCCGTTCGGCCGGCAGCGCGCTGGGCGTGGCGGTCTTCGGCGCCATCTCGAACGCGCTGATCGCCCGGGGCGCCGGAGCGGACGATCCCGCGACGATCGTGACCGCCTCGGTCTGGGTGTTCGTCGCGGCGGCGGTCACCGCGGTGCTCACCCTGGTCGGCGCCTTCTTCATGCCCAAGGACCACGCCGTTCCGCTGTTTGGCGAGCCCTCGGAGAGTTGACGCCGTGAGGCGGTCGCGGGTGGTCCCTGGGCGCGGGGTCCGGCCCCGCTGACTCGGGGTCTGGCCGATCGCGCTGGTGCTGGGCGGTGGTCCCTCAGGCGGTTGGGGATTCCGGCTGCCGACCGTCGGTCGCTGTGCCATCCTCAGACCATGGGCGACGACGGACCCCTGCTGCCCGTCAACTGGGAATGGCTGGCGCTCGCGGGTGGACTACCGCTGGCGGTGATCATCGCGGCGGTGGTCACCGCGATCGTCCTGTACCGGATCCGGCAGCGGGACGTCCCGGCCGAGCTTCCCCGGGAGGAGCGTCCGGCGCTCGGTGGGCCGTCCCTGGAGACGCAGCTCATCGAAGTCGACGACCTGCTGGCTCAGGGGCGGATCACCCCGGACGAACACGCCATCCTGCGGTCGCGGATCCTCGGCCTGCAGTGACGGCCGATCCGTGGTTTCGCTGCGGCTGGTCGGCTCCCGGGGGAGAATGGCGGCATGGACCCGCTGGTGACCTCCCCGGACTCTTTGGCCCAGGTTCGTCCCTGGGCCTGGCGGCTGGCCTTCGGCCTCGCCGCGGTCTGGGTGCTCAGCGTCGTGCTGGGGCTCGCCGTGAGCCCCCTGTACTACGTCTTCGTCACCGATGACCCGACCGCCTTCGCGAACGTGGTCTTCGGAACCTTCTCGCTGCTGTGGTGGATGTCGATCGTGGCCAGTGTGCTGCTCGCGGCGGCCGTCGTGGTGACCTGGCAGTCATCGTCGGCGGACCAGCGTCGTTGGCTGCTGCTGATCGTCTTCGGGCTGCTGCTCAGCTGGGGGTGGTGGGGGCTCAACGCGGTCGTGGACCTCTGGGGCATCCGGACTGCCGACCTGGCGTCCGATCTCTCGTTGCGCGCCACTCTCTCCTCGCTGGCCTCCTTGCTGGCCCAGTTGGTCTCCGCCGTCCTGCTCACCGTGGGTGGCCTCCGGTTGCGCACCGCCGTGCGCGGCAGCGTCCGGAGGTAGCGGCGGACGGCTCGCGCTCTGCGCTGACGCCCCGAGGCGGACCGGGTCGGGTGGCTGGCCTCGACGACCGCCGCCACTTCGACCGGACGGCACGCTCAGGCGGGCAGTGCGCTCGGGCAGAGGGCGCCGGTGGCGGCCGCCGTGCTACCCGACGCCCCAGTTGGTGACCTCCCACGGCGCGCTCGCGTCGGAGCGGGTGACCTGCCAGGTCCAGTCGGTGTAGGTGGAGTTGGGGTTGAAACCGCTGGAGGCGCCGGTCCAGTCCACCTCGAAGTCGGAGGTGAAGACCACCGCCTGGCCGGTGGGGGTTTCGGTGAGCGACAACTGCCGTTCGGAGAAGTCCTCGTCGTAGCTGAGGCGGAGCAGGGTGCAGCCGTCGAACTCGTGGAACCGGCTGAGGATCGCGTCCGCCGCGGTCTGGAGTTCAGCGGCACTGAACTGCTGGGAAGGGCCAAGCCGGATCGCCGCCCGGCTGGTGTCGCCGCTACAGCCGGCCAGGGCGAGCAGTGCCAGGGCGGCCAGAAGGGCGAGAATTCTCCGCATGGCCCGAGGGTACTGAGCGACCTCAAATGGAACCGGGCCGCGTGCCCGCGGTGCCGAAGGCGGGGCCTGGGTGAGCAGGGCTTCGCTCTTGGACGGAGGCACTGACCAGTTCCGCACGACGTTCCCTGAGCTTGACGAAAGGTCAAGAAACCTGGCTGGGGGTCGCGGCGACCGCGGGCTTCGTCGAGCTCAGCTGTCGCTTGGATAGGGGTTGGACAGGTTCTGTTCATGGGCAGGCTTCGCCCCTAAGCAGGGTGCGGCGTTGATAACGGACGTGACGCCGTGGCCGTTGGTCGGGGTCGACCCGGCGGGGTGGAATCACTTCGGGCGTGCCGTCGGGTCCGAGCCGGATCCGCCATCGATCCGCGGTCGGGTCGTGGCCGGGTTCCACGATCCCGTGATGATGGGGACACACCAACACCAGATTCGAAAGGTCGGTGGGTCCGTCTTGCCACCAGGGAATGATGTGGTGGGCGTGACAGGCCTGGGGTGGCTTCTCACACGCAGGAAACGCACACCCTGCGTCTCGGACTTCCAGCGCTGCTCGTTGAGCCGGTGTGACGAACCGTTGCGCCTGCCCCACATCCAGGATCTGTGACGGGCCGCCCAACACTATCGGGAGCAGGTCGGCGTCACACAACAGTTGTCGCAGCACCCCAGCCGGAACCGGCTCGCTGGTGCTGGCAAGGGTGCCGGTGAGCAGCCCCGCATCGCGGGCGGTCTTTCGCAGCTTGTCGTAGGACAAGAGGATGCCGATCCGGGGTCGGTCCCCACCGTGTACTGGGGCCAACGCTTGTTGGGAGTGGTGGTTCACCATCGCCACCAACCCATCAGCCCGACGCATGGCTGGGGTGAGGTACTCCGCGTTCGGGTCCAGGGCATCCAAGGCCCGTTTCTCGGCTGCCGCGTAGGCCTCCACGATCCGGATCAACGACTCAGCCGCGATCACCGGGAGGCTGGCTTTGATCAGGACCGACCCGTGATGATCCGGGGTGAACACCAAATGCCGGCCGCGGTGAGCCTGGCGTTGTTCACGCTCCAACCGGCCTGCCTCCAGGGCTTCGGCGGTCTCGGGTGCCAGCACTTCCAACAGACGGCCGGTCAGCCGACGCAACTCGGTGCTGTTATGGGTTGCGGCGAATTCGACCATCAACTCCTGGGCCTGGTCGACGGTGTCGGTGGAGAACTCCGGTGGTAGCTGGTCCAGCACGTGGGTGATCGCGCTGGCTTGGGTGGGGAGCACGTGACCGTCCAGGGCGGCGTTCCCAATGATCTCGAACCGGTGTTGCTGGTGACCTCCGCTGATCAGGGCGGTGGCTTCGCGGTGGGTGAGGTTCGCGGTATCGGCCAGCCAGGTGGCAGTCGAGGTGCCGTGCTCATTCCACGCGGTATCGCGGGCATCCAGGCGGGCGAGGGTCTGACGCAGCCAGGCGTCCCAGCGAGCGTCGACGCGCAGCGCGTCACGGGCCACAGCGAGCTGATCCCGATCGGGTACGAGTTGGTGGCGCGGATCGGAGAGCTGGTCCAGGGCACAGCCGATTACGGCCAGCAGGTGGCTGGCGTCCAACTGGGTCAGCTGGGTGGTGATCGGCTCGTCCATGAACCCAATCTAGAGACCACCACTGACACTTTTCCGTCCCGGTCAGGCTACTGAGTCGCCTAGCCAAACCCAATTTCAGAGTGAAATTACGGAGTCACAAGACCAGCGCTCTCGAAGATGGTTCTCCGCGCTGCCCGCGTCTCCATCCCAGGGTTGCTCCGGCTGGCACCATGGACGACGAGGCGTCGAAGGGAGCACCGATGGTGAGGCCGGAACCGAGCCAGGTCGCGGAACGGGTGGCGGCGATGGTCGCGTCCGTCTGGCCGACCACCGAGGACGAACGACGCGCCTGGTTCGCCTCCTTCGGGCTGCCGGTCGAGGGCGGGCCGACCGAGCCGGACCGTCCGGCCTCGCGCACCAGGCGGTACTTCGGGGCGGCGGCCGCGGGCTGGCCGCAGACCGGCTGGCAGGTCCATCGTGACCGGTTCGTCGGGGTGTTCTGGTTCCTGTGGGCCGACCAGCCCGAGGACGACACCCGGGCCGCGGCCGAGAGCCTGCGGGCCCTGTTCACCGCCCGCTGGCCCACCGTCGACGAAGCCTCCGGACCGGCCGGCGGGTTCGCCGCCTGCTGGCAGCCCGCCGATGCCGAGATCGAGTTGTACTACCACCCGCCCCGCGACGATCCCCGCCCCGGCCTGACGCCGGGGGTGGTGCAGCTTGCCGTGGACCATCGCGGCCGAGCGGCCGAGCAGGAGTTGGAGGCGAGGATCGGCGGTGTGCTGGAGCGCTGGGATCCGATCGGGGTGTACGACGGTCCGCCCGAAGAGTGGGCGCCGTCGGGGGAGTACGACACCTACGTCGGCTGGATCGCGGATCGGCTGCACGCCGGCGGCGGCCGGACGGAGATCCTGACCGACCTCGGGCGGGCCAGGGAATGGATGGGCCTGGGGCAGAACCATGCCGGAGACGGCGAGGCCGCCGATCGCATCCTGGAGTGCTGGACGGCCTACCGCGCCGGCTGATCGGCGCCCCGCGTCCAACCTCGGACGCCGACGCTCAGCGGGAGCCGGCTCAGCGGAAGATGACCGTCCTGGCCCCGTCCAGCAGCACGCGGTGCTCGCTGAACAGCCGGACCGCCTCGGTCAGCGTCCGGGCCTCCTGCTCCTGGCCGATCGCCACCAGCTGCGGCACCTCCATGGTGTGGTCCACCCGGCGGACGTTCTGCTCGATGATCGGGCCCTCGTCCAGGTCGGAGGTGACGAAGTGCGCGGTCGCGCCGATCAGCTTCACCCCGCGGGAATGCGCCTGCCGGTACGGGTTGGCGCCCTTGAAGCCGGGCAGGAAGGAATGGTGAATGTTGATCGCCCGCCCGGCCAGCTCGTGGCAGAGCTCGGGGGAGAGGATCTGCATGTAGCGGGCCAGCACCACCAACTCGATGTCGTACTCGGCGACCGCGTCCAGGATGCGCCGCTCGGCCTCGGCCTTGGTCTCCGGCAGCACCGCCATGTGCTGGAACGGGACACCGTAGAAGGTCGCCAGATCCTCCAGATCGGGGTGGTTGGCCAGGATCAGCGGGATCCGCAGCGGCAGGTAGCCCGAGCGGGTCCGGAACAGCAGGTCGTTCAGGCAGTGGCCGGCCTTGGAGGCGAGCACCAGGGTGCGCCGCCGGCGTCCGACGAAATCGAGGTTCCACTGCGCCGAGAGCGACTTCACGATCGGGGCGAACTTCTCCTCGAAGTACGACCGGTCGAAACCCGACTGCACCTGCACCCGCATGAAGAAGCGCCCCGACTCGGTCGAGGTGAACTGCTGCAGCTCGGTGATGTTGCCCTGGGCTTCGACGATCACCCCGGTCACGGCATGGACGATCCCGGGCCGGTCGGGGCAGGTCAGCGTCAGCAGCCAGTGGGTGGAGTCGATCACGAGGAGACAGATTAGCTGAGGCCCCGGGCCGGATTGGTATCTTGAGCCCACGGACCGCGGCTGAAGGAGCGCAGGATGGCGAAGATCAAGGTGCAGGGCACCGTTGTCGAACTCGACGGCGACGAGATGACCCGGATCATGTGGCAGTTCATCAAGGAACGCCTGATCCACCCGTACCTGGACGTGAACCTGGATTACTACGACCTCGGCATCGAGCACCGCGACGCCACCGACGACCAGGTCACCATCGACGCCGCCAACGCGATCAAGCAGCACGGGGTGGGCGTGAAGTGCGCCACCATCACCCCGGACGAGGCCCGGGTGGAGGAGTTCGGCCTGAAGAAGATGTGGGTCTCGCCGAACGGCACCATCCGCAACATCCTGGGCGGCGTGGTGTTCCGCGAGCCGATCATCATCTCCAACATCCCGCGGCTGGTGCCGGGCTGGACCAAGCCGATCGTGATCGGCCGTCACGCCCACGGCGACCAGTACAAGGCGACCAACTTCAAGGTGCCCGGCGCCGGCCAGCTGACCATCACCTTCACCCCGGCGGACGGCTCCGAGCCGATCCAGCACGTGGTCGCCAACTACGGCGACGACGGCGGCGTGGCGATGGGGATGTACAACTTCAACCAGTCCATCGCCGACTTCGCCCGGGCCTCCTTCAGCTACGGCCTGATGCGCGACTACCCGGTCTACCTCTCCACCAAGAACACCATCCTCAAGGCCTACGACGGCGCCTTCAAGGACATCTTCGCCGAGATCTTCGAGACCGAGTTCGCCGCCGAGTTCGCCGCCCGCGGCCTCACCTACGAGCACCGGCTGATCGACGACATGGTCGCCTCGGCGATGAAGTGGGAGGGCGGCTACGTCTGGGCCTGCAAGAACTACGACGGCGACGTCCAGTCCGACACCGTGGCGCAGGGCTTCGGCTCGCTCGGCCTGATGACCTCCGTCCTGATGACCCCGGACGGCAGGACTGTCGAGGCCGAGGCCGCCCACGGCACCGTCACCCGGCACTACCGGCTGCACCAGCAGGGCAAGCCCACCTCGACCAACCCGATCGCCTCGATCTTCGCCTGGACCGGTGGCCTGAAGCACCGCGGCAAGCTGGACGGCACCCCCGAGGTGACCGGCTTCGCCGAGGCGCTGGAGCAGGTCTGCGTCGCCACGGTGGAGTCGGGCAAGATGACCAAGGACCTGGCCCTGCTGGTCGGCCCCGACCAGCCCTTCCTCACCACCGAGGAGTTCCTGGCCGCGCTGGACGAGAACCTGGCGGCCAAGCTCGGCTGATCCCGGTCGCCTCCGGCCGCAAACTGTGATCAAAGTGGCGTCGACGCCGGTTTGATCACAGCTTGGCTGGACGTCGGGATTCTCGCGCCTCCCGCCGGCGGGAAGCTGTGAGGAAAGTGGTCTTCACACCCGTTTGATCACAGCATGCCAGAATGGCCGGATGAGCGACCCGGCCGCGCCCCGTCCCTTCCTGGAACCCCTGCCCGACCGGGTGGCGGTGTCCTACGTGATGCCGGTGCTGAACGAGGCCGGGCATCTCGCCCGGGCGGTCGGCGCCATCCTCGCCCAGGAGTACGAGGGCGAGGCCGAACTGGTGCTGGCGCTGGGCGCCTCCACCGACGACACCGACGCGATCGCCGCCGAACTGGCGGCCGCCGACCCGCGAATCAGGCTGGTGGCCAACCCGCTGAACGACATTCCCAAGGGCCTCAACACCGCCATCCGGGCCAGCCGGCACCCGGTGGTGATCCGGGTGGACGCGCACGCCGAGCTGCCGGCCGGCTACACCGCCGCCGCGGTCGAGATCCTGCGCCGGACCGGCTGCGCCAACCTCGGCGGCGTGATGGTCGCCCGGGGTGAGGGACGGGTGCAGCAGGCGATCGCCCGGGCCTACAACAGCCCCTTCGGGTTGGGCGGCGGGGTCTACCACCACGGCGAGGACGAAGCCCCGGCCGACTCCGCCTACCTGGGGGTGTTCCGCCGCGAGGTGCTGTTCGCGGTCGGGCTGTACGACGAGGAACTGCGCCGCGCCGAGGACTGGGAGCTCAACTTCCGGATCCGCGCCGCCGGCTACCAGGTGCTGTTCACCCCGAAGCTGAAAGTCACCTACTGGCCCCGCTCCAGCCTGGACGCGCTGCGCCGGCAGATGTACGCCACCGGGGTGTGGCGCGGCCACCTGGTGCGCCGGCAGAAGGGGACGCCGTGGCGCTACCTGCCGCCGCCGGCCGTCGCGGTGGTGGTGGGTGCCAGCCTCACCTGCCTGCTGCTGCAGGCGCTCGGCCTGCTGCGCGGACCGGCCGGCAAGCTGGCCTGGCTGGCCCACCTGGGCGCGGCCGGGTATCTGCTCGGCGCCACCGCGGTCGGGGTCACCCGGCTGGGCGGCGGGACGGTGACCGACCGGCTGCTCAACGCCGCGGTGCTGATCACCATGCACCTCAGCTGGGGAGCCGGCTTCCTGCGCGGCGTGCTGTTCGGCGCCGAACGCACCGTCGATCGTTCCCGGGTGACCTGAGGACGCCCCCAGCTCCGCGGCGGACGATAGCCTGACCGTCATGGAGAACCCGGTGGACCCCAGGATCGAGCGACTCGAGCGGCGGCTGAAGGGCGCCCGGTGGCTCAACCTCGGCCTGGCCCTGGTGATCGCCCTGCTCGCCGGGATGCTGATCGCCGGCGGCGGCCGCGGCCCCGCGCCCGCCCCGTCCGTTCCACCGGCTCCGGCCACGCCCAACACGCCGGTGGCGTCGCCCTCGGCTCCCACCCAGACCACGCCCACCCGGGCGCCGACCGATTCCGAGCCGGTGGACGTGGTGCGCCGCGACCCGGCCGACACCCTGGCGATCGGCGAGCTGGACGCCCCGGTGGTGCTCAGCGAGTGGGCCGACCTGCGCTGCCCGTTCTGCGCCAAGGTGACCACCGAGATCATGCCCACCCTGATCAAGGAGTACGTCGACACCGGCAAGGTCCGGCTGGAGTTCCACGACGTCTCGTACTTCGGCGAGGACTCGACCACCGGCGCGGTCGCGCTGCGGGCCGCCGCCGAGCAGGGGAAGTTCATCGAGTACCTGCACACCGTGCACGCCGCGGCGCCGCCGGAGGGCGGTCACCCCGACCTGCCGCGGAAGAAGCTGATCGGCTTCGCCGAGACCGCCGGCGTGCCGGACATCGAGCGCTTCACCGCCGACCTCGACCGGGAGGACCTACGCGCCGCGGTGGAGGAGAGCACGGCGTGGTCCCAGCAGCTGGGGATCAGCAGCGTCCCGTTCTTCGTCGCCGGCAACCAGGGGCTCTCCGGCGCCCAGCCGATCGAGGTCTTCCGGCAGTTCCTGGACGCCCAGTTGGCGGCCGCCGAGCAGGCCTGACCGGCCCGTCCGCCCCGTGTTCAGCCGGGGAACCGCTCCCGCACCAGGGCGGCGGCGGCCTCGGCGACGCGCTGCGCGTTCCGTCCGTCGGTGAAGGTGTGGAACTGGGCTGCCAGCTTGCGGCTGTGCTGCTCGGAGACCGCCCGGCGTTCCGGGTCGGTGAACAGCCCGTCCAGTTCGTCCAGGGTCTGCGCCCAGGTGGTGCACCACTGGCCCTCGGCGAGTTCGGCGTAGTCGACGTACAGCCCGCGGGTGTCCTCGTACTGCTCCAGGTCGGGGGCGAGCAGGACGATCGGACGTCCGGTCACCGCGTAGTCGATCAGCATGGAGGAGTAGTCGGTGACCAGCGCCGAGACCCCCCACAGCAGCGGCATCGACTCCGGCTGCACCGCCGGCGGCAGCAGCTTCACCCGGTCGCTGACGTGCCGGTAGGCGCCCACCCCGAGCGGATGGGGACGGATCACCAGCAGCGCGTCGTGCCGCTGGCAGAACGCCTCGATCGCCTGCCATTCCGCCGCGGTGGGGATGGCGGGATCGCGCTGACCGTCCCGCCAGGTCGGTGCGAACAACACCACCCGCCGGTCGCCGAGATCGCCCAGCTGGCTGCTCAGCACGGCCCGGGAGGCGGCGGTGAGTTCGGCCGGGTCGGCGGCGAACAGCACATCGGTCCGCGGTTCGCCGAGCACCCGCACCTGATCGGTGAGGTGGAAGGCGCTGCGCAGGAAGGGTTCGAAGAAGGGTGACGACACTGGCAGCAGGCTGATCCGCCGGCTGCCCTGCCGGTAGGCCCAGCGCATCAGCGCGGTCATCGCCGGAATCCGGCCCAGCGGGCCGGCGCCGACCACGGCCGGGGAGTCGGCGTGCAGTTTCTTCAGTGGCGCGCCATGCCACAGCTGGACGATCACCGCCCCGGACACCCCGAACCGGGCGACGTCGCCGAAGCCGTGGGTGACCGCGACCAGGCCGGCGCCCAGGGTGGCCCGCAGCCCGGCGTCGCTGTCCCGCTCGACCGCCTCGAAGCCGGCCGCGACGGCGGCGTCCGCCTGCGCCTGGTCGGCGGCCAACCAGACCACCCGGGGCGGGTCGGGCAGGGCTCGCGCGGCCTGGGCGAAGGCCAGCGCCCCGTCCGCCACCCCGAAGGCCGAGCCGATCACCCAGCTGCGCGGGTCGCGGTGGGAGCGGCGGGCCCGGATCGCCCCGGTCAGGTAACGGGGGGCAGCCAGCAGTTGGCGCAGATTTCCGGCAGCGAACGAGAATCCACCGGCAGCCACGTTGGCTGAGGCTACCAGCGCGCTCCACGGCCGGCGGGCAGTGCCGCGGTATCCGATCCGGTATGCACTTCTGGGCCGCCGGTCGCCGACCGCTGAGAGGGCGACGGCGGAACAGCGGTGCGGAAGACCCTAGAATGATTCCCCCAGTGGGAGAGGAGGCGGATGAACGAGATCGTCGGCAATATCGCGCTGATCTTCGTGTTCATCCTGATCGGTGGCGTCTTCGCGGCCGCCGAGATGGCCCTGGTGTCGCTGCGCGACAGCCAGGTGAAGCAATTGGCCGTCCGCGGCAAACGCGGGCGTACCGTCGCCGAACTGAGCGCCGATCCGAACCTCTTCCTCTCCGCGGTTCAGATCGGCGTCACGCTTTCCGGCTTTCTGTCGGCCGCCTTCGGTGGCGCGCTGCTCTCCGACGCCTTCGGCGATGTGCTGGAGACCTGGGGCGTCCCCACCGCGGCCGCCGATCCGCTGGCGCTGGTGCTGATCACCATCGTGATCTCGTACTTCTCGATCGTGATCGGCGAGCTGACCGCCAAGCGGCTGGCGATGCAGCGGGCCGAGTCCTTCGCGATGGCGCTGGGCCCGCTGGTCAACGCGATCGCCACTGTCGCCAAGCCGGTGATCTGGTTCCTCGGCGTCTCCACCAACGGCCTGGTCCGGCTGCTCGGCGGTGACCCGCGGCTGGGCCGCGAGGAGGTCACCGACGAGGAGTTGCGGTCGATGGTGGGCTCGTCCACGACGCTGGGCGACGAGGAGCGCCAGATCGTGGACGAGGTGTTCGCCGCCGGCGAGGTGTCGCTGCGCGAGGCGATGATCCCGCGCACCGAGGTGGACTTCCTGGACGGCGACCTGACCGCCCAGAAGGCGCTGCAAACCGTGCAGAACGGCGCCCACAGCCGCTATCCGGTGATCGGTCGGGACTTCGACGATGTGCTGGGGTTCGTCCACCTGCGCGATCTGGTCGGCCTGGACGCGGTGGCGCGCGATACCCCGATCCGCCGGCTGGTCCGGCCGGTGATCAGCCTGCCGCACACCATGCGCATCCTGCGGGCGCTCACCGAGATGCGGCAGGGCAAGGCCCACCTGGCGATCGTCCGGGACGAGTACGGCGGCACCGCCGGCATCGTCACCATCGAGGACCTGATCGAGGAGCTGATCGGCGACATCACCGACGAGTTCGACGCCGAGGCGGCCGGCAGCCTGGCCAACACCGACTCCTCGGTGGACCTGGACGGGCTGACCACCCTGGAGGACTTCGCCGACGAGTTCGGCTACGCCCTGCCGGAGGGCCCCTACGACACCGTCGCCGGCTACCTGATGGCCCAGCTCGGCGCGCTGCCGGAGCTGGACGATCACTGCGAGGTGGTGCTCCACCCCGCCGAGGTGCAGGAGGGCGGCGCCGCCCGGTTCGAGTTGCGGGTCACCGAGTTGGACGGACGCCGGGTGGCCCGCGTCCGCCTCACCAACCTGGGCGCCCCCAGCTGACCCACTCCGCCGACCGCCACCGATCAGGGACCCCGGGCTGAGGGAGGTCGGAGGCGGGACTCCGCGCGTCGGAGACACCGGGGGAGAGGCTGGGGAATAACCTGACGCCACGACGTGGCAGGAGGTGAACGTGACCCAGCAGGACCCGGACGGCTCGGCGCTGCTCACCTCCGGCGCGGCGGGCGGGTTGCTGGAGGCCGCCGTCGACCATGCCGGCGGCCGGCTGGTCAGCTGGTCGCTGGACCACGTGGACGCCAACCCGCCGCACTCCACCACCGCCACCTACTCGGCCGTGGTGGACTGGCCCTACGGCCGTCGTGAGGAATTGCTGGGGGTGAGCGCGCGGGCCTCCGGCCCGGTGGCCAGCGACGCGGCCGCGGAGATCTTCGCCGACGGCGAGCGCGAGGTGGCGGTGTGGCTCTACCCGCAGGATCCCGACCTGCCCGGGCTGGCCCGGGCCGCCTACGCCGAGTCGATGGCCCAGGTCTGCAACGATCACCGGGTGTTCAGCCGGACGGTCACCCCGGCGGACCTCGATCTGCACATGGTCGGCTACCGTCCCCGGCGACGGGCGGTGGTGCGGGTGGCGGCCGGCGACGAGGCGGTCTACGTCAAGGTGCTGCGCGCCCGGCTGTTCGACGACGTGGTCCGCCGGCACCGGCTGCTGGCCGACGCCGGGGTGCCGGTCGCGCCGATCGCCGCCACCACCGACGACCACCTGCTCATCCTGCGCGAGCTGCAGGGGGTCTCGCTGGCCCAGGCGGTGTTCGACCCGGCTCCGCCGTGCACCGCCGAGCAGCTGATCGAGCTGCTGGACTCGCTGCCGGCCAGCGTCGCCCAGCTGGAACGCCGGCCGCCGTGGAGCGACGCCGTCCACCACTACGCCAACGTGGTGGCCAAGGCCGTCCCGCGGCTGGAGGAGCGGCTGGGCAGGCTGGTCGACACCATCGCCGCCGGGCTGGCACCGGTCGGGCTGGGGCACGAGGCCACCCACGGCGACTTCCACGAGGGCCAGGTGCACGTCGCCGACGGACGGGTCTGCGGCCTGCTCGACATCGACACCATCGGCCCCGGCCACCGGGTGGACGACCTCGCCTGCCTGGTGGCGCACCTCTCCACCATCCAGCGGATGAACCCCACCCAGGAGGCCCGGGTGCACGAGCTGGTGCGGACCTGGGTGCCGGTGTTCGACACCCGGGTCGATCCCACCCAGCTCCGGCTGCGCTCGGCGGCGGTGATCATCTCGCTGGCCACCGGCCCGTTCCGCGGCCAGGAACCCGACTGGGAACGGGAGACCGCCACCATGATCCGCTCCGCCGAAGCCCTCGTCCGACAGGTCAGTTGAGGGCGAAAGTCCATCTGGTGAGCCGCCAGATATCAGCGGTCGGGTTTTTGGTCAGACCGCTCACGCGGGCCCAATCCCGACGGTAGGGTGAAAGCCATGACCGATACCCCGTTGCTGCTGGCCGGGGACTTCGCCACCCCCTCTCGTGAACAGTGGGAAGCCGAAGTCCTCAAGGTGCTCAATCGCGGCCGTCCCGAGGGCAGGGAACTCACCATCGAGCAGGCCATGAAGCGCCTGCGGACCACCACCGTCGACGGCCTCACCATCGAGCCGCTCTACACCCGTACCGACCAGCCGCTGGGGCATCCCGGCGTGATGCCGTTCACCCGCGGCACCATGGTGAAGACCAGCCCGATGGTGACCTGGGATGTCCGGCAGCTCCACGAGGATCCGGACACCGCCTTCACCCGGCGCGAGATCCTGGCCGATCTCGAGCGCGGGGCCAGCTCGGTGTGGCTGCGGATCGGCAGCGACGCGATCGCCGCCGAGGATCTCGCCACCGTGCTGGACGGCGTCCAGCCCGACCTGGCGCCGATCTCGGTCACCAGCACCGAGGACCAGGTGGCCGCCGCCGAGGCGCTGGTCGGCTACTGGAGGGCCAAGGGGGCCGGGTTCGCCCGCGGCAACCTGGGGCTCGACGCCCTCGGCCTGGCCGCCCGCACCGGGCAGGCTCCCGACCTGAGCGCGCAGGCCGAATGGGTGAGGCTCACCCTGGCGGAGTTCCCCGCGGTCCGCGCCCTGTCGGTCGACGTGCTGCCCTACGACGACGCCGGCGCCAGCGACGTCGACCAGCTCGCCTTCGCGATCGCCACCGGCGTGGCCTACCTGCGCGACCTGGCGGCGGCCGGCATCGCCCCGGCCGACGGCGCCGGGCAGCTCGCCTTCCGGGTGAGCGCCAACGCCGACCAGTTCATGACCATCGCCCGGCTGCGCGCGCTGCGCCGGCTCTGGGCGCGGGTCTGCGAGGTCAGCGGGGTTCCGGACGGTGCCCGCGGCGCCGTCCAGCACGCCGTCACCAGCTGGCGGATGATCACCCGGGACGACCCGTGGGTCAACCTGCTGCGCGGCACCATCGCGACCTTCGCGGCCGCGGTCGGCGGGGCCGAGATCATCACCTGCCTGCCGTTCGACACCGCCCAGGGCCTGCCGGACGAGTTCAGCCGCCGGATGGCCCGCAACACCCAGGTGCTGGCCGCCGAGGAATCCAATATCGGCAAGGTCTCCGACCCGGCCGGCGGCGCCTGGTTCGTGGAGTCGCTGACCGACCAGCTGGCCACCAGGGCCTGGGAGGTCTTCCAGCAGATCGAGGCGGCCGGCGGGATGGCGGCCGCGCTCACCTCCGGGCTGGTCGCCGAGCGGATCGAGGCCGCGAAGGCTGAACGCGCCAAGCGTCTGGCCGACCGCAGTCAGCCGCTGACCGGCGTCTCGATGTTCCCCAACCCGACCGAGGAGCCGCTCACGGTTCGTCCCCGTCCGGCAGCGCCGCAGCGCGCCGGGCTGGCGGCACACCGCGACAGCGAGATCTTCGAGGCGCTGCGCGACCGCGCGGCAGCGGCCTCGCCGAAGCCGTCGATCTTCCTGGCCTGCCTGGGTGCCCGGCGCGACTTCGGTGCCCGCGAGACCTTCGTCGGCGCCCTGCTGGGCGTCGGCGGGATCGAGCACCCCTCCAGCGAGGGCGGGACGCCGGACGAGATCGCCGCCCAGGCCACCGCGGCCGGCGCGAAGTTCGTCATCCTGTGCTCCTCGGCGAAGATCTACGCCCAGCAGGCGGTCGACGTCGCCCGGGCGCTGAAGCAGGCCGGGGTGCCGACCGTCTACCTCGCCGGCAACCGCAAGGAGGCCGCCTCCGACGAGGTCAACGACGTGATCGACGGTGAAGTGTTCATGGGTATGGATGTGGTCGCCTTCCTCTCCGAGGCGATGGATCGGATGGGAGTCGCACGGTGACAGCTTCGACGGGGAGCATCCCCAACTTTGACGGTGTCGAGCTGGGCACCGCGGTGCCGCCGGCCGACTCGGCCGCGCAGTTCGACGCGCTGCTGCACGCCTCCCCGATGTACTCCGAGGGGTGGCAGACCCCCGAGCACATCCTGGTGCCGCCGATGTACGACGAGCGGGCCTACGAAGGGCTCGACTTCCTGAACACCTACCCCGGCATCCCGCCCTTCCTGCGCGGGCCGTACGCCTCGATGTACGTCAACCAGCCGTGGACCATCCGGCAGTACGCCGGCTTCTCCACCGCCGAGGAGTCGAATGCCTTCTACCGGCGCAACCTGGCCGCCGGCCAGAAGGGCCTGTCGATCGCCTTCGACCTGGCCACCCACCGTGGCTACGACTCCGACCACCCGCGGGTGACCGGCGACGTCGGCATGGCCGGTGTGGCGGTGGACTCGATCCTGGACATGCGGCAGCTGTTCTCCGGCATCCCGCTGGACCAGATGTCGGTGTCGATGACCATGAACGGCGCGGTGCTCCCCGTCCTGGCGCTCTACGTGGTGGCGGCCGAGGAGCAGGGGGTGCGGCTCGACCAGCTCGCGGGCACGATCCAGAACGACATCCTCAAGGAGTTCATGGTTCGTAACACCTACATCTACCCGCCGGCGCCGTCGATGCGGATCATCGCCGACATCTTTGCGTTCACCAGCGCGAACATGCCGAAGTTCAACTCGATCTCGATCTCCGGCTACCACATGCAGGAGGCCGGAGCGACCGCCGACATCGAGATGGCCTACACCCTGGCCGACGGCGTGGAGTACATCCGGGCCGGTGAGTCGGTGGGCCTGAAGGTCGACCAGTTCGCCCCCCGGTTGAGCTTCTTCTGGGCGGTCGGGATGAACTTCTTCATGGAGGTCGCCAAGTTCCGCGCCGCCCGGCTGCTCTGGGCCCGGCTGGTCCGGCAGTTCGAGCCGAAGAACCCCAAGTCGATGTCGCTGCGCACCCACTCGCAGACCTCCGGCTGGTCGCTGACCGCGCAGGACGTCTACAACAACGTGATGCGCACCTGCCTGGAGGCAATGGCCGCCACCCAGGGTCACACCCAGTCGCTGCACACCAACGCGCTGGACGAGGCGATCGCGCTGCCGACCGACTTCTCCGCCCGGATCGCCCGGAACACCCAGCTGTTCATCCAGCAGGAGTCCGGCACCACCCGGTCGGTGGATCCGTGGGCGGGTTCGGCCTACGTCGAGCGGCTCACCTACGACCTGGCCCGCAAGGGCTGGGATCTGATCCAGGAGGTCGAGGCGGCCGGCGGCATGGCCAAGGCGATCGAGGCCGGCATCCCGAAGATGCGGATCGAGGAGGCAGCGGCCCGCACCCAGGCCCGGATCGACTCCGGCCGGCAGCCGCTGATCGGCGTCAACAAGTACACCGTCGACAACGACGTGCTGCCCGAGGTGCTGAAGATCGACAACGCCAAGGTGCGCGAGGAGCAGATCGCCAAGCTGCACCGGCTGCGTGCCGAGCGCGACCAGGCGGCCACCGACGAGGCGCTGGAGCGGCTCTCCTGGGCGGCGGCCAACCCCGACCCGACCGATCCGGAGCGCAACCTGCTCAAGCTGAGCATCGACGCCGCCCGGGCGAAGGCCTCGGTGGGTGAGATCTCGGACGCGTTGGAGAAGCACTTCGGCCGCTACACCGCGAACATCCGTACCATTTCGGGTGTGTACAACGCGGAGTTCGGTCAGGCCACCGGGGTCGGTGAGGCCCGCCAGTTGGTGGACGAGTTCGAGAAGGCCGAGGGACGCCGTCCCCGCATCCTGGTCGCCAAGATGGGCCAGGACGGCCACGACCGCGGCCAGAAGGTCATCTCGACCGCGTTCGCCGACCTCGGCTTCACGGTGGACGTCGGCCCGCTGTTCCAGACCCCGGAGGAGAGCGCCCGGCAGGCGGTCGAGTCCGATGTCGACGTGGTGGGCGTCTCGTCGCTGGCGGCCGGGCACCTCACCCTGGTGCCGGCGCTGCGCGAGGAACTCGACAAGCTCGGCCGGCCGGACATGATGATCGTGGTCGGCGGCGTCATCCCGCCGCAGGACTTCGACGAGCTCTACGCCGCCGGTGCCGACGCGATCTACCCGCCCGGCACGATCATCCCCGAGGCCGCCATCGAACTGCTGACCAAGCTGCGGGAGCGCCTCGACGCGGCGTGATCGAAGGTAGTGTCGAAGGGCCGGCAGGCCCGACCACATGTGCAGTTTCTGCCACATAACCGCTCTGGCCGACAGATCTGTCGGCCAGACGCGTTATCTGGCAGAAACTGGTGACCAGGAGAGCAATGACTGACGAACAGGCACGGGAGGCACTCGAGGGCTACGAGGGCGTCCACGGTGCTGAGCACGCCGAGCTGCCCGAGTGGGCCGCCCGCGCTAACCCGGCGGCGGAGGGTGGGGAGCCGCTCTACCTGCGCTCCGACCCCACCCCCGGACGGCAGTACGGCGACGCCCCCGCTCCCGGGGCGGACCCGGCCCGGCGGCGTCGTCCGCTGGCCAACCCGGCGGAACTGGCCGAGCTGGTGCTGAGCGGTTCCCGGCAGGGGATCGCGCGGGCGATCACCCTGGTCGAATCCAGCAAGCCGGCCCACCATGCGGTGGCCGCCGACCTGCTGCGGATCCTGCGGCCGCACACCGGCAAGGCGGTGCGGGTGGGCATCTCCGGGGTTCCCGGGGCCGGCAAGTCGACCTTCATCGACGCCCTCGGCCGGCGGCTGATCGCCCAGGGCCACAAGGTGGCGGTGCTGGCGGTCGACCCGACCTCGGCCCGCACCGGCGGCTCGATCCTGGGCGACCGGACCCGGATGGGCGAGCTGGCCCAGTCCGATCAGGCCTTCATCCGTCCCTCACCGGCGGGGGCCCACCTCGGTGGCGTGGCCCGCACCACCCGGGAGTCCATGTTCGTCCTGGAATCGGCCGGGTTCGACGTCGTGCTGGTCGAGACGGTGGGCGTCGGGCAGTCCGAGGTCGCGGTGGCCGGCATGGTCGACACCTTCCTGCTGCTCACCCTGGCCCGGGCCGGTGACCAGCTGCAGGGCATCAAGCGCGGCATCCTGGAGATGGCCGACGTGATCACGGTCAACAAGGCCGACGGCGACCACGAGGGCGAGGCCCGGGTGGCGGCCCGCGAGCTGGTGATCGCGATGAAGCTGATCTCCTCCGACCCCAAGGCGCCGCGGCCGCCGGTGCTCACCTCGAGCTCGCTGACCGGCAACGGCCTGGACGAGGTCTGGCAGGCGGTGCTGGATCACCGCGCCGCGCTGGAGAGCGCCGGTGAACTGGAGGCCCGCCGCGCCCGGCAGCAGCGGGAATGGCTGTGGGCGCTGGTCCGCGGCGAGTTGGAGGACGCGCTACGCACCTCGTCCGCCGTCGGGGCGCTTCGTGGCCCGCTGGAGGAGGAGGTCGGCAGCGGCGAACTCTCCGCCCTGGAGGCCGCCGAGCAGATCCTGACCGCCTTCTACACCGAACTCGCCCGCCGCGGCAGCCACGGCCACGCCGGCTAACGCCCGAACGATGGCTCGGTGATCAAAACGATGGCTGAGCTTGACAAAGCCTCCAACGGCAAGGAGTTTTCGACCCTTCGTCAGGCTCTGCTCCTCGGCCCGCTCCCGCGGCCCTCGTCAAGACTCCTCCCTTCCCGCCGCTGGCAGCGGCGTCGCGGTCGTCGTCTGGGATCGTTCGCGCGGCGTTGACCAGCGCTTCCCTAGATGAGGACGAACTCGAAGTCGCCCTGGGCGGCCAGCACATCGCGGTAATGGGTGAGCTGCTCGGGGGTCGGTTCCAGCAGCGGGACGGCGGTGGGCCGCACCCCGTGGTGGCGGAAGCCGATCACCTTCAGCCGCAGCGCCGGGTTGATCGCGGCCAGCCAGCGTCCGGTCGCCACCAACTGCTCGTCGGAGTCGTTGAACCCCGGCATCATCAGCAGCCGCACCTCGTAGAGCTGGTCGCGGGCGGCCAGGTGCTCGATGGTGGCCAGCACCTTGGCATTGTCGGCGGCGGTCAGCCGGCGGTGGACCTCCGGATCCAGTGCCTTCAGGTCGATCATGGCGGCGTCCATCACCGGCGACAGGACGTCCCAGATCGGCAGGTTGGTGTCGCCATTGGAATCCACGAAGCAGGTCAGCCTCGCCAACGCCGGATCGGCCCGCACCGCCAGGAAGAGCTCCCGCAGGAAGAGCGCCTGCCGGGTCGACTCACCGCCCGAGACGGTGATGCCCGACAGGAACGGCGCCGCCGGACGGAGCTTGGCCAGCACCTGCTCCACGGTCAGCCGACGGGCCTTCGGGGTGGAGTCGTAGCGGCAGACCGACACGCAGCCGTCCGAGCCGGTGCACAGCTGCTCGTTCCAGGCGACGTGTCCCAACGGATCGATCGACAACGCGTTGGAGACGCACTGGTCGACGCATTCCCCGCAGTCATTGCAGGGATTGATGGTGTACGGGTTGTGACAGGCCAGGCAGTCGAACCCGCAGCCCTGCAGGAACAGCACGAACCGGTTGCCCGGACCGTCCACGTTGGAGAACTCGATCCAGTCGGTGATCAGCCCCTGCTGTCCGGCCTGCGCGAGCGCCAGCCTGCGGCTGCCCTTGGTGGCTACCTCAGACACCGGCTCCCGCCAGCATCTCGGCGGCCACCACGCGCTTGATCGCCCGGGTGGTCACGGTGTGATTCTGCTCGGCGGTGGCGGCCAGGTAATCGCTGGAATGCCGCGCCCCGTGCTCGTCGATCCCAACCAGATCCGACTTGCGCACCAGGTAGCCGGTGATCCGGATGAACTCGTTGGAATCGAGGTTGAAGGTGAAGTCGCGCATCCCCACGGTGAAGGCACCGCGGATGATGTCGACGATCGCCGCCGGGTTGCGGGTGGCGGTGTCGTCGACGTGGAAGATGTCGGAGATGCCGGCGGAGTACAGCCGGTGGTGCGGCGCGCAGACCGCGATGTGCTCCCGCATCCCCGGCTCCTCGCCGATCGGGATCCGGGTGCCGGCGGTGACATCCAGATCCAGGTCGATGCCGCTCTGGGAGTGCAGGTAGGCGTACCCGCCGCCGCCCTGGCAGTAGGGCAGCGGACGCTGACCGACCAGTTCAGCCAGCCGCTCCGAGATCCGCACCGCGAGGGTGTTGGCCGCCTCGTCGCGCCCGTAGCGGGCCTCGACGCCGGCCCGCTCCAGCAGCAGGTTGACCGCCTCGGCCGTCCCGAAGACGCCGAACATCAGCGAGAACCGGTCCACCGAGATCAGACCCTCGGTGGCCAGGAAGTGCTGCTCGAAGAAGCCCTGCTGCTCGACCAGCGACCGGATCCGGGCCTCACCGAGTTCGCAGGTCAGCTCCACCCAGCCGGGCAGCGCGTCGGCCAGGAAGGCCTCGGTGTCGCCGGAGTGCCGCAGCACGGCCTCCTTCAGGTTCAGCCGGACCAGCGAATGCGCGCCGCCACCGGTCTTCAGCGAGTTGTAGCAGCTCACCACCGCGTAGCCCTCGCCGTGGTCGGCCACCATCATCGGGTGGTTGGCGAAGTGCGGCTTGGCGGTGACGAAGCAGGTCTCCACCGCGTCCCGGATCAGATCGTCGGGGGTGAGCTCGGGATCGACCTTCAGCGTGAGATTGGGGACGACCTGGCGCACCGAGCGCTCCACCCGCAGGATCGAGCGGACCACCCGGCCGTCGCGCGGGCCGAGGTTGGCGTGGACGAAGGCGTCCGGCAGCAGCCGGTCGAGCTGGATCCAGAACCGGCGCAGCTTGCGATCCAGCTCCTCGTCGCTGAGCTCGGCCGGGACGTACGGCTCCAGCAGCGAGTCCAGATCGCCCAGGTAGACCGGGTAGGTGGTCACCGAGGGGACGTGGCCGTAGAGGATGGTCAGGAAGCTCAGCGCGTCGTCCAGATCGGTCGGCGGCTCGAGCTCGAGGAAGACCACGCCGTCGCGCAGCGCCTTGGCGTAGTCGGGCAGCACGTAGCGCGGGGTGAACGGCCGGTTGCCCTCGTACATGTCGCAGATCACCCGGGAGTCCAGCGCCTGCCGGCAGGCCTCCGACAGCGTCGGGTAGGGGAGGGCGGAGTTGGCCAGCGTGGCCAGTTGGCGCAGCTTCTGGTTGTACCCGTTGGCCCGGTTGGTCACGGCGGCTTCGGCGTCTGCCACGAGTTGCTCGACGGTCATACGACAGATTGTAGTACCTGGCTGCGTTTCCGCTCGCCAGAGCGGGTGACGCAGGCTGTGGCGGACGGCGCGGAGCACCCTCTCAGATGCCGGCGAAGTTGCCGATGGGACACTTTCTGGTAACGGTTCGTGCAGCCTGGCGTTCTCGGCTGTCGGGCGGGTCGGCGGCGGGATAGAGTCGGGTGCGCCGGGGCACCGCTCCCGCAGTTCGTTCCACAAAGGAGACACTTGTGCGACAGGTGATCAAGATCGCTATCGCGGCAGCCACCGCTGCCACTTTGACGTTGGCCGGTTGCGCGGGCACCCCCGCGCAGACGACCCCGCCGTCGGCTGACCCCGGCGCCAGCTCCAGCGCGCCGACCGCGCCCGAGGAGAAGGTCAAGGTCGGTATGGCCTTCGACGTCGGCGGCCGTGGCGACCAGTCCTTCAACGATTCCGCCGCCGCCGGTCTGGATCAGGCCGCCGCCGAGTTCGGGGTCGAGGCCAAGGACGTCGCCGCCACCGCGGGCGAGGCCGAGTCGGCCCGTGAGGAGCGCCTCCAGCAGCTGATCGAGGCCGGTTACGACAACATCGTGGCCGTGGGCTTCGCCTACGCCGCGTCGGTCGGCAAGGTCGCCGCCGCGAACCCGGACGTGAAGTTCGCCATCGTCGACGATGCCTCCGATGCCTCCAAGGCGCCGAACGTGATGAACATCACCTTCGCCGAGCACGAGGGCTCCTTCCTGGTCGGCGCGGCTGCCGCGCTGAAGTCCGAGACCGGCCACATCGGCTACGTCGGCGGCGTCCAGACCCCGCTGATCGAGCGCTTCCAGGCCGGCTACGAGGCCGGCGCCAAGGCGGTCAACCCCGACATCAAGATCGACGTCACCTACCTCACCCAGCCGCCGGACTTCTCCGGCTTCGGTGACCCGGCCAAGGGCGAGACCGCGGCCAAGGCGATGTACGACGCCGGCGCCGACATCGTGTACCACGCCGCCGGTGGCTCCGGCGGTGGCGTCTTCAACGCTGCCAAGGCGGCCGGCAAGTGGGCGATCGGCGTCGACTCCGACCAGGCCCTGACCGCTGCCGAAGAGGTGCGCGGCGTGATCCTCACCTCGATGATCAAGCGCGTGGACGTGGGCGTGTACACCTTCATCAAGTCGGTGCACGACGGCACCTTCAAGGCCGGCGAGACCGTCTTCGACCTGAAGGCCGACGGGGTTGGCTACTCCACCACCAACAACCACATCGACGACATCAAGCCGAAGCTTGAGGAGTACAAGGAGCAGATCATCGCGGGTTCCATCAAGGTTCCCTCGAGCGTCTCCTGATTCAGTCGCAGAACGGCCGAGCGGCGGTGGGCAGCGGATGCCCGCCGCCGCTCGGCGTTTCCGGGCGGAGCGATCGGCACGCCTGAGGGGAAATTGCCACTAGAGTGCCGTCAGACCTCCCGTCGTTGGCGGCGGGATCCACT
Organism: Propionicimonas sp.; assembly: GCA_049840415.1. Taxonomy (GTDB): domain Bacteria; phylum Actinomycetota; class Actinomycetes; order Propionibacteriales; family Propionibacteriaceae; genus Propionicimonas. The sequence continues at coordinate 192,238 of JASGLB010000004.1, read as the reverse complement.
TGTGGGGGGCGTGCCTATGTCGATCACCGAGGCGACCTCGACGCTGGCCGTCGAGTTGCAGGGGATCACCAAGAGATTCCCTGGCGTGGTGGCGAACCGCGACATCTCGCTGGCCGTGCGACGGGGGACGATCCACGCGATCGTCGGCGAGAACGGCGCCGGCAAGTCGACCCTGATGAAGATCCTCTACGGCGTCCAACCGCCCGATGAGGGCACCATCCGGATCGACGGCGAGGAGATCTCCCTCACCACCCCGCAGGCAGCGATCGCCGCCGGCATCGGCATGGTCTTCCAGCACTTCATGCTGGCCGACAACCTCACCGTGCTGGAGAACGTCGTGCTCGGCGCCGAGAAGCTGTACGGCATCGGTGGCCGGGCCCGCGCCAAGATCCTCGAACTGGGCCGCGAGTACGGCATGGGCGTCGATCCGGACGCCCTGGTGGCCGATCTCGGGGTGGGCGACCGGCAGCGGATCGAGATCCTGAAGGTGCTCTACCGCGGCGCCCGGATCCTGATCCTGGACGAGCCCACCGCCGTCCTGGTACCGCAGGAGGTCACCGAGCTGTTCGGCCATCTGCAGGAACTCAAGGCCGAGGGCCTGACCGTCATCTTCATCTCCCACAAGCTGGACGAAGTGCTCAGCGTGGCCGACGACATCACCGTCATCCGGCGGGGTACCACCGTCGCCGCGGTCGATCCCAAGGACGTCACCGCCCGGCAACTGGCCGAGCTGATGGTCGGCTCCGAACTGCCCACCCCGCAGACCGAGGAATCCACCGTCACCGAGCAGGTGGTGCTGGAGTTCGCCGGCGTCGGCCTCGACACCGCGGCCGGGTTCTCCCTGCTGAGCGGCATCGACCTCACCATCCACGCCGGTGAGGTGGTCGGGATCGCCGGCGTCGAGGGCAACGGCCAGGCCGAGCTGATCGAGGTCGTGATGGGGATGCGCAAGCCGACCGCCGGCCTGATCCGGCTGGACGGTGAGGACATCACCAGTTGGGACACCCGCCGGGTCCGCGAGGCGGGGGTGGGGTTCATCCCGGAGGACCGGCATCGCCACGGGCTGCTGCTGGAATCCCCGCTGTGGGAGAACGTCGTCCTGGGCCACCAGACCCAGGCCCCGGCCAGCCGGGGCGCGTTGATCGACGCCCGGGCCGCCCAGGCCAGCACCAGCCGGATCGTCGACGAGTTCGACGTCCGCACCCCGTCCATCTTCGTCACCGCCGGCTCGCTCTCCGGCGGCAACCAGCAGAAGCTGATCGTCGGTCGCGAGCTGAGCCACTCCCCGCGGGTGCTGCTGGCCGCGCACCCCACCCGCGGGGTGGACGTCGGCGCGCAGGCCGCGATCTGGGACCTGATCAAGGACGCCCGCCGTTCCGGGCTGGGGGTGCTGCTGATCTCCGCCGATCTGGAGGAGCTGGTCGGCCTCTCCGACACCCTGCACGTCATTCTGCGCGGCCGGATCACCGCCACCTTCGACCCCGACACCGTCACCCGCGAGCAGCTGGGCGCGGCGATGACCGGTGCCGACGACCAACCGTCCGGGTCGCCGGACGAGCCCAGCGCTGACCAGGAGGCGACGCGGTGAAGCGGTTCAGTCTGACCCGGATCGGCCTGGCGGTCGCCGCCCCGGTGATCGCCGTGGTGGCCGCGCTGGCCCTCACCACGCTGATCCTGCTGGCGGTCGGCGACCCGGTGATGGAGGTCTGGGCGGTGCTGTTCAAGGCACCGGCTCCGCGGCAGATGGTCGGCATCGTGAACGAGGCCACCGTGCTCTACCTCTCCGCGGTCGCGGTGGCGATCGGCTTCCGGATGAACCTGTTCAACATCGGTGTCGACGGCCAGTACCGGGTGGCCTCCTTCGCCGCCGCGCTGTTCGCCGGGCAGAACTTCCTGCCGGGCTGGCTGAACATCATCGTGTCGATCCTGGTCGCGATGGCGGTCGGTGCGCTGTGGGCGGTGATCGCCGGTCTGCTGAAGGTGGGACGGGGCGTCTCCGAGGTGATCGCGACGATCATGCTGAACTACACCGCGACCTACCTGGTGGCCTATCTGCTGCGCCAGTTCGCCTATCGGGCCGAGGGCAGCAATGTCACCAGCACCCGGCCGATCGACGAGGCCTCGCGGGTGCCGGGGATCTCGGTCGAGGGGCTGCTGAACACCCCGAACAAGGTCTACGGGCTGATCCTGCTGGCGATCGCGGTCGGCTTCCTGTACTGGTTCGTGGTCAACAAGACCCGGTTCGGCTTCGACCTGCGGGCGGCCGGCGCCTCCGAGACCGCCGCGCTGGCCAGCGGCGTCCGGGTGAAGCGGATGGTGGTGATCTCGATGGTGATGTCCGGCGCGGTGGCCGGGCTGGTCGGGATGCCGCTGCTGTTCGGCCAGGACTACGCCTACGGCGACACCTTCCAATCGGGGTTGGGCTTCGCCGGCATCGCGGTCGCGCTGCTGGGCCGCAACCACGCCGGCGGCATGGCCATCGCCGCGGTGCTGTGGGGCTACCTCAACCAGCTCAGCAACGGCCTGCAGATCGGCGCCGGAGTCTCCGACCGGCTGGTGCTGATCATCCAGGGCATCATCGTGCTCTCGGTGGTGGTGGCCTACGAGATCGTCCGTCGCGCCCGGCAGACGCTGGAGCAGCGGCGAGTGGCCGCTGAACTGGCCGCCCAAGCCCGTGCCCAGGCCCAGGAGGTGGCGGCATGAGCGTCCAGACCGCACCGTTGTCCGCCGCGCTGCCCAGCCAGCGCAGCCGCCCGACCTGGTACTGGCCGGTTCTGCTGGTCGGCTCGCTGCTGGTGGTGGCCACCGTCCGGGTGATCACCGGGGCCAACGACATCATCTCCTCCGGCGCGATCAGCGCCGCCCTGGGGCTGGCCGTGCCGCTGGCGCTGGCCGGGCTGGGCGGCCTGTGGTCGGAGCGGGCCGGGGTGGTCAACATCGGCCTGGAGGGCATGATGATGCTCGGCACCTGGGGAGCCGGCTTCTTCGGCTACCACTACGGACCCTGGGTGGGCATCCTGGGCGCCGCCGCGATGGGCCTGCTGGGCGGTGCGATCCACGCCATCGCGACTGTGGTCTTCGGCGTCGACCACATCGTCTCCGGTGTCGCGCTCAACCTGCTCGGCGCCGGCGCCGCCGCCTACCTGGCGGTCCGCACCTTCTCCGAGCTGCCCGGTGGCGGCCCGACCCAGTCGCCGCCACTGGAGCGGCTACCCAACCTCAGCCTGCCCTTCGTCGGCGAACCGCTGGCCGCGCTGGAACGCACCGGCACCTGGCTGGTGGCCGATCTGGCCGGCATCCTGCAGGCGGTCACCACCAACGTGAACTCGCTCACCCTGATCGCCGCCGGACTGCTGGTGTTCACCTGGTGGGTGCTGTGGCGGACCCCGTTCGGCCTGCGGGTGCGTTCGGTCGGCGAGGCGCCGCACGCCGCCGAGACCCTCGGCGTGAACGTGCTGCGGTTGAAGTTCTTCGCGGTGCTGGTCTCCGGCGCGCTGGCCGGCATCGCCGGCGGCTTCCTGGTGCTGGTGGCGTCCAATATCTACCGGGACGGGCAGACCGGCGGCCGGGGCTACATCGGCCTGGCGGCGATGATCTTCGGCAACTGGCGACCGGGTGGCCTGGCGGCCGGCGCGATGCTGTTCGGCTACACCGACGCCATCCGGCTGCGCGGCGGCGGCGACGTGATCCGCGCCTTCCTGCTGCCGCTGGGCCTGCTGCTGCTGGCCTGGGGGATCTGGCAGTTGGTCCGCCGCGGCCGCGGCAAGCCGATCGCCGGCATCGTCCAGATCGTGGTGGCGGTGCTCGCCCTGGTCTGGTTCGCGCTGATCGACGCGGTGCCCAACGAGTTCACCGGCATGACGCCGTACATCGCCACCCTGCTGGTGCTGGCGCTGGCCTCGCAGCGGCTGCGGATGCCGGCCGCCGACGGCAACGTCTACCGCAAGGGCGAGGCCACGTGACCACCGAACAACACCACGGGGACCCCGGGATCGACTGGGAGGGGCTGCGCGCCCGCGCCCGGGAGGTGTGCGAACACGCCTACGCGCCCTACTCGAACTACCGGGTGGGGGTGGCCGGCCTGGTGGACGACGGCCGGATCGTGGTGGGCTGCAATGTCGAGAACGCCGGCTACGGGGTCAGCCTGTGCGCCGAGTGTGGCATGGTCAGCCAACTGGTGGCCGGCGGTGGTGGCCGGCTGCTGGCGGTGGCCTGCGTGAACCGGCTGGGCGAGGCCATCCTGCCCTGCGGCCGCTGCCGCCAACTGCTCTGGGAGCACGGTGGCGCGGCGCTGCAGGTGGACACCCCGCTCGGCATCCTGCCGATGGACGAGTTGCTGCCGCAGGCCTTCGGGCCGGAATCGCTGGACCACGTCCGGGAAGGCTGAGATGGGTATCGATCCCGAGATCCTGCGCGCGATGCCCAAGGTCGCGCTGCACGACCATCTGGACGGCGGGCTGCGCGCGTCCACCGTGCTGGAGTTGGCGACCGAGATCGGTCACGAACTGCCCGCCTCGGACGCGGACTCGCTGGCCGACTGGTTCTTCGAGGCGGCCGACTCCGGTTCCCTGGTGCGCTACCTGGAGACCTTCGACCAGACCATCGCGGTGATGCAGACCTACCCGCAGTTGCAGCGGGTGGCCCGGGAATGGGTGGAGGATCTGGCCGCCGACGGGGTGGTGTACGGCGAGGCCCGCTGGGCGCCCGAACAGCACCTGCGGGGCGGGTTGACCATGGCCCAGGCGGTCGAGGCGGTCCGGGACGGGTTGAACCAGGGGATGGCGGCCTGCGCCGCCGCCGGACGTCCGATCGTCGCCCGGCAACTGCTGACCTCGATGCGGCACGTTGAGCCGACCCCGGACGTCGCCGAACTCGCGGTCGCCTACCGGCACGACTCGGTCGCCGGCTTCGACATCGCCGGCGCCGAGGACGGCTTCCCGCCCAGCCGGTTCGCGGCGGTCTTCGAGTACCTGCGGCGGAACAACCTGCAGTACACCATCCACGCCGGCGAGGCGTTCGGCCTGGCGTCCATCTGGGAGGCGGTGCAGCTCTGCGGCGCCTCGCGACTGGGGCACGGCGTCCGGCTGGTGGAGGACATCACCGGCGGGCCGGGGGAGTGGGTGCTGGGAGACCTGGCCAACTACGTGCTGGACCGGCGGATCCCGCTGGAGATCTGCCCGTCCTCGAACCTGCAGACCAACGCAGCCCGAGTGCCGAACTGGCGTTCGACCGAGGGCAAGGCTGGTCTTGACGAGCGAAGCGAGGAACAGACGGGCATTGCCGCCACCATCGCCGAGCACCCCTTCGGGCTGCTGGCCGAGCTCGGCTTCCGGGTGACGGTGAGCTGCGACAACCGGCTGATGAGCCGGACCACGCTGAGCCGGGAGTTCGGCCTGCTGGCGGACGCCTTCGGCTACGACCTGGCCGACCTGCGCCGGTTCACCCTGAACGCCGCCCGCAGCGCCTTCCACCCCTACTGGGAGCGCCAGGCCCTGATCCACGACGTCATCCTGCCCGGCTTCGATGCCCTGGAGCGGCTCGGCTAGGCGTGCCCGGGGGGTCGTCCCCCGGTCGGTCCGGGTGACCGATCCTGGCACTCGGCTTGATCGAGTGCTAGCACCGGTATAGATTCGGTTTAGCACTCTCCCTTGGAGTGTGCCAACGCCGAGGTGGCACCGCGACGACACCGAAGCGCGAACCTGACCACTCGGGGCCGAACGGCCCACCACGAACGAAAGGGTTTTGACGTGGCAGTCACGATCAAGCCGCTCGAGGATCGCATCCTCGTCCAGCCGCTGGAGGCCGAGCAGACCACCGCCTCCGGCCTGGTCATCCCCGACACCGCCAAGGAGAAGCCGCAGGAGGGTCGCGTCCTGGCCACCGGCCCCGGGCGGATCGACGACAACGGCAACCGCGTCCCGCTGGACGTCGCCGAGGGCGACATCGTCATCTTCAGCAAGTACGGCGGCACCGAGGTGAAGTACAACGGCGAGGAGTACCTGCTGCTCAACGCCCGCGACATCCTCGCCGTCGTCACCAAGTAAGGACCCGACACCTATGCCAAAGATCCTTCAGTTCGACGAGGAAGCCCGGCGCTCGCTTGAGCGTGGCGTGGACGCCCTCGCCAACGCCGTGAAGGTCACCCTCGGCCCGAAGGGCCGCTACGTCGTCCTGGACAAGAAGTGGGGCGCTCCGACCATCACCAACGACGGCGTGACCGTCGCCAAGGAGGTCGAGCTCACCGATCCGTTCGAGAACCTCGGCGCCCAGCTCGCCAAGGAGGTCGCGACCAAGACCAACGACGTGGCCGGTGACGGCACCACCACCGCTACCGTCCTCGCCCAGGCGCTGGTCCACGAGGGCCTGCGGGCGGTCGCCTCCGGCGCCAACCCGATCGAGCTCAAGCGTGGCATCGACGCGGCGGTCACCGCCGTCGAGGAGGAGCTGCGCAAGCTCGCCCGCGAGATCGAGACCACCGACGACATGGCTTCGGTGGCCACCATCTCGGCGCGCGACGAGGAGATCGGCCGGCTGATCGCCGACGCCTTCGACAAGGTCGGCAAGGACGGCGTGATCACGGTTGACGAGTCGAACACCTTCGGCACCGAACTCGAGTTCACCGAGGGCATGCAGTTCGACAAGGGCTACCTGTCGCCGTACTTCGTCACCGATCCCGACCGGATGGAGGCGGTGCTCGAGGATCCGTACATCCTGATCAACTCGGGCAAGATCTCCTCGATGAACGACCTGCTCCCGGTGCTGGAGAAGGTCATCGGTGCCGGCGGCACCCTGTTCATCGTGGCCGAGGACGTCGACGGCGAGGCGCTGTCCACCCTGATCGTGAACAAGATCCGTGGTGTGTTCACCTCGGTGGCCGTCAAGGCTCCGGCCTTCGGCGACCGCCGCAAGGCCATGCTGGAGGACATCGCGATCCTCACCGGCGGCAAGGTGATCGCTCCCGAGGTCGGCCTCAAGCTCGACCAGATCGGGCTGGACTCCCTGGGCCGCGCCCGTCGGGTGGTGATCACCAAGGACAACACCACGATCGTGGACGGTGCCGGTGATCCCGCCGAGGTTGCGGGTCGCGTCGCGCAGTTGCGCGCCGAGATCGAGCGGACCGATTCCGACTGGGATCGCGAGAAGCTGCAGGAGCGGGTCGCCAAGCTCGCCGGCGGTGTCTGCGTGATCAAGGTCGGCGCGGCCACCGAGGTGGAGCTCAAGGAGAAGAAGCACCGCATCGAGGACGCCGTCTCGGCGACCCGCGCGGCGATCGAGGAGGGCATCGTCGCCGGTGGCGGCTCCGCTCTCATCCACGCCGCCAAGGCGCTGACCGACGGCCTGGGCAAGGCTGGCGACGAGAAGACCGGCGTGGCGATCGTCGCCAAGTCGGTGGTCGAGCCGCTGCGCTGGATCGCGGAGAACGGCGGAGAGCCGGGCTACGTGATCGTCTCCAAGGTCGCCGAACTCACCCCGGGCAACGGTTACAACGCCGCCACCGGCGAGTACATCGACCTGATCGCGGCCGGCGTCATCGACCCGGTCAAGGTCACCCGCTCGGCGCTGGCGAACGCCGCCTCGATCGCCGGTCTGCTGCTCACCACCGAGACCTCGGTGGTCGAGAAGCCGGCCGAGGACGAGGACGAGGGTCACGGCCACAGCCACTGACCCCTCGCCGTCTGGCAACCGAACGGGCTCCCACCTGATGGTGGGGGCCCGTTCTGCGTCCGGTGCCGCCGATCCGGGGCACCCCTGTCCCACCTCACCCCCCGCTCCTCGTCCACCTCTCCCCACCCGGCAAGCTGTGCCCAAACCGGAGTGGAGACCCCTTTGATCACAGCTTGGCGCGGGTCGGGCCTGTCGCGTCCGGTCGTCCGGTCACGCTGTGTCCCAACGGGTGTGGCGGACGGTTTGGTCACAGCTTGCTGCCCGGGGCGACGTGGGCGGACGAGGGCAGCGGCGGCTCAGGATCGTCCCCCAGGAGGAGGACAATCGCCCCTCAGGACGACGTGCTCCACCGGGTCCGCCGCCTACTGTCGGGGTATGAGTGAGACCCACCCGGATATCCCCGGGATCGAGGCGGCAGGCCTCAAGCGCGCCTTCGGCGAGGTGCGGGCCGTGGACGGCGTCAGCTTCGTCGCGCCGGCCGGCGCGGTCACCGCGCTGATCGGCCCCAACGGCTCCGGCAAGACCACGTTGTTGCTGTTGCTGGCCGGGCTGCTGCGGCCGGACGCCGGCCACGCCAGCGTGGCCGGGTTCGACCTGACCGCCCAGAACCTGGAGGCCCGCTCCCGGATCGGCTGGATGCCCGACGTCTTCGGCACCTGGGACGGGCTGACCTGCGCCGAGATCCTGACCACCTTCGGACGCGCCTACGGCATGGCCAAGGCGGACGCCGAACGCCGTGCCCTGGAGCTGCTGCAGCAGGTCTACCTGGCTGAGTTCGCGCCCCGTCCGGCCCGGGTGCTCAGCCGCGGTCAGAAGCAGCGGCTCGGGCTGGCCCGGGCGTTGATGCACGACCCGGCCGTCCTGCTGCTGGACGAGCCTGCCTCCGGCCTCGACCCGCGGTCGCGGATCGAGCTGCGCGAGGTGCTGCGCGACCTGGCCTCCCAGGGCAAGACAGTGCTGGTCTCCTCGCACGTGCTGAGCGAACTGGAGGAGGTCTACGACCACGCCGTCTTCCTCTCCCAGGGACGCACCGTCGAACTCTCCACCGCCGCCCAGCCCGCCTCGGTGAGCCGCGGCTGGCGGCTGGACGCGATCGACCCCGCCTCGTTGCGGACCTTCCTCGACGACGGCGACATCCCCTGGCAGCCCGGGGCCGGCGGCGAGGTGATCGTACAGCTGGCCGGCTACGAGTCGGCAGCGCAGCTGGTGCACGCCGCGGTGGCCGCCGGAGTGCTGGTGCACACCGTCGCCCCGCTGTCGGGCCGGCTGGAAGAGGCCTATCTCTCACTGGATCAGGAGCGGGTATGAACACGTGGTCGCTGAGCTGGCACGGTCTGCGGACCGTCACCGGCCTGGAGTTGCGGCAGCGGATCCGCTCGCCGCGTTGGCTGATCGCCCTGGCCGCCTGGTTCCTACTGATCGGCGGAGTCACCAGCCTGGTGATCTACTCGATGTCGTACCTCTACCGCGACTCCGAGGGATATACCCCCTACGGGGCCGGCCCGCTGGCCTTCGGCATCATCACGATGTTCCTGCTCGGCATGGGCCTGGTGATCGCGCCGGCCTTCACCTCCACGTCCATCAACGGCGACCGGACCGCCGGCACCCTCGCCACCCTGCAGGCCACCCGGCTGTCGGCCCTTGAGATCGCGGCCGGCAAGCTGGTCGCGGCCTGGCTGGTCGCGGCGGTCTTCCTGGTGGTGGCGTTGCCCTTCATCGTCTGGACGATGGTGCTGGGCTCGATCTCGATCCTGCAGGTGGTGGTCTGCTTCGCCGTGGTGTTCGCCCTGGTGGCGGTGGTCTGCGCGATCGGCCTGGGCTGGTCGGCGCTGATCTCCCGGACCGCCGGAGCCTCGGTGATGACCTACCTGAGCGTGGTGGTGCTGAGCATCATCAGCCCGATGGTGATGGCGCTCTCGGCGCCGTTCACGATGGAGACCGCCACGGTTCGGGTGTGGGGGCTGCCGGAGAGCGTCTCGAACGCCTACTACGACAAGGTGAACGAGTACTGGGAGCAGCACCCGGACGGCAACGGGGCGGGGGTGCCGACGCCGCCGATGGGCGAGTGCACCTGGACCGAGCAGCAGACCGAGCGGTACCGCCCGGACCGGCTGTGGTGGCTGCTGGTGCCCAACCCGTTCGTGATCGTGGCCGATGCCGCACCGTTGCCGGACGGCGCCCGCGATCGGCTCGGCGACTACGTGTCGAGTTCCTCCGACCCGCTGGCCGGCATCCGCGCTGGGGTCCGCCAGCTCGGGCTCGGCCCGGAGACGGTACGCGACGACTGCATCTGGTTGTTCAACGAGATGGGCTACAGCATCGACTGGAACGACGACGGCAGCCCCTCGGTGACCACCGAGAACGGGACGCCGGTGCCGTACAACAGCCCGGTGAAGCAGCGGATGCTCGATGCCGGTCCGCCGCTGTGGCCGTGGGGCCTGGGGGTCAACCTGCTGATCGGCGCGGCCTTCTTCTGGATCGCGGTGCGGCGGCTGGCCGTCCCCTACGGAGTGCTGCCCAAGGGCGTCCGGGTCGCCTGACGACATCTGGCGTCGCACCTGTTCGGCTACCGCCGGATTTTGGCCGAACAACGACTACGTCAGGTGCTCCCGGCGGGCCTGGTCAGCTGCCGGCCTGGGCCAGCCCGGTCTCGTAGGCGACCACCACGGCCTGGACGCGGTCGCGCACGCCCAGTTTGGCCAGGATGTGGCGGACGTGGGTCTTCACCGTGGTCTCCGACAGGTAGAGCTCGGAGGACAGCTCGGCATTGGACAGGCCGCGGGCGATCAACTGCAGGATCTCGCGTTCCCGCTCGGTGAGCCCGGCCAGCCGCTGGTCCGGCTCGGCGGGGTTGGCCGGGGTGACCCCGGTGGCGACGTGCTCCAGCAGCCGCTTGGTGGAGGACGGCGCGATCACCGCGTCCCCGCTGTGCACGGTGCGGATCGCGGCCAGCAGGTCGCCGGGCGGGGCGTTCTTCAGCAGGAAGCCGGAGGCACCGGCCCGGATCGCGCTCAGCAGGTACTCGTCCACGTCGTAGGTGGTCAGCATGATCACCCGCGGGGCCTCGCAGCGGTCGAGGATGCGGCTGGTGGCCTCGATGCCGTCCATCCCGGGCATCCGGACGTCCATCAGGATGATGTCGGTGGGCGTCCTGGCCTGCCGGATCGCCTCCGGGCCGTCGCCAGCCTGCCAGGCCACCGTCATGTCGGCCTGGGAGTCGATCACCATCGCCAGCCCGGCCCGGACCAACTGCTGGTCGTCCACCAATCCCACCCGGATCGGTTCGGTTGCAGGCTCAGACACTGAGCACCTCCTCCTTGTTGGACGGGGCGGGCAGCACCGCGCGCACCCGGAAGCCGCCCTGCGGTTGGGCCCCGGCCTCGCAACTGCCGCCCACGATCTCGGCACGCTCGCGCATCCCGACCAGGCCCAGGCCGCCACTGTTGGCCGGGACGCCGTCGTCGTCGCCGGAGTCGGTGACGGTCAACACCACCTCGCCGGGCACCCAGTTCTCGGTCACGATCACCCTTGCGGCCGGGGCATGCTTCATCACGTTGGTGAGCGCCTCCTGGCAGATCCGGTAGAGCGCCAGCCCGATCGCGGACGGCAGCGGCCGCGGCTCGCCGAGCTGGACGAAGCTGGCCTGCATGCCGGCGTCCCGGGCATCGGCGACCAACTCGGCGATCCCGGTCTGGTTGGGGACGGGGGAGAGCTCGGGATCGTGCTCCTCGCCATTGCGCAGCATGCCGAGAATGCGGCGGGTGTCGGCCAGCGCCAGCCGTCCGGTGTCGGCGATGGTCTCCAGCGCCCGCTTGGCCGCGGCTGGCTCGGTGGCGTAGCTGCCGCCGTCGGCCTGGGCGACCATGATCGCCAGCGAATGGGCGATCACGTCGTGCATCTCCCGCAGGATGCGGGTGCGCTCGGCCGCCACCGCGGCGTCCACCTGCACCTGCTGGTGCTCGGTCGCGACGGCCTGGTGCTCCGCCTGAAGCTCATTGGCGGTGCGACGGGCGCGCTGCCACAACACCGCCAGCACCCCGCACCCGGCCAGCGCGAGGACGAGCAGCGCGCCCAGCAGCCAGCTCATGGCGCGGTGCGGCGGGTTCGGAGCGCGACGACCGCCCGCCAGCCCAACAGCATGACGGCCAGCACCACGCCGGTGACGATCACGAAGCCGGGTTGCGCGGTCTCCCCACCGGCCAGCCGCAGCGCGATGCCGCCGGCCACCGTGATCAGCCAGGCGATCAGGCCCTGCCGCCACCACTGCCCGCCGCCGAACCGCGAGGCCAGCAGCGAGCCCACGGCGGCCGCGACGACGAACGGCCAGGCGGTCTGCGCGATCCCGGCCAGTGAGAACTCGGCGCCGTGCGAGGCCCGTCCGATCAGCGCGAACAGCACCGCCGCCGCCACGTCGAACCCCAGCGCGCGCCCCATGGTTCGACCCTACCGGTTCCCGGCAGCCGCCGGACGTGCCGATCCGGTGGGTCGCCGCGGGCAGCTCACTCCCGCGACTGGATCGACAGCGTCTGCAGGTCGCGGACGATCAGCCAGAGTGGTCCGAGGTTGGGCTCGGCGAGCTCCTCCAGTGCCGCGATCGCCTGCTCGATCGACCCGACCACGTCCGCCCGGTCGGCCAGCCAGGCCGCGACCCGGGCCTCGATCGGCTCCGCCGGCTCGGAGCCCTGCAACACCGCCGCCGCCAGGTTGACCGCGATCCGTTGCAGGTCCTCCCGCAGCGACGACCGGGCCAGTGCGTCCCAGCGCGACTCGTGCGGCAGTTCGGCGACCAGCCGCTGCACGGTGTCCAGCCCCAGCAGGGAGGAGAGCCGCAGTTGGGCGGTGGCGATCGCGGTGGCCGGTTCGCCCAACCGGTCCGCCAGGTCGACGATGCCGAACAGCGCCACCAGCTCGACCAGCCCGGCCGCGGCGTCGGCCAACCCCTCCGGCACGCCCAACCCGGTGAAGTGGGAGCGACGCGCCGCGAAGCGTTCGTGGCCGCTGACCCGCAACTGCTCGATCAGGCTGGGACGCAGTTCGCGCACCGCCGGCAGGTACCGGTCGAGTTCGGTCCGCACGTCGGCCAGCGCCGGGCGACGGCCCAGCAGTACGCGGACGGACTGATCCAGCAGCCGCCGGAACTCCAGGTACAGCTCGGACTGTGCCGCCGCCGGGAGCCGGCCGTCCAGCGCCTCGACCTGATCGACGAAACCGGCGAGGTCGAACACCTCCCGGGCGATCACGAAGGCCTTGGCGATGGCCGGCAGCGAGCTGCCGACCTCCTCCAGCGCGCGGTGGGCGAAGGTGATCCCGCCACGGTTCACCACCGAGTTCGCCACCGCGTTGGCGATGATCTCCCGCCGCAACGGGTGGGCGGCCAGCGCCTGGTCGAAACCCCGTACCGCGGACGGGAAGTACTGCCGCAGGGTGGTCTCGAACCACGGGTCGTCGGGCAGGTCGGAACGCAGCAGCTCGTCCTTCAGAGCGAGCTTGGCGTAGGCGATCAGCACCGAGAACTCCGGTGAGGTGAGCCCCCGGCCGGCCTTTCCGCGCTCGTCGAGCTCGTCCGCCTCGGGCAGCGCCTCCAACTGCCGCTCCAGCAGTCCCTGTTCGGTCAGCGACTGCATCAACCGCTCGTGCGAGCCGAGCATGGTGCCGCCCAGGTGGCGGGCATTGCTGAGCAGGATGTTCTGCACGTAGTTGGTGCGCAGCACCTGCGCTGCCACCTCGTCGGTCATGGACTTCAGCAGCTGGTTGCGCTGCACGACGGTCAGCTCGCCGTGCCGCACCGGGTGATCCAGCAGGATCTTCAGGTTCACCTCGTGGTCGGAGGAGTCCACCCCGCCGGAGTTGTCGATCGCGTCGGTGTTGATCCGGACGCCGGCCAGCGCGGCCTCGATCCGTCCCCGCTGGCTGGCGCCGAGGTTGCCACCCTCGCCCACCACCCGACACCGCAGCTGGCTGCCGTTCACCCGGATCGGGTCGTTGGCCCGGTCGCCGATCTCGGCGTGCGGCTCGTCGGTGGCCTTGATGTAGGTGCCGATGCCGCCGTTCCACAGCAGGTCGACCTCGGCCTGCAGGATGGCCCGGATCAACTCGGTGGGGGTGACCTGCCGGACCTGGCCCAGCGGCAGCAGCCGGCGGAGCTCCGGTGAGACCGGGATCGCCTTGGCGGAGCGGGGGAACACCCCGCCGCCGGCGCTGATCAGCGCCGGGGAGTAGTCGGCCCAGGACGAGGCTGGCAGCTCGAACAGCCGTCGCCGTTCCTCGAAGGAGGCGGCCGGGTCGGGGTCGGGGTCGAGGAAGATGTGGCGGTGATCGAAGGCGGCGACCAGCTTGAGGTGGTGGCTGAGCAGCATGCCGTTGCCGAACACATCCCCGCTCATGTCGCCGATCCCCACCGCGGTGATCTGGTCGGTGGCGACGTCCACCCCGAGTTCCAGGAAGTGCCTCTTGACCGACTCCCAGGCTCCCCGGGCGGTGATCCCCATCTCCTTGTGGTCGTAGCCGGTCGAACCGCCGGAGGCGAAGGCGTCGTCCAGCCAGAAGCCGTGGTCGTGGGAGACCGAGTTGGCCAGGTCGGAGAAGGCGGCGGTGCCCTTGTCCGCGGCCACCACCAGGTAGGTGTCGTCCTCGTCGTGGCGGACCACGTCGGCCGACGGCACCACGGTGCCGTCCACCAGGTTGTCGGTAATGCTCAGCAGCGCGCCGACGAAGCTGCGGTAGGCGGCCGCTCCCCGGGCCAGCCAGGCCGGACGGTCGATGGCCGGGTCGGGCAGCCGCTTGGGGTAGAAGCCGCCCTTGGCCCCGGTCGGGACGATCACCGCGTTCTTCACCATCTGGGCCTTCACCAGGCCCAGCACCTCGGTGCGGAAGTCCTCCTCCCGGTCCGACCAGCGCAGCCCGCCGCGAGCCACCTTGCCGAACCGCAGGTGGACGCCCTCCACGCCGGGGCTGTACACCCAGACCTCGAAGGCCGGACGGGGAGCCGGCAGATGGCCGATCCGGCGCGGGTCGAGCTTGAGCGCGATCGGACGGTCGTCCGCTGCGCCGCCCAGCTGGTAGAAGTTGGTCCGCACCGCTGCCTGGACGACGCTCAGGTAGCAGCGGATGATCCGGTCGTGGTCGAGGCTGGGTACCCCGGTCAGCTGCTGCAGTACCTGCTCGCTCAGCGTGGTCTCGCGGGCCGCCCGCTGCTCGGGCTGCCCGGCGTACCGGCGGGGGTCGAACCGGGTCTCGAAGAGCTCCACCAGCAGGGCGGCGATCGCCGGGTTCTCGGTCAGCGCGGTCTGCAGGTAGCGCCGCGAGTAGTGGGTGGTCTGCTTGAGGTAGGTGGCCACCACCCGCAGGCAGGAGACCTGCCGCCAGCTCAGTCCGACCAGGCCGACCAGCTGGTTGAACCGGTCGCTCTCCGCCCGCCCCTGCCACACCGCGGTGAGCGCTTCCAGGAAGGTGGCCCGGGCCAGCGGGCTGCCCTGGCCCCAATACGACTCCTGCGCCGCCCGCACTCCGAAGTCGAGGATGTGCCGGTCGGTCCGGTCCTGGGCGCGCACCAGGTGCGGCCGCTCGTCGGTCACCTGAAGCCCGAAGTCCAGCAGGATCGGCATCACCTCGGTCAGCCCGATCGGCTCGCCGGCGTACAGCTTGAGCCGGCGTTCCCCCGCGGCTGCGCCGCGGGGCTGGTAGAGGCTGGCCGTGACCGAGTCGGACAACTCCTCCAGGTGCCGGACGTCCACCGCGGCCACCCGCGGTGGGTAGGTGGCGCGGTAGGCGTCGTCGAAGCCCTCCGCCCAGCGTTCGATCAGCCGGGCGGCGTCGTCCTCGCCGAACTCGGCGGCCATGGCGTCGCGCCAGTCGGTCTCCCAGGTGCGGATCGCGGAGCGCAGCCAGGCCTCCAACTCGTCGACCTCCACCTCCGGCGGGGTGGTGCCGGGTGCGGACCTGACCACGAAGTGCACCATCGCCAGCGGTGAGTCGGTGACCAGCGCGGTGTGCTCGGCGCTCACCCCGTCCAGCGCCTGCAGCAGCACCTGCTGGATGCGCTGCCGCACCGCGGTGTTGTACCGATCCCGGGGCAGGTAGACCAGGCAGGAGATGAACCGGCCGTAGTCGTCCCGCCGCAGGAACAACTGGGTCTGCCGGTGGTACCGGGAGGCGACGATGCTGGTCGACACCTCGGCCAGGAACTCCGGCGTGGCGTGGATCAACTCGTCGCGCGGGTAGGCCTCCAGCACGCTCAGCACATCCTTGGCCGAGTGGCTGTTGGCGGTGAAGCCGGAGAGCTCCCGGATCCGGGCCAGCTTGCTGGCCAGGAAGGGGATCGCGGTCACCGAGGCGCTGTAGACCCGTGAGGTGAACAGACCAAGGAAGCGGTGCTCGCCGGTGACCCTGCCCTTGGCGTCGACGGTCTTCACTCCGACGTAGTCCAGGTAGGACGACCGGTGCACCGTCGAGCGGGAGTTGGCCTTGGTCAGGATCAGCCGACGGGGCTCGCGGGCCTTCCGCGCGGCGCTGCCGGTCAGTCGCCGCCGGTCGTCGGCGGTGCGGTGCCGCAGCAGCCCCAGGCCGGTGCCGGTCACCGGGGTCAGCTCCGGGGCGTCCTCCCGTCCGGTCAGCCGGTACTGGCAGTAGCCCAGGAACAGGAAGTTGTCGGCGGCCATCCACTTCAGCAGAGAGCGGAGTTCCTCGTTCTCGGCGGCGTCGCCGCCGGTCAGGTCGGCCGCCACGGCAGCGGCCTGATCGAGCATCGGCTGCCAGTCGGCCACCGCCGCCCGGACATCGGCCAGCACCCGCTGCAGCTGGTCGACGATGGTTCCCAGCGCCGCCGGGTCCGCCACCCGGGTCACCTCGACGTGCACCCACGACTCCCGGACGGCGCCGGGCTGGTCCGCCACCGTCACCAGTCGGCCGTCGCCGTCCCGCACCACCGGCAACTGGGGGTGGACCAGGAACCGGATCTCGTGACCGGCGCGGTCCAGCGCCGAGGTGATCGAGTCCACCACGAACGGGGTGTCGTCGGTGACGAGTTGGATCACCGTGTTCCCAGTGGTCCAGCCGTGCGCGTCCACGGTGGGGGTGAAGGCGCTGATCACCGCCTGGCCCGGCTCGCGGCCGTCCGCCAGCGCACGGTGGCTGAGCACCGCGCCCAGCAGGTCGTCCGGCTGGCGCTGCACCAGATCCTCGGTGAGAACGTGGCGGTAGTACGCCTCGACCAGCGCGGCGACGCCGGTGGCGAGCGCGTCGTCGTGCCGGGCGGCGACGCTGGCGAGCAGATCGGAGCGGCGCTCCTGGGTGACAGTCATGAGATCAATCCGGGTTCGGGAGAGCGGGGGAATCGGGAGGGTTCAGAACCTGACCAGGCTGGGCACGTCGTAGAGGGTGCAGTCGGGGATCGACTCGGCGGCCCGCATCAGGAAGTTGAGCTTCTCGATCCGTTCGCCGGAGCGCGGCGCGCCGTTCTTCTGGAAGGGCACCTGCAGGCCGACCGACAGATCCATCACAATGTCGTCGATCACGCCGCCGGAACGACCCGACGGCACCGAGATCATGCCGTGATCGACGGCGTAGGCGTGGGTGTCCAGCGCCTCGGTGATGGTGCCGACCTGGTTGGGCTTGAGGATGAACCCGTCCACCGCCTTCGATTCGGCGGCCCGGGCCAGCCGGTCCCGGTCGGTGACGATCAGGTCGTCGCCCAGGATGATCGTCCGGCTCAGCTCGGCGACCGCCTTCGGGTAGCCCTCCCAGTCGTTCTCGTCCAGCAGATCCTCGATGAAGACGAAGTCGAACCGTTCGGTCAGCGACTTGGTGTAGCCGATCAGCTCGTCGCTGCTGACCCGCTCGCCCAGCAGTTCGTAGCTGTTGTTGGCGGCGTCGTACATCTCGGACGAGGCGCAGTCCAGCGCGAAGGCGAACTTCCCGGTGTACCCGCAGCGGTCGATCGCCTCGGCCAGCACGTCCAGCACCTCCCCGGGATCGGCGGACGGCGCGGCGTAGCCGTAGCTGCTGGCGACTGCCGCCGGACGTCCCAGCCGCTCGGCCAGCACGGTGGCCAGGGTGCCGAAGACGTTCACGCTCATCTCCACCGCGGAGTAGATCGAGTCGGCCCGGTAGGGCATCACGATGAACTCGTTGAACGGCTGCACCAAGCCCGGGTAGCGGCCGCCGTTGATCATGTTGAAGCTGGGGATCGGGACGGTTCGCAGCCGGTCGCCGCCGAGCAGTTGGTAGGGCTGGACGCGCTGGCTGGCGGCCGCCGCGCGCAGCACCGCGATCGAGGTGGAGTAGATCGCGTTGCCACCCAGCTTCGACTTCAGCTCGGTGCCGTCCAGCTCGATCATCAGCTCGTCGATGCCGCGCTGGTCGCGCACGTCGCGGCCCAGGATCGCCGGGGCGATCACGTCGGTGACATTGGCCACCGCGCGGTGGACGCTCAGCCCGCGGTACTCCCCGGGATCCTCGTCGCGCAGCACGAAGGCCTCGTACATGCCGACCGAACTGCCGGTCGGAGCGGCGCCGCGACCCACCGAGCCGTCCTCGGTGTGCACCTCGACCTCGACCAGCGGACGGCACTTGCAGTCCAGCAACTGACGGGCGGTGACGGACGTGATCTTCATGGTTTTCACTCAGCCTTCGGCACGTAGAGGATGTTCAGGTCGCACAGGTTGGTCCCGGTGTTGCCGGTGACGAGCACGTCGCCGATCGCGCCGAGCGCCTCGTGGCAGGCGTGGCCGCGGAGCGCGGCGTGCAGGCTCACCCCGGCGGCGTCCGCCCGGGCGAGGGTGGAGGAGTCGGTGATCCCGCCGGCGGCCGACGTGGTGCCGTCGGTGCCCTCGGAGTCGATCGAGAGCAGGGCCGCCCCGCTGGTCTTGGCGGCGGTCAGGGCGAAGCCGGTGACCACCTCGTGGCCCGGCCCGCCGTGGCCCTCGATCACCGCGTTGTCCAGGATCAGGGTGGTGGCCTCGCCGGCCACCAGCACCACGCAGGGCGGGGCGATCGGGTTGCCGTAGGCCTGGATCTCCCGGGCGATCGAGGCGAGCACCGTCCCGACGTCGCGCGCCTCGCCCTCCACGAAGGAGGTCAGCACCATGGCCGGCAGGCCCAGGTCGGCCGCGGCCTGCCGGGCGTACAGCATGGCGTCCGGGATGGTGTTGAGCAGGTAGTAGGTGTTCTGCGGGAAGCTCTTGGGGGTCTCGCCCTCCTCGCCCACCGTCATCAGGTAGTCGACGATCGAGGCCGGCAGCCGCTCGGCCAGGTCGTAGTCGGTGATCACCCGCCGGGCGTCGGCCAGCGTGGTCTTGTCCGGACCGATGGGGGTGGAGGCGTAGTTGGCGTAGGGGACGCCGATGTCGCCGGTCGGCGGGTTGCCGACCGCGTCGGAGATGCCGAAGCCGATGAACTCCGCGCCGGTGGCCGCGATCCGCTTGGCCAGCATGCCGCCGTTCAGCTGCGAGATGTGACGTCGGATGGCGTTGATCTCGTAGATGCCTGCGCCGCTCTTCAGCAGCACGTCGGTGGCGGCCATCTCGTCTGCCAGGCTGACCCCATCGATCGGGCAGCTCATCAGCGCGGACGAACCGCCCGAGATCACGCCGATGAACAGATCCTCCGGGCCGGCCTGGTCGACCAACTCCAGGATCTTCAGCGAGGCCTGATAGCCGGCCTGGTTGGGGATCGGGTGGCCGCCGACGTGGATCTCGGTGCGGTTGAACCGGTCGGTCTCCTCGGCGATCTTGACGATCACGATGCCCTTGGTGAGCCGGTCGCCGAGCACCTCGTCCACCGCCATCGCCATGTGGTTGGCAGCCTTGCCGCCGCCCACCAGGTAGACATGGCGCTTCTGGCCGAGATCCCAGGAACGCTCGCCGATGATCAGCTGGTCGCCGTCCAACCGCATGATGCTCTTGATCCGGTGGTAGGCGTCCAGGCGTTGCAGTGTGGCCTCGGCGATGTCCAGCACGATCCGCCGGGAGGTGCTGTCGCCGGTGGACAGCAGGTCGTCGTAGTTCTTGATCTTGGGCACGTCACAGCTCCGTTGGTTGCGAAGGGGTCGGTCCGGGGAGACGGGGACCGCCTGCCTCCCCGGACCGGGGGGGTGTCAGTCGGTCGCGGCCAGCAGGTTCTCGGCCTCGGCGATCGCCTTGTCCTCCTGCTCGCGCAGCTTCTGGTTGTTCACCGAGAGGTACAGCACCACCGCGGCGACCAGCATGAGCGCGGCGATCACATAGAAGCCGGCAAACTGGTTACCGGTGAGGTCGGACATCAGGCCGATCAGGTACGGGCTGACGAAGCCGGCCAGGTTGCCGAAGGAGTTGATCAGCGCGATGCCAACCGCTGCCGTGGCGCCGGTCAGGAAGTAGGTCTGCAGCGACCAGAACGGGCCGAACAGGGCGTAGACCGTCGCGATGATGACGGCCAGGAACACCACCGCCACCATCGACTCGGTGTAGAAGCCGATCGCCACCAGGGCGATGGCGCACAGCACGGTCGGGATGATGTTGTGCCAACGCCGCTCCCGGTGACTGTCGGAGCGCCGGCCCCACCAGACCATGGTCACCGCGCCCAGGATGTAGGTGGCCGCGGTCAGCAGGCCGACCGAGGTGGCGCTGAGGTTCTGCCCGATCCGCTCGATGATCAGCGGCGTCCAGAAGCCGAGGCCGTACTCGCCCATCTCGATCGCGAAGTAGACCACCACCAGCGCCCAGATCTTGGGGTTGAGGAAGGCCTCCTTCGACAGGTGACGGTCGCTCTTGACCGGCTTCAGCGAGGCCTCAGCCTGCAGGGACGAGGACAGCCAGGCCTTCTCGTGGGGCTCCAGCCATTTCACCTTCTCCACCGCGTCGGGCAGCACGAAGAAGCAGGCGATGCCGCCGAGAATGGACGGGATGCCCTCCAGGATGAAGATCCACCGCCAGCTGGGCATGCCGAGCCAGTGGACGTTGTCCACGATCCAGCCGGAGATCGGCGCGCCGAGCATGTACGAGAACGGGATCGCCAGCATGAACAGCGAGACCGCCTTGGCGGCGTCCCGGCCCAGGTACCAGCGGGAGAGGTACAGGATCACGCCGGGGAAGAAGCCGGCCTCGGCCAGGCCGAGCAGGAACCGGGCGATGAACAGCTGGGTGGTGTTCTGCACGAAGCCGGTCAGCACGATCACGATGCCCCAGGTGATCAGGATGCGGGCGATCCAGACCCGGGCGCCGAACTTGTCCAGCAGGATGTTGGAGGGGACTTCGAAGATGAAGTACCCCAGGAAGAACACCCCGGCCACCAGGCCGTAGACGGCGTCGCTGATGCCCAGGTCGACGTTCATGGTGAGCGCCGCGTAGCCGAGGTTGGAACGGCCGATGTAGGCCAGGATGTAGAAGATGATCACGACCGGCATCAGCCGGGTGGTCACCTTCTTGTAGGCGGCGTCGCCGGTGACACCGCGCCAGGAGGGGGTCGTTGCAGTGGTCATGGGGGTTTCCTCGTTCGGATTGGGCCGGGTCACTCGGCGTAGGGTTCGTCCCAGAGGGTGAGCGTGGTGCCCAGGCCCTTGGCGAGCGCGGTCTGGTAGAGCTCGTAGCCCCAGCCGAGGTCGAAGACCGACATCCCGCAGGCGACGAAGGCGATCTTCTCGGTGTCGTTGGTCCGTCGGCCGGGGCCGCCGCGGACGATCTGGCCGAGGTCGACGGAGTCGGCCAGGGCGGGCAGTCGGCCGTCATCGATCAGCCGGTAGATCGGGCCGCCGATCACGCCGTCGTAGGCGGCCTGCTTGTCCGGGGAGGCGACCGCCTCCTCGACGTAGGCCTCGTGCAGGTGGATGTTGTCGTAGACGATCCGGTTCCTGGTCCAGAAGTCGTCGTCGGGCCGGATCGGGCCGGAGATCAGGATGGTCGAGCCGGCCTTGAACCAGGCGTCCTCCACCAGCAGCGGCTTCAGCCGCGAGGCGGCGACGCTGATCACGTCCGCGTCCGCCAGCGCCGTGGGCAGGTCGAGTTCGACGATCCCCTCAATGCCCAGGGAGTTGGTCGCCCAGTCGGCGAACTTCCGCGCGTTCTCCTCGAACAGGTCGTAGCAGTACACCCGCTTCAGGGACGGCAGCTGGGTGGCGATCGCCTTGAAGCAGGCCTTGTTGATCGGCCCGCAGCCCAGCACCGCCGCGGTCTCCGAACCGGTTCGCACCAGGTAGCGGGCGGCGACGCCGGGGACCGCGCCGGTCCGTGCCGAGCTGAGCAGGTTGGCCGACATCAGGCAGAGCGGCTCGCCGGTGTCCTTGTCGTTCAGCTGGACGGTGAGCACCGAGCGGGGCAGGCCCTTGCTGGGGTTGGCCTGGTTGGAGCCGTACCACTTCAGCCCGCAGACGTCGAAGCGGCCACCCAGGTAGCCGGGCATCGCGACGAACCGGCGATCCGGACCCGCGACCGGCATGTTCGGGAACTTGGTCTCCTTGGGGAAGACAACGCCCATGCCGTGGCTGTTGTGGTTCGGTCCGCCCATCAGGTAGTCGCCGTCGGCCAGCAGGCCGAAGACCTCCTCGCTGACATCGACACACCGCGCCGCGTCCAGGACGCCGGCCGCGATCATGTCGGGTTCGGACAGGTACAGGAACTTCGTCCGGGGTTCCACGAGATCTCCTTCGATCACGCGCGCAGCAGTGCGCGCTGGCTCGCCAACTGTTGGCTTTCAGCTGCTTCGCCGCCGCTGAGCTTCGTCGCCGCGGTGGGTCGCCGTTCGCTGACATGCAAAAGAATCGAGCGCGGCGTACCCAACAGTCCAGCTCAAGTTTCTAACGGAATATCATTAGAGAAACTGATGGGAAGGGGTTGCCATGAACCTTCACCGACTGCGCCTGCTGCGGGAGTTCCAACTCCGGGGCACGATCGCCGCCGTCGCCGAGGCGCTGTCGTACACGCCTTCGGCGGTCTCCCAGCAGCTAGCCCTGCTGGAACGGGAAGCCGGGGTGCCGTTGCTGCGTCCGGCTGGCCGGCGGATGCAGCTCACCCACGCCGGGGAGGTGCTGGCCTCCCACGCCACCATCCTGCTCACCCAGGTGGAGCTCGCCGAGGCGGACCTGGCCGCCTCCCGCGGGGAGGTCGGCGGGACGGTGCGGGCGGCGGCCTTCCAAACCGCGACCATGACCCTGATCCCGGTCGTCCTGGATCTACTCGGGCAGCGGCACCCCAACCTCCGGCTGCTGATCAGCGAGATCCACCCCGACGACGCCCTCTCGGTGCTGGCGGCGCACGAGTTCGACCTGGTGATCGGCGAGGAGTACCCCGGCGTACCACTGCCGCGCGACCCGGACATCCACCGCGAGGAGCTCGCCGAGGATCCGCTGCACCTGGTGTACAACCCTTCCCGGGCACGCCCCGCGCAGCACCTGACCGACTTCGCCGAGCATCCCTGGGTGATGGAGCCGCGGGGGAACGCCGCCCGGCAGTGGGCGGTCGCCACCTGCCGGGCGGCCGGTTTCGAACCGGACGTCCGCTACGAGTCGAGCGATCTGCTGGTGCACCGCCGGCTGGTGGAGACGGGCCACGCGGTGGCCCTGGTGCCGAGCCTGCTGTGGGGCGGCAAGCGGGCCGACCTGCGGCTGATCGATCCGCCGGGCGGCCCGGCCCGGACGATCTTCACCGCGGTGCGGCGTGGCGCGGAGCGCGGCCCGGCGGTGCGGGCTTTCCGGCGGGCGCTGACCGAGGCAATCCCCGGCCGGCCGGCCGAACCACGTTCCTAGGAGTGGACGACGATCTCCACCCGCTGGAACTCCTTGACCTCGGTGTAGCCGGTGGTGGCCATCGCCCGGCGCAGCGCGCCGACCAGGTTCATCGTGCCGTCCGGGGTGTGCGAGGGGCCGAGCAGGATCTCCTCCAGCGAGCCGATCGCGCCGAACTTCACCCGCTCGCCGCGCGGCAGGGTGGGGTGCCAGGCCTCGGCGCCCCAGTGGTAGCCCTTGCCCGGGGCCTCGAAGGCGCGGGCCAGCGGGGAGCCGACCATCACCGCGTCGGCGCCGCAGGCGATCGCCTTGGCGATGTCGCCGGAGCGGCCCAGCGCGCCGTCGGCGATCACGTGCACGTACCGACCACCGGACTCGTCCAGGTAGTCGCGGCGGGCCTCGGCCACGTCCGACAGCGCCGAGGCCATCGGCACCTCGACGCCCAGCACATTGCGGGTGCGCTTGGTGGCACCGCCGCCGAAGCCGACCAGGACGCCGGCCGCGCCGGTCCGCATCAGGTGCAGCGCCGACTGGTAGGTCGCGCAGCCGCCGACCAGCACCGGGACGTCCAGTTCGTAGATGAACTTCTTCAGGTTGAGCGGTTCGGTGACGGTGGAGACGTGCTCGGCCGACACCGTGGTGCCGCGGATCACGAAGAAGTCCAGCCCGGCCTTCTCGATCACCGGGGCGAACTCGGCGCAGGTCTGCGGCGACAGCGAGCCGGCCACCGGGACGCCGGCTTCGCGCAGCTCGGCCATCCGGGCGGTGATCAGCTCGGCCTTGATCGGCTCGGCGTAGACCTCCTGCATCCGGCGGGTAGCGGCGACCTGGTCGTCGATCCCGGCCAGTTCGTCCAGCACCGTGGCCGGGTCCTCGTACTTGGTCCACAGCCCCTCGAGGTTCAACACCCCCAGCCCGCCGAGCTTGCCGAAGGCGATCGCGGTGGCCGGCGACATCACCGAGTCCATCGGCGCGGCGACGATCGGGAAGTCGAAGGTGAGGGCGTCGATCCGCCAGCTGAGGTTGACCTCCTCGATGCCGCGGGTACGCCGGTTCGGGACGATGGCGATGTCGTCGAACCCGAAGACGGGCACGGCGCGCTTGGAACGTCCGATGTCGATCATGACTGTGCTTCCTTGCTCAGGACTGGGCGGAGTAGTTGGGTGCTTCGATGGTCATCTGGATGTCGTGCGGGTGCGACTCGCGCAGCCCGGCCGAGGTGATCCGGACGAACCGGCCCTTGGCGTGCAGTTCGGGGATGGTGCTGGCGCCGGTGTAGAACATCGACTGCCGCAGCCCGCCGACCAGCTGGTAGGCGACCGCGGCCAGCGGGCCACGGAACGGCACCTGGCCCTCGATCCCCTCCGGCACCAGCTTGTCGTCGGAATCGACGTCGCCCTGGAAGTAGCGGTCGCGGGAGTAGGACGCCTTGCGGCCGCGCTTGGCCATCGCGCCGAGCGAGCCCATCCCGCGGTAGGACTTGAACTGCTTGCCGTTGATGAACACCAGCTCGCCGGGGCTCTCGGCACAGCCGGCCAGCAGCGAGCCGAGCATCACCGAGTCGGCGCCGGCCACCAGCGCCTTGGCGATGTCGCCGGAGTACTGCAGGCCGCCGTCGCCGATCACCGGGACGCCGGCCGGACGGCAGGCCTGGGCGGCGTTGTAGATCGCGGTGACCTGGGGGACGCCGACCCCGGCGACCACCCGGGTGGTGCAGATCGACCCCGGGCCGACCCCGACCTTGACGCCGTCCGCCCCGGCCTCGACCAGCGCCTTCGCGCCCTCGTAGGTGGCGACATTGCCGCCGATGATGTCCACCTCGCGGGCGTGCGGCTCGGCCTTCAGCCGGGCGATCATGTCCAGCACCCCGCGGGAATGGCCGTGCGCGGTGTCGACCACCAGGACGTCCACCCCGGCGTCGATCAGCGCCATGGCGCGCTCCCAGGCGTCTCCGAAGAAGCCGATCGCGGCACCCACCCGGAGCCGGCCGTAGGCGTCCTTGGAGGCCAGCGGGTACTTGTCGGACTTCACGAAGTCCTTCAGCGTGATCAGGCCGCGCAGCAGGTTCTGGTCGTCCACCAGCGGCAGCTTCTCGATCTTGTGCTCGGCCAGCAGGGCCAGCGCCTGGGCCGGCTCGATCCCGGGCCAGCCGGTGACCAGCGGCATCGGGGTCATCACCTCGCGCACCAGGCGGGTGGGGTCCTCCTCGAACCGCATGTCGCGGTTGGTCACGATGCCCAGCAGATGGCGGTGCTCGTCCACCACCGGGACGCCGGAGATCCGGAACTGGCCGCAGAGCTCGTCCGCCTCGCCGATGGTG
Organism: Propionicimonas sp.; assembly: GCA_049840415.1. GTDB lineage: Bacteria > Actinomycetota > Actinomycetes > Propionibacteriales > Propionibacteriaceae > Propionicimonas. The sequence goes on along the minus strand of JASGLB010000004.1, from coordinate 166,562 downwards.
GCGTCCGGGCCGATGGTGATCGGGGAGTCGACCATGCCGGCTTCGGAGCGCTTCACCCGGTCGACCTGGCGAGCCTGCTCGTCGGCCGGCATGTTGCGGTGCAGGATGCCGATCCCGCCCTCGCGGGCCATGGCGATCGCCATCCGCGACTCGGTGACGGTGTCCATCGCCGAACTCAGCAGCGGCAGCCGCACCTCGATCCGCTTGCTGATCCTGGTGGTGGTGTCCACCGCGGACGGGATCACGTCGCTCTCGTTGGGTTGCAGCAGCACATCGTCGAAGGTCAGGCCGAGGGCCGCGAACGGGCTTGGCACACCGGACGGAGTCAGGGGATCGACCACAACGCTCTCAATCTGTCGGCGGGGAGGAAATCATCCTATGCCACCCGACTGGTCTGCTTGGCCTCAGGTCATCACCCGCCCTACTATCTGCCAAATACTCGACCTCCGCGACATATCTGTCGCGCAGCGCGGCTATTTGGCAAAAAGTAGGAGGGGGCTCGGCGGTGGCGCGACAGGGTGTCAGCCCTGGCGCAGGGCGGCGAAGGCGCGGGTCAGGTTGGGCTGGGCGAAGTTGAACCCGGCGTCCAGCAGTCTGGCCGGCCGGACGCGGGTGCTGGCCAGCAGCACCTCGTCGACGAACTCGCCGGTGAACAGGGTGCGGACGGCGAACAGCGGCATCGGGATCAGGGTGGGCCGGTTCAGGAACCGGCCGTAGGCCCGGGTGAAGGCGGCATTGGTCACCGGGTTGGGGGCGACCAGGTTGACCGGGCCGGTGAGGTCGGAGTCCAGCAGCCAGGCGACCGCGCGCAGCCAGTCGGTCAGCCCGATCCAGGAGACGAACTGGCGTCCGCTGCCGATCCGGCCGCCCAGGCCGGCGGCGAACAGCGCCTTCTGCGCCCCCAGAAAGCCGCCGCTGGGGGTGAGGACGTTGCCGGTCCGCAGCGTGACGGTTGGCACCGCGGAGTGGCCGGCAGCCGCCTCCCAGTCGACGCACAGCTGCGCCAGGAAGCCCCGTCCCGGCGGTGTGGTCTCGTCCACCACCTCGAGGTCGGCATCGCCGTAGTAGCCGATCGCGGAGCCGTTCAGCAGCCGCTGACAGCGGCCGTCCGGGTCGAGGCTGGTGATGATCGTGAGGGTGCTGGAGATCCGGGAGCGGCGTAGTTCGGCCTTGCGTTCCCTGGTCCACCGGCCGCCGCCGATCGGGGCGCCGGCCAGGTTGACCACGGCGTCGACGTCGGCCAGCCCGGGGGCGTCGATCCGGCCGGCGTCGGGGTTCCAGTGCCGCTGGTCGGAAGCGGTGGGATGGCTGCGCACCAGGCGGACGACGTCGTGCCCCTGCTCGCGGAGATGCCGGGTGAGGGCCGTTCCCAGCAGGCCGCTGCTGCCGCCGATCGCCACGCGCATACGTCGATCCTGCCATGCCGGGCAAGCTGGGCGGGGATCAGGGCGTGGGTGGGATGACGCCGTGCCAGATCGAGGTCTGGATCGCGTTCCAGTTCACGAACCACAACGCGATGCCGTACACCCACCAGCGCTGCAGCCGGGTGAGCGGAACCAGGGCGAGCAGGGCCAGGCTCCACGGCAGGTACCAGGGGTGCAGTGCCTGCCCGAGGACGGCCACCGCCAGCGACCCCCAGGCCACCGCCGCCAGCGGCCGGTCGGCGAACCGGATCACCACCCAGGCCAGCACCACCAGCAGGACGCCGGTGCCGACCAGGCCGGCCACCGCGAGCACGGCGTCGTAGTCGCCGCCGTTCCAGGCGGCCACGGTGGCCAGGCCCTTGGAGATCAGCGCCAGCGGGGCCGGGGTGGGGGCCTTGCCCATCAGGTCCAGGCCGCCGAGCCAGCCGAAGCCGAGCCCGGTGCCCAGGCAGATCCCGACGAAGCTGGCGACCGTGACGACGGTGGCGACCGCCGTCCGCCAGCCCAGCAGCCACAGCCTGGCCGGTAGCGCGGACGCCGCCAGCTGCGCCGCCACCGGCAGCCCGGCGACCGCGATCACCGTCAACCCGGCCTGCTGCTTCAGCGCCATCGCCACCCCCACCAGCACCGGCGCCACCAGCAGGCTCATCCAGGCGGTGGGTACGCGCAGCACCAGGTAGATCGCCAGCAGCGTGAGGGCCACCATCGGGGCGTCATTGTGCGCGCCGCCGACGAAATGCAGCAGCACCAGCGGGTTGAGCAACCCCAGCCAGACGGCCACGCGAGGCGCGGGGACCGCGCCCCCGCGTGACGTCCCAACGAGCGGCGTCAGCCGCGAGGAATAGACGGCCACGCGAGGCGCGGGGACCGCGCCCCCGGGTGACGTCCCGACGAGCGGTGTCAGCCGCGAGGAGTAACTGGCCCCCTGGGGGCGCAGCCCGGCCAGCCGGGCGATCCGGGGCAGCGTCCAGGCCATCACGGCCAGCGAGAGCAGCACCGGCAGCCGCATCGCGGCGATCGACCAGAACGGATCGGCGCCGCTGACCCCGACCACGGCGGCCTGGACCAGGATCGCCAGCGGCGGATAGGCGACGGTGTTGCCCGCCCACAGCGGGTCGACCTGGGGGGCGAACGGGCCGCCGCCGCCCGCCAGGCCGGCCTGGTAGGGGTTGAGGCCGTGCAGCTGCATCCAGCCCAGGTCGGCGTACAGCACCGCGTCGTTGCTCAGCACCGGCGGCGCCAGCAGCAGCGGCAGCGACCACAGCACCAGGACGAGGGCGGCCGGCGGGGGAGTGACCGACCGGGTGGGGCGTTGCCGCCACCACGCCCAGCTCAGCAGCACCGTGCCGAGACCGATCATCACCCGGTCGACCGGGATCGGGACCAGGGTGGCCAGCGCCATGATCGCCGGGCTGGCCCACGTCCCGGAGAACGAGTACTCGGGATGGGTGCTGCCCCAGGCGACCAGCGCCGTCCCCAGCAAGCCCAGCCAGACGCAGCCGGTGGGCGACAGCAGCCACGCCGGCGCCGTCCGGCGGGTCGGGTGCGGACGCTGCTGGGTAGCGGTCAGATCAGGGGTGGGCATCGCAGCCCAGCATAAGCACTCCGGATCAAGGGATCCGCGCGACGACCATCGAGGGGGCACCGGTCACCGCGCCGGTGGCCCAACCTCGAACGCCAGCCCAGGTGCCGAGAGCCCGCCTGGGGGACGGCGGGCTCTCGATGCCTGGGCTGGCGCTGGCTGGTCGCGACTGCTGGGAGTCAGTCGTCGTAGCCGTACCGGTCCTCCCAGCGGTCCTCGACCCGGTCGGAGGCCTTGTACTGCCGCAGGATGTCCTTGCCGGAGCCGCCGGAGAGCTTGTCCTTGCCGGAGCCGCCCTCGAGCAGATCGTGGCCGGAGTTGCCGTAGAGCTTGTCCTTGCCGGAATCGCCCTCGAGGTGGTCGTTGCCCGAACCGCCGTGGATCCGGTCGCTGCCGGAGCCACCCTCCAGCGAGTCATGACCGGAACCGCCGTAGATCACGTCGTTGCCGCGCTCGCCGTCGACCTCGTCGTGGCCGCTGCCGGCGTCGATCCAGTCGTTGCCCGAGCCGCCCTCGATCTCGTCGTTGCCGGCGCCACCGCAGATGACGTCGTTGCCGCCGCGGCCGTCGATCTCGTCATGGCCACCCAGCGCGACGATCACGTCGCGACCGGAGGTGCCGTTGATCTCCTCGCTGCGGTCGGTGCCCACGATGGTGGCGGCGTAGCCGTTGCAGGTGTACCCGGTCGGGGCGGCATCGGCGGTGGGCGACATGGCCAGCGCGAAGCCGCCGGCCATCACCGCCGCGAAGCCGACCGAGGCGATCCGGCGAAGTCTGGTGGTGTTCATCTCAGCGTCCTCTCCTGGGGGCGGCTGGTTCGCCGCGTGATGAGGAGAGTCGATCATCCGCCGGTGGGAGCGGGATGAACCGTGGATGAGAGTCTGTTCATCCGTCGCCCGGTGCGGAACGATGGGCCGGTGAGCACTGAGCCGAACCTGCCCGGGATGGGCGCCCTGACCAGCCCCGACGGCACCGGCTTCCGGGTCTGGGCGCCGCACGCCTCGGCGGTGTCGGTGGTGGGCGACTTCAACGACTGGGACGCCGCCGCCACCCCGCTCGCCCCGGAACAGGACGGCTACTGGTACGGCTTCTCGCCGCGGGCGAAGGTGGGCGACGAGTACCGGTTCGAACTGGTCAACGGCGAGCAGACCCTCTCCAAGGTCGATCCCTACGCCGCCCAGGTGACCAACTCGGTGGGCAACGGGGTGATCTACGACCACGCCGCCTTCGACTGGGAGGGCGACGACTTCGGTTGCCCGCCGCACAACGAACTGGTGATCTACGAGCTGCACGTCGGCACCTTCGCCGACAATGACCCGGACGGGGTGGGCGACCTGCGCGACGTCACCGACCGGCTCGACCACATCGTGAAGCTGGGCGCCAACGCCATCCAGATCATGCCGGTGGCCGAGTTCGCCGGCGACTACTCCTGGGGCTACAACCCGGCCCACATCTTCGCGGTGGAGAGCGCCTACGGCGGCCCGGACGCGCTGAAGGCGCTGGTCAGGCAGGCCCACCGGCTCGGCATCGCGGTGATCCAGGACGTGGTCTACAACCACTTCGGCCCGTCCGACCTGAACCTGTGGCAGTTCGACGGCTGGAGTCAGGACGGCAAGGGCGGGATCTACTTCTACAACGACTGGCGGTCGGCCACCCCGTGGGGCGACACCCGTCCCGACTACGGCCGCGGCGAGGTGCGGCAGTTCATCCACGACAACGCGCTGCGCTGGCTCACCGAGTTCCACCTGGACGGGCTGCGCTACGACATGACCCCCTACATGCGCAGCGTGGACGCCACCACGATGAACATCCCCGAGGGCTGGAGCCTGTGCCGCTGGATCAACACCGATGTGCGGGAGAGGTTCCCGGACAAGATCCTGATCGCCGAGGATCTGCACTCCGATCCGGCGGTGAGTTCGACCGGCCCGGAGGGGGCGGCCTTCCACGCCCAGTGGGATGCCCAGTTCGTCCACCCGGTGCGGGAGGCGATCATCGTCGCCGACGACGCCTGGCGTTCCACCGCCGAGGTGGCCACCGCCATCGGGTACTCCTATGGCGACGCCTTCGCCCGGGTGATCTACACCGAATCCCACGACGAGGTGGCCAATGGCAAGGCCCGCGTCCCGCAGGAGGTGGACGCCGACGACCCGACCGGCTGGTACGCCCGGAAGCGGTCGACGCTGGGCGCCGGCCTGGTGTTCACCTCGCCCGGTATCCCGATGATCTTCCAGGGCCAGGAGTTCCTGGAGGGCGGCTGGTTCCGGGACGACGTGCCGCTGGACTGGCACCTGAACGAGGAGTTCCACGGCATCGTCCGGCTCTACCGGGATCTGATCCGGCTGCGGCTCAATGCCGACGGCGGCACGGCGGGTCTCACCGGCCAGGGGCTGCTGGTCTTCCACGACAACCCCGGCGCCAACCTGCTGGCCTTCCAGCGGTGGCGCGACCACGGCCCGGGCGACGACGTGGTGGTGGTGGCGAACCTCTCCCACCAGGCGCGCGGCGACTACCGGATCGGGCTACCCGCGCCGGGGACGTGGCGGCTGCGGTTCAACAGCGACGCCTCGGTCTATTCCGACGGCTTCGGCGACCACCCCAGCGGCGACCTGATCGCCACCGCGGACGGCTACGACGGCCTGGACGCCAGCGCGGAACTCACCATCGCCGGCTACTCGCTGCTGATCTACGGCTGGCAGGGCTGAACCGGCTCAGCCCTTCACCGCCCCGCTCATCCCGGCGCCGCGCAGGAAGGCCCGCTGGAAGACCAGGAACATGATCACCGGCACCACCGTCGAGATCGCCAGCGCCGCCAGGAACACCCCCAGGTCGGTCTGCGCCTGAATGCTGGGCAGCCGCACCGAGAGCGGCTGCAGGTCGGGCTGCTTGAGCACCAGCAGCGGCCAGAGGAAGTCCTTCCAGCTGGCGATGATGGCGAACACCGAGGCCACCCCCAGGATCGGCTTCGACATCGGCAGCACGATCGCGGTGAACAGCCGGACTGGACCGGCGCCGTCCACCCGGGCGGCCTCGAACACCTCCCGGGGCAGCGAGTCGAAGAACCGGGAGACGATCACCACGTTGAAGGCGCTGGCGGCCGACGGCAGCCAGACCGCCCAGTAGGTGTTGAGCAGCGAGTGGCCGATCAGCGGCGGGTTCAGGACGGTCAGGTAGAGCGGCACCAGCAGCACCACCGCCGGGACGAACAGGGTCGAGATCACCAGCCCGTTGAGCAGCTTGGCGTACTTCGGCCGCAGCACCGACAGGACGTAGCCACCGGTGGTGGCGACCAGCAGCTGGAAGAACCACGACCCGGCCGCCAGCACGACGGTGTTGAGGAAGTACCGGTTGATCTGGACGTCGTTCCAGGCCCGGCTGAGGTTGTCCCATCGGACGCCGTTGGGGAAGATCGCCAGCGGGTCCCGCAGGATGTCCTGGGTGGGGGTGATGGCGAACTTGATCAGCAACAGCAGCGGGCCGAGGCAGGCGATCACCAGCACCACCAGCAGCACCACGTTGATCACGCCCAGCGACCCCCGCACGCCGGGGCTGCGGCGGTCGAAGTCGGAGAGGACGCCGCGGTCGCCGGGCACCAGCGGCGGCCGGCGACGGCGCGCGCCGTCCAGCTGGGCGCTCACGACTGGCTCCACGAGCGGGTGAGCCGGAAGTAGAGCAGCGAGAACAGCGCCAGGAAGGCGGCCAGCATCATGCTCAGCGCGGTGGCGGCGCCGTAGTCGGAGCCGAGCGAGGCGCCGAAGGCGTAGTTGTAGATCATCAGCAGGATGGTGAGGGTCGCCTTGTTGGGGCCGCCGCCGGTGAACAGGTAGGGCTCCAGGAACACCTGGGCGGTGGCGATCAGCTGCAGGATCAGGGTGATGAACAGCACCCCGCGCAGCTGCGGCAGGGTGACGTGCCAGATCTTCCGCCAGATCCCGGCGCCGTCCAGTTCGGCGGCCTCGTACAGCTCACCGGGGACGCCGACCAGCGCGGCCAGGTAGATGATCAGGGTGCCGCCGGCACCGGCCCAGGTGGCTTCGATCACCAGCGAGGGCATCGCCCAGGCGGCGTCGTTCAGCCAGGGGAACGGCCCCAGCCCGATCCAGCCGAGCAGCTGGTTGAACACGCCACTGGCCGAGCCGTCGTAGAAGAACCGCCACAGCAGCACCGCCACCACCGGCGGGATCACCACCGGCAGGTAGGCCAGGGCGGTGAAGAAGCCCTTCAGCCGCCGCACCTCGTTCAGCAGCACCGCGCCGATCAGCGGCAGTGGGAAGCCGATCACCAGGGCGAGCAGCGCGAAGTAGCCGGTGTTGCGGATCGCGATCGGCAGATCCGGGTCGGTCAGCACCCACCCGAAGTTCTCCAGACCCACCCAACTGGAGGTGCCGGTCAGGTTGGTCTGCTGGAAGGCCATCACCACCGACCGCAGGATCGGCCACAGCGAGAACAGCCCGAAGATCAGGATCATCGGCAGCGCGAAGACCAGGGTGGTCAGGCCACCCCGGCGAACCCAGCCGGCCAGGCTGGGCCGGCGGTGGGCGGCCGGCGGTGCGGCGGTCATCGCTCTCCTCGCAACGGCTTGATGGTGACCCTAGTGGGAATCGTGGGGTGCCGGGCCACGGTGGCGGTCCGGCACCCCAGGGGTCGGGTCGGGCTCAGCCCTGCGCCCGGTCGATGGCGCGCTGGGCGGTCTTGTTGGCGTCGGCCAGCAGGGCGTCGATGTCGGCGTTCTTGTCGGTGAAGACGGCCTGGACCACCGGGTCGAGGGCGGCGTAGACGTCCTGGGTGGCCACCGGCGGCTCGTTCAGGATCTTGGCCGAGCCGATCTTCTCGGTGAAGCCGGTCATCTGGGCCAGCGGGACGTTGGTCAGCGGCTTGATCCACTCGCGGTACTGGGCGAGGTTCTGGTCGGAGAACATCGGCAGCTCCGGGGTGCCGACCGGCTGCTTGTCATCGAAGGCCTGCTGGTTGAACGCCAGGGCGGCCTCCTCGCTGGTGTAGCGGGAGAGGTACCAGTGCGAGATCCACTTCGCCGCGGCCTGCCGGATGTCGTCGGACGAACCGGCCTTGACCGCCGCCATGGTGCCGCCGCCGAGCACGCCGGCGTCCGCGCCCTCCAGCGGGATCATGGTCAGCCCGTAGCTGTCGGGGTTGATCGAGTTCGCCTGCACCAGCGAGGTGTAGACATCCTGCCCCGAGGTGTACATGCCGATCTGGCCGGCGGCGAAGGCCTGGTTGATGCTGGACCAGTCGAGGTTGAAGTTCGAACCGGCGGAGTCATCGTTCCAGCGCAGCTCCTTCAGGAACTGCAGCGCGGCCTTGGTGGCCGGGTTGTCGAGGGTGGCGGTCGCCTTGCCGTTGCCGTCCACCGATTCCATCCGGCCGCCGCGGGCATAGGTGGCGACGGTCAGCTGCCAGCCGCCGGTGCCGGACTGGGTCATCTGGACGTAGCCGGCGGCATCGGTCTTATCGGCGATCTGCTTGGCGTAGCTGCGGATCTCGTCCCAGGTGGTCGGCGGCTTGTCGGGGTCGAGCCCGGCCTTGCTGAACAGGTCACGGTTGTAGTGCAGGCCGATGCCGTAGACCGACTTGGCCGGGATGGCGTAGGCGTGGCCGTCCGGGCCCTGGCCGTACTGCAGCACATTGGGGTTGAACGCGCCGCCGAACGGGAACTCGGCCAGCTGGTCGTTCATGTCGGCGATCTGGCCGTTGGCGATCAGCGTCTTGGCGTCGGTGAACGGGATCTCGAACACGTCCGGCAGGGTGCCGCCGGCCAGGTCGGCGGCGAAGGTGGTGGCCTTCCACTCGTACTCGTGGGTGGTCACCTTGATGTTCGGGTTGGCCGCCTCGAACAGCTTCACCTGGTTGGCCAGGTTGGCCTGGGCCTCCGGGGTGGCGCCGGGCAGCAGGCCGACCACGTTCAGGTCGACCTGGGCGGGCGCCGAACTGGCCGGCGCGTCGGTGGGGCTCGTCCCGGGTGAGGACGGCGCGGGGGACGGGGAACTGCAGGCGGCGGCAGCGGCGGTCAGGGCGACCACCCCGAGGCCTGCGATGAGCCTGCGGATCGTAGTGGACATCTTCGTCGGTTCCTTTCTCGGCGTGCTCCCGTCCGGTTGTTACCGGGCGGGCTCGCGGTGGTCTGCTGGGTTGTGGTCGGAATCGGGGAGCTTCAGCCAGACCGCGGTGTCGGGGTCGAGGCGGTCGGCGGTGAGCGGTCGGCTGGCGAGCAGTGGTTCGGCACCGGGCGGCAGCGGGACGGAACTGCTGCCCAGGTTCACCACGCAGCCGAACCGGCCGCGGGTGAAGGCGAGCAGCTCCGGGCCGAGTTCCCACCAGGCCAACGGGGCGGTCCGCAGCTCGGCCGCGGCGCGGCGCAGCGCCAGCGCCCGGCGGTAGAGCTGGAGCATCGAGCCGGGGTCGGCGGTCTCGGCGTCCACCGCGTACTCGCCCCACCATGACGGCTGGGGGAGCCAGGCCCGGGCCGGGGCGAGCACCCGTCGATCGGCGGTGGGGAGAGCGGGGACGGGGGAGGAGAAGCCGTGGTTGGCGGCCGGATCGGAGGTCCAGGGCAGCGGGACGCGGCAGCCGTCCCGGCCCGGGTCGGTGCCGCCGGAGCGGAAGTGCATCGGATCCTGGATGGCCTCCAGCGGGAGTTCCTCGTCCTCGGGCAGGCCGAGCTCGTCGCCTTGATAGATGTAGAGGCTGCCGGGCAGGGCGGCGGTGAGCAGGCAGGCGGCCCGGGCGCGGGCCTGGCCCAGGGCGAGATCGGTGGGGGTGCCGAACCGCTTGGCGGCGAACGCGAAGGAGGTCTCCTGCCGGCCGTATCGGGTGACCGGGCGGGTGATGTCGTGGTTGGAGAGCACCCAGGTGGCCGGTGCGCCGACCTGCCGGTGGGCGGCCAGGGTGGCGTCGATCGAGGCGCGCAGCTCGGCGGCGTCCCAGGGCCGGGACATGAAGTCGAAGTTGAACGCGGTGTGCATCTCGTCGGGGCGCAGGTAGGCGGCGAACCGCTGCGCGTCGGGCAGCCAGATCTCGCCGACCAGCACCCGCGGCGGGTCGTAGGAGTCGGCGACCGCCCGCCAGCCGCGGTAGACGTCGTGGATGCCGTCCCGATCGATGAACGGGTGCTGCCCCGGCGGGATGGACGCCTCGTCGGCCGGCACCTCCGGGAAGGCCGGATCCTTGATGATCACGGCGGCGGAGTCGATCCGGATGCCGGCCACCCCCCGGTCGAACCAGAACCGCAGCACGGCCTCGTGCTCGGCGCGGACGTCGGGGTGGTTCCAGTTCACGTCCGGCTGCTCGGGGGTGAACAGGTGCAGGTACCACTCGCCGGGCGTCCCGTCGGGGTTGGTGGTGCGGCTCCAGGTGGCGCCCTGGAAGCTGGACACCCAGTGGGTGGGGATCTGGTCGCCGCCCGGCCCGTTGCCGGGGTGGAACCAGAACCGGTCGCGTTCCGGCGAGCCGGGTTCGGCGGCCAGCGCCGCCCGGAACCAGGGGTGGGCGTCGGAGATGTGGTTCGGGACGACGTCGATGATGGTGCGGATGCCCAGGTCGGCGGCCTCGCGGATCAGTGCCTCGGCCTCCGCCAGGGTGCCGAAGGCCGGATCGATCCGCCGGTAGTCGGCGACGTCGTAGCCGCCGTCGGCCAGCGGGGAGAGGTACCAGGGGGTGAACCAGACCGCGTCCACCCCGAGGTCGCGGAGGTAGGGCAGCCGGGAGCGGACGCCCGCCAGATCGCCGGTGCCGTCGCCATTGCCGTCGGCGAAGCTGCGCGGGTAGATCTGGTAGATGACGGCCTCCCGCCACCACTGGTGCGCGACCGACGCGTTCACGGAACCCCCTCGTCCAATGCTGATCACCCACCTGTGGTGCGTGACAGGACTAACGTAAGAGATCGACTGAAAGAACGCAAGAACTAAACTGTTCCGTTATTAAATCGCGACCGGACGCGGCTCAGATCGACGGACGCAGCGAGCTCTTCGGAGGGTCGAGCGGGCCAGGCCGCCGCCGGCGTAGGAACCTCCCCGAGCCTGTCGAAGGGCCGTCCCCGGGCCAGGTCGCTGCCGGGGTGGAACGCTCCCTGAGCCTGTCGAAGGGTCGGAACGGATCCTTCGAGGCCCAGTCGCCGGCTCGACCCTCCCCAGCCCCACCGATCAGCGCCGGGCGGCGGTGGACGACCGGACCACCAGTTCGGGCTCGAACAACAGTTCCTGGTTGGGCGTGGCGCCGCCGTTGATCATCCGGGCCAGCAGATCGACCGCGGCCCGGCCCATCGGTTCGATCGGCTGCCGCACGGTGGTCAGCGCGGGTTCGGTGGAGTTCATCAGCGCCGAATCGTCGTAGCCCACCACCGACACGTCGTCGGGCACCTTCCGGCCGGCCCGGCGGACCGCGCGGATGGCGCCCAGCGCCAGCATGTCCGAGGCGCAGGCGATCCCGGTGGCGCCGGCCTCAAGCAGCTGGGCGGAGGAGGCCTGGCCGGCCTCCAGGGAGTACTGGCTGTGCGCGACGAGCTCGGGGGCCAGCTTGCGTCCGTAGCGGTGGGCGAGCCGTTCGGCGCCGGCGAGCTTCAGTTCGGAGGGCACGTGATCCTCGGGGCCGAGCAGCAGCCCGACCCGCTCGTGGCCGAGCGAGAGCAGGTGGCCGAGCGCCTGCTCCATCGCCAGGCCGTCGTCGCAGGAGACCCGGGCGAAGGGCATCGCCTCGACCGCGGCGTTGATCAGCACCACCGGAAGGCCGAGGGAGTGCAACCGGCGGTAGTGGCTGTGGTCGGCCGCCCGCTCGGAGAACAGGCCGCCGACGAAGATCACCCCGGAGACATGCTGGTCGAGCAACAGTTCGACGTACTCCGCCTCGGTGATGCCGCCCGCCGTCCGGGTGCACAGCACCGGGGTGAACCGCTGCTGGGCCAGCGCGCCGCCGATCACCTCGGCAAAGGCCGGGAAGATCGGGTTGCCCAGTTCGGGCAGGGCCAGGCCCACCAGCCGGTTGCGGTCGCCGCGCAGCTTGGTCGGCCGTTCGTAGCCGAGTACGTCGAGGGCCGTGAGCACGGCGTCCCGGGTGGCCTGGGAGACCCCCGGACGGCCATTCAGCACCCGCGAGACCGTGGCCTCGCTGACGCCAACCTTGTCCGCCACGATGGAAAGTCGACCAGCCATGGCTGAAAGTGTACGCAAGTTCTTGCAATGCGCCAGCCGGTCGCGCGCCGCCGCTGGACGGCGGGCATAAGCTCGAATCCGGGGGTCGCCTTCCGGCGGCCCGCGAAGGAGTTCTGATGTCCGCCATCGTATGGCTGGATCAGGCGGCCGAGCTGGCCGAGGTCGGCGGCAAGGCAGCGAACCTCGGCGAGTTGATCCGGGCCGGCTTCGACGTTCCCGGCGGCTTCGTGGTCACCACCCACGCCTACCAAAGGCGGGCGCCGGACGGATCGGTGCCGACCGCGATCGCAACCGAGATCGGCCGGGCGTGGCGGGAGTTGGTGGGCACCTCGGGCGCCCGGGTCGCCGTCCGCTCCTCGGCCACCGCGGAGGACCTGGCCGAGGCGAGCTTCGCCGGCCAGCAGGAGACCTTCCTCGACATCGACGGTGAGCCGGCGGTGGTCGCCGCGGTCGCCGACTGCTGGGCGTCGCTGTACTCCGAACGGGCGGTCGCCTACCGCCGGGAACGCGGCGTCGACGAGGCCGGGCTGGGGATAGCGGTGGTGGTGCAGCTGATGGTGCCGGCGGTGGCGGCCGGGGTGATGTTCACCGCCGATCCGGTCACCGGCAACCGCCGGCAGGCGGTGATCACCGCCGCCCGCGGGCTGGGTGAGGCGGTGGTCTCCGGCACGGTCAACCCGGACAGCTTCGTGATCGACCGCGACCGCCACGAGGTGGTGCGGTTCAGCCGCGGCGAGCCGGCGGTGGTCCGTCCCGACCCGACCCTGGCGGCCGGCGAGCAGGCCTGGACGGCGGGCGAGCGGCCACCGTCCCCGCTGAGCGATCGGCAGGCGATCGCGCTGGCCCGGATCGGCGACCGGGTGGAGGCCCACTTCGGCGTCCCGCAGGATATCGAGTGGGCGCTGGACGGCGCCGGCTTCCACCTGCTGCAGGCCCGTCCGATCACCGCCCTGCCGGAACCGACCGTCGAGGTGCCGGACGAGTGGCCGTGCCAGCCCGGGAACCTGTACTTCCGGGCCAGCATCGTCGAGCAGTTGCCCAATCCGCTCACCCCGCTGTTCGCCGACCTGATGGCCGAGATGGTGCCGGCCAGCCTGGCCGACCTGATGAACGAGTTGCGTGGTCCGAGCGAACCCGGCGCGGCACCGCCGGCGCCGTTGGATCAGGGGTTTCCGACGATCAACGGCTACGCCTACTACCGGTACTCCCGTGGGGCGATGCTGGACTACGCCCGGCTCTCGCTGACGGCCATGCCGCAGCTGTACGCCAACGCCGGGCGGTTCGTCGAGCGCTGGCGGGACGGTGCGCTGCCCGCCTACCGGGCGGTGGTGGCGGCCTGGACCGAACGCGACCTGACCGCGCTCTCGCCGCTCGAACTGCTCGGCGGGGTGGAGGAACTGCTGCTGGCCGGCTGCCGCTACTACACCGCGGTGCAGACCATCATTCCGCTGACCGGGACCGCCGAGGTGGCCTGGATCGCGCTGCACCGCACCCTGCTGGGTGCCCGGCGGGTATCGGCCGAGCGCTACCTGCTCGGCTTCGACTCCGCGCCGGTGCTGGCGGAGAAGGCGCTGTGGCAGCTCGCCGGCTGGGTGCGGCAGGATGCCGCGCTGACCGCCGCGTTGACCGACCCGGCGGTGGATCCGGTCGGTGCCGTCCCGCCCGGGGTATCGCCCGAGAGCTGGGCGGGGTGGCAGCAGCGGCTGACCGGCTACCTGGCCGAGTTCGGCCACACCGTCTACGACCTGGACTTCGTCCACCCGACGCCGGCCGAGCAGCCCGGGCCGATCCTGCAGGCGCTGCGGTTCGGGCTGACCGGGCAGGGCTCGGATCCGTACGCCCGGCAGGCCTCGCTGGCCGCCGACCGGGAACGGGCGACGGCCGAGCTGCTGGCTTCCCTCGACCCGGTTCGGCGCGGCCTGGTGGAGCGGACCCTGCGCTGGGCGCAGCGGATCGTCCCGATCCGGGAGGACGCGCTGGCCGCGCAGGGCCTGGCCTGGCCGGTGATGCGGCGGCTGCTGGCCGAGCTGGGCCGCCGGCTGGTCGCCCAGGGTGTGCTGGCCGACCCCGACGAGGTGTTCTGGCTGACCCGGCCGGAAGTGGAGCGGGCGGCCGGTGGCGCGGGGCTACCGGAGATCGGCGACCGGATCGCCGAACGCCGGGCGCTGCAGCGGGGCCAGTCCCGGCTGCGGCCACCGCAGTACCTGCCGCGGAGTCGCGCGATGAGCAGCTGGGACAGGTTCCTGCCCGCCAAGGTGGCCGACGACAGCGGGGACGTGCTGCACGGCAATGCCGGCAGCGGCGGCGTGGTGACCGGCCCGGCCCGAGTGATCTCCGGTCCGGCCGACTTCGCCGACTTCACCCCGGGAGAGATCCTGGTGGCCGAGATCACCACCCCCGCCTATACCCCGCTGTTCGCGGTGGCGGGCGGGGTGGTGACCGACATCGGCGGGGTGCTCAGCCACGGTTCGATCGTCGCCCGCGAGTACGGCATCCCGGCGGTGCTCGGGACGGGGTCGGCCACCGCCCGGATCGCCACCGGCGACCTGATCACCGTGGACGGCGGTCGCGGCGAGGTTCGCCTGGCCGGCAGCGAGGCGGCGGCGCCCGCCGTCCATCCGGCCCGGTGGCCGTGGGCGGTCGGGGGGCTGGCGGTGGCCGGCGGCGTGGCGTGGGCGGTGCGACACCGCCGGACCGGCCGGCGGCGGGACCGCCCCTGAGGCCGGCCTGCGAACCTGAGCCGGCCCTGCCGGTCCGGCTACAGGTCCGGAATGGTGGCCGCCAGGTCGAGCACCACGACTTCGGCCGGGAGTTCGTTCTCCGGGTCGGCCGGGTAGACCAGCAGCAGCCGGGTGCCGACGGTCTGACCGATGGTCTCCTCGGTGCCGCCGGCCTCCGCCTGCTCGAACGGTCCCGACCAGGTGGAGTTGGTCTCATCGAGCCAGTAACTGCTGGTCAGGTGATACAGCAGGGTGTCGTTCTCGGTGATCTCCGGCCCGGTTCCCTTGGCCAGCACGATGGTCTGCAACTCGGTCGGCTCGGGGGCGTCGTCGGCGAACACCAGGGTCGGCTGGGCGCCCGGGCTGCCCTCGATGCTGAGCCCGGTGGGCAGCACAGCGCCGGTGGGCTCGGCCTGGGCCAGGGCGCCGGTGTCGACCTGCTGGCTGTCCAGCAGATCGACCACGAACACCAGGGTGGAGTTGGCCGGGATCGCCTCGTCCTCCAGGTCGCCGTAGCCGTACTCCGGTGGCACCACCAGCAACACCCGGTCGCCCACCCGGGTACCGGCCAGGCCGTAGGTCCAGCCGTCCACCACCGCGCTGATCAGCGAACGCGCCGGCTCGCCGGTGCCGAAGGAGGAGTCGAACTCGCTGCCGTCGGTCCACAGGAAGCCGGCGTAGTCGACGGTGATGAAGTCGTTGGGGCCGATGGTCGCACCGTCCCCGGACTTCAGCGTCTTCACGCTGATCACGGTCGGCGGATCGTCCGGCACCGCGGTCATGGTCGGGACGCCGTCGGCGCCGAACGTGATGGTGGGCAGGTTGCCCTGCGGGTCACGGTCGACCGCGGGCGTCCCGGCGGAAGCGGTGGCGCTCGGTTCCGAGGTGTTCGGAGTGGCGTCGACCGGGCTGGTGCAGGCGGTCAGGGCCAGCGCCAGGCAGGCGGCGGCGAGGGCGGCGGTCAGCTTCGTCATGGTCGGTGGAACTCTCCGCGGGCGGCATCGGGAAACGGTCGTGGCCACCACCGTACCCGGCCAAGCTGTCGGGCAGCTGTGCGCCCGGTGCGGACCTCCGGCTCAGCCGGCGGACTGCTCGGCGGCGATCGCCTCGTGGTGCCGGACCACCTCGGCGACGATGAAGCTCAGCAGCTTCTCGGCGAACTCGGGATCGAGATTGGACGCGATCGCCAGCCGCCGCAGCCGGGCGATCTGCTGCACCTCGCGCTCCGGGTCGGCCGGGGCCAGCCCCCGCTCGTGCTTCAGCACCCCGATCTGCTGGGTGATCTTGAACCGCTCGGCCAGCAGGGCGATGATCGCGGTGTCGAGGTTGTCGATCGAACCGCGCAGGCGGTCGAGTTCGGGGTCGGTCTGCACCCCGCCAGCCTAGGGGACGTCCCCGGCCCGGGTTCCGGCCCTCACTACGTGGGCACGCGCCCCGGCCAGGGGCGGCGCGGCCGGTGTTGGGCTATCGCCCACGCGACTCCGCGGTGGGAGTTAGGTTGGAGGCATGGCGGAGTTCGTGCTGTTCTGCCTGCCGACCATCGGCTATCTGATCGTGCAGTCGCGCGGACCGAACCGGACGTTGCGGTCGGCCTGCAGCCGGGCCGGCATCGGCTGGGGCGACCGCTCGGCCTACGGCTGGGCAGCGGTGCTGCTGCCGGCGCTGGTGCTGACCGCCTGGCTGGCGATCGTGCTGATCCCGTCGGAGGTGATCGGGCTGCCGGGGGTCTCGGTCGCTCGGGTCACGTCGCCGACGGCCCTGCTGGCGGTGGTGCTCCGGGCGGTCGGCGAGGAGGTGCTGTTCCGGGGGCTGCTGGGTGGCGTCCTGTTCCGGCGGTTGGGCTTCGGCTGGGGCAACCTGGTGCAGGCGGTGCTGTTCCTGCTTCCCCACCTGGCGCTGTTGCTGGTCGACCCGCGGCTGTGGCCGATCCTGCCGGTGCAGTTCGCAGCTGGCTGGCTGCTGGGCTGGCTACGGCACCGGACCGGCACCTTCGTCCCGGGCGCCGCGGTGCACGTGATCGCGAACCTGGCCGCCGGGGTGATCACCGGCTGACCGCTCCGCGGCGGTCAGGCGACGATGTCGCCGGGGGAGGTATTGGCCGGGATGCCGGTCACCACCGAGTTCGGCGGCACGTCCTTGACCACCAGGGCATTGGCGCCGATCTTGGTGCCGTCGCCAATGGTGATCGGGCCGATGATCTTCGCGCCGGCGCCGAGCAGGACGTTGCTGCCGATCGTGGGGTGGCGCTTGAACCGGCCGCGGGAGCGGCCGCCCAGGGTGACCTGGTGGTACATCAGGACGTCGTCGCCCACCTCGGCGGTCTCGCCGATCACCACCCCCATGCCGTGGTCGATGAAGAACCGGCGGCCGATCCTCGCCCCGGGGTGGATCTCCACGCCGGTGAAGAACCGGGCCAGCTGGGAGAGGATCCGGGCCAGCGGTTTGAACACCGGGCCGCGCAGCCAGAGCCGGTGGGCCAGCCGGTAGACCCAGACCGCGTGGACGCCGGGGTAGGTGAGCGCCACCAGCATCCGCGAGGTCGCGGCCGGGTCCTCGCGCATGGCGGCGTCCAGATCCTCCCGGATCCGGTTCCGCGCGGCCTTCAACAGTGGATGCATGCGGCTCCGTCCATCGTGGTGGGCCCATTGTGGCGCATTCCGGCTGCCCCGTCCGCCGGTGTCGGAGCAGTGCCGCTGCCTCGGCGAGCTGCCGGGTCTCAGGCCGGGATGCCGACCGGCCGGGCAGTTTCCGCCAAATAGTGGGCCTGGCCGACATATCTGGCAGCCGGAGTGCAGATATGGCAGAAAGTGTCCGCGCCGGTCCGGGTCAGCGGCCCGACGGGAGCGGATCGGGCCGGGTCCCGGCGCTGAAACGGGCTCCGGCCCGCCCCGGAGATCCGATGGGGGCGGGCCGAAGGTCCTGGGATGGTGGCTGACCGGGCGGTCGAGCCTCGATGCCACCGTGGCCGATCCCCAAGCGCGCGCCGCGCGGCCTGGGGACCGGTGAGCCGCGTCAGTCGAGCAGGTCGGCGTACAGCGGGGTGGTCAGGTAGCGCTCGCCCCAGTCGGGGGTCACCACCACGATGGTCTTGCCGGCGTTGGCCGGGTCGGCGGCCAGGTCGGCGGCGGCCCGCAGCGCGGCGCCGGAGGAGATGCCGAGCAGCAGGCCCTCCTCCTTGGCCACCCGGCGGGCCCACTCAATGGCGTCGTCGGAGGTCACCTTGATGATTCCGTCCACCACGCCCAGGTCGAGGATCGACGGGATGAAGCCCGGGCTGATCCCCTGGATCTTGTGCGGACCCTTCGGCTCGCCGGAGAGCACCGCCGACTCGGCGGACTCCACCGCGTAGAGCTGGACGCTGGGCTTGCGCTCCTTCAGCACCTGGCCGACGCCGGTAATGGTGCCACCGGTGCCCACGCCGGACACCACGATGTCGACCTGGCCGTCGGTGTCGGCCCAGATCTCCTCGGCGGTGGTGCGGCGGTGGACGTCCACATTCGCCTGGTTGTCGAACTGGTGGGCCACGATCGCACCCGGGATGCTGGCGGCGATCTCCTCGGCCCGGGCGTTCGCGCCGGGGACACCCTCGGCGGCCGGAGTCAGCACCAACTCGGCACCGAGCGCCCGCAGCACGGCGCGACGCTCCTTGGAGAAGGTCTCGGGCAGGGTGATGATCACCTTGTAGCCGCGGGCGGCGCCCACCCAGGCCAGCGCGATGCCGGTATTGCCCGAGGTGCCCTCGACGATGGTGCCGCCGGGCTGCAGCGAGCCGTCGGCCTCGGCGGCGTCGATGATCGAGACGCCGATCCGGTCCTTCACCGAGTTCGCCGGGTTGTAGTACTCCAGCTTGGCCAGCACGGTGGCCGGGGAGTCGCCGTAGAGGCGGTTGATCTTGACCAGCGGGGTGCGGCCGATCAGTTCGGTGGCGTCCTTGAAGTAGCTCATGTCCTTCTCCTTCTTTCAGTACTGGTCAGTTGGTCTGGCTGGCGGTGATCAGGGCCTGCTCGAGATCGGCGATCAGGTCCTCCGGGT
Source organism: Propionicimonas sp. (assembly GCA_049840415.1). GTDB lineage: Bacteria > Actinomycetota > Actinomycetes > Propionibacteriales > Propionibacteriaceae > Propionicimonas. Next base: position 147,646 of record JASGLB010000004.1, on the reverse strand, counting down.
CTTCGATGCCGATCGAGAGGCGGACCATCTCCGGGGCGACCCCGGCGGCCACCAGTTCGTCGTCGGTGAGCTGGGAGTGGGTGGTGCTGGCGCTGTGGACGACCAGCGACTTGGCGTCGCCGATGTTCACCAGGTGGCTGAACAGCTGCAGCGCCTCGACCAGCCGGCTGCCGGCCTCGCGTCCGGCCTTCAAGCCGAAGGAGAGCAGGCCGCCGTAGCCGCGTCCGGTCAGCACCCGGTCGGCGACCGCCTTGTACGGCGAGGACTCCAGCCCGGGGTAGTTCACCCACTCCACGGCGTCGTGCTGCTCGAGGTAGCGGGCCACCGCCAGGGCATTGGACGAGTGCCGCTCCATCCGCAGGTGGAGGGTCTCGACCCCCTGCAGGATCTGCCAGGCGTTGAACGGCGAGATCGCGGCGCCGGTGTTGCGCAGCAGCACGGTGCGCGCCCGGATGATGAAGGCGGCCGGGCCGGCCGCGTCCGTCCACACCACGCCGTGGTAGGCGCCGTCCGGTCCGGTCAGGGACGGGAAGCGCTCGGCGTGCGCGGCCCAGTCGAACTTGCCGGAGTCGACGATCACCCCGCCCAGCGAGGTGCCGTGGCCGCCGAGGTACTTGGTGGCGGCGTGGACCGAGATGTCCACGCCGTGGTCGAAGACCCGGGAGAGCAGCGGGGTGGCGACGGTGTTGTCCACCACGAACGGCAGCCCCTGGGCGTGGGCCGCGGCCGACCAGGCGTCCAGATCGATCACGTTGATCGCCGGGTTGCCGATGGTCTCGCCGAACACCAGCTTGGTGCGATCGTCCACGTACTGGGCGAGCTCCTCGGGCTTGCTCGGGTCGACGAACCGGGTCTCGATGCCGAACTGCGGCAGGGTGTGGGCGAACAGCGCGTAGGTGCCGCCGTAGAGGGTGGAGAGGGCGACGATGTTGTCGCCGGCGCCGGCCAGGGTGAGCACCGCGTAGGTGACAGCGGACGAGCCGGAGGCGGTGGCGAGCGCGCCGATGCCGCCCTCCAGGGCGTTCACCCGGGTCTCCAGGACGTTCTGGGTCGGATTCATGATCCGGGTGTAGATGTTGCCCGGCTTGGCCAGCGCGAACAGGTCGGCGGCGTGCTGGGTGTCGTCGAAGACGTACGAGGTGGTCTGGTAGATCGGGACGGCGCGCGAGTTGGTCGCCGGATCGGCTTCTTCCTGGCCGGCGTGGACGGCCAGGGTGTCGGGATTGAATGTCATCGGATCTCCTGTAGTGCGGATACTGCTGGGCTAGGGCCCGAAGCACCGGAGACGCGAAACCCGCACCCAGGTACTTCCGGGCGTCGGATGGAGTGATTGTCGAGCGGGAACGACTCAGTTCGCGCGACAGCAGTCCATCGACGGCACGCGACAGCAACACATCAGTGCGGCGTGCGTCGAGAACATGCCTGGAACGGTAGTGGACGTTTCAACGTTCGGTCAACTCGTCCATCCACCAAGACGTCGGCGCTCAACCCGGCCACTGGACTGCCACCCATAGGACACCTGGGACACGGGGACGGTTCCTGGCGCCCGGGGACGGTTCCTTGTCCCACCTTGTCAAGCGGGTATGGAGGCTTGAGAGCCGTGCGGTGAAGCGGGCAGGGTCGTTGTCCCCACTGGCTCTGGCAGACGACTGTCGCCGCTCGCGCAGTTCGCACATTCGCGCCGCATATGCCGAGCGGAACCGCAACCTGAACCTATTGACGCGCATTGACGCCGCATGCCGGCAGCCCCCGCCGCCTTATATGCGGTACGGATGCGCTTCGATCCGGTGAGTGCCGCCGGCCGGCCATGATATGCGGCGCGAAGGTGCCGGGCGCGTTGAGCCGGGCACCGCCCTGATCGGGCTGGGCGGCTGCCACTCGCCAGGGCAGGCCCGCCCCAAAGGTCGCCCTGACAAGCTGGGACAGGGAACCGTCCCCGGGCGCCGGGAACCGTCCCCGTGTCCCGGGTTGCTGGGCGGGGGACGGACGGGCTCGGGCGGCCAATAGACTGCCGCCCATGACCCGTGAGCACGATCTGGTGCTGGTCGTCGACTACGGCGCCCAGTACGCCCAGCTGATCGCGCGGCGCGTCCGGGAGGCGAAGGTCTACTCCGAGATCGTGCCGCACACCGCCAGCGTCGCCGACATCATCGCCCGGAAGCCCTCGGCGGTGATCCTCTCCGGTGGGCCGAGTTCGGTCTATGAGCCCGGGGCGCCGCAGCTGGATGCCGAACTGCTGGCGCACCAGGTGCCGGTCTTCGGCATCTGCTACGGGTTCATGGCGATGGCGCAGGCGCTCGGTGGTACCGTCGCGCAGACCGGGCAGCGGGAGTACGGCCGGACGGTGGTGTCGGTACTGGAACCCGGCAGGCTGCTGGACGGGCTGCCACAGAGCCTCACCTGCTGGATGTCGCACGGGGACGAGGTTGTGGCGGCGCCCGAGGGCTTCCTGGTCACCGCCCGGTCGCCGCGGGCGACCGTGGCTGCCTTCGAAGACACCCAGCGCCGGCTGGCCGGCGTCCAGTGGCACCCCGAGGTGCTGCATTCCGAGCACGGTCAGCGGGTGTTGGAACACTTCCTCTACGACATCGCGGGCTGCCGTCCGACCTGGACCTCCAGCAGCATCGTGGACGAGCAGGTGGCCCGGATCCGCGCCCAGGTGGGTACCGACCGGGTGATCTGCGGTCTCTCCGGCGGGGTCGACTCGGCGGTCGCCGCGGCGCTGGTGCAGCGGGCGGTGGGCGACCAGTTGACCTGCGTCTTCGTCGACCACGGGCTGCTGCGGGCGGGGGAGCGTGAGCAGGTCGAGCAGGACTTCGTCGCAGCCACCAATGCCGTGCTGAAGACCGTTGATGCGACCGATCAGTTCCTCGGCCATCTGGCCGGGGTGACCGACCCGGAGACCAAGCGCAAGATCATCGGCCGGGAGTTCATCCGGGTGTTCGAGGCCGCCGAGCGCGAGCTGATCGAGGCGGCCCCCGAGGGTGCGCCCGTCCGCTTCCTGGTGCAGGGGACGCTCTACCCCGACGTGGTCGAATCCGGCGGCGGCGAGGGCGCGGCCAACATCAAGAGCCACCACAATGTCGGCGGCCTGCCGGAGGACCTGGAGTTCTCCCTGGTCGAACCGCTACGGGAGTTGTTCAAGGACGAGGTCCGCGAGGTCGGCCGCCAGTTGGGGCTGCCGGAGAAGATCGTCGGACGCCACCCGTTCCCCGGCCCCGGCCTGGGGATCCGGATCGTGGGCGCGGTGGACGCCGAGCGGCTGCGCATCCTGCGCGCCGCCGACGCGATCGTCCGCGAGGAGACCACCGCCGCCGGGCTGGACGGCGAGATCTGGCAGTTCCCGGTGGTGCTGCTGGCCGATGTCCGATCGGTCGGCGTCCAGGGCGACGGACGTACCTACGGCCACCCGATCGTGCTGCGTCCGGTGACCAGCGAGGACGCGATGACCGCCGACTGGGGCCGACTGCCCTACGACGTCCTGGAGCGGATCAGCACCCGGATCACCAACGAGGTTCCCGAGGTGAATCGGGTAGTGCTGGACATCACTAGCAAGCCCCCGGGCACCATCGAGTGGGAGTGACCGAACGCATCGAGCGCCACCCCTGACGTCGAGCGCCTGTCCCCGGGGGCAAGCGGTCGACGCCAAGAGTGGCGCTCGATGCGTTTCGGGTCAGCGCAGGTCGTCGCCGTTGGGGATGTTCGGGTCGGAAGGCGGGTTGGGGTTGTTCGAGGTGAACATCTTCTTCACCTCGTCCACCCCGGTCGGGCCGCCGCCCTCGACCGGCAGCACGGCCCAGAGCACCAGGTAGGCGATCCAGCCGATCTGGGTGAAGACCGCCAGCAGCACCACGATGATCCGGACGATGCTGGCCTCCATGCCCAGCGACTTGGCCAAGCCGCCGCAGACGCCGCCGATGAACTTGTCGGAGCGGGAGCGAACCAGGGGAGTGTTCATTGTTGTTTCCTTTCGATAACTAGCGAGTACGAAGACGGGAGAGCAGCAGCATCGCGATGCCGATCACGATCAGGGCGACCGGTGCTGCCCGGCTCACGATCACCCAGCTGATGTCGGCGAACGAGGCCCACAGCGCCAGGCCGCCGAAGGCGACCGCCAGGGCGCCCAGCCCGAAGGCGGTGATGTCGGGTTTCACGGTTGCACCTCCAGACTGCCGGCGCGCAGGTGGACCTTGATGGTGACGGTCGGGGAACCGGCGGCCACGGTGTGCTTCAGGTCACCGGTCAGGCCGGTGCCGTCCTGGTCGCGGTCCGCCATGCCGGTCACGGTGACATCACCGAGCCCCACCTCCCAGTCGACCACCGCGTTGACCTTCTCGGGCAACCGGACGATGACCTCCCCGGCGCCGAGGTCGATGTCGACGGTGGCGTCGGTGGTGAGCTTCAGGTCGGTGAAGTCGAGGTCGAGCGCACCGGCGGTGACCGAAACGGGCTCGCGCAGGTCGGCATCGGTGGTGAAGACGCGGGTCTCGTCGGCGATCCGGACCACTCCCACGGCCGGCGACTGAGCCACCCAGGTGATGCCGGTGGCCAGCATCACCAGGACGGTGAGCAGCCCCATCAGCCGCGGCCGTCCCAGCCAGGTGCCGACCAGCAGGGTGACGCCGAGGCTGAGCAGGATGACCGCCAGGTAGTCCAGTCCGGCGATGTGGTAGCCCGGGCCGGTCGGGCTGAGCAGCGCGACCGCGACGCAGCCGACCGCCATCAGGCCGAGCGCCAGCCACCACAGCCGGTTGTTGCGCGGCCGCGACCGGCGGGCGACCTCGGACGGGGCGGGGCTGGGCGTCTCGGCGGGCAGGTAGGAACCGACGACGGGGGCCGGGATCGCCAGCGTCGCGCCGGAGTTCGACTGCTGCTGCAGCAGGCGCTGCCGCCAGGCCTCGGCGGCCCGCTCGTAGGGGGTCGGATCGGGCTGGCTGACCGGACGCCCCCGCTTGCGGCTGGCGGTATACCAGATCACCAGCGCCACCAGCACCGGCAGCAGGCCGACCCCGGACCAGCCACCAGCCAACCCGAAGGCCACGAAGCCCACCGCGGTGAGCGAGACCACCAACGCCGGCAACGGCCAGTCGCGGGTGAACGGCAGCAGCCGCCGCGCGGGCGCCGGGGTGGCGTCGTCGGTCGGCAGCACCAGGTAGCCGACGCCGTACAGCACCAGCCCCAGCCCGGAGATGAAGGAGAGGATGATCAGCGCGATCCGCAGCAGGTTGGCGTCCACTCCCCAGCGCCGGGCGAGCCCGGCGCAGACGCCGATGAGCACGGCGTTCTCGCGGGTCCGGCGGGCGGGGAGGTTCATGTCGTCCATCCTTCCCGGGCGGTCGACTTCTCACCATGGGGGACAACCCTGAACCCTCCCGCGTCCACCCCGGGCCACCCCGGTCCGCGTGCCCGAGGCCATCAGGAACCGTCCCCGGTGGGCCCCAGGTTCGGCGGCCAGCTGGCGTCGTATCCATTCGGCCAAAGGGCTCGGGAAGCCGAACAGGTACAACATCAGATGGCTCACATGTCATGGCCGGCGACCGGACGCCTGGCAGGGGTAAGGACGCCGAGGTGGCCGATGGACGGAGTGATCGAGGTCTACCTGCAGCCGTCCTTGCCGATCGCCACCCTGAATTTCTCCACCTCGGGGTGCAGGTTGCTGCTGACGCCGACGACGAGGCATTCCCTGGCCTTGGGTGTCCGGAGGCCGCCCAGGAAGCCGGTGAACGAACCGTCGCAGGATTCCAGTCTCATCGCGGTGGCCTCGTAGGCCGTCAAGGAGACCCGTTGGGGGTATCCGCGGGCCTCAATGGGCATCCAGGCCAGCGTCGCCTCGCCCTCCAGGACGGTCACGACCGCCCAGGTCACGCCTTCCTTCAGGTAGACCGGTGACTTCGTGTAGTAGCCGCCGTGGTCGAGCGGAAAACCGACCTCCTCGACCGGGTAGGGATCGAACCCGGCCTCATTGAGGAACAGAAACTTGACTCCTGGCGCGGTGAACTCCGCCGACCCCGATCCTTCCGGTGAGGTGGTGTACGCGTCCTGGCACGTCAGGACGGTCAACGCGGCCGGTGAGTGGATCGGCGTGGCGGGGGCGGTGGTGGCTGGTTGCGGTACCGCGGGAATCGGGGCGGCGGTGAACCGCGGGACGATGACCAGCGCCGCGGCGACCAACCCGGCGGCCGCGATCAGCGCCCACCGGCCGCGGCGGGTCCGCTTGAGTCGCTCGCCATTGTGGACCAACAGCGCCAGGTCCACCCGGGGCTGCACAGATCCCGCCAGGTCGTGCAGGCCGTCGCGTAGCCGTCGTTCCGTCGTGCTCATGAGGGTTCCTCCTCGGTCTTGCCAATGCTGCGGCGCAGGGCCGCCAGCCCACGGGAGCAGGCTGACTTCACCGCACCGACGCTGATTCCCAGGCAGGCTGCGACCTCCGCCTCCGGGAGGTCGGCGAAGTAGCGCAGCACGATGATCCGGCGTTGCTGTGGGGTCAGGCTCGCCAGCAGTCGGGACGCTTCGTCGCGGGCGTCCGCCCGGTCGTACTGGTCCTCGCGGTCCGGCAGGTCCGACCAGGCAACCGGTTCTGGTGTCCGCCGGCGGTACTGATCGATGTGCAGGTTCAGCAGCACTCGTCGCGCGTACCGCAGCGCGTCCGGTTTCCGCACCCGCCACCACGACGCGTACGTCCTGGTCAGGGCCTCCTGCACGAGATCCCGAGCCGCCTCCTCGTCCCCCGTCAGCAGGAACGCCGTTCGGGTCAGATAGCCGGACGCGGACGCCACGAACTCGGTGAACCCGGCCGTCGGCCCGCCCTTCCCCATGGACGCCCTCCTTCGCGAGTCCCGCCCGATCAACTCTTCCCTACGAGTCGGACCGGTGAAAGGTTGCCAGGGACGTCACCTGACGGGTGAGACTGGGTGCCGGGATGCGGGGTGGTCGGGAGTTCCCTGGTCTCCCGCCGCGGGATGCGCCGGTGGAGGCCGGACAGCTGGAAGCGGGCGGGGCCGGTGGAGAACAGCCGTCGGGCCTGGCTTGTTATCGAACTGAAATGAAGCCGGTCTTGACGATGAAAGCGCTTCCATCGTGTAATGGAAGCGCTTTCAGTGGCCCGGCCACGGAGCCACAGGCGCGGTATCCCCAGACGAAGGAGTCCAGATGCGTTCACACACCCTGCTGCGAGGGACGGCTGTCGCCGGCCTGGCAGCGATCCTGCTCGCGGGTTGCTCGCCGGCCCCGTCCCCGTCGCCCAGCGGCACGGACACGCCCCCGGCAGAGGCGCCCAGCGAGCCGATCACGCTCACCGTCGCGACGTTCAACGAGTTCGGCTACGACAACCTGCTGGCCGAGTACACCAAGCAGAATCCCAACGTGAAGGTGGTCGAGAAGAAGGCCGCCACCTCCAATGAAGCCCGCGAGAACTTCATGACCAAGATCGGCGCCGGCTCCGGCCTCTCCGACATCGAGGCGGTCGAGGTCGACTGGCTGACCGAGATCATGCAGGCCTCCGACCGGCTGACCGACCTGAGCTCGCCGGACGTCCAGGGCCGCTGGCTGGACTGGAAGGCCGCCCAGGCCACCACCCCCGACGGCAAGCTGATCGGCTACGGCACCGACATCGGCCCGGAGGGCGTCTGCTACCGCGCCGACCTGTTCAAGGCCGCCGGCCTGCCGACCGACCGCGAAGAGGTCGCCAAGCTGCTGGGCAGCTGGGACGACTACTTCGAACTCGGCAAGAAGTTCGTCGCCAAGTCCGACGCCGCCTGGTTCGACTCCACCGACGCCATCTTCCAGGGCATGGTGAACCAGGTCGCCAACCCGTTCTCCTCCACCGAGCCGGAGGAGACGATCATCCCGCTCGACCAGAACAGCGCCATGAAGCAGCTGTACGACCAGGTGATCAAGGCCGCGCAGGACGATCAGCTCTCCGCACACCTGGCGCAGTGGAGCACCGACTGGTCGGCCGCCTTCCAGGTCAAGCCGGAGGACGCCGGCAAGCAGGCCACCTTCGCCACCATGCTCTGCCCGGGCTGGATGCTCGGTGTGATCGAGGGCAACGCCGCCGGCGTTAAGGGCTGGGACATCGCCAACGCCTTCCCGGGCGGCGGCGGCAACTGGGGCGGCTCCTTCCTGGTCGTCCCGGCGCAGGGCCCGAACGTCGAGGAGGCCAAGAAGCTGGCCGCCTGGCTGACCGCTCCGGAACAGCAGATCGCTGCCTTCAAGCTCAAGGGCACCTTCCCCAGCCAGGTCGAGGCGCTGAAGAGCCAGGATCTGCTGAGCGTGACCAACCCGTTCTTCAACGACGCTCCGACCGGCCAGATCCTCGCCGACCGGGCGAACGCGGTGACGGTGAACCCCTTCAAGGGCCCGCACTACTTCGCCGTCCGGCAGGCCATCTCGGACGCGATCAACCGGGTGGACGTGGACAAGACCGACGACCGTGAGGCCTCCTGGGCCAAGGCCGTCTCCGAGGTCGCCGCTCTAGGCTGACCCTTCGTCCAGGGTCGGTGGCCGGGGTCCCCGCGATCCCGGCCACCGGCCACCCGTCCCAGAGAAGAGAGTTGAAGGAGGGACCGTGACAGCGACCGTCACCCGGGCGCGGCCGCCGGCCTGGCGCACCACGCTCAGCCGCTGGGACGTGAAGAGCGCCCCCTACCTCTACATCGCCCCGTTCTTCCTGCTCTTCGCGCTGGTGGGGCTGTTCCCGCTGCTCTACACCGCCTTCGTCTCGCTGCACGACTACGACCTGCTGCTCGGCAACAAGGGCTTCGTCGGCATCGAGAACTACAGCTACGTGCTCACCGCGGAACGGTTCTGGAAGGCGCTGGGCAATACCTTCAGCATCTTCCTGCTCTCCTCGGTACCGCAGGTGATCGCCGCGATCGCGATCGCCGCCGTGCTGGACGCCAACCTGCGCGCCAAGACCTTCTGGCGGATGGGCGTCCTGGTGCCCTACGTGGTGGCGCCGGTGGCGGTGGGCCTGATCTTCAACCAGATCTTCGCCGACCAGTCCGGGCTGGCGAACGCCGTCCTGCAGTTGCTCGGGTTCGACCCGATCGGCTGGCACAAGGATCCGCTGTTCGCCCACCTGGCGATCTCGGTGATGGTGAACTTCCGCTGGACCGGCTACAACACCCTGATCTTCCTGGCCGCCATGCAGGCCATCCCGCGCGACATCCTGGAGGCCGCGGTGGTGGACGGCGCCAGCCGGCTGCGCAGCTTCTTCTCGGTGACCGTCCCGTTGCTCCGCCCGACCCTGATCTTCGTGGTGATCACCTCGACCATCGGCGGCCTGCAGATCTTCGACGAGCCCCGGATGTTCGACCAGATCGGCCTCGGCGGCGCCGACCGGCAGTGGATGACGGTCACCATGTACCTCTACGAGCTCGGCTGGGGCAACCAGCGCGACTTCGGCCGCGCCTCGGCGGTGGCCTGGGTGCTGTTCGTGGTGATCGTGATCTTCGCCCTGCTGAATTTCTGGCTGACCAGCCGGATCTCGACCTCGGGCGACGGTCGCGGTCGCCGTGCCAAGGGGGTGGCCCGATGAGCCAGATGTCGATTGGCATGATCGAGCAGGTTGCCGGCAAGGGCGCCGCCCGGGCGGCGCGCCGCCACCGCGGCCAGTACGACCAGGGGATGCGCCGTCCCGGCTGGGTGACCTACCTGCTGCTGGGGATCGTCCTGCTGATCTCGGCCTACCCGCTCTACTACGCCTTCCTGCTGGCCTCGTCCACCGCGGCAGACATCGCGCAGAACCCGATCCCGTCGCTGATCCCGCAGAGCCACTTCGTGGAGAACGTCGCCCGGGTGCTGGCCTCGGACATCAAGTTCTGGCAGGCGGTGGCCAACTCGCTGATCGTCTCGGTGGTGACCGCGCTCTCGGTGGTCTTCTTCTCCACCCTGGCCGGCTACTCCTTCGCCAAGCTCCGCTACCGCGGCCGCAACGGGCTGCTCGCCTTCGTGATCGGGACGATGGCCGTCCCCACCCAGCTGGGCATCGTGCCGTTGTTCCTGGTGATGAAGAACCTGGACTGGATCGGCAAGCTGCAGGCGGTGATCGTCCCCGGCATGGTGACCGCGTTCGGGGTGTTCTGGATGACCCAGTACCTCGCCGAGGCGCTGCCGTACGAGCTGATCGAGGCCGCCCGGGTGGACGGCTGCTCGATGATCCGGGCCTTCTGGCACGTCGCGCTGCCTGCCGCCCGGCCGGCGGCCGCCATGCTGGCGCTGTTCACCTTCGTCGCCAGCTGGACGAACTTCTTCTGGCCGTTCGTGATCCTGGGGTCGACCAATCCGACCCTGCCGGTCGCTCTACAGATGTTGCAGGCGTCCTATTTCAAGGACATGTCGCTGATCATGGCGGGTGTGGTGCTGGCCACCGTCCCGCTGTTGGTGTTGTTCGCAGTCGCCGGTCGCCACCTGGTGTCCGGCATCATGGCAGGAGCGGTGAAGGGATGACGATGCTCCAATTCCCACCGGGGTTCCTCTGGGGAACGGCCACCTCGGCCTTCCAGGTCGAGGGCGCCCACGACATCGACGGGCGGGTGCCGTCCATCTGGGACGCGTTCTGCGAGGTTCCGGGTGCGATCGAGAACGGCGACGACGGCAGGTTGGGCGTCGACCACTATCACCGCTACCGCGAGGACGTCGCGCTGATGGCCGAACTCGGCTTCAACACCTACCGGTTCAGCGTCAGCTGGCCGCGGGTGCTGGACGGCGAGCGGGTCAACCCCGCCGGGCTGGACTTCTACTCCCGCCTGGTGGACGAGCTGCTGGCCGCCGGCGTCGAACCCTGGCTCACGCTGTACCACTGGGACCTGCCGGCCACCCTGCCGGGCGGCTGGACCAACCGGGACACCGCCCACCGGTTCGCCGACTACGCCGCGATGCTCTACGACTGGCTGGGCGACCGGGTGCCGACCTGGACCACGCTGAACGAGCCGTGGTGCTCGTCCTTCCTCAGCTACGCCGGCGGCGAGCACGCGCCGGGCCACACCGACCCGGTCGAGGCGGTGCGGGCGATGCACCACCTGCTGCTCGGCCACGGCCTGGCCACGCAGGCGCTGCGGGCGGCCGGCGCCGACCGGCTGGGCATCACGCTGAACTTCAGCCCGGTGCTGCCGGCCAGTGACGATCCGGCGGATCTCGACGTCGCCCGCCGGGTGGACGGCACCACCAACCGGGCGTTCGTCCACCCGCTCTTCACCGGCCAGTACCCGCCGGATGTCCGGGCCGACCTGGACCGGTGGTGGGACGCCGACCTGGTGGCCGACGGCGACCTGGCGGCGATCGCCAGCCCGATCGACGTGCTCGGGGTCAACTACTACGCCACCTCGGTGGTGCGGGCGGGCGAGCCGGTGCAGCCGTGGACGGTCCGCGGCCGGCAGCGGTACACCCCGAACATCGCCGCGCCGGACGCGGCGCACGTCGCTCGCGACCTGCCCCGCACCGCGATGGACTGGGAGGTCGAGGCGGACGGCCTGCGCCGGCTGCTGCTGTGGCTGCACCGCGACTACACCGGCCCGGCCGGGGTTCCGCTGGTGGTCACCGAGAACGGCGCCGCCTACCCCGACGACCAGTTCGGCCCGGACGGCACGGTCAACGACCTGGACCGGATCGGCTATCTGCGCGACCACCTGACCGCCGTCCACGCGGCGATCGCCGAGGGCGCCGACGTCCGCGGTTACCTGGAGTGGTCGCTGCTGGACAACTTCGAGTGGGCCTGGGGCTACGACAAGAAGTTCGGCATCGTGGCGGTGGACGCCGAGCTGAACCGCCTCCCCAAGGCCAGTGCCGCCTGGTACGGTGCGGTCGCACGGCGAGGCGGCGTGGAGGACTGACGGGGGTCGCTGCGAATGACGCACCAGGGTTCCAATGGGGACTGGAGCCTGCCCACCCTTGACGATGTGGCGCAGGCCGCCGGGGTCTCCCGCGCCACCGTCTCGCGGGTGGTCAATGGCGGCCACCTGGTGTCGCAGCAGACCTGTGACGCGGTCAACCGGGCGATCGCCGAACTCGGCTACCGTCCCAACCGGGCCGCTCGGGCGCTGGTCACCCGCCGCGCCGGCGCGGTGGCGGTGGTGGTGCCGGAGACCGATGACCGGGTGTTCACCGACCCCTTCTTCCCGCAGGCCTACCACGGTGCGCTGACCGCCTTCGGCGGGGTGGACGTCCAGGTGCTGCTGGCGATGGCGCCGCCGGGGGAGAGCGCGTCGCGGATGGCCCGCTACCTCGACAGCGGCCACGTCGACGGCGCGATCGTGATCTCCCACCACGGCCCGGACCTGGCCCGTCGGTTGCTGAACAGCGCCCACCCGGTGGTGTTCGTCGGTGATCCCGAGGTGCCCGGGCTGCCCTACGTGGAACTGGACCAGAAGGCGGCCGCGATCACCGCCACCCGCCACCTGATCACCGGCGGCGCGCAGCGGATCGCCACCATCACCGGTCCGATGGACATGAACGCCGGCGCCGCCCGCCGGTACGGCTTCGAGGACGCGATGGCCGAGGCGGGGGTCCGGCCGGCCGGCATCGTGGAGGGCGACTTCACCGTCCGGGGTGGGGAACTGGCCGCCCGGCAACTGCTGGAGCAGGCCCCCGACCTGGACGGGCTGTTCGTCGCCTCCGACCTGATGGCGCTGGGCGCGTTGCGGGCCTTCCGCCGAGCCGGACGGAAGGTGCCGGAGGACGTGAAGGTGGTCGGCTTCGACAACTCCCGGGCCGCCCTGGAGGCCAGCCCGCAGCTGACCACCATGACCAACCCCGCCAGCGAGATGGCCCGGATCGCCGGCGAGATGCTGCTCGGCCTGCTCTCCGGCGTGGAGCCCGCCTCCCCGGTGATCCTGACCAGCGAGCTGGTCATCCGTAACTCGGCCTGACCCCCGCGCTGCTGGCCCTCAGCTTCGCCGCAACCCCGTCGCGTCCCGGCGTCGACCGCTTCCCCTAACGTCGAGCGCTGCCCCGGGGTGTGGCGCTCGACGTGAAGAGTGGCGCTCAATGTGACCTGGGGTCGGACGGGCGGGCGGCGGCGGTGGCCCTGGCGTCGACCGCTTCCCTTAACGTCGAGCGCTTGCCCCCGGGGTGTGGCGCTCGACATGAAGAGTGGCGGTGGACGTGAACGGTGGCGGTCAGTGGGGAAGCAGGGTTGAGGTGACGGGGGTGGGGGAGTGCAGCACACTGGTGGGGTGACCGACGTCGTCCCCCGTTCCACCCGGCCGCTGAACGCGGCCTGGCTGGGTGGGGTGTGCGCGGGGCTGGCCGACCACCTGCGCTGGTCGCCGCTGGTGCTGCGGGTGATCTTCGTGGTGCTGGCCGCCACCGGCCTGGTGGGCGTCGTGCTGTACCTGGTGCTGTGGCTGGTGATGCCGCGGGCGGTGGCCGGGGCCCAGGCGCCCGGGATCGAGGCCGCCACGCGCACCGGCATGCGCCAGGCCGCCGCCGGGCTGCGTCCGGTGGATTTCGGTCTGGCGGGTGCGCTGGCGCTGCTCGGGATCGGGCTGCTGTGGATCTTCCAGACCAGTCCGTGGGCGATCGAACCGCTGCCGCTCACCGCGGCGCTGCTGGCCGCCGGCGGGCTGTCGTTGATCTGGTGGCAGGCCGACCAGGCATCCACCCGCGAGGTCCGCAGCGCCGGGGTGCGCCGCTGGCTGGCGCCGCTGGTGGCGCATCGCTCGACCATCGCCTCGATCGGGGTCGGGCTGCTGGCGATCGGTGGTGCGATCGCGCTGACGGTGCTGTGGCAGCAGGCGCTGGGCGAATGGGGACGCATCCTGCTGGTGCTGGGGCTCTCGGTGGCCGGCATCGTGCTGGCCGGGCTGCCCTGGCTGCTGCGGGTGCGGCAGGCGCTCTCCCAGGCGCGGGAGGACAAACTGCTGGCCGACGCCCGGGCCGACATGGCCGCCCACCTGCACGACTCGGTGCTGCAGACCCTGGCGCTGATCCAGCGCCAGGCCCAGGATCCGCGGGCGGTGGCCCGGCTGGCGCGCCGGCAGGAGCGCGATCTGCGGCAGTGGCTGTACGGCGAGACCACCGACGAGGCCAGCCTGACCCGGGCGCTCACCGTGGCCGCCGAGGACGTCGAGGCCGACCATGGCGTCGACATCGATCTGGTGACGGTGGGCGACTGCAAGTTGACCGGCGAGGTGACGGCGGTGGTGCGGGCCGCCCGGGAGGCGATGGTGAACGCCGCCCGGCACGCCGGCGTCCAGCGGGTCGACGTCTACGCCGAGGTGGACGACGAGATGGTGAGCGTATTCGTCCGGGATCGTGGGGCGGGTTTCGACCCGGCCGGGATCGATCCGGACCGGATGGGGGTGCGCGGCTCGATCGTCGAGCGGGTGAAGCGGGCCGGGGGGCGCGCGATAATACGTTCCAGCCCTGGTGAGGGAACCGAAGTGAGACTGGAGACCCGAGTGAGGCGAGCGGGGAGCGAGCAGGCACGCTTCCCCGAGCCGACTGAGGGTTCCGACGAGCGAAGCGAGTGATGCCCCGATGACCGACCAGCCAGAAGAGCTCGAGACCGAACCTGTTCGTCCGCCGGCTGCCTGGCGGGTGGTGGTGGTCGACGACCACGCCATGTTCCGTAGCGGCGTCCGGCACGACATCGGAGCCCGGGTGCAGATCGTCGGTGAGGGTGAGGACGTCCCCACCGCGGTGGCCGCGATCCTGGCCGCGACGCCGGACGTGGTGCTGCTGGACGTCCATCTGCCCGGCGGCGGGGGCGTCGAGGTGCTGAAGCCGGTGCTGGCGGTGGAGCCGGAGATCCGCTTCCTGGCGCTGAGCGTCTCCGACGCCGCCGAGGACGTGATCGGGGTGATCCGGGCCGGTGCCCGCGGGTACGTCACCAAATCGATCTCGGCCGATGAACTGGTCGAGGCGATCGGCCGGGTGGCCGAGGGGGACGCGGTGTTCTCGCCGCGGCTGGCCGGCTTCGTGCTGGACGCCTTCTCGGGCTCGATCGACGTCGCCAGCATCGATGAGGATCTGGACCGGCTCTCGCAGCGGGAGCGCGAGGTGCTGCGGCTGATCGCCCGCGGCTACGCCTACAAGGAGATCGCCCGGGAGTTGTTCATCTCGATCAAGACGGTGGAGACCCACGTCTCCAGCGTGCTGCGCAAGTTGCAGCTGTCGAACCGTCATCAACTGACCCGCTGGGCGACCGACCGCAAGTTGGTCTAGCACCCGGACCAGGGGACGGTTCCGTGGTCCGTTGAGCTGATTCGGGAGCCCGGACAGGGCAGCGGGCCCGGCTGGGGGGAAGTTGCCGAGCCCGCTGGTCCTTCAGGCTGCGGGGTGGAGGGTCAGGCCTTCTTGCGGGTGATGAGGTTGTAGAGCCAAAGCACCAGGACGGATCCGCCGATCGCCAGGAGCCATGACCACACGGAGAAGAAGCCGGTGACTCCGTGGTCGAAGATCGCCGAACCGATCCAGCCTCCGACCACCCCGCCCACGACGCCGACGAGCAGGCTGGAGACCCAGCCGCCGTCCTGCTTCATAATCGACTTGGCGATCGCTCCAGCGACCAGCCCCATGATGATCCATGCGATGAAACCCATACTTCAAGGGTAGGCAGCATCGGCGGTATGACAACGCGGAAGGCCCCTGAGAGAACCCTGATCCGGGGCATTTGCGGATCTGGCGGGTTTTCGGTGCGAAGCCGTCCAGCGCGACGGGCCCGCGCTTCCTCCGATGGACGCCGGTGTGGCCGGGGCCGGCCCTGCCGCGACCGGCCATGATGGGAGGGTGGAGTGCGGAGATGACTGAGGTCGACGCGGTGGTGGTCGGCTCCGGTCCGAACGGCCTGGTGGCCGCGGTGAACCTGGCGCAGGCCGGCTGGAAGGTCGTCGTACTGGAGGCCGCCGGAACCGCCGGCGGCGGTACCCGCACCGAGGAACTCACCCTGCCCGGCTTCCGGCACGACATCTGCTCGGCGGTGCACCCGATGGCGGCCGCCTCCCCGGCCTTCCGCGCCCTCGGGCTGGAACGTGACGGGTTGCAGCTGGCTCAACCGCCGATCCCGCTGGCGCACCCGTTGGCGCCCGGCGTCTCGGCCTACCTCCGCCGGGACGTCGCCGCCACCGCCGCCGGGCTGGGACGCGACCGGCGCTACTGGCAGACGGTGGTCGGCGGACTGGCCTCCCGGTGGGAGTCGATGGTCGCCGGGGTGCTGGACCCCACCGCCCTGCCGCCGCGCGCCCCGCTGGCCACCCTCGGCTTCGGGCTGGCCGGTCTCTGGCCCTCCACCGTCGCGACCCGGATGCTGCGCGACGAACCGGCGCGGGCGCTGCTGGCCGGGCTGGCCGGGCACACCTTCCTCGACCTGGGCGAGCCGCTGACCACCGGGATGGGGCTGCTGCTCGGGGTGCTCGGCCACGCCGTCGGTTGGCCGGTGGCGGTGGGTGGCTCGCAGTCGATCGCCGACGCGCTGATCCGCCGGCTCACCGCGCTGGGCGGCGAGGTGGTCACCGGTCACCGGGTGGCGGACGTGGACGAGCTGCCGTCCGCCCGGGCGATAGTCCTCGACCTCACACCACGGCAGGTGCTGGCGGTCGCCGGCCACCGGCTGCCGGCGAGGTACACCGCACGACTGGCGCAGTGGAAGTACGGCCCCGGGGTGTTCAAGGTCGACTGGGCGTTGGATGGCCCGGTGCCGTGGACGGACGCCGAACTGGCCGGGGCGGGCACCGTCCATCTCGGCGGTCCGGCGGCGAAGGTGATCGTCGCGGAACGGACGGTGGCCCGCGGCGGCCTGCCCGATGAGCCGTTCGTGCTGTTCTCCCAGCCCTGTGTTGCCGACCCTTCCAGGGCGCCGGCCGGCAAGCACACCGCGTGGGCGTACTGCCATCTGCCGAACGGCAGCGGAGCCGATCTGACCACCGCCATTGAGGCCCAGCTGGAGAGGTACGCCCCCGGCTTCCGCGACCGGATCCTCGCCCGGCACGTGATGGGCCCCGCCGCGATGGAGGCGCACAACGCCAACCACGTCGGTGGCTCGGTGGACGGCGGTTCGACCAGCTGGCGGCAGCTGGTCGCCCGTCCGGTGCCCGGCCGGACGCCCTGGGCCACCCCGGACCCGGCGTTGTTCCTGTGCTCCTCGTCCACCCTGCCCGGCCCGGGGGTGCACGGCATGGGCGGCCACCACGCCGCCCGGACGGTGCTGACGCGGCTCGGCTGATGGGCAGCCTGGCCGCCCGAAGCCGACAACAGGTGCAGTAACTGCCAGATAGCGCACCCAGCCGACAAATACGTCGGCCAGAGACGCTATCTGGCAAAAACTGCAGACGCCGTGAAGCCGCGGCCCGTCGGCGCGGGACTGTCGGCCCGCTGACGTAGGCTTGGACGGCCATGACTGAAGCCCTGTTGCCCGACCTGTTCACCGATGCCCCGGCGGAGCCGGTGAGGCGCCGGCGGATCACCGAGGAGGAGCTGCTGGCCGACCTCAATCCGCCGCAGCGGCAGGCCGTGGTGCACGCCGGTGGGCCGGTCTTGGTGGTGGCCGGAGCGGGGTCGGGCAAGACCCGGGTGCTGACCCGCCGGATCGCGCATCTGGTGAGCCAGCGGGATGTCCACCCCGGTTCGATCCTGGCGATCACCTTCACCAACAAGGCGGCCGCCGAGATGCGGCACCGGGTGGTCGACCTGGTCGGCAACCGGGCCAAGCTGATGTGGGTCTCCACCTTCCATTCCGCCTGCGTCCGGATCCTGCGCTCGGACATCAACCGGTTCGGGATGTCCCGCACCTTCTCGATCTACGACGACACCGACTCCAAGCGGCTGATGCAGCTGGTGCTGCGGGACGCCGAACTCGACCCGAAGCGGTACCCCGTCCGGGCGGTGCTGAACTGGGTGTCGAACTGCAAGAACGAGCTGGTGGACGAGGACACCGCGCGTAGCCGGGCGGCGGCCGGCAACGAGGAGATCTACGCCGACGCCTACGCCGAGTACCAGCGGCGGCTGCGGGCGGCCAACGCGCTCGACTTCAACGACATCATCATGACCACTGTCCATCTGCTGCAGTCCTTCCCCGATCTGCGCGAGCAGTACCGGCGGCGGTTCCGGCACGTCCTGGTGGACGAGTACCAGGACACCAACCACGCCCAGTACGCGCTGGTGCGTGAGCTCTGCGGCGTCCATGAGGTGCCGGAGGGGCAGCCGGTGGTGGATCCGCCGGAGCTGATGGTGGTGGGCGACTCCGACCAGTCGATCTACGCCTTCCGCGGCGCCACGATCCGCAACATCCTCGATTTCGAGCAGGACTTCCCGGGCGCGACCACCATCGTGCTCGACCAGAACTACCGCTCCACCCAGAACATCCTGAACGCCGCCAACGCGGTGATCACCCGCAACCCCAACCGGCCGGAGAAGAAGCTGTGGTCGGCCGAGGGGGACGGCGAACTGCTGGTCGGCTACGTCGCCGACACCGAGCACGACGAGGCCCGGTTCGTCGCCGAGGAGATCGACAAGCTGACCGACGAGGGCCAGACCAAGCCCTCGCAGGTGGCGGTGTTCTACCGGACCAACGCCCAGTCCCGCGCCTTCGAGGACGTCTTCATCCGGGTCGGGCTGCCCTACCGGGTGGTCGGCGGCGTCCGGTTCTACGAGCGCAAGGAGATCCGGGACGCAATCGGCTACCTGCGTGGCATCGCCAACCCCGACGACGACGTCTCGATCCGCCGGGTGCTGAACGTCCCCAAGCGGGGGATCGGGGACCGGGCCGAGGCGGTGATCGAGGCCTATGCGTCGGCCAACCGGATCCCGTTCTATGCCGCGCTGCAGCGGGCCTCGGACGCCCCCGGCCTGGCCACCCGCTCGCTCAACCAGATTCAGGGGTTCGTCGACCTGATCGAGAAGCACCGCAAGCAGGTGGCGGACGAGAAGCCGGCCGACCACATCCTGGCCAGCATCCTGAAGGAGTCCGGCTACCTGGCCGAGCTGCAGAACTCCAACGACCCCCAGGACGAGACCCGGCTGGAGAACCTGGTCGAGTTCGTCAGCGTCGCCCAGGAGTTCGTCGCCGCGGCGCACGCCATCGACCTGACCCCGCCGGACGGTGAGGTGGCCGAGTTGGCCGGCGAGCTGGCCGCGGCCGCCCCCGAGCCGGACGACTCGCTGCCCGCCTTCCTGGAGCGGATCGCCCTGGTGGCCGACTCCGATCAACTGCCGGACGCCGACGAGAACGGCGGGGTGGTCACCCTGATGACCCTGCACACCGCCAAGGGGCTGGAGTTCGACACCGTCTTCCTGACCGGCTTCGAGGACGGCATCTTCCCCCACCAGCGGGCGATGACCGACCCGGCCGAACTGCAGGAGGAGCGTCGGCTCGCCTACGTCGGCATCACCCGGGCCCGCAAGCGGCTCTACCTCAGCCGGGCCACCGTCCGGACGATGTGGGGAGCGCCGCAGTACAACCCGGCCAGCCGGTTCACCGAGGAGATCCCGGCCCACCTGCTGGATTGGCGCCGGCTCGGGGTGGCCCGCACCAGCTGGTCGTCGTCTGCATCGTCGCGCACCACCACCGCCCGGCAGCAGGTCAGCTTCGGCAACCGCGCCCCGATCAAGACGGTGCCCTCGGTGTCGGTCGGCGACCGGGTGCTGCACACCACCTTCGGGATGGGCACCGTGCTGGCCACCTCGGGGGCCGGCGACAATGCCAAGGCCGATGTCGACTTCGGCTCAGCCGGGGTGAAGCGGCTTTCGCTGCGCCACGCCCCGATGGAGAAGCTGTAGCGGGATTGGCGGGCCTGGCCGGAACGTGCGTGATCGGGAGGGCTCGGCCGGGGAGCCTTCAGTGGTGACCGTGGGTCCGGCGCTAACTCGGGGCTCCCAGTCGGCGTAGGCCGTCGATGTGCCGTGCGACGCGGAGGCCGCTGCGGATGGCGCCTTCGAGGTGGCCGCCGTGGGCGATGTCGGTCTCGGTGGAGGCCCAGTGGATCCTTCCCTGCCCAGCGGGCTCTCGCAGCAGGGGGTCACCGAAACCACCTCGGCGTGAACTGGCCCCGGCCGCGGTGGGAGTGGTGTATCGCTCGTTCGCCCAGTTGATGACCTGAACAGCCCGCGGGTGCTGTGCGTCCCTGCCGAAGATCCGGACCAGTTGTCGCACGAAGGCGTCGGAGATGGCGCTCTCGCTGGCGCCGGGGAAAGTGGTTGCTCTGGCGAAACCGAAGATGGCGCCCGGCCCGCCGTCGGCGGCACTGTGGTCGTGGAACTCCTGGAAGGGACCTTGGTAGCTGATTGCCGCGCCGGCCAGGTGATGGCTGCGCCAGAACGGTTCGTCATAGACGGCCACGGCCTTGATGATGTCACCCATCCAGACCGGAGTGAGCAGTGCCGCCCGATGGATATCGGTGGCGAGTTCTGGCGTGAAGGCGATGGTGTCGACCACGAGCGCGGGAGGGGCAGCGAGGACGACGTGCTGGGCGGTCAGCGTGCCCCGCTTCGTGTTCACCGTCACTGTGGTGCCGTCCACCTGGATGCTGTGGACGGGATCGGAGAGAGTCAAGGAGCCCGGGGTGAGCCGCCGTGCCAGGTTGTCAGCCAGGGTTTGGGCTCCCTGGCTGAACCGGTTGGCCGGGGCGTCGATCGGGTTCCCGGTGAGTCGTTGTGGCGCGCCCGCCATCGGTTCGAAGACCGCGTCCCCGCGGGTCTCCTGTGGAAAGCTGGTCAGCCCCAGGTCGTCGAGCAGGCCTGCGATGAGTGGTTCGTTGTGCCAGTACCAGGTGGCTCCGAGGTCGACCGCGAGAATCCGCTTGGCGGACGGTGAAGGCGCGGCCGCCAACGCGGTCGCGAGCCTCCAGGCAGCGGACGCCGTGCCCCGCCTGGGTAAGCGCATGCGCGGCGGTGAGACCGGCAACCCCTGCTCCGACGATCGCCACATCACAGCGGGGAGCGGTCATCGAGCACTCCTGGGGTCCAAGACGATGCGGAACCTGGCCTGACCGGTTGCGACTCGTTCCACTGCCTGGTTGGCCTGCGCCAGCGGCATTCGCTCGATCATCGGGCGTATCTGATTGAGGTGCGCGAAGCGCATTGCCTCCTCGGTGTCCTGAGCCGAGCCGGTGAGTTGGCCGGTGATGGTCTGACCCTTCATCACCAGCCGCCCGACCGGCACCGCAAACTGACCGTCATCCACCCCGATCATGGTGAGCCGCCCGCCCACGGCGAGCCCGGTCAACAACCCGGCGACCGGCTCCGTGGTGGAAGCAGTGTTGAGAATCAGATCAGCCCCGCCGAGCTCGGCCAAGGCGTGACCGGCTTCCATTTGGCTGCTGTCGAGGTAGTGATGTGCACCCAGGTAGTACGCCAGATCCGCTCGTTCGTCGCCGCGCGCGATCGCGACGGTGCGGTGGCCCAGCCGGGCGGCGAACTGGATGGCCAGGTGTCCCAGGCCGCCGACACCGAAGACGGCGACCGTGGCACCGGGGCGAAGCCGGGCATGCCGGATGGCGTTGAAAGTGGTGACCCCAGCACAGCCCATGGGTGCGGCGTCGAAGAAGTCCATCCCGTCCGGGATAGCCGCCAACGCTGTGGACGGCGCGGTGATGCTCTGCGCCCAGCCGCCCGGGTAGGAGACCCCGGGCGTCTTGCGTTCGGGGCAGTGCACCACGTCGCCCATCCGGCAGGCAGTGCAGTGTCCGCAGCTTCCGCCGAACCAGCCGACCGCCACCCGGTCACCGATCCGCCAGCCGGTCACGTCCTCGCCCAGGGCTGCCACCACGCCGGCGATCTCGTGCCCGGGCGTGACCGGAAACACCGTCTCCCGGCCGGCGGCGGACGCGGTGCCGACGTCGGCGAAGCACACCCCGCTGGCGTGGACGGCCACCCGCACCCAGCCACGCGGTGGCGTGGTGTGCACGACGGTCTCCAGCCGCAGGGGTGCGCCCGTCGCCGGGACGCCCATCCGCGCGAAGGTCTCCGAAGTCTCGCTGGTCACCACCGAACCCTACGTTCCGGCCGACAATGGGCAGAAGGCCGGCGGTGGTTATCCGGGGATAAACTCTCGCTATGGCTGACCGGCTCAATACCGAGGCGCTGCGTTATGCCCAGTTGGTGGCTGAGGCGTCGTCGTTCAGCGCTGCCGCCCGGGTGTGCGGCGTGACCCAGCCTGCTTTGTCCAGCGGCATCGCAAGGTTGGAGGAGCGGCTGGGTGGGCGACTGTTCGAACGCTCGCCGAGAGGGGTGGCGCTCACCGGCTTCGGTGAGCGGATGCTCCCCATGATCGACCGCGCCCTGGCCGACCTTGATGCCATCACCGCTGAAGCCAGGCGGCTGACCGAAGCTCTCAGCCGGAGCATCCGGGTCGGCGTATCCCCGTTGATCAACCCCCAGCTCATCGGCCGGGCCTTCACCGCCGCCAGAGAACTCCCGGTACCGTGCGACCTGGTGCTGCGCGAAGCCAACATGCAGGATCTCCGTGACAGCCTGCTCTCCGATGACCTCGACCTGATTCTGATCCCAGCGGTTGCGCCGCTGCGTGGCTTCGAGCACCGCATCATCGACGCCGAGCCGGTGGTCGTGGTGGACTCCCATCAACATGCGGCCGAACCGGTCGAACTGGCCGAAACGGTGGCCGGACCGCTGATTCTGGTACCGGACTCATGCGGTCTGACCACCTTCACCACTCAACTGTTCGAGAACCACGACCTGACCCTGAACCCGTACCCGGGCGAGGCTTCGAGCTACCGGGTGCTTGAGCAGTGGGCGAGCCTGGGACTGGGAGCCGCGGTGCTGCCGCTGTCCAAGCTCTCTTCGCCGGACGCCCCTCACCGCCCGCTGCGCGACGACGGCGACGAGGTCGAGATCTTCTACGAGGCGGTCTGGCCCCGCAGCACGCCATTGGCGGACAACCTACGCACGTTGGCTGACCGGCTGGCGCAGGCCTCAGGGCTGAAACCTTGACCGGCTACCGCCAGCTATAACTGTTCGCAATCGCTTCATTCTCCACTTCGACCTACTCAACTCCACCGCGGCTGCCTACCGTGGGCGATGGCCCGAAGCCTGGGCCGCGACACCTCACTAGGAGTATCCATGGCCTACCTTGAGATCACCTTGCAGATCGATGCCGCCAACCGTCCAGCGGCGGCCGGCGTGTACCAGCAGTACAAGCAGCCCTTCCTGGACACCATCCGCGGCGCGACCAGCAAGGAGTTGCTGATCCGCGACCAGGACGTGCAGGTCCTGCACGGTTTCGCCACCACCGAGCAGGCTCAGGCCTACCTATCCAGCGACCTGTTCACCAAGGACGTCGTGACCGGTCTCGCGCCGCTGCTCAAGGCCGACCCGGAGATCCGGGTCTACGACGTAGCCTGAATCCAGGCGATCCACGGGGGCCGGATCGGGGGGCGGGTGCAATCACTCGCCCCCCGATTCGCACCTCCACGCGGCAACGTCAACCTGGACTGATGCCAACCGGTAGCCTGAGATCAGTCGCAGGAGAGGTGGAGCGGGGTGGTCGAGCGCAGCGCTGCCGATTTGGCGTATACCACCATCCTGGAGGCCATCCTGAGTGGTGAGTACGCGCCGGGGGTGATGCTGGCCGAAACCACGCTGGGCGCGGAACTGGGTGTGAGTCGGACGCCGATCCGCTCTGCCCTGACCCGTCTGCAGGATGAGGGGTGGATCACCATCTACCCCAAGCGGGGCGCGCTGGTCCGTGGCATGACCGACCGCGAGATCGCCGATCTGATCGATGCGCGGCTGATTCTGGAGTCGGTGTCGGTGCGGCGCGCCGACCGGGCCGTGCTGTCGGTGTTGGCAGCGCGGTTGGAGAACGAGGTCGAACTGCACCGCGAGCACCTGGCGCGACGGGATCTGCGGTCCTTCATCGAATCGACGATCGCCTTTCACCGTTCCTTTGTCCAGGCCGCCGGCAACTCCGTCCTGTTGGAGTTCAACGATCGGCTGACCAACCGGCAACGGTTCCTGATTTTCCGGTACGGAGACAGTTATCTGGCCCGGGCCAATGAGATCATCGCCGAGCACCAGGCGCTGATCGATGCGGTCCGCTCCGGCGGTGGCCCGGAGTTCGCCGAGGCTCTCCGGGTGCATCTCAAAGGCACCTATGGCACTCCGCTGGAAGCCATCTGCACCGACCTCCGATTCACGTCCTGACCCGCGCTGGAACGGCGGGCGCCCCCATGTCCGGTCAGCATGGACATGGGGGCGCGCGGTTGGGGCGTGCGTGGCTTTACCGCCCCGGCAGGACGACCTCGGTCACCGTGTCGGTTCCCGCCACATCGCTGAGGATGAACAGCGAGTCACCGGCCGCGGCAATGCCGTGATAGTCGCCCAGGTCGGGTAGTTCGAAGGCCCTGTCGACCGTGAGAGTCTCCAGGTCGACAACCAGCAGTGACTGATAGGTCTTCGATAGCAGGTACATCGTTCCGTCCACGATGGTCGCACCCACTGGGTAGTACCCCGACAGGTCGAGATCGGCATCGGTGGCCGCTTTGAGAAAGCCTTCGCGAGCCAGCAGGTGATCCGGGCCGAACTGGCTAATCACCACGCCCTTCATCTGTGGCGAGGGAACGCTCACCACAGAGTACTGACCGGTGCCGGAGTCGAACGCAGCACTCAGCGTGTAGGCCGACTTCGCTCGAATGGTCTGCAGCATCTGGCGGATCTTGCTGCCCCACAGCGGCCTCAGATCCCCGGTGGTGCTGCGGAACTCCTTCCACTGGGTGAACTCGTCCACCGATCCCGGCTCGACCCGTTCGACGCCGTAGAGCGTCTTGTTCCAGGCAACGCCGACGAGTTGGTTCGGGCCGAGGAACATCGCCTCGACGGTCTCCCGCGCGTTGTTGCCGTTCACCGTGTCTATTACTGCGCTCGATCGGACGGTCTTGAAGTCGTCCTCGACAAAGTACAGGCCACCGCCCGTGGAGGAGATGCCGAACAGTTGATTGGCTGGATCGTAGGCGATGCCGCCTGCCTGACCTCCGAAGGGGCCTACCGCAGCGAACCCGAGCGGGGTGCTCTTCACCACCTCGAGCGTTCCGGCGGTGGGGATGGGAGCCCCGGTGGTCGAGCCCGTGGCCAGTCCTTCAACCGTGTGCACCCCGGGAATGTGGACCATCGGTGGGCTGTAGCTGTGCAGTGTCGGCAGGCCCACCCGTCCCCAGAGTTGCAGGCTCCAGTTCTGCGACGCGCGGGTGATGTCCAGTGTCATCCGGGGCGGATGTCCGGTACCGGTGAACGGCGGCGGGCCGTCGATGATGAAGAACTGCACGGCGTTGAGGCAGATCATTGCGAAGACAACCACCCCCGACACCAAGGAGTAGCGGGTCAGTGGCTTGGCGACTGGCTTCAACGCGCCGAACTGCTCACGCAGTTGAGGATCCCGGCCAACCCAGAGCAGGCCGACTCCGGCTGCCAGGATGATGATCCAGAAGACGAAGGATCCCCAGGTGTAGGTGTGTACGCCGAAGACGTCTTCGGCAAACCCCTGGCCGCGGTCCCGGGGGGCGTAGCGCATCCACTGGATCACGGTGCCGTACAGGTAGAACCATGGTGTCGCGATGAGCAGGAAGAGGTACTTGCGCTGTGGCCCGTAGCGCAGGATGAACACCGCGAGGATGGCGACGATCACCATGCCGAACCGCTCGAAACCGCACAGTGTGCAAGGCGATTCGCCGTGGATGAAGCCCAGGTAGATGGTGGCGATCCCGACCGGGCCGGCCATCACCAGCAGAGCCGCCGACGCCAGTGCGAGGTTGAACACCTTCTCCGAGAACAGCGTGGCGATCCAGGGCCGGACGGCCGGCGACTGGACCTGCTCGGGGGTCTGGTCATGGTCTAGCAGCGGGGTGGTGTTGTTGGTGGACACTGTGGTTCTCGCTCTCAGATGTTCACTTGCGGGATCAGTGACGTGCTCACCGCGAGGAGAAACACCAGCACCGATATGGCCAGAGCGCTGAACAGCAGGCGAAAGGCGATCTTCTCCTTCTGCGGTTTGAACAGCACCAGATAGGTGGCTACAGCGCCCAGGCTGTAGACGAGGAATTCCATGGCTTACCTCTTCGCTCGGTTCTTGGTCGGGAGACGTGGGGGTGTCCCGCAGATGCGGGTTCGATACTACAGCATGTAGTATCCATGTTGTATCCAAGATTGAGAAATCCGGTGACCCGTCGTGAGGATCGTCTACGGTGGTCGGATTCCAGTCAGGCAAGGACCACAGATGACCCAGGCGCTCACGACACACGGCTCCGCCGAGACCGGCCGACCGCCGGCCCCGTCCGCAGCGGTGCAGCGGCGGACGATAGGTGTCTTGGTGGTTACCCAGATCATTGGGACGATTGGTGTCGGCGTGGCGCCGTCGATCGGTATTCTGCTGGCCGGTGAGGTCACCCAAAACGAGGCTTGGGCGGGTCTGGCCCGTACCGCGAGCACCCTCGGCGCGGCCCTGTTCGGTCTGCCGCTGGGCAACCTGGCCGCCCGGCGGGGCCGTCGGATCGCGCTGGCCACCGGTTGGTGGCTGGCCGCACTGGGCAGCGCCGTCCTCGTTGTCGCGGCCCAACTGAGCCTCGTCGTGCCGTTGTTCATCGGGCTGCTGCTGATCGGCTGCGGTAGTGCGGTCAGCCTGCAGTCCCGGTTCGCGGCAACGGATCTGGCCGAGCCGCAGCACAAGGCCCGCTCGCTGGCGCTGATTGTCTGGGTCGGAACCCTCGGTTCCGTCCTCGGGCCCAACCTGGGTGCTCCCGGCGAGGTGGTCGGCGCTGCCACCGGACTGACGGTCTTCGCCAGCGCCTTCGGTATCGCCGGCGTCTGTCTGGCTCTCGCGGGCACGCTCATCTTCCTGCTGTTGCGACCCGACCCGTTGCTGGTCGCTACCGCCGCTTCGACCCAGCCGATCGCTGCCGCGTCCGGTGGCGGGCGGATCGGACGCGTTTTCGCCGAGGTCCGGACGAACCACCGCGCCCGGTTGGCTGTGATCGCGATCCTGGTCGCTCAGGTGGTGATGGTCTCGATCATGACCATGACCCCGGTGCACGTCGTCCATCAGGGTGGATCGGTCAATCTGGTAGGGATCACCATCAGTCTCCACATCCTCGGCATGTACGCGCTCGCACCGCTGGTCGGCATGATCGCCGACCGGTACGGGCACCGCCCCACAATGGGATTCGGAGTGCTTGTCTTCCTGGTGTCGCTGGCACTCGGAGCGCTAAGGCCCGACGAGATGACCTGGATCGTGGTCTCACTGATCCTGCTCGGACTTGGCTGGTCCTTCGTAAACGTCTCCGGCTCGGCATTGTTCGCCAAGGCGGTGTCGTCCCAGACTCGCGCCTCCGCTCAGGGCGGGGTGGACGCGTTGGCCAACCTGTCTGGCGCCGCCGCGGCCTTCCTGGCCGGCCCACTGCTGGCGGTCTCCGGCTTCAGCACCCTGGCGTGGCTCGCGATGGTCGTGCTGATCCCGCTCGTGTTGATCCTGGTGCGCCCCGGGATTCCCGACCCGGACGATGGCGACGATCAGCGCGTCCGCTGAGCGCACACCGTCAGCCCAGCCGTTCCGCGCCGCCCGGTCATCCCGTAGCGGGCGGGATCACCGCAACTGGGGGTCGGAGGCTCGGGAGGCCAGCAGCGCGAGCAGCCACACCACCGTCCCGGCCAGCATCGAGTAGGCCGCGGCCAGGTAGATGTGCCGCTCGGCAGCGCCGGTGAACTGCTCCACGATCAACTGGCCCATCACCAGCTCGGTCAGCCAGGCCGCTGCCAACCCAGCAGCCAGCCGCCGTAGTTCCGGACGACGCCACGCCATCGCCACGACAGCGATGACCCCGAGCGCCGCCAGCCCGCCGACGCCCAGTCGCACCCACTGCAGCGCCGGGTACTGGTCGGCCTCGACGATCCGCCAGATCGGCCATCCCAGGCACCGGACGAAGGAACCCGGGCCGGCCACGGCGATCCCCAGCAGGTGCATCACGATCACCACCGCGACCGTTCGCCAGGCCCACCGGGCCGGCGCGCTGATCGGACGCGGGTCGGGCAGCCGGACCGCCGCCCAGGTGATCAGGCAGAGCGCCACCAGGGCTGCCGAAACGTCGATCAGGCCGAGCAACATGGGGAGTGAGAACAGCACGATCACCATGCCGAAGACGCCGGAGGCGATCGCCAGCACCAGGGCGATCCTGGGGAACCAGCGCAGCCGCGGATCGGCCAGCCGGCGTCCTCGCCAGCCGGCCAGCGCCAGGAACACCAGTGACCCGAAGGCGACCACCCGGTGGGTGAACTCGATCGCGGAGTGCAGCCCGTCCGGGGTGGCCTGGTGGCTGTAGCAGCCCGGCCAGGTCGGGCAGGCCAGGCCGGACTCGGTCGCGCAGACCGCGGAGCCGAGAATCACCGCACCGAAGGTGAACCAGGCCGCCAGCCAATAGCTCCGACGGGGGAGCGGGGTCGGCGCACTCACAACGGTCCTCCTGCAGACGGCTTGGCGGTCACCCGGACACGGGCCCGCTGCCGATCCTGCCAGCCTCACCGCCGGGCCGCTGGAAAATCGTCGAGGAGCAGGTAGCTGATCGCCAACCGTGCTGTGTTCGCGGGGCGGCGGGCCGGCAGCTTCCAACGGGCGGCCCGGTCAGGTCGGCTGCGGGTTGATGATTGTCCTGCGTGGGGGGCTGCTGCTCGGCTAGCGTTGTCGACACCTCGGAGATTCAGCACCAGAGGAGGAGTGCGTTGTGCTGGACAAGCCGGACTTGGGCAAGTGGCAGTCCAACTTCGATTCGCGCCTGATCCCACGTGGCCAATGGCAAGGCAACGGGCACCTCGACATCACGGACCTGCCATGAGAGCTGTTGTTCGGTCGATCTACAGCAGCGATGTCGAGGTGGACTCGTACGTCCCCGAAGACCCCCAGAAGGATGGTGTCTTGGTCCGCCTCATCGTCGGCCCCGCCGACGGTCCAGGTGAGGAGTCGTTCGATGTCCTGGTCTGCACCCCGCTATGGCTGCGCGAGATCGTGGCCAAGGACGGTCCTCAGATCGGTCGCCACTACTTGATCATCGATCCGTTCGACCTCGCCGGGGCCGGCGACTTCCTGCGCCGTCAGGTGGAGTCGATCGAGGCGCCCGACTGGCCCACGCTTGGCGCTAAGTTGGCACGGATCGGCTACTGGGAGTTCGAGGACTATCAGCCGTGAGGCTGCTGGGCATCGAGGATCCGTGGCTGCCCGAGGCACTCCGGTGAACAGGTCCCGAGATGCGAGGCTGGTTTCAAGGAACGCATCGACCTCGGTGACGACCGCTTGCCGTTCTGGTTGAGGGGGACGTCCACCGGTTGTTCCAGGTCGGGGGCCTGCAGTAGGGACTCGTCGTGGGGCCGTTCGTCAGGTCGAAGGCGAAGGCGTGGTTGTCTGATCAACAACGGGTGGCATCCTGACATTTCTGGCTGTTGCTGGCCAGGTCAAGGCGCCGAAAGTCAGACGCGTGCTCGCGCCGTCAGGCGGGGACGGCCTGCGCGGCACCCTCGTCGCCGAGCTCGCGATCGGCGGAGTTCTCGTCGCCCTTGGCTTCCTTCTTGTCCTGCTTGGCAGGCTTCTTGACGTACTCCAGCGGATCGCTGTTCACGCCATTCTTGTAGAGCGAGAGGTGCAGGTGGCAGGCGGTCGACAGGCCGGTGTTGCCCACCGTACCGAGCAGATCGCCCTTGGTGACGGACTGGCCGTCCTTCACCACGATCTCGTCCATGTGCAGGTAGGCGGTCTCGACATGGATGCCGTTGATGTCGCCGTGGTCGATCCGGATGTTGTGGCCGGAACCGCCGTTGTAGCCACCGGTGGCGACCTTGGTGACGGTGCCGGACTGGGCGGCGTAGATCGGCTGGCCGCAGCGTCCGCCGATGTCGGCGCCACCGTGCAACCGGTAGTAGTGCAGGATCGGGTGCAGCCGCTGGCCCCACGGCGATCCCACGCCACCTTCGGTGGGCCACAGGAAGATCGCCAGGTTGCGCAGCCGCTCGGCCTCCTGCTCGATGGAGGCGGCGTTCTTCTTCAGCTGGGAGTTGCGCTTGGCGGCGGCGTCCTCGTAGCGCTCGGCCTCGACCTGGTCACCGACCTGGGCGATCGCCTGGGTGCGCTGCTTGACCAACTCCTCGAAGGTCGGCGCCGGACGCTCGGCGGCCCGGCTGACCCCGCCGTCGCGGGCATCCTGCAGGGCTTCCGGAGAAGTCGTGGACTGGCTGGCGAAGGCCAGCCCGGCATTGGGGTAGTTCGAGAGGCCGAAGGCCCCGATCGCGGTCATCGCCAGGCCGGAGGCCACCGCCAGGGTGATGCCGTGCCGGAACCGGCGGGAGCTGCGAGGCGAGGGAGGGGTGGAGTCGACGACAGCGCGTCGCGGCTGGTCAGCGCGCACATGCTCGGTTACCACGAAACCCCTGTCGAAGAGTACGGAAGGCGACAACCCCTGCGCCGCTCTGATTCCGAACGGAAGCTTAGCATTTCTCAGGATGCTTCTCAGTTTTCTTAGAAGATTGTCCAAACTCTCGGTGGGCGACCGGGGAAGATGCGGGTTACGCCGCTGCGCAGTTAGGCTTCGGGTCGGCCGGCCATCAACTGTGGATGACCAAGAAACGGAGGAGTCGTGGATCTCTTCGAGTACCAGGCCCGGGATGTCTTCGAAGCTCACGGGGTACCGGTATTGCGGGGCATCGTCGCCACCACACCGGAACAGGCCCGGGCGGCAGCCGAGGAACTGGGGACGCCCGTGGTGGTCGTGAAGGCGCAGGTGAAGACCGGCGGACGAGGTAAAGCCGGCGGGGTCAAGCTGGCCCGCTCGCCGGAAGAGGCCGAGCAGCGGGCCGCCGAGATCCTGGGGATGGACATCAAGGGACACACCGTCCGGGCGGTGATGATCGCCGAGGGTGCCGACATCGCCGAGGAGTACTACTTCTCGCTGCTGCTGGACCGCGCTCACCGCAACTACCTGGCGATGTGCAGCGTCGAGGGCGGGATGGACATCGAGACCCTGGCGGTCGAGCGTCCGGAAGCGCTGGCCAAGATCGCGGTCGACCCGCAGGTCGGGATCGACCAGGCCAAGGCGGACGAGATCGTCGCCGCGGCCGGCTTCGCCGCGGCCGACCGGGCCGAGGTGGCCCGCGTCCTCACCCTGCTGGGCAATGTCTACCGCGAGATGGATGCCACCCTGGTCGAGGTCAACCCGCTGGTGAAGACCGGGGACGGCCGGATCGTCGCCCTCGACGGCAAGGTGACGCTGGACGACAACGCCAAGATCCGGCACCCCGACTGGACGCAGTACGCCGACGAGGCCAGCGACGACCCGTTGGAGGTCCGCGCCCGCGAGAAGCACCTCAACTACGTGAAGCTGGACGGCTCGGTCGGCGTGATCGGCAACGGCGCGGGCCTGGTGATGAGCACCCTGGACGTGGTGGCCAAGGCGGGCGCTGACCTGCCGGGCAGCCCCCGTCCGGCGAACTTCCTCGACATCGGCGGTGGCGCCTCGGCCGAGGTGATGGCCAACGGGCTGGAGATCATCCTCTCCGACGCCCAGGTGAAGTCGGTCTTCGTCAACGTGTTCGGCGGGATCACCGCCTGCAGCGAGGTCGCCCGCGGCATCATCGACGCGCTGGCGATCCTGGGCGAGAAGGCCACCAAGCCGATCGTGGTCCGGCTGGACGGCAATGCCGTCGAGATCGGACGCCACATGCTGACCGAGGCCTCCCACCCGCTGGTGAACCTCGAGGAAACCATGGACGCCGCGGCCCGCCGGGCCGCCGAACTGGCCGCCGCGGCCGAGTAGGGGAGCACGCGCTATGTCGATCTGGCTGGATCAGGATTCGCGGGTCATCGTCCAGGGGATGACCGGTTCCGAGGGACGCAAGCACACCGCCCGGATGGTCGGCTACGGCACCCGCATCGTCGGTGGTGTGACCCCCGGCAAGGGCGGGGAGTCGGTCACCTTCGAGGAGAGCCCGGTGCCGGTGTTCAACACCGTGGCCGAGGCCAGGGAGGCCACCGGCGCCAACGTGTCGGTGGTGTTCGTCCCGGGGAAGTTCACCAAGGCAGCGGTGGTCGAGGCGATCGACGCCGGGATCGAACTGGTGGTGGTGATCACCGAGGGCGTCCCGGTCAAGGACACCGCCGAGTTCTTCGCCTACGCCCGCGACAAGGGCACCACCCGGGTGATCGGGCCGAACTGCCCGGGGCTGATCAGCCCGGGGAAGTCGAACGTCGGCATCATCCCGCCGAACATCTCCGGCCCGGGGAGGATCGGCCTGGTGTCGAAGTCGGGCACGCTGACCTACCAGATGATGTTCGAGCTGCGCGACATCGGCTTCTCCACCGCGGTCGGGATCGGCGGCGACCCGATCATCGGCACCACCCATATCGACGCCCTGGAGGCCTTCGAGGCCGACCCGGAGACGGTCGCGGTGGTGCTGATCGGTGAGATCGGTGGCGACGCCGAGGAGCGGGCGGCCGACTACATCAAGGCCCACATGAGCAAGCCGGTGGTCGGCTACGTGGCCGGCTTCACCGCCCCGGAGGGCAAGACCATGGGCCACGCCGGGGCGATCGTGACCGGTTCGGCCGGCACCGCCCAGGCCAAGAAGGAGGCCCTGGAGGCCGCCGGCGTCCGGGTCGGCACCACGCCGAGCGAGACCGCCCGGCTGATGCGGGAGATCGTCCAGGCCCTCTGATGTCCGTTCGGAAGCCCCACGTCGAGTCCCGGCGTGGGGCTTTCTGGTTCACCGTCCATCACCTCGTTGCCGCTGGGCTGCTCACGGCGTCCGTCTTCTTTACATTGAGGGCTTCCGCTATCGCCGAGGGCTCGTGCCTGGGCGGAGGCCCTCGACGTTAGGGGGAGCCCTCGATGGGGGAGGGGTGGGCGGGGGCGTCTCGAAGTGGAGCAGTCGGGTTGCCGGGGTAAATACGCATGTTTATGCTTGCCATATTGAGTTAGGGGTACCTAACTAACATCGGATGTTTCAGCGGTCAGTCGCCGACCGCGTGAGAGGTGACGTGATGCAGCAGGTGGGGATCGGTTCGCGGTGGACGAGAGCGCTGGCCCTCGGAACGGCGACCGCACTGGCCGCGGTGACCGCGCTGGTGAGCTTGGGCGTTCCGGTGGCGCAGGCCGAGGGTGGGGCGCCAGCTGCCACGCTGGCGGTCTCCCAGCAGCCTCAGCAGGCGGACGCAGCCAAGGACGCCGAGGCGAGCTTCACCGCTGCCACCACCGGGGGTGTGGCGCCGGTCACCGTGCAATGGCAGCGCAGCACGGCCCTTCATGCGACCACGGCGCCGCCAACCTTCACCAACCTGACCGCGGCCAACACCCTCGAGGACAGCTTCGCCAAGCCCACCCTCAAGGTGACGGCGGGCGAGGGCGTCAACGTCAACAACCGCTGGTACCGAGCGGTGTTCACCGACGCGGACGGGGCAACCGTCACCACGCAGGCGGCCAGGCTCGCCATCGTTCCCGCACCCACGGTCACCGCGCACCCCAACACGATCGGGCAGACCATCAACGAGGGCGGGACGGCAACCTTCAGCGCGGCGGCCTCCAGCCCGGTCGACTTCACCGTGGCGTGGCAGTCCACCCGGACCCGGCTGCCGAACGGTGAGCCGGACGGCGAGACCTGGGCGGTGGTTCCCGGGGCGACCAGCCCCACGCTGACGGTCACCGGAACCGACTCCGACACCCAGCACGGCACCTTCTACCGGGCGGCGTTCAGCAATGTCTCGGGAACCACCTACTCCTACCCGGCGGAACTCCGCTTCTTCGACAAGCTGGACGCCACCCGGGCGGTGACGGTCTCGGGCGAGTCGTACGGGCCGGTACAGCCGAACACGCCGTTCAGCGTGTCCGCGCCCAACGCGGTGGTGAAGGGCAAGCCGATCGTGATCACCGGCTCCGGCTACCTGGCGACCGACGGCACCACCGGTTCGGTGGCGAACTTCATGGTCGACGCCTCCTACTCCGGTGACCCCAATACCTTGAACACCACCCGCGAGATCATCAATCCGGTGACCGGCGGCGTGTTCGCCGACAAGCGTTCCCACGGCATCGTGCAGGCCAAGGCGGACGGCACCTGGCGGATCGAGATCCCGTGGCCGACCCAGGCCAACACAGTCCGGGACGCGGCGTTCTTCGCCTCCAACTGGAAGGCTGGCACCCAGCACGTCGTCCGGATCCTGACCGGTTCGCTCCTGACCAGCCCGGCCGACTACCAGCGCGGCATCTCGGTGCGGTTCACCATCGTGGACGCACCAGCCGCGCCGTCCGCGCCGGTGGCGAAGGTGGGCCCGTCGATCACTGGGACGCCGGTGGTGGGCGGCACCCTGACTGCCAAGCCCGGTACCTGGACGGTCGCGGGGTTGAGCTTCGGCTACCAGTGGCTGCGCGACGGAGTGGTCATCTCGGGTGCCACCAAGACCACCTACCAGGTCGTATCCGCCGATGCGGGGAAGAACCTGCAGGTCCGGGCCACCGCCTCCAAGACCGGGTTGCCTTCCGGGACCGCGACCTCGGCCGCGGTCAAGGCGGGTCACAAGCGTTGACCAAGACGCCGACCCCGACCGTCTCCGGTACCGCCAAGGTCGGCAAGACGTTGAAGGTCAAGGCCGGTAGTTGGGCTCCGGCGAAGGTCACCTTGGCGTACCAGTGGCTGCGTGACGGTGCTCCGATCGCGAAGGCGACCAAGTCGTCCTACAAGCTGGCCAAGGCTGACGCCGGGCGGAAGATCTCGGTGCGGGTGACCGGGTCGAAGACCGGCTATGTGAGTGTGGCCAAGACCTCCAAGGCCAAGACGGTGGCCAAGGTGAAGGCGAAGATCAAGCTGTCGGTGCCGTCGAAGGTCGCCAAGGGTAAGCAGGCCACCGCGAAGCTCACGGTGACCGGCGCGGTTGCGAACCCGACCGGAAACGTGACGGTCACCGTGAACGGCAAGAAGCTCAGCGGCGTGCTGGCCGCTGCCGGGAAGGGCAAGGTGTCGATCGCGCTGCCGGCGATCGGGAAGAAGGGCAGTTACAAGGTGAAGGCCTCGTTCTCCCCGACGGGTGAGACCGCGGTCTCGACCAGCAAGTCCAGCACCGTCAGCAAGAAACTCAAGGTCCGTTAGTCCCACCCCCTCGACGCCGCCGGATCCCCGTCCCGCACGGGGGTCCGGCGGACCACGTCGGTCGGCGGCGCGGTGGCGCGGCGGCTCGTCCACGAGGCGGACCCGACTTGCCCGACCGAAATACGCACCCTTATGCTTTCGATATTAAGTTAGGGAAACCTAACCAATATCAGATGTTTGCTCGGCTCCACGCAGCCGGGTGTGGGAGGTAGTGGGATGGGCGGGAATCGGACCGGGGTCTCCGGCTGGGCCAGAGCGGTGTCGGTCGGGTTGGCGAGCGTGCTGGCGGCCGGAACGGCATTGGTGGGCCTGGGCGCCACCACGGCTGCGGCGGCGGAGACGACCTACACCCACCCCGACGGCGCCACCGTCGGCTACGACACCGAAGCGCGGGTCGGCCAGCCGATCCACGTCTCCGGCACCGGCTGGCTGGCCAAGCCCGACATGGTGGACGAGGGCGAGGAAGGGTCGGTGATCGGCTTCAAGCTGATCGACGGCGAGCTGAGCCAGCTGAACCGCAGCTTCGAGCTGGAGAACCCCCGGTTGGGGACACCGGTGACGAACACCACCGTGTGGGGCGCGGTCCAGGCCGACAGCGACGGCTCCTTCGAGATCGACCTTCCCTGGCCGGATGCGTCCAATGCGGTCGCCGACCCGCAGTGGGAGGCGGGCGACACCTTCACCCTGCAGTTGCTGTCCGGCACCATGTACAGCGACCAGCCGGGTGCCGACCCCAGCCAGCGGCCGGACGTCTCGCGGACGATCCCGCTGACCATCACGGTTGCCGGCGAGCCGACCGACCCCGAGCCCGAGCCGACCAAGGCTGCTCCGACCATTACCCAGCAGCCGCAAGCCGCAGCCGCCGCGAACGGTGCGCAGGTGAGCTTCACCGCCAAGGCGGACGGCGAGCCGGCACCGACCGTGGTGTGGCAGCGCAGCACGAGCCTGAACGCGACCACGCCGCCGGCCACCTTCACCAACCTCACCGCCGCCAACACCGTCGACGACAGCTTCGCCAAGCAGACCCTGGTGGTGGTCGCGGGCCAGAACTCGAACACCGCCAACCGCTGGTACCGCGCGGTGTTCACCAACAGCGAGGGCAGCGTCACCAGCGAGCCGGTCAAGCTCAGCATCGCGCCCGCTCCCACCGTGACCACCCAGCCGCTCGGCCAGACCGTCGAGACCGGCGGGACGGCCACCTTCGCCGCGGCGGCGACCAGCTCCATCGACCTGACCATGCAGTGGCAGTCCACCCGAGCCACCCTGCCCAACGGCGAGCCGGACGACGCCACCTGGGCCAACGTGGCCGGCGCCACCGACGACTCGTTGACCGTGTCGGGCACCGACGCCGATGTGCTGGACGGCACCTTCTACCGGCTGGTGTTCAGCAACGCCTCGGGCGCCACGCCGACCCGCGCCGCCCAGCTGCGGTTCTTCAGCAAGCTCGACACCAACGCCCCGGTCACCGTCACCGGCACGACCTATGGACCCGCCGGCGCCACCCCGCGGGAGTTCAGCGTGCGCGCGCCGAACGCCGTGGTGAAGGGCGAGGACATCGTCATCGAGGGGTTCAACTACCTCGCCGTCGACGGCAAGGCGGGCTCGGTGGCGAACGCCCTGGTCGACGCGGAGTACTCCGGCGACCCTCGTACCCTGAGCACCACTCGCACCGTCTACAACCCGCAGACCGGCGCGGTCTACTCCGACAAGCGCGGCCACAATGTCGTCCAGGCCGGCGGCAGCGACGGCAACCAGGGTGGGCAGACCATCGTGACCCAGGACGGCCCGCAGATCGTCCACTACCCCGACTGGGATCCCGGCTACTTCAGGATCGTCGTTCCCTGGCCGGACGAGACCAACACCACCCAGACCGCCGCCTTCTTCGCCGAGAACTGGAAGGCCGGCACCCAGCACACCGTGCGCTTCCTCACCGGAACCCTGTTCAGCCCCAATGGCGGCGACTACCAGAGCGGCATCTCGGTCCGGTTCACCGTGGTCGACGAGCCGACCGCCGAACCCGAGGAGCCGGAGGATCCCGCCCTGCTGTACACCCCGGTGCTGAGCGGCGGCGAGCCGGCCGGCACCCTGATCACCCCGCGCGAGGTGCTGATCGGCGAGCCGATCACCATTGCGGGGAAGGGCTGGCTGGTCAATGACGGTTCCGAGGGTTCGGGCGGTCCGGTGTTCATCAACCAGCCGTCGGGTGGCACCGGCCCGGTGACCGTCGTCGGTCGGACGGTCGAGAACCAGATCCCCGGATCCAGCTACTCGGACGCGCGCGCCCACGGCGTGTGGAAGGCCGACGCGGACGGCGACTGGTCGATCACCATCCCGTTCCCGACGCCGGCGAACTCCTCACTGACCGCGGAGACCGCCTGGCAGGTCGGTCAGGAACAGACCGTCCGCATCCTGACCGGCTCACTCGTCTCGGGTGACCTGCCACGCACCGTGTCGGTGCCGTTCACGATCGTCGGCGGCAGCGAGCCGACGCCGGTCGCACCCACCGTCACCACGCAGCCGACCGACGCGACCGTGGCCGAGGGCGGTGACGCCAGCTTCACCGCGGCGGCGTCCGGCACCCCGGCGCCGACGGTGCAGTGGGAGTCGTCCAGGGACGGCTCGACCTGGACGCCGGTGACCGGCGCCACCAGCCCGACCCTGACCGTGGCCGACGTCACCGTCGCGCTCTCCGGCACCCAGTACCGGGCGGTCTTCGTCAACCCGGCGGGCCGGGTCGAGTCGAACCCGGCGACCCTGACGGTCACGGCCCCCACCGGCGCTTCGATCGCGCTGACCCGGGCCGAGGCGGAGCAGTACGGCGATGTCTGGTTCAACCTGACCGGCTTCCAGCCGGGCACCGAGGTATCGGTCCAGCTGGTGAACGGTGCCGGCGAGGCCGTGGCGGCCAAGCCGTTCACGATCGGGGACGACGGCAACACCGCCAACCCCGACGGGCAGACCTACCGCAAGCTGACCGTGCCGCGGTCCGCCGCCCCCGGCGCCGACTACGCGGTGCGGGTGGTGCGCGCCGCGGGCGATGAGGTGCTCGCGACCAGCGGCAGCCTCACTGTGACCACCGCGACCACCCGGGTGTTCAACCCGGGCGATCACGCTGGCGGTGCCGAGGATCTGCTGGTGCAGCGCGGTGGCACCTGGACCTTCCACGCCGTCGGCTTCGCGCCGGACGGCAAGCTCACCGCGACCGCGGAGATCGCTGGCGAGACGGTGACGCTGACCGGCCTCGGCCAGCTCAGCGCGGCCGAGCAGGCCTGGCAGCTCGATGCCAACGGCGACACCCTGCGGGAGCCGGTGTTCACCCGGGTGCAGATCCCGTCGGAGGTGGAGCCGGGTGAGCTGGCGGTGACGTTCAGCGACGGGTCGAAGACCGTCACCCGTACGGTCACCATCGAGGCGCCGACGAGCGCGTCGGTCACGGTCGATCACAGCGCGGAGCTGGGTGGCACGATCCGGGTGACCGGGGTCGGCTTCACCCACCCCAACGGCACCGAGGGCTCCGCCATCGCGATCAAGATCGATGACGGCGCGTTCTCCCGGGTGGACGCTTCCACGCACGTCAACCGGACCATCTGGGCGGTCGTGGAGGCCGACGAGTTCGGCAGCTTCTCGATCGATCTGCCGGTGCCGAACGGTACGACGGCTGATGCGGACGGCACCCTGGGCTCGGTTCCGGCCATGGTTCCGGGGGAGTACACGCTGCGGTTCCTGACCGGCAGCCTGAAGCCGCAGGACCAGTCCCGGACGCTGAAGTCGGAGCCGTTCACCGTGACCGCGGGCGAGCCGGAACCGGAGCCGGAGTTGGTGGCAGGCACGCCCACGATCGCCGGTTCGGCGGTGGTCGGTGGCCGGTTGACCGCGTCCGCGGGAACCTGGGGCCCGGCGCCGGTGACGTTCTCCTACCAGTGGCTGGCCGACGGCGTGGCGATTCCGGGTGCGACCGCGGCCGGCTACACCGTGGCGGCGGCCAACCTGGGCAAGCAGCTGTCGGTGGCGGTGACCGGGTCGAAGGACGGCTACCAGTCGCAGACCCGTGAGTCGGCCAGGACTGGCCGGGTGGCGGCCGGGTCGGCCCCGGTGGCGCGGGTGAACCCGTCGATCAGCGGGACGCCCACCATCGGCAAGACCCTGACCGCGAAGCCGGGCAGTTGGAGCGTCGCGGGCCTGACCTTCCGCTACCAGTGGCTGCGCAACGGCGTGGCGATCGCCGGTGCCACCAAGACCAGCTATGTGGTGGCGTCGGCCGACGCCGGAAAGAGCCTGCAGGTGCGGGTGACCGCGTCCAAGCCGGGTCTGCTGGACGGCACGGCGACCTCGGCGGCGGTCAAGGCCGGGAAGGCGCTGACCAAGACGCCGACCCCGACCATCTCCGGTACCGCCAAGGTCGGCAAGACGCTGAAGGCCAAAGCCGGTAGCTGGAAGCCGTCCAAGGTCACCTTGGCGTACCAGTGGCTGCGGGACGGCCAGCCGATCGCCAAGGCGACCAAGTCGTCCTACAAGCTGACCAAGGCCGACGCCGGGCGGAAGATCAGCGTGCGGGTGACGGGCTCGAAGTCGGGTTACGTGAGTGTGGCCAAGACGTCCAAGGCGAAGTCGGTGGCGAAGGTGAAGGCCACGGTGAAACTGTCGGTGCCGTCGAAGGT
Source organism: Propionicimonas sp. (assembly GCA_049840415.1). Lineage (GTDB taxonomy): Bacteria > Actinomycetota > Actinomycetes > Propionibacteriales > Propionibacteriaceae > Propionicimonas. The sequence goes on along the minus strand of JASGLB010000004.1, from coordinate 107,942 downwards.
GGCCAAGGGTAAGCAGGCCACCGCGAAGCTGACGGTGAGCGGCGCGGTGGCGAACCCGACCGGGAAGGTGACGGTCACGGTGAACGGCAAGAAGGTCACCGGCGTGCTGACCGCGGCCGGGAAGGGCCGGATCGCGGTCAAGCTGCCGGCGATCGGCAAGAAGGGCAGCTACCAGGTGAAGGCCTCCTTCACCCCGACCGGCGACACCGCTTCGTCCACCACCAAGTCCAGCACCGTCAGCAAGAAGCTGAAGGTCCGCTAGGGACCACCGCGACGATGGCTGAGCTTTGACGAAGCCTCGTCGGTACGCTCGTGACCAGGGGTTTTCGACCCTTCGTCAGGCTCAGGGATCGTCCGCGCCGATCGGCGAGAGTCGGCTTCCCGAGCCATTCAGAACGCCGCCGGCCCCCGGGCACCGACCCGGGGGCCGGCGGACCAGACCCGAAGGTGCTGACGTGACCAAGGCCAGGCGGATCCCGCCCAAGCGGCCCCGTCCACGCCCGGCCCCACTGGCGATCAGCCCGACCCTGACCAGGCTGGAACGCGACCTGACCCGGGCGGGCGGGCCCGGGACCGCGGAGGGGGCGGCCCTGCTCGCCGCCTTCTGGTCCGGACCCGGCGCCAGCTCGCCGCTACTGGAGGCGATTCCCGGCCACCCCGACGAGCTGCTGGTCACCTTCTGCTGGCAGGACGCCCGGGCCGAACGCGTCCTGCTGTTCGTAAACCGGATCACCGACGAGCGCAACCTCGCCGCCAGCTACCTGCGGTGGGTGCCCGACACCGACCTGTGGCACCTCAGCTACCGGATGGCCGCCGACTGGCGGGCCTCCTACTCCTACCTGCCGCAGTATGACGTCCGTCCGGCCTGGCTGGACGGCGACGACCAGGTCGCGATCCGGGCGGCGTTGGATCGCGGCCTGGCCGATCCCCGCAACCCCGAGACCAGCCGCAACCGCCCGGGCACCCTGATGTCGGTGGTCTCGCTGCCGAAGGCGCCCGCGCAGCCCTGGCTGGCACGCCGGCCGGGGACGCCGCGGGGCACGGTGGTCGAGCGCAGCGGCCCGGCCGGCCGGCGGGTGTGGGTCTACTCCCCGCCGGGGCCGATGGCCGGCCCCACCCCGCTGGTGCTGGTGCTGGACGGCGAGGTGTGGACCTCCAGCCAGGATCTCGCCACCACCGTTGACAACCTGATCGACGACGGCCGGCTCGCCCCCGTCCACCTGGTGATGCTCGACTCGGGCGGCCAGCAGGCCCGCTGGGGCGAGCTGGGCGGACCGGGGGAGGTCGGCGAGTACCTCAGCGGACCGCTGCTGGACTGGGCGCGCGCGGAGTACCCGGTCAGCGGCCGCCGCGAGGACGTGGTGCTGGCCGGGCTGAGCCTGGGCGGCCTGGTGGCGCTGCGCACCGCGCTGGAGTTCCCGACCCGGATCGGCGCGGTGCTCAGCCAGTCCGCCTCGCTGTGGAGCGACGACCTCGCCGGGCCGCTGGCGGCCGCGGACGTCCGCGGGCTACGCGCCTACCTCGAGGTCGGCAGCCAGGAATGGGTGCTGGCCGAACCCAACCGCCGGTTCGCCGACCGGCTGACCCGCGCCGGCGCCGACGTCCGCTTCGTGCCGTACAACGGCGGCCACGACTACGCCTGCTGGCGCGGCGGCATCGCCGACGGCCTGCGCCACCTGCTCCCGCCGAACCAGGGGACGGTTCTCCGGTCCGAAATGGGCCGGGGAGCCGTCCCCCGGTCCGGGTCGCGGGACGATCTGGGAAATACGTGAGACCAGCTTTGCCAATATCGGATAAGGTGAGCCTTACCAAAATCTGATGAATGCGACCCCGGTGTCGAAGAGGTGTTGTTCCGTTGTCCTTCAGGAGTGCTGAGCGTGCTGGTCGCGCCCCAGAATCACGACCTCCGGCCGGGCCGGCGAGGCGCCTCGGCGCGGTGCTGGCCGGGTTGGGACTGCTGATCCTGGCCGGCTGCGGCAGTGCTCCGGTGGCATCGTCCACGCCCTCGCCGAGCGCGCCGGCCAGCGCGTCGTCCGCGCCCCCCGCGGCCGGGGACGGTGTGGCGCAGGGCGTCCCCGGCCTGGCCGACGGCACCCCGATCCGGATCATCGAGGACGTCAACCACGAGCAGGTCACCGTCCCGGCCGATCCGCAGCGGGTGGTCACCCTCTCCGAACCGACCCTGGACGGGGCACTGGCGCTGGGGGTGAAGCCGATCGGCTCGGTGAACGGCCGCGGCCAGACCACCATGCCGAACTACCTGATCGACCTGGCCGAGGGCATCCCCGCGGTGGGCACGGTCGCCCAGTTCAACTTCGAGGCGATCGCCGCGCTGAAGCCCGACCTGATCCTCACCTACGCCTCGGGCGGCAACAACCCCGAGTCGGTGGCGATCATGCGGCAGATTGCGCCGGTCTACTTCGTCGGCTACGCCGGTGCCGACTGGAAGACCACCTTCCGCAAGGTCGCCAACGCGCTGAACCAGGCCGACCGGGCCGAGCAACTGCTGACCGACTTCGACGCCTACGCCGCCGGGGTGAAGGATCGGCTGCACGCCGCCGGCTACGGGGACAAGACCTTCTCGATCGTCCGCTGGCAGGGTTCCAACGCCTCCCTGATCCTGAAGGAGCTGCCGCCGGGGATGGCGCTGGAGGCGATCGGCCTGAAGCGTCCGCCCGCCCAGGACAAGGAGGGACGCGGCCACTCCGAGCCGATCTCGCTGGAGAACCTGACCGACGCCGACGCCGACTACATGTTCTTCGGCACCCTCGGCGGATCCAGCGTGAACAACCCGGTGGCCGGCGGCAGCGCCGACGTCTCCGGTGCCCAGAAGGCCTACGAGGAGGCGCAGGGCGTCCCCGGCTTCCGGGAGCTGACCGCCTACCGCGACGGCCACGTGATCCTGGTGGACGGCTCGCTGTGGACCTCCACCGGCGGGCCGATCCTGATGCGCCGGATCATCGAGTTCGTCGAGCAGGAGCTGCTGTGAGGAACCCGACCGTGGCCAGCCCAACCCCGAACCCTTCGATACTGAGGAACCCCCCGATGCGCAGCATCCCCTCCCGTCTGCTCTCGGTCGGCCTGGCCTGGCTGCTCGCCGGTGGGCTGGCGCTCGCCACCCCGGCCCTCGCCCGAGCGGAGGAGGGCGCCGAACCCCCGGCGGCAGCCGCCGAGCCGACCCCGGAGCCGGCCAAGCCCGCCGCCAAGCCTGAGCAGGAGGCCAAGCCCAAGGAGGAGGCGAAGCCCAAGCAGGTCGCGCCGGAGCCGCCGGTCTTCACCCGGCAGCCGCCCGCCGAGCTCACCGCGCAGCTGGGCGAGCAGGTGACCTTGAAGGCCAAGGCGACCGGTGCCGACCAGGTGCAGTGGCAGACCCTCGAATCCGCGACCGCCAAGCGGGGCAAGGACATCGAGAAGGCCACCTCGGCGAGCTTCCAGCCCGACACCACCGCCGCCGGGGTGTGGTACTTCCGCCTGGTGGCGAGCAATGCCGACGGCAGCACCGATTCAGACGTGGTGAAGCTCACCGTGGCGGAACCGCCCGCCACGGATCCGACCTCCGATCAGCCCGCGGCGCCGGACGCCGAGGAGGCGCCGGCCGAGCCGGAACCGACTGAGCCGGAGCCGACCACCCCTGCCGAGGACGATCCTCCCTCGGTCGGGACCGACACCGCCGCGCCGGAGCCGACCGTCGAGCAGCCCGCCGACCTCCCCGGGACGGACCCGGCGGACGCCCCCACCGATCCCACCGCCGTGGTCGAGGAACCCGCCGAGCCGGCCAGCTCCTCGGTCAGTCCCAACCTGTCCCGGTTCGCGGTGAGCCCACTGGCCGGCACCCCGGGTGCCAGCTCCGACAATGGCGACGGCACCTCCACCTACACCCATTGGGACGGCGAGACCGTCACCTACCCCAACCAGGTGGTGGCGGGGCAGTCGATCGTGCTGAGCGGCGCCGGCTGGCTGACCAAGCCGGGCTGGCCGATCGGCGACGGTGACCTCGAGATCCGCGAGGGTGACGAGGGTTCGATCACCGGGATCAAGTTCTTCGGCCCCGGGGGCGCGGTGATCCGCAACCCGAAACCGGCCAACCCCTGGAACGGCGACACCGACTACGCCAGCCCGGACGTCTGGGAGATCGCCCAGGCCGCCGGCACCGGCGACTGGTGGGATGGCGCGACGCCGGGCAGTTGGCGGGTCGAGCTGCCGTGGCCGTCGGCCGCCCATGGCGCGGTGACGCCGCCCACCCTGAACCCGGGGGACTCCTTCTACCTGCAGCTGCTTTCCGGCACGCTGTACGGCAACACGGTCGGCGCCCAGGACACCAGGCCGGACGTGTCGCGCACCGTCCGGCTGGACATCGCGGTGGTCGGGGACGATCCCGAGCCGGAGACGGCGCCGAAGGTGCTGACCGCGCTGCCGGCCACTCAGCAGGTCGTCCCGGGGGCGCCGCTCACGCTGGAGACCACCGCCCAGGCCGTGCCCGCCGCCCAGGCGGTGTGGTTCCGCAGCGACGACCGCGGCGCCAGTTGGCAGCAGGTCGGCGCCGGTGAGCAGAGCGCGTCCGGATCGGTCACCACCGCGCGGCTGACGATCGAGCGGCCCGACCAGGCCGATGGCGCCTGGTACAAGGCGGTGTTCAGCAACCCCAAGGGCACCGTGGAGTCCGGGCCGGTGGTGCTCACCGTGCCCACTGGCAACCTGCCGGTCACGATCACCACCCACCCGCTCTCCCGGACGGTCGAGGCCGGCGCCTCGGTGACCTTCACCGCCGCGGCTGCGGGTGCCCCCCAGCCCACCGTGCAGTGGCAGCGCTCCGTCGACGCCGGTGCCAGCTGGGTCGACCTGCGCGGCGCGACCAGCCCGAGCTACACCGCGGACATGGTGACCATGGCGCTCAACGGCGCCCGCTACCGGGCGGTCTTCAGCAATGCCGGTTCCCCGGACGGTGTCGCGACGAACGCAGCCACCCTCACCGTCAGCCCGCGCGGCAATCTCCGTGAGCAGTGCGGCGCCTCCTACGGCCCGGGCGCGGCCAACTCGGGCATCGAGTTCTGCTTCCGCGGCCCGGAGAAGGTGGTCTTCGGTCAGCCGATCGTGATCGAGGGTGTTGGCGGCTACCTGGCCACCGACAACCGCACCGGCTCGGTGGTGAACTTCTTCCTCGACGCCGAGTTCTCCGGCGATCCGAACACCGTCTACGCCAAGAAGCTGTTCACCAACCCGGCCACCGGGCAGCAGATCAGCGATCGCCGTACCCACGCGATCGTCCAGGCCGACGCCCAGGGCCGTTGGCGGGTGGAGATCCCCTGGCCGACCGTCCAGACCGTCTCGACAACCAGCGACGGCAAGGGCAACTACACCCAGGCTGCGCTGGACGCGAAGTTCGCCCCCGGCACCACCCACAGCCTGCGGATGCTGACCGGCTCGCTGATGAACAACCCGCCGGATCGGCAGCGCGGCGCCTCGTTGTACTTCACCGTGGTGGAGTCGCTGGACGACGAGGTGGGCGTCACCCAGCCGCTCTACGAACACCAGACCTTCGCCTCGCCGGTCGCCGGCGACCGGGCGGTCGCCTGGCTGCAGCAGCAGGTGAACTCCGGGCAGTCCATCGCGCTGACCGGCACCGGCTGGCTGACCAAGGACAAGCAGTGGGGATCGGTCGTCACCGTGCGGCTGCTGGACGAGAACGGTGACTACTACCGGCGCGCCCAGGCCGGATCCGACCCGACCGTCTGGCAGGTGGTGCGGGCGTCCGAGGCGGGCGACCTCGACGTTAAGCTGCCGCTGCCGGCGCAGGCCAGGGGTGGCGACTTCGTCGCTGTCGAGTTGACCACCAGCGACGACGGCACGGCGCTCGGCGACGTGGCCCGGCGCTGGGTCTCGAAGCCGGTGGTGATCGACAACTCCCCGTACGTCGCGGGCCCGGCTGAGGGGGCCACCTGCACCGCCGCGCCCGGCAAGGCCAGCTACCAGCTCGCCCCCGGGATGAAGTCGCCGGCGGCGAACGTCGGCGGCACGATCCGGCTGACCGGGAAGGACTGGTGCAATCTGGTCGGCGGTGGCTCGCTGATCGCGATCAAGCTCAACGACGGCGCCTACTCCCGCCTGGCCGGTCAGACCGCGCCGCTGTTCGATGCGAACCTCGGCGCGGAGGTCGGCGAGTGCCCGGCCGGCATCTGCGTCTCGAACAAGACCATCTGGTACGTCATTGAGGCCGACGAGCACGGCTCCTTCGACGTCCAGATCCCGCTGCCGACCCGGAAGAACTCCTCGCCGGCCTTCGGTGAGGGGGCCTACACGCTGCGGATCATGACCCGCACCGTCGCCGCCGACCCCTACTACCAGGGCGCCCGGCTGGATCCGTCCCGGACGATGAAGACCCCCGAGTTCACCGTGGTGGCCGAAGGCGAGTCGCTGGACGACGTCAAGCCGGGACGGCCGAGCGCCGCCCCCGACCCGCTGCACGCCACCGACGACCTCACCAAGGCGGTCCGCGGCGGCGTGAAGGTCGACCAGCAGGCCAAGCGCTGGGTGGTCACCGTCCCGAACGCCGAGCCGGGCGACTGGGTCTACCTGAACGTCTACGACGGCGCCTCGCCGCGGTTCCCGTGGTCCACCTGGTTCGAGGTGGACGCCAAGCACCAGGTGATCGCCCCGCTGGCCGGCGCGAGCCTGCCCGCCGGGAAGAACAAGCTCTCGGTGCAGGACCGCAACGGCGCTCCGCTGGGCTGGACCACGGTCACCGTCGCCGGGTCGGGGTCGGACGACACGGTCCGTCCGATCACCCGGATCAGCCGGATGCCCGGCGTGGTGAAGGTGGGCCAGCCGAAGCCGGATTCGACGCCGAAGCAGCCGGTCGCCGGCTACGCCGACCTGACCGAGGCCAATGTCGGCAAGGCGACCGGGGTGGAGTCCGACGGCAAGCTGACCGTCACCCTTCCGGCGGTGAAGGGCGGCCACTGGGTCTACCCGTTCCTGTACACCGAGTCCGGCCGGGTGATCGGCACCGACTGGGTGCAGGTGGGCACCGACCACACCATCACGGTGGCGATCGGGAAGCTGCCGAACGGCGTCCACAAACTCGCGCTGGTGACCGCCAAGGGCGAGTTGGCCGGCTGGGTGACCGCCAGCGGTCCCGCGGCGCTGACCGGTGACGAACCACCGGCCACCGACCCCGGAACCGGCGCCGGCGCACCGGCCGACGCCCCCGCCCCACCGGTCGCAGCCGAGCCGGCTCCGCCCGCGGCGCCGGCTGCTCCGGCCGGCGACAGCAGCGGGACGCTGATCCTGTTCGGCCTGGCGTTCCTGGTGCTCGCCGGCTCGGCAGCCGGCGTGATCGCGCTGCGCACCCCCGTCCAACCCCGTCCCTGACCAAGCCAACGAGGTAGCCACCATGACAAACCGATCCACCATCCGGCAGCGGGCAGGACGCGCGCTGGCAGCCGCCGTGCTCGGCCTGGGACTGGCGCTGAGCGTGTCCTCGGCGTCCCAGGCGTTGCCGCCGGACGGACCGGGCCCGGAGACCCCCGGCACCAAGTCGAAGGTCTGGCCGAAGAAGGTGAAGGCGGGGGAGCGGCTGAACTTCGAGGTCTCCGGCTTCCCGGCCAACGAGACGGTCTACATCAAGATCGACGACGGCAACATGTGCTCCGACACCTCGCACGGCGCCTGCGTCTACCACACCCAGAAGCTGAACAAGAAGGGCTACGCCAAGGGTTCGCTGGTGGTGCCCGACCTGGCCCCCGGCAAGCACTGGCTGCGGATGCTGGCCACCGGTGACGTCTACGACAAGAAGACCGGCGAGAAGATCGGCTACCAGGGCTACACCCGGCGCGGTGGCAACACCTTCACCGTGGTGGCCGGTGGCTCGTCCGGCAAGAACGCCGGCGGCTCCAGCAGCACCCCCGGTGGCGGCTCGACCAAGTCGGACGGCAGCATCGCCGGCGGCACGGTCGAGCTGGAGGTCACCGACGAGGAGACCACCCCCAGCCCGACGGCGTCGGCTGCCGCCGAGGCCTCGCCGGCCGCCAGTTCCACCCCGGAGCCCACGGCGGTAAGCGAGGCAGGCCCCAGCCCGGCCCCGACCCAGGCTGCTCCCGCCCCGCCGGCCGCGGCGCCCGCGCCGGTGCCGGTGGTCGGCATCGCCGCGCTGGCCGGCTCGGTGGTGCTGGGCGGTGGCGCGGTCGGCTGGGCACTGGCCCGCCGCAACCGGCTGGCCAAGCAGGGGGCGGCGCAGTCCCAGGCCTCCGCCGACGCCGACCAGGAATGACGGCGGCCCCGCCCCACCCCGAGACCGGCCCGGCGCTGGGCCGTCCGCGGTTGGCGGCGCCGACGATCACGCGCCCGGGCACGGTCCGCACCGCGGCCCTGCTGGGCGCGGCCGCGGCGCTGGCGGTGACCGTGCTGCTCTCGCTGTCGCTGGGCTCGAAGGACATCCCGCTCGACCTCACTTGGGCGCTGCTGCTCTCGCCGGACGGCTCCCCGGAAGCCACCGTGCTGCACGAACTGCGGGTGCCGCGCACCCTGCTCGGCGTGGTGGTGGGCGCCGCCCTTGGGATCGCCGGCAGCCTGATGCAGTCGCTGACCCGTAACCCGCTGGCCGACCCCGGCATCCTCGGGGTGAACGCCGGTGCCTCGGTGGCGGTGGTGCTGGCGGTCGCGCTCACCGGGGTGAGCGGAATCGGCTTCTACCTGTGGTTCGCCTTCGCCGGTGCCGCGCTGGCCTCGGCGGCGGTCTACCTGCTCGGCACCTCGCACCGGCAGGCGGCCACGCCGACCCGGCTGGCGCTGGCCGGGGTGGCGATCAGCGCCGCCCTGCAGGCCCTCACCCAGACCATCATCCTGGCCGACCAGACCGCCTTCAACGAGTTCCGGTACTGGGTCTCCGGCTCGCTGGAGGGACGGCTCTACCCGATCCTGGGCACCGTGCTGCCGTTCATCGGGATCGGCCTGCTGCTCGCCCTGGCGCTCGCTCCGGCGCTGAACGCGCTGGCGCTGGGCGTGGAGACCGGCAAGGCGTTGGGGGTGCGGGTGCAGCGCACCCGGGTGGGGACGATGCTGGCGATCACCCTGCTCTGCGGCGCCGCCACCGCGGCGGTCGGCCCGATCGGCTTCGTCGGCCTCGCCGTCCCGTTCGCCGCCCGGCTGATCGTCGGCTCCGATCAGCGCTGGGTGACTGTCTTCTCGGCCATCCTGGGGCCGGCCTGGCTGCTGATCGCCGACGTGCTGGCCCGGCTGGTGGTCCGTCCCGAGGAGGCCCCGGTCGGCGTGATCGCCGCGCTGATCGGCGCCCCGGTGTTCGTGGCGATCGTCCGCCGCCGGAAGATCGCGGCGCTATGAGCACGCCCGTTCTGGCCGCGCTGCACCGTCGTCACGCCGTGCTGAGCCTGGGCGGCTGGAGCTTCCGGTTCGAACGGCGCGCGGCGTGGGTCTACCTGGCGCTGTTCGTCGTCGCCCTCGCGGCGGCGGTGGCCGGCATCCTGATCGGCGACTACGGGATCAGCCTCGACCAGGTGCTGGCCTCGCTGGCCGGCACGGCCGACGACCCGCTGGCGCAGTACTTCGTCACCCAGGTGCGGCTGCCGCGGGCGGTCACCGCGCTGCTGGTCGGCGCGGCGCTGGGCATGTCGGGGGCTATCTTCCAGACCGTCTCGGGCAACCCGCTGGGCAGCCCGGACGTGATCGGCTTCACCACCGGCGCCGCCACCGGGGCGCTGCTGGAGATCATCGTGTTCGGCGGCGACACCCTGGCGATCGCGCTGGCCTCGGTCGCCGGTGGGCTGGCCACCGCGGCGATCGTCTATGGCCTGGCCTGGCGGTCGGGGGTGGCCGGGTTCCGGCTGGTGCTGGTCGGCATCGGCATCGGCGCGGTGCTCGCCGCGGTCAACTCGCTGCTGGTGGTGAAGGCGCCGCTGGAGGCCGCGCAGACCGCGTCCCAGTGGCTGGCCGGTTCGCTGAACAGCACGCTGTGGCCGGAGGCTACAGCGGTGGCGGTGGCGCTGCTGGTGCTGACGCCGATCGCGGTCGGCTGGGTCCGTCCGCTCGGCCAACTGCCGCTGGGGGACGCCGCCGCGACCGGCCTGGGGGTTCGGGTGGAACGCTCCCGGTTGGTGCTGATCATCGTCGGGGTGGCGCTGATGGGGGTGGCGACCGCGTCCACCGGACCGATCGCGTTCATCGCGCTGGCCGCCCCGCACCTGGTCCGCAAGCTCACCCGCACCCCCGGCGTCGCGCTGTTCGGCGCGGCGCTGATGGGCGGGGTGCTGGTGCTGATCAGCGACCTGATCGCCCGGCGGTTGTTCGCCCCGACCGAGTTGGCCGTCGGAGTGATCACCGGCTCGCTCGGCGGCCTCTATCTGGTCTGGCTGCTGGCCGTGGAAAGGAAACGTCTATGAGCACCCGCATGAGCACCCCACGAAGTTCTTCTCCTCCGCTGCGCTCCCCCGAACAACGTCGTGGGGACCCCGCATGACAGTGGTCGCCCCGCAGAGCCGGCTGACCGGGGAGCACCTGAAGGTCGGCTACCACGCCCAGCAGGTGGTGCTGCACGACGTCGAGGTGGCGATCCCGGAGGGTGAGCTCACCGTGATCGTCGGCCCGAACGCCTGCGGCAAGTCCACCCTGCTGAAGACCCTGGCCCGGATGCTGCCCACCCGGGCTGGCCGGGTGCTGCTGGACGGACAGCCGATCGAGCAGTACGCGCCCAAGGCGGTCGCCCGCCGGCTCGGGCTGCTGCCGCAGTCGCCGTCCGCCCCGGACGGGATCACCGTCTCCGACCTGGTCGCCCGCGGCCGCTACCCCCACCAGAACCTGCTGCGGCAGTGGTCGCCGGCCGACGAACGGGCAGTGGTGGAGGCGCTGATCGCCGCCAATGTCGCCGACCTGGCCGACCGCAATGTCGACGAGCTCTCCGGCGGCCAGCGGCAACGGGTCTGGGTGGCGATGGCGCTGGCCCAGGAGACCCCGCTGTTGCTGCTGGACGAGCCCACCACCTACCTCGACATCGCCCACCAGATCGAGGTGCTCAACCTCACCCGGCGGCTGCAGCGGGAGGGCCGGACGGTGGTGCTGGTGCTGCACGAACTGCACCTGGCCTTCCGCTACGCCAGCCACCTGATCGTGATGAAGGAGGGCCGGATCGTCGCCCAGGGGCGTCCCGAAGAGGTGGTCACCGCGGAGCTGATCGAGCAGGTCTACGACCTGCCCTGCCAGGTGATCCCCGACCCGGTCACCGGACGCCCCCTGGTGCTGCCGCTGGACGTGGAACTGCGCTGACCCCGGCACCGTCCCCGGTGCCCCTCGCTGCCGATCCCGGCCCCGCCTCATCGAGGGCTCCCCGTATCGTCGAGGGCTCCCCGTATCGTCGAGGGCTCGTGTCTGGGTGGGAGCCCTCAGTGATAGTGGAAGCCCTCGATGGGTTCGGGTGGCCGTGTGGCTTTGCCGGGTCGATTGGACGGGTGGGGGTGGACGGCACGAGGCCGCCGGATCGATGATCCGACGGCCTCGCTCGGTGGTTCGGGCTGAGGTGTTCGGCCCTACTTCACCTTGAGTTTCTTGCTGACGGTGCTGGACTTGCTGGTCGAGACCGCGGTCTCCCCGGTGGGGGAGAACGACGCCTTGACCTTGTAGCTGCCCTTCTTCTTCAGCGCGGGCAGCTTGACCGACACCTTGCCGTTGCCGGCGGCGGTCAGCACGCTGGTGACCTTCTTGCCGTTCACGGTGACGGTCACCTTCCCGGTCGGCTTGGAAACAGCCCCGGTCACCGTGACCTTGACGGTGGCCTGCTTGCCCTTGGCCACCTTGGACGGCACCGACAGCTTGACCGTGGCCTTGACCTTGGCCACCGTCTTGGCCTTGGAGGTCTTGGCCACACTGACGTAGCCGGTCTTCGAGCCGGTGACCCGCACCGAGATCCTCCGGCCGGCATCAGCCTTGGTCAGCTTGTAGGACGTCTTGGTCGCCTTGGCGATCGGAGCACCGTCGCGCAGCCACTGGTACGCCAAGGTGACCTTGGATGGAGCCCAGCTGCCGGCCTTGACCTTCAGGGTCTTGCCGACCTTGGCGGTGCCGGAGATGGTCGGGGTGGGGGTCTTGGTCAGCGCCTTACCGGCCTTGATCGCGGCCGAGGTTGCGGTTCCGTTCGGGAGCCCGGTCTTGGAGGCGGTCACCCGCACCTGCAGGTTCTTCCCCGCATCAACCGACGCCACCAGATAAGTGGCCTTGGTGGCGCCCGAGATGACCGCTCCGTCGCGCAGCCACTGGTAGCCGAAGCTCAACCCTGCGACCGTCCAGGTACCCGGCTTGGCGGTCAGGGTGCCGCCCACCACCGGCGTCCCACTGATCGACGGGTTCACCTTCGCCACCGGAGCCACCGGCTCCGGCTCCGGCTCGGGGTCCGGCTTCTCCACGACGCTGATCTTCCAGACCTGGTTGCCGGCCGCCTTGTCGACCACGTAGGCGTTGCCCTGGCCGTCCACCGACGCGTGGTTCGCGCGGGCGATCGGCAGGTTGGCGACCTTGGTGCCGTCCTCGTCCAGGACGGTGACGGTGGAACCGCCGAAGTTGGTCACGTAGGCCAGGTGGTTCACCTTGTCCAGCGCGACGTTCAGCGCGCCGGCGCCGGTCGGCACCTCCTTGATGGTGGCGCCGGTGGTGGCATTGGCCACCACCACCTCGTCGCTGTTCTGACTGGCGACGAAGATCCGGTTGGCGGCGGCGTCATAGGCGATGCCCGAGGCGCCGCGGCCGCCCACGTTGATGCCCTCGACCTCAAGGAAGGTGAACTCCAGCGAGGTGGTGTCGACCTTCACGACCTTGTTCGTGCTCAGGCTGGGCGAGACCAGCGTCCCGTTGTCCACCGCCAGCGACATCGGGCTGTACACGGTACGCGGACCGGTCTGCAGCTTGGTGACCTCTTCCAGGGTCTTGGCGTCGAACACGCTGATGTAGCCGTCGCCGTTGGTGCCCTCGCTGGCCGAGCTGACGAACACCCGGTCGCTCAACGGATCGTAGATCGCGTCGCGGGAGTGCGAGATCGTCCCGGTCGGGAACTGCTTGACCAGCGTGAGGTCGGCCGCGGCGTAGACCGCGAGGGTGTTGGTGCGGGTGTTGGTCACCCAGACCTTGCCGTTGACGTCGTCCACGCCCACGCCGTACGGCGCCTTGCCGGTCTCGCCGCCCACGGTCTGATCCTTGGGATGGACGCTGGCGATCACCTGCAGGGTGTCGGGGTCGAGCTTGTAGAGGTAGCCGTCCTCGTTCGCGCCGGTGCCGGAAGCGGCGGTGACGAACAGCGCGTCCTGCGAGGCGCTGTAGGCCGACTGGTACAGGCCCTGGAAGATGTCCTCACCGTTGGAGACCAGGGCGAAGCCGTCCTCACCGAAGATGCGGGTGTCCGGCGAGATCTTCTGGTTGGCCAGGGTGAAGGTCACCGCCGGGTCGGTCAGTTCGACGGTCACCGGGTAGCTGCCCAGCGCGGTGTCGGCGGCGATGGTGTAGGGGACGGTGGCCACGCCGTCGCTCACCGCGGCCGGCAGGCCGGAGAAGGTGACCTCGGCGTCCCCGAACGAGACCGCCTTGACCGAGGAGCCGGCCGGCAGGTTCGACAGGGTGAGGACGCCCTCGGCTCCCTGGGTCAGCGCCGAGTAGGACGCGGTCGGCAGCACGGTGACCGTCCGGCTCACCGTGCCCGTGGTCGGACCGGTGATCTCGACGGTGTGGCTGCCCGCGGCCAGGGTGCCGGGAGCGTAGACGATGGTGGTGCCGGTCAGCGCGCCGGTCGCCGAGGCGGTGCCGCCGGCGGTCCACGGGGTGCTCTGGCCGTCGACCTTCGCGGTCAGCGGTTCGTCAGCCGCGAACCGGCCCGCGCTGGCGGAGACGTTGATCGTCACCTGACCCGCGGGGGCGCCACGGCCACCGGCGGTGGCGGTGACGTTCAGGGTGTCGGCCGAGACCGTGAACGTCAGGTACACCGAGCGCGGGGTATCGCCGCCGGGCTTCAGCGAGCCGGTCAGCAACTGCAGGTGATGGGTGGTGCCGGGCGCCCATTCCGGGTCGAGCGCGGGCTTGGTGTTGCCCGCGGTCGGGAAGGGGACGTCGATGCTGAAGTCGCCGTCGTCGTCGGCGATGACGCCGCTCCAGATGGCGGGCGTCCCGCCGCCGGCGCCGGGGAAGGTGAACTGGCCCTCGGCCGGCTCGGTGGTCAGCGGCCCGGCCTCGACGCCGGTCGCGGCACCCAGCTTGATGGCGATCCAGGAGCCGTTGGCGTCACCGTCGGCCTGGTTGTCCAGCCAGCCGGAGCCCTCCAGGTGGATGGCGTCGCCGGCGATCACGGCGTCGGCCACCGAAATGGTCGCGCCGGTGTTGCCGCCGTTCAGCCAGGTGCCGGTGTCGGCGAAGGCCGGTGCGGTCGCCAGCGCGCTGGCGCCGAGGGTGGCGGCCAGCATGGCGGCCGTGATCCGGCCCCGCCGCGCTGGCGTCCGAAGAGAGCGCGCGGGCGCTCGTTCGGTGGTGTGTGTCATTTGTTTTTCCTGATCTGCCGTGCCGGAACGCCGGGGGACCGACATTCATCTGATGTAGCTAAGGCATGCCTTACTAATATTCAGAAGGCTAGCGTTGACTAAATCTGAAGGCCGCTGTGGATCCACGTTCTGAGATGGCTGTCCAGCCTCGACTCGGCTCGGCACCAGCGAACTCCGCTGGCCGGAAAGGTTGTTTGGGCCCCGGTCAGCCGGGCTTGACCACCAGGTCGCGGTCGACGTGGCGGGCCATCGCCTGCGCGGCGACGCTGGCATCGCCCGCCTCGACGGCCGCCAGGATGGCGGCGTGGTCCTGTCGGCGGGTCTCCTCGCTGGCGCCGTAGCCGAGCCGGCCGTGGTCGACCCCCCGCCGCAGGGTGGTCATCACCACCGCGTACATGCTGGTCAGCAGGGGGCTGCCGGCCGCCTCGAAGATCAGGAAGTGGAACTGCCCCGGGGTGCGACCCCGCTCCACCCGCCCGGGGTAGTCCGGGTCGGGGGTGACGTCGTGGCCGTGCGAGCGCTGCAGCTCGGCGAGCTGGTGGGCCGAGCGCCGGACGGCGGCCTGCTGCACCGCCTCGACCTCCAGCGCCCGGCGGAAGACCAGCACCTCGGCCAGGTCGTACTCGGCGAAGGTGTCGGCCAGCACCGCGCTCACCGGCGTCCGGGAGCGGACGAAGGTGCCTCGGCCGGGCAGGGTCTCCAGCATCCCAACGCTGGCCAGCGAGCGGACGGCCTCGCGGACCGTGGTCTTGCCGACCCCGAGCAGCTCCATCAACTCGGACTCGATCGGGATCCGGGAGTTGATCGGCCATTCGCCCGAGGCGATCTGATGCCGCAGGAAGGCCAGGGCGCGACGGGCTCGCGGCGAGCCGGACGACGTCTGCACGGCGCTGGCCTCCTTTCGGTTCCGGTGAGTTTAGCGGTCCGGGCGGGGCTTCGAGCCGGAGCCGCCGGAGCGGCGCCGGGCGCGCCGGTCGACCCCCGGCGATGACCGCCCGGCGGGCACCGAGCCGTTACCTTGCCGAGGTCAGGAATTCTCCTGCCGACTCTGGCGCGGCGGTGCCGGGGATGGCAAGAATGACCGGAGCAGTGCCACTGGCTCGCCTGGTCGGCCGGTGGCGTCCGACGACGAAGGAAGCTCCATGCATCGTCCACCTCTCCGGCTTCTGGCCAGCGCCACCGCGCTCGCGCTGGGTGCCTCCGTACTGGCCGCGACTCCGGCCCGGGCCGCCGATCCAGTTGAGATCCAATTGCTCGGCATCAACGACTTCCACGGGCGGATCTGGTCTTCGTCCGACCCGGTTCAGCTGGCCGGCCGGCTGGTTGCCAAGGTCAACCAGTTGCGGGACGGGAACCCCAACACCGTGTTCCTGTCCTCAGGTGACAACATCGGCGCCTCGACCTTCGAGTCGTTCATCGGTGACGACAACCCGACCATCGACGTGCTGAACGCCGGTGGGCTGGAGGTCAGCGCGGTCGGCAACCACGAGTTCGACCAGGGCCTGGCAGCACTGCTGGACCGGATCCCGACCGACCTGGGCGGTATCGAGGATCCCGCCACCGATCTGCACAAGACGGCGTTCCCGTACCTGGGCGCGAACGTCTACCTCAAGGCGGACGGCAAGCCCGCGCTCCCGGAGTACACCGTCATTGAGAAGGGCGGCATCAAGCTCGGCTTCGTCGGCGTGGTGACCGAGGAGACCTCGACGCTGGTGTCCCCGTCCGGTATCGCGCTGGTCAGGTTCGGCAGCCCGCTGGAGGCGGTCAACCGGGTGGCGGCGCAGCTCTCCGATGGCAACGCGGCCAACGGCGAGGCGGACGTGGTGATCACCCTGGTGCACGACGGTTCGAGCAGCACCGACTGCGACGCCATCAAGAACGAGCAGACCCACTTCGGCGACCTGGTGCGCGGCGCCAGCAACAACGTGGACGTGATCTTCTCCGCCCACACCCACATGAACTACAACTGCGTGATCAACGGCCGGCCGGTGGTGCAGGGCGCGTCCTACGCCACCCACCTGGCGCAGGTGAGGATCGGGGTCGATCCGGACTCCAAGACCGTCCAGTGGGCGACCGGCGATGTCATCCCGGTCAACGTCAAGACCGGCGATCCGGCCGAGTTCCCGACGCTCACCCCCGACCCCGACATCGTCGACATCGTGACCAACGCGGTCGCTGAGGCCGACGTGATCGGTGCCAAGCAGGTGGGCTCGATCTCCGCCGACATCACCCGGGCCTTCCTGCCGGGAACCACCACGGAGGATCGCTCGTCCGAGTCCAGCCTGGGCTCGCTGGTGGCGGACATGCAGCTGTGGGCGACCAGTGAGAGCCCCAACTACGGCGGTACCCCGACCGTGATCGCGTTCATGAACCCGGGTGGCCTGCGGGCCGACCTCAAGTACGGCGCGGACGGAAAGGTCACCTACAAGCAGGCCGCCGTCGTGCAGCCGTTCGCCAACACCCTGGTGACGATGACCCTCACCGGCGCCCAGATCCGCAAGGTGCTCGAGGAACAGTGGCAGCCGGCCGGCTCCACCCGTCCGCTGCTGCGGTTGGGGATCTCGAAGGGCCTGTCCTACACCTACCTGGTGGACGCGGAGCGCTACAGCCACGTGGTCGACATCACCTTCAACGGCCAGCCGCTGGACGAGACCAAGAGCTACCGGGTGGTGGTGAACTCGTTCCTGGCCTCCGGCGGTGACAACTTCACCACCTTGTCCGCGGGTACCGACAAGCTGGACTCCGGCCAGGTCGACCTGCAGGCGGCAGTGGACTACTTCGCCGCCCACCAGCTCGTCGATCCGCCCGCCCTGGGACGCTCCGTCCCGGTCGAGGTGCAGCCGCTGGTGAACCAGAAGGCCCCCGCCATCACCGGCACGCCGGTGGTCGGCGGGAAGGTCACCGCGAGTCCGGGGGAGTGGTCGCACTACGGGCTGACCTACGCCTACCAGTGGAACCTGGACGGCGCGCCGATCAGCGGTGCGACCAGCACGTCCTACACGGTGCCCGCCTCGGCGGCCGGCAAGCAGTTGTCGGTGACCGTGACCGCCAGCCGGAACGGCTACACCACCACCTCGGCCACTTCGGCCGCGGTCAAGGTGCAGTCGGCGACCATCCGCAACCTGAGGGCGCCGAAGATCACCGGCACGGTGGCGGTGGGCGAGAAGGTGAAGACCGACTCCGGCAGCTGGTCGCAGAGCGGCCTGAAGTACGCCTACCAGTGGAAGGCGAACGGCAAGGCGATCAAGGGTGCGACCAGCCCGTCGTACAAGGTGGCCAAGGCCGACAAGGGCAAGAAGCTGTCGGTCACGGTGACGGTCAGCAAGACCGGCTTCGCCCCGGCTTCGGCGACCTCGAAGTCGGTCAAGGTGCAGGCCAAGCTGATCAAGAACACCACCAAGCCGAAGATCCTGGGCAAGGTCAAGGTCGGCCAGGTGGTGGCGGCCTACCCCGGCAAGTGGTCGGAGAAGAAGCTGAAGTACAGCTACACCTGGAAGCTGAACGGCAAGAAGCTCTCCTACGGCGGCAAGTTCCTGCGGATCCCGTCCTCGGCCAAGGGCAAGAAGCTGACCGTAACGGTGAAGGTGAGCAAGAAGGGCTACACCTCCGCCACGGCGACCTCGAAGGCCGTGAAGGTGGCCAAGCGGTAACTGTCTGACGGCGTAGGGCCCACCGGGAACCGTCCCGGTGGGCCCTCACCACGTCCGCTCCTGACACAAACCGGGGCGTAGCGGCCAGTCGCGTGGATTATCCCCGCGAGTCCGCTCTGATTCCCGGTTTGTGTCGGGGTGGGGTTGGCCAGGAGCCGGGATTCGGCCGTGCTCGCGGGGAAGTGGGACGATGGACGCCACCATGCGCCTGATCGACCTGATCCCGGAGAACGGCGCCGCCGACCCCGACGCGCTCTACGCGGCCTTCGTCGAGTGGGCCGGCGGCGACGGGCTGACGCTGTACCCGCATCAGGATGAGGCGATCATCGACATCCTGACCGGGGCGAACACCATCGTCACCACGCCGACCGGGTCGGGCAAGACCCTGATCGCCACCGCCGCCCACTTCGCCAGCCTCGCCGCCGGCGGCCGCAGCTACTACACCGCGCCGATCAAGGCCCTGGTCAGCGAGAAGTTCTTCGCGCTGTGCGAGGTCTTCGGCGCCGACCGGGTCGGCATGGTCACCGGCGACGCGTCGGTGAACCCGGACGCCCCGATCGTCTGCTGCACCGCCGAGATCCTGGCCAATATCGCGCTCCGCGAAGGACGTGAGGCCGCGGTCGACCAGGTGATCTCCGACGAGTTCCACTTCATCGCCGACCCCGATCGCGGCTGGGCCTGGCAGGTCGGGTTGGTCGAGCTGCCGCAGGCGCAGTTCGTCATCATGTCCGCCACCCTGGGCGACGTCACCAGCCTCGCCCGCTCGCTGTCGGCCCGCACCGGGCGTCCGAGTTCGGTGATCGGCGGCGCGGTCCGTCCGGTTCCGCTGGAGTACGACTGGTCGGTCCGGCCGATCCACGAGACCATCGAGTTGCTGCTGCGGGCTGACAAGGCGCCGGTCTACATCGTCCATCCCACCCAGGCGGCCGCGGTCGAGCGGGCGCAGGCCATGCTCAGCTCCGGGCTGGCCGATCGATCGCATCGGCGCGAGTTGGTCGAGGCGATGGCCGGCTTCCGGTTCGCCGGCGGGTTCGGCAAGACCCTGGCCAAGCTGCTGAACTCGGGCATCGCCGTCCACCACGCCGGGATGCTGCCGCGCTACCGCCGGCTGGTGGAGACCCTCGCCCAGCGCGGCCTGCTGAGCATCATCTGCGGCACCGACACCCTCGGCGTCGGGATCAACGTCCCGATCCGGACGGTGCTGTTCTCCTCCCTCTCCAAGTTCGACGGACGGCGGCAACGCATCCTGCGGGCCCGGGAGTTCCACCAGATCGCCGGCCGGGCCGGGCGGGCCGGCTTCGATACCGTCGGCTACGTGGTCGGCCAGGCACCCGAGCACGTCGCGGAGAACGAGAAGGCGCTGGCCAAGGCCGGCGACGACCCGAAGAAGCGCCGCCAGGTGCAGCGCAAGAAGGCCCCCGAGGGGTTCGTCAACTTCACCGAGGAGACCTTCGCCCGGCTGACCACCGCCGAGCCCGAGCCGCTGGTCGCCCGGATGCGGGTCACCCATGCGCTGCTGCTCAACCTGCTGCAGCGGGACGCCGACACCGTCGCCGCGGTGGTCTCGCTGATCGACTCCTGCACCGACGACCCCGCCGCCCGGCGGAGGCTCTACCGCCGCGCCCTGCAGCTGGGACGCTCGCTGATCGCCGCCGGCGTGGTCACCCGGCTCCCCGAACCCACCCCGGGCGGACGTCGCTACGCCCTGAACGTCGACCTGCAGCACGACTTCGCCCTCAACCAGCCGCTCTCGGCCTTCGCTCTGTCGGCCCTGGACCTGCTCGACCAGAACTCGCCGACCTACGCCCTGGACGTGGTCAGCATCATCGAATCGACCCTGGAGGATCCCAAGCAGATCCTGCTGCAGCAGCAGTTCAAGGCCAAGGGCGAGTTGCTGGCCGAGTTGAAGGCGGACGGCGTCGAGTACGAGGAACGGCTGGAACTGCTGGACGAGGTGACCTGGCCGCGTCCGCTCGCCGACCTGCTCGAGCACGCCTACCGGGTGATGCTCGCCGGCCACCCGTGGCTGGCGGAAACCCCGGTCTCGCCCAAGTCGGTGGTGCGGGACATGTACGAGCGGGCGATGGGCTTCGGCGAGTTCGTCGCCTTCTACCAGGTGCAGCGGTCCGAAGGCCTGGTGCTGCGCTATCTGTCAGACGCCTACCGGGCGCTGCGGCAGACCGTCCCGGAGTCCGCCCGCACTGACGAGCTCACCGACCTGATCGAGTGGCTGGGCGAGGTCACCCGGCTGACCGACTCATCGTTGCTGGACGAGTGGGCGCGGCTGACCGGCCTCTCCGGCGGCGAGCTGGCCGACGACGTCCCGCCGCCGTCCCGGCCGGTGACCGGGAACCCGCGGGCGTTCCGCGTCCTGGTGCGCAACGCGCTGTTCCGCCGGGTCGAACTGGCCGCCCGGGACGACATCGACGGCCTGCTGGCGTTGGACGCCGACGACCCGTTCCGGATGATGAGCTTCGCCGCCTGGGACGTCGCGCTGGAGGAGTACTACGACGAGCACGACGAGATCGGGCTGAGCGCGGACGCCCGCGGCCCGGCGCTGCACCTGGTGACCGAGCACGGCCGGCGCTGGGAGGTCCGCCAGATCATCGACGACCCGGCCGGCAACCACGACTGGTCGATCACCGCGACGGTCGACCTGGACGCCTGCGACGAGGCGGGGGAGCTGATCCTGCACGTCACCGGCTTCGGACGTCTCGACTCCTGATCGACTCTCCAGGCGGCGGGGCTACCGAGCGCCCGGGCGGCTGGTTAGGCTTGAGTCGGCTGAGTTCGTCCGGCGTCGGAGGCGGCTGGCTCGGCCGGTTCGGCCACGGTTGCCGAACCCGCGGCACGGCGTCCGCAGAACGGGGAGGGCACGAAATGCGGCGATGGATGAGTTCGGTGCTGGGCCTGGGGTTGGTCGCTTCGCTGCTCGTCGGGGCACCCGCCGCCGCCGTGGCCGACGACCCGATCGTGATACCCGACAAGGCGTTTCGGGCCTGTCTGACCAGTGAGCTCGGGCTCGCCAAGGAAGCCGCGCTGACCGCCGACGACCTGGCCCGGATCGACAAGGTCTACTGCTGGGACGCCGGGGTGAAGAGCCTGGCCGGTGCCGAGCATCTGGTGAAGGTCACCAACCTGCAGTTGACGAACAACCGGATCACCGACCTGTCGCCGCTGCGCAACCTGACCTCCCTGCAGGCACTCGCTCTGCACAACAACCCGTTGACCTCCGTGGCGCCGCTGGCCAAGCTGACCAACCTGTCCTCGCTGGAGGTCGGCCGCGCCCGGATCGGCGACCTCTCCCCGCTGTCCGCGCTGGTCAAGCTGGAGAGCCTGGACGTCTCGGAGAACCCGTTCACCAGCCTCAAACCGCTTCGCTCCCTCACCAAGCTGCGCTTCCTGCAACTGCACTGGACGAAGGCGAAGGATCTCTCGCCCCTTTCCGCGCTCACCCGGCTGGAGCAGTTGAGCCTGGACGGCTCCCAGCCCGACAACCTGCTGCCGCTGGCGTCGTTGACGAACCTGAAGCGGCTCAACCTCAGCGGGTTCGGCTTCCTCGATCTCACCCCGCTGGCCAAGCTCACCGGCCTCACCGGCCTCGACCTCGGCAACCGGCCGATCAGCAATATCGCGCCGCTGGCCGGGCTCACCGGGCTGGAGGAACTCGAGCTGTACACCACCAAGGTGCGCGACCCGTCGCCGCTGTACGGACTCACCCGGCTGACCTCACTGAACCTGGTGAACTCTCAGATCTCGCCGAACATCGGCTGGGTGAAGCGGTTCCCGGCGCTGAAGCTGCTCGGCCTGGAGAACCTGGGCATCACCGACATCACACCGCTGGCGGCGCTGACCAACCTGGAGTACCTCTACCTGGCCCGCAACCGGATCTCCGACCTCACCCCGCTCGCCAAGCTCAGCAAGCTGACCTACCTCTCCCTGCAGGAGAACCGGATCCTCGACGCCTCCCCGGTGGGGCATGTGCCGGTCGAAGGGATCTTCCTCACCGGGCAGTTGGTGCACCTGCCGGGAATCCGGGTCGGCCAGCCGCGGCCGGTGGCGGTGATCACCCCGCAGGGCAAGAAGCTGACCTTGAAGACTCCCTCCGGCGGACGCCACGACGGTGCCGCGCTGACCTTCACCAAGGCCGGCGTCTACACCTCCAGCTGGTCGTCCGGACAGTTCGCCGGCAAGGTCGTGCTGGCGGCCGGCACCGCCCGGACGCTGCAGGGTGCCAAGCCGCGGATCCTCGGCCAGGACTACTGGCACGAGGTCTGGGTGGGGCAGACGATCACCGCGGATCCCGGCTCGTGGTCACCGGGCACCAAGCTCAGCTACCGGTGGACCTGCGACGGCCGGAAGATCAGCGGCGCCACCAAGGCGACCTACCGGGTTTCGGCGTCGAAGGTGTCCTGCGAACTCCGGGTCAAGGTGACCGGACGGGCGCCCGGCGCCACCACCGCGACCCGCACCTCGGCCGCGGTCACCGTGCACGGGCAGCTGCTCGCCTCCGGCCAGCCCCGGATCACGGGGACGGCCAAGGTCGGGTCGAAGCTGAAGGCCAAGCTGCCCAGCTACGTCCCTTCGCCCACCAAGCTCAGGTACCAGTGGTACCGCAACGGCGTGGCGATCAAGGGCGCCACCAAGTCGTCCTACCGGCTCACCAAGGCGAGCCTGGGCAAGACCATCACGGTGCGGGTGAGGGCCGAACGCAAGGGCTACGCCCGCAACACCCTGCTGTCCTTCCCCACCGCCGTAGTGGTCGGCTGAACCCCGCCCCGAGCCGGTTCTCCGGCGCCCGCCAGCCCCGGGGTCACGGTCCTCCGCCGGGTCGTCAGAGGGTTCGACGGAGAGGTTCGGCGCCGGTGTCGGGCCGGTCGTCTGAACACGGGTCAACCGAGGGCGCCGATGCCTGATCACAGAGCAAACCAGGCGGGAGTTTTTCCTCAGTTGACTGGAATCGTTAGGGGGGCTGCTGTATGGTTTCAAGCAGAGAGTGACGCATGGCCGATGTTGTCTCCTGGGGGTGGGTAGACGGCTTCAAGCCCTTCGACCGGCGTCACTCTCTCTTTGTTTGCCCGGATCCGATCGGGCAGCGCGGGCGCAGCCGGCTGACTACGGCTGTTGCCCCGTCCAGCCGGTGACCGCACCGCGAGGCACCAGTGGCGCAGCGGTACTCAGCAAGTGTCCGGACGGGCGCTCGACCACCGCTTTCTCCTACGATCAGGGCATGAGCGAACACGGGCTGTCCCTGGCCACCCGCAAGATGGTCGACGCCGGCGTCGACCCGGTGGCGATCAATGTCTTCACCCACTACTACCGGTTGGCCGAAGCGGGCACCACCGGGCTGATCGGCGAGGACACCATCGAGCCGCTGCTCGATCCAGCTCGACTGGACGAGGTGGAGGTCAGCCAGGCCGACGCCCGCGAGGCGCTGGCCAGGACCGTGATCATCAAGCTGAACGGTGGGCTGGGCACCTCGATGGGGCTCGACCGGGCCAAGTCGCTGCTGCCGGTGCGCGACGGCAGGAACTTCCTCGATCTGATCGTCGCCCAGGTGCGGCACGCCCGCCGGGCCTACGACGTCCGGCTGCCGCTGTTGTTCATGGACTCCTTCCGCACCCGGGAGGACACCCTGGAGTACCTGGCCCGCTACCCCGACCTGGCGGTGGACGGACTTCCGCTGGACTTCCTGCAGAACGCCGAGCCCAAGGTCAGGGTCGACGACTTCACGCCGGTGGAGTGGCCGGCCGACCCCAGCCTGGAATGGTGCCCGCCCGGGCACGGCGACCTGTACCCGGCGCTGTGGGGTTCCGGCGTGCTGGACGCGCTGATCGACGCCGGCTTCCAGTACGTCAGCGTGGCCAACGGCGACAACCTGGGCGCCTCGCCGAACCCGAAGCTGGCCGGCTGGTTCGCCTCGACCGGCGCCCCCTACGCCGCTGAGGTGTGCCCGCGGACGGTCAACGACCGCAAGGGCGGGCACCTCGCGATCCGCAAGCGCGATGGCCAGCTGATCCTGCGCGACACCGCCCAGACCGCCGCCGACGAGCTGCACTTCTTCACCGACGAGAACCGGCACCCGTTCTTCCACGCCAACAACCTGTGGCTGGACATCGTCCAGGTGCGGCAGGCGATGGTGGAGCGCAACGGCGTCCTCGAACTGCCGTTGATCCGCAACGAGAAGACCGTCGATCCGACCGACCGGACCTCGCCGAAGGTGATCCAGTTCGAGACCGCGATGGGCGCGGCGGTCGAGGTGTTCCCCGGCGCCCGGGCGATCGCGGTCGGCCGGGACCGGTTCCTGCCGGTGAAGACCACCAACGAGCTCATGCTGCTGCGCTCGGACGTCTTCGAACTGCGGGAGGACGGCTCCATGGTCGCGGTCGCCGACATCCCCGGGATCGACCTGGACGAGCGCTACTACAAGCTGGTGGACGACTTCGAGGAGCGGGTGACCGTGGTTCCCTCGCTGCGCCGGGCGGAATCGCTGGTGGTGCGGGGGGACTGGCGATTCGACCAGCCCGCCGAGGTGGTCGGCGAGGTTTCGCTGCCCGACGAGGGCGAACCGCGGCAGTACCGATGACGGTTCCGCCCCGCTGGCAGGTCGCCCTCGGCTACGCGCTGGTGGGGGAGCAGTTGCCGCTGTCGGACGCGGTCGCACCCGATCCGGCGCGGTTGGTGACCGAGTTGGCCGACCTGGGGTGGGACGCCGACCGGGTGGCGTCCCACGCCCGCGCGGTGGTGGCGGACGAGCAGCCGTGGCCCCACCCGATCCCGCCGGAATTACGCCAGGGGTGCGGCGCCGCGCAATTGTTCGCCGGGTTGGGGCGGGCGCGGGAGCTGCTGGGCGTGGTCACGCTGGAGGCGCGGCCGCCCTCGGCCCGGACGCGCCTCAACCTCGACGAGCAACGCCTGCTGAGGGAAGTCCCGCCGCACTGGTGAGCGCGCGGCTGGCCGACCCTTCGGAAGGCGGTAGCGGGTCAGCCTCGGGACTGGGCCTTCAGCAGGTCGCGGATCTCGATGAGCAGTTCCTCGGTGGACGGACCGGCGGGCTCCTCGGCGGCCTCCTCCTTGCGGCGCAGGTTCTGCATCGCCTCCAGCGGCTTGATGATCGCGAAGTAGACGATCGCCGCCACGATCACGAAGGACACCACCGCGTTGATGAACGGGCCGACCAGGATCGGGCCGAGCTGCACCGAGCTGAAGTCGGGGTTACCACCGATCAGCCCGATCGCGTCCATGATCACCTGGGTGAAGGTGGTGACGACTGCGCCGAAGGCGCCACCGATGATCACGGCGATCGCCAGATCCATCAGGTTGCCGCGCATCAGGAATTCCTTGAAGCCCTTCATGACCGTTCTCCTCGGGTTGGTGGACTGTCAGCTTAAGCCGACCCCGGAAGAGGCGAGCCAGGTAGCCGCGTGGTGATCGACCGCCGCTCGGCCGGCCGGGAAGCCGCTCAACTCAGCGCGAAGCTGAGCGGCACCCCGGCGGCGACCAGCCGGGCGGCCTCCGCCCGCGCCACGTCCGCCAGGATCACCGGGGCGTCGCCGCCCAGCAGACCGGCGTCCAGCTGCGGAATGGCGATCACCCGCGCCCCGCTGACCAGCACCTCCACGGCGCCGGAGTCGCCGGGGCCGAGCAGCTCGATCCGGTCGCCCGGCCGGACCAGGCTGAGCGGCGCCGAGTCCGCCAGCGTGATCGGTAGCGCCACCCGGCCGGGCGCCACCAGCCGCTCGCTGGAGGCGAGCGACGAGGCGGTCAGCACCGCCCGGGCCGGCACCCGGGCGATCACCGCCTCACCGATCGCCTGGTCGAGTTCGGTGAGGGCGCCTTCGGGCACGGCGGCGCGGGGGAGTTCCAGGGTGGTCAGGTCGCCGGCGGCGAGCGTCCCGCCGCCCTCGATCGGACGGGCGGCCACCACCACCTGGGAGGTGTCGTCGCGTTCGGTGATCGCTGCCAGGGCGAAGTAGACCGCCAGGCCGGCCAGGCCGGCGGCCAGCAGACGTCGGTGCCAGCGCAGCGCGCGGCGCAGCGGGTCGAGCAGTTTGGTCCAGATCATGCCCGCAGTCTTGGCAGGCCGACCCGAAATGGGTCAGTTGTCCACAGCCTCAGGCAGCGCTGGAGGTGGTTGTGGACGACGCCTTCTCGGTCTTGGCCGGCTTCGGCTCGCTCTTGGCGCCGCTCTCGGCCTTGCTCTCGGCCGGCTTGGCGGCGTTGGCCTTGCCCTTGGAGCGGCTGTCGGTGGCGTAGAAACCCGAGCCCTTGAACACCACGCCGACCGCGCTGAACACCTTGCGCAGGTCGCCCTCGCACTGCGGGCAGACGGTCAGTGGGGGATCGGTGAACTTCTGCACAGCTTCCAGTTCGGTGGCGCACTCGGTGCAGCGGTACTGATAGGTGGGCATGGCGTTCTTCCTATGAAACCAGGGTTTGACCACCGGGAATCTTACGGGATCAACTCGAATAACCCGTCACCGGTCCGGGCTATTCCGTCCGGATGGTGGCCGAGGAGGTGAGGATCCAGTCGACCCGGCGGTCCCACGGGTCGGTCGGCACCGCGTCCAGCAGCTCGCCGTCGAACAGCAGCAGCCCGACCGGGGCGGCCGGGTTGGCGTGGCCGAGCGCCCGGTCGTACCAGCCGCCGCCGGTGCCCAGTCGCTCCCCGGTCGCCGTCCCGGCCAGGCCCGGCAGCCAGATCCAGTCGGCCAGGGCCAGCGCGGCCGCGCCCAGCGGGTCGCCGGTGGGCTGCAGAATGCCGCGCCAGGAGGGCGTCAGGTGGTCGCGTCCGGCGTACCAGGCCCAGTTCGGCTCCCGGGCCAGGACGGGCAGCAGGACGCGACTGCCGGCGGCGGTCAGGGCGTCGATCAGCTCCCAGCTGTCCGGTTCGCCGGCCACCGAGGCGTAGAGCGCCACCACCTCGCTGCCGGTGCAGAGGTGAAGGGCGCGTTGCGAACGGTCCCCGTCGTCGAGCGCCGATCCGGCGCGGCGAGCCCTTACCCGGTCGCGGACCGCGTCCTTGGCCGCTCTCGCACCGGGGACGGCGCGGGCTCCGCGGGGCTCGCCGCTCATTGACCTATCGTAAGGCCATGGCCTTGTTCGGACGCTCGAAGTCGGATCCCGCACCTGCCGCTGCGCAGCCCGCCCCGCCCCCGGAGACGACCCCAGCCGCGGTGGCGGTCGAGCCGCGACCCGTCTCGGAGTACCGCGGCCGGCTGCTCGATTCGGTGACCAGCCTGCGTCCCTTCGGGATCGGGCTGCTGGACGCGGTCGGGCTCACGCTGTGCGAGTCGATCCACTCCGACATCGATCTGCCGTTCTGCGCCACCGCGGAGCTGGCCGGCTGGGCGGTGCGTGGCTCGAACCTGGTGGGCGCCTCGCCGACCCGTCCGGTGCGGCTGCCGGTGGTCGGCGAGATCGACGCCGGGGGCTTCCGCGGCGCCCCGCTGATGCCGGGCACCGCGGTCAAGGTGGCCGTCGGCGCGCCGCTGCCGGAAGGCTGCGACGCCGTGGTGCCGCTGGCTGATGCCACCGAGCTGATGGACGAGGTCGAGTTCACCGCCGAGGTGGCCTTCCAGGCCGGCCTGGAGTCGGCCGGCTCCCGGATCGCCGACGGCGACCTGCTGCTGGCCAACGGCACCACCCTGGACGCCCGGGCCATCGGGCTGCTCGCCCAGGTGGGCATCGACAAGGTGCTGGCCCGGCCGAAGCCGCGGGTGGTGGTGGCCAGCCTGGGCGCCGACCTGGTCGATCCGGGTCTGCCGCTGGAGCGGCTGAACCAGCTCTACGACGCCGGCACGCCGCTGGTCGCCGCGGCCGCCCGCTCCGACGGCGCGCAGGTCTTCCCGATCGGCATCCTGCCCGCCGGGCCGGCCGAGTTGCGCCGCACCCTGGCCGACCAGCTGTTGCGCGCCGACCTGATCCTGCTGGTGGCCGAGCCGACCGCCGAACTGATCGAGGTACTCGGCGGGCTGGGCACCGTCGACACCGCCACGGTGGCGATGCGCCCGCAGGGGCCGGGGCTCTCCGCCGTGGTCGGCGCGGAACAGGTTCCGCTGCTGGTGCTGCCCCGGGATCCGGCCGCCACCTTCGTCAGCTACGAGGTGTTCGCCCGTCCGGTGGTCCGCAAGCTGGCCGGTCTGGCGGTGGTCGATCGGGAACCGGTGATCGCGCCGATCACCCGTCCGCTGACCGTGGATCCGGAGGTCGCCAACTTCGTCCTGGCGCGCAGCGGCGAGCGCGGGGTCGAGCCGCTGGGGGCGGGCGTCCCCGGGCCGTCCAGCCTGATCGCCGCCGACGCGCTGATCGTGGTCGAGCCGGGAACCGACGAACTCGCCGCGCACAGCGACGTGGCGATCTGGTCGCTGCGGGGGTAGCGAATGGTCAGCGGCCGTTGGCCGGTCACCCTGGAACACGGGCCGGTGCGGCTGCGTCCGATCCGGGTCCGCGATGAGCGGGCATGGGCCGAGATCCGGAACCGGGGCGAGGCCTGGTTCCGTCCCTGGGACGCCAGCCGGCCACCCGAGTCGCTGGACACCCCCGCCACCTTCGCCGCGCTGACCCGCCGGCTGCTCGCCCGGGCCCGCCGGGGGAGCATGCTGCCGTGGGCGGTGGACTACACCCCGGAGCGGGGTAGGGCCCGGTTCGTCGGCCAGGTCACCGTCGGGGGCATCACCCACGGTTCGGCCTCCTGGGCGCAGATCGGCTACTGGATCGATCCCGCCTGGGCCGGGCGGGGGATCATCCCGACCGCGGTCGCGTTGGCCTGCGACCACTGCTTCGGCGCCCTGCGGCTGCACCGGATCGAGATCGCCATCCGGCCGGAGAACACCAACAGCCTGGCGGTGGTGCACAAACTCGGCTTCCGCTACGAGGGACGACGACCGCGCTACATGCACGTCGACGGCGACTGGCGCGACCACGACATGTTCGTGCTGCACCGCGAGGAGATTCCCGAAGGGGTGCTGAACCGCTACCTGGCCCGGACCGCCGCCCGCTGATCGGCGACCGCCGGACTGCGACCTGGGTCGCGAATCCCCGACACTCCGCGCCGGGTCGCGCCGCCGGGCACCGTCGCCCCGTACGGTTCGGGTGTGGGTGTGACCGGTGTGATCTTCGCGATGATCGCGGCGTTCTGGCTGGTCTACCTGATTCCCTACTACCTCCACCATCGCGGCGAGTCCGAGGAGGGTGAGGTCGACATCCCGTTCACGCCTTCCGCGGTCACCATCGTGCGCGCCGGCGAGTCGCTGGCGCACGCCGACGAGGGCGTCGCGGACGTCTCCACCCCGCTCACCCGCCGCGCCCAGCTGCGCGAACTGCGGCTGATCGACGAACAGGCCGCGCAACGCCGCCGCCGGGTGCTGATCTTCCTGCTGCTGGTGCAGCTGGGGGTGGCCGCCCTGGCCTACTTCGGGATCGGCGCCTGGTGGGGCGCCGCGATTCCGGCGGGGCTGCTGGTGCTGTTCCTGATCGTGGCGCGGTTCAGCGTCCGGGCGATGCGGGCCGATCTCGACCGCCGGGCCCAGCAGATCCGGCAGAGCTTCGACGAGGAGACGGTGGCCCTGGCGCTCACCGAGCAGGACGTCAGCAGCCACGAACACTCGGTGGAACTGAGCGTGCCGCTGGCCGGCCCGGGGTCGCTGTGGGATCCGGTGCCGATCACCCGGCCGACCTACGTCTCGACCCCGCTGGCGCCGCGCACCGTCCGCACCATCGACCTGACCGCGCCGGTTCCGCCCACCCCGGTGGTCGCCGAAACCCCGGCCGACGAGCTCACCCGCGAGGTCGAGGGCGAGCGGGACGCCGGTTAGCCTCGCCCGCCCGTCCGGTGCTACTCTGGACGCCGCCGCAAGGCACCTGGGGCTATGGCGCAGTTGGTAGCGCGTCTCGTTCGCAATGAGAAGGTCAGGGGTTCGAATCCCCTTAGCTCCACTGGGGTGCTCTTATCAGAAGTGCACACGACAGTTCCATGAGGCCGCCCACCGGGCGGCCTCAGTCGTTTCCGGACGAGCCTGGATCGGTGAGGCCGGCGAACGGCTCGTTGAGTTCGGAGCGGATCTGGTTCGGGGCCGAGAAGGACGCTGGCGAAGATCGACCGGTTCCACTGCTGCCGCACCGTCTCCGGAGCGTTCGCATACGTCACGTGGGCGTCTTCGAACAGGTCGAGCGCGTCCCGGATCTGGCCGCCGCATGAGCCTGGCCGGTAAACTCGTGGGTACCGCTGACGGAAGGAGTTGCATCATGTCGATCACGACCATCACCACTGCTCAGCGTGCTGAGCGCGAGCGTCAGCTTGCCGAGGCCATCCACTCCGGCGAAATGGAAGGCCTGCCCACCAGCGAGGCGACCAAGGCAGACGCCGACAAGTACGTCGCCGGGGAGATCGACCTTGCCGAGCTTGAGGCCCGGGTGCGCACCCGCTACGGGATTGCCTGACTTCGTCGACCCCTATCTCGATCCGGCGACGGGGATTATGAAGAACCTCGTCGGTGCGGCCACGCAGGCAGAGCTGGATGCAGTCGAAGGCGACCTCGTCCCGATCCGCGCGCTGCGCCTGGCGACCGAGCCGCCGAAGCCGACCGGCGACCTCTCCGAGCTCCGCGCGATCCACCGCTTCCTGTTCTCACCCATCTACGGCTGGGCAGGAGAACTGCGCACGGTGGACATCCGCAAGAACGTCGAAGGTGCCGGCTACTTCGTCCCGGTCTCGATGATCGAGCGCGCCGCCGGATTCGCCGCCGACGAGCTGCGGCTCGACGACTACCTGCGCGGCATGGACCGGACGACGTTCATCACCCGTCTTGCGCACCACTACGACCAGTTCAACTACATCCACCCCTTCCGCGAAGGCAACGGCCGCACCCAGCGATGGATGTGGGACCGGATCGCCCACGACGCCGGCTGGCGGCTGAGCTGGCTCGACGTCACCGGAGCGGTCAACGACGCGGCATCACGCGCCGCAGCCGAGGAGCGTGATCTACAGCCATTGATCACGATGCTCGACCAGGTCGTCGTCCCTTTGTAGTTCCGGGCAGGGCGCGCCGGCTTCAGACCCATCCCGATACGCTCAAACGCGATGCGCCGATAACTTCGAACGACTGCCACGGCGCGAGAAGCGTGGGTCGGGCGCCCGCCGTGATCCCCGGCGGAGGCGGCCCCTACCCCAGCAGGAGGGCGTGCGGATCGGCGGGTGAGACCCGGAACGGGAGCACCTTGCCCGGCTGCCAGTTCGTCATCGCCGCGCCGGCGATGACGGTCCGGTAGGTGGTCCGGTACGGCGCCTGCCCGTCGATCCGCACGTCGAGGACAACGTCGTACACTCCAACGCCGTCGAGGGTGTTCCCGCTTGGCTCCAGCGAGACCACTGTCCCGGACGCCGGGATACCGGCGCGGTAGAAGTCCAGGTTCGCGAAGGGGTTCGCGGTCGCGGCCCCGTGCGTGCCCGCCGGGCCGTTCGGGTCGACCTGCGACCAGAACTCGGCCGCGTCGGCGGAGAGGCGGAGCGACTCGGCGAAGTCCAGCCGCCTCCGCTGTTCCCCGGCCACCCGGATCAGCCGCCAGAGGTCGGTGAAGACGCCCATGACCGCACGCCTAGCTCGTCAGGGCGATGTTCTGCGGATCGGCAGGATCCACCGCCACGTCGTGGACGGACCCGACCGCGTAGTTGGCCAGGAACTGCGCCGCGACCATCTCTCGCTTCGAGACGGTGTACGGCGCCGCGCCCGGAAGGGTCACCTCGACCTCGAGCTGGTACCAGGGGTTGCCGGCGGTGCGTTCGACGGTGTCGACCGCACCGGTGATCACGCTCGTGCCCTTCGTGCCGATCGCGATGATCCGGTTCAGTTCCTGCCCGTAGGCGTTCAGCACGTCGTGGTCCGCCTGCAGCTGCGCCGTGACCTGCCCGGCGTTCGCCATCGTGGGCAGGGAGCCGTCGGTGTAGCCGGCCTGTGCGAGCTGCTCGGACGCCAGCCGCTGGGCGGCCGCCGCCTGCGCGGCGAAGTCGCCGCCCCCGAACGCGTTCGTGGCCCGATCGAAGAGTCCCATGATCCGGTTCCTTTCCTGCGGTGCCGACGCCGAGTGCGTCGCGCAGGTCCACCCTCGCAGCGGGCGGATCCTCCCGATCACAGGTTTCCGGGAACCTCCGGCGCGAGACCGGGCGCCCAGGCGGTGGAGAACGCGCCCCACACCAGGGGCGAGTACGCCAGGGAACCGGAGGCCGCCCAGCGCTCCGCCTGGGTGCGCTGCCAGGCGCCCAGGCCGGCCACCGGATCCGGTTCCTCCTGCGCTCGATCGACCGCAGCCACCGCGGTGGCGAAGACCGGCTCGGCGACGCCAGCGACCGAGCCGAGGCCCGCGTCGGTCGGCAGCGTCCACCGGGTCGCCGTGACGTGCTCCGCGCCGTGCCGCACCATCACGGAGACCAGGCCCGCCGGTTCCGCGAAGCGCTGGTCGCCGCCGGACTCGCAGGCGATCAGCGCGATCCGCGCGGGCATCCGCCACGGACCCTCCCCGTCGCTGCCGAAGGCGAGGTCCGCGGCGGTGAGCGGACGGTGACCGCCCAGCGGCTCGGCGCGTCCGGGCACGTCCGCCCGGTCGGACAGATGCAGGCGGACGTCCAGCCCGTGCGGGGCGCCGGAGACGTGGCCGACGTAGAGCAGCCGCGCGGCGTCCCGCAGCAGCGACCGCAGCCGGTCGCGTCCGATCTCCCCGCCGATCGCCGGCTCCGGGCCGCGGCGACGGTCACCGAGCCGGCGCACCACCTCGGTGACCAGGGAGCCATCGGGACGGAGCACCCGGCCCAGCACTCCACCCGGCACCGGCGGGTCGAGCACGGCGACCACGGCACCGTCCGGGCGGTAGGCCGAGATCCGCCGGCCGACCGCGTTGCGCACGCTCGCCGGCGGCAGCGTCGACACCTGGGCCTCGTGCACCATCCGCCGGCCCTGGTCCACCAGGAGCGCCTCCCACGGCACCCGGCCGAGCGACGGCGACGCCTGGATCCGCAGGTGCGGACGGAGACCGCGGGCGAGCAACTCGTTCAGTTCGGTGGCCAGCGGCAGCGGGATCAGCGCCTGCGCCAGCCCGGCGGAGAGCGCGGCCTCCCGCGCCGGATCGGCGAGCGGTCCGGCGAACGCCCGCGCCAGGGCCGCGCCCACGTCCTCTCCGGGGCGCGGGGAGGGGACGGCGGTGTCCAGTTCGTCGAGCAGCGGCTGGACGGCCTGCCGCGGGGTTGCGACCATCCGCGGCTGATCCACCGCGTGCTCCCAGCGCCAGCTGGCGTAGAGTTCGCCGGCGTCGACGAACTTCAGTTGCACGCGCGGCTGCCCGGGCTGGTCCGGCTGCGGCTCGGTCATCGCCGTCACCACGCGTCGATCACCTCGTCGGAGCGGATCCGGAGCTGGTAGCGGCGCTCCGCCTCGGCGATCCAGAGGTGGAACTCCCGGCTGCCGTCGGTCAGCGCCCGCACCCGCGGCGGCAGACCCAGCCAGTCCGTCCGCGGCTCCGGGTCAGCGGACGCCGTCCCGCGCGCCCCGGCGGCGAGGGCGAAGCGGGCGTCGAACGGTGACCGCGGGTGCGTCTGCACGGGGAGCCGCTCCCGGTCGGCGGTGGTTCCGCCGGGCTCGAGCGTGGACGACGAGGCGGCGAACTCCAGCAGTTCGATGGCGAGGCGGGTGTGCCGCATCGCGGTGATGATCTGGAAGGCGGTGGTGAGCGCGACGGAGGCGACACCGGCCACCCAGCGCTCGCGCACCGGCCCCGGCGCGAACCGCGCCCGCATCGCGTCGGTCGCCAGCGCCGCGGGGAGGGCGAGGTTCAGCGCGAGCTCCAGGCGCCGCTGCTTTTCGGACGGGCGGACGGCGCCCGCCACCGCCGCGTACGCGACACCCGCCCGGCGCACGTCGATGCGGGCGAGCGCGTGCATCGTCCCCTGCTCCTCGCAGAGCTCCCGGGCCCGCAGGTACTCCTGGTCGCTGTCGGCGAAGCGCAGCGCCTGGGCGTGGAGGTCGCCGAGCAGCAGGTGGGTCTCGATCCGCGCGGCGATGTCGCCCTGCGCGGTGAAGTCGCCGAGCACCTGCGTCGCGAGCTTCCGCGCCGGTTGCAGCCGCCCGCGGGCGAAGAGCAGCGCGGCGCGCCCGAAGCGACTGCCGGCCGCACCTCGCGGATCCCCGCCGCGCCGATAGCCGTCCTCCGCGGCGGCGAACCGGGCCTCCGCCTGCTCGATCTCGCCCTGCTCGAGCAGCATCCGGGCGAGGTTCTCGTCGGCGCGGGCGGCGGAGGCCGCGTCGGTGGCCTGCAGGTCCGCGGCCAGCCGCAGCTGTTCCTCGGCCAGCCCCCGGTCGCCGGTGCGGTGGGCGAGCGCGGCGAGCCCGGCGTAGGCGTGCGCGGCAAGCCGCGGTTCGTGCCCGAGGGCGACCGCCAGCGCGCGCCGGAACTCCGCCTCGGCCTCCTCGAACCGCTCGGTCACCAGCAGCGCGTTCGCCCGGGTGTTGTGCAGCCCGCAGACCAGCATCGGCGGGGTCTCGGCGTCGAAGGCCGCCTCGGCGGCGGCCAGGTCGGCGAGCCCGCGGGCGTGGTCGCCCCGCAGGGCATGGGTCTGGGCGCGGTTGATCAGGCATCCGGCGCGGACGTCGATCGTGCGGCGTTGGGTGCCCAGCTCGGCCTCGACGATCTTGCAGAGCTCGATCGCCTGCGTGGCGAGGGCGATCGACTCCTCGAACTCGCCCCTGGCCTCGGCGATCGCGGCCAGGTTCGACAGCGCCCGGGCACGGATGTCGAGCCCGGCCGCGTCCACGTCGTCGACCAGCGTCTCGGCCAGGATGCGGCGGGAAGCATCCTCGGCGGCGGCCGCGCCGCCGGCGGCGTACGCCCGGGTCAGCTCGGCGAACAGTTCCTCGACGTGTCGCCAGCGCGGGGCGCCGTCGCCGGGGCCGCGCAGCCCGAGCGGCTCCGGCTCGCTCACGGCTGCACCGCCGCCTGCGCCTCGGCGAGGGTGACGCCGTCGGGTTCGCCCTGCCGCGCCCGGGCGAGCGAGGCGCGGGCGAGCGCGAGGAGGGCGTCGGCGTCGGCCTGCCAGCCGCCGCCGTAGCCCGGCGAGGCGACCTCGAGAACGCGCTGTTCCGGACGGGAGAGCAGGATTCGCGCCGGCACGGCGACCCGGCCGGCGAACCGGCCCTCCTCCGGGATCAGGCTCAGCGTGACGCCGGCGAAGCCGGCCTCGAGCGGTGCCGGCTCGGCGGTGTCGGCCGGGTGCCGCGGGGCGCGTTCGACCGTCACCTCGAGCACGGTCTCCCCGGCCTCGCGGTGGATGCTCCAGCGGGCTGGCTCGGCGGCGTCGACAGTTCCCGGCGCGAGCCGGGAGAGATCCAGCGGCGCCGTCCCGGTGGCCACCGCCCCCGGCGCCCCGGTGGCGTCACCCGCGGCGAGGGCGAAGTCGCTTCGTCGCCCGGCCGGAGCCGCGGCGGGCTCGGCCACGCGGAGGCCGCGATCCGCCGCCAGCTCGCGCCCGCGGGCGATCAGCGCGCCCACGTCCCCGGTCGCGTCGTCCATTCCCGCCGTGGCGGCCAGCGCCGCGCCCAGCCGGTCGTCCACCCCCTCCGGGTCGTCGAGCAGGTGCTCGAGTTCGACCAGGGCCGTGGCCTCCTCCAGATCGAGCAGCCGCGGATCCAGCGGGGGCAGCTCCGCCAGCCGGGAGGCCGGCCACCACGCCCTCGCCCAGCCGCAGCGCGCAGCCGTCCGGGCGGCCGCCAGCGCCGGACCGGGGGTGGCGGCGAACGAGGACTCCGTCCCGGCCAGGGCGTCGGTGGCCCCGGGCCCGTAGACCTGCCACGCCCAGGCGGCGGCTCGGCGCGGATCCCACACGATCGCGGCGGGGAGCGCGTTCTGGGTGGTGAGATCCCAGATCAGGGTCGCCCCGTCGGCCTCCAGGAGAGCGCTGAACTCGGGACGGTCGGGCGGCTCGCCCAGCACGATCCCCGCCGCGGTGCGGGTCACCGGCATCGTCATACGATCCCCTCCACTGCCGCCCGGGCGATCGACGACTTCACCCGGTCGCGCCGGTCGAGGATCACCGAGCGCAAGGCGCCGTCGAGCAGCCGCCACGGCTCGTCCGCGCCGATCGGCTCCGCGCGCAGCTCGCGGCCGTGCAGCCGCGCCCAGAGCCGGCGCATCACCGCCTCGCGCACCTGCGCGGTCTCCGCGGTCGGCTCGGCGAGCCGCAGCGCGCGGTGCACGAACGGCTCGCGCGACCAGCGGGCGCGCAGCCGCTGGCCGGCATCCGTGGGCGCGCCGGCAGCGTTGTTGAAGACGACGGTGGCCTCGGCGGCCACGAGCAGCAACACGCGGCTCGGCTCCGCGGCGAGCTGCCAGCCGCCGGCGGAGCGGTCGATCTCGGCGGCGACCAACTCCTCGACGTCGAGGCCACTCTCCGCGATCGCCGCGGACGAGGCCAACAGGCGCTCCAGGATCGTGCGGTCGAACGGCGGCGGCAGCGCCGACTTCGACGCCGACGCGCCGGGCTCCGGCGGTTCCGGGCGGTCGCGGACGGTGAGTCCCAGCTGCCGGGCGGCACCCTGTCGTTCCAGTTCCGCGGCGCCGGCCGACCCGGCACCGCCGGTCACTAGCCGGGCGAACTCCGCGGAGCCGTCCTCCGCGCAGACCTCCAAGAAGCCGGCGACCGCCTCATGCGGGACGGCGGAGGCCGCCCGGGGGCGGGTCCGCCAGGCCGTCTCCACCGCGCGGCGGACGTCCCGGGCCACCCGCGGATCGGCGACGTGGGCGCGCAACTCGGCGAAGGTCAGCCGGGTGCCGTCGTGGATCTCCGCGACCGTGCCCGCGGCGATGGCCTCGGCCTCCGCGGCGGGCCGGCCGTGCAGCCGGGCGAGCTCGTAGGACCGCGGGAAGTAGAGATCCTGCGGGTTGCCCTCGGTGATCCCGGCCGCGCGCCGGGCCCGCTTCAGCAGCAGGTACCAGGACGCCGCGGCGGCCAGGTCGTCCCCGGCGGCGGCGATCGCGGCGCGCAGTTCCGCGGCCGCGTCCACCGACAACAACGCCGGCGCCAGGTGCGGGTGGAGGGTGGGGCGCAGCACCAGGGGATCGAGCACCAGCTTCACCGTCCGGGCGAGCGGAAGGGCGGTGCGCCCGGTGAACGGCTCGACGCCGGCGAGTTCGGCCCAGGCGTCCGCGATCGCCAGGCTCCGGGGTACGCCGACCTCAACGGGTCGGGACACCGACGTGGCGACGCTCATCCTCCTTACTGTAGCCGCGGCCGAACCCGTGATCGGGAGCGGACGGGGGTGGCTAGCGTCCGGACACGACGTGCCGAGCGAAATCGCGACCACCCGAGGAGGAACCATGACCAGCATCCGCAACGCCGCCTCGGGACACCCCGATGCCCGGCCGCGGCCACCCCGGTGGGCGGGGAAGGGAGCTGCTGCGCTCCTGATCTACCTGCTGCTGTTCAGCACCCTGTTCTTCGGCGGCTCCTGGCTGATCAGCCCCGACCCGGACGTCTCGGCCAACCAGGCCGTGGCCGTGACCACGCACGACGGACGCAGGGTCGTGGTGGTCGGCTACGGCCGCGACGGGGCGAAGGGCATGTTCCAGCTGGCCTTCCAGCCCCTGTTCCAGACCCGGCTCGCCGCGCTGGACGTGGATACCGGCGAGCGGATCTGGGACGTGCGGCTGGACGAGAAGCTCTCCAACGACGTCCGCGTGCTGGCGGCGGCCGACGGACTGGTGTACCTGGCGACCGACCAGGGTCTTCACATCCGCTCGCTCGTCGACGGCTCGGCGGTGGCGAAGCCGGACGCGATAGCGGGGCTCGGCGACGGGTATGTCGCGGAGCTGGGCTCCTACGACGTCGATCCGGAGCGGAGGCTGATCGTCGCGATCGACCAGTCCGGCGAGCTGTGGCAGCTCCGGTTCGGCGAGTCGGTGGCCGTCCCCGCCGACCCGGGGACCGAGGCCGCCTGGCGCCCGGTGCTCGCCGACAACTTCCGGTTCGCGCTCTCCCTGCCCGAGACCGCGAACGAGGCGGGGCTCGGGGACGGAACCGTGATCGCGGCCGAGCCCCTCCGCGCGGGCGCCCAGAAGAAGCGGCTGGAGCGGCAGGGGCCGTCCGGCAACACGGTGCTGGGGGACACGACCTACGTCGAGCCGCGGTTCGTGCTCGACGCCAGCCGGAGCCTCGCCGACGTCGACCCGGTGAACGGCCATCCGGTGCAACTCGCCGCCGGCCGGGAGTCGGGCCAGGTGATCGTCGTCTCCTCGGTCGACCCGAACAGTCGCAGCTATCGGGTGGACACCGTCGACCTCGACTCCGGCGAGGTGCGCGGCACCGCCGACCTCGCGGTGCGGTACCCGGTCGGTGGCGGGTACTCCGGCGCCGGGCTCACCGCGATCGTGGTGGAGCGGGCCGACGGCTCCTCCGCTTCCGACACCGTGCTCGTGGTCTCGCCGGACGGCGGGATCCGCTCGGTGAGGGTTGGCGCGACCAACTTCTTCGGCTGGCCGCGGTAGCCGCGAGGTGCCCGGTCCGGCGGTCCACCGGGCCCTCGCTCGCCGGTGGCATCCGTGGCAGAGTGACGTGATGCGACAGCTTCGATACTCGATCAACGTCACGCTCGACGGCTGCTGCCATCACGAGGCCGGGCTCCCGCCGGACGAGGAGTCGATGCGCTACTGGACCGCGGAGCTGGCCCGGGCCGATGCCCTGCTCTTCGGCCGGGTGACCTACGAGATGATGGAGTCGGCCTGGCGCCGTCCGGCCGATGGCACCTGGCCGGACTGGATGGAGGAGTGGGAGATCCCATTCGCTGAGGCCATCGATCGGGCGAAGAAGTATGTCGTGTCCAGCACGCTGAGCGAGGCCGACTGGAATGCCGACCTGGTGCAGGGGGACGTGGGGCAGGCGGTGCAAGGGCTCAAACAGCAGCCGGGCCGGAGCCTGTGGGTGGGCGGCGTGACCCTCCCCACGGCGCTGGCGGACCTGGGGCTGATCGACGAGTACGAGTTCCTCGTCCAGCCGGTCCTGGCCGGGCACGGGCCGAGGTTGCTCGACGGCCTGCGGGAGCGCGTCCAGCTCGAGCTGGTGGATCGCCGGGAGTTCCGGTCGGGGGCGGTCGTCCTGCGCTACCGGCCCAGCTGAGTTCCGTCCTGGCGGACGCGGGGCTGGGACGTCACACGCGCCCCTTTCCACCAAGGACTATAAGTACAAATGAAAGTTTGTGCTAAGCTGGCGGCAGTCGAACAGGAGGTGGACGATGGGCGCCGAAGCCATCGACCCGGAGGCGGCGCTGAACGCGCTGGCGGACCGGAACCGCCGGTCCATCCTGCGGCTGATCCGGACCGCGCCGCTGCCGGTGGGGACGATCGCCGAGCAGGCCGGGCTTTCGCAGCAGACCACCTCGCACCATCTGGGAGTGCTTCGGAAGGCGGGCCTCGCGGTCAGCACCCGGGAGGGCACCAAGCACCTGTTCGCGGTGGACACCGAAGGGTTGGCGGCGGTGCGCTCCTACCTGGACGACTTCTGGCCGAGCAGGCTGGCCGCCCTCAAGACCGCCGTCGAATCGCGGGAGGGCGAGCGCCGTGGCTGAGTTCCGCGACTCCATCGACATCGCCGCCGCTCCCGAGACGGTGTTCGAGTACCTGACCACGAACGCGGGCATGACCGCCTGGATGGGGCAGTACGCCGACCTCGATCCGACTCCGGGCGGCCGGTTCGCGGTCGACATCGCCGGGTATCCGGTGCGCGGCGAGTACCTGCAGGTCGAGTACCCGAACCGGGTGGTGGTCTCCTGGGGGTTCGCCGGAAGCCGGGACCTGCCCGCCGGCGC
Source organism: Propionicimonas sp. (assembly GCA_049840415.1). GTDB lineage: Bacteria > Actinomycetota > Actinomycetes > Propionibacteriales > Propionibacteriaceae > Propionicimonas. The sequence continues at coordinate 67,937 of JASGLB010000004.1, read as the reverse complement.
CTCCACCGTCGAGTTCCGGCTCACCGCCACCGACGCGGGGACCAGGGTTGACCTCTGCCACTCCGGGCTGCCCGACACCGAGGTGCGCGGCCACGCCCACGGCTGGACGCACTTCCTGCCCCGGTTGGGCACCGCCGGCGCGGGCGGCGAGGCCGGGCCGGACGCCTGGCGTCCACTCCAGGACTGAACCGACCAGCCACCAGACCAGAGAAGAGGATCCGCCGATGGCACCCGCAACCCCCTACGAGATCGTGCAGCGCTATCACCACGCCTGGACCAGTGGCGACGTGGCGGCCGCCATGGCGTACATCGCCGAGGACATCACCTGCCGGGCGCCCGGGCTCGACCTGCACGGCAGGGACGCCTACCAGGGGTTCATCGCCGGATTCGCTCCCGCGCTGACCGGTATCGGCGACATCGCCGAGTTCGCCGACGGCGACCGGGTGGCGCTGTTCTACTACCCCCGGACCGCCGCCACCGTCACCGCGCCGGCCGCCGAGTGCTTCACCGTGCGGGACGGCCGGATCGCCGAGAGCGTGCTGATCTTCGACCGGATGTCCTTCCAGCCGCCCGAGCAGGGGTGAGCCGGGATGGCGATGACACCGGCCCAGACCGACCTGGTCGAACGCCTCCGCGAACTGCTCGTCGCCGAACCGGTGCGACGCGAGGTCTCGATGTTCGGCGGACGGTCGTTCCTGATCAACGAGAAGTTGATCGTCAGCGCCCAGCGGGACGGCGGCCTGCTGGTGCGGGTCGACGCCGGCCAGCACGACGACCTGCTGCGCCGGCCGGGCGCCGCCCAGGCCGAGATGGGCCCGGGACGTGACATGGGCCCCGGCTGGATCGAGGTCGCCGCCTCGGCCATCGCCACCGATCCGGGCCTCGCCTGCTGGGTCGAGGCCGCGCTGGCCCACAACCGGGCGGTGACCGGCGGCTCGTGAGCGGGTTCCGGCTGGATCAGGCCTGTTCGGCTTCCATCGCGGCGACGAAGTCGCGCTTGACGGTGCGCCATGCCTCGTCGGTCATGTGGCGTCGCCAGTAGGGCGAGCAGGACATGTCGGCCCGCGTCAGGCCGCGTTCGCCGAGCAGGTGTCGCCGGATGCCGCGAATCTCCTCGGCCTCGCCGTGGACGAACGCGTGCGGCCGGCCCGGCGGGAACTCGATCTCCCGGGTGGCCCGGAGCAGCAGATCGGCGTCGTCCGGTGCCGCCGCGCGGTGGAGCCAGCGGATGTCGTGGTCCCGTGCGCCGGCGAGTTCGAGCTCGTGGCCGGGGCCGTCGCAGAGTAGCCGGACGATCGCCCGCGCGCCTTCCGGAAGCGCTTCGAGCGAGGCGGCGATCGCCGGCAGGGCCGACTCGTCGCCGATCATCAGCTGCCAGTCGGCGTCCGGATCGGGGCGGTAGCCACCGCCGGGGCCGGTGAAGACCAGCACGTCGCCGGGTTGGGCGTTGGCCGCCCAGGGACCGGCGATCCCGGAATCACCGTGCACGACGAAGTCGATGTCCAGCTCCCGCGGTTCGGGGCGCCAGGCGCGCACCGTGTAGCGCCGCCGGGCGGGCCACCAGCTCTTGTCGCTGGTCTCCTTGACCTCGGCCGGGTCGAAGACCGGCCTGTACGGGGCGCCGGCCGGCGGGATCGCGATATTGAGGTAGGCATCGGTCTCGGGGATCATCACGAAGTTCCCCAGTTCTCCGTCGCTCAACGTGATCCGCACCAGGCCGGGGGTCAGCCACTGCGTCCGGTTGACGATTCCGTACATGGTTCCCTTTCTGAGCGCCGGTGTGACGAAGATAGCCCACGCCGACAATCCGGCGGCGCTACCGGTCCGTCGGCCCCTCTCCTCTCACTGAGGGCTCCCGCTAACGCCGAGGGCACCTCCCCAGGCACGAGCCCTCGACGATAGCGGGAGCCCTCGGCGGGGTGGGGTTCGGGTGAGGTGGGGAGCGCGGGGGACGAACACCGCGGTCTCCGGGCCCCTCGGCGAGGCGGGGGTTCCGGCGGGGTGGGGTTCCGGCGAGGTGGGGAGCCCTCGGTGAGGTGGAGTTCCGGTGAGGTGGGGGTTCCGGTGAGGCTGGCGACCCGATGCCCTGGGCCGATCCGCGCCGGAGGAGCCGGTATTCACCCACCGGGTGCGCTCACAGCCGGGTGAGCACGATTGTCGATCTGGTCTGCGAGACGCCGGAGTTATCGCGCAGCCGTTCCAGGACGCGCTCGAAGTCGGTGATGTCGAGCGCCACGACATGCAGGACGGCGTCGGCGTCGCCGGTCACGGTGTAGCCCGCCCTCACCTCGGGAACGTCGGCGATCATCGACCGCAGCCGGGCAACTGACACCTTGGCCTCGCAGGAGAGTTCGACGAAGGCCTCGATCGCGCCGACTCGCCGCGGGTCGACCGCGATGGTGAAGCCCTGGATCGCGCCGGTCGCGATCAGCCTGTCGACCCGGCGTTTCACTGCCGATGCCGAGAGTCCGACCAGCGCGCCGATCGTCCCGTAGGCGACCCGGGCGTCCTTCGCCAGCGCTGCGATGATGCGTTCGTCGGTCGGGTCGAGGGCCACGGCGATCTCCTTGGTGGTGCTGAGCTTGCGCACATATTGTGCGCTGCAACGCAAAATTGCGCGAGATTTCGCTACAGAATCTCGTGGATACGCCTGGTTCGTGCAATGGTGCGACGCTTACCATTACGTGCTGTGACATTGAACGAGACCGCGGAGAAGATCACTCTCGCCGAGCTGTACTCGGCCCACAATTATCATCCGCTACCGGTGGTGCTCACCTCGGGTGAAGGGGCATGGGTCACCGACGTCGACGGCCGGCGGTACCTTGACGCGCTGGCCGGCTACTCGGCGCTCAACTTCGGCCACCGCCATCCCCGGCTGGTCGCCGCCGCCACCGATCAACTCGGCCGCCTCACGCTGACCAGCCGCGCCTTCCACAGCGAGCGGTTCTCGGTCTTCGCCCGCGACCTGGCCCAGCTCACCGGCAAGGACAAGATCCTGCCGATGAACTCCGGCGCCGAGGCGGTCGAGACCGCGATCAAGCTCGCCCGCCGCTGGGGCGACCAGGTGCGCGGCGTGGCGAACCCCGAGATCATCGTGATGGCCGGCAACTTCCACGGCCGGACGACCACGGTGATCAGCTTCTCCGACGATCCGGTGGCGCACGACCACTACGGCCCGTACACGCCCGGCTTCGTCCGGGTGCCGTACGGCGACCTGGCCGCCGCCCGTGCCGCCGTCACCGAACGGACGGTCGCCGTCCTGCTGGAACCCATCCAGGGTGAGGGCGGGGTGATCCTGCCGCCGGACGGCTACCTGCGCGGCATCCGGGAACTCTGCACCGAGCGTGGCCTGCTGATGCTGGCCGACGAGATCCAGTCCGGCCTGGCCCGGACCGGCCGCACCTTCGCCTGCGATCACGAGGACGTCGTGCCCGATGTCTACATCCTGGGCAAGGCCCTCGGTGGCGGCATCGTGCCGCTGTCGGCGGTGGCCGCCGACGACCACGTCATGGACGTGATCACCCCCGGCAGCCACGGCTCCACCTTCGGCGGCAACCCGTTCGCCTGCGCGATCGGCTCCGAAGTGATCGCCATGCTCAACGAGGGCGAGTTCCAGCAGCGCGCGGCCGAACTCGGCGCCCAGCTCAACGCCCGGCTCACCGAGCTGCCCGGCCTGATCGCCGTCCGGTCCCGCGGCCTGTGGGCGGGCATCGACATCGACCCGACGCTGATGGACGGCCGCACGCTGTGCGAGCGCCTGCTGCGTGCCGGCGTGCTGGCCAAGGACACCCACGGTGCGACCATCCGGCTGGCTCCGCCGCTGGTGATCACGGCCGACGAGGTCGACTGGCTCGCCGACGTCCTCGCGGAGTGTCTGGCCGCCTGACCGCGTCCGACCTTCGCCTTCCCACAATCCGAAAGGAACCGATGCACACTGTCAGCCTGATCGGCGCCCCCACCGACATCGGCGCCTCGACCCTCGGCTGCCGGCTCGGCCCGCAGGCGCTCCGGGTCGCCGGCCTCGGCTCGGCGCTCGAGGCGTTCGACTGCGACGTCCGCGACCGCGGTGACCTGGACGGCCCGGAGAACCCGGTGCAGCAGCCGGTGAACGGGTACCGGCACCTGCCCGAGGTGATCGCGTGGAACCGGTCCGTGTTCGACGCCGTGGCCGCCGAACTCGCCGACGGTCGGCTGCCGATTCTGCTCGGCGGCGACCACTGCCTGGCGATCGGCTCGATCTCGGCGGTCGCCGACCACTGCCGACGCACCGGAAAACGGCTGCGCGTCATCTGGGTGGACGCGCACGCCGACTTCAACACCGCCGAACTGACGCCGTCCGGCAATATCCACGGCATGCCGGTGGCGTGCCTCACCGGCCACGGGCCGGACGAGCTGACCCGGCTGGCCGGCCACTACCCGGCGATGGCGACCGACGAGATCCGGCAGATCGGGCTGCGCAGCGTGGATCCGCCGGAGAAGGAGTTCCTCAGCGAGCAGGGGATCGAGGTGTTCGACATGCGTCACCTTGACGAGATCGGCTTCCGCGCCGCGATGGGCCACGCCCTCGCCGGGGTGGACGAGAACACCCACCTGCACCTCTCGCTCGACCTCGACTTCGTCGATCCCGAGGTCGCCCCCGGCGTCGGCACCCCGGTCCGCGGCGGCCCCACCTACCGTGAGGCCCAGCTGTGCATGGAGATGATCGCCGACACCGGCCGGCTCGGCTCGCTCGACATCGTCGAGTTGAACCCAGCCCTCGACGTCCGCAACACCACGGCTCAGCTCGCCGTCGACCTGGTCGAATCCCTGTTCGGCAAGAGCACGCTGCTTCGGGTGCACGCCGGCGACCCGGCCTGACCTATCCGAACTCGCCGCATGACTTCGGTGCCGACACCCCCGTCGGAGACCACCGACCCGCCCCCAACGAAGTGAGGTACGCATGCCCACGCTGGCCCAACAGCTGCTGAGGAGGAAGCCGACCACGCCGGTCGGGACCAACGAGGTGCACCTGGAACGCACCATCGGTCTGTTCCAGCTCACCCTGATCGGCGTCGGCGCCACGATCGGCACCGGCATCTTCTTCATCATGTCCGAAGCCGTCCCCAAGGCGGGACCCGCCGTCCTGCTGTCGTTCGTCATCGCCGGCATCGTCGCCGGTCTCACCGCGCTGTGCTACGCCGAACTCGCCGGGGCGGTGCCGGTCTCCGGCTCGACCTACTCCTACGCCTACGCGACCCTCGGCGAGGGCACCGCGATGGCGGTCGGCGCCTGTCTGCTGCTGGAGTACGGCGTCTCGACCGCCGCCGTCGCGGTCGGCTGGTCGCAGTACGTCAATGAGCTGCTCAACAACCTGTTCGGCGTCCAGCTGCCCGCGATGATCTCGAACGCACCCTCCGACGGCGGCCTGATCAACCTGCCGGCCGTCATCCTGATCGGCCTGTGCGCGACCCTGCTGATCCGCGGCACCAGCGAGTCCGTGATGGTGAACGCGATCATGGTGTGCATCAAGGTCGCCGTCCTGCTCTTCTTCATCGCGGTGGGCATCACCGGCTGGAACAGCGACCACTTCGCCAACTTCGCCCCGTACGGTCTGGCCGGCATCCTCGGCGGTGCCGGAACCATCTTCTTCTCCTTCATCGGCCTGGACGCGGTCTCGACCGCCGGTGAAGAGGCGAAGAACCCCAAGCGCAACCTGCCGCTGGCCATCATCATGGCGCTGCTGGTCGTGATCGCGCTCTACGTCGGCACCGCGATGGTGGCGCTCGGCGCGCAGCCGGTGGAGAAGTTCGTCGGCCAGGAGGCCGGCCTGTCGGAGATCCTGGAGAACATCATCGGTTCGCCGTGGCCGGGCACGGTGGTCGCGATCGGCGCGGTGCTGTCGATCTTCAGCGTCACCCTGGTGGTGCTCTACGGCCAGACCCGGATCCTGTTCGCGATGTCCCGCGACGGGATGATCCCGCCGGTCTTCGCCAAGGTGAACACCCGCACCCGCACGCCCGTCCAGAACACGATCATCGTGGCGATCGTGACCGCGATCCTGGCCGGCGTGATCCCGATCACCTTCCTGGCGGACATGACGAGCATCGGTACGCTGACCGCCTTCCTGGTGGTGTCGATCGGCGTGATCATCCTGCGTCGGCGCGAGCCCGACCTGGAGCGCGGTTTCAAGGTGCCGGGCTACCCGGTGACGCCGGTGCTGTCGATCCTGGGCTGCCTGTGGATCATCACCCAGTTGCATCTGATCACGATCACCGTCTTCCTGATCTGGACCGGCGCGTTCCTGGTCTTCTACTACTTCTACGGCCGGCGGCGGTCGGTGCTGGAGACCGGAAGGCCGGTACTGTCGGAGGGCGCCATCGACCTCGGAGAGGGGCACTGACATGCCGATCGTCGTGGGAGTCGACCCCGGGACGGGGTCGCCCGACGCACTGCACCTCGCCGGCCTGCTGGCCCGGTCGCTGCGGACGAACCTGATCGTCGCCACCATCGTCGCGCGCTCCTGGGTGCCGTCGATGGCCCGGATCGATCAGGAGTGGCAGGACCACAATCGACGGGTCGCCCAGGCGGCTCTCAACCAGGCCCGCGAGCTGTTGGGCGACCGGCCGGACGACGTGCACGTCATCCACCCGGCCTCGTCCTCGCGGCGCGGGCTGGTCGAAGTCGCCGAGCAGCACGGGGCGGAGTTGATCGTGGTCGGCGCGTCCGCCGCGGGGCCGATCGGGCGAGCCACGCTCGGCTCGGTCTCCGACGCCCTGCTGCACGCCTCGCCGGTTCCGGTCGCGGTCTCCCCGACGGGCTTCAGCGCGGCGGACGACGCGGTGGTGAGCAGGGTCACCGCGGCGTACGGCGGCGAGGACGCCGGCACCGACCTCGTCCTCGGGGCAGCGGCGGTCACCGCCAGCGTCGGCGCGAGCCTGCGGATCGCCGCCTTCGCGGTGCGGCCCGACCCCGACTTCGCGCTCCGCTCCCGGGCGGGTGGCGACTCCGAGGATCCGGTGCTGGGCGGCTGGGCCGACGAGATCCGGGCGCGCGCCGAGGACATCCTGGACGAGGTGGACGCGTTGCCGAACAGCCCGCGGGTGATGGACACCATCGTGGGGATCGGCTCGTCCTGGGCGGAGGCGATCGACAGCGTGGGTTGGACGGAGACCGACGTGCTGGTGGTGGGCTCCAGCGGCCTCGCGCCGATGGCCAGGGTGTTCCTGGGCTCTCACGCGGCCAAGGTGGTCCGGAATGCGCCGGTGCCGGTCATCGTCGTCCCCAGGCGTGCCGCCGAGGAACTAGCCGAGCGGGCCGGGCACCCCGACAACGACTCCTGACCCCCCGGACGCGCACCCGGTCGGCCTTCCCGCCCCTCGCAAGCTGTGACCAAAACGGTGTGGCAACCACTTTGCTCACAGCTTGTGCTTGGGGGGCGGTGCGTAGGGGTTTCCATCCCGTCAAGGTGTGATCAAAACGGTGTGGACGTCAGTTTGCCCACAGATTGGGCTGGACGGCGCATGCTCAGGCCAGTGGTGAGGGAGCCGGCTCGGCGAGCAGGAGTTCGGCGAGCCGGCGCAGGGTGCTTCGCTCATCGGCGGTGAGCCGGGTCAGGACTGTCGCCTCGTTGCCGATCGCCCGGGCGAGTTGGGCGCGCAGTTCGCTGCCTCGGGGCGTGGTGTGCAGCAGCTTGACCCGGCGGTCGGTGCCGGAGCTCCGCTCGACCAGCCCGGCACGTTCCAGTTCGTCGGCCACCCCGGTGATGTAGGACGGATCGACGTCCAGGGCACCGGCCACGGCACGCATGGACATGGGTTCGGCGAGCAGCAACAGCAGGCGGGCCATCGGCGGGGTCGCCCCATGCCGGGCGGCGAGAGCGGCGAAGTCGCTGCGGGTCCGTTCGGAGGCCTGGAACAGCAGCATGGAGAGGGTGCGCGCTTCGGTGACGCGCTGTTCCTGCTCGGTCATGGCAGCAGAGTAGTGGATTCACTCAATGGTTGACTATCTCAAGTATCTGGGGTTACCCTCGAAATACTTGATCAACTCAAGCATTGGAGGAGTCATGGCTTCCACAGCCCCCACCCCCGTCCGTCCGATGACCATCGCGGTTCCGATTGCGGCCGTCGCTGCGGTCGTGGTCAATGTCGTCGTGTTGTTCATCGGCCAGGCAGCCGGAGCAGCCCTGGTGGCCGGCGGGCAGCCGGTCGGCGTCGTCCAGGTGATCATCGCCACCCTGGTGACCTTCGCGCTCGGCGCCGGACTGCTCTGGCTGGTGGCCCGGCGGCGTCCCGATGGTGTTCGGTTGCTGGCCTGGATCGGGCTGGGGCTCGGGGTGGTCTCGGTGATCGCCCCGCTGACCATGGCTGCTGGTCTGGCGACCGGGCTGACACTGGCGCCGATGCACCTGGTCGCGGGCATCGCGTGGTTTGTCGCGGTCAGTCGGCGAGGGTGACGCGTCCGCATTGATCAGCGTGAACGGGGCAGGGAGGAACGCGCCGTCGACAGGACGCCCAGCAGACTAGTACAGTTTCGTTAGAACTAATCTGTTGGGAGTGAGCGATGAAGGGTTCCGAAGAGATCCTGGCTCGGCAGAAGACCAGGGTCCGTTTCCGCAGTGGCGATATGGACTTCATCTTCAGCTACATGCTGGGCGTCGCTGACCTTCTCGGTGCCCACGGCCCCCTGTTTGCGGCGGCCGGCAAGGTGCGTGACGCGAGTGCATCCGACTGGCGCCGTGAGTTCTTCGGACTCGCCGACCGCGCCCACCGCCACGCGGGCGAAGCCGGCGGGGACGAGGAGGCCCGGCAGTGGGCGCTCACCGACTGCTATGCGAATCGGGCCGGTTTGCAGTTCACCGATCCGACCACCGCAGAGTTCGGCGAACGCTGGCAGCGCATGGAGGATGCGTTCATGCAGGCGATGCGCCGATGGCAAGCACCCGTCACTGCCATCGAGGTGCCCTTCGAGACCGGCTCGCTGCCCGGATATCTGCTCAAGCTGGACGACGAGCCGAGGCCGGCCATCGTGATGATCGGCGGTGGGGACACCAGCCGTGAAGATCTCTTCGTATTCGGAGGACTGCCTGCCTGGCAGCACGGCTTCAATGCGATCATGGTGGATCTTCCCGGACAGGGAAAGGCGCCGTCACGGGGACTCACCTACATCGCCGACATGCAGCGTCCGATCGCGACAGTGGTCGATCGGCTCTTCGCGGAGATTCCGTCCACCACTCGCCTGGCGGCCTACGGGGTGTCGGGGGGTGGCTACTTCTCCTGCCAGGCAGTGGCGTCCGATCCCCGTATTGATGCCTGGATCGCCGCAACACCCATATTTGACATAGCCGATGTATTCCGGAAGGAGTTCGGTGCTGCTCTGCAGGTTCCTGGTCGTCTTCAGCAGCTGCTGATCGGCATAGCCGGGCGGGTCAACGAAGCCGCGGACATCAACCTCAAACGCTACGCCTTTCAGTTCGGCACCTCGGACTTTGTCACCGCTGTCACCGAGGTGCTGCGGCGGGTCAATCCGGTCGATCTCACCACGATCGACACACCGGCGCTCTTTCTGTACAGCGCTGGCGAAGGGGACGAACTACGCCGTCAAACTGAGGTTGCCGAAGCCATCCTCATCGAGCGGGGCGTTCCGGTGACGGTACGGTGCTTCAGTGCTGTCGATGGTGCGGATGCGCACTGCCAAGTGAACAACCTACGCTTGGCCCATGCCATCATCTTCGACTGGCTCGGTGAACGATTCGTTGCCTGATTCCCCTTCCCGTCTCCCGGGGCGGCTTCGCATACTGAGCGCCGCCGAGAAGGTCTTCGTTCAGGAAGGCGTCGAGGGTGCCCGGATGGACGCGATCGCGTCGGTGGCTGGCGTCTCCCGATCGCACCTCTATTACCACTTCAAGAGCAGGGACGAGATCTTCGATGCCGTGGTCGAGCGGCGGACGAGCGACATTCTCGCGGCCAAGGCCGCACTGATCGACGAGCTCGGCGGTGCGGAGTCGATGCAGACCCCCGCGGACTCGGAGAGGGTGATCCGCGCCGCGATCGAGATAGTGATGGAACCGCACCGCGAGTTCTTCCGCTTGCTCGTCGCCGAAGCCATCAGGCGCCCCGAACTGCCATCCGCAATGCTCGGTCTCATCGAGGGCGTAGTCGGGGACACACTTGAGCGGCTCGGTGGCACCGAATCCGTTGCCCCGGAAGACATCACAGAGGTGTTCTATCTGCTGATGGTGCCGGCATTGATCGCGGTGGTGCTGCCGTCCGATCCCACCGGGACTCTCACCAGCCCCGCAGACATTGCACCTCTTCTTACGAGAGCACGGACACTGCTTTTTCCGCCAGGAACCCCACGGCACTAGGACCCGGCAGGATTGAGTCAGGCTGGGATCGCACCCGCGAGTTGAAGGACCGGGAAGACGATCGCGGGAGACGACATCATGACGTTCACGATCCAGTGGGCGATCACCACCGGGAACAGCCTCCCTTGTCGTCGCACGATGATTGCGGCGCACAGGCCCCACACGGTGAAGGCGATGAAGTAGACCAGCATGCCGGAAACGGTGGCTGCGAACAGGACGTGCTGAGCGCCGAACAGGAGCGACGTGGCGACGATCCCGGCCGCGGCGCCCCAGCGTGACCCGATCTGGCCCAGGCCGTATCCGCGGAAGACAAGCTCTTCCGTCGGCGCATTGATCAGCATGAACGGCACCACCGCCACCAGCGAGACGGCCAGCAGAACCAGCGGATCCATCCGCACTGATGACGCGGGGTCGAAGAAGATGGTCGCGAACGCGGCCGGGGCATCGCTGCCGTACAGCGCGAACACGGTCCCTGCCACCACCGCCATGAACGGGACGTTCAGCACCACGAGCCAGAGCAGTCCCCACAGGACGTCCCGTCCGATCCGCCCCCGCTGAATGCCGAGCGCAGCGCTGAGGGACAGGCCTTCGTCACGGTAGAACCTGCGCACCATCGAGCAGGCAGATCACGTTCACCGGCAGCAAGCCGAGGGTCGCCCACATGGCGTTCGGCGGGAATGACTCGATCCCAGTGGTCGCACGGAGGATTGAACCACATCACCAGGGTCAGGACGAGGACAGACCCCAGCCGCACCGCCAGCAGAAGCCACGCCCGCCCCGCCGGGTTCTTCAGGGGAGCTGCTTCGTGCTCAGGCAGGTCTACGCCGAAGGGGTGGGGGCATGCGGCCATCCTTCCTGCCATGGTGGATGTGTCCGCCGATGAACTCCGGTTCCAGGTCAGGTGGTCGAACTCGCCGCGCGCCCAGGCCGCGTGCCGGCGGGCGGAGGCCAGCACCCTGGCTTTGGCGTCCTCGGCGATCCGGTTCTCGAAGTTGCCGTACAGCCGGTCGAAGTCGTAGCGGTCGACATGGGCGGCGATCCGCTCGGTGACCCCCGCTGACAATGGGATTCGGTTCGGGTACGACCGCATGAAGGACGCGGTGCGCAGATCGGAATTGACGAAGATGGTGTCGCTGCCCAGCAGGACGCCGGCACCGTCCGTCCCGGTGAAGTGGACGACGCTGCTGCCGGGGAAATGACCGCCCGGCTGCGACGCGACCACGCCCGGCACCGGTTCGAGCGTCCCTTCCCAGAGCCGGAGCGCGGCGGGACGGTAGCCCAGCCACTCCGCGTCCTGCGCCGAGACGCACACCGGGGCATCGTCCAGCGCCTGTGACCACAGCGACTGCAGCCCGAACATGTGCGGATGGCTGGGGATGATCGCCCGCAGCGGGCCGAGCGCCCGCACCGCGGCGACCGCGTCTTCGGTGATCGCCGCTGGCACGTCGAACATCACGCTCCCAGCCGCCGTGACGACGAGCTTCGCCTGCTGACCGATGCCGATCCCGTCCTGGACGTCGATGCCCCACAGTCCTGGTTCACGCTCGGTGAGGGCGATGCTGCCGGCGAAGTCGGTCGGCTCCACCCAGCGCTGCACCCCGTCCGCCGGGAGGTACTGCCGCTCGTCAGCGCAGATTGGGCATGCCGGGGGCAACTCGGCGCGGTCCCGTTCCACCCCGCACTGCCGGCACTGCACCACCGCCGCGATCATCGGTCGGCTCCCTGGGCCGCGATTCCGCGGAGCTGCGGCTGGATGCCGAAGATGTCCTTCACCGTGAACAGCCCGATCGATTCCTTCAGGTGGCTGTTGTCCGGCGGCTCCGGGACGCAGGCGGCGATCAGCGTGACCTGGTTCGCCGGGTCGGGCTGGTACTTGATGCCGCTCACCGAGAACAGCGAGACCCGGACGCTGCCGTCATTGAACCGCTCGCCGTGGGCGGGGACCGCCGCCAGGTCGTCCAGAGTCGGTAGCTTGCTGAACCAGGTTTCGTAGAACTCGATGATCGGTGACTCATTGATCCGGGCCAGCCGGTGGACGTAGCCGGCGTAGTAGCGGCCGTCCAGCTGGATCGAGATCACGTCCCGCGCCCGGTAGAAGGTGGTGTGGTCGGGTTGCCCGGGACGACGGCTGAGCGGGGTGGGGGTGGTCTGCAGCTCGTCCTTGAAGCTGGCTGAACGACGGTAGAAATGGTCATCCAGCGCGACCGCGTCGTTCAGTGCGTCGATCGCGTCGATCGCCCGGTCGGTGATGGACGGCTCGGCGTAGCCGTACTTGTGCAGCAGGGTGGCCAGCGCCACCGCCACCTTGTCCCGGTAGATCGGGGCGACCTCGTCGTCGGTGGCCAGCAGGGCGGCGTTCCACCGCGCCAGCAGCCGGGAGAGGACGTAGTCGCGCTGGGCGCCGGGATCGTCGGCGTGGAAGGTCATCGCCGACCACACCAGGCGGGCCAGATCCTCGTCCATCGCCTGAACCAGGTGGCGGGCCGCGAGCTTGTCCAGCAGTTGCTGATGCTTCACGAGAAGATCTCCTGATAGAGCGGACGCAGCTCGGCCGGGGCGGCGGCGATCACCCGCTGCCCGTGATCGCGCTCGGCGGGCTCACCCCAGATCATGTACCGGGCGTGCCGCCAGGCGTGGTCGGGGACGGGTTCGCCGGCCAGGTTCGCCTGCAGCGCGCTGATGCTGGACGCCGGCTGCTCGCCGGACGCCTCCCGGGCGGCGATCAGGGCTTCCAGGCTGGCCCGGTTGGCGATCATCGCCGGGTAGGTCTTGCGGTGCGGCAGGTGCTGGATGTTCCCGGCGGTGGCCAGCAGGTAGGCGATCGCCTCCGGGGCGAACCCGTGGGCATCCAGGTAGGCCTCCAGGAACCTCGCGTGCAGCGACTGGTGCTCGCCGTCCACTTCGCGCAGGTAGTCGAGCACCAGCGGGGCGTAGCTGGCGTCCGCCAGGCCGAGGGCGAAGACGGCGAAGCTGCCGGGCATCGCGCAGTTCTCGTCTTCGAGGTTGGTGTACCACTCGAACTCGCGGATCGCCGCCCGGGCGTAGCGCTCGATCAGCGGCCACAGCTCGGGGTAGCCGGCGGCGCAGGCGAACAGCTGGTTCACGCCCTTCTTGGGCAGCCCCTTGACGGGCAGGTAGGTCTTGGTCGGGCCGCGGAACTCGATCGCGTACGAGCGAGGGAAGTCGGTCTCGGTGAGCAGTCGGATCAGGTGGTCGAGGACTGCCTGGTAGGCGGCCTGGGTCTCTTCCTTCACCACGATCCGGACGACGGCCAGCGCGTCATTGGCCTTGACGGTCACGCCGTCCGCCTGGAACTGGAGGAGGTCGGCCGGCAGTTCGCCGGTGCCGTGCTTCTTCAGCCGGGCGGGCAGGTCGGATCCCAGCTTGGTCACCCAGTCGAAGACCCGCTCGGCGCTGACCGAGGCATAGCTGGGGCCGTACTTCAGGTCGCCGATCGCGATGTAGCAGGCGAACCGCAGAAACGACTCCGGCAGGTGGCTCGGGTCGGCCTCCGGCAGCAGCTGCCAGTTCTGGTTCCAGTCGGTGCCGCGGTTCTCGAAGAACGGATCACGCAGCCGCCGCTCCACCCACTTTCGCAGGGTGTAGTCGATCCGGTTCCAGCCCAGCAGCTGACGCATTCGCTCGGTGAACGCCCGAGCCCGCTCGTCGTCGAAGTCGGCCGCCGGGACGGCGAAGGCGTACTCCAGCAGGGCGGTGTCCGGCACCTTCTGACCGTCCACGATGAAGCCGGTGAGGCCGCGCTCGTTGAGCCGCTGCACCGTCGCGGTGCCGTCGTTCACCTGCGCCACCGCGGCATCGAAGACGGCCTTGGTAGTCGGGTCGGTCCGAGCATCGTCCAGGGTCAGCCAGTCGACCTTCATCTGTCACCTCCGTGCGACTGAGCGTAGCCGGACCGGCCGACGGTTCCGGGACTCGGGCTCTGGGACACGGGGACGGCGGTCCCTGAGCCTGTCGAAGGGTCCGGTGTCCCAGCTTGTCAGCCCAGGGTTTGGGACGGAGGAACCGTCCCCGTGTCCCAGTCCTTGTTGGTGATCGCGAAGACCAGGTGCGGCATCTCTACGCCCCGGTAGTGGCGGACCTCCCGCGTCCGGACGGTCATGCCGAGGCGGATCGCGACGTTCATCGACGCCAGGTTAGTGTCGCGGACGATCGCGTACACGTCGTCGGACCCGGTGTGATCGAAGGCCCAGCTGACGCAGCCGCGGGCCGCCTCGGTGGCCAGACCCCGGCCCCATTCGCGCCGCACCAGGTGATAGCCGACCTCGAGGACTTCCCGGTCCCCGATGGACTGTCGGGTGATCCCGCAGTCGCCGATCACTTCGCCGGTGGTCCGGAGCTCCATCGCCCACAGGCCGAAACCGTCCGTCGGCGTACCGCTGCCGCTGCCGAGCGATCCACTCCTGGGTCTCGTCCCGGCCGAACCCATGGTCGTAGGCGCTCATTGCCACCGGATCCCCGAGCACCTGGTGGAGCGCGTCGGCGTCAGTCTCCTGAAGCTCGCGGAGGCGGAGCCGAGGGGTCTGGAGGATCTCCATCAGCTCTCCGCCGCGTCCTCGCGGTAGCTCTCCGCCACCTCGGCCCAGAACCCGCTCTCCGGCCAGCCGGGTCTCGGCGAACACGGCAGCCTCCAACGGACGATCGGACAGCTCAGCCAGGGCGCGCAGCCAGGCGGCGAACTCGGCCACAGAGCCGGCGACCACCTGGGCGTCCCAGCGTCCGGCACCGTGCGGGGCGTACCGAACCGGGTAGCCGTCCTCGTCCTCGCGTAGGTCGATGAAGAAGGGGTCGGCGAAGTAGTTGGCCGCGATCACCCACCAGTCCGGCTGCCAGCCGCCGTCCGTCTCGGAGACCAGGGGATCGCCGGTGTTGCCGTGGACGCGGTAGCCGAGCTGGAACGGCGTCCAGTCCTCGGCTGCGGCGTACGTCCAGGGCAGCACCAGGTTGGTCTGCTCAGGCGGATCGAGCAACAGCGGCCGGAGCGCTGCCGGTGGGGTTGGATCAGTCATCACAGGATCACCTGCTCCCAGTCGGAGGTGCCGAGCATCCGGTTCTTCGCCGAGTCGATCCGCCACTGCCCAGCCTTGCGCAGGCAGACGAAGAGCGTCTCGTACTCGTGGACGAACTCAGTCTGCACGGGGTAGCGGAGCAGCAGCTCGGTCCGGCTACGGGTCGGCTGGGTTTCCTCGACCAACTCGATCTCGGGAGTCAGCTCGGGCAGGGCTCCGATCGAGGCGCGGGAATAGCTCCGCTGCCGGGTGGTGCAGTGGACGTCCCGTAACCGTTCCGCGACCGCCAGCGCGGCGGCGAAATCGAAGCCCTTGCCGGCTGCTTCCAGCTCCCGCCAGGCCCGGGTTTCCCAGTCGTACAGCGCCAGGACGTAGCTGCGGACCACCTGGGCAGGCGATGCCTCGCCCGGCAACACCGCGCCGAGCTCGGCGAGGTGGACGGTTTCCAGCTGAGTTCCGGCCAGCCGAGGGCCACGAGCGGTGGAGGTTCTTCGGAGCGGGTGGCGCCAGCCTTGCGCAGCCGGGCGGCGGTCTCGCCCCGGGAGCGGTCCTCGGCGTGCCAGAGCGCATTGTGACCGCGGTTGTCCTCGCGGGCCGGATCGGCGCCGCACGCCAGCAACAGGTCGACGATCTCGGTGTGGCCAGCCATGGCGGCGATGATCAGCGGGGTGTGGCCCAGAAAGGAGTTGTCAGGCACCAGGTTGGGGTCGGCGCCGTGGGCCAGCAGCACCCGTGCGACCTCGGCGTGGCCTTGGTTGGCCGCCCAGCCCAGCGCGGTGTGACCGACCGCGGTGCAGGACGCAGTGAGGTCCGTACCACTGTCGAGCAGAAGTTCCACCACGTCCGCGTGGGCGGCGATGGCAGCCTCCAGCAGCGGTGTCCGTCCGGTGCCCTTGTGGCGACCCTCCAGGTCGTCGCCCGCGGCCAGCCGGGCGGTCACCTTCGCCAGGTCACCCTGGGCAGCGGCCTGCCGAAGCAGGTGGTTCGAAGCCATCTTTGTCCTGTTCCGGTCGTCGCTCACGTCTGGACTGCGCTCGTGCGTCCTGCCTATCATTGATATCGGAAGATATCGGAGGTGTCCGAATGACCGATCTACTGATCCGCAATGTCGACGAGGCGGACGTCCGCGGAATCGACGCGCTCGCTGCCAGGCTCGGCATCTCACGCTCGGAACTGCTCAGGCGGGAGGCGAAGAAGCTCGCCCGCAGAGGCGCCGTCTCGGTCACGCCAGCGGACCTGGAACGCAGTGCGTCGCTGATGGTCGACCTGCTGGACGACGAGGTGATGGGCCAGGCGTGGTAGCCGAGGTTCGCTGGCTGATTGACAAGTCCGCGTACGTCCGGCTGCCGCGTTCGGATCGACCGGAGTTGTGGGCTGATCGGATTCAGCGCGGCCTGGTGAGTGTGGCGACGGTGAGCCTGCTCGAGTTCGGCTACTCGGCGCGTTCCGGCGACGATTGGACGGCTGTGGTCGAGCGTCCGCCCGTCTCGGAACTCGTCGTGGAGCCGTTGACGCCGGCGATGGAAACCCGGATGGTCGAGGTGCAGGGGATGCTGGCTGCTCGGGGTTACCACCGGGCAGTGAAGATCCCCGACCTGATGGTCGCTGCGATCGCCGAGTTGGCCGGCTACACGGTATTGCACGTCGACAAGGACTTCAAACTCATTGCTGAGATCACTGGTCAGTCGATTGAGCGGTTGAGCGGAGATTTCTAGCTCGGTTCTGCTCGCTCTCGGTGGGTCAGTAGATGCTAACGATCAGATGCTTGCCATCGGCGACGCACCGGTGGTGGAAGGCACGCAGACCGACGAACGCCTCGGACAACTCGGCGGCCAGAGCTGCCGGATCGTCGGTCCAGATCCGCGGGTAGACGTCGGCCCGGTCGAAGGTGGCGAAATCGGCGCCGTTCAGCAGCGCGTCGAGGTCGAGCGCATCGAGTCGTTCGACGATCCGGGGGAGTTCGTCCAGCTCGGTGCAGCCGACGAAGTCATCGCCGGGAAAGATGTGGACGCCCACCACCGCCTCGCTGAGCGGATCGCCCTCGATAGGGCTGGCCGCCGACGCCCCGGTGAGCAGGAAGTGCAGCCCGTCCCAGAGCTTGTCCATGGAGAACTTCGGGGTGTCGGCCTCCTCCAGCTCCTCGATCAGCTCGACAAGATCGGCTGGGTCGGCGGCGACCAGCCGGTCCAGCGTCGGTTCGTCCACCGCCAGGTAGACCGCCTGCATGCCCATCAGGCGCCCTCCAACTCGTCCAGCACGCTGCGGGCGTGCTTGCGGATGAACGTCCACCCTGAGGTGAGCCCGACCCGGGCGGCGTCCGCCTCGGAAGGGTCGATGGTACAGAACCCGACGCCTGGGCGCAGTTCCTCCGCGACCTCGACGACGATGTCGGGGTGATCCATCAGCACCGCCTCCAATGGTGCGTAGTCGAGCGGACGGTGGTTGCCGTGATCCCGGAAGGAGCGGAATGGTGCGGCCAGACCGCGGGCGGCGACTTCGGAAGGCAACTCTGGAAGATGGATGCCGATCAGGTCGGTTCGATCCAGCCGGGCCAGCGCGGCGGCCGCCCAGGCCCGGGCGCTGATGGCGGCCGTCGGCTCGCACATCAGGGCTTCCAGCGCGTCGATGACCGCGGGATCGTCGTGGTTGATTTCGGCCAGCAGCATGGCGGCGTTGGTCCGCACGCCGGGTGAATCCGGGAACTCGATGCCTTGCACCGTCCGGACCAGCGCGGGCACCGCGGCCTCGCCGCAGGCCGCGAGCAACTCCGGGTACTCTCCGGGCAACGGTCCGTCGTAGCTGAGCCGCAGCCCGAGCGGTAGCAGCTCGGCCACTCGCTGCTCGACCGGCAGGGCGGCGAGGCGGCGCCGCTCCTGCTCAGCGGCGTCGTATTGCGGGAAGTGCTTCAGCAGCTGCGCCTTGGTCAGGCTGAGCGGGATGAGTTCGCCCGCCTCGTCCTCGGCGATCGCGATGAACTCCCGGTCGACAGTGCCGTCGGCGAGCAGCTCCTTACGGGCCCGCTTGGCGGCCTTCGGGAACACCCGCAGGAACCGTTCGTAGACCTTCTCCCAGGCCTCGAAGCCGCGTCCGTCCGCCTCGGTGTGCACCTGCTTGGCCAGGCTGTTCTCCACCTCGCCGGGCTCGTTGGCGTAGAGCGGATCGGCCGCTGACATGAGGTCTGGGCCCGACCAGCGCAGGGTCTGCTCCCGCTCGCCGCTCTCGTCCGGCCCGGAGTGCTCCTCATAGCTGGCCACCACCTGAGCCAGGCCTTCCTCGGTGCCGACCGTCAGACAGGGCCAGTAGATCACCGAGCCGTCGCCGTAGAACTCGTGGAACATCGCGCCATAGATGTGATCGTCCGGACGCTCGGCCCGCACCCGCCGGACGGCCGCGGTCAGCTGGGCGGTGGCGGCGTCCTCGACCGCTTTCCAGTCAGGCATTAGGTCTCCTCGTCAGTCTTCGGTCAGGGCGGCGAAGTCCTCGGTGTAGCCGAGCAGCAGGATGGGGGAATGCCGGACGACCTCCGCCAACTCGGCCCACGCTGGGCTTTCCGGCTGACCGTAGAGGGCCTGCAGGTCATCGATCAACGCAGCGGTGTCCCGCTCGGCGTCGGTGGTGCTGAGAAAACCGAGCAGCGAGGCGCCGATCCCCAGCAGCGCGTAGCCGTGATGCCCGCACAGCTGCTCGACCACCGCCTGGCACTGGAAGGGAGTCCAGTCGGAGGTGAAGTAGCCATTGGGCAGGTTGGCCAACAGATCCTCGTCCGCATCGGTGGGCAGGCACTGCACCACGTGGAGGTCGTCCAGCAGCAGGTCGGGCTCGCGGTTCAGCCTGACCAGCGCGTCGATGTCGCCCAGGTCGGTGTCCAGCGTGCCAGGCAGGTCCTGCCAGGCGACCGCGCGGGCCGGATCGTGCAGGGCCTTCAGCGAGGCTGCGAAGAGCGCAGCCTCATAGTCGGCGACCGCCTCTGGGGTGTCGTCGTCCGGATAGTCGACCTCGTCGTCGAAGCCGTGTTTGCCGGCGGCGTGGCCGCTGGTGTACCGGCACTGGTTCAGGTCGTCCAGGGTGAGAAAGCAGCGGCCCTCCGGGTGTTCGGCGGCGACCCGGTTGAAGCCGTCCAGCAGGTCATCGAAGGTGGGTGCGGAGATCAGCGCGACGCTGTACCGGTCGTGGCCGCGGTGGCCCTCGCTGGGCAGTCGGGTGATGTTCACAGGTGCTCTTTCAGGTTGTGACTAGAAGGGGTAGCCATGGCGGACCAGCAGCACAACCCCCGACAGCAGGGCGTAGCCGAGGAAGGTCACCGCGATCCAGGGACAGGCCCAGCGGCTGGTGAAGTAGCTTCCGCGTCGCAGCGTCGGCACCATCGCGATCAGGCCCGCCACCTGGATGGTGGTGAGGATCAGGTACGACCAGTCGCCGAACACCCAGGCCAGCGGCAAGAAATGGAGCGCCACGCAGACCGCGATCCACCAGGCCCACCAGCGCTTCTGGCCGCGACGGGCCAGGACGATGCAGCCGCCGCCAATCAGCACGGCCTCAAGCAGGACGACCAGGCCGAACACCCAGTACTGTCCCTCGAGCGCGGTCGCGGTGCCCCAGTTGCGCCAGACCAGCAGGCCGAACGGTACCGAGAGCAGGAAGCCGAGCACCGAGCCGGCGCCGAGCCAGCCACGAAGCTGAGGCTTGGGATCCTCCTGCGACCAGCCGAACCAGCCAGCCGCCATGATGGCCAGCCAGGCGATGGCGAAGGCCTGATCTCGAACGAACTCGGTGATCATGAGCGTTTCCTCCCCGGGGCGGGATCGATGGTGGTCATGCGGTGTTGCGAGCTCGGAGCACCCGCAAGAAGGCTCGTTCGTAGTCGGGCGCGAAGCGGTAACCGTCGCCGGTCTGGACGATCGCACCGGCGTCCGGTTTGGCCTGCCACCAGCCGCGGACGAACCCCTCGGCGTAGCCGTCGGTGCAGAACCCGTAGGGATCGGCGGTGAACGAGCTACGCAGCATCAGGACGTGGCAGGGACGTTCGTAGTCGGTCTGCCCGTCCGCCCGATTGAAGTACTCCTCAAAGGAGGTCGCGGTGGTGAGCTGGGAGTACAGCCAGAACATGGTGTCGTACAGCTGCCACGAGTTCCCATCGTCGTGCAGCGAGAAGTGACCCTTCTCGCGGACGATCTGCGCACCGATCGAGCGGATCAGCGCCTCGCCGTTGGGCAACTCGTCGGCGACGGCATCCAGGGCCCGCCGCAGGATCGGTGAGAGCGTGCCCCGCTCGACGGTGAGCAGCGCCTCCTCCAGTTCGGCCTCGGCGTCGTCCTCGTAGCAGTCCTCCTCGGTGAGCAGCCCGTGGACGAACGTGGCGAAGTTGGGTGCGACCTCGGTGATTCGGTAGTCGCCCTCCTGATCGACGTGGACGACGGACGGCTCACCCTGCGGGCCGCAGGCGCGGTAGTCCAGCGCGAGCATCTCGTGCCCGGCGCTGGGGGTATCGGCGAAGTAGACCCCGATCGGCGGGTACCCCCATTCCGTCACCATGAAGGTGCCGCCGAGTTGGCCCAGCAGGGAGTAGCGGGAGGTCCGGCCGATCGCGTAGATGCCGGTGATCATCACCACTTCGATGACGGTCGGATCGTCGATACCCAGCGGGTAGCAGCACCGCTCGGTGCCGCCGCCATTGCGACTGCCTGGCAGCCTGACCAACTCCACATAGGAATCCGGCAGCCGATAGCCCAGCTCGACCTCAACCTCGGCGATCAGCTCGTCGCTGGGCGCCGGTTCGGTGTAGTTGGTGGCGTAGTACTCGTGGTCGTCCCAGAACCCCTCGAGGGCGAAGCCTTCGAAGTGGCCGGTGGTTCGGGTTGTCATCGGTGGTTCCGTTCCGGGTGGGGTCGTGAAGGCAGGCCGGAGCTACAGGAAATGCCAAATAACCGCGTTGGCCGACAAATATGTCGGCCAGAGCCGTTATGAGGCAGAAGTTTGCGGCGCCCGGTCATGCGAGCAGGGCCTTGGCGGTCTTGGCGGCGGCGGACGAGCCGGTGAAACCGGCCAGCCAGTCGCGTAGCACTGGGGCTTCGGCCCGGCGGCCCAGCCGGAGCGACTCGTCCAGCAGCACGGTGAGCAGGCTGCCAATGCCACGGGTGGTGCGGTCGAGCCGGGGGAGCAGGGCGGCGAGCAGATCGACCACGGCGGCCGGCGCTAGACCGGCGGCGTCGGTGAAGGAGCCGGCCCAACGGGTGAGCACGATCGCCGGGGCACAGGCGGCGAACCCTTCGGCAGCAGCGGACACACTGATCCGGGCGGGCACGGCTGCGGCCAACAGTTCCGCGGCCTGCGCTCGCAGCGGAGTGGGTTGGGCGGCCATCCCCAGGGCGACCACTTGGATGGTCTCAGGGGTCCAGGCTCCAGGGTGACCGGCCAGCGTGGCGAGCACCGGACCGGCCTGGTGTTCGACCTCGGAGAGGGCATTGTTGAGCACCCCCACGCCGACCGCGGCCAGGTGCAGTGTTGATGCCGGATGCACCAGGGCGAGCTCGCCGGTGACCAACTCGGTGGTGCCGCTGTAGCTGCGCCAGAGCTTCTTCGGGGTTGATGGAATCAGGCCCGGCTGCTCGGGCGATGCCTTCTTGAGCTTGGCGGCGTGGATCACCGGATCCCACCACACCCACTCCGGTTCGCCATTGGCCTTCAGGGTGTTCGAACCACGGCTGCGCCACTCGATCCGAACCTCGTCGGTGAGCGGCGGCAGGGTCAACCCGAACTCGGTGAGCACGGCCTCCCGTCCGTCCGGGTGGAGGCGGAGCAGAGCCTGTGCGAGGTCGACCGGTAGGGGCGCAACCTTTCCGTGGGCCAGGTGGCGGTTGCGGAAGACCGCGGGGTCGATCCAGCCATGGGTATCGGTCGGCGTGGCCAGGAGGGGACGCCGGGGCGCACGCCCGCGCAGGATCGAGGCCACCTCGCGCAGCCGGGTGACGAAGCTGGGCAGGACGGAGGTCTCCTCCTCCGTGGGGTGTGGCTCGGGCTCGCCTTCCTCCATCACCAGCGCACCGTCCCGGGTGAAGGTGACGGTGCGCCGCCAGAAGGTCTGGGGCAGATACTCCACCGATGGGTCGGCAGCGACCACCAGGAGTTGGGAGATCCAGTAGGAGGGCCGGTGGGATTCGATCTTCGCGGCCCGCTTGAGCAGTGGGGCGAGGGTCTCGGACGGACGTTCGGCGGCGGCCAACCAGGCCAGGGCGAGTTCCACCTCCAGTGCATCGCTGGGTTCTTCCTGCAGCGCGGCGAACCGTTCGACGGCGTCCGCCTCGCTCCAGGGTTGGACGGGTTCCGCCTCCGCCGGTCCGGTGGGCAGGTACGCAGGCGTGGGCGTCGACAGCTCGGCAACCGCCTGGGTGGGGAGCAACTCGGCAGCCACCGCCGGTGCGAGTGCCTCACGCTGCTCGACCGCGAGATCGGCCCGGCCGAGCGCAGCCAGCGCCTTCACCGACGCCCGCTGCACGTCGGCGTGCGGGTGGCCCAGCCCGAGCGCCAGGCTCTCGGCAACCAGGCCTGGCTCGACGTCGCCACCGAGCGCCGTGAGGATCCGTACCACCGTCAGCGCTGCCGCCTTGGGACCGGCCAGCGCAGGCCCGCAGGCTTCGACGAACGCCGCCGGCTCCAGCAGCCCAACCTGATGGACGCCCGCCAGCTGCTTCACCCCCAAGGACACCGTGGCAGTCACCGACGACCCCAGGCAGAGCCGCAGCAGCTCCTGATCCGCCGCGGCCTCCTCCGGTGTCGGCGCCAGCGCTGCGTAGACTCGGGAGAACCAGCCCGCCCGGTAGGCGGAGAAGTCTCGGTTGAGCGCCTCCAGGCAGCACCGCAGCACCCGCGTCCGATCGAGGGTGCCCTCCGAAACCAGCAGCAGGACGGTGTTGTGCCAGTTGAGCTCCTCGCGGGAGAACTTGTCGATGTTGGCCAGCGAGACCTCCCCACCGCCCTCGACCTCGAAGACCCGCCAGAACACCTCCTCGCGCAGCTGGTGATCGTGCCGGAGCATAAACAACCGCACGTCCTGGTCCCGGCGTCCACCCAGGCCACCCACCATGGCGAGCACGTAGTCGTCGCTGTGCTCGACCTGCAACCCAGCGAACAGTTCGTGCAGCCGGATCGGGATGAAGGTTGGCCACTGCGTCCAGCGCTGGGCCAGCTCGCGGAGTTCCTTGGCGGAGGCATCGATGGGCGAGGCCTCCTTCACCGTGAGCAACGCGTCGTAGAGCCCGCGAAGGCTGGTTCCCCGCTCGATCAGCCGCTTGGTGTCGTCGACGAACTCGTAGATATATCGGTAGCGGGTCACTGTGGTGGCTCCTCACGTGCTGCTTGCGCCTGCTCGGCGGCCTGCTGGGCCAGCGACGTCGGACCGGGTTGGACGGACGCCAGGGTGCGCAGCGCCACCGCCATCACGGAGTTGCCTTTGCGTTTCGCCGCAAGCGATTCAGGTATGGCGACCGGGGTGCCGTAGTCGGTGGCGAGCCGGGCGGTGAGTTCGACCAGCTTGCCGGCCTGGTTGACGCCGTCCAGGTGGGGCAGCAGTGCGGCGAGGGTCTGCAGCATCCGGTAACCGGCCAGGGCGCTGATCGAGGCGGCGTCGGCCAGGGTTGGCGCGACCCGTCCGGTGATCACGAAACCGTCGGCCAGGTGGGCGGCGAGTTCTTGGGCGAAACCGGCTGGATCGAGCAGGCCGGAATCGCACAGTGCCGCGATGGCCTCGGCGGCCTGGACGCGGGGCTCCGGCGTCTTGGCGGAGGCAGCCAGGGCGAGCGCCGAGTAGACCGGCCCGCCCGGCACCTGACGGGTCGCACCGAGGGCAGCCAGCAGTGGGCCGATACCCGGCAGGTTCGGGTACTCCCACGTTGCCCGCAGCACTGGGTGTTCCAGTGCTGCCAGAGTGTTCGGATCGTTCTGCAGCAGCCAGGCTGCCCACTCCACGATCTGGTCGTAGCCCGGCTGGCTACGGGCGGCCTCCACCCGCAGGGTGTACTCCGCCTCGATCGGTCGGACGTCGGTCAACTGGCGATGGAACGCCGACACCTCAGTCAGTGGTTCGCTGACCCACATCGGCGCCGGTCCGGGAGTGTCCCGGTGGCCCCAGCGTCCCGGGCCGGGAGTGCCCACGACGCGTCGCCAGGTTCGGGACGTGGCAGGCAGTGGGGCGTCCGGCTCCCCGGAACGGAGAGCCTTGGGGAGCAGGTTCATCGGAGCCTGGGTGGAGATGAACCGGTGGCCGAAGCGCATCGTCCACTCATCGATCACCTGCAGCTCCCCGCTGGCGTCGACGCTGCTGGTGGTACCGGTGCTGGTCTCGATGGTGAACTCGGGCGGGACGATTTCGTCTTCGGTGAAGACCTCGAAGCGAAGGAAGCCCCGGAACTCCGGTTGCTCGACGGGCTCGCCGGCCTGGTGGAGCACGAGGGCCGCTAGATGGCGCCGGGGTGAGCCGTCCAACGGGTCGCTGGCCCCGAGCGCCGCCTGTGCGCGCCGGCGCAGCGCGGTGCTCAGCGTGATCGTCCGGCCAGCCAGGAAGGCGCCGATTCGGGGTAGGTCGGCGCCATCGCCCTGGCCCTCGAAATGCGCGGCGATCAGCTCGAACAGCTCGGTCTCGTCGGCGATGGGCGGTGCTGGGGGTGGCGCTGGAAGTGGCCGGACGCGGGGACCCGGCACCGACACCGCCACACCAACCCCTGAGGCCGTGGGGTTGCCCCCACTGATCCCTGAGGTCCTGAGTACGCTGCCACCTCCAATCCCTGAGGCCGTGGGGCTGCCACCTCCGATCCCTGAGGTCGCGCGGAGCGCGAGTCTCGAAGGGTCGCCCCCGGAGGTCACCAACCGGCCGGCGATCGAGGCCAGATCAAGCGGCAGTCCGTCCATCACCTCGGCCATCAGGTCACTCACGGCGTCCGCCTGGGAGGGATCGGCCTTCACCAGCTTGCTGAGCAACCCCAACTGGCCTTTGACCAGCTTCTTCTCGGTCCGGCCGAGCACGATGGCCGAGGCGTCCAACAGAGCGGACGGGTCCAGTCGTCCAGCCGCCCGGACCAGCATGTCCTGGGCCAGCCCGACCGCGGTGCTCGGGGCCGTGGCCAGGACGGCGAGGTAGTCGGGCTGCCGGGCAGCCACCTCGTCCAGGGTCGGATCGACCAGCCGGTGAATCCGGTGGTACCACAGGATGTTCTTGGCCGAGAAGTCCCGCAGCAGGGCACGCAGGCTCTCGTCCAGCAGCCGCTGTCGGAAGTCGGGCAGCTCATCGCAGAGCGTTCGGATTGCGAGGTTCCAGGCCTCGGCGCAGAAGTCGGTGAGCAGGTAGTGGGCGCCGCAACCCTCGACCCGGAACAGCCCCCAGAACTCGTGGTCGACCAGGTGCTCGGCCAGCAGCCGTCGCTTGATCCGGTCACCGAGTTCGGCTGGCGGATCGCCCTGGTTGTCGCCGACCAACTCCCGGATGAACAGGTCCAGATACGGCAGCGACGGCGGCAGTTCGTGCTCATGGACGAGGGTGTGGCAGACCGGCCAGGCCAACTCCTTACCCCACCACCCGCCGCGGTCGGCTAGCTGGTCGACGAACTCGGTCTGCCAGGCTTCATCACGGTCGGTGGCGGCCGCGAGCACCGGGGCGACCATCGCCGGACGGTGCAGGTCATACCGCTTTTTGAGGCTGAGGTCGAAGGGCGCGATGGTGTCCACCGCCAGGGTCGGTTTGCCGAGCGCGGTGACCACGAAGGCGGCCCGTGGCGTCGGGCCCTCGTCACGGAACAGCCGGGACGGCGGCAGGGTGCGGGCCAGGGACGTCCGGTCGTCCGGGTCGGCGCCGGCCACCGCCGCCGCGAAACCCGAGTAGTCCGCCGGATCGCTCGACTGAAGAGCGTGGCGGAGCAGGTCCCGGCGTCCGGCGAGGTCGAGGGTCATGCCGGTTCGGTCTCCTCGCCGGGACGGGTGGCGATCCGGGCGGCCAGGGTGTGCTTGCACGGCCCGCGGGTGCCGCGGTACTTGGCGTACCACGGGCAGGTGCAGCGATCGTCCGCGGCCGTTTCGCCGAGCCGGATGTCGTACCTGGTGCCGGCGGACAGGACGTGGATCAGGCCGCCGTCCACCGTCACCGCGCCGGTGGCGACCAGTTTCTGGGCGTCCGCCAGGCGGGGGTGCAGGGTCTGCAGGGCGTCCGGGTTCACCGGCAGCGGACGGTGGAAGTAGGCGCCGGTCGTGAGGTCGTAGCCGACCTGTCCGGAGGAGGCCAGCAGGTTCAGCGCACCGGTCACCCGCTCGGGGCTGAGCGCGGCGTCGGACGCCAGCAGGGTCACGTCGATCCGGGGTTCGAAGGCGAGCAGGGCGGAGACCAGGTCGGCATCCTCGGCCACCTCGTCCCCGGCTAGCGAGTGCAGCACCGCGCCCTCGCCGGAGAAGCCGCGGGACTTCTCCGGGCTCAGCCCGAGGGTGAGCCGGGCGCCGGGCAGCTCCAGCACCCAGGCGGACGGCAGCGGGAGCGACCCGGCTTCGGCGTCCGGCCCGTAGGCTCGCAGCTCGGTGGCGTAGCGCAGCAGCGGCTCCAGCACCCGCAGCCGTTCCGGGCCGGCGACGCAGACCGCTCCCGCTGTCGGACCCGAAGCCAGCCGCACCGAACGGGCCGCGCGGGTGGCCCACATCACCGTCTTGGTCGCGCTCGAGCGGGGCAGGGCCTGGACGAACTGCCGGATCGCCGGGCCGGTGAGCTCCTGCTGCGGGGTCATGCCGGCCGACAGCAACTGGGTCTCGGCGAACCCCTTCAGCCACCGCTTCGGCAGCGGCACCTTCTCTTCGACCACCTCGCCGTCGAGGGTGGCGACCCGCAGTTCGTCCTCGCCGACGTTCAACTGCAGCGGTTCGGACGCCCGCAGGCCAGCCAGCGCCTGGCGCAGCGGCGGGTTGACGTCCACATTGGTGACGCCGATCGCGGTGTGGCTGGCGTCCAGCGCCGACGCGTCCACGTCCAGCCGGGCGTAGACCCCGCAGCAGGCGCTGAACGACTCGAACCGCAGCCCTTCCGGGGTGGAGGTGACCACCGGGTCGGCGGCCCGCAGGATGGCGGCCAGCATGCTTGGTGGCACGTAGAACCGGGTGCGGGCGACCCGTGCCACGGTGAGCAACCCCTGGGCCACCACGCCCGGATGTTCGACGAACCCGGCGAAGAAGTAGGGATGCGCGACGGCGCCTGAGGGTGCCACCCCGCCGCTGGTCGCCAGCCCGAGGTGCGCCTGCCCGTCCTGCTGGGTGAGCCCCGAGGGTGTCAGGTAGGTGTAGTCGAGCACGGGAGCGCTCATCGTTCCTCCTCAGCGCACCGAGTGATGCGGGTCGGCGACGAGGACGGATCTGGCGGGGGGCTCCATGACCCAAGGAAACACTGCTCGGCCACTCCACGACAAGCGCCCAGACCGCGCGCTGAAACTCACCAACCCCGCAACCCCGCTCACGCGGCCCGCCGCCGACACAAACCGGGCAGTGGAGGCCACTCGCGTCAATAATCTCCTCGAGTCGCGTCTACTGCCCGGTTTCTGTCAGCGCGTGGCCGACTGGGACACGGGACCTTTCGACAAGCTCGGCGACCGCCGTCCCGGGCGCCGGGAGCTGTCCCCTGGAGGTCCCGAAGTCGCGAAGGGTCGACACGCCAGACGCCAGTGGGACAGGGGGACGGTTCCGGCGTCCCACCCTCTCAGGGCACTCTTCTGGTTGGGGCAACGGAACCGTCCCCACGTTCAATACGAGGTTGACAAGGTGGGACAAGGGAACCGTCCCCGCGTCCCAATCCGGGGTTGACAAGGTGGGACACCGGAACCGTCCCCCTGTCCCATGTTCCAATGGTCAGGCGAGCCCGCAGAACTCCCGAAGGGCGGGGAGGGCGGCACGGCCCTGGGCCAGGCCCTGGGCGTACATGGCGTCGAGCTTGGTGATGTCGCGCTCGTTGTTGCCGATCGGCATGTGTTCGGGGAACAGCAGGAAGGCGTGCCCGTCGGCCTCCAGCGCGTGCAGTTCGTCCAGGCTGCGGTTGTAGTTGGCCGGGCGGTCGATCAGCCCCTGGGCCACGGCCGGGTAGCGGTGCATCACGGCCCGCAGTGCCTTGGGACGGGACACCTTCTGCTTGCGGTAGCCGCGCTCCCGAGTCGTGATCACGATGAACCGGCGGTAGCCGGCGGCTTGGGCGGCGTCCAGGGCGAAGCCGCCGGTGGGGCCGAGTGCGCCGTCGGCGTAGGCGATGCCGTCGATCACCGTCCACGGCATCAGGATCGGCATGGTGGACGAGGCGCGCACTCGGCGCATCAGATCCAGCGGCTCGGCTACATCCGACCGTCCCCAATAGACCATTTCGCCGTCCTCGCACCGGACCGCGCCGATCGCGCAGCCCGCCGGGTTGGCCCCGAAGGTCTCCCAGTCGAACGGCAGCGCCTGGTCGGGCTCCGAGGTGTGCTCGTAGATCCACTCGGCGTTGAACAAACCCTTCCCGCGCAGGAAGGTGCCGACGCCGCCGAACTCAGGCTCCAGGGCGAAGTCGGTGAACGACCGCTTGGCCCGCGCGGCGTCGCGGGAGAGGTAGTTGGCGACGCAGGTGGTGCCGGCCGAGATGCCGCCCACCCAGTCGCAGAAGATCTCCCCCTCGAGCAGCGCGGCCAGCACTCCGGAGGAGTAGCTGGCCCGCATCCCGCCGCCCTCGAAGATCAGGGCGACGTCGGTGACATTGCTGGCCACGGACGACTCGGCCACGTCACGCACCTCCCGTCCGGCGGATCATCCGATGGGTCGCGACATTGCCCCAGGACTCGCCGGTGTTGAACTGCCGCGGCTCATCGACGAAACCGCGCCGCTGGTAGAACGCGTGCGCCGAGGTGTTGCCGTCGATCAGCCACAGGTACAGGTCGCGGCCGTCGTCGATCTCGGCCAGCAGCTTCGAGCCCAAACCCTGTCCCTGCAGCTCAGGGTGGAGATACAGCCGATCCAGGCAGCGCGCGGTAGGGGTCGGGACGAGCTCCAGCTCGATCTCCCAGTCGCTGGGCGCATCGACGATGGACGCCGCACCCACCACCCGTCCGTCCTGCCGGGCGATCAGCCGCCGGGCGGTCCCCGGGTCAGCGAAGGACGCCGCCAGGTCGGGCACCCAGTCGTCCCGGAAGCCGTGCTGCACCTCGGCGAAGTCCGGCCGGACGATCCCGCGGTAGGTGTGGGCCTGCTGTTCGACGATGAAGTCGAACCACTCTGGTGCGTCAGCGGGTTCAGGGGGTCGGATCAGCAGGGAGGTCACTCAAGCATCCTAAGGAATCGCCGAGCAAACCGCTGGGGTGGCTTCCTGCCGGCCTGACCAACTCATGGTGTGGGTTTTGGTGCGAGGACGCGCCAAAACCCACACCATCACGGCGTCCCACGAAGGCGGGGCGTCGATCGTCCGGGCCAAGCAAATAGACTGACCGCATGCTTCGGTTCGGTGGCCGCCCGGTACGACCCTCACGGACGCCGTGACCGTCGACCCGTCCCAGCTCCAGTCGATCGACCTGCCACGACAGCCGGGTGCGATCCGGCGACTGATGCGCGAGCATCCCCGCTGGGTGGACGGCAGCATCGCCGGGCTCTACCTGCTGGGGACGGCGGGGTTGGCTGTGGTCGATGTGACCATCACCCGCGAGATGGCCGCGGAGACCGGCAACGCAGATCTTTCCTACCTGGAGTTCCCCGGAATCCTGCTGCTGTTGGCGATGGTGGCGGTGACCGTCGTGGCGCTGCTCTATCGGCGGCGTTACCCGCTGTGGGGACTCGTCGCGGTACTGGCGGCCACCTCCTTCGTCAACTATGTCCCGTTGGGGGTGGCGGGGGTGGCGGTCTGGGTGCTGCTCTACTCGGTGCCGGCCTACCGCTCGGTTCGCGAAGGCTGGATCGGCTACGGGTTGTCGGTGCTGGCCTCCCTGCTCGCCCTGGCGTTCACCCGCCAAGCGGTCGATGCCACCCTCACCGGGCCGGAGGATCTGGTCATCGGGCCGGACGACATGCTGGTCACCGTGATCATCACCGGCCTACTGATGATCATTCCGGTGATGATCGGCATCAACGCCGGCAACCGCCGCCGCTACACCGAGGCGATCATCGACCGTGCCCACCAACTTGCCCGGGAGCGGGACCAACTGGCTCGCCTGGCGGTGGCCGAGGAGCGCTCCCGGATCGCCCGCGAAATGCACGACATCGTCGCCCACTCGGTCTCGGTGATGGTGATGCTCTCCGAGGGGGCGGCGCGGGCGGCGGAGATCGAACCGGCCGAGGCAGCCAAGGCGATGGAACAGTCCGCGGAGACCGGACGGGCGGCGCTGGCCGAGATGCGCCGGCTGATCGGCGTGCTGCGCGACCCCGACCCGACCGCCGCCGAGTTGGCACCCACCCCCGGGCTGGACGCGCTGCCCGAACTGATCGAGGGCTTCCGCGCCGCTGGGCTTACCGTGGAGCTGACCTTCCACGGCACTCCCGGCCAGCCCGGTGACCAGGGACGGGAGTTGGCCATCTTCCGCACCGTCCAGGAGGCGCTGACCAACACACTGCGCCATGCCGGGCCGGGCGCGGTGGCCTCCGTCCGGATCGACGAGCGTCCGGACGCGACCGTGGTCAGGATCACCGACGACGGCGGCATCCCCGGTCAGGCGGCGCGGATGGCCGGGGTCGGCTCCGGTCAGGGGCTGGCCGGATTGGCCGAACGGGTCCGGGTGTTCGGCGGTGAACTGCGACACGGACCGATCGCGCCACGCGGCTGGCAGGTGACCGCCACCCTGCCGGTGGCCGCGGCGATGACGGAGGCAACGGCATGAGTGAGCAGATCCGCGTCCTGCTGGTGGACGACCAGGACCTGATCCGTACCGGGTTCCGGCTGATCCTGCTGCGGGAGCCCGACATCGTGGTGATCGGCGAGGCCACCGACGGGCAGGCCGCACTCGCCCGGCTGGCCGAACTCGACGGCGGCTGTGACGTGGTGCTGATGGACGTCCGAATGCCCCGGATGAACGGCATCGACGCCACCGCCCGGATCGTCGCCGAGCACCCCGGCGTCCGGGTGCTGGTGCTCACCACCTTCGATTTGGACGAGTATGCGCACAGCGCCGTCCAAGCCGGCGCCAGCGGCTTCCTGCTGAAGGACGCCCGCCCCACCGAGCTGGTGGACGCGATCCGCCGGGTGGCTAGCGGCGATGCCGTGATGGCCCCGACCACCATGCGACGCATGCTGGAGCAGATGCGCGGCGGATCCCTCGACCCCCGTCCGGCCGACCCGGAGCCGGCCGCCGCTCCCGCGTCCGCCGAACTCGAGGCATTGACCGAACGGGAGCGCGAAGTGCTGGCGCTGATCGCCGAGGGCCTGAACAATGCCGAGATCAGCGAGCGCCTCTACCTGTCGGAGTCGACCGTGAAGACCCACGTCGGCCGGGTGCTGTTCAAGCTCGACCTACGCGACCGGATCCATGCCGTGATCTTCGCCAAGGAGCAGGGCCTCTAGCGTTCGGGACCACCGGGGACGGTTCCGGGGCCACCTGGGGACGGTTCCTGGTGGCCCCTCTTGCGCTCGGCGGGGACCAGGAGGAACCGTCCCCGGTGGTCCCGTCGCCCGGATGGAGTAGTACCCAGGTACCACACCCGCCGCGATGGCACTCAAGGACAGTACTCACGGGCGACGCGGTGGGACGTCCGTCCTCGAAAGACTCGGGTTATCGCAAAACACCCCGAGTGAGGAACCCCGACATGATCACAGCCCACGGACTGACCAAGCACTACGGCAGCAAGGTGGCGTTGGACGACGTCAGCTTCGAGATCGCCGCTGGCCGGGTGACCGGCTTCCTCGGCCCGAACGGCGCCGGCAAGTCCACCGCGATGCGGCTGATGGTCGGTCTCGACCGGCCCACCGCCGGTGAGGTGACCATCGCCGGACGGCCGTTCGTAGAGCACCACTCACCGATGGCCGTTGCTGGCGTCCTGCTCGACGCCAAGGGCGTCCACCCCGGACGGACCGCCCGCAGTCACCTGCGAGCCCTGGCCGCCACCCACCGGATCGGCGACCGCCGGGTCGACCAGGTGCTGGAACTCACCGGTCTGACCCAGGTCGCCAAGCGCCGGGTCGGTGGCTTCTCGCTGGGCATGGGCCAGCGGCTTGGCATTGCAGCGGCGCTGCTGGGTGATCCGCAGGTGCTGATCCTGGACGAGCCGGTCAACGGCCTCGACCCCGACGGCGTGCTGTGGGTGCGCAACTTGGTCCGCGGCCTCGCCGCCGAGGGACGGACGGTGCTGCTCTCCAGCCACCTGATGAGCGAGATGGCACAGACCGCCGACCACGTCATCGTGTTGGGCCGCGGCCGGGTCATCGCCGATGCGCCGATCGCCGAACTGCTCGGCAGCACCACCCCGCGGGTCCGGGTCACCTCACCGGAGGCCACCCGCCTGGTTCACCTGCTGCGCACCACCCCGCCGGCCACCGGCGAGCTGACCATCGAGGTCGAGACCGCCGGGACGCTGGTGGTGAGCGGCCTGGACGCCCAGCAGATCGGACGGCTCTGCGCCCGGCAGGGAGTCGAACTCCACCAGCTCGCCTCACTCACCGGCAGCCTCGAGGACGCCTACCTGGCGCTGACCCGCGACGAACTCGAATACCAGGCCCAGCCCGCCGGCATCGCCGCCTGACCCCGACCCGACCACCGAAAAGGACCACCGATCATGACCACCGCAACCCTCTCCCGTCCCGTCCCCACCACCGCTCCCGCCGTCGGCGTCTCCCGGCTGAGCTTCGCTGGCGTGGCCCGCTCGGAATGGATCAAGGCGCTCTCGCTGCGCTCGGTCCGCTCCAGCATCATCCTCTCCGCCGCGCTTGGAATCGTCATGAGCCTGGCGATCGGCTCCGCGCTGCGGGCGCTGTTCGCTGACGAGCCGATCACCGGAACCGAGTACCTCACCACCATCACCAGCTTCCCCGCGAGCCTGCTCGCCCTGGTCTTCGGGGTGCTGGGCGTGTTCCTCTTCGCCAGCGAGTACGCCTCCGGGATGATCCTCTCCACCCTCACCGCCGCCCCCCGCCGCGGTCTGGTGATGGCGGCCAAGGCCACCGTGCTGACCGTCCTGTCCTTCCTCGTTGCCGCGGCCGTGGTCGCCGCCGGTGTCGGAATCGGCGTGGTTCTCATGCCCGAGGCCGCTGCCAGCATCGGGACCATGCAGACCCTCACCAGCCTGCTGGGCACCAGCATTTACCTGGTCGCGATCGCGCTGTTCTCGTTCGCCGCCGCCGGGATCCTGCGCAGCACGGCCGGGGCGATCACCACCATGGTGGCGGTGGTCTTCCTGCTGCCGACCATGCTGCAGATCGCCGGCCAGCTGGTGAAGTGGCAGTGGCTCGACCTGGTGGCCAACTACCTGCCGAGCTCGCTGGGGATGCGGCTGGGAATGGGCGCGGTCGAAGCCACCATGCCGGGCACGCCCAGCTACGGGGTTGCCCTGCTCGCCCTCGCGGCCTGGGTGATCGTCCCGATGGCGGTGGCGGCCAAGGTGTTCTTCGCCCGCAACGCCAAGTAACGTTCCCCACCCCCACGACGGGACCGGTGCCTCTTCGGAGCACCGGTCCCGTCGTCACGTCCTGACCTCTCCAGTGGCACGAGCCAGCCGCGAGCGCGAGAATCATCCCGTGGTGAAGCAAACCAGACCCAAGCTGCTGAGCTACTACTTCCCCGACTACCACCGCGACACCCGCAACGCCGCCTGGTTCGGGGACGGCTGGGATGAGTGGACGCTCGTGCGGGACGCGGTGCCGCGCTTCCCTGGGCACCATCAGCCGATCGTGCCCACGCTGGGCTACTCCGACGAGGCCGACCCGGCGGTGGCGCAGTCGTACATCGAGCTGGCCGACCATCACGGCATCGACGGGTTCATCTTCGACTACTACTGGTACGACGACGGTACCTACCTGCAGCGGGCGCTGGACGAGGGCTTCCTGGCCGCGCCCAATCCGCAGGGTGTGGAGTTCTCGCTGATGTGGGCCAACCACGACCTGCTCAACATCTTCCCGCGGACCGACTTGGTGAACACGCCCGCCACCCTGAAGCACGGCTCCATCGACCGGGCCGCCTTCGAACGGCTGGCCGACCACGTCATCGAGGCCTACTTCAGCCGGCCGCACTACACCCGGATCGACGGCCGGCCGCGGTTCTCCCTCTACGAGGTTGGCGCTTTCGTCCGCGGAATGGGCGGAGTAGAGCAGGCAGCGGACGCGCTGCGCTGGTTCGACCAGCGGGCACGGGAAGTCGGCCACCCCGGCGTGCACCTCGATGCGGTGGTGTGGGGTTTCGCCGTCCTGCCGGCCGAACTGCCGATTGAGAACCCGGAGTCGCTGATCGAGATCCTCGGGTTCCGCTCGGCCAGTTCCTACGTCTGGATCCACCACGTCGACAGCAGCGCCCATCCGTTCCCCGACGCCGACACCTGGGACGAGGTCGCCGAGCAGGCCTTCGCCGAGTACGAGCGTTACCGGGAGCGGCTCCCGGTGCCGTTCCATCCCAATGTCACGGTGGGCTGGGACTGCTCGGCCCGGGTCGCCGCCGACGTCCGCTACTCCCGGGACGACGTCCCGTATCCGCCGATCTGGCAGGCAACCCCGGACGACTTCGAGCGAGGACTGCGACGGGCGCAGGCGTTCGTGGCGCAGTCGCCCCACGCCTACCGCGAGGTGACGATCAACGCCTGGAACGAGTGGAGCGAGGGCTCCTATCTGCTGCCTGACCAGCTCCATGGGTTCGCCCGGCTCGAAGCCATCCGGCGGGTGTTCGGTCCGCGGCGGCGCGATTAGCCGGTGAGCTCGTCCTCGCTCAGGTGATCGTGTCGGTTCAGCCAGGTGAGGACGGGCGGCCAGCCGGTGTTCATATCGAGGTCGAGCAGAGTGTGACCGGTGTTGTGGATCATCAGCCAGGCCGACAGCCTGCCGCCGGGACCGGGCTCCCAGCCGAGCAGGGCGTGAATCAGGTACTGGCTGAACCAGCCGTGCGACACCATGCCGACGGTCTGCCCGGTGTCCCCATAGCGCTCCAGAAGGTCGGACGCCACCTGCTGGGCCCGCTCCCAGGCGTGCTCGGGCTGCTCGTAGGGAAGGCGGTACCAGCCGTTCTCGTCCGCCTCCTCGGGCAGCACCAGATGCGGGCTCAGGGCCAGCAGAGCACTGGCCGGACTGCCGGGCGTCGGGGTCCCCGCGACGTGTGGGCCCTCGTCGTCCGCCTCGAACACCCCGCCCACCTCATGCAGCAGTGGATGACCCTGCAATGGCAGGTCGAGCACCCGGGCGAGCGGGGCGGCGGTGGAGACTGCGCGGCGCATCAGCGAGGTGTACAACACGTCCGGGCGGGGCAACTCCTGCTCGACGGCGAAGCTGGCGAGCTTGTCGGCCTGCAGTTCGCCGAGCCCGGTGAGCGATGGGTCGGGGGAGCGGCCTTCCCAACTGCCGGTGTCGGTGCGGAGGCGGTTGTTCTTCGACTCGCCATGGCGGATCAGGAGCAGGCGCATATCGTCAGGATTTCATACTCGCGGCGCCCTCGAGCACTGGCTCATGGCCGGTCTGGGACGACGTCGAAGACCGCTCACTCGAACCGGAGAGGCTTGAGCAAGGCGGGGACGAGTGATAGAAATCGCATAGTCGACTGGATATGCACATGGAAGGAGTGGGTTCGATGATCATCGCCGATACCCGAACCCGCCGAGTCATCATTGACTCGGATGTGAAGAACGAGGCTGATGATCAGTTCGCGGTCGTCCACGCCCTGCTCTCACCCACCCTCGACATCCGGGGCATCGTCCCGGCCCACTTCGGCACCCACCGGACTGTGGACTCGTTGGCGGAGTCGCGCGCGGAGCTTGAACTGCTTCTGGAATTGATGGGAAGGACGGGCGCCGTCGCAATCGCGGACGGTGCTCCGGCTGCGCTGCCGGACGAACGTACCCCGGTCGACTCCCCGGGCGCCCGGCTGATCATCGACGAGGCTCTCCGTGCCGACGCCGGACCGCTCTTCGTCGCCTTCCTCGGCCCGCTGACGGATATGGCCTCCGCCCTGCTGCTGGCCCCCGAGATCGCCCGGACCGACACCACGGTGATCTGGATCGGCGGCCCGCCGCACGGCGATTACGTGCACCAGGGTGGAAGGGTCGAGTTCAATCTCAGCAACGACATCGCGGCCGCGAACGTGGTGTTCGGCTCCGGCATCCAGATCTGGCAGGTGACCTCGGGTCTCTATCGGCAGGTGAACGTCGGCTACACGGAGTTGCGCCGGCGGGTGGAGCCGCACGGTGCGCTGGGCCGCTATCTCGCCCAGCAGGTGGTGGACTTCAACACCGCCCATCACGGCGTGGCGATCGAATCCCGGTCGCTGGGCGACTCCCCGGCGATCGCGCTCATGCTGGAGCCGGGCTGCGGGCTCTTCCGGCGACAGACTTCGGTGAGGTTTGCAGCCGACGGCTCCTACCGGCCGTCGGACAGCGGGAGCGAGATCATGGTGGTCGAACAGGTCGACGTCCGGTTCCTGTTGGAGGACATGTTCGGCAAGCTCGCCGAGTTCGCCGAGGCGCAGTGATGACGGCTGGCCGGCCGCCGATCGTCGAACTGACGTTCACCGGCCCCGCGGAGCCCGCCGATCCCGCCCCTTTCACGGTCAGCTTCCGGAGCGATGGTGCGCAGGTCACCGTGCCCGGCTTCTGGGACGGCGGAACCTGCTACCGGGTTCGGTTCGATCCACCCCTGCCCGGACGCTGGGTCTGGTGCAGCAGCAGCAGCGACGAACCCACCCTGGACGGGGTTTCCGGTGAGTTGGACGTGGATTAGGTGGCCCAGCCGGGCGGAGTGGAGGTGGTCGCCACCTTCCACTTCGCCCATCGCGACGGCACGCCGTATCGGCCGGTCGGCACCACCGTCTACAACTGGCTGCATCAGCCGGAACCGCTGTTCACCGACACCCTGGACGCGGTCAGCAGCGCCGGGTTCAACAAGCTCCGTTTCCTGGTCTTCCCGCAGGCCGGCAACCACATCGTCCACGTCCCCGAGTTGCTTCCCTTCCACCGCGACGCCGCTGGAGCCTGGGACGTCACCCGGCCGGTGCCTGCCTTCTTCCAGCGGCTGGACGCCGCGGTGGCGGCCCTGGCGGAACGGGGGATTCAAGCCGAGTTGCTGGTGCTCAACGCCTACGACGGCGGGCGGTTCGGGCTCGATCAGCTCACCGCCGAGCAGGAGGCGATCTACCTGCGCTACCTGGTCGCCCGGCTCTCGGCCTACCCCAATGTCTGGTGGTCGCTGTGCAATGAATTCGACCTACTGGACCGGCCCCGGCAGCGATGGGACGACCTCGGCCGGCTGTTGGCCGACCTCGACCCACACCAGCGGCCGCGTTCGATCCACAACTGGATGGAACTGTTCGACCACAACCGGCCCTGGATCACCCATGCGTCCATCCAGAACGGCTTCGCCACCCAGGAACTGGGGCGGGCGTCGCTGTACCGCGACGTCTATCGCAAGCCGATCGTGCTGGACGAGATCAAGTACGAGGGCGACATCCCGGAACGCTGGGGACGCCTGACCGCGCGGGAACTCGTCCATCAGTTCTGGGTCGCCACCGCCTCCGGCTGCTACGCCAGCCACGGCGAGAGCTTCCAGCGGCCCGGGGGCAGCCTTCACGTCGTTGAGGGTGGCGCCTTCCAGGGGGAGAGCCCGGAACGGCTCAGGTTCCTACGGCAGGTGCTGGACGGGTTGGTGGTGCCCGGCCTGGACCCGATCGACGGTTGGGACGATCCGGATCAGGTGGCTGGCGTGCCGCGCCGGCAGTACCTCCACTATCTCGGACGACGCGCGCCCGCGGCTTGGACGTTCCGGCTGCCCCAGGGCAATAAGGGTGAGCGGTTGCAGGCGGGTGATGCATTCGTCGTTGACGTGATCGATACCTGGCGGATGACAATCACGCCGGTACCGGGGCGGTTCGTGCTTTCCGATGTCCGGCGCAACGATGCCTATGCACAGGACTCGGCACCGGTGGCCTTGCCGGAAGGCGAGCAGTTGGCGCTGCGGATCACCCGGACCACGGAATAGGGGCGGTTCACGCATAGCTATGCAAGGATTTGCCTCACCATCGGCAAAGGGGTTTGAGGCATGGCGGCAGTGAGCGGCTCGGAGAGTCAGCAACGACTGATGGTTCGGGTTGCCCGGATGTACTACGAACAGGGCCTGCGCCAGCCACAGATCGCCGAGCAGTTGCATGTCTCCCAGGCCAAGGTCTCCCGGCTGCTCAAGCGCGCCGAGGATCTCGGCATCGTGCGGGTCACTATTCACGAACCACTGGGCGGCAATTCCGAACTCGAGGAGTCATTGGTCAGCCGCTATGGACTGGCGGATGCGGTGGTGGTCCGGGCGAATCTGGACGACGACTCCGGCATCCAGTCTGCGATCGGGGCGGCGGCGGGTGCCTACCTGGCCGAGGTGCTGCTGGGCCACGAGCGGATCGGTATCTCGTCCTGGAGCGCCACGCTGCTGGCGATGGCCAACTCGATGTCGAAGTCGCCACGGCCGCTTGCCGACACCGTGGTGCAGGTGATCGGCGGGGTAGGGGAGCCGGCCGCCCAGGTCCAGGCCACCCGGCTGACCGAACAGGTCGCGCTGCTCACTGGCGCGACGCCGCACTTCCTCACTGCTCCCGGCTTCGTTTCCTCACCGGAGCTGCGGACCGCGATCATGGCTGAGCCCTACGTCCGGGACGCCAGTCAGGAATGGGCCAGACTGAGCGTCCTGCTGGCCGGCATCGGCAGCCTTGAGCCGTCCCCACTGCTGCGGCAGTCAGGCAATGCGCTACCCGATGACAACCAGATCGAGTTGCGCCAACTCGGAGCGGTCGGTGATGTCTGCCTGAGGTTCTTCGACGCCGATGGGAAGCCGGTGCACTCCGACATCGAGTCGCGGGTGGTGGGCATCGAGGCGGAGACCCTGCTGGCGGTGCCCCGCCGGATCGGAGTGGCCGGCGGCCCGCGGAAGCACTCCTCGATCCGGGCCTCCTTGCTGGGCGGTTGGGTGAACGTGCTGGTCACCGACACCGCGACGGCGGAGTTTCTGCTGAGCTGACGATGGGTCGGGGACCAAGGTGGCAGTCAGTGCATTCTGCTTGCCAATGCATGCCGCCTGTGCGAGGATTGAGTATCCACACAGCATCGAATAGTTATTCGGGAGCGAGATGACCACCGGCGTTCTGGCGCTCGATCAAGGCACCACGAGTTCCAAGGCGCTGCTGATCGATCCGGTGACCTTGAGCGTGCTGGGTGCCGCGTCCCGACCGGTGGCGATCGGCTCTCCTCGTCTGGGCTGGGTGGAACAGGATGCCGCCGAGTTGTGGGAGAGCGTACGGGCGGCAGCGGAACAGGTGCTTGTCGAGCATCCTGAGGTGGAACTGGCTGGGATCGCGATCTCCAACCAGCGCGAGTCGGTGACGGCCTGGGATCGGAACGGCCTGCCGCTCGGCCCGGTAGTGAGCTGGCAGGACCAGCGAGGTGCTGAGCTTTGCTCACGGCTGACCAGCGCGGAGACCATCGAGCGGGTTCAGGCCCGCACCGGCCTTGAGTTGACCGCGATGTACTCCGCCAGCAAGCTCCGCTGGCTGATCGATGCGATGGGTGACCTGTCCGGAGTGCGGCTGGGGACCATCGACGCTTGGCTGCTGGACCGGTTGACCGGCGGAGCCGTCTACGCCATCGAGGCGGGCAATGCGTCACGGACGCTGCTGTTCGACCTTGCTGGGCTGGACTGGGACGACGAGATGTGCGCCTTGTTCGAGGTGCCGCGTGAGCTGCTGCCGCAGGTGCGTCGCTCGGCTGGGCCGTGGGGAGTGACCCGTGGCGTGCCCGGGATCCCGGACGGGGTGCCGATCCTGGCTGTGCTGGGCGACTCCCATGCCGCGCTCTACGGTCACTGGGCGCTGGCACCGGAGCACAGCAACACCGGCAAGGCAACCTATGGCACCGGATCATCAGTGATGCTCCCGGCGCAGGGGGCCGATGCCCGGCGTGCCGGGGTCTCCACCACGCTGGCGTGGTGGCTGGACGCGCCATTGTGGGCGCACGAGGCGAACATCCTCTACTCCGGTGGTGGGCTGGATTGGTTGGCAACCCTGCTCGGCGTCAGCGGCGGGCGCGAGCTCTCCGAGCTCGGCGCGGGTGCAGGCGACAGTGGTACCGCGGTGTTTGTCCCGGCGCTGAACGGCCTCGGCGCACCGTGGTGGGAGCCTGCTGCCGTGGGGACGCTGACTGGCCTGGCGGCCGGGACCACCCGCGCTCAGGTCGCCTGGGCTGGGTTGGAGTCGGTCGCTCACCAGATCTGCGACGTGGTGGACGTGATGGATCCCGACCGCCAGCAAGGCACCCTCCATGCCGGCGGTGGCGCGACCACGTCCGACCTGCTGATGCAGCTGCAGGCCGATCTGCTCGGCCGCGACCTGCTGGTCTCAACGGTGGCTGACATCTCACCGCTGGGGGCGGGTGCCCTGGCGGCGCGAGGTCTGGGCATCCTCCCGCGGCCGAGCACTCCCGGGCGTCGGTTCACCCCGTCGGAGGACTTCACGGTCGAGCGACGCGCCGAACAGCGCCACCGCTGGCGGACCGCGCTGGAACGGGCCGGCGTCCGTCCGTCCACTTCTCGAACTGCCAACTGAAAGGTAACCACTCATGTCCGAGATCGAGTTCGGCGCTGGCCTGTGGAACTTCGCCAGCTACCTGGATCGCTACGCCACCGACGGCTACGGCGAGGCTCGCAGCACGCTGGCCCAGATCGACCTGGCAGCCCAGGTCGGTGATATCGGCTGGGTGGATCTCAACTACCCGTTCACCCCCGGGCGTCTCCTTGGACGACGTGAAGGCCAAGCTCACCGAGCACAACATCAAGGCGATCGGGATCACCCCGGATATCTACCTGCGGGAGCACTCCAAGGGCGCCTTCACCAACCCCGACCCGGCCAAGCGCGCCTCAGCGCTGGCGACTGATGAACGACGCCGCCAATGTGGTGCGGGAGTTGGGTGCCAAGTACGTCAAGATCTGGCCCGGCCAGGACGGCTTCGACTACCCGTTCCAGGTCGACTACCGCGAACTGAACCGGCTGGCGGTCGACGGGCATGCGGGAGCTGGCCTCGGCGCCATCCGGATCTGCAAGTTCGTGATCGAGTACAAGCCGCGGGAGCCCCGCACCCACATGTTCTGGGGTTCGGCGCCCAAGACCATCCTCGGCATCCAGCAGATGGGGGTGCGACAACGTCGGAGTGCTGCTCGACTTCGGGCACGCGCTGTTCGGTGGCGAGCCGCCGGCCGAGGCTGCGCAGATGCTGATCGATCACGGTCTGCTGTGGGGGATGGACGTCAACGACAACTACCGCGGCTGGGACGACGACATGATGGTCGGCTCGATCGCACATGGTGGAGATCTTCGAGTACTTCCACGTGCTGAAGAAGAACGGCTGGGAAGGGGTCTGGAACCTCGACCAGTTCCCGTTCCGGGAGGACGCGGTGGAGAACGCCAGGCTGTCGATCCGGTTCCTGAAGGCCATCGCACCGAGCGCTGGACCTGCTGGACGAGGAAGCGCTCGCCGCCGCCCAGGCCAAGCAGGACGCCCTGGCCGCGCAGAAGCGTGATCCAGGAGGCGCTCCTGCTCAGCTCGATGGTACAGACCGCTGATGGCTGCGACCACCCACGGTGACTTCGTCACCCCCGACCCTCGGCCGGATCGATAAGGACCCTCCCAGGCGGCCGAGGTGGTCGCGCACCTAGCCGAAGCGCCGCCTATGAACTCGCGCCGGCGGGATCCGATCATGATCGTCCAGGCCGCCGGCAATGGCCACATCGGCGGCGACTACTCCGATCGCTCGACATTCTGGTCAGCCTGGTACTACACGAAGCTGAACCTGGACCCCGCCGAGCCGCTGATGCCGGAACGGGACCGGCTGATCCTGTCGAAGGGTCACACCGCGGGCGCGCTGTACATCACCCTGGCGGCTGTTCGGCTTCGACCCCGCGGAGCTCGATGACCTTCATGGAGCCGCAGTCCCGGCTCGAACGGCCACCCCAACCGCAACAAGCTGCCCGGTGTCGAGGCCAATACCGGACCGCTCGGCCACGGTCTGCCGATCGCGGTCGGGCACCGCAATCGCGGCGAAGCTGGACGGATCGCCACGGCGCACCGTAGTGCTGCTCGGCGACGGCGAAATGCAGGAGGGGTCGAACTGGGAGGCGATGATGTCCGCCACCCACTACCGGCTGGACAACCTGGCCGCCATCGTCGACCGCAACCACCTGCAGCAGGGCGCCACCACCGAGGAGACCAACGACCTCGAACCCCTGGCCGACAAGGCACGCGCCTTCGGCTTCCGGCGTGCTCGAGATCGACGCCCACGACTACGACGAGATCCTGGAGCGTCTTCACCGCCGCCGCCGAGCCCGGACGCCCGACCTTGGTGATCGCCCACACCCACAAGGGCTATCCGATCTCGTTCATGAAGGGACAACGCGTCCTGGCACCACCATGTGCCCTCCGCCAAGGAGATCGAGGCCATCCTCGGCCGAACTGGAGGCATACACGCTTGACGCCAGCAGACCCTACGACTGCCGCGACACCTACAACGCAGACCCTGCTCGACGATCGGCCGCAGGACGACCCGCGACGTGGTCGTTGTGGTGAACGACTCGGTCGGCTCCTCCAAGCTCGACCGGCTCGAAGAACGGAACTCCCGGACCAGTTGGTCAACGTCGGGATCGCCGAGCAGGACATGGTCGGCGTGGCGCGCCGGCCTGGACGAATGGCGGCAAGATC
The DNA here is from genome assembly GCA_049840415.1 of Propionicimonas sp. GTDB lineage: Bacteria > Actinomycetota > Actinomycetes > Propionibacteriales > Propionibacteriaceae > Propionicimonas. Next base: position 24,710 of record JASGLB010000004.1, on the reverse strand, counting down.
CCGTTCGTCTCGGCGCGGCCTGCTTCCTCACCGCTCGGGCGATGGAGCAGATCAAGGTCGACCTGGCCTACGCCCCCGCCATGTCGAGCTGTGCGCGCAGACGCCCGGGGGTCGGCTACGGCGCGCTCGGCGCCACCCACCACTCCATCGAGGACGTCGCCTGGATGCGGACCATCCCTGGCATGACCGTCCTGGTTCCGGCCGATCCGCGTGGAGACTGAGCAGGCGATCCGCTGGGCCTACCGCCACGACGGGCCGGTCCTACCTGCGGATCTCCCGGATGAAGGTGCCGGAGATCCACCCCGACGACTACCAGTTCGCCCCCGGTAGGGCGTTCACGGTCCGCGAGGGGGACGACGTCACGATCGTCGCCAACGGCACCGTGCTGCACCGGGCGGTGGTGGCCGCCGACCTGCTCGCCGAGCAGGGAATCGATGCCCGCGTGCTGTCCGTCGCCTCGGTGAAGCCGCTCGACGAGACCGCCATCGTGGCCGCGGCCCAGCAGACCGCTGGCATCGTCACCGTCGAGGAGGGCCTCGCCGCCGGCGGACTCGGCGGAGCCGTGGCCGAGGTGGTTACCCGGACCCACCCGACCCGGGTCACCTCGCTCGGGCTGCCGGATACCTTCGCACCCACCGGTTCGGCAGGTTGGATCCTCGACCACTTCGGGATGAATCCGGAAGGAATCGCCGACGCCGCAGCCGCGCTGTGCCGGTCGGCGCTCTCGCTCCACCGCTAGCGGCGTCGATCTCGCGAACCTGCCGCGCGGTGGGTGAACATCGGGTATTTTTCACATATATCTTGTGAAAAAGGAGCGGCGTGCTGACTGAGTCACCGGCTTCCGCACCGGCGGGTGTCCGGAGCGCGGCCCCCCGGTTGGCCCTGCTCGCACTGGGTGGCGGCTGCCTGATCACCGGACTGAACGCCGCCCTGGTGCGGCTGGAGGTGTGGGCGCCGGTGGTCTCCCACCGGGCCGGCGACGTCCACGGACTGGTGATGGTGCTCGGCTTTCTGGGCACGTTGATCTCGCTCGAACGCGCACAGGCGCTACGGCAGGCCTGGGGTTATCTGGCGCCAGCGCTGCTGGGACTGGGAGGGCTGTCGCTGCTCACTCCGGCACCGCTACTGCTGGGGCAGTTGCTGCAGATCGAAGGGGCCGCCCTGCTGGTGGCGGTCTATGTCGCGCTGTGGCGGCGGGCGCCCCGTCCGTTGGTGGCGGTGCAGGTGCTATCGGCTGTGTTGTTGCTGGCCGGGGCAGTGGTCGCCACCGGCGTGGACATCCCGTCGGCGATCAGTTGGCTGGTCGGCTTCATCGTCCTCACCATCGCCTCCGAACGGGCTGAGCTCGCCCAGCTCTGGATGGGGCCGCGGGCCGAGACCACGCTGTTGTGGGTGTCGGTGGCGTTCACGCTGAGCGCCTGTGGGGCGCTGATCGCGCCGGCCATCGGTGACCGGTTGCTTGGGCTCAGCCTGCTGTTCACCGCGGGCTGGCTGCTGTTGCGGGACGTGGTGCGCCGCCAGCTTCGGCTGGACGGGCAGCGCCGCTACATCGCGATCGCGCTGCTGGCCGGCTACCTGCAGTTGGGGCTGGCCGGTGGGGTGCTGGCGGTGCGCGGGCTGGTGGCCGACCAGGCCGGCTACGACGTGGCGGTGCACGGGGTGTTCCTGGGCTTCGCGCTGTCCATGGTGATGGCCCACGCGCCGGTGATTCTGCCGGCGGTGCTGGGACGGAACCTGCCGTACCGTCCCGTCCTGTATCTGCCGCTGACCCTGTTGCACGCGGGGCTGGTCGTCCGGTTCGGCGCTGCGCTGGCCGGGTTCAACGAAGTCTGGAAGGTGGGTGGCATCGTCACCGTGGTCTCCCTGGTGGTCTTCCTGCTCACCGCGCTCACCCTGGTGGTGCGCGGATGAGCCGCTTCCTCGCCCGAGGTACCTCGCTGTGGCGTGATCTGCCGTTGGTGCTCTGGCTGGTCACCGCGTTGGTGATCACCATGATCCACCGTTGGCTGCCGGACGCGAACTGGCTCATGCTGCACCTGGTGCTTCTGGGGGCAGCCAGTCACGCGATTCTGGTGTGGAGCTTCCACTTCGCCCAGACCGTGCTGCGCGCGCCGTCCGACCAGGCGGGGCAGCGGCAGCAGGTGATCCGGCTGGGCCTGCTGGCCGGGAGTACGGCCGTGGTGCTGGTGGGGGTGCCCACCACCTGGTGGCCGGTCACCCTGGTCGGTGCTCTGGGCGTGGCGACCGCGGTCGGCTGGCATGCTCTCGTGTTGCGGCGGATGATGCGCCGGGCGCTGCCTGCCCGGTTCAAGGTGACCGTGCGGTACTACCTGGCGGCGGCCTGCTGCCTGCTGGTGGGGATCGCGCTGGGCGTGATCACCGCCTGGGGCTGGGACGACACCTGGCACGGCCGACTGCTGGTCGGCCACGCGCTGGCCAATGTGCTGGGCTGGATCGGGTTGACCGTCACCGGCACCCTGCTCACCCTGTGGCCCACCATGCTGCGGACCCGGATGGACGACCGCGCCGAGCTGTGGACGCGGCGGGCGTTGCCGGTCTTTGCTGCCGCCGTGTCAGTTGTCGTGGTGGGCGCGTTGGTGGGGCTGCCCTGGTTGGCAACCCTGGGGTTGGTGTTCTACCTCGGCGCCCTCGGGCTGTGGGGACGGGGGCTGTGGTCGCCGACCCGGAACCGTCCACCGCGGGAGTTCGCGCCCTTGTCGGTGGGGGTTTCGCTGGTCTGGCTGGTGATCGGCCTGGTCTGGGCCGGGTGGCTGCTGATTACCGCGCCCAACTGGGCGGCGGTGCGGGAGGGCTTCGTCTGGCCGGCCACCGTGCTGGCCGCTGGCTGCGCGGTGCAACTCGTCACCGGTGCGCTGTCGTACCTGCTGCCATCGGTGATCGGTGGTGGACCGAGCGTAGTCCGTGCCGGGCAGGCCTGGTTCAACAAGGCCGGCGGCTTCCGGCTGATCGTGATCAATGGTGGCCTGGCACTGTGGTTGCTGCCCACGCCCAGCTGGGTCAAGGTGACTGGGTCATTGCTGGCGCTGGTCGGAGCAGCGATGTTCTTGCCGTTCATGGTGGGTGGCCTGCGGGCCTCGCTGCGTGCCCGCCGTGAGGCAGAGGCGGCCCCGGCACAGCCCACCGCGAGTCCCGGCAACTCTCGGCCACGCCCAGCCCCCGTCCGTCATCGACCGCCACTCTTCCCGCCGAGCGCTTGCCCCTGGGTGGTGGCGCTCGACGTGAAGGAGAGCGGTCGATGAGTGGGGGACGTCCTGGGCCGATCGAGACGCCCAGCGTGCTCACCGCCGGGACAGGTGATCGCCGGGCTGACCGCCATCGCTACCGCGGTGGTGCTGGGGGTCGGGATCGACCCGGCGGCGGCCGGCATGGGTTCGGTGACATCGTCGACCAGTTCGTCCTCGGTCACCCCGACCGGGAATGTGGTCCGGGTGAAGGTTGAGGCGGTGGGGATGAGCTACGTGCCGTCCAGCGTCCGGGTGGCGCGGGGTGACCAACTGATCGTCGAACTGGTCAACTCCGACACCACCACCCACGACCTGGTGATTGGGGACGCCCGCACCAGCCGGCTCGCGCCGGGTGCCACCGAGGAACTTGATGTCGGGGTGATCGGCGAGTCGATCCTGGGCTTCTGTTCGGTGGTCGGCCACCGGCAGATGGGGATGACCTTCGAGGTGATCGTGGACGACGCGCCCGCGGTCGAACCGTCCACGGAGCCGTCGGGGCATCAGACTCACCAGCCGGCCGGTGAGGCGCCCGCACTGTCGTCCGTGATCGATCCGGTGTTGCCGCCGCTGACCGACGAGAAGGTGCGGAAGCTGACCCTCACCGTCCAGGAGGTTCCGCTGGAGGTGGCACCTGGGGTGTGGCAGCGGCGCTGGACCTTCAACGGCACCGCGCCCGGACCGGTGCTGCACGGCCGGGTGGGTGACGTGTTTGAGATCACCCTGGTGAACGACGGGACGATCGGGCATTCGATCGACTTCCACGCCGGCTCGCTGGCGCCCGACCAGCCGATGCGCACCATCGAGCCGGGGGAGTCGCTGGTCTACCGGTTCACCGCCACCATGGCGGGGATCTGGATGTACCACTGCTCGACCGCCCCGATGAGCGCCCACATTGCCGCCGGCATGCATGGTGCTGTGATCATCGAACCCGACGGCCTGCCCGAGGTGGATCGGACCTACGCGCTGGTGCAGTCCGAGGTGTATCTCGACACCGTGGCGTCCGATGCCGAGAGCGCCACTGAGGTGAACGCTGACAAGGTGAACGCCGAGCAACCCGACTACGTGGTGTTCAATGGCATCGCCAACGCCTACGACCAGGAGCAGTTCCCGGCGAAGGTGGGAGAGCGGGTGAGGTTCTGGGTGCTGGCTGCGGGGCCCAATCGGCTCAGTGCGTTCCATATTGTCGGTTCCCAGTTCGACACCGTCTACTTCGAGGGTGGCTACCAGCTGAACCGAGGTCGGGACGCCTTCGGCAACCAGTCAGGCGGTTCCCAAGCACTGGGGTTGTTGCCCGCCCAGGGCGGCTTCGTCGAGGCTGTCTTCCCCGAGGCCGGCCACTACGCGGTAGTCAGCCACCTCATGGTGGACGCCGAGCGTGGCGCCCACGGATTCGTGAACGTCACTGACTGACCTGCCCGCGAACAAATCGACCTCTGGATTGCTGTTCTGAGCCCGAAACAGCTCCGCTGGGCCAATCTGGAGGTCGATTTGTTCGGATGCAGGGGGACGGGCCCAGGTCCCAGCTTGTCAGGAGGGTCGGATCGGGGTCGGCGGCGCGTCCGGATCACCGAGGTCGCGCTGCAGGTAGGCGACGTCGTGCCAGGCATTGTGCTTCCAACCGACTCGGCGCAGGACGCCCGATTCGGTGAAGCCGAAGCGTTCGTGGAAGGCAATGCTGGCCGGGTTGGGCAGGGTGATCCGGGCAATGGCTCGGCGGTAGCCCCGCTCCGCGAGCCGGGGCAGCAGGACGTCGTACAGCGCTCGCCCGACTCCGCCGCCGCGGGTGTCGGACGCCACGTAGATGCTGGTCTCGCAGGCCCAGTCGTAGGCTGCCCGCGGGGAGAAGCCATAGGCGTAGGCGTACCCGACGATCTCCTGATCGCGCTCGAGCACTAACCAGGCGTGGCTGGTGCCGAAGTTGGCGATCCGCTCGGTCAAATCTGGCGCCGAGGGCACCTCGGTTTCGAAGGTGATCGTGGTGTCGCGGACGTAGGGGGCGTAGATCGCCGCGCAGGCGGCGGCGTCGTCCGGGGTTGCCGGACGGACCGTCCCAGCGAACTCGCTCACTCGGCGAAGACGTTGTTGCGGACGCCGAAGACATTGGTGGGGTCGACGCCCGCTTTGAGCGCGCGGACGGCGTCCCGGCTCTCCGGGCTGGCCACCCGGTCGACGAACTTCTTCCGCAGTTTGCCGATGCCGTGGTGGTGCGAGATCGACCCGCCGGCCTCCATGATGGCGGCGCGGATGTTCTTCTCCATCTCGGCGAACCGGCCGTCACCGTCCTCGATTCCGGCGTGCACCAGGCCGTGGGTGAAGTAGATGCAGACGCCCGGTGTGGTACATCTGCGTCACCCGGGGCGAGACGAAGGGCTTGCCGGGGAAGCCGAGCCGCTTGTGCTCAGCCGCCGCGACCCGCTTCACCGCATCACACACCTCATGGATCTTGCTCCACGGCACGGTGGTCTCGTAGGTCTCGCCGACGATGTAGTAGTCGGCCAGCAGGTCGCGGATGTAGGCGATCGCGTAGGTGAGCATGTAGCCCCGCTCGCCGTTGCCGGGGCCGCCGGAGATGCCGCCGAACTTCTTGGCGGTGTCCATCACCACCTTGAACTGGTAGTCGACCTCGTCCTTGGTGCCTTCCAGCACCATGGTGGCGGCCACCATCTTGTGCGGGTCGAAGCCTTTCACCTTGGTGACCAGCAGCTTCTCGGCCTTGCTTTTCAGGATGTGCACCCGATCGGACGGCGCTGGCTTCAGCGCCTGCCCCAGCCGGAACTGGACGTTGTCCACCAGCCGAATGGACGCCGGCCGAGCGCCGGTCTGGTTCAGGGCAGCCATGAAGGCGACGCCCTTCTGCCAGTTCTCGAAGATCACCGAGCCGTACTTCTTGGCCTCGGGCAGCTTGTGGATCCGGATCACCGCCTTGGTGACCAGGCCCAGGTTGCCCTCGGACCCGAAGGCCGCCTTGTAGGCCTCGACGCCGGCCGCCTGCCGTGGGGTCGAGTAGAGGTTCTCCACCACGCCGGACGGGGTGACCAGGGTGACGTTCTCGACCACGTCCTCGATGTTGCCGTACCGGTTGCGCTTCATGCCGGACGCATTGGTGGCGATCCAGCCGCCCAGGGTCGAGAGCTCGATCGAATCGGGCTCGTGGCCGCAGGTGAAGCCCTGCTCGGCCAGCAGTTCCTCCAACCGGCCACCCAGGATGCCCGCCTGCACGCAGGCGGTGAGGTTCTCCGCGTCCAGCCACTCGATGGCGTCCATCCGGCGCATATCGACCGAGACCACCGACCGGGTCTCCGACTCGGGGATCTGCAGGGCGTCGGAGACGTTCGTCCCGCCGCCGTAGGGGATCAGGCAAACATTGTGTTCGCGGGCCAGGTTGACCACCGCGACGCAGTCGTCCTCGGTTTCCGGCCACACCACCAGGTCGACGGTGCGGGGCAGATTGCCGTAGAGCACCCGCGACACCTCGTCGGTGGTGGTCTGGCCGTGGGAGTGGATCAGGCGCTCCCGGTCGTCCTCGCTGTACTGGTCGTCCTTCAGCGCCTTGGCGAGCCCGGTCAGGAACTTCTTGTTCTGCTTCACCTTGGAGACGTACGGCTGCTCGGTGAGCGGCCGGGTGGTGGTGAAGTCGATGTCGTAGTCGAGTTCCTCACGCACGAACGGGATCAGGTAGGGCATCGCGAAGCCGCACAGGTTGTACCGCGAGCCGGTCATGATCACACACTCGTCCGGCTGCACGACCAGCTTGGTGTCCCGGTAGCCCCAGCGGTGATCCCAGGTGGTGGGATCGAGCTGGGAGGTGTCGCGATTGAGGGTCTTGTCTGCCATCTGCTGCCTGCTCCTTGGGGTCCGGGGACGACGAAGTACCCGAGACCCGCGAGCATAGCGAACCGGATCGTCCCTCCCAGGTGGTGGGACGGGTCCAGCGGGTCCAGGTCAGCGGACGACGCGGGCGTTGCCCTCCCAGATCGACCAGACGGCGGCCTCGTCCGCCGGTGAGGCGTAGTCGGTCGTCGAACCGGCGGCGTAGGCGCCGCTCGCCCAGCCGAACTGCATCGCCTTCTCGGTGGGCCAGCCGCGGAGCAACCCGTACAGCAGACCGCCGACGAAGCCGTCGCCGCCGCCGATCCGGTCCAGCACGGCGATCGGACGGGGCTCGGCGACATAGGTCCCCGCGGCGTCACTGACCAGCGCACCCCAGTGGTGGGTGTTGGCGTCCACCACCTCGCGCAGCGTGGTGGCGAACAGTTGCGCCTGCCCGAACCGTTCGCGAACCCGGCCGATCATCTCGACGAAGCCGGCCAACTCGTCGGCGATGTCCTTGCCGCCGGCCTCCGGGCCCTGCACCCCCAGCGCCAGCTGGAAGTCCTCCTCATTGCCGATCAGGATGTCGGCGGCCGAGGCGATCTCACCGAACACCGCCGACAGCTCGGCTTCCCGTCCCTTCCAGAACGAGGCGCGGTAGTTCAGGTCGAAGCTCACCAGGGTGCCGTGGGCCTTCGCGGCCCGCGCCAGATCGAGGCAGAACTGGCTCGACTTCGGCGACAGCGCGCCGATCAGACCGGAGAGATGCAGGATCTGCACACCCTCGGTGCCGAACAGCCGCTCGGTGTCGAAGTCGGCGATGTCGAGATCGAGGCCAACCTCGCCGGCCCGGTCGTTCCAGACCCGCGGTGCCCGGCCACCGAAGCCGGAGTCGGCGACATTGAACTGGTGGCGGTAGCCCCAGGCGCCGCCCTGCGGCTTCTCCGGCCCCTCGTAGGCGACGCCACGCGCCCGCAGGTCCGACTTGATGAACGCCGAGATCGGTGAGTCCGCGACGAAGTTGGTCAGGATCTTGGTCGGCAGGCCCAGGTAGCTCGACACCGACAGGACGTTGCTCTCCGCCGAGGTGGCGTGCATCGTGTAGCGGTTTGAGATGTGCACCGGCTGCCGGTCGTCGGGGGTGATCCGGACGCCGATGCTGGTGGGCGCAACGACTGACCAGGTGGAGTTGGGACGCAGTTCCATGATTCTTCCTTCTCTACGCTGACTGGAGCAGTTCGTCGGCAGCAGCCGTGACGGTTTGGGTGACAGCCGGATCGGAGGCCAGTTCCTCACCCAGGTGGGTGAGCACACCGGCGATGGTATCGGCCAGCGAACCCTCGGCCAGCTGGGCGGCCAGCTCGGGCTGGACGTCCCGGACAGGGGCGCCGTGGCCGCGCAGATGCAGCGCCCAGGCAGCGACCGCCCGGCAGGCGCCCAGCGGTATCCGGCCGGCGGCCAGTTCGGCGCGCAGCGTCGGGACGATCCGGATCGGCAGCTTGGCCGAGCCGTCCGCCGCGATCCGAGCCAGCGCGTCGCGCATCTGCGGGTTCTCGAACCTGACCAACAGGGCCTCGCGGTAGGCGGCGAGGTCCTCGGCCGGCAGGGACAGGTGCCGGACGGCCTCGTCCCACCACTGGTTCACCCAGCCGCGGCAGCGCGGGTCGTTGATCGCGTCGAGGACCGTCTCGTGGCCGACAATGGTGCCGGCGTAGGCCAGCAGCGAGTGCGCACCGTTCAGCAGCGCCAGTTTACGGTGTTCGAACGGGGTGACATCGGGGACGAACCGCGCTCCTGCGGCTTCCCATTGCGGTCGGCCAGCCGGGAAGTCGCCGGCGATCACCCACTCGGTGAACGGTTCGGTTTGAACCGGGGAGGCGTCGACCAGTCCGGTCGCCTGCAGCACCGCTTCCCGCTCCGCCTCGGTCACGCCCGGTGTGATCCGGTCGACCATGGACGTGGCGAAGGCGACCTGGTCGGCGATCCAGGCGACCAGGGACGGGTCGACCGCCGCGGCCAGGTCGTTCACCACCCGGGCCACCACGGTCCCGCTGCTGGGCAGGTTGTCGCAGGGCAGGACGGTGAGCGACGCGCCACCGGCGGCTCGCCGGGCCAACAGTCCGGAGACCAGTTTGGCCGGGGCGGTGCGGACTGGCGCTGCGGCGTCCGAGCGCAGTGCGGTCAGATCGGCAGCGACCTCGGGCAGGTCGAGATTCAGGCTGCCGTCGTTCCGGCGCAGGTAGCCGCCCTCGGTGATGGTGAGGGTGACCACGGCGAGCTCCGGCGAGCGCCAGTACGCCAGCCAGGCGGCGTGATCGTCGCTGGGATGCACCGCGGACACCGACGAGATCACCTCGAACTGATCGCCCTCGGCGGCCCTGGTCAGCAGGGTGTACAGCCCGCCCTGTGGGGCCAGCAGTTCGGCGGCGGCGGGGGATCGTCCGGTGAAGGCCGCGATGCCCCACTGATCGGCGTCCGGTGCGTGTTCGGTGTACCAGGCGAGGTGCGCGCGGACGAAGTTGCCCAAGCCAACGTGGACGATCCTGACCGGAGCTGCCGGCCGGCCGTGGCCGGCCTCCCTGGAGAGCGTGGGAGTGGTCAACGGACACCTTCCTTGGAGTACGGCCGGGCGGGCGGATCCACCCTGTCCCATCGTGGACCAGGTGCCCACGCCGGCCAAGCGCTTGCCGGGAGTTGCCGCTCCGCGAGGGTCGGCGCCGGAGGTCAGCCGCGCGGGCCGGTGGAGCGGCGGGTCTTCAGCTTGACCGGCATCAACAGCGCCTGGCCACCACCCGGTTTGGCCCCGTTGATCATCGCCACCAGGTTGTTCACCCCGGTGATCCCCATCTGCCGGGTCGGGATCGCGATGGTGGTCAGCGACGGGGTGACCAGCTGCGAGATCAGGATGTCGTCGCAGCCGATCACACTGGTATCGGCCGGCACCCGCGCCCCGGCGTCCAGCAGCCCGCGGATCACGCCGATCGCCATCAGGTCGTTGAACGCCATCACGGCGGACGGCAGCCTGGTCAGCAGTTGCCGGGCGGCCTGCAGGCCACCCTCCACAGTGGGCAGGAAGGGGCCGATCCGGTGGGTGTTCATGCCGGCCCGGGCAGCGAAGTCGCGGACCGCGCGGGAGCGCATGCCGTCCTGCCAGGAAGCCTCCGGACCGGCCAGGTAGACGATCTGGTCGTGGCCCAGGCCGCGTAATAGTTCGACCGCCTGCCGAGCCCCGTCGGCAATATCGGGAATGACGCTGGGGATGTCGCGCAACTCCCGGTTGAGCACCACGGTGGGCTTCTGCTTGGCGATGGTGCGCAGCGCGGCGTCCGACATACGGGAGCCGCTGATCACCACGCCCTCCACGGCGGGAAGCAGCCGGTTCAGCGCGACGCGTTCCCGGGCGGCCGACTCCCGGGCGTCCACCAGGACGATCTCGTAGCCCGCCTCCGCCGCGGCCACCTGGGTACCGCGCACCAGGTTGGCGTAGAACGGGTTGGCGATGTCGGAGACCGCCACCGCCAGCATCCGGCTGGTGGCGTCCATGCCTCCCGGGGGATCGGACGCGACCGGTAGCCCAGCTCCTCGGCGAACCGCCTGACCCGGGCTGCGGTCTCAGCGTTCACCCGACCAGGACGGGCGAACGTCCGGCTCACCGTCGAGGGGGCCACCCCGGCTGCCCGGGCGACGTCGTAGATCGTCACCGGACGCGGTTCGGGCTGGCTCACTCCGACAGAATAGGGGTGACAAGCAGGCAACCGTGGGCAACCTGTTGCCCAGGTGGGACGGTACTGGTTGATTGGTACCGGCATCCGCCACTGAACACTGAGGAGAGGTCATGACCACACCGGTTTCCGACACCACTGCCACCGCCGACATCGGTGTGGTCGGGATGGCGGTGATGGGCAGCAATCTGGCCCGTAACCTCGCCCATCACGGCTATACCGTGGCGGTCTACAACCGGACCTGGGCGCGCACCGAAGAGGTCATCGCGGCGCACGGTTCGGAAGGTGCGTTCGTCCCGTCCGAAACCCTGGAGGGCTTCGTCGCCAGCCTGAAGCGGCCGCGCAAGCTGATCATCATGGTGCAGGCCGGCAAGGGCACCGACGCGGTGATCGACGCGCTGGTGCCGCTGATGGAGGCCGGCGACATCATCGTGGACGGCGGCAACGCCCACTTCCCCGACACCATCCGCCGCGAGGCAGCGGTGCGCGCGGCCGGGCTGCACTTCGTCGGCTCCGGGCATCTCCGGCGGCGAGGAGGGTGCGCTCACCGGCCCGGCGATCATGCCCGGCGGCACCGCCGAGGCCTACGCCGAGCTCGGCCCGATCCTGGAGGACATCTCGGCCAAGGTCGACGGCGTCCCCTGCTGCACCCACATCGGCCCGGACGGCGCCGGTCACTTCGTCAAGATGGTGCACAACGGCATCGAGTACGCCGACATGCAGTTGATCGGCGAGGCTTACGACCTGCTCCGCAAGGGGCTGGGCGCCACCCCGGCCGAGCTGTCGGAGATCTTCGCCGAGTGGAACGCCGGCGACCTGTCGTCCTTCCTGATCGAGATCACCGCCGAGGTGCTGGCCCAGGTGGACGCCAAGACCGGTGGTCCGTTCATCGACATCGTGGTGGACGAGGCCGGCCAGAAAGGCACCGGACGGTGGACCGTCCAGAACGCCCTGGAACTGGGCATCCCGGTGACCGGCATCGCCGAGGCCACCTTCGCCCGGGCACTCTCCAGCGGCCTGCCGCAGCGAGCGGCCGCCCGGGAGACCTTCGGCACCGACACCGCCCCCTGGCAGATCGAGGATCGGGCGGCGTTCATCGAGGAGGTCCGGCAGGCGCTGTACGCCTCGAAGGTGATCGCCTACTCCCAGGGCTTCGACCAGATCGCGGCGGCCAGCGAGCTGTACGGCTGGAACGTCAAGCGGGGCGATCTGGCCCGGATTTGGCGGGGTGGTTGCATCATCCGGGCGCAGTTCCTGAACCGGATCACCGAGGCCTACGAGCGGGACGCCGACCTGCCGCTGCTGATCGGCGACGAGTACTTCGCTGAGGTCGTGAAGACCGGTCTGCCGGCCTGGCGCAAGGTGGTCGCCGAGGCCGCGCTGCACGGCGTCCCGACTCCGGCCTTCGCTTCGTCACTCTCCTACTTCGACGGGCTGCGGGCGGCGCGTTCGACCGCGGCGCTGATCCAGGGCCAGCGTGACCTGTTTGGAGCGCACACCTACCGCCGGACCGACCGGCCGGGGGTCTTCCACACCCTGTGGGTCACCGACCACACCGAGATCGAGGTCTAGGGGTTGTCACCGCTGACCGCCACGCTGAGCCTGGACGCGGCTCCGCTCGCTGAGCGGGTCGCTGTCGCGCTCGGTGAGCCGGATCGGCTCGGCGTGGCGTTCTCCGGCGGGGTGGATTCCGCTGTTCTGTTGGCTTTGGCCACCCGGGCGCTGGGCCCGTCCCGGACGCTGGCCATTCTGGGGGTGTCGGCCTCGCTGGCTACCCAGGAACGCCAGTTAGCTCATGAAGTGTCGGCCTCGATCGGCGCGCCGCTGGTGGAGTTGGAGACCCACGAGATCGAGTCGGCCGCCTACCGGGCGAACGGCCCGGACCGCTGCTTCCACTGCAAGGACGAGCTGTTCACCCGGATCTCGGACCAGGTCGCCTCGCAGTACGGGCTGACCGCGGTCGCCTACGGCGAGAATGCCGACGACGCGGTGCGTCCGGATCGTCCCGGCGCGCAGGCGGCGACCAACCACCGCGTGCTGCGTCCGCTCGCCGATGCCGGGTTGCGCAAGAGTGAGGTGCGGTTGCTGGCCCGCGAACTGGGCCTAGCGGTGGCCGACAAACCGGCCGCTCCCTGTCTGGCCTCCCGGATCCCGCACTTCGAGGAGGTCACCCCCGAGAAGCTGCGCCAGATCGACCTGGCCGAGGCCGCCGTCCGCGACCTGGGGTTCAGCGACTGCCGGGTGCGCCACCACGGCGAGTTGGCCCGAATCGAGCTCCCGGTCGCCGAACTGCCGCGCGCGCTCGAATTGCGGACGGATCTGTCGTCGCGGGTGAAGGCTGCTGGCTTTCGGTTCGTGACCATCGACCTGGGCGGTATCCAGTCGGGCGCCTTCACTCTTCCGCTGGTGACCCGTGGCTGAGCACCCGCCCCTCGCCGACCCGCCGGGTCCACCGGGGACGGTTCCTGGACCACCGGGGACGGTTCCGGGGCCACCGGGGACGGTTCCTGCTGGTCCCCTCGCCGATCTACCGGGTGGCGATTGGCAGCCTGCCGACGTGCTCCGCGACGTTGCTGACCTTGACCTCGATCGCACCGCCCGCCGAGGCTACCCCGAGGCGGTCTACTGTGCGTCCAAGACGGCCGAGCAGGTGCGGCTGATCGCCACCGGCGTCCGTGAGGCCGGGATGCGCACCCTCTTCACCCGGGTGGACGACGCCCAGCTCGCTGCGCTGTGCGCCGAACTACCGGACGCTGCCCACGACCCTCAGGCTCGGCTGGCCTGGTGGCCCGGGGACTTGCCCGAACCCACCGGACGTCCGGTCGTGGTCGCTTGCGCTGGGACGTCCGACCTACCCGTCGCTCGGGAGGCTTGGCTGACCGCCCGCTTCCTTGGCAGGGAAGCCACATTGGTGGTGGACGTTGGTGTGGCTGGCCTGCATCGTGTGCTGAGCCGGCTCGACCTACTGCGCTCGGCCGGCTGCATCGTGGTGATCGCCGGCATGGACGGCGCGCTCCCCAGCGTGGTCGCCGGCCTGGTCTCGGCTCCGGTGGTGGCCTGCCCTACATCTATTGGCTATGGCGCCGCTTTCGACGGACTGGCTGCCCTGCTGGCCATGCTCAATGCCTGTGCCCCCGGGGTCGCCGTCGTCAATATCGACAATGGCTACGGCGCCGGCCATCTCGCCGCTCAGATTGCGGGGCCACCAGGAACCGTCCCCGGTGGCCCGGGAACCGTCCCCGGTGGTCCCGGAACCGTCCCCGGTGGCGGCGGAACCGTCCCCGGTGGGTCGACGGGCAGCCCTCAACGGTTGTAGAGGCGATCCCGAGTGCTCCACAGGCCGGCGGACGGGGTGGAGATGAAGAACACCCGCTCGCCGTCCGGCATGGTGTTCCAGCCGTCCTTCATGATCTCTGGGTTGTAGCGGGCCAGGGCCTCGTCCACGTCGGCGTACTGGTAGCCGACCGACTCGATCTCCTCGCGGGTCAGCTTGCCCGGCGCGTACCGGATCGTGAACCGGCCCTCGGGGGAGCCGTGTACCAGGTGGGCGGTGCCGTGCGGGATGTCCTGCATGTCGGGGCTGTTCGGGAACAGCTCCAGCACCTCCGCCTGGGTGATGTAGCCGTACTTGCGGATCAGCGCGTCCACCTCGGGCTGCTCGCCGAACCGCTCCACCCCGGGCGCGATCACCAATAGCTCACCGCCATCGGCCATTGCCATTCGCGTGCGGTAGACCGCCTTGTTGGCCACCCAGGTGGCGCGGAACTCGTCAGCCTGCATCACCGCGACGATCTTCGAGATCGGCTCGTCGAAGACGGTGATGTTCTGCTCCCGGCTCAGCTTGGCCGCCTCCAGGTAGGTGTCGAGATCGTCCCCGACGAACACCCCGGTGTGGATCAGTTCTCCAGCGTCGTTGTAGTTCATCACCACCTGGATGTACGTGTCCGGCAGGTCACCCAGGAAGTGGTCCTCCGCGTAGTTGAAGCAGCGCCGGACGGGGGTGAGCAGGTTGCCCAGATTGTTCTCGATGCCGTACACCGCGGACGCCATGTGGGAGGCGCCCAGCGTCCGCTTGCCGCCCAGGCCGATGAAGTAGTTCTTGTTGTGGTTGGCGAAGCCGAGCACCTCGTGCGGCACCACGTGGCCGATATTGATGATCAGGTCCCACGGTTCGGTGACGGTCATGGTGTTCAGGTCGACCGGGATCTCCCAGTCGACCATTCCGCCGGTGGCCTCTTTGACGAACTCGGCCGGCACGGTGCCGACATGAGTCACCCCGTTCTTCCAGTCGTGGGCGTGGATCCGCTGCTGCGGGATCGACCCGAACATCCACTCGTTGTCGGCCACGGTGTGCGGGATGTGCTGACCCAGCGTCGGGATCACGTGCACCTCGGCGCCGGCGGCGGTCAGCTGCTGGTAGAGGTACTCGGTCATCCAGCCCACCCCGGCGTGGGCCCGGGTGATGTCCGGCGGCAGCAGCAGGACGCGGCGCAACTCCGCGATCCCCAGTCGGGTCCGCGACTCGGCGATGGTGCGATCGAGCAGACCCTCGATCTCGGGACGCGTCACCAACTCGGCGGTGTGCTGGAACCAGGGCATGCCCGCAGACTGCCACATCCCGCAACTGCGCAGAAGGTCTTGCCACCGGTTGCCGATCCCGCCCGAAGTATCTCAGCCAGAGCGAGTTTGGCCGGTTGGCTGTTGACCTACCTCCACCGGTCCGCGAGGCTATTGCTAACGTTTCAATGCAGAGAGGTTGCCATGCCCACCGTGGCCGATTCCGTCCGTCTGGAATACCGAGCTGATACCCCTTTCGTCGCCGTTCCGGAGCCCAGGATCTCCTGGGTCACCCGTAGCGAGGTGCCCGGCTGGCGCCAGTCCGCCGCCGAACTGAGCTGGGACGACGGCACCGGCCCGCAGGCTGCACCGGATCGACGGTGATGCGTCGGTGCTGGTCGACTGGCCGTTCGCCGCCCTGGCCGCCCGGCAGCGTGGCACCCTGCGGGTCCGGACCGAGGGACCCGATGGCTGGACGGAGTGGAGCGCCCCGCGGGAGGCCGTCGCCTCCTTCCTGGCACCGGGGGAGTGGCAGGCGGAGTTCATCGGGCTGGCCGATCCGCAACGCGAGGCCCAACCGGTGCTGCTGCGGCACGAGTTCACCGTGGCGCCCGGCCTGGCCCGGGCCACCTGGTACGCCACCGCGCACGGCGTCTACTACTCCGAGTTCAACGGGCAACTCAACGACGACCAGTTCCTCAAGCCCGGCTGGACGCCCTACCAGTACCGGATGATCCACGAGACCTCCGACGTCACCGCCCTGCTGACCGAGGGCGACAATGCGATCGGTGTCGCCCTGGCCGGCGCCTGGTACACCGAGAAGTACGGCTTCTCCAAGTTCGCCAAGCTGTTCTACGGGCCGCAGCCGTCGTTCGCCGGCCAGTTGCTGCTGGAGTACGCCGACGGCAGCACGCAGTGGATCACCACCGGTGGGCACTGGCAGGCCAGCGGCGACGGTCCGTGGGTCGAATCCAGCCTCTACGACGGCGAGACCTACGACGCGGCCCGGGAGATTCCCGGCTGGTCGAAGCCCGGCCTTGCCGCCGACTGGCCGGCAGCAGCCGTGAGTGCGTCAGGACCCGTTCCCAGCGCGCGCACCTCGCCGGAGGTCCGGGTCACCGAAACCGTGCCGGTGGCGGAGGTCATCACCTCCCCGTCCGGCAAGCTGCTGCTCGACTTCGGGCAGAACCTGGTCGGACGGCTGCGGCTGCGCGTCCAGGGCCCGGCGGGCACCACGATCACGCTGCGGCACGCCGAGGTGCTGGAGAACGGCGAACTCGGCGTCCGCCCGCTGCGGGCCGCCAAGGCGACCGACCGGTTCACCCTCGCCGGCGACGGCGTGGAGGAGTGGGCACCCAGCTTCACCTTCCACGGCTTCCGCTACGCCGAGGTGAGCGGCTGGCCCGGTGACTTCGACCCCGCCGCGATCACGGCCGAGGTGATCGGTTCGGACATGTCCCGCACCGGCTGGTTCGAGTGCTCCGACCCGCTGGTCAACCGGCTGCACGAGAACGTGGTCTGGGGGATGCGCGGCAACTTCCTGTACGTCCCCACCGACTGCCCGCAGCGGGACGAGCGGCTCGGCTGGACCGGCGACATCCAGGTGTTCGGCCCCACCGCCACCTACCTGTTCGACAGCGACGGCTTCCTGGCCTCCTGGCTGGTCGACCTGGCGCTGGAGCAGCAGCATGCCGGCGGCGTGCCCTACATCATCCCGGACGTGCTGGATTCGGCCAGGGTGCCGGCCGCCGCCTGGGGTGACGTGGCCACTGTGCTGCCCTGGGTGCTGTACCAGCGGTTCGGCGACCTCAAGGTGGTGGCCGAACAGTACGACTCGGCCAAGGCCTGGGTCGACCAGATCCTGGCGATCGCCGGTGAACGCAAGTTGTGGGAGGGCAAGTTCCAGTTCGGTGACTGGGTCGACCCGGATTCGCCGCCGGACCAGCCCGCCAAGGCCAAGGCGGACACCGACCTGGTGGCCAGCGCCTACCTGTTCCGGTCGGCCGACCTGCTCGCCCGGATGGCCGCCCTGCTGGGCAAGGACTCCGACGCGGCCAGCTACGCGGCGCAGGCCGAGGCGGTGCGGCGGGCCTGGCTGGCCGAGTACGTCACGCCGGGCGGCCGGATCATGTCCGACGCCCAGACCAGCTACGCGATGGCGATCGAGTTCGGGATCGCGAACGATCCGGAGCTGCACCAGCGGCTGGGGGATCGGCTGGCCTGGCTGGTGCGCCGCGACGGCTACCGGATCAGCACCGGGTTCGTCGGGACGCCGCTGGTCACCGATGCGCTGACCCGCACCGGACACGTCCGCCAGGCCGGCCGGATGCTGCAGCAGACCGAATGCCCCTCCTGGCTGTACTCGGTGAGGATGGGCGCCACCACGATCTGGGAACGCTGGGACTCGCTGCTGGAGGACGGCTCGATCAACCCTGGCGAGATGACCAGCTTCAACCACTACGCCCTGGGCGCGGTGGCCGACTGGATGCATCGCAGCGTGGGTGGGCTGGCTCCGGCGGCTCCCGGCTACCGGCACCTGGAGATTGCGCCGCAGCCGATCCCCGGGCTGGAGTGGGCGACCACCCGTCATGAGACCCCGTATGGCCCCGCCGAGGTGCGGTGGGAACGGGCGGACGGCCAGCTGACAGTCACCGCCACGGTGCCGGCCAACACCACCGCCACCGTCCGGCTGCCCGGTGGTGATACCCACGAGGTGGCCGCCGGACATCACGCGTGGACGGTCTCCGACCTGCCGCAGGAGTCGCCGGTGAAGCTCAGCACCAACAGTTCGCTGGCCGAGGTGCTGGACGACCCGGTCGCCTACCGGACGGTGGTCGAGGCCTTCGAGCGAATCGATCCGGAGGGCGTGCGGCGCTTCACCCGGCAGACCGCCTGGGTTCCGACCGAGCCTCTGCTCGGCCCGCGGAGCCGGGTGGCGGCGGAGGTGGTTGAGGCGGTCGAGCAGGCACTGACCGCGCTGAACGCCACCCGTCAGCTGACCTGATGCCCCAGTAGCAGACCGTCCCCGCCCGGTACGTCCAGCGGATCTCCGAGAAAGCAGCGGCCGATGACCTACTTCGAAGTAGCCGACGAGGCGATCACCTGGCGGGGCGACGGAGAGACGCTGGTGGTCCAGGCCTGGGGCGCCCACAGCCTGCGGGTGCGATCAGCCCGCGGCCACCAGGTGATCGACACTGATTTCGCGTTGCTGCCCCAACCACCGTGTCACCCGCGGATCACGGTGGACGGCAGCACCGCGACGATCAGCAACGGCCGGATCACCGCGGTGCTGCGGGCGCGGGCCGGGCTCAACGAGCCGTTGGCGTACCACACCGTCGGGTGCAGCATCGAGTTCCGCGACCAGGACGGAAAGCTGCTGCTCCGCGAGCTGGAGCCGGGCGGCTCGCTGCACCTGAAGGCGCGGGCCTTCCGTCCGGTCGTGGGGGGCGACCACGCGCTCACCGCGTCCTTCGAGGCGGATCCGGCCGAGAGGCTGGCCGGGATGGGGCAGTACCAGCAGGATCTGCTCGACCTCAAGGGCTGCACCTTCGAACTGGCCCACCGCAACTCCCAGGCGTCGGTGCCGTTCGTGATGTCGAGCGCCGGCTACGGCTTCCTGTGGCACAACCCGGCGATCGGACGGGCCACCTTCGCCGCCAACCGCACCGAATGGCACGCCGAGTCGACCCGGCAGCTGGACTACTGGATCACCGCCGGCGACACCCCGGCGAAGATCTCGGCCGCCTACGCCGATGTGACCGGCCATCCGCCGATGATGCCCGAATACGGTCTGGGCTACTGGCAATGCAAGCTGCGTTACTGGAATCAGGAGCAACTGCTCGAGGTCGCGCGGGAGCACAAACGGCGGGGGCTGCCGTTGGACGTGATCGTGGCCGACTTCTTCCATTGGCCGTCGCTGGGCGACTTCCGGTTCGACCCGGAGTTCTGGCCGGATCCGGTGGCCATGCTGGCCGAACTCGCCGACCTCGGCGTCGAACTGATGGTGTCGGTCTGGCCCCAGGTCGGCACCGGCTCGGAGAACTACGCCGAGTTCAAGCAGCGCAACCTACTGGTGACTGCCGACCGCGGGATCGACGTCCACATGGCCTTCGGTGGCCCGAGCGCCTTCTTCGATGCCACCAACCCCGAAGCGCGGCAGCGGGTTTGGGAGCTCTGCCGGCGCAACTACCACGACGTCGGCGTGCGGTTGTTCTGGCTGGACGAGGCCGAGCCTGAGTACGGCACCTACGACTTCGACAACTACCGCTACTACGCCGGGCCGGGAGCCCAGGTGGGCAACCTGTACCCGCAGCACTTCGCTCGGGCGTTCTACGAGGGTCAGCTGGCGGCCGGCCAGACCGAGGTGGTCAACCTGGTGCGTTGCGCCTGGGCTGGCAGCCAGCGGTACGGAGCGCTGGCCTGGTCGGGGGACATCCATTCCAGCTACCCCGACCTGCGGCGGCAGATCACCGCGGGGATCCACATGGGTGCGGCGGGCATCCCGTGGTTCACCACCGACATCGGCGGCTTCCACAACGGCCGGGTGGACGACCCGGAGTTCCGCGAACTGCTGGTCCGGTGGTTCCAGTTCGCCACCTTCTGCCCGGTGATGCGGATGCACGGTGATCGGGTGCCGTATGACGAGGTGACCGGACGGGACGGACGTCCGCGGATCCGCAGCGGCGCCCCGAACGAACTGTGGAGCTACGGCGAAGAGGTGTTCGGGATCCTGGCCGGCTACGTCCGGCTGCGCGAGCAGTTGCGTCCGTACACCCGCCGAGTGATGGCCGAGGCACACGATTCCGGTCAGCCGGTGCTGCGGGGGCTGTTCCACGAGTTCTGGGACGACCCGGTGTGTTGGACAGTGGCCGACCAGTTCCTGTTCGGCCCCGACCTGCTGGTCGCTCCGGTGGTCGAGCCGCGAGCCACCGCCCGTCGGGTCTACCTGCCGCAGGGAGCGACCTGGACGGACGCCCGGACCGGACGCACGGTTCCGGGTGGCCAGTGGCTGGAGGTTGACGCGCCGCTGGAGAGCATCCCGGTCTTCCTCGCGACACCGCCAGCCTGGAACTGACCGTTTTGATGCGGCGGGGCTTGGCGGAAGGGTAGGCGCCAGACCGGTGCCAGTGCTCGCTCAGCGAGCGAGGTCTTCGACCCGAAGCCGGATGTGTCCGAGCCGGCTGTAGCCGTGGGTCTTCGGCCGGCCGTCTGTGTCCGGATCGAAGCGCAGCCGGGTGGGCTGCGGGTCGGTGATGCTGGACCAGGTGATCCGCAGCCGCATCTCGCCGTCGAGTTCGCCGGTCGCGCTCAGCTCGGCCTGGTAGACGGTGTCGGCGACGAAGGACGAGGTGGCCGCCTCGTGGCCGTTGTACCAGGTCAGCCCGTCGTCGCTGAAGTCGACATAGTTGACCCGGGCTGACGAGGCTTGGCCGCGGTCGGGGTCGGCCGGGCGTCGTTCGAACTCGAGGTGTCCGCTGTGCTGCCCCGCGATCCGGCCGGCAAGGATCGGCTTGGCGGGGGGTTGGAGGGCGGCCGCGGCGGCATCGCCAGTGATGGCTATCGGGCTGGAGTTGGGGGTGGGGCGGGGTCGAACGGCCGGCCCTGGCTGATGGTCGAGCAGGATTGCACGCCGGATTCTGAGCTGGGTGCTGCCGCGGCGGGTTTCCGGCCAGAGGACGCGTTTGCCGTCGGGGTGCCAGGACATGGGCGAGACGTAGACCCAGTCGCCTGCTGGATCGTTGAGCGCGACCCCCTGGTAGCCCGGGTCGTCCTGGGAGCGTGCGATGTCGATCAGGACCGGTCCGATGTTGCCTTCCCGGAACTGACGCACCCCGGTGACGGTGTATGTGTAGGCCGCCCAGGCCAGGGCCGAGCCGATGAGCGGGGCGCACGGCCGGGGGAGCAGGCCCAGAACCGCCGGGTTCGTCCGAGCTGAGGCCCGGGAGGTCATCACGATGCCGAGCCTCTCGTCGGGGGACAGGATGGTGGTCTCGTCGTACCCCGGGGCGCGGGTGATCGGGGTGAGGTCGCCGGTAGAGAGATCCTGGACCACCGAGTCCGGCAGGAATCCGCCGGCGCTGCCGACCAGGGAGATGGCAGTGCCGCCGCGGACGAACTGCTTGACCTCGCCACCGCGCAGCGGCTGCGGAATCAGGTGGCCCTGATGGTCGGCGTCGGCCACAAACTCCTCGACGGTGCTGATCAACCGCGGGTCGTCGATCACGTAGCGGTCATCGGTGCGGCGTAGCCGGCCGATGGCGGTGGCGGCACCCATGTCGGTCCGCAGGATGGTCCAGGCGATGTGGTCGTTGTCGGGGGAGATGATGATCTCCGACCAGTGGTGGCTGATCAGCGGGTTCTGTTCGAGTTCCCAGGGGTAGGCGACGTCGATCAGTTCCGCGTGCTCGCATTCGTCCAGGCTGGGGCTGCATTCCAGGACGTGGTCGCCCAGCAGGACGCGGCGGTTGTCGGCGAAGACCATCTGCCGGACGCCGTTCGCCTTTGCGTGCTGGGGGATGATGCCGGTGAAAACAGTTCGTGGCTCGGTGCCGTCGTCATTGAGCAGGTCGATGCCGCAGGCGTCGGGTACGGCCGGGTCGGTCCGGTAGAAGACCAGCACTTTGCCGGACGGTGTGTAGGTCGCCGAGAGAACGTGCAGGTCCGCTCGGACGGGAATCGTGCTGACCTCGATCCGGCCGAACTCGTCGGTGTCCAGGGTCACTGGAGCGCCCCTTCCGCTGGTGGTTGTGGTGTGGGTCGGTAGCGGAAGCTGCGCACCAGCACGGTGCCGGCCAGGCATTCGGATGCCGACCGTGCGGCCGGTGAAGCCGCCGGCGACCTCGGTGGAGGCGTGCCGTCCGTCCACGGTGGCGAGGTCTTCGGTCTGGCCGCCGGGGCCCGCGGTGAAGGTGATCAGGTCCGGCTCCCAGGGTGCGCCTATCGCGGTGGCCGCAGGTAGGTCGGCGAGCAGCCGGAGGTCGACCGCCGCCGGGTCGGTGACGGTCGTTCTGCCGAACTCCTGCTCGAACGGCTGGCTGCGGCCCACCGCGCGAATGCTGTCGGTGTCGGCGTCGAGGGCGTACCAGTGGTCATCGTCGAGGTAGACGAGGAGCCGGGCGGTGCCGGCGGTGACATCGATGGTGGTCTCGGCGGACCAGTTGAGATCCTGCACTCGGATCACCAGCGGCCGGCCGGGGGTGAGCACCAGGCCGTCCGGTGTGACCGTGACGTTGGTCAGGTCCCCCTGCGGCGAGACCCACCGCGGGTCGAGGGGCTGGGTTAAGTCGGTGGTCAGCGAGGTGTCCGGGGTGTAGGTGAGGGCGTGGTCCTCGCGGAACACCGGCCAGTCGTCCACCCACTCGATCGGGCAGAGCATCGTCTCCCGGCCGATCACGTGGTACTGCGGGGTCCGGCCGTGTGGCCGGGTGCCGTGGTAGCAGGCCCACCAGCGGCCCTGCCATTCGACCAGGTCGGCATGCCCGACCGACTGCACCGGGTGGTCGGTTGACCGGTGGGTGAGGATCGGGTTGTGTGGGCAGGGTTCGAAGCCCGCGGTCCGGGTGGCGGGAGCGGGCGATCGTCACGCAGTGGCCGCGCTCGGTGCCGCCCTCGGCGAGCAGGAGGTACCACCAGTCCCCGACGTGGTAGAGGTGCTGGCCCTTCGGGTGCCTTCATGCCGGTCCCAGCCCACAACGGACGCCGGTCGGAGAGCACCTCGCCGGTCTCCTGATCGATGGTGACCTGCACGATCCCGTCCGGGAACCCCCGCCAGGTCAGGTAGCAGGTTCCGTCCTCGTCCCAGGCCAGATCGGGGTCGATGCCGATCGTGCCGGGTACGGTGACCGGATCCGACCACGGCCCGGCGGGGTTGGTCGCGGTGAAGAGGAGCTGGCCTTCCTGGATCTGGCGGATGTTCGTGGTGACGAACCAGTACCGACCGGCGTGGTAGCGCAGGGTGGAGCCGTAGATGCCTGAGGAGGGTCCGGCGAAGGTGCTGAGGTCGAGCTGATCCGGCCGATCGATCACGTTGCCGAGTTGGTGGAAGGAGGTCAGGTCGGTCGAGCGCCACAGCGGCACGCCGGGGAAGTACTCAAAGCTCGAGTGCGCCAGGTAGACCGCGTCCGGTCCGGCACACATGGTCGGGTCGGAGTAGAAGCCGGGAATGGCCGGCGTCAGGTTGTCGAAAGTCATCGCTGGCTCCTCGTGATCTGACCGAAGCATGGCCCGAGTCGTACGGTCGGTCGCTTTGTGGGCGGCGATCTGGTCAACCTGGTTCTAGTCAGTACGGTTTCCTTCTATTCACCAGCGGGGTGTCCTCCTACTGTCAGAGCGTCCAGTTTCCTGCGATGGCCGCCGGGGATGGACGGGATCGGTCACACGAAGGAGTCTTGACCCGATGGCGAAGACAGCGAAGCTCACCGCGAGTGAGATTGATGGAGTGCAGTACCGGCGCGCGAAGACCTGGCAGATCGCGCTGTCGCAGTTGAACAACGGCTCGGCCATGATCTTCTACGTCCTGGTCGGCATGATGAGCTACCTGCAGAACGCCGGCTACGGCATCGCGGTCGCCGCGGCAGGGCTCATCCTCACCGGGACGAGAATCTTGGACGGCGTGATCGACCCGTTCCTCGCCCTGCTGATCGACAAGGTGAACCTGACCTTCGGCAAGCTGCGGTTCTTCATGCTGGCGGGCTGGGTGGTCCGCTCGCTCGCGGTGCTGCTGCTGTTCGTCTGGGCGTCGGACAAGGGCCTGGGCGCCGGCTTCTTCATCGTGGTGTACGTGGTCTACATCATCGGCTCGTCCACCAATGACATCGCGGGCAACATGATGGGCCCGGTGATGACCAACGACCCGCGGCAGCGTCCGGTGGTGGGGGTGTGGGGGACGGTGTACGCCTACCTGGTGCCGACCATCTTCACCCTGATCTCCACCGTGGTGATACCTGCCCAAGCACGGCAACCAGTTCACCGTCGGCATGCTGGCCGAGACCGCGATCGTCTTCGTGATCGCCTCCTTCTTCTTCCAGATTCTGGCGGTGATCGGCGTCGCCGGGGCGGACAAGCCGGAGAACTTCAAGCATCTCGCCGCCCGGGACGAGGAGAGCAAGGTTTCCTTCCGGGACATGTGGCAGTTCCTGCGGCACAACGGGCCGTTCCTGCGCTACGCGGTATCGGCGGTCACCGACAAGCTGGCCCAGCAGGTGGTGGCCCAGGCAGTGGTGACCACGATGCTGTACGGCATTCTGCTAGGGAACATGCAGTTGGGCACCATCATGGGCTTGATCACGATGTTGCCGTCGATCATCTTCGCGATCGTCGGCGCTCGGTACACCGGCAAACACGGCTCCAAGGCCGCCACCGTCACCTGGACCTGGAT
>JASGLB010000003.1:0-14175 GCA_049840415.1 Propionicimonas sp. | reverse complement strand
GACCTGGGCAGCTGTGCCAAATCAGCGGCCGGGCGAAAGAATGGCCCGGTGAGCATTGTGCACCCCGCGGCCGTCCCCCATCGCCGGGTCGGGCTGGGGTTGGCACTGGGGCTGATCGCCTCGCTCTGCTTCGCCACCTCGGGGACGTTCGCCCGTCCGCTGCTGACCGCCGGCTGGACGCCCGGCGCCGCGGTGTTCTGGCGGATCGCCGCGGCCTCGCTGCTGTTGCTGCCGGCCGGGTTCTGGGTGATGCGCGGCCGGCTGCGCCAGGTGGTGGCCGAATGGCGGATGATCCTGGCCTTCGGTGCCCTCGGGGTGGCCACCGCGCAGCTGATGTACTTCGCCGCGGTGGCCCGGATCAGCGTCAGCGTGGCGCTGCTGCTGGAGTACCTGGCACCGGTCGCGCTGGTGCTGCTGGCCTGGGCCCGCACCCGGCGGCGTCCCGCCCGGCTGGTGATCATCGGGACGCTGCTCAGCGGCCTCGGCCTGCTCGGCGTGCTCGACCTGACCGGCGCCCGGCTCGACCCGCTCGGGGTGCTGTTCGGTCTGCTGGCGATGGTGGGGGCGGCCGGCTACTTCGTGCTGAGCGCCCGGCCCACCGCGTTGCACCCGCTGGCGCTGTCGGCCTTCGGCCTGCCGGTGGGCGGCGTGGTGCTGGGCCTGGCGATCGCGGTCGGCGCGCTCCCCTACTCCGCTCCCCTGGTCGACGTGGAGCTGCTCGGCGCCGCGGTGCCGTGGTGGCTGCCGCTGGGCGTGGTGGTGCTCTTCGCCACCGCGCTGGCCTACGCCCTCGGGGTGGCGGCGGTCGGCCTGATGGGCGAACGGCTGGGCAGCTTCGTCAGCCTCTCCGAGGTGCTGTTCGCGGCGGTCGTGGCGGCGGTGGTGCTCGGTGAGGTGCCGACCCCCGTCCAGCTGCTCGGTGGGCTGGCGATCGTCGCCGGCGTGGCGCTGATCCGGCTGGACAGCTCCCGGACGCCGGCGCCGGCGGAGCCGGCCCAAGCCAACGCCCGCCGCGCTCCCGATCCGGTGCCCTGAGCGGCTAGTTCGAGTTCCTGGGCACGAACCGCGGCACCCAGCGGGCGAAGCCGACCGCTCCCAGCAGGGCGATCGCGCCGATCGCCGCCGTCCCGACCCCGATGCTCACCGCCCCGGCGATGCCGGAGAACAGCACCGGCGCCAGCGCCCCGCCGCCATCGGTGAGCGTGCGCCAGGAACCGAGGAAGGCCGCCGGGTCGCCCGGTGGCGCGACATCGGCGCCGAGGGTCATCAGGATGCCGCTGGACAGGCCGTTGCCCAGCCCGATCACGGCGGCGCAGCCGACGTACCAGGCGGTGGCCGAGGCCCACTGCTGGGTCAGCGAGAGCAGCAGGAAGCCACCGCCCATCAACACCATCGCCGGTAGCGCCGCCCACAGCCTGCCGAATCGGTCCATCACCTGCCCGCTGGCGTAGAACAGGGCGAAGTCGACCGCGCCGGCTATGCCCACCACGAAGGCGATGGCGTGGGCGTCCAGGCCGAGCGCGATCCCCCACAGCGGCAGGACGACCTGCCGGGCCGAGCGCACCGCCGACAGCGAGGATGCCGCCAGCCCGAGCCGGGCGAGCACCTCGCGGTGCCTCACCATGGTGCGCAGCACACCGTCCGGCGTGGCATCCGTCCCCGGGCCCGGCAGCGGCCCGACCGGCAGACTGCTCTCGGGGTCGGGGCCGAAGCCGACCAGCAGCAGGCAGGCGATCAGACAGCCACCGAAGGCCCAGGCGGCGGAGGTCTCCGAACCTGTCAGGGTGAGTAGCAGGCCGGCCGAGAACGGCCCGAGGAAGAGACCCAGCCGGAAGGATCCGCCGAGCAGGGCGAGCGCGCGGGCCCGGTAGGCGAACGGCACCCGCACGGTCATGAAGGCGTGTCGCGCCAGCCCGTAGGTGGCGGCGCACAGCCCGATCAGGAAGACCGCGGCGGCCAGCACCACCAGGTTGGGGGCCAGGGCCAGACCGGCCACCCCGACCAGCGCCAGCGCCGCGGCGCCGAGCATGGCCCGCCGCTCCCCCACCCGGGAGACCAGCCAGCCGGCGGGCAGGTTGCCGACGAACTGACCGATCACCACTGTCGCAGCGATCAGGCCCGACAGCGCGAGTTCGGCCCCCAGCTTCCCGGCCAGGATCGGGATCAGCGGCACCACCGCGCCCTCGCCCAGCGCGAACAGCACGGTGGGGCCGTAGATCATCGGGGCGAGGCGCAGCAGCACCCGCTGCGCCGACCCCGCTTCGGTCACCGTCGGCTACGCCGCCAGCCGGTCCGCCAGCGCGGCCAGCCGGGTCAGCGAGGAATCGCGGCCCAGCAGTTCCATGGATTCGAACAGCGGCGGCGACACGTTGGAGCCGGTGATCGCCAGCCGCACCGGCCCGAAGGCGAACTTGGGCTTGATGCCCAGGCCCTCCACCAGCGCCTCGCGCAGCGCCGCCTGGATGCTCTCGTGGTTCCACTCCCCCAGCCCGGTGAGCGCGGCGGTCGCCGCGGACACCACCGCGGCGGCGTCCGGCCCGGCCTTGGCCAGGGCGTCGGGGTCGATGGTCAGGTCGGCGTCCGCGGTGAACAGGTAGGCCAGCTTGGGCACCGCCTCCCCGAGCAGCACCAGCCGCTCCTGCACCAGCGGGATCGCCTGCCGCAGCAGCTCGACCTGCGCGGGCGTCGGATCGCTCCACTGACCCTCGCGGACGGCGAACTCGATCACCCGGTCGGCCAACTCCGCGGCGCTCAGCGACCGGATGTACTCGCCATTCAGCGAGTTCAGCTTGGTGAGGTCGAAGATCGGACCGGTGGTGTTGACCTTGCTCCACTCGAAGCTGGCCACGAACTCGTCGAAGCTGGCGACGTCCGTGCCCTCGTGCACCGGCGGGTAGGCCAGCAGCTGCAGGAAGTTGCGCAGCGCCTCGGGCAGGTAGCCCTGCTCGAGGAACCAGGTCAACCGGGCGGCCGGGTTCTTCCGCTTGGAGATCTTCGACTTGTCGGTATTGCGCAACAGCGGCATGTGGGCGAAGGCGGGTTCCGGCCAGCCCAGCCAGCGGTAGAGCAGCAGGTGCTTGGGAGTGGACGAGATCCACTCCTCGCCGCGCACCACGTGGGTGATGTTCATCAGGTGGTCGTCCACCACCACGGCCAGGTGGTAGGTGGGGAAGCCGTCGGCCTTCAGGATCACCTGGTCGTCCGGACGGGGGGCGTTCACCTCGCCGCGGATCAGGTCGGTGAAGCTCAGCGGGACGTCCTCGGGGACGAGCATCCGGACCACCGGGGTCTCGCTGAACCCGGGCAGTTCGGCCCGCTGCTCGCGGGTCAGCCCGTGGCAGAGCCGGTCGTACCCGGTGACCGCCGACTTGGCCGCCTGCTGCTGCGCCCGCAGCTCCGCCAGCCGCTCGGTGGAGCACCAGCAGTGGTAGGCGTGGCCGGCTTCGATCAACTGCTCGACGTAGGGACGGTAGGTGTCCAGCCGCTCCGACTGCCGGTAGGGGGCGTACGGGCCGCCGCGGTCCGGGCCTTCGTCCCACGGCAGGCCGAGCCAGCTCAGGGTGTCGTAGATCTGCTGCTCGGAGGTCTCGACGTAGCGGGCGCGGTCGGTGTCCTCGATCCGCAGCACGAAGGCGCCGCTGGTGGCCCGGGCGTAGGCGAGGTTGAACAGGGACATGTAGGCGGTCCCGACGTGCGGATCGCCGGTGGGCGAGGGCGCGACGCGGAGACGGGCAGGCTGTGCAGTCATGGCCCGGTAAGCCTAGTGCAACCGAGAAAGTGGGACAGGGGGACAGACCTTGGGACGCGGGGACGGTTCCTGGCGCCCGGGGACGGTTCCCGGGCGCCAGGAACCGTCCCCCTGTCCCAGGCTGGCTGCGGGTGCCCGGGAGACAGTTCCGGTTAACCGGGAGGAAGCGGCGCGATGGTAGTTTGGCGGCCATGACCGAGCCTGCTGCCGCCAACGACTTCATCCGCGACATCATCCGGCGGGACAACGAGCAGGGGACCTACGGCGGGCGCGTCCAGACCCGGTTCCCGCCGGAGCCGAACGGCTACCTGCACATCGGTCATGCCAAGGCGATCACCGTCGACTTCGGGACGGCGCGGGAGTTCGGCGGCAGCTGCAATCTGCGGCTGGACGACACCAACCCCGACACCGAGGAGACCGAGTACGTCGAGTCGATCCTGGCCGACATCGCCTGGCTGGGCTACTCCCCGGCCCAGGTGCTGCACGCCTCGGACTACTTCGGCCAGCTGTACGAGTGGGCCGAGTACCTGGTGGGCCGCGGCCTGGCCTACGTCGACGATCAGGACAACGAGACCATCTCGGCCCAGCGCGGCGGTTTCGGCAAGCCCGGCATCGAGAGCCCCTACCGAAACCGCGGCATCGAGGAGAACCTCGACCTGCTGCGCCGGATGAAGGCCGGCGAGTTCCCGGACGGCACGAAGGTGCTGCGGGCGAAGATCGACATGAACCACGAGAACATGGCGCTGCGCGATCCGGTGATGTACCGGATCCGGCACAGCCACCACTTCCGCACCGGCGACGACTGGTGCATCTACCCCACCTACGACTGGGCGCACGGCCAGAGCGACGCGATCGAGGGGGTCACCCATTCGATCTGCACGCTGGAGTTCGACACCCACCGTCCGCTGTACGACTGGTACCTGGGGCAGTTGCCGCTGCCCGGCGACCAGCCCAGGCAGATCGAATTCGCCCGGCTGGAGCTCACCCACACCGTGACCAGCAAGCGGCGGCTGGCCAAGCTGGTCGCCGACGGCGTGGTGGACGGCTGGGACGATCCCCGGATGCCCACCCTGTCGGGCCTGCGGCGGCGCGGCTATCCGGCGGCGGCGATCCGGGCGTTCTGCACCGAGATCGGCACCACCCGCACCAACAGCCGGCAGAACATCGAGGCGCTGGAGTCCTTCGTCCGCCGCGAGCTCAACGCCACCGCGCAACGGCGCATGGCGGTGCTGCGTCCGCTGCGGCTGGTGATCGACAACTGGCCGGCCGACGATGCCGGGCGGCCGGTGGTGGAGTACTTCGAGGTCGGCAACAACCCGGAGAACCCGGCGGACGGCACCCGTCAGGTGGCGTTCAGCGGCGAGCTGTTCATCGAGGCAGAGGACTTCGCCGAGGTGCCGCCGCCGAAGTTCTTCCGGCTCTCGATCGGCCGCGAGGTGCGGCTGCGCGGCGCCTACCTGGTGACCGCTACAGCTGTAGAGAAGGACGCCGAGGGCAGCATCACCACCGTCCACGCGACCTACGATCCGGCCACCCGGGGCGGGGACGCGCCGGACGGTCGCAAGGTGAAGTCGACCATGCACTGGGTCTCGGCCGGTCACGCGGTGGAGATCACCGCCGCGCTCTACGACCGGCTGTTCACCGCCGCCGTCCCCGGGGAAACCTCCGGCGAGCCACTGGACGATCTCAACCGCGACTCCCGCGAGCTGGTCAGCGGACGGGCCGAGGCCGCGTTGGCCGACACCGCCCCGGGCCAGGTGGTGCAGTTCGAGCGGCTGGGCTACTTCGCCGCCGACCCGGAGACGCCGCTGCTGTTCCACCGCACGGTCGGGCTGCGCGACGAGTGGGCGGCGATCCAGCGCCGGCAGGGCTGAACCCCGGCAGCAGGCCGCGGTTGCCGCCCGCCGGTCAGGAGACCCTGGTGTACCTGCCGTCCACCAGCCGGTAGTAGGTGATCGTCTTCTTCTTCGATCCCCACAACGCGATGTCGTAGCCCTTCGCGGCCGCGACCGGGTCGCTGAACTCGACCAGGAAGTCGCCCGGCAGCTTGCTCACCGGACCGCTGCCCGGCTTCGGAGTCATGTACCACTTGATGATCCCGGCGTAGCTGGCTGACGCCGAACCGTCCGCCTTGGTGATGCCGAAGAGGCCCTCGGCCATGTCCGGGTTGATCGCCGGCACGGCGTCCCAGGTACTGGATCCGTAGCCCGACATCGAGATGCTCGGGTTGAAGAACAGGATCAGCTCCGCCGGCACCGAGGACTGCACGTCGACGATGCCCAGCTTCTTCAGCTCCTTCTGCTTGGCGGGGTGGTTCTCGGTCGGCGTCCCGGGGTGGCCCTTGTAGTAGTAGCCGTACTTCTTGCCGTAGCGCTTCACGGTGAAGCCGGCGTAGTCGGCGAAGTCCTGCTCCCTGCCGTCCAGCTTGGTGCCCAGGAACAGCATGACCTTCCTGCCGGCCTTGATCGCGTCGGCGAAGTAGGCGTCGTTGAAGCGGTACAGCCGCTTGAACTCCCTGACCGCCTGGTCGCCCTCGGCCTGCACGGCCAGGAGCTTGTCCTTCAGCACCGCCTTGACCACCTTGGGGTTCTGCCTGGCCTGGTCGGCGAAGGCGTTGGGCTGACCGGTCTGGTTGAGCAGATCGGGGTTGGTCAGCCACCAGGTCGCCGAGGGTTCGGTGTCCACCGCGGCGTAGATGGCGGCCCGCGCCTTGGGCGCCGAGAGGTGGGGCTTGCCGTCCCGATAGGCCTTTTCCTTCGCCCGGTTCCAGCTGGCGATCAGCTTCTGGTGCACGGCGGCCGGGTCCTTGCCGGCGTAGTTCCTGGCGAACTGGGCGTAGGAGTGGTTGCCGTCGGAGAGGAAGGTGATGGTGTAGTTCTGCTCCGGGATCTGGTTGGCGTACAGCAGGTTGTGCACCAGGTGCGCGGTGTAGTCGTTGACGTAGAGGTGGAAGACCGACTTCTTGTTCAGCTTGCGCAGCTCCTTGATGTAGGCCTTGATCGGCGCGATCGCCGGTGCCTTGTAGCTGTTCATGGTGGTCCGCTTGGCGGCCTGCTTGGTGGTGAGGTAGGGCAGGGCGCGCACCCCCTCGGGCAGCTTCTTCCAGTCCCACTGGTGGGCCCGGGTGAGCCGGGCGATCACCGGGATCGGCTGCGCGCCGGCGCCCCGGATCGAGTTCTCGCCCCACAACGAGGTGGTGAACAGGGTGCCCGGCATGGTGCCGGCCAGCGGCGCGATGATGTACTCGTCGGCGACCACGCCGAGGCTCACCGCCGAGTTGGTCCTCACCTTCTTCCTGCCCTGGTAGAACCTGGCGGTGATGCTCCACTTGCCGTAGTCCTTCAGATTGCAGGTGAAGGCGCCGGCGACCAGCTTGGCCAGCGACTGGCTGCAACTGACGCTGCGGGTGGTGGTCCGGCCGTACTTCAGCTTCGCGGTCAGGGTGACCTTCGAGGCCTTGGCCAGCACGGACGGATCGACCGTGACCCGCACCGAGGTGCTCTGATCGACCTGCTGGAGGGCGAGCTTCCAGTTGGGTTTGGTGGTGGCCAGCGGCGCCGGGGCGGCGGTGGCGATCGGGGCCGCGGCGGCCGGGGCCCCCGGGAGCGAGCTGAACAGCAGACCAGCGGCGAGGGTGGCGGCCACCCAACCAGGAAGCTTCATTGGATTCCTTTTCCGGGACGCGGAGCTACCGGCAGCCTGACACATCGATCCGGTGCTGGTGGGGTTTCTGTGAGAGTCGTACGGCGTGCCAGCGGCTAGCCTCGTCCCATGAGCGAGCCGCAGCAGGAACCCGACGAACACCTCGGGCCGGTCGAGATCGTCGCCTTCGAGCTTCCCGCCGAGGCTTCGGCGAAGCCCTGGCACGAACTGCTGGCGGCGGTGGACCGCCACCTGATCCGGATCCTCGACCTGGAATTCCTGCGCCGCACCGGCGAGGACGAGGCGGAGGTGCTGGACGTCGACACCCTGCTGACCGAGACCGGCCTGGAACTGCCCGCCCTCGCCGGCTCCTCCAGCGGCCTGCTGGACGGTCCGGACATCGTCGAGCTGCTGACCGAGGTCGAGGTCGGCACCACGGTGGCCGTCCTGCTGGTGGAGCACCTCAGCCTGCTGCCGGTGATCCGCTCGTTCGAGACCGACGGCGCCCGGCTGATGATCGCCGGGCCGGTCAGCGGCGACGACCTCGCCCAGGCTCTGGACGAGCTCGGCGACGAGGAGCTTTCGCCGTAGTCATCCCCGCTGACCATCGCCGCGAAGACCTCACCGCCGGCTGATCGCAACCACTAGGGTGAGGCCCATGGAGTTTCCCGTCCTGGTGATCGGCGAGGCGCTGATCGACATCGTCATCCCCCATTCCGGCGAGGCTGTCGAGCATGTCGGCGGCAGCCCGGCCAATGTCGCCATCGGGCTGGCCCGGCTGGGTCACGACACGCAGCTGGCCACCCACATCGGGACCGACAACCTCGGCCGGCGGATCGCCGCCCTGCTGGTCAGCGAGCGGGTCGCGCTGGCGCCCGGCAGCGACCGGGCCGAGCGGACGCCGACCGCGGCGGCGCAGCTGGATGCCGACGGGGCGGCCAGCTACCGCTTCGATCTGGACTGGCAGCTCGACCCCGGCCTGGCGGTTCCCGCCGGCCACGTCCACACCGGCTCGATCGCGGCCACGTTGAAGCCGGGCGGCGAGGCGGTGGCGGCGGTGGTCGCCCGCGCCCGCGACCTGGCCACCATCTCCTACGACCCCAACGCCCGCCCCTCCATCATGGGCGGCGCCGACCAGGTGCTGGCTGAGATCGAGGCGCTGGTGGCGCAGGCCGACGTGGTGAAGGCCTCCGACGAGGACATCGCCTGGCTCTACCCCGGCCGTTCGCTGGAGGAGGTGCTCGCCGGCTGGGCCGAGCTGGGGCCCAGGCTGTGCGCGGTCACCCGGGGCGGCCAGGGTGCGCTGGTGCTGGTACGGGGCGAGTTCCACGCCCTGCCGGCCCCGTCGACCTCGGTGGTCGACACCGTGGGCGCCGGCGACTCGTTCATGTCCGGACTGCTCTCCGGGCTGCTGGACGCCGGGCTGCTGGGCGGAGCGGCGGCGCGCGACCGCCTGGCCGCCGCTGGCTGGGACGAGGTCGAGCCCGCCGTGCGGCGGGCGCTGGCCTGCGCGGCGATCACCGTCTCCCGGGCGGGCTCGAACCCGCCCACCCGTGACGAGCTCGCCTGACGCTAGCCGGTCAGCCGCTGGTAGCGGCCGCGGTGGTGCACCAGCGGATCGTCCTCGTCGACCACCTCGACGTGTTCGACCGTCCCGGTGAACAGCAGCGACCAGCCGACCTCGACCGCGGTCTCCAACCGCAGCCCGGCCCAACTGCGCTCGCCGGCCAGCACCGGACCCCAGGGGGTCTGCTCGAAGGTCGCCTGGCCGAACCGTCCGCCCGGAGCGGGGGCGAGGCCGGCGAACACCTCGGAGAGGTAGTGCTCCTCGCGCCGTAGCAGGGTGACCGCCACGGTCTGCGTCCGGCCGACCTCGTCCACCAGATCAGAGAGCGGATCGAGCAGCCCCAGCACCCGGGCCGGGGTGCCGTTGGCCACCATCAGCGACGAGACGGTCAGCCCGGCCCGCGCCGCGTCCGCCCCGGTCGCCCACAAGGTCACCTGGGCGGCCAGTCGACCCCGCAGTTGCCGCACGACGTCCCGCTGCGGGTCGGCGAACGGGTGCTCGCGGTGAATCGTCATTCCTGGCCCCTTCCCGATCCGGCCTCCGGCAATCTACGCTCCCCCGCTGCCCGGCCGGCCGTCCCCCGAACCGTGAGACCACCAGCGGTCGTCAGCGCCGGCTGGGTCGGGAACCGGGTACGACAAAGCGCCGGCCCCCAAGGGGACCGGCGCTTGGCCTTGACTGGTCAGAACCTCACTTGAGGATCTTGGTCACACGACCCGCACCCACGGTGCGGCCACCCTCGCGGATGGCGAACTTCAGGCCGTCCTCCATCGCGATCGGCTTGTTCAGGTGCACGGTCATGTCGGTGTTGTCACCGGGCATCACCATGTCGGTGCCCTCGGGCAGCGACACCACACCGGTCACGTCGGTGGTGCGGAAGTAGAACTGCGGGCTGTAGTTGGAGAAGAACGGCTTGTGACGGCCACCCTCTTCCTTGGTCAGCACGTAGACGTTGGCCTCGAAGTCGGTGTGCGGAGTGGTCGAACCCGGCTTGATCACGACCATGCCGCGCTCAACCTCGTCCTTCTTGGTGCCACGCAGCAGCAGGCCGACGTTCTCGCCCGCGCGACCCTCGTCGAGGATCTTGCGGAACATCTCCACACCGGTGATGGTGGTGGACTGCTTCTTGTCGGCGATGCCGATGATGTCGACGGTCTCGCCGGTCTTGACGATGCCGCGCTCGATCCGGCCGGTCACCACGGTGCCACGACCGGTGATGGTGAAGACGTCCTCGATCGGCATCAGGAACGGCTTGTCGGTCTCGCGCTCCGGCTGCGGGATGTACTCATCCACGGCGTCCATCAGCTCGACGATGGAGTCGGACCACTTCTCGTCGCCGTTCATCGCCGGGAAGGCGGCGACCCGGACGACCGGGCAGTTGTCGCCGTCGAACTCCTGGGAGGACAGCAGCTCGCGGACCTCCATCTCGACCAGCTCGATGAGCTCCTCGTCGTCGACCATGTCGCACTTGTTCAGCGCGACCACGATCGCCGGGACGCCGACCTGACGGGCCAGCAGCACGTGCTCGCGGGTCTGCGGCATCGGGCCGTCGGTGGCGGCCACGACCAGGATCGCGCCGTCCATCTGGGCGGCACCGGTGATCATGTTCTTGACGTAGTCGGCGTGACCGGGGCAGTCGACGTGCGCGTAGTGACGCTTCTCGGTCTGGTACTCAACGTGAGCGATCGAGATCGTGATACCGCGCTGGCGCTCTTCCGGCGCCTTGTCGATCTGATCGAACGCGGAGACCGCGTTGAGATCCGGGTAGCGGTCGTGGAGCACCTTCGTAATCGCCGCGGTCAGAGTGGTCTTGCCGTGGTCGATGTGCCCGATGGTGCCGATGTTACAGTGCGGCTTGGTCCGCTCGAACTTGGCCTTTGCCACTTGGGCTCCTTCTCGGATGGTCGCCACGCGCTTGCCGCGGGGCGGTGTGTTGGTTATCTGACTGCATGGTCACGATCCGCTTTCGGGCGGACCCGACCAAGTCTTGTCTACTGACGGGTATCAGTCAACTTGACGGTTAGGCGCCGCCACGACCCTTGGCGATGATCTCCTCCGCCACGGTCTTGGGGCATTCGCCGTAGGAGTGGAACTCCATGGAGTACGACGCCTGGCCCGAGGTCTTGCTGCGCAGATCGCCGACGTAGCCGAACATCTCCGACAGCGGGACGAGCGCGCGCACGACCTGGTTGCCGTGGGCCTCGTCCATCCCCTGCACCTGGCCGCGGCGGCTGTTGATGTCGCCGATCACGGTGCCGAGGTACTCGTCGGGGGTGGTCACCTCGACCGCCATCAGCGGCTCGAGCAGGGCCGGATCGGCCTTGCGGGCGGCCTCCTTGAAGACCATCGAGCCGGCGATCTTGAACGCCAGTTCCGAGGAGTCGACGTCGTGGTAGGCGCCGTCCAGCAGCGTCACCTTGATGTCCTCCACCGGGTAGCCGGCCAGCGGACCGAAGGCCATCGCCTCCTTGACGCCCTGGTCGACCGCCGGGATGTACTCCCGCGGGATGCGGCCACCGGTGACGGCGTTGACGAACTCGTAGCCCGCCCCCGGCTCCAGCGGCTCCAGCGCGATGATCACCTTGGCGTACTGGCCCGAGCCACCCGACTGCTTCTTGTGGGTGTACTCCGCCTTCTCCACCGGACGACGCAGGGTCTCGCGGTAGGCGACCTGCGGCTTGCCGATGTTGGCCTCGACCCGGAACTCCCGCTTCATCCGGTCGATCAGGATCTCCAGGTGAAGCTCGCCCATACCGGCGATGATGGTCTGCCCGGTCTCCTCGTCGGTGTGCACCTGGAAGGTCGGGTCTTCCTCCGCCAGCCGCTGGATGGCGGCCGACAGCTTCTCCTGGTCGGACTTCGTCTTCGGCTCGATGGCCTGCTCGATGACCGGGTTGGGGAAGTCCATCGACTCCAGCACGACCTGGTTCTGCGGGTCGCACAGGGTGTCGCCGGTGGTGGTGTCCTTCAGGCCCATCACCGCCACGATCATGCCGGCGCCGACCTGCTCGATCTCCTCACGCTTGTTGGCGTGCATCTGGTAGATCTTGCCGATCCGCTCCTTCTTGCCCTTGGTGGAGTTGATCACCTGGGCGCCGGACTTCAGCACGCCGGAGTAGATCCGGATGTAGGTCAGCTTGCCCAGGTGCGGGTCGGCCGCGATCTTGAAGGCGAGCAGCGCCAGCGGATCGTCGTTGGACGGGTGCCGCTCGATGACCTCCTCGGGATGGTTGGGCTTGAAGCCCTCGATCGCGGGGATGTCGGTCGGGGCCGGCAGGTAGGCCACCATCGCGTCCAGCAGCGGCTGCACG
This sequence comes from Propionicimonas sp., assembly GCA_049840415.1. Taxonomy (GTDB): domain Bacteria; phylum Actinomycetota; class Actinomycetes; order Propionibacteriales; family Propionibacteriaceae; genus Propionicimonas. Next base: position 1,907 of record JASGLB010000003.1, on the reverse strand, counting down.
CCCTTGTTCTTGAACGAGGTGCCGCAGACCACGGCGTTGCCCTTGCTGGCCAGCACGACCCGGCGGATCGCCGCCTGCAGTTCCGCAACGGTGAAGTCGCGACCCTCGTCCTCGACCTCGAGCCACAGTTCGCCGAACTCATCGTCCAACTCGGCCAGGGCGTGGACCAGCTCCTCGCGGGCCTCGGCGGCCCGATCGGCCAGCTCGGCCGGGATGGCCTCGACCTCGTAGTCCTCGCCGACCTTGGTCTCGCCGCGCCAGGTGAGCGCGCGCATCCCGACCAGGTCGACCACGCCGATGAAGTTCGCCTCGGCGCCGATCGGCAGCTGGATGACCAGCGGGGTGGCGTTCAGCCGCTCCCGGATGGTCTTCACGCAGTAGTCGAAGGAGGCGCCGGTGCGGTCCAGCTTGTTGACGTAGCAGATCCGCGGGACGCGGTACTTGTCGGCCTGGCGCCACACCGTCTGGGACTGCGGCTCGACGCCCGCCACACCGTCGAAGACGGCGACGGCGCCGTCCAGCACGCGCAGGTTGCGCTCCACCTCGACGGTGAAGTCGACGTGCCCGGGGGTGTCGATGATGTTGAGCTGGTAGCCCTTCCAGAAACAGGTGGTGGCAGCCGAGGTGATCGTGATGCCGCGCTCCTGCTCCTGCTCCATCCAGTCCATCGTCGCGGCGCCGTCATGCACCTCGCCGATCTTGTAGTTGATGCCGGTGTAGAACAGGATCCGCTCGGTGGTGGTGGTCTTGCCCGCGTCGATGTGGGCCATGATGCCGAGGTTACGGACCTTGGCCAGATCCGTTGTGATGTCGATGGCCACGAGGGGTCAACCTTCCAGTCGAATAGCGGTATTGCGAAATGCGGTCGTGTCAGGGTTCAGGGCACGGTGGGTGAACACCGTGCCCTGAGTAAGCGTCAGTTGGAGGCGGGACTCACCAGCGGTAGTGGGCGAAGGCGCGGTTGGCCTCGGCCATCTTGTGGGTGTCCTCGCGCCGCTTGACCGAGGCGCCGAGGCCGTTGGAGGCGTCCAGCAACTCGTTCATCAGCCGCTCGGTCATGGTCTTCTCGCGGCGCTGCCGGGAGAAGGTGACCAGCCAGCGCAGCGCCAGGGTGTTGGCCCGGGCCGGCTTGACCTCGACCGGCACCTGGTAGGTGGCGCCACCGACCCGGCGGCTCTTCACCTCGAGGGCGGGACGGATGTTGTCCAGCGCCTTCTTCAGGGTCTGGACGGGATCGACGCCGGTCTTGGCGCGGGTGCCCTCCAGGGCGTCGTAGACGATACTCTGCGCCACGGTCTTCTTGCCGTCGAGCAGGATCTTGCTGACCAGCTGCGAGACCAGCGGCGAGCCGTAGACCGGATCGACGACGACCGGACGCTTCGGGGCGGGACCCTTGCGAGGCATTACTTCTCCTTCTTCGCGCCGTAGCGGCTGCGGGCCTGCTTGCGGTTCTTCACACCCTGGGTGTCGAGCGAGCCGCGGATGATCTTGTAGCGCACACCCGGCAGGTCCTTCACTCGGCCGCCGCGCACCAGCACCATCGAGTGCTCCTGCAGGTTGTGACCGACGCCGGGGATGTAGGCGGTCACCTCGACCTGCGAGGAGAGCCGGACGCGGGCGACCTTGCGCAGCGCGGAGTTCGGCTTCTTCGGGGTCGTGGTGTAGACGCGGGTGCACACCCCGCGGCGCTGGGGCGAGCCCTTGAGCGCGGGCGTCTTGGACTTGCTGACCTTGTCAGCGCGGCCCTTGCGGACCAACTGCTGGATAGTGGGCACCTGCTGGTATCTCTTTCGTCGGGTCGGCACGTTCTGGTGGAACGCAAGTCGTTGTGTGGTGGCGATGGGATCGCAGCCGCTGAGGCCCGGCGATTCCCGCGCGCGAGGATCCGGTCTCCCAGACCCAGTGGA
>JASGLB010000002.1:0-328770 GCA_049840415.1 Propionicimonas sp. | reverse complement strand
TGTGCGGACCCGGACCCGGACATTAATTAATGTCCGGATCCCAATTTTTACGGACCGCGGACGTCTCTGTTTCAAACTAAAGAATTTATCATTCTTCCTCTCCAGATATGCTTATGGCAATTCCACTTATTACCTACTTTGATTTTTCTGCGAGTTTGCAATCGAAATAGCTTCGCGTCTGGTCAATATCGATTCTAAATCCAGTATGACTACTACATTTCTGTTCAAAATATTCATAACTTGATAAATCAAATCAAAATTTTCTAAAGAATCATGCAGATTTCACAGACATTTTGCGATACTCGACTACAAACTCGCGAAAAACACGGCAAACATAGTTTTACCGGGATTTCCAGGTGGAATATTCTTATTGTATCCATCCATCATATCACTTACGAGTTTATTATAGAAGTTGACTGAAATAGGAGTGCAATTATCCCTGTGTTTCCTACTAATTGCGACTTTTTTCGAGCTTCTCCGAATCTTTTCATTTTAACGATCTCTAACCTACGCTAATCAAGTGCATAGTGCTAGAAAACGCGTTTCCTCTTCCTGATCTGGACCGGCGCGTTCCTGGTCTTCTACTACTTCTACGGCCGGCGGCGGTCGGTGCTGGAGACCGGAAGGCCGGTACTGTCGGAGGGCGCCATCGACCTCGGAGAGGGGCACTGACATGCCGATCGTCGTGGGAGTCGACCCCGGGACGGGGTCGCCCGACGCGCTGCACCTCGCCGGCCTGCTGGCCCGGTCGCTGCGGACGAACCTGATCGTCGCCACCATCGTCGCGCGCTCCTGGGTGCCGTCGATGGCCCGGATCGATCAGGAGTGGCAGGACCACAATCGGCGGGTCGCCCAGGCGGCTCTCGACCAGGCCCGCGAGCTGTTGGGCGACCGGCCGGACGACGTGCACGTCATCCACCCGGCCTCGTCCTCGCGGCGCGGGCTGGTCGAAGTCGCCGAGCAGCACGGGGCGGAGTTGATCGTGGTCGGCGCGTCCGCCGCGGGGCCGATCGGGCGAGCCACGCTCGGCTCGGTCTCCGACGCCCTGCTGCACGCCTCGCCGGTTCCGGTCGCGATCTCCCCGACGGGCTTCAGCGCGGCGGACGACGCGGTGGTGAGCAGGGTCACCGCGGCGTACGGCGGTGAGGACGCCGGCACCGACCTCGTCCTCGGGGCGGCGGCGGTCACCGCCAGCGTCGGCGCGAGCCTGCGGATCGCCGCCTTCGCGGTGCGGCCCGACCCCGACTTCGCGCTCCGCTCCCGGGCGGGTGGCGACTCCGAGGATCCGGTGCTGGGTGGCTGGGCCGACGAGATCCGGGCGCGTGCCGAGGACATTCTGGACGAGGTGGACGCGTTGCCGAACAGCCCGCGGGTGATGGACACCATCGTGGGGATCGGCTCGTCCTGGGCGGAGGCGATCGACAGCGTGGGTTGGACGGAGACCGACGTGCTGGTGGTGGGCTCCAGCGGCCTCGCGCCGATGGCCAGGGTGTTCCTGGGCTCTCACGCGGCCAAGGTGGTCCGGAATGCGCCGGTGCCGGTCATCGTCGTCCCCAGGCGTGCCGCCGAGGAACTAGCCGAGCGGGCCGGGCACCCCGACAACGACTCCTGACCCCCCGGACGCGCACCCGGTCGGCCTTCCCGCCCCTCGCAAGCTGTGACCAAAACGGTGTGGCAACCACTTTGCTCACAGCTTGTGCTTGGGGGGCGGTGCGTAGGGGTTTCCATCCCGTCAAGGTGTGATCAAAACGGTGTGGACGTCAGTTTGCCCACAGGTTGGGCTGGACGGCGCATGCTCAGGCCAGTGGTGAGGGAGCCGGCTCGGCGAGCAGGAGTTCGGCGAGCCGGCGCAGGGCAGTTCGCTCGTCGGCGGTGAGCCTGGTCAGTACGGTCGCCTCGTTGCCGATCGCCCGGGCGAGCTGGGCGCGCAGTTCGCTGCCTCGGGGCGTGGTGTGCAGCAGCTTGACCCGCCGATCGGTGCCGGAGCTCCGCTCGACCAGCCCGGCGCGTTCCAGTTCGTCGGCCACCCCGGTGATGTAGGACGGGTCGACGTCCAACGCGCCGGCCACGGCACGCATGGACATGGGTTCGGCGAGCAGCAACAGTAGGCGGGCCATCGGTGGGGTGGCGCCATGCCGGACGGCGAGAGCGGCGAAGTCGCTGCGGGTCCGTTCGGACGCCTGGAACAGCAGCATGGAGAGGGTGCGCGCTTCGGTGACGTGCTGTTCCTGCTCGGTCATGACAGCAGGGTAGTGGATTCACTCAATGGTTGACTATCTCAAGTATCTGGGCTACCCTCGAAATTACTTGATCAACTCAAGCATTGGAGGAGTCATGGCTTCCACAGCCCCCACCCCCGTCCGTCCGGTGACCATCGCGGTTCCGATTGCGGCCGTCGCCGCGGTCGTGGTCAATGTCGTCGTGCTGTTCATCGGCCAGGCAGCCGGAGCAACCCTGGTCGCCGGCGGGCAGCCGGTCGGCGTCGTCCAGGTGATCATTGCCACCCTGGTGACCTTCGCCCTCGGCACCGGACTGCTCTGGCTGGTTGCCCGCCGCCGCCCGGACGGTGCTCGGCTGCTGGCCTGGATCGGGCTGGGTCTCGGGGTGGTCTCGGTGGTCGCCCCACTGACCATGGCTGCTGATCTGGCGACCGGGCTGACGCTGGCAGTGATGCACATGGCGACCGGCATCGCCTGGTTCGTGGCCGTCGGACGACGGGGCTGAGTGACGCCGCACGAACGACACCCACACCACCACCGGCGGCCGGTACGACCCGTCCGGGGCTCACCGGTCGCGGCCAGGCCGTCGCTGTCCGCGCCGGCGATCGAGTCCTGACGAGGGCCGCGGGAGCGGGCCGAGGAGCAGAGCCTGACGAAGGGTTGAAACCCCTAGCTAAAGGGGGTTCGAGAGCATCGTCAAGCTCAGCCATCGTTGATCAGGTCAGGTGGTCGAACTCACCCCGCGCCCAGGCGGCGTGCCGACGGGCGGAGGCCAGCACCCTGTGCCTTGGCGTCCTCGGCGATCCGGTTCTCGAAGTTGCCGTACAGCCGATCGAAGTCGTAACGCTCGACATGGGCGGCGATCCGCTCGGTGACCGCCGCTGACAACGGGATCCGGTTCGGGTACGACCGCATGAAGGACGCGGTGCGCAGATCGGCGTTGACGAAGATGGTGTCGCTGCCCAGCAGGACGCCGGCACCGTCCGTCCCGGTGAAGTGGACGACGCTGCTGCCGGGGAAATGACCGCCCGGCTGCGAGGCGACCACGCCCGGCACCGGCTCGATCATGCCTTCCCAGAGCTGGAGCGCGGCGGGACGGTGACCCAGCCACTCCGCGTCCTGCGCCGAGACGTACACCGGCGCATCGTCCAGCGCCTGTGACCACAGCGACTGCAGCCCGAACATGTGCGGGTGGCTGGGGATGATCGCCCGCAGCGGGCCGAGCGCCCGCACCGCGGCGACCGCGTCTTCGGTGATCGCCGCCGGCACGTCGAACATCACATTCCCGGCGGCTGTCACGACGAGCTTCGCCTGCTGACCGATGCCGATCCCGTCCTGGACGTCAATGCCCCACAGTCCGGGTTCACGCTCGGTGAGGGCGATGCTGCCGGCGAAGTCGGTCGGCTCCACCCAGCGCTGCACCCCGTCCGCTGGGAGGTACTGCCGCTCGTCAGCGCAGATCGGGCATGCCGGGGGCAACTCGGCGCGGTCCCGTTCCACCCCGCACTGCCGGCACTGCACCACCGCCGCGATCATCGGTCGGCTCCCTGGGTTGCGATTCCGCGGAGCTGCTGCTGGATGCCGAAGATGTCCTTCACCGTGAACAGCCCGATCGATTCCTTCAAGTGGCTGTTGTCCGGCGGCTCCGGGACGCAGGCGGCGATCAGCGTGACCTGGTTCGCCGGGTCGGGCTGGTACTTGATGCCGCTCACCGAGAACAGCGAGACCCGGACGCTGCCGTCGTTGAACCGCTCGCCGTGGGCGGGGACCCCCGCCAGGTCGTCCAGAGTCGGTAGCTTGCTGAACCAGGTTTCGTAGAACTCGACGATCGGCGACTCGTTGATCCGGGCCAGCCGGTGGACGTAGCCGGCGTAGTAGCGGCCGTCCAGCTGGATCGAGATCACGTCCCGCGCCCGGTAGAAGGTGGTGTGGTCGGGTTGCCCGGGACGACGGTTGAGCGGGGTGGGGGTGGTCTGCAGCTCGTCCTTGAAGCTGGCGGAACGACGGTAGAAATGGTCATCCAGCGCGACCGCGTCGTTCAGTGCGTCGATCGCGTCGATCGCCCGGTCGGTGATGGACGGCTCGGCGTAGCCGTACTTGTGCAGCAGGGTGGCCAGCGCCACCGCCACCTTGTCCCGGTAGATCGGGGCGACCTCGTCGTCGGTGGCCAGCAGGGCGGCGTTCCACCGCGCCAGCAGCCGGGAGAGGACGTAGTCGCGCTGGGCGCCGGGATCGTCGGCGTGGAAGGTCATCGCCGACCACACCAGGCGGGCCAGATCCTCGTCCATCGCCTGGACCAGGTGGCGGGCCGCGAGCTTGTCCAGCAGTTGCTGATGCTTCACGAGAAGATCTCCTGATAGAGCGGACGCAGCTCGGCCGGGGCGGCGGCGATCACCCGCTGCCCGTGATCGCGCTCGGCGGGTTCGCCCCAGATCGTGTACCGGGCGTGCCGCCAGGCGTGGTCGGGGACGGGTTCGCCGGCCAGGTTCGCCTGCAGCGCGCTGATGCTGGACGCCGGCTGCTCGCCGGACGCATCCCGGGCGGCGATCAGGGCTTCCAGGCTGGCCCGGTTGGCGATCATCGCCGGGTAGGTCTTGCGGTGCGGCAGGTGCTGGATGTTCCCGGCGGTGGCCAGCAGGTAGGCGATCCCCTCCGGCGTGAACCCGTGGGCGTCCAGGTAGGCCTCCAGGAACCTGGCGTGCAGCGACTGGTGCTCGCCGTCCACCTCGCGCAGGTAGTCGAGCACCAGCGGGGCGTAGCCGGCGTCCGCCAGGCCGAGGGCGAAGACGGCGAAGCTGCCGGGCATCGCGCAGTTCTCGTCCTCGAGGTTGGTGTACCACTCGAACTCGCGGATCGCCGCCCGGGCGTAGCGCTCGATCAGCGGCCACAGCTCGGGGTAGCCGGCGGCGCACGCGAACAGCTGGTTCACGCCCTTCTTGGGCAGCCCCTTGATCGGCAGGTAGGTCTTGGTCGGGCCACGGAACTCGATCGAGTACGAACGGGGGAAGTCGGTCTCGGTGAGCAGCCGGACCAGGTGGCCGAGGGCTGCTTCATAGGCCGCCTGGGTCTCTTCCTTCACCACGATCCGGACGACGGCCAGCGCGTCATTGGCCTTGACGGTCACGCCGTCCGCCTGGAACTGGACGAGGTCGGCCGGCAGTTCGCCGGTGCCGTGCTTCTTCAGCCGGGCGGGCAGGTCGGAGCCCAGCTTGGTCACCCAGTCGAAGATCCGCTCCGCGCTGACCGAGGCATAGCTGGGGCCGTACTTCAGATCGCCGATCGCGATGTAGCAGGCGAACCGCAGAAACGACTCCGGCAGGTGGCTCGGCATCGGCCTCCGGCAGCAGCTGCCAGTTCGGAGTTCCACTCACTGCCCCGGTTCTCGAAGAACGGGTCGCGCAGCCGCCGCTCCACCCACTGGTGCAGGGTGTAGTCGATCCGGTTCCAGCCGAGCAGCTGACGCAGCCGCTCGGTGAACGCCCGCGCCGCCTCGTCGTCGAACTCGGCCGCCGGGATGGCGAAGGCGTACTCCAGCAGGGCGGTGTCCGGCACCTTCTGACCGTCCACGATGAAGCCGGTGAGGCCGCGCTCGTTGAGCCGCTGCACCGTTGCGGTGCCGTCGTTCACCTGCGCCACCGCGGCATCGAAGACGGCCTTGGCAGCCGGGTCCGTCCGAGCATCGTCCAGGGTCAGCCAGTCGACCTTCATCTGTCACCTCCGTGCGACTGAGCGTAGCCGGACCGGCCGACGGTTCCGGGACTCGGGCTCTGGGACACGGGGACGGTGGTGGTCCGGTGTCCCAGCTTGTCAGCCCAGGGTTTGGGACGGAGGAACCGTCCCCGTGTCCCAGTCCTTGCGGGTGATCGCGAAGACCAGGTGCGGCATCTCCACGCCCCGGTAGTGGCGGATCTCCCGCGTCCGGACGGTCATGCCGAGGCGGATCGCGACGTTCATCGACGCCAGGTTGGTGTCGCGGACGATCGCGTACACGTCGTCGGTCCCGGTGTGAGCGAAGGCCCAGCCGACACAGCCGCGAGCCGCCTCGGTGGCCAGGCCTCGGCGCCATTCGCGCCGCACCAGGTGGTAGCCGACCTCGAGGACTTCCCGGTCCCCGATGGATTGCCGGGTGATCCCGCAGTCGCCGATCACTTCGCCGGTGGTCCGGAGCTCCATCGCCCACAGGCCGAAGCCGTCCGCGGCGTAGCGTTGCCGCTGCCGAGCGATCCACTCCTGGGTCTCGTCCCGGTCGAACCCATGGTCGTAGGCGCTCATCGCCACCGGATCCCCGAGTACCTGGTGGAGCGCGTCGGTGTCGGTCTCCTGAAGCTCGCGAAGGCGGAGCCGAGGGGTCTGGAGGATCTCCATCAGCTCTCCGCCGCGTCCTCGCGGTAGCTCTCCGCCACCTCGGCCCAGAACTCGCTGTACGGCAAGCAGGTCTCGGCGAACCGGGCTGCCTCCAACGGACGATCGGACAGCTCAGCCAGGGTGCGCAGCCAGGCGGCGAACTCGGCCACGGAGCCGGCGACCACCTGGGCGTCCCAGCGTCCGGCACCGTGCGGGGCGTACCGAACCGGGAAGCCTTCAGCGTCTTCGCGTAGGTCGATGAAGAAGGGGTCGGCGAAGTAGTTGGCCGCGATCACCCACCAGTCCGGCTGCCAGTCGCCGTCCGTCTCGGAGACCAGGGGATCGCCGGTGTTGCCGTGGACGCGGTAGCCGAGCTGGAACGGCGTCCAGTCCTCGGCTGCGGCGTAGCTCCAGGGCAGCACCAGGTTGGTCTGCTCGGGCGGATCGAGCAGCAGCGGCCGGAGCGCCGCCGGCGGGGTTGGATCAGTCATCACAGGATCACCTGCTCCCAGTCGGAGGTGCCGAGCATCCGGTTCTTCGCTGAGTCGATCCGCCACTGCCCAGCCTTGCGCAGGCAGACGAAGAGCGTCTCGTACTCGTGGACGAACTCGGTCTGCACGGGGTAGCGAAGCAGCAGTTCGGCCCGGCTCCGGGTCGGCTGGGTCTCCTCGACCAGCTCGATCTCGGGGGTCAGCTCGGGCAGGGCCCCGATCGAGGCGCGGGAGTAGCTCCGCTGCCGGGTGGTGCAGTGGACGTCCCGCAACCGTTCCGCGACCGCCAGCGCGGCGGCGAAGTCGAAGCTCTCGCCGGCGGCTTCCAGCTCCCACCAGGCCCGGGTCTCCCAGTCGTACAGCGCCAGGACGTAGCTGCGGACCACCTGGGCAGGCGATGCCTCGCCCGGCAACACCGCGCCGGGCTCGGCGAGGTCGGCTGGTACCCAACCGAGTTCCGGCCAACCGAGCGCCGCCACTGCTGGAGGTTCTTCGGAGCAGGTGGCGCCAGCCTCGCGCAGCCGGGCGGCAGTCTCGCCCTGGGAGCGGTCCTCGGCGTGCCAGAGCGCATTGTGACCGCGGTTGTCCTCGCGGGCCGGATCGGCACCGGCCGCCAGCAGCAGGTCGACGACCTCGGTGTGGCCGGCCATGGCGGCGATGATCAGCGGGGTGTGGCCCAGGAAGGAGTTGCCGGGCACCAGGTTCGGGTCGGCGCCATGGGCCAGCAGCACCCGCGCGACCTCGGCGTGGCCCTGGTTGGCCACCCAGCCCAGCGCGGTGTGACCGACCGCGGTACAGGACGCGGTGAGGTCCGCACCGTTGTCGAGCAGAAGTTCCACCACGTCCGCGTGCCCGGCGATGGCGGCCTCCAGCAGCGGCGTCCGTCCGGTGCCCTTATGGCGTCCCTCCAGGTCGTCGCCCGCGGCCAGTCGGGCGGTCACCTTCGCCAGGTCACCCTGGGCGGCGGCCTGCCGCAGCAGGTGATTGCCGGCCATCAGAGCTGCGCCAGTTCCTGCCGCAGCCGCTCGGCAGCGTCCGGCCGGGAGCGGTGGACGGCGGCGAGCACCCGCTCGCGACGTGGTTCCGGTAGCGCGGCCAGCGCGCGGACGAAGGCCGGCAGCTGATCGCGCCGGCGGAGGAACAGCGGGTTCAGGAAGTCGGTCACCTCGCGCCAGCGGGCGCCGTGGCCGAGCTCGAGCAGCGCCAGCACCCGGTCGAAGTTGGCCGGCAGGTCGCGTTCGTCGGCCCAGGCGCGGTTGACCGCGCCGGTGCTGCGGAAGGCTTCGGCCGCGGTGCGCCAGGACGCGGGCCAGTCGGCCGGGATCGGGTCGAAGTCGTTGGTCGGGGCAACGCGGCCCAGCGCGGCCAGCACGGGCTCCCAACCCTCCTCCTCGCGGTTCCAGCTCTCGATCGCGGTGGTCATCGCAGTCCGCTGCGCGGCGTCCCACCTGGCGCTGGCTTCGATGAACGCGGCCTGGGCCTCATCGTCGTAGGCGACTTCCAGCAAGGCGATCCCCAACCGGTCGACATCGGCGTGCCTGGCCAGCCAGGCCGGTGCCACCTCGGCCGCGACCCGGCCGAACTCGGCGCGCGGGAAGTCACGCAGCGCGCTGTAGGCAGCCTCGTAAATGCCGTAGTCGTCGATCGGATGAACCGACCACAGCACCGCCTCGATCACCGCCGGGCCCTCCTCGCCGGTCAACTCGTCCAGCAGTTCGTGGTACCGCTGGATCCCACCTGCTGCGTGGCGTCCTCGTCCTCGCTGAGTTCCGGCTCGCTGTCTTGATGAATGCTGCCGCCGAGCCGGATCAGCTCCTCCCGCCAGGCCGGGTCGTGGGTCATCGTTGCTCGCTCTCGGTGGGGTCAGTAGATGCTAACGATCAGATGCTTGCCATCGGCGACGCACCGGTGGTGGAAGGCACGCAGACCGACGAACGCCTCGGCCAACTCGGCGGCCAGAGCGGCCGGATCGTCGGTCCAGATCCGCGGGTAGACGTCGGCCCGGTCGAAGGTGGTGAAGTCGGCGCCGTTCAGCAGCGCGTCGAGGTCGAGCGCGTCCAGCCGTTCGACGATCCGGGGGAGTTCGTCCACCTCGGTGCAGCCCACGAAGTCGTCGCCGGGGAAAACGTGGACGCCCACCACCGCCTCGCTGAGCGGATCGCCCTCGATCGGGCTGGCCGCCGACGCCCCGGTGAGCAGGAAGTGCAGCCCGTCCCAGAGCTTGTCCATGGAGAACTTCAGGGTGTCAGCCTCCTCCAGCTCCTCGATCAGCTCAACCAGCGCGGCCGGATCGGCGGCGACGAGCCGGTCCAGCTCCGGTTCGTCCACCGCCAGGTAGACCGCCTGCATGCCCATCAGGCGCCCGCCAACTCGTCCAGCACACTGCGGGCGTGCTGGCGGATGAACGTCCACCCTGACGTGAGCCCGACCCGGGCGGCGTCCGCCTCGGAAGGGTCGATGGTGCAGTACCCGACGCCCGGGCGCAGTTCCGCCGCGACCTCGGCGACGATGTCGGGGTGATCCATCAGCACCGCCTCCAACGGTGCGTAGTCGAGCGGACGGTGCTTGCCGTTGTCCCGGAAGGAACGGAACGGTCCGGTCAGGCCGCGGGCCGCGACCTCGGACGGCAACTCCGGCAGATGGACGCCGATCAGGTCGGTGCGATCCAGCCGGGCGAGCGCGGCGGCCGCCCAGGCCCGGGCGTTGGTGTCGGCCGCCGGCTCGCACATCAGGGCTTCCAGCGCGTCGATGACCGCGGGATCGTCGTGGTTGATCTCGGCCAGCAGCATGGCGGCGCTGGTCCGGGTGTTCGGTGAATCCGGGAACTCGATGCCCCGCACCGCGCGGACCAGCGCGGGCACCGCGGCCTCGCCACAGGCCGCGAGCAGCGCCGGGTACTCACCGGACAGCGGTCCGTCGTAGCTGAGCCGCAGCCCCAGCGGTAGCAGCTCGGCCACCCGCTGCCCGACCGGCAGGGTGGCCAGCCGGCGGCGCTCCTGCTCAGCGGCGTCGTACTGCGGGAAGTGCTTCAGCAGCTGCGCCCTGGTCAGGCTGAGCGGGACGAGCTCGCCCTCCTCGTCCTCGGCGATCGCGATGAACTCCCGGTCGACCGTGCCGTCGGCCAGCAGCTCCTTCCGGGCCCGCTTGGCGGCCTTCGGGAACACCCGCAGGAACCGTTCGTAGACCTTCTCCCACGCTTCGAAGCCGCGTCCGTCCGCCTCGGCGTGCACCTGTGCGGCGACCGCGTCCTCCACGTCGCCGGGTTCGTTGGCGTAGAGCGGATCGGCAGCCGACATCAGGTCGGGCCCCGACCAGCGCAGGGTCTGCTCCCGTTCGCCGCTCTGGTCCGGCCCGGAGTGCTCCTCATAGCTGGCCACGACCTGGGCCAGGCCCTGCTCGGTGCCGACCGTCAGGCAGGGCCAGTAGATCACCGAGCCGTCGCCGTAGAACTCGTGAAACATCGCGCCATAGATCTGATCGTCCGGACGCTCGGCCCGCACCCGCCGGACGGCGGCGGTCAGTTGGGCGGTGGCGGCGTCCTCGACCGCTTTCCAGTCAGGCATTGCGCCGCCTTTCAACCACCTCGCGGGCCGACTCGGCCAACTCGGCCGGGGTGAGGACGGAAGCCAGCAGTTCCCTCAGGTCGCCCCGCTTTTCCACCTCGGAGAAGTACACCTCGTGATCGGTGGTGTAGATCGTTGGGTTGGCGGGGTCCGGGTCTTCGCCGATCACGAAGAAGTGGTTCGGCCAGCCCTCGGAGAAACCCAGGAACCAGACGGTGGGCGAGACCACGCCACACCGCTCGGCCAGCGGTCCGGACGGGATGTACCCGTCCCATTCCTCGTGGTCCGGGGTGCCGGGAGTGAACGGAGTGAACCGCCGGACGTCCCATTCCAGCTTGGGGTAGCCGACCAGTTCGGCGACCCGCTCCGGCTCGGCGGCCACCGCGTCGAGCAGCGAGAGTTCGGCGGGCTCAGCCCAGCGAGCGAACAGCAACCTGCCGCCGTCCACCTGGCTGAAGTCGACCGCCTGCAGCCGCTGGCCAATGGTTCCTTCGCACGGGGTGACGGTGCCGCCGAGCGCCGTTATCCGCTGGTCGATCTCGGGAAGAAAGGTCATGACATCTCTGCTTTCCGGGCGGGTCATTCGGTCAGGGCGGCGAAGTCCTCGGTGTAGCCGAGCAGCAGGACGGGGGAGCGCTCGGCGACCTCCGCCAACTCGGCCCACGCCGGGTTTTCCGGCTGACCGTAGAGGGCCTGCAGGTCACCGATCAGCGCAGCGGTGTCCCGCTCGGCGTCGGTGGTGCTGAGAAAGCCGAGCAGCGAGGCGCCGATCCCCAGCAGTGCATAGCCATGACGCCCGCACAGCCGCTCCACCACCGCCTGGCACTGGAAGGGATCCCAGTCGGAGGTGAAGTAGCCATTGGGCAGGTTGGCGAGCAGATCCTCGTCCGCATCGGTCGGCAGGCACTGGACGACGTGCCGGTCGTCCAGCAGCAGGTCGGGCTCGCGGTTCAGCCTGACCAGGGCGTCGATGTCCTCCGGCTCGGTAGCCAGCGTGCCGGGCAGGTCCTGCCACGCGACCGCGTGGGCCGGATTGCGCAGTGCCTCCAGCGAGGCTGCGAAGAGCGCCGCCTCGTAGTCGGCGATCGCCTCCGGGGTGTCGTCGTCCGGGTAGTCGACCTCGTCGTCGAAGCCGTGCTTGCCGGCGGCGTGGCCGCTGGTGTACCGGCACTGGTTCAGGTCGTCCAGGGTGAGGAAGCAGCGGCCGTCCGGGTGTGCGGCGGCGACCCGGTGGAAGCCGTCCAGCAGGCCGGCGAAGCTGTCCGCGCTGAGCAGCGCGACGCTGTACCGGTCGAGGCCGCGGTGGCCTTCGCTGGGTAGCGGTATGATCTCGGGCTGGTTGGTCACGGTGCTCCTGGCTAGCGGTCGTAGGAGAGGGCTGGTCGTGGCAGCGGCGTGGGGTTCGCGGTGACCCAGCTGACGGCGAGCTCGGCCAGCCGGTCGAGCTGACCCTCGTCGCCGCCGCCGGAGCGCAGTTCCCGGCAGATCAGCTCGGCTTCGACGATCTCGGACGGTGCCAGCGCCACCCCCTGGCCGAGGTAGGACGGCAGCGCGGTGAGCATGGCCCGGAAGTCGCGATGCCAGTTGATCGAGCCATTGCCCAGGATCTCCCGGGAGAGCTTGCCGGTCACCCGGATGATCTCGCCCTGCAGGGTCGCGGCGGGGCCGCTGGAGGGGACCAGCAGCTGCCACAGCGCGTCGTACCGCTGCCGCCAGCTGCCCTTCGGCACCACGATCGGCGCGCTGCCGTCGTGCAGCGTCCGGCCGGGGACGGGTGTGACGCCGAACAGTTCGTACAGCCGGGCCAGTGCGGCGTCGGTCTCGGCCAGGTGAGCCGGGTTGAAGTTCGACCGGTGGAACTCGAAGCGGTGGCCGATCCGCTCCACCGCCTGTCGCATCGCCGGGGTGACCGTCTCCCCGGCGACCAGCAGGATCTCGGCCACCTCGACCATCCCCGGAATGCCGATGTTCTCGGTGCCCCGCAGGCCGGCCAGCAGCGGAGTCATGCCGGCGCTGTCCAACGCGTCGATCCGCGCCCCGTGCTCGACCAGCACCCGGGTGGCCTCCGGCTTCTGGCTGCCGGCGGCGGCGTGCAGTGGACCGCCGCCGTGGCGCCGGGGACGTTCCAGGTCGGCGCCCAGCGAGAGCAGCAGCGGGATCTGCTCGGCGCGTCCGAACCAGGCCCGCTCCCACAGCGGCGTCGCGTCGTAGGAGTCGCCGGCATTGACGTCCAGGCCCTGCTCGACCAGCCAGACGATCAGCCCGTCCGGACAATCGACGAACCCGATCGCCGTCCCCTTGCTGTACCCGCCGCGGGCGTCGATCAGGCAGCGATCGAACACCGCCTTCAGCTCGTCGAGGCTGGCGGTCTTCAGCAGCTCGTCGAAGTCCTTCGGCAGGGTCTTGCGCTTGGCCACGGGGGCTCCTTCACGGTCGACGGGTCACGGGGTCCGGCTGGCTAGAAGGGGTAGCCGTGGCGGACCAGCAGCACCGCCCCCGACAGCAGGGCGTAGCCGAGGAAGGTCACCGCGATCCAGGGGCAGGCCCAGCGGCTGGTGAAGTAGCTTCCGCGTCGCAGCGTCGGCACCATCGCGATCAGGCCCGCCACCTGGATGGTGGTGAGGATCAGGTACGACCAGTCGCCGAACACCCAGGCCAGCGGCAGGAAGTGGAGCGCCACGCACACCGCGATCCACCAGGCCCACCAGCGCTTCTGGCCGCGACGGGCCAGGACGATGCAACCGCCGCCGATCAGCACGGCCTCGAGCAGGACCACCAGGCCGAACACCCAGTACTGTCCCTCGAGCGCGGTCGCGGTACCCCAGTTGCGCCAGACCAGCAGGCCGAACGGCACCGAGAGCAGGAAGCCGAGCACCGAGCCGGCGCCGAGCCAGCCGCGAAGCTGAGGCTTGGGATCCTCCTGTGACCAGCCGAACCAGCCGGCCGCCATGATGGCCAGCCAGGCGATGGCGAAGGCCTGATCTCGAACGAACTCGGTGATCATGAGCGTTTTCTCCTGGGGTGGGATCGATGGTGGTCAGGCGGTGTTACGGGCTCGGAGCACCCGCAGGAAGGCTCGTTCGTAGTCTGGCGCGAAGCGGTAGCCGTCACCGGTCTGGACGATCGCACCGGCGTCCAGCTTGGCCTGCCACCAGTCCCGGACGAACCCCTCGGCGTAGCCCTCGGTGCAGAACCCGTAGGGGTCGGAGGTGAACGAACTGCGCAGCATCAGGACGTGGCAGGGACGTTCGTAGTCGGTCTGCCCGTCCGCCCGATTGAAGTACTCCTCGAAGGAGGTCGCGGTGGTGAGCTGGGAGTACAGCCAGAACAGGGTGTCGTACAGCTGCCACGAGTTGCCATCGTCGTGCAGCGAGAAGTGCCCCTTCTCGCGGACGATCTGCGCACCGATCGAGCGGATCAGCGCCTCGCCGTTGGGCAACTCGTCGGCGACGGCATCCAGGGCGCGTCGCAGGATCGGTGAGAGCGTGCCCCGCTCGACGGTGAGCAGCGCCTCCTCAAGCTCGGCCTCGGCATCGTCCTCGTGGCAGTCCTCCTCGGTGAGCAGCCCGCGGACGAAGCTGGCGAAGTCGGGCGCGACCTCGGTGATCCGGTAATCGCCCTCCTGATCGACGTGGACCACCGACGGCTCACCCTGCGGGCCGCAGGCACGGTAGTCCAGCGCGAGCATCTCGTGGCCGGCGCTGGGGGTGTCGGCGAAGTAGACCCCGATCGGCGGGTACCCCCATTCCGTGACCATGAAGGTGCCGCCGAGGGCGCCCAGCAGGGAGTAGCGGGAGGTCCGGCCGATCGCGTAGATGCCGGTGATCATCACCACCTCGATGACGTTCGGGTCGTCGGTGCCCAGCGGGTAGCAGCACCGCTCGGTGCCGCCGCCATTGCGGCCGCCCGGCAGTCTGACCAACTCCACATACGCATCCGGCAGCCGGTAGCCCAGCTCGGCCTCGATCTCGGCGATCAGCTCGTCGCTGGGTGCCGGTTCGGTGTAGTTGGTGGCGTAGTACTCGTGGTCGTCCCAGAACCCCTCGAGGGCGAAGCCGTCGAAGTGGCCGGTGGTTCGGGCGGTCATCGGGGGAGTCCTTCCGGCCGGCCTGGCGTACGGAAAAAGTCATATAGCCCACTTGGCTGCCAGATATGGCAGCCAAGTGGGCTATATGACTGAAAGTGGACGCGCCCGGTCATGCCAGCAGTGCCTTGGCGGTCTTGGCGGCGGCGGACGAGCCGGTGAAACCGGCCAGCCAGTCGCGCAGCGCTGGGTCTTCGGCCCGGCGGCCCAGCCGGAGCGACTCGTCCAGCAGCACGGTGAGCAGGGCGCCCAGGCCACGGGTGGTGCGGTCGAGCCGGGGGAGCAGGGTGGTCAGCAGGTCGACCACGGCGGCCGGCGCCAGACCGGCGGCGTCGGCGAAGGAGCCGGCCCAGCGGGTGAGCACGATCGCCGGGGCGCAGCCGGCGAAGCCCGCCGCGGCGGCGGTGACGCCGATCCGGGTGGGCACGGCTGCGGCCAGCAGCTCCGCGGCCTGGGCGCGCAGCGGGGTGGGTTGGGCGGCCATTCCCAGGGCGACCACCTGGACGGTCTCGGCGGTCCAGGCTCCGGGGTGACCGGCCAGGGCGGAGAGCACCGGGCCGGCCTGGTGCTCGACCTCGGAGAGGGCATTGTTGAGCACCCCCACGCCGACCGCGGCGAGGTGCAGGGTCGATGCCGGATGTACCAGGGCGAGCTCGCCGGTGACCAGCTCGGTGGTGCTGCGGTAGCTGCGCCAGGAATCGTTCGGGGTGGAAGGAATCAGGCCCGGTCGCTGTGGCGAGGGCTTCTCCAGGTCAGCGGCGTGGATCACCGGATCCCACCACACCCACTCCGGTTCGCCATTGGCCTTCCGGGTGCTCGAGCCACGACTGCGCCACTCGATCCGAACCTCGTCGGTGAGCGGCGGCGGGGCCAGCCCGAACTCGGCGAGCACGCCGTCGCGTCCCTCCGGGTGGAGCCGGAGCAGGGCCTGCGCGAGGTCGACCGGCAGGGGCTCGACGGGCTTGTGGCGACGGGCAGCGGGGGCTTCGCCAGGCTCAGCCATCGTTCCAAGGGACGAAAGGTAGCGGTCGCGGAAGGCCGCGGGGTCGATCCAGCCGTGGGTGTCAGTCGGCGTGGCCAGCAGGCGACGCCGGGGCGCACGCCCGCGCAGAACCGACGCCACCTCGCGCAGCCGGGTGACGAAGCTGGGTAGGACGGAGGTCTCCTCCTCGGTGGGATGCGCTGTCCGCTTGCCCTCCCGCACCTCCGAGACGCCATTGCGGGTGATCGTCGAGACCTGTTGCCAGAAGGTCTGCGGCAGGTACTTGGCCGACGGATCGGCGGCCACCACCAGCAACTGCGCGATCCAGTAAGACGGCCGGTGGGATTCGATCCTGGTAGCACGTTTGAGCAATGGAGCGAGACTCTCGGCCGGACGCTCGGCGGCGGCCAGCCAGGCCAGGGCGAGTTCGACCTCCAGCGCGTCACCGGGTTCCTCCAGCAGCGCGGCGAACCGCTCCACGGCGTCCGCCTCGCTCCAGGGCTGGACCGGCTCGGCGGCGGCCGGTCCGGTGGGCAGGTACGCGGGCAGAGCCGAGGGGTCGGCGACCGCCTCCGCGGGCAGCAACTCGGCGGCCACCGCCGGCGCGAGTGCCGCGCGCTGCTCGACGGCGAGCTCGGCCCGGCCGAGCGCGACCAGTGCCTTCACCGCCGCCCGCTGCACGTCGGCGTGCGGGTGGCCGAGCCCGAGCGCCAGCGTCTCGGCCACCAGGCCGGGTTCGGCGTCGCCCCCGAGCGCGGTGAGGATCCGCACCACGGTCAGCGCCGCCGCCTTGGGACCGGCCAGCGCGGGACCGCAGGCCTCGACGAACGCCGTCGGCTCCAGCAGCCCCGCCTTCTGGACGGCCGCCAGCTGCTTCACCGCCAAGGAGACCGTGGCGGTCACCGACGACCCCAGGCAGAGCCGCAACAGCTCCTGATTGGCCGCCGCCTCGTCGACGGTGGGCGCCAGCGCCGCGTAGAGCCGGGAGAACCAACCCGCCCGGTAGGCGGAGAAGTCCCGGTTGAGCGCCTCCAGGCAGCACCGCAGTACCCGCGTCCGATCCAGCGTGCCCTCCCCGACCAGCAGCAGGACGGTGTTGTGCCAGTTGAGGTCCTCGGGGGAGAACTTGTCGACATTGGCCAGCGAGACCTCCCCGCCGCCCTCGACCTCGAAGACCCGCCAGAACACCTCCTCGCGCAACCGGTGATCGTGCCGGAGCATGAACAGCCGGACGTCCCGGTCGCGCCGTCCACCCAACCCGGCCACCATGGCGAGCACGTAGTCGTCGCTGTGCTCGACCTGCAGCCCGGCGAACAGTTCGTGCAGCCGGATCGGGACGAAGCTGGGCCACTGCGTCCAGCGCCGCGCCAGCTCGCGGAGCTCCCGCGGGGAGGCGTCGATGGGCGGGGCGTCCTTGACGGTGAGCAGCGCCTCGTACAGCCCGCGAAGTCCGGCGCCCTGCGCGATCAGCCGCGGCGCATCGTCGATGGCCTCGTAGAGGTGTCGGTAGCCGGTCACGCTGGCAGCTCCTGGAGTGTTGTCCGGGCCTGCTCGGCGGCCTGCCGGGCCAGCGAGGTCGGGCCGGGTTGGACGGACGCCAGGGTGCGCAGCGCCACCGCCATCACCGAGCTCCCCCTGCGTTTCGGGGCCAGCGACTCAGGTATCGCGACCGGGGTGCCGTAGTCGGCGGCGAGCCGGGCGGTGAGCTCGATCAGCTTGCCGGCCTGGTTGACGCCGGCCAGCTGGGGCAGCAGCTCGGCGAGGGTCTGCAGCATCCGGTAGCCGGCCAGCGCGCTGATCGACGCGGCGTCGGCCAGGGTGGGCGCGAGCCGTCCGGCCATGGCGAAGCCGTCGGCCAGGTGGGCGGCGAGCTCC
Source organism: Propionicimonas sp. (assembly GCA_049840415.1). Taxonomy (GTDB): domain Bacteria; phylum Actinomycetota; class Actinomycetes; order Propionibacteriales; family Propionibacteriaceae; genus Propionicimonas. The sequence goes on along the minus strand of JASGLB010000002.1, from coordinate 311,212 downwards.
CGGGCGAAGGCCACCGGATCGAGCAGGCCGGAATCGCACAGCCCGGCGATCGCTTCGGCTGCCTGGGCGCGCGGCTCGGCGGACTTGGCGGAGGCCGCCAGGCCGAGCGCTGAGTACACCGGGCCGCCCGGCACCCGGCGGGTGGCGCCGAGCGCGGCCAGCACCGGGCCCACGCCGGGAAGGTTCGGGTACTCCGCCGCCGCCCGGAGCACCGGGTGCTCCAGCGCCGCCAGGGTGTCCGGATCGTCCCGCAGCAACCAGGCCGTCCACTCCACGATCCGGTCGTAGCCGTCCTGGCCGCGGGCCGCCTCCACCCGCAGGGTGTACTCGGCCTCGATCGGCTCGACCTCGGTGAGCCGGCGGTGGAACGCCGACCCGCCGGAGAGCGGCTCGCTGACCCAGAGCGGCACCGGCCCGGGCGTGGTCTGGTGGCTCCACCGTCCCACGCCGGGCTGTCCCAGGTGGCGCCGCCAACTCCGCGGGACGGACGGCAGCGGGGCGTCCGGTTCGCCGGTGCGGAGCGCCTCGGCGAGCAGGCTGAGCGGGGCGTTGGTGGGCACGTGCCGGTGGCCGGAGCGGATCGTCCATTCGCCGGTGACCTGCAGAACGCCGTCGGAGTCGAAGCTGCTGGTGGTGCCGATGTGGGTCTCCAGGGTGTACTCCGGCGGGACGATCTCGTCCTCGCCGAAGACCTCGAACCGGAGGAAGCCACGGAACTCCAGCGGTGGGATCGGCTCGCCGGCCCGGCCGAGCAGCAGCGCGGCCAGCAGCCGGCGGGGTGAGGCGTCCAGCGGATCGCCGACCCCGGTGAGGGTCGCCTGCGCCCGCTTCCGCAGCGCGGGGCTCACCGTCACCGGCCGGCTGCTGAGGAAGGTGCTGATCCGGGGCAGGTCGGCGCCGTGCCCGCGTCCTTCCAGGTGTTCGGCGATCAGGTCGAACAGCTCGGCTTGATGGGTGATCGGCGGCGCTTCGGGTGGTGGCGGCAGTGGCTGGCTGCGGGGCCCAGGAACCGACACCGATACGCCGACTCCTGAGGGCGGATCACCGCCACTTCCGATCCCTGAGGTCGCGCGAAGCGCGAGTCCCGTAGGGTCGCCCCCGGCGGTCACCAGCCGGCCGGCGATCGCAGCCAGGTCCAGCGGCAGTCCGTCCAACACCTCGGCCACGAGGTCGCTCACCGCCTCCGCTTGGGAGCGGTCAGCCTTCACCAGGCCGCTCAGCAGCCCCAGTTGCGCCTTGACCAGCTTTTTCTCGGTCCGGTTGAGCACGGTGGCCGAGGCGTCCAGCAGGGCGGACGGATCGAGCCGGTCCACCGCTCGGGCCAGCATGTCCTGGGCCAGCCCGACCGCGGTGCTGGGGGTGGTGGCCAGCGCGGCGAGGTAGTCGTGCTGCCGGGCGGCCACCTCGTCCGGGGTCGGATCGATGGTGCGGTGCAGCCGGTGGTACCACAGCACGTTCTTGGTCGAGAAGTCCCGCAACAGTGCCCGCAGGCTCTCATCCAGCAGCCGTTCCCGGAACCCGGGCACCTCCTGGCACAAACCCAGGATCGCCGTGTTCCAGGCATCGAGGCAGTAGTCGGAGAGCAGATAGTTGGAGCCGCAGCCCTCCACCCGGAAGAGCGCCCAGAACTCGTTCTCGATCAGGTCGGGCTGGTCCCGCAGCCGCTGCTGGATCCGGGCTCCGTGCACCGGACCCGGATCGCCCTGGTTCTCCCCGGTCACCTGCCGGACGAACAGCGCGAGGTACGCCGCCGACTCCACTGGCAGTTCGCGGCCGCGGACCAGCCCGCGGCAGACCGGCCAGACCAGCCCCTCGCCCCACCAGTCGCGCTCGGCCAGCAGGTCGACGTACTCGGTCAGCCAGGCGGTGTCACGGTCGCCGGCGGCGGCCAGCACAGCGGTGGTGATCGCCGCCCGACGGTCGCCGTACTTCTGCTTCAGGTTGACGTCGATGGGGACGATCGTGTCGGCCGCCAGCGTGGGCTTGCCGAGCGCGGTGACCACGAAGGCCGCTCGCGGGGTCGGGCCCTGCTCACGGAACAGCCGGGACGGCGGCAGCGTCCGGGCCAGGGAGGCCCGGTCGTCCGGGCTCGCTGCCGCGACCGCCGCCGCGAACCCCGCGAAGTCCGCGGGGTCGTTGTCCGCAAGGGCCTGGCGGAGCAGTGCTCGGCGTTGGCTGAGGTCGAGCGTCATGCCGGTTCGCTCTCCTCGCCGGGACGGGTGGCGATCCGGGCGGCCAGGGTGTGCTTGCACGGCCCGCGGGTGCCGCGGTACTTGGCGTACCACGGACAGGTGCAGCGATCGTCGGCGGCGGTTTCGCCGAGCCGGACGTCGTACCTGGTGCCGGCGGACATCACCTGGACGAGGCCGCCATCCACCGGGGTCACGGCGCCGGCGGCGACCAGCTTCTGGGCGTCCGCCAGCCGCGGGTGCAGGGTCTGCAGGGCGTCCGGGTTCACCGGCAGCGGACGGTGGAAGTAGGCACCGCTGGTCAGGTCGAAACCCACCTGACCGGAGGACGCCAGCAGGTTCAACGCACCGGTCACCCGCTGCTGGCTGAGCGCGGCGTCGGCGGCGAGCCGGGCCACGTCGATCCGGGGTTCGAAGGCGAGCAGGGCGGAGACCAGGTCGGCGTCCTCGGCCACCTCGTCCCCGGCCAGCGAGTGCAGCACCGCGCCCTCGCCGGAGAAACCGCGGGACTTCTCCGGGCTCAGCCCGACGGTGAGCCGGGCGCCGGGCAGCTCCACCACCCAGGCGGACGGCAGCGGGAGCGACCCGGCTTCGGCGTCCGGACCGTAGGCACGCAGCCCGGTGGCGTACCGCAGCAGCGGCTCCAACACCCGCAGCCGTTCCGGACCGGCGACGCAGACCGACCCCGGCGTCGGACCGGACGCCAGCCGCACCGTCCGGGCCGCGCGGGTGGCCCACATCACCGTCTTGGTCGCGCTCGAGCGGGGGAGGGCCTGGACGAACTGCCGGATCGCCGGGCCGGTGAGCTCCTGCTGCGGGGTCATGCCGGCCGACAGCAACTGGGTCTCGGCGAACCCCTTCAGCCACCGCTTCGGCAGCGGCACCTTCTCCTCGACCACCTCGCCGTCCAGGGTGGCGACCCGCAACTCGTCCTCGCCGACGTTCAGCAGCAGCGGTTCGGACGCCCGCAGCCCGGCCAGCGCCTGGCGCAGCGGCGGGTTGACGTCCACGTTGGTGACGCCGATCGCGGTGTGGCTGGCGTCCAGGGCGGCGGCGTCCACGTCAAGCCGGGCGTAGACCCCGCAGCAGGCGCTGAACGACTCGAACCGCAGCCCCTCCGGGGTCGAGGTGACCACCGGGTCGGCGGCCCGCAGGATGGCGGCCAGCATGCCCGGTGGCACGTAGAACCGGGTGCGGGCGACCCGGGCCACGGTCAGCAGCCCCTGGGCGACCACGCCCGGATGCTCGACGAACCCGGCGAAGAAGTAGGGATGGGCCACCCGGCCGGAGGGAGCCAGGCCGCCGCTGGTGGCCAGGCCGAGGTGCGCCTGCCCGTCCTGCTGGGTGAGCCCGGAGGGAGCGAGATAGCTGTAGTCGAGCACGGGAGCAGTCATCGTCCGTCCTCAGGTCCGGGCCGCCGAGCGCTGCGGGCGGGCGACAGGACGGATCTGGTGGGGGGCTCCATGACCCTAGGAAACACTGGTCGGCCACTCCACGACAAGCAATGGCTCGCGCTCTGAACTCACTGACCCCCCTCCCCGCGCCCCAGGGGACCGTCCTCCCCGTCCCACTCAGCTGCCCACCGCTGACACAAACCGGGGAGCAGAGGTCACTCGCGTGGATAATCCCCGCGACCGGCCGCTGCTCCCCGGTTTCTGTCCGCGCGGTGGCGGTTGGACAGCGGAACCCTTCGGCAGGCTCGGGGCCGCCGTTCGCTGCCAGCAGCTCAGCCGAGCCCGCAGAACTCCCGGATCGCCGGCAGCGCGGCTCGGCCCTGGGCCAGGCCCTGGGCGTACATCGCCTCGAGCTTGGCGATGTCGCGCTCGTTGTTGCCGATCGGCATCTGCTCGGGGAACAGCAGGAAGGCGCGGCCCTCCGCCTCGAGGGCATGCAGTTCGTCCAGGCTGCGGTTGTAGTTGGCCGGCCGGTCGATCAGGCCCTGGGCGACCGCGGGGTAGCGGTGCATCAGGGCCCGTACCGCCTTGGGACGCGACAGCTTCGGCTTGCGGTAGCCCCGTTCCCGGGTGGTGATCACAATGAACCGGCGATAGCCGGCAGCCTGGGCCGCATCGATGGCGAAGCCCCCGGTCGGGCCGAGCGCGCCGTCGGCGTAGGCGACGCCGTCGATCACCGTCCAGGGCATCAGGATCGGCATGGTGGACGAGGCCCTCACCCGGCGCATCAGGTCCAGCGGCTCGGCCACCTCGGAGCGGCCCCAGTAGACCATCTCGCCGTCCTCGCAGCGGACCGCGCCGATCCCGCAGCCGGCCGGGTTGGCCCAGAACGTCTCCCAGTCGAACGGCAGCGCCTGGTCGGGCTCTGAGGTGTGTTCGTAGATCCACTCGGCGTTGAACAGGCCCTTGCCGCGCAGGAAGGTGCCCACGCCGCCGAACTCGGGCTCCAGCGCGAAGTCGGTGAAGGAGCGCTTGGCCCGAGCCGAGTCGCGGGAGAGATAGTTGGCCAGGCAGGTGGTGCCGGCGGAGATGCCGCCCACCCAGTCGCAGAACACCTCGCCTTCCAGCAGCGCGCTCAGCACCCCGGACGAGTAGCTGGCCCGCATCCCGCCGCCCTCGAAGACCAGGGCGACGTCGGTGACATTGCTGGTGACGGCGAGCTGCGGGTCAGGCATCGAACGCGCCTCCCGAGATCGTCCGGCGGACCATCCGATGCATGTTCACGTGGCCCCACGACTCGCCGGTGTTGAACGGCTCCGGCTCGTCGACGAAGCCGCGGCGGCGGTAGAAGGCCTGCGCTGCGGTGTTGTCGTCGATCAGCCAGAGATAGAGGTCGCGACCGTCGTCGATCGCGGCGAGCAGCTTCGATCCGAGTCCCCGACCATGGAGCTCCGGGTGAAGATACAGCCGATCCAGGCAGCGGGCCGCCGGCGGCGGAATCAGCTCCATCTCGACTTCCCAGTCGCCGGGGGCATCGACGATCGAAGCCGCCCCGACCACCCGTCCGTCCTGCCGGGCGATCAGCCGGCGGGCGGTCCCCGGCTCGGCGAAGGACGCCGCCAACGCCGGAACCCAGTCCTCCCGGTAGCCGTGCTGCACCTCGGCGAAATCCGGCCGGACGATCCCGCGGTAGGTGTGGGCCTGCTGCTCGAGGATGAAGTCGAACCATTCCGGCGCGTCAGCGGGTTCAGGGGGTCGGATCACCAGGGAGGTCACCCAAGCATCCTAAGGAATCACCGATCGAACCGCTGGGCTGGTGACGGCGTCCCGCCAAGGCGGGGCGTCGGTCCTCCGGGCCGAGCAAATAGACTGACCGCATGCTTCGCTTCGACCGCCGGCCGCTCCCCGCCCGGGCGCCGTGACGATCGACCCGCCGGCCACCCCGCCGATCGACCTGCCGCGACAGCCGGGTGCGATCCGTCGGTTGATGCGGCAACATCCCCGTTGGGTGGACGGAACGATCGCCGGGATCTACCTGCTGGGGACGGCCGGGTTGGCGGTGGTGGACACCGCCCTCACGCAGGAGATGGGCGGGCCGGCCGGCACCGCCGGGCTCTCCTACCTGACCTTCCCCGGCGCGCTGCTCCTGGTGGTGCTGGTGGCGCTGGCGTTCGTGGCGTTGCTCTGCCGGCGGCGCTACCCGCTGTGGGGGTTGGCTGCGGTGTTGGCGGCGACCTCCTTCATCGATCTGGTCCCGCTGGCGATGACCGCGCTGGCGGTCTGGGTGCTGCTCTACTCGGTGCCGGTCTACCGATCGGTCCGGGAGGGTTGGATCGGCTACGGCCTGGCGGTGATCGGCTCGCTGGCCTCCCTGCTGCTCACCCAGCCAGCCGCCACCTTGGCGGGCGAGGAGGATCTGGTGATGGGCCCCGAGGGCGTCATCACCGTCGGGATCACCAACGGCCTGCTGATGCTGATCCCGGTGATGCTCGGCATCAATGCCGGCAACCGCCGTCGCTACACCGAGGCGATCATCGACCGCGCCCACCAGCTCGCCCGGGAGCGCGACCAGTTGGCCCGGTTGGCCGTGGCCGAGGAACGCTCCCGGATCGCCCGCGAGATGCACGACATCGTCGCCCACTCGGTCTCGGTGATGGTGATGCTCTCCGAGGGTGCGGCCCGGGCGGCCGAGATCGAACCGACCGAGGCGGCCAGGGCGATGGAACAGTCCGCCGAGACCGGACGGGCGGCGCTGGCCGAGATGCGCCGGCTGATCGGCGTGCTGCGCGACCCCGACCCGACCGCCGCCGCCGAGTTGGCCCCCACCCCGGGGCTGGACGCGCTGCCCGAGCTGATCGAGGGCTTCCGCGCAGCCGGGCTCACCGTCGAGCTGACCTTCCACGGCACTCCCGGCCAGCCCGGTGACCAGGGACGGGAGTTGGCGATCTACCGCACCGTGCAGGAGGCGCTGACCAACACCCTGCGCCACGCCGGGCCGGGCGCCACCGCGTCCGTCCGGATCGAGGAGCGGCCCGAGGTCACCGTGGTCCGGATCACCGACGACGGCGGCGCGCCCGGGCAGGCCGCGCGAATGACCGGGGTCGGCTCCGGTCAGGGGCTGGCCGGCCTGGCCGAGCGGGTGCGGGTGTTCGGCGGCGAACTGCGGCACGGTCCGATCGAGCCGCGGGGCTGGCAGGTGACCGCCACCCTGCCGATGGCGGCGGCGATGACGGAGGCAACCGATGAGTGACCAGATCCGCGTCCTGCTGGTGGACGACCAGGACCTGATCCGGACCGGGTTCCGGCTGATCCTGCTGCGCGAGCCGGACATCGTGGTGGCCGGCGAGGCCAGCGACGGGCAGGCCGCGCTGGAACTGCTGGGCCGGCTGGACGGCGGCTGCGACGTGGTGCTGATGGACGTCCGGATGCCCCGGCTGAACGGCATCGAGGCGACCGCCCGGATCGTCGCCGAGTACCCCGGCGTCCGGGTGCTGGTGCTGACCACCTTCGACCTGGACGAGTACGCGCACAGCGCCGTCCAGGCCGGTGCCAGCGGCTTCCTGCTGAAGGACGCCCGGCCCACCGAGCTGGTGGACGCGATCCGCCGGGTGGCCAGCGGCGATGCCGTGATGGCCCCGGCGACCATGCGCCGGATGCTGGAGCAGTTGCGCGGCGGAGCGCTCGATGCCCGCCCGGCCGATCCGGAGCCGGCCGCCGCCGTGTCGGCCGCGCTGGAGGTGTTGACCGAACGGGAGCGCGAGGTGCTGGCGTTGATCGCCGAGGGCCTGAACAACGCCGAGATCAGCCAGCGGCTGTTCCTCTCGGAGTCGACGGTGAAGACCCATGTCGGCCGGGTGCTGTTCAAGCTCGACCTGCGCGACCGGATCCACGCCGTGATCTTCGCCAAGGAGCAGGGGCTGTAGCAGGTTCGCCCCAGGTCGGCCCGACAAGCTGGGACGGGGAACCGTCCCCGTGTCCCAGACCCCGTGTCCCAGAACCGTCCCCGGTGGGCGCCGGTGGAACCTGGCTGGGTCTGTCGCTTTTCTGCAACTCGATGCTGCCTGGGGGCCGAGTTCGGCCCGCTGACGCGATCGAGTTGCAGTAACCCGACACTCGCCCGGAGGGCGTAGTACCCAGGTACCACGCCGGCCCGGGTGGCACCGCAGGACAGTACCCGCGGGCGACGCGGCGGCAGGTCCGTCCTCGAAAGACTCGGGGTAACGCAACGAACCCCAACCGAGTGAGGAACCCCCGCCATGATCACAGCCCACAGCCTGACCAAGCACTATGGCAGCAAGGTGGCCCTGGACAATGTCAGCTTCGACATCGCCGCCGGCCGGGTGACCGGCTTCCTCGGCCCGAACGGCGCCGGCAAGTCGACCGCGATGCGGTTGATGGTCGGCCTGGATCGTCCCACCTCCGGTCAGGTCACCATCGCCGGCCGGCCGTTCGCCCAGCACCATTCGCCGATGGCCGTCGCCGGGGTGCTGCTCGACGCCAAGGGCGTGCACCCCGGACGCACCGCCCGCAGTCACCTCCGCGCGCTGGCCGCCACTCACCGGATCGGCGACCGCCGGGTCGACCAGGTGCTGGAGCTCACCGGCCTCACCCAGGTCGCCAAGCGCCGGGTGGGCGGCTTCTCGTTGGGGATGGGCCAGCGGCTCGGCATCGCGGCTGCTCTGCTCGGTGACCCGCAGGTGCTGATCCTGGACGAGCCGGTCAACGGCCTCGACCCCGACGGGGTGCTGTGGGTGCGCAACCTGGTCCGCGGCCTGGCCGCCGAGGGCCGGACGGTGCTGCTCTCCAGCCACCTGATGAGCGAGATGGCGCAGACCGCTGACCACGTTATCGTGCTGGGCCGCGGCCGGGTGATCGCCGACGCGCCGATCGCCGAACTGCTCGGCGGCACCGCCCCCCGGGTACGGGTCACCTCCCCGGAGGCCACCCGGCTGGTCCACCTGCTGCGCACCACGCCGCCGGCCTCCGGTGAGCTGACCATCGAGGTCGAGGCCGCCGGGACGCTGGTGGTGAGCGGGCTGGAAGCCCGTCAGATCGGACGACTGTGCGCCCGGCAGGGGATTGAACTCCACCAGCTCGCGCCGCTCGCCGGCAGCCTCGAGGACGCCTACCTGGCGTTGACCCGCGACGAACTCGAGTACCAGGCCCAGCCGGCCGGTCTCGCCGCCTGACCCACCTCCCACCAGACAAGGACTCGCATCATGACCACCGCAACCCTCGCCCGTCCCACCGCCACCGTGCCCGCCGTCCAGGTCTCCCGGCTGGGCTTCTCCGGCCTGGCCCGCTCGGAGTGGATCAAGGCGCTCTCGCTCCGCTCGGTCCGTTCCAGCATCATCCTCTCCACCGCCGTGGGCATCTTCATGAGCCTGGCGATCGGCTCCGCGCTCCGCGCCCTGTTCGCCGACGAACCGATCACCGGCACCGAGTTTCTGACCACCGTCACCAGCTTCCCGGCCAGCCTGCTGGCGCTGGTCTTCGGGGTGCTTGGGGTGTTCCTCTTCGCCAGCGAGTACGCCTCCGGCATGATCCTCTCCACCCTGACCGCCGCCCCGCGCCGCGGCCTGGTGATGGCCACCAAGGCCACCGTCCTCACCGTCCTGTCCTTCCTGGTCGCCGCCGTCGTGGTGGCAGCCGGCGTGCTGACCAGCGTGGTGCTGATGCCCGAGTCTGCCGCCAGCATCGCCACCACCCAGACTCTCACCAGCCTGCTGGGCACCACCCTCTACCTGGTCGCGATCGCGTTGTTCTCGTTCGCCGCCGCGGGCATTCTGCGCAGCACCGCCGGAGCGATCACCAGCATGGTGGCGGTGGTCTTCCTGCTGCCGACCATGCTGCAGATCGCCGGCCAGCTGGTGAAGTGGCCGTGGCTCGACCAGGTGGCCAACTACCTGCCGAGCTCGCTGGGGATGAGGCTGGGCATGGGCGCGGTGGACGCCACCATGCCGGGTACCCCGAGCTACGGGGTGGCGCTGATCGCCCTGGCCGCCTGGGTTATCGTCCCGATGGCCGGTGCCGCGTGGAGCTTCCTGGCCCGCGACGCCAAGTAACCCCCACCACCCCTCACGGCGGGACCGGTGCCTCCGCGGAGGCCCGGTCCCGCTGGCGTCGTCGGGGAGTGGCACAACCTACCGGTCAGGGGCCACAATCGACCCGTGGTGAAGAATGCGGCACGACCGGTGAGGATCCGGGATGTTGCGGAACTCGCTGGCGTTTCGGTGGGGACGGTCTCCAACGTTCTGAACCGGCCGGAGTCCGTGACGTCGGCCAACCTCGAGAAGGTCCGTCGCGCGATGGACGACCTCGGCTTCGTCCGCAACGACGTGGCCCGCCAGCTTCGCCAGGGAGTGAACCCCACCTTCGGGCTGGTGGCGATGAGCCTGATGAACCCCTTCTTCGGCGGTGTCGCCCACGCCGCGCAGCAGGTGGCCGAGGAGTTCGACCACACCGTGGTGGTGGGCAGCAGCGACCAGGACCACGCCCGCGAGGATCGCTACGTCGACCTCTTCGAACAGCAGCGGGTGAGGGGCCTGATGATCGCCCCGATCGCCGGGGCCTCCGCCCGGCTGGAGGCGATGCGTTCCCACGGCACCCCGGTCGTCCTGCTCGGCAGCACCACCGACGATCGATACTCGTCGGTCCAACTGGACGGGGTCGCCGCCGGCTACGTCGCGGTGCAGCACCTGGTCGAGAGCGGCCGGCGTCACATCGCCTTCGCTGGTGGGCCGCTGCACCAGGTGGTGGACCGGCTGACCGGAGCGAGCCGGGCCGTCCGTGATCTGCCAGGGGCGTGGTTGACCGTGATGGAGACCGCCGACCTGTCGCTGAGCGAGGGCCGCCGGCTGGGGGAGCGGCTGGTCGCGATGGCTGCCGCCGACCGCCCGGAAGCGGTCTTCGCCGCGAACGACCTGCTGGCGGTCGGCATCCTGCAAGCGCTGCTGGCCGGCGCCGAACTTCGGGTTCCCGACGACATCGCGCTGGTGGGCTATGACGATATCGACTTCGCCTCCTCGGCGACGGTGCCGCTGACCTCGATCGTCCAGCCCACCGAGCAGATCGCCCGGGAGGCGATCCGGATGCTGCTGGCCGAATCCTCCGATCCCACCGGCTACCGGCGCGAGCACGTGCTGCTGCCGCCGGAACTGGTGGCCCGGGCCAGCAGCTCGCCGCGTGGCTGACCGCCGCGGCGGAACACCCTGGATGAATCGATACATATTCGTGATCCTGCCTGCTTGACTATGTCACGGGCTAGCACTAGCGTCAGCGTCAAGGCTTGAATGAATCGGTTCAGTTGTTCAGAATGGGTGTCGTCAATGGAGTTGGCTACCGAAGGCCTGGTCGAGGTATCCCGGCCAATGGTGGCAACCGCCGAACGACTGCTGTGCGACTACGCGCCAAGGCCGCTGGGAGTCAGCGAGCCGCCCTGGCTGAGCTGGATTCTGACCGCCGGCGCCGAGCCGGTCACCGGCGCGCGGGTGGTGGTTCGGCAGCCGGACGGCGAAGTGGTCTGGAACAGCGGTTGGGTGGCCGGCTCGCCCTGCGGGATGCGCTACGGCGGCACGCTGCGGTCCCGGACCGAGTACGTCTGGTCGGTGCAGCTTCGCGGCACCGGCGGCCGGGTCTGCTCGGTGGCGTCGTCCTGTTTCGAGACCGGCCTGCTGGCCGAGGACGATTGGTCCGCTTCCTGGATCCGGCAGGGTGACGGCGAGCGGCGCTACGCCGAGCCGCCCAGCGACGACGGCCGCAGCCTGGCCGTCCGCTACCTCGACCCGCCGCCCTACTTCCGCCGCGAGTTTCAGGTGGACGGGCTGGTGGCCCGCGCTCGGCTCTACGTCACGGCTCGTGGCATCTACGAGGTTCTGCTGAACGGACGCGAGGCCTCGGATCATCGCCTGGCGCCCGGCTGGACCGACTATTCCGACCGGATCGAGTACCAGTCGCTCGATGTCACCGCCCTGCTCACCCGCGGCAGCAACGCGATCGGTGGCTTCGTCGCCCCCGGCTGGTGGAGTGGCTACGTCGGCTTCGACCGCCGCCGGCAGGCCGAACACTATGGCACCCAGCCCGAGCTGCTGGCCCAACTGGAGATCGACTACGCCGACGGACGCCGGCAGCTGGTGGTCACCGACTCGGAGTGGACCGCCACCGACGGCCCGATCCGGTACGCCGACCTGCTGATGGGTCAACTGGTCGACGATCGCGCGGAGCTGGGCGACTGGGCCACCGCCGGCGGTGCCGACGGCGAGTGGCGTGCGGTTCAGGTGAGCCCGCGCGACGGTACCGAGCTGTCCTCGCTCGGCCGGGTGCCGATCCGGGTCTGCGAACGCCTCCCCGGAGAGGTGGTGGTCAGCACCGGCGGCGCCGTGCTGGTCGACTTCCACCAGAACCTGGTGGGCAATATCAGGCTCGATGTCTCCCGGCTGCGCCGGGGCCAGTCGGTCCGGATCCGGCACGGCGAGGCGATGGCCGACGGCGAGCTGTACACCGCCAACCTGCGAACCGCCGAGGCCACCGACAGCTACGTCGCCGACGGCAGGCATTCCCACTTCGAACCGAAGTTCACCAGCCACGGCTTCCGGTACGTCGAACTGACCGGGGACGTCGCGGCGCTCGGCGCCATCCGGATCGAGGCGCTGTCGGTCCGCAGCGACAACCGGGAGGTCGGCACCCTCAGCTTCGCCAACCCGGCGCTGCAGCAACTGGAGTCGAACATCCGCTGGGGTCAGCGCAGCAACTTCGTCTCCGTTCCCACCGACTGCCCGCAACGCGACGAGCGGCTTGGCTGGCTCGCCGACGCCCAGGTATTCCTGCCCACCGCCGCCTACAACGCCGACGTCGCCGCCTTCTTCCGGAACTGGCTACGCGATGTCCGCTACGCACAGGACGCCGACGGCGCCTTCCCGGACGTCGCCCCCCGGTTGCGGCTGCCGCAACAAGGGGCGCCGGCCTGGGGGGACGGCGGGGTGATGATCCCCTGGGAGCTCTACCGCTGGTACGCCGATCCGCGGTTCCTGACCGACGCCTGGGAATCGATCGTCGCCTGGGTCGACCACATCGAGCGGCACAATCCGTCCCTGATCTGGCGCCACGCGGTGGGCCTGCACTACGGCGACTGGCTGAACCCCGGCGAGGTGACCGACCGGGACCTGCTGGCCACCGCCTACTTCGCCCACAGCGCCCGGATCGCTCAGAGGGTGGGGGAGATCCTCGGCGAGCGGGACGCCGCGCTGCGCTTCGGCCAGCTGGCCGACCGGATCGGTGAGGCCTTCCGCCGGGAGTTCATCGCCGCCGACGGGACGATCACCGGCGACACCCAGACCGGCTACCTGTTGACGCTGGCCTTCGACCTGGCCACGCCCGCCCAGCGGCCGGCGGTGGAAGCCGCGCTGGTGCGCGCCGTGGAGCGTCGCGGGCCGGCGCTGACCACCGGCTTCCTGGGAGTCGGCCGGCTGCTGCCGGTGCTCACCGACCTCGGCCGACCCGACCTGGCCTGGGAGCTGGCGCTCCGCCGCGACTACCCTTCCTGGCTGTACTCGGTCGACCGGGGCGCCACCACGATCTGGGAACGCTGGGACGGCTGGACCGAGGAGGGCGGCTTCCAGAGCGCCGAGATGAACTCGTTCAACCACTATTCCCTCGGCTCGATCGGGGAGTGGTTCTACGGCCACGCCGCGGGCATCCGGCAGCATCCGGACTCAATCGGCTGGACCGCGCTGGAGATGGCTCCCGCCTTCTCCCGCCGGGCTGGTGCGGTGTCGGCGAGCTTCGACAGCCCCCGCGGCCGGATCGTCAGCGGCTGGTCCTTCCAGCCGGACGGTCTGCACTGGGAACTGGAACTGCCGGCCGGCACTACCGCCCGGATCGCGGTTCCCGCAGCGTCCCTCGACGATGTCACCGAGTCTGGCCGGCCATTGGTCGAACACCCCGGAGTCCGGGCCGTGCGCGGCACCGGCTCCCTGGTCTCGGCGGAGCTGGAGAGCGGGCGGTATCGCCTGGTCTCCAGCTCGCCCGATCGGGAAGGGGGCTGAGCGCATCAGATGACCACTCCAGTCGATCCGCAAGGTCGCTGGCGACCACACCGAGAACCGTCCACAATGCCGCTACAAAGGAGTATCCGAATGTCCACCATCCCTCGCATCGCACGCCTGGCAGCAGGCGCGGTGGCGGCCCTGCTGGCGCTGAGCGCCTGCAGCCCGGCCGCGTCGCCAGCACCCAGCACCAGCGCCCCGCCCGGCTCGTCCGCCCCTGCCGAGGAGGTCACCATCAACTGGTGGGCCTGGAACGTCGCCGAGTACGAGAAGACCATCGCCGCCTTCGAGGCAGCGAACCCGGGGATCAAGGTCGAGTTCACCCCGTACTCCAACGCCGACTACCTCAATAACCTGCGGTCGGCGCTGACCTCGCCCAACGGCCCCGACGTGCTGCAGCTGTCGCCGGGCGGCCTGGTTGCCAACTACGGCGAACTGGTCGAGGATCTCGGCCCGCTGGCCGCCACCGAGTGGGGCAGCGACTGGCAGCAGAAGTTCAACCAGCTCGGCCTCAGCCAACTGCAGAAGGACGGCAAGCAGGTTGGCTTCCCGGCTTACATGAGCGCCGCCGGCTTCATCTACTACAACTCCGGCATGCTGCAGGACGTCGGGGTCGAGGTGCCCAAGGATCTGGCTGAGTGGGAACAGGCCTGCAAGAAGATCGTCGCCGCCGGCCACGACTGCCTGGCCCACGGCGCCAAGGATGCCTGGATCAACCTGGACGTCTTCCTGTCCTTGATCAACAGCATCAAGCCGGGGCTGGTCTACGACGCGATCGAAGGCAGGACCGACTGGACCGCTCCGGAGTTCGTGCAGGCGATGGACGCCTGGAAGTCGCTGTTCACCACCGGGATCATCCCGGACGGCGCCACCGCCGTTGCCGAGTACCCCGATGCCTTCACCTCCTTCCTGGAGGGCAAGGCCGCCTTCATTGCGCTGGGCACCTGGAACACTCCCGGTTCGATGACCAAGACCGGCCTGGCGGTGTCGCAGCAGAGCGTCTCCAAGCCGATCGAGGGCATCTTCCTCTCCGCGCCGTTCCCCGGCGCGGCGGCGGGCATCGCCCCGACCGCAGCCTTCGGCGGCCCGGACAACGGCTGGGCGATCAACGGCCAGAGCAAGCACAAGGAGGCGGCCTGGAAGCTGCTGGCCTTCCTGGCCGGTGAGCCCGGGCAGACCATCCAGGCCTCGGTGGGCAACTTCCCGGCGCTGCTGAGCGTCCCGGTCTCCACCGCCGACGTGATCGACCCGAGCCAGGTCGCGGACATCGAGCGGCAGCAGCAGTCGCTGGCCGCCATGGTCGGCGCGCGGCAGATCCCGTACCCCGATCTGGAGACCGCGCTCGGCCAGGCGCTGTCCGAGGTGGCCGCCGGAACCGCGGAGCCAGCTGCCGCGCTGGCCACCGTGCAGGGCGTCTCGGCCTCGCTGAGCCGCTGATCTCGATGCTGGCCGGCGCCCGCAGCGAGTGCGCCGGCCAGCACCCTAAGGAAGCCTGATGAGCCAACTGACCGGCAGTCGCGCGGCGCGCGTCCGGGCCGCCTCCGCACCCCGGCGGCGGACCTCCTGGAGCGGGTATCTCTACGCGCTGCCCGCGCTGCTGCTGGTGACCGGCGTGGTCCACTACAGCATCGTGGCGAACGCCGCCTTCTCCACCTGGGACTGGAATGGCATCTCGCCGTCCCACGAGCAGGTCGGCGCCACGAACTACCTGTCCCTGCTGGGCGACCCGGTGTTCTGGAAGGCGGTCCGCAACACGCTGCTGTTCGCCGCCGGCACCGTGGCCATCCAGCTGGTGCTGGGCTTCCTGCTGGCCGTTCTGGTGCGCACCCGCACGGTGGGCGGCGGGCTGCTGCGCACCCTGATCTTCGTCCCCGTGGTGATCTCGCCGGCGATCGTCGCCACCTCGTTCCGGCTGTTGCTCACCCCGGACGGCGAGTTCAACCAGCTGCTCCAGGCGATCGGCCTGCAGGGCTTCGCCCACCCCTGGCTGGCCGACCCGACCACCGCGCTACTGACCATCGTCGCGATCAACATCTGGCAGTACACCGGCTACAGCTTCGTGATCTACGACGCGGCGATCTCCCAGATCGACCCCTCCCTGATCGAGGCGGCCAGGCTAGACGGAACCGGCACCGTCAAGCTGCTCTGGCACGTGATCGCACCGCTGGTCGCCGGATCGCACCTGGTGCTGATCGTGCTGGGGGTGATCAGCTCGCTGAAGACCTTCGACGTGGTCTTCCTCACCACCGGCGGTGGTCCCGGGACGGAGACCGAGTTCCTCAGCACCTACATCTACAAGCAGGTCATCCTGCAGTTCCACGCCGGCTACGGAGCCGCGATGTCGATGGTGCTGGTCGTGATCGCGCTGATCTTCGCGGTTTTCCAGGTGCGACTCTCCCAGCGGGCGGTGAACTGATGTTCGTCAAGCAGGCCCTGCTCGGCCGGATCCTCAGCCAGCTCGCGATCCTGATCGCCTTGGTGGTGCTGGTGATTCCGCTGTGGCTGATCGTCCGGGTTTCGGTGGGCGGCGAGGGCTGGCACAACTATGTCGCGGTCTTCACCACCACGCCGTTCGTGCAGTTCCTGACCAATAGCGCGATCATCACCTTCGTCACTGTCATCGCCGTCCTGGTGCTGGCGATCAGCGCCGCCTACGCCACCGCCGCGCTCCGGCCGCGGGGCACCGGGGTGATCGCCACTCTGATCCTGGCCGGCCTGACCATGCCGGCGATCGCCCTGGTGGTGCCGGTGTTCTCGCTGGTGCAGTCGCTGGGACTGTTCGACACCTACTGGGCGGTGATCATCCCGTTGACCGCGCTGTCGATCCCGTTCGGCGTCCTGGTCGGCGCCAACTACATCCGCGCCATCCCGGTGGAGGTGTTCGAGGCCGCAACGCTGGACGGCGCTGGAACCTTCCGCACCCTGATCAGCATCGTGCTGCCGATCTGCCGTCCGATCCTGTCGGTGATCGCCATCTTCACCTTCCTGGCCGCCTGGAACGAGTACCTGCTGCCGCTGCTCTTCCTGCAGGATGTCGACCTGAAGGTGGTCACCCAGGTGCCGGTCTACTTCCAGAGCCAGCGGCTGGCCGACACCCCGAAGATCTTCGCCGCCAACGTGCTGATCAGCCTGCCGGTGGTGGCCTTCTATCTAGCCCTGCAGAGCACCTTCCGCAAGGGCCTGGCGAGTGGAGCAGTGAAATGACCCGACCGAAGCTTTTGGCCTACTACTTCCCCGATTACCACCGGGACGCCCGCAACGCCGCCTGGTTCGGCGACGGCTGGGACGAATGGACGGTGGTCCGCGACGCGGTGCCGCGCTTCGCCGGGCACTACCAGCCGATCATGCCGGCGCTGGGCTATCAGGACGAGGCCGACCCGGCGGTGGCGCAGTCGTACCTGGAGCTGGCCGACAGCCACGGCATCGACGGGTTCATCTTCGACTACTACTGGTACGACGACGGTCCCTACCTGCAGCGGGCGCTGGACGAGGGCTTCCTGGCCGCGCCCAACCCGCAGCGGGTGGAGTTCTCGCTGATGTGGGCCAACCACGACCTGCTCGACATCTTCCCACGGACCGATCTGGTCAACACCCCCGCCACCTTGAAGGCCGGTTCGATCGACCGGGCCGCTTTCGAACGGCTGGTCGACCACGTGATCACGGCCTATTTCAGCCAGCCGCACTACACCCGGATCGACGGCCGGCCGCGGTTCTCGATCTACGAGGTGGGTGCCTTCGTCCGCGGGATGGGTGGCGTCGAGCCGGCGGCGGAGGCGCTGCGCTGGTTCGACCAACGGGCTCGCGAGGCCGGGCATCCCGGCATCCATCTCGACGCGGTGGTCTGGGGCTTCGCGGTGCTGCCCACCGAGCTCCCGATCAAGGATCCGGAGTCGCTGATCGAGACCCTGGGGTTCCGATCGGCTAGTTCGTACGTGTGGATCCACCACGTCGACAGTAGCGCGCACCCCTTCCCCCACGCCGACACGTGGGATCAGGTCGGCGAGCAGGCCTTCGCCGAGTACCGGCGGTACCGGGAGCGGCTCCCGGTACCCTTCCACCCCAATGTCACGGTGGGCTGGGATGCCTCGCCGCGGGTCGCCGCCGACGTCCCGTACTCCCGCGACGGCCTGCCCTACCCGCCGAGCTGGCAGGCGAGCCCGGCCGACTTCGAGCGCGGACTGCGGCGGGCGAAGGCATTCGTCGAGGAATCGCCGTGGGCCTACCGGGAGATCACCATCAACGCCTGGAACGAGTGGACCGAAGGTTCCTACCTGCTGCCCGACGACCGTCACCAACTGGCGCGGCTGGAGGCCGTCCGGCGGGTGTTCGGACCACGGGTGGGTTGAGGCGCTGGCCGGCGGCCAGGCTGGGCAGATGGGGCTGTCCGCCGGCTACCCGGTGACCTCGTCCGCGGGCAGGTGGTCGTGGCGGTTCAGCCACACCACGGCGGGCGGCCAGTCATCGCCGGGGGCGAGCTCGATCAGGGTGTGCCCGGTGTTGTTGATCACCAGCCAGGCGGTGAGTCTGCCGTCCGCCGCGGGTTCCCAACCGAGCAGGGCGTGGATCAGGAACTGGCTGAACCAGGCGTGGCCGACCAGCGCGACCAACTGATCGGTGTCGCCGTACCGGGCGATCAGCTCGCCGGCGACCTCGCAGGCCCGGTCCCAGGCGTGGGCCGGGGGCTCGAATGGGCGGCGGTGCCAGCCGCTCTCGTCCGCTTCGCTGGGTAGCACCAGGTGCGGGCTCAGCGCCAGCAACGTGCTGGCCGGACTGCCTGGCCGAGGGGTGCCGGCCACCTCCGGGCCCTCGTCGTCCGCCTCGAACACGCCGCCCACCTCGTACAGCAGCGGGTGGCCCCGCAATGGCAGGTCGAGTGCCTTGGCCAGCGGCGCGGCGGTGGACACCGCGCGACGCATCAGCGAGGTCAGCAACACGTCGGGACGGGGGAGTTCGCGCTCGAGATAGAAGTCGGCCAGCCGGCTGGCCTGACGGTGGCCCAGGTCGGTCAGCTCGGGGTCGGGGGAGCGACCCTGCCAGCTGCCGGTCTCGGAGCGGATGCGGTTGTTCTCCGACTCGCCATGACGGATCAGGAGCAGTCGCATGACCCCAGGATTTCACACTGCTGCCCGGCCGACGATCAGTGCCGATTGGACGGACATCCGCAGAAATCCTCCTGCCGATCCCGTTGATGATCAGAATGTATCGATTCAGATCATGCGAACAGGGGCTTGTCGTGCTAGGTAGTGCCAGTGCTACAGTGACTCCAATTCGAGAATGAATCGATTTATTTCTCTGGATCCCGCCGATCCGACCCGAGAGGAAGCCCCCAGCGATGAAGCTGACATTCTCCCCAGTCCGTGCCTTCCGCCAGTTGACCGTGTTGATCGCGGCGCCCGCGCTGCTCGCCGGGCTGCTCGCCGTCACACCGGCGTCCGCCGCCCCAGGCGACCGGACGGCGGCCGGCCAGGATGCGGCGGTGGTCTCCGTCCAGCAGGCCAACGGCCCGCTCTCGGCGACTGACGCCCTCGGCCGCGAACTGCCGCTGGCCGATCAGGCCCCGGCCCGCCGGGACCGCACGGTGGGGGTGTTCTACGCGCTGTGGCACGGCACCAACGACCACCGCGAGTACAAGAACGTCTTCAACAACACCGCGACGCTGGCCACCGACCCTGACGCCGCGGCCACCCCGGACAGCGGCGCCTGGCCCACACCCGGCCACTTCGCTTACTGGGGAGAGCCGCTCTACGGCTACTACCGCAGCGACGACGAGTGGGTGATGCGACGTCACCTGGAACTGCTCGCCGAGGCCGACGTCGACTACCTGCTGCTCGACACCTCCAACAACGAGCTGTACAAGGGCCAGGTCGCGCTGCTGATGCGGCTGATCGTCGAACTGCAGGCACAGGGCGTCAAGGCGCCGCAGGTGGTGTTCATGACCCACACCGACGCCACCCCCAAGATGGACGAGCTGTACCGCACCTTCTACGCCCCGGACGCGCCCTACCGCTACCCGAGCACCTGGTTCTACTGGGAGGGCAAGCCGCTGATCCTGGGGGCGAGCCCCTCCGCGCAGGTGCGTGAGTTTTTCAGCTTCCGGGTCGCGCAGTGGCCGAACGAGCCGCAGACCGAAAACGGCTGGGACTGGATCAGCTTCGACCGGCCGCAGCGGGCGAACCTCAACCCCGACGGCAGCATCGAGCAGATGGCGGTCTCCTCGGCGCAGAACTCCGGAAGTTCGTCGATCTTCAGCTACACCGCGCTGGAAGCCCGCGACGAGGTCCCGTCCAGGTCCAAGAACTGGCACGACGGCGCCGAGGACGAGTCCGAGGACGCCCTGCTGCACGGCTACAACTTCCAGGAGGAGTGGGATCACGTGATCGCGCAGGATCCGGAGTCCATCCTGGTGCTGGAGTGGAACGAGTGGATCGCCGGCAACTGGGCGGCCCGCGCCACCGATCTGCCGGTGTTCTACGACGTCGTCGATCAGCGCTGGAACCGCGACCTGGAGATGATGAAGGGCGGCTTCGGCGATGCCTACTACCTTCAACTGGTCGCCAACATCCGCCGCTACAAGGGCGTCGACCCCACCGCCGGGGCGTCCGGACCCAGGACCATCACGCTGGACGGCCCGGCCTCGCAGTGGAACGACGTCACCCCGGTGTTCGGCGATCCGGCCGGCGACACCGCGCACCGCGACCACGCCGGCGTGGACCAGAGGACCTACGTCAACACCACCGGCCGCAACGACATCGTCACCAGTCAGGTCAGCTACGACGACGAGTTCCTCTACTTCCGGGCCGCCACTCGAGACCCGCTGACCCCGTACACCGACGACAACTGGATGACGCTGTACCTGGACGTGGACGGCAACGCCAGCAACGGCTGGTCGGGCTACGACTTCGCGGTGAACCGCGACCCGTCCGCCGCCACCACCACGCTCGAGCGGGCCGGCAACGGCTGGGAATGGACGCCGGTGGCCGACGACCTCAGCTACCGCGCCGACGGCAACCAGCTGGTGATCCGGGTGCCCCGGGCCCTGCTGACCGGTCTTGGCGACGTGCCCCGGGTGGAGTTCAGCTGGTGGGACAACGGCACCACCACCGGTGACCCGATGGACGCCTATCTGCTGGGCGACAAGGCGCCGGCCAGCCGGTTCGACTACGTGTTCGACGCCGCGGCGCCGACTGTCGCGCAATTCCCGGACCTGCCCGAGGTCAGCGTGCCGCAGCTCCCCGACGACGGCTATCACCGGATCGAGGACGGCGCGCCGACCGAGGCGAAGGCGTTCATCGGACCCGCGGCGAGCGACTGGGTGATCGTGCCCGACAGCGGTGCCTCGGGTGGTTCCACCAGCTACGCGGTCAACCCGCAGGCGCGGACCGACCAGCACTACCGCAACTACGTCCGAGCGGCGTTCAACGGCTCAAGCGTGCGCTGGGTGGCTCCGACCGGTCCGGACGGTGTCCAGGCCGAGGTGTTCATCGACGGCCTGTCCCAGGGCAGGGTGACCCAGTACGCCGCGGTCGCGGCGCTGGAACAGGTGATCTTCGAACGCTACAGCCTACCCGACGACCGGCACGAGATCATGGTGGTGTGGGAGCCGCAGAGCGGCAGGTACTCCCATGACTACTTCGAATACGGCGTCGGGAACGTCACCGCGCCGGCGGTGCCCGCCGGTGAGAACGCGGCCCACACCGCGTGGGCGACCGGCTCCAGCTTCGCACCGGCGAAGTGGTACCCGACCAACCCGGCCCAGGCCACCGACGGCGACCCGAGCACGCTGTGGCGGGCTGCGGGCGACACCCAGGAGCGGCTGACGCTGACCTTCGGGCGTCCCACCCAGGTGTCGCGGATCGAGGTCGAACCCGGCCCGGGTGGGCTGCGCAACGTGGTGCTGCAGGCCCGGATGGGCGGCGACTGGGTGACCGTTCAGCAGGCGCCGGCGATCGAGGCTGCGACCGAGATCACCATCGATCCGGTCACCGCCTCGGCGGTGCGGCTGACCGCCGACGGGGTGGACGGCCCGGTCGAGGTGGCCGAGCTGGCGGTCCGCTCCGGCGCGCCGACCGGCCCGGACGACCCGAGCTGGGCGTGGGAGTTCACCCGCGACGCCGAAGGCTGGACGTCCGAGGGCGCGCCCGGCTTCGGCTGGACCGCGGGCAGCGTCGGCAGCAGCACCACCGCGGCTGGCACCCGGCTGCTCTCGCCGACCGGCCTCGGGCTGAACGCCGCCGACTACGGCACCCTGAAACTGCGGCTGCGCAATGGCACCGCCTCCACCCAGGGAGCAGTGCGGTTCCAGCCCGAGGGCGCAACCGAGCTGACCGGCTCGGTGCCGATCCGGCTCACCGGGACGAAGGGTTCGTACGCGGAGTACGCCGTGGACCTGTCCACCCACCCCGACTGGTCGGGCACCATCGACCGGATCGCGATCGAGCTGGGGAACGATGCCGCTGGCGGAGCCGTGGCGCTGGACTTCGCCCGGTTCGCCCCGGACAACGCGGTGGCGGCCTGGCACTTCCGCGCCGACGCCGAGGGATGGACGGCCTC
This sequence comes from Propionicimonas sp., assembly GCA_049840415.1. Taxonomy (GTDB): domain Bacteria; phylum Actinomycetota; class Actinomycetes; order Propionibacteriales; family Propionibacteriaceae; genus Propionicimonas. The sequence goes on along the minus strand of JASGLB010000002.1, from coordinate 289,036 downwards.
CGCCGGTCCGCAGCCAGTGTGGCGCGACGGTGCGATCGCTGCCGCCACTGGCGGTGAGCGGTGGCAGGTCGACTCGCCGTCCGGCCTGCGGGCCGACATCACCAACCACAGCGTGGTGAAGGTGCGGGTGCAGGGCGCCTCGCCGTCCACCGCGGTGCAGGTCTTCTTCGCCACCGGGTCGGCCGGCTTCGCCGACGGCCGGAGCATGGCCATGTCGGTGGCGGCCTCTGGCGACGGCTGGCAGGACTACGAGGCGGACCTCGGCTCGATGACCGGCTGGAAGGGCTTGCTCGACCAGCTTCGGATCCGGGTGACCCCGGGGGAGGCCGATGAGTTGGCGATCTCATCGGTGCGGGTGGAGCCTTTCGTGATCACCCAACTGGGCAACGTCTCGGCGTGGGAGTTTACCGAGAGCACCGACGGCTGGGGCGGTGCCGGCGGCATCGACGGCTTCGGCTGGATGGAGGGCGGTTACGTCGGCGGTGGCATCGTCCACCCCGACCCGCAGATCTACTCGCCGGACAAGCTGTGGGTCGAGCTGGCTGGGCTGCCCAGCATCAGGTTGCGGTTCCAGGTGGAGACCACCGGCACCGAGGGCACGCTTTACTACAGCACGGACGCGAGCCCGACCTTCAGCCAGGACAAGAGCGTGCCGATCCCGCTGCACCCGGACGCCGAGGGCATCGTGGACATCACCCTCGACATGACCGGTCAGTCCGGCTGGCGCGGCCTGTTGAAGCAGTTGCGGTTCGATCCGGTCGAGGGCGGGGGCGGGAAGGGCTCGTTCCAGCTCGACTTCGTCCGGCTGCAGGACTTCACCCTGGTTCCGGTGACGGTGGCGACCAACCTGCGGGTCCCGCCGGTGCTGCCGGCGACCGTCACTCGGAAGAACGCCTCCGGTACGACCACCCAGGTTCCGGTGGTGTGGGACGCGGTGCCGCCGGAGGCGTATGCCAAGGTCGGGGTGTTCACCGTCCGCGGGGTCACCGAGGACGATCTGGCGGTGGTCGCGACCGTCACCGTCAACGACGCGATTCCGGCCTGGGAGTTCGACACCGACTTGCAGGGCTGGGGGTCGCCGTTCGGCATCGAGCACTTCCGCTGGGCGCAGGGAGGCTACCTGGAGGGCGTCAATATCTGGTACGGCGACGCCCAGTTCTTCTCGCCCGATTCGATCGGTGCCGACCTGAGCCGGTGGAAGCTGGTCCGGATCGGGCTGCAGAATAAGACCTCCGCCAGCAAGGGGACGCTGTTCTTCAGCACCACCGACCAACCCTCGTTCGATGGGGTGAAGTCGCTGCCGATCCCGCTGGTCCCCAACGACGACCAGGTGCGGGAGTACGTCCTGGACTTCTCCGAGGTGCCGGGCTGGAGCGGGTTGCTCAAGCAGTTCCGGTTCGACCCGGCCGATGACGTCACCGCCGGCGACTTCCTGCTGGACTACGTCCGACTGGACGAGAAGGCGCCGTCGGTCGACGTGACAGCGCTGGAGGCGGCGATGGCGGCAGCGCAGGCGGTGGACGCCGGCGACTACACCACCAGTTCGTGGGCGACTGCCGACCTGGCGTCGGCGCTGGCCGCCGGGCAGGCGGTGCTGGACGATCCGAAGGCCAGCCAGGCCTCGGTCGATCAGGCCACCGACGCCCTGGACGCCGCTGTCGGCAAGCTGATCCGGGTCGGTGATCCGACGGTGCTCGGGGTGCTGATCGATGCCGCGGACGCTTTGTCCGGCAAGCTGGGCGGCTTCACCGACCAGTCGGCTGCCGCGCTGGAGGATGCCCTGGCCGCAGCCAAGGCCGTCCACACGGCTCGACTGGACCGGTCGCAGGCCGAGCTGGACGCCGCGGCCGAAGCCCTGCAGGGCGCCTTGGACGGGCTGGTGGTGAAGGCGCCGGTGGTCAACAAGGCGGTACTGCAGAGCGCGTACGACGAGATCGTCGGGCTGTCGAACGCCGACCGGACCTACAGCGAGGCGTCGTGGGCGAAACTGCAGTCGGCGTTGCGGGTGGCCAAGCCGGTGCTGGACGACCCGGCGGCCACCCAGGCTCAGGTGGACGGGGCGGTCAGCCGGCTGGTGGCAGCGCTGGCCGGCCTGACCCCCGCCCCGTCCCAGCCGGCGGCGCCGGTGGTGACGAAGCTGAAGCTGAACCAGACCCAGTTGAGCCTGGTGAAGGGCAGGTCGCTGCAGTTGGAGGAGGGCGTCTACTACGACGATCAGCGGGCCTCCTACTCCGGCGAGGTGACCTGGACCTCGTCCAATCCCAAGGTTGCGACGGTGACCTCGTCCGGCAAGGTGAAGGCGAGGAAGCTGGGCACCGCGGTGATCACCGTCACCACCACGCAGGCCAATCCGGCCGGCCAGAAGCTGTCGGTGAAACTCAAGGTCACCGTGGTGAAGTCGAAGCCGCGGTCGAAGGTCACCAAGGTCACCGCGTCGGTGCCCAGGAGCATGACCGTCGGTCAGCTGGCCTACGTCACCGGCAGGTACTCCTCGGCGAAGGCGACCGGAATCAAGGTGACCTACGCCACCACGAAGTCGCGGGTGGTGGCGATCGACAAGGCCGGCCGGCTGGTCGCCAAGGGCAAGGGCACGGCGTACGTGAAGGTCAGCGCCGGTGGGAGGACGGCCAGGTACAAGGTGACGGTCCGGTAGCCGGACGAGCGGTGGTGGGGCTGGCCCCAGGCCCCACCACCTGTCGTCGACAAGCGAGGACGCGACCGTCCCAGCACCTGGCGGGGGCGATTGGGTTCGCTATGCTCGCGGGTCTCGGGTACTTCGTCGTCCCGGACCCCAAGGAGCAGGCAGCAGATGGCAGACAAGACCCTCAATCGCGACACCTCCCAGCTCGATCCCACCACCTGGGATCACCGCTGGGGCTACCGGGACACCAAGCTGGTGGTGCAGCCGGACGAGTGCGTGATCATGACCGGCTCGCGGTACAACCTGTGCGGTTTCGCGATGCCCTACCTGATCCCGTTCGTGCGTGAGGAACTCGACTACGACATCGACTTCACCACCACCCGGCCGCTCACCGAGCAGCCGTACGTCTCGAAGGTGAAGCAGAACAAGAAGTTCCTGACCGGGCTCGCCAAGGCACTGAAGGACGACCAGTACAGCGAGGACGACCGGGAGCGGCTGATCCACTCCCACGGCCAGACCACCACCGACGAGGTGTCGCGGGTGCTCTACGGCAACCTGCCCCGCACCGTCGACCTGGTGGTGTGGCCGGAAACCGAGGACGACTGCGTCGCGGTGGTCAACCTGGCCCGTGAACACGACGTCTGTCTGATCCCCTACGGCGGCGGGACGAACGTCTCCGACGCCCTGCAGATCCCCGAATCCGAGACCCGGACGGTGGTCTCGGTCGACATGCGCCGGATGGACGCCATCGAGTGGCTGGACGCGGAGAACCTGACCGCCTGCGTGCAGGCGGGCATCCTGGGCAGCCGGCTGGAGGAGCTGCTGGCCGAGCAGGGCTTCACCTGCGGCCACGAGCCGGACTCGATCGAGCTCTCCACGCTGGGCGGCTGGGTCGCCACCAACGCCTCCGGAATGAAGCGCAACCGCTACGGCAACATCGAGGACGTGGTCGAGAACGTCACCCTGGTCACCCCGGCCGGCGTGGTGGAGAACCTCTACTCCACCCCGCGGCAGGCGGCCGGCGTCGAGGCCTGGAAGGCGGCCTTCGGTTCGGAGGGGAACCTGGGGCTGGTCACCAAGGCGGTGATCCGGATCCACAAGCTGCCCGAGGCGAAGAAGTACGGCTCGGTGATCTTCGAGAACTGGCAGAAGGGGGTCGCCTTCATGGCCGCCCTGAACCAGACCGGCGCCCGCCCGGCCTCGATCCGGCTGGTGGACAACGTCCAGTTCCGGCTGGGGCAGGCGCTGAAGCCAGCGCCGTCCGATCGGGTGCACATTCTGAAGAGCAAGGCCGAGAAGCTGCTGGTCACCAAGATCAAGGGCTTCGACCCGCACCAGATGGTGGCCGCGACCATGGTGCTGGAGGGCACCAAGGACGAGGTCGACTACCAGTTCAAGGTGGTGATGGACACCGCCAAGAAGTTCGGCGGCATCTCCGGCGGCCCGGGCAACGGCGAGCGGGGCTACATGCTCACCTACGCGATCGCCTACATCCGCGATCTGCTGGCCGACTACTACATCGTCGGTGAGACCTACGAGACCACCGTGCCGTGGAGCAAGATCCATGAGGTCTGCGACGCCGTGAAGCGGGTGGCGGCGGCTGAGCACAAGCGGCTCGGCTTCCCCGGCAAGCCGTTCGTCTCACCGCGGGTGACGCAGATGTACCACACCGGGGTCTGCATCTACTTCACCCACGGCCTGGTGCACGCCGGGATCGAGGACGGCGACGGGCGGTTCGCCGAGATGGAGAAGAACATCCGCGCCGCCATCATGGAGGCCGGCGGCTCGATCTCGCACCACCACGGCATCGGCAAGCTGCGCAAGCGGTTCGTCGACCGGGTGGCCAGCCCGGAGAGCCGGGACGCCGTCCGCGCCCTGAAGGCCGGGGTCGACCCGACCAATGTCTTCGGCGTCCGGAACAACATCTTCGCCGAGTAGCCCCGGCTGGAACCTGAGCCGGTCGAGCCTTGCCTCCGAGTTTGTGCACCGAGTACGGGGCACAAACTTGGAATCAAGCGGAGTTTCGCCGGCCGGGAAGGTCCTGCGGCGGGTGGCGGCGAGTGGGATCATCGGCCGGTGAGTGAGTTCCCCGGGACGGTCCGTCCGGCTACCAGCGAGGACGCCGCCGCCTGCGCGGCGATCTACGCCCCCTACGTCCGCGACACCACGATCACCTTCGAGACCGAGGTGCCCGCGGAGCCGGAGATGGCGGCCAGGATCGCCGGCTTCGGAACCAGCCACGCCTGGCTGGTGCTCGAGCGCGAGGGCTCGATCGTGGGCTACGCCTACGCCTACGGCTTCTCGCCGCGGGCGGCCTACGACTGGGCCTGCGAGACCAGCATCTACGTGGCCGCCGACACCCGCGGCGGCGGGGTCGGGCGGGCGCTGTACGACGTCCTGCTGCCCCGGCTGGCCGAGCGGGGCTACCGCCGGGCGATCGCCCGGATCACCCTGCCCAACCCGGCCAGCATCGCCTTCCACGAGCGCTTCGGCTTCACCGAGTCAGGCATCCTGCGCCGGGTCGGCTGGAAGCACGACGCCTGGCAGGACGTCGCCTACCTGCAGCGCGACCTCGGCGATCCGGACGCTCCGCCAACCCCGATCCGGCCCTCCTGACCAGGCAGGACGCCGCGCCGGCCGGAACCGTCCCCGATCCGAGGCGGCGAACAAATCGACGTCCAGATTGCGCCAACGAGCCGATTTCGGGCTCGAAACAGCGATCTGGAGGTCGATTTGTTCGCGGGCCTTCAGTCGGTGACGTTGACGAAGCCGTGGGCGCCGCGTTCGGCGTCCACCATCAGGTGGCTGACCACCGCGTAGTGGCCGGCCTCGGGGAAGACCGCCTCGACGAAGCCGCCCTGGGCGGGCAGCAGCCCGAGCACCTGGGAGCCGCCGGGTTCGGCGCCGAAGGCGTCCCGGCCGCGCCGCAGCAGGTAGCGGCCCTCGGCGTAGACGGTGTCGAACTGCGAGCCAACGATGTGGAAGCTGCTGAGCCGGTTCGGGCCGGCGTCCAGCACCCAGAACCGCACCCGCTCCCCAACCCTGGCCGGGAACTGTTCCTGGTCGTAGGCGTTGGCGACGCCGTTGAACACCACGTAGTCGGGCTGCTCGGCGTTGACCTTGTCGGCGTTCACCTCGGTGGCGCTGCGGGCATCGGAGGCCACGGTGTCGAGATAGACCTCCGACTGCACCAGCAGGTAGCTCCGGTCCACCTCCGGCAGATCGTCGGGCTCGATGATCACCGCGCCGTGCATCCCGGCGGCGATGTGGGCGCTCATCGGCATGGTCGAGCAGTGGTACATCCAGACCCCCGCCATGGTGGCGGTGAACCGGTAGACCAGCGACTCGCCCGGCTCGATGGTGCGCATCGGCTGATCGGGGGCGAGCGAGCCGGCGTGGAAGTCGATCGAGTGACCGATCGTGCCGTCGTTCACCAGGGTGATCTCGAAGACGTCGCCCACCCGGCCGTGCAGCACCGGCCCGGGCGCGGTGCCGTTGAAGGTCCAGCGCTTCTGCCACACCCCGGGCGCCACCTCCAGCGGCACCTCCTGGACGGTGAAGGTCAGCTTGCGCACCTTCTCGTCGGTCAGCGGCGGCAGCACCGGATCGATCACGGACGACAGCGCGGGCGCCTCCCCGGCGGGCTGGTGGGTGTGCTGCCCGGACGGCTCCGCGGACGGCTGGACGGCCGGCGCGTCGTCCACGATCACCTCGAAGACCATCCCCATCTGGCGGTGCCCGACCACCGAGCAGAACCCCTGGATCGACTCGCCGATCACCCCGGCGTCCAACTCCTCGGTGGCACCCGGCGCCAGCCGCCCGGTGCGGGCGTCCCCGATCACCAGGTCGTGGGTGGTGGTGTCGGCGTTCACCAACTCGACGACCAGCCGGTCGCCCCGCGCCAGCTGGACGCTGGACGGCCGGTAGGTCATCCCGACCGCCTCGACCTTCACTCGGACCACCTTGCCCGTCGGCGTGACCGAGGACGAGCCCGCGGACGGCGAGGTGCTGCCCACCCCGGCCGCCGCCGGGTCGATCCCCACCCCCAGCACCACCGCCGTGGCGATGGCGGTCAGCCCGGCGATCACCTGTCCGGCGGTGAGCACGCTGGGGGTCTCGATCGGCCCGGGACGTCCCGCGCTCATCGACCGCTCGCCTTCCCGTCGAGCGCCACTGCCAAGGGGCAGGCGCTCGACGGGAAGAGTGGCGCTCGATGAAGCGCGGGGGATGGGCGTACCAGGAGTTTCGGAGCCCGCGGCCTGAGCCTGGGCCGCCTCGGCTTCGTGGCGGGCACGCAGCGAAGCCCTCAGACCGCCAGCCATCAGCGGCAGGAACATGGCGGCCGCCACCAGGGCCAGCAGCGAGCCGGTCACCTTCACCCAACTGGGCGTGGGCAGCAGCCACAGCGCCAGGCCGCCATTGATCGCGATCAGCCGGAAGCCACCGGCCCGGTTGAACCAGGCCTGGCCGGCACGGACGACACTCGGACCGCCGCCGATCACCGAGGGCAGCAGGTACGACAACGCTCCGGTGACCAGTTGGACGGCGCAGCCGGCGGCCAGCACGGTGGCCGGCCAGACGAAGCCCTCCCGGACGGTGGCCCAGTCGGGCGCGGTGATCAGCAGCCAGCCCGCCCAGACCAGGCCGATCACCAGCCAGACCAGCGAAACCCCTACTGACAAGGGTGCGAACTCCCGCGGCGGACGGTTCCGGGCCGGCGACCACAGCCCCCGCCCCCACAGCCCGAGCGCGCCAAGGTAGAGCACCAACCCCACGGTTGCCAACCAGGGCAGCCCCACCAAAGCACCCACCACGACAACCGACACGGCGCCGACAAAGACCGGCAGCGCCCGCCGCGTCCACAGCTCGGCGCGGTCGTCCATCCGGGTCCGCAGCATGGTGGGCCACAGGGTGAGCAACGTCCCGGTGACGGTCAGCCCGATCCAGCCCAGCACATTCGCCAGCGCGTGACCGACCAGCAGCCGGCCGTGCCAGGCGTCGTCCCAGCCCCAGGCGGTGATCACCCCCAACGTGATGCCGACCAGCAGGCAGCCGGCAGCGGCCAGGTAGTACCGCACCGTCACCTTGAACCGGGCCGGCAGGGCCCGGCGCAGCATCCGCCGCAGCGCCACGGCGTGCCAGCCCACCGCGGTGGCCACCCCCAGCGCACCCACCAGGGTCACCGGCCACCAGGTGGTGGGGACGCCGACCAGCACCACCGCCGTGCTGGCCGCCAGCAGCCCCAGCCGGATCACCTGCTGGCGCTGCCCCGCCGCGGTGGACGGCGCCCGCAGCACGGTCTGGGCGAAGTGGAAGCTCCACACCAGAATGGCGTGGCTGGCCGCGCCCAGCAGGACGAGGTGCAACAACAACCAGTCGGCGTCCGGCAGCCAGCGGTGGATCAAGGTGATCACCAACGCGGCGACCAGCCAGAGCACCAGCGGCAGATCGCGCCAGATGGAGGTACCACGGGCGAGGGAGCGGCTCATCCGCGCACCACCAGGGTGAGCGCGGTCAGCAGGAAGACCAGCAGGGAGACCACGGTGACGATGCCACCCACCTTCCACAGTTCGTTGCAGCCGGCCAGCGCAGCGCCGAACCGGACGATCAGGCCGACGTGCAGCAGCGTCAGCGGCAGATAGAGGACCGGCCGGTACGGCAGGTTGCGGCCCAGCACCGCCGGCAGGATCACCGGCGCGTGGGCCATCACCATGGACAGCGCGAAGCCCAGGAAGACCCCGTGCACCGCCACGTCGTAGCCGGCCTGGTCGGCCACCAGGCCGCGGACGGTCAGCACGCCGCCCGCCACTGCCAACTGCAGATAGCCGGCCAGCAGCGCGATCGCGATGTAGCGGCGCTGCCCGGCCAGTCTCAGCTGGCGCCGCACCACGTCCCGCAGCAGTAGCCAGCCGGCGGTGAACAGCAGGCTCAACCCGAGCAGCCGGTCACCGATCGGGGCTGACAGCAGGGCCGCGCAGGCGCTCAGCGTGAACCCGGCGGAGACCCACAGCAGCGTGGTCTCCGCCCGCGGGCCCATCCAGAGCTGGGCGAGCTCGGCGCGTTCGGAGGCGATGGTGAGGACGATGAAGCCGACCAGCCAGCTGATCGCCGACGGGATGTCGAGCACGGTCGCCACCACCGCGCCGGCCAGCAGCAGCACGGCGGAGAGCACCTGCACCGCCACCAACGGACGCGGCGCCCGCCGCCACAGCGCGACGTAGACCGCCACCAGCAGGGCTGCCCCCTCGACCTGCAGCAGCTGCCCCAGCAGCGGCGGCGCCGGCGTGAGCAGCGCCAGACCGCCCAGCCCGAGCAGTGCCGGGGCGAGGTAGCCCCAGGCCTGCCGCAGCGCCTGCGCCCGTTCCAGCGAGATCAGGGTGCCGAGGAAGCCGAGCACCATCACCAGGCCGTGCACGTCCCCGGCCCGGTGCGAGGCGACCGGCGCCCACACCTCCAGCCGCACCAGCGCGGCATTGAGCCCGGTGATCAGGCAGCCGCCGCCGAGGGCGAGCAACGCCAGCCGTGGGGCGGCGCTCCGGGCACCCGCCGACGCGGCGGCCGGTGACTCGCTCAGCACGCCCACTCCTTATTTCCGAAAGATGGGTAAAAAATACCCCATTTGGCTCGCCCCGGAGGCCGGCGCAGGGAAAAGGAGAGCCTCGAGCGAGGTCAGCGGATGACGCGGGCGTTACCCTCCCAGATGGACCAGACGGCGGCTTCGTCGGCGGGGGTGGCGTAGTCGGTGAGTGAGCCGGCGGCGTAGGCGCCGCTGGCCCAGCCGAATTGCATGGCCTTTTCGGTGGGCCAGCCGCGGAGTAGGCCGTAGAGCAGGCCGCCGACGAAGCCGTCGCCGCCGCCGATCCGGTCCAGTACGGCGATGGGACGGGGCTCGGCCACGTGGGTGCCCGCCGTGTCGCTGACCAGGGCGCCCCAGTGGTGGGTGTTGGCGTCGATGACTTCGCGCAGCGTGGTGGCGAACAGTTGGGCGTTGCTGAATTGTTCGCGGACGCGTCCGATCATGTCGATGAAGCCGGCGAGTTCGTCGGTGATGTCTTTGCCGCCGGCCTGCGGTCCCTGGATGCCGAGGGCGAGTTGGAAGTCTTCTTCGTTGCCGATCAGGATGTCGGCGGCCGTGGCGATTTGGGTGAAGACCGCTGAGAGTTCGGTTTCGCGTCCTTTCCAGAAGGAGGCGCGGTAGTTCAGGTCGAAGCTGACCAGGGTGCCGTGCGTCTTGGCGGCGTGGGCCAGGTCGAGGCAGAACTGGGAGGTTTTGGGTGATAGTGCGGCGATCAGCCCGGACAGGTGCAGGATTTGGACGCCCTCGACACCGAACAGCCGGTCGGTGTCGAAGTCGTTGATGTCGAGTTCGCGGCCGACCTCGCCGGCGCGGTCGTTCCACACCCGCGGCGCTCGTCCGCCGAAGCCGGAGTCGGCGATATTGAACTGGTGGCGGTAGCCCCAGGCGCCGCCCTGCGGCAGTTCCGGGCCCTCGTAAGCCACTCCGCGGGCCCGCAGGTCGGCCTTGATGAACGCCGAGACCGGCGAATCGGCGACGAAGTTGGTCAGGATCTTGGTTGGCAGCCCCAGGGCACTGGCCACCGACACCACATTGGACTCCGCCGAGGTGGCCTGCAGGGTGTAGCGGCTCGAGACATGGACGGGTTGCCGGTTCTCCGGCGTGATCCGGACGCCGATGCTGGTCGGCACCACCACCGACCAGGCCGAGTTGGGACGCAGTTCCATGGTTCTTCCTTCGCTACCCGGATGAGGGCGGTTCGTCGGTGCATCGTGCTGCCAGGGCCGCGGCCGCCGCCCGTCCGGGACGGGGCAGGACGACCGCCGAGGGAGCCGACCCGGCCGCCCGCGCGGTGTCCCGGAAGATCACCACCGGCTGATCGGGCTGGCTCACTCCGACAGAATAGGGCGTGACGAGCGGGCAACCCTGGGCAACTGGTTGCCCAGGGGTGACGGTACTGGTTGATTGGTACCGGCACCCGCCACCGGACGAACGAGGAGAGGCCATGACCACACCGGTTTCCGATACCACCGCCACCGCCGATATCGGCGTGGTCGGGATGGCGGTGATGGGCAGCAACCTGGCCCGCAACCTCGCCCATCACGGCTACACCGTCGCGCTCTACAACCGCACCTGGGCGCGCACCGAGGAGGTCATCGCGGCGCACGGCACCGAGGGTGCGTTCGTGCCGTCGGAGGAACTGGCGGACTTCGTGGCCAGCCTGAAGCGGCCGCGCAAGGTGATCATCATGGTGCAGGCCGGGAAGGGCACCGACGCGGTGATCGACGCGCTGGTGCCGTTGATGGCGGCCGGCGACATCATCGTGGACGGCGGCAACGCCCACTTCCCCGACACCATCCGCCGCGAGGCCGCGGTGCGGGCGGCCGGGCTGCACTTCGTCGGCTCCGGCATCTCCGGCGGCGAGGAGGGTGCGCTGACCGGTCCGGCGATCATGCCCGGCGGCACCGTCGAGGCCTACGCCGAACTCGGGCCGATCCTGGAGGACATCTCCGCCAAGGTGGACGGCGTGCCCTGCTGCACCCACATCGGGCCGGACGGCGCCGGTCATTTCGTGAAGATGGTGCACAACGGCATTGAGTACGCCGATATGCAGCTGATCGGGGAGGCCTACGACCTGCTGCGCAAGGGCCTGGGCGCCACCCCGGCGGAGTTGTCGGAGATCTTCGCGGAATGGAATGCCGGCGACCTGGAGTCTTTTCTGATCGAGATCACCGCCGAGGTGCTGGCCCAGACCGACGCCAGGACCGGCGGGCCGTTCGTGGACATCGTGGTGGACGAGGCCGGTCAGAAGGGCACCGGACGGTGGACCGTCCAGAACGCGTTGGAGTTGGGCATCCCGGTGACCGGCATCGCCGAGGCCACCTTCGCCCGGGCGCTGTCCAGCGGCCTGCCGCAGCGGGAGGCGGCGCGGGCGGCCTTCGGCACCGAGACCGAGCCCTGGCAGATCACCGACCGGGCGGGGTTCATCGAGGAGGTGCGGCAGGCGCTGTACGCGTCCAAGGTGGTCGCCTATTCCCAGGGCTTCGACCAGATCGCGGCGGCCAGCGAGTTGTACGGCTGGAACGTGCAGCGGGGTGACCTGGCCCGGATCTGGCGGGGCGGCTGCATCATCCGGGCGCAGTTCCTGAACCGGATCACCGAGGCCTACCAGCGCGATCCCGAGCTGCCGCTGCTGATCGGGGACGAGTACTTCGCCCAGGTGGTTTCCGACGGCCTGCCGGCCTGGCGCAAGGTGGTCGCCGAGGCGGCGCTGCACGGGGTTCCGACCCCGGCCTTCGCCTCGTCGCTGTCCTACTTCGACGGGCTGCGGGCGGCCCGCTCCACGGCGGCGCTGATCCAGGGCCAGCGCGACCTGTTCGGCGCCCACACCTACCGCCGGACCGACCGCCCCGGCACCTTCCACACCCTGTGGGTGGGCGACCACACCGAGATCGAGGTCTGACGCCACCGATCGAGCGGGCGCGGCCGGACGGTCCGGCGCGATAGGTTGGGCGCGGCGACGCCGGTCGCCGTCCGAGGTCTGCGGAGGGGGTCCATGAGCTTCGGGATCTCCGCTGGCCAGGTCGCCGTCATGTTCGGGCTGATGGCGCTGGGCTTCCTGGCCTTCCGGCTGCGCTGGATCGGCGACGAGGCGGTCGCCGGGATGACCAAGGTGGTGATGTTCATCGTCACCCCGGCGGTGATCCTGGTGGCCTTCCAGCGTCCCTTCGAAGCCGGCCAGCTGCGCACCATAGCGGGGGTCTTCGGGCTGGACGTGGCGGTGCTCGGGCTGTCGATCCTGTTGGCCGCGCTGCTCTTCTCCCGTCGGTTCTTCCCGGACCAGAACCGGCGCACCGCGCTGCGGTTCGGCACCACCTACTCCAACGTGGGGTTCCTCGGCATCCCGCTGGCCCAGGCGCTGCTGGGCAACGACGGCGTGTTCTACGTGGTCGCCTTCGTGGTGGCCTTCAACATCTTCGCCTGGACCCACGGCGTGGCGCTGTTCGGCGGACCCCGCGAGGGCGCCCGGCAGAACCGGCTGCTGGAGGTGCTGCTCAACCCGAACCTGATCGCGACCGTGGTCGGCCTGGTCTGCTTCGTGACCTCCTGGCGGTTCCCCGACCTGCTCGGCCAGGCGATCGGTCACGTCGCGGTGATGAACACGCCGCTGTCGATGATGGTGGTGGGGGCGAACCTGGCGGCGATCAGCCTGCGGTCGGTGTTCCGCGACCGGGACGCCTGGCTGGGCATGCTGGCGCGGAACCTGGTGGTGCCGCTGGTCTTCGTCGGCGGTTTCGCGCTGCTGCCGCTGGACCCGGTGGCGAAGATGGCGACGCTGATCGCGGTCGCGGCGCCGGTGGGCGCGTTCGTGGTGATGTTCAGCATCCTGCACGGCCGGGACGCCGCCTTCGCCACCCGGCTGCTGACGGTCTCGACCCTGGCGTCCATTCTCACCATGCCGTTGATCCTGGCGTTCGCCTCGGCGGTGTGGTGACCGCGTCCCGCCCGAGCTGAGGGGACGGCCGGCGGTTCAGGGGATCAGGTGACCGCCGGCCCGGAACAGCTCGTACCACTCCGGACGGGTCAGCACCAGGTCGGCGCCGGCCGCCGCCGCCCGCACCCGGGCCGGGCTGGTGGTGCCCAGCACCACCTGGATGTCGGCCGGGTGCCGGGTGAGCCAGGCGGTGGCGATCGCCTCCGGCTCGACGCCGTACTGGCCGGCCAGCCGCTTGATCACGGCGTTCAGCTCGGGGTAGCCGCGGTTGCCCAGGAAGGGGCCGGTGAAGTAGCCGGCCTGGAAGGGCGACCAGGCCTGCACGGTGAGGTCGTGCAGCCGGCAGTACTCCAGCGTGCCCAGCGTCCGGTCCACCGCCTGATCGTGGCCGGCCATGTTCATCGCCAGGCCCTGGGCGATCAGCGGGGCGTGGGTGATCGACAACTGCAGCTGGTTGGCCACCAGCGGCTGGTTCAGGTGGCGCCGCAGCAGTTCGATCTGGCCGGGGGTGTGGTTGGACACCCCGAAGTGGCGCACCTTGCCGGCGGCGGCCAGGTCGTCGAAGGCGCGGGCCACCTCCTCCGGCTCCACCAGGGCATCGGGACGGTGCAGCAGCAGCACGTCGAGGTAGTCGGTGCGCAGCGCGGCCAGCGAGCCGTCCACCGCCTCGATCAGGTGCTGGTAGGAGTAGTCGAAGTAGGGGCCGTCCTTCACGATCCCGGCCTTCGACTGCAGCACGATCTGCTCCCGCTCGGCCAACGAGAGCCGCAGCGCCTCGGCGAACCGCTGCTCGCAGCCGTGGGCGGGCGCCGAGCCGTAGATGTCGGCGTGGTCGAAGAAGTCGATGCCGACCTCACGGGCGGTGTCGTAGAAGGCACGGATCTCGGCGTCGGAGGACTCCTGGATCCGCATCATGCCGACCACCACGGCGGGCACCTGCAGGTCGGTCGAGCCAAGTGGGAAGGTCTTCATCGTTCTTCCTTTCTGCTGTCGAACCCGGTGTGGGGCACCGGGAACCGCTAGACGCCGTCGGCGGGCCAGTACAGCGCGTCGGGGGTGGCTCGGCGGCCGAAGATGGCCTGACCCACCCGCACCACGGTGGCGCCCTCCTCGATCGCCAGCTCGTAGTCGCCGGACATGCCCATGCTGAGTTCGTCGAGGCCGTCGAACTGCTGCCGCAGCCGGTCGCGCAGTTCGCGCAGCCGGACGAAACAGGCCCTGACGGCCGCCTGGTCGGGGCTGAACACCGCCAGCGTCATCAGACCGCGGAGCCGCAAGCCGGTGTACCGCGGCAGCGCGGCGAGCAGGTCCGCGACCTGGTCGGGGGCGAGGCCGTACTTGCTCTGCTCAGCCGAGGTGTTGACCTGGACGAAGACGTCCAGCCCCCGGCCGGCGGCCTGCAGCCGCCGATCCAGCGCCTCGGCCAGCCGCAGGCTGTCCAGCGCCTGGAACTCGTCGGCGAAGGCCACCACATCCTTGGCCTTGTTGGTCTGCAGGTGGCCGATCACCGACCAGGAGAGGCCGGGCAGGTCCGCCAATGCCGCCGACTTCGCCTTCGCCTCCTGCACCTTGTTCTCACCGAAGCTGCGCATCCCGGCCTCGATCGCGGCCCGCATCCGGGCCTCGTCGACGGTCTTGCTGACCGGCAGCAGCCGGACCTCGGAGCGGTCCCGTCCGGCGCGGAAGCAGGCGTCCGCGATCCGCTGCTCGACCGCCGCGAGATTGCGGCTGAAGTCGGCGGTGGTGTGGGCGGTCGGGAAGTCGGGCACGTCTGCAGGATACCGGTGGGTTGCCGCCGCGGTGCTCCGGGACCGGACGCCGGCGACCACGCTCCGCCAGCGACCCCGACAGCCGTCCACGACCGGGCTCTGACCAGGTGGGACTCCGAACCGTCCCGCTCTCCCGGAACGGTCAGCCGAACTGCACCTGGACGGTGGCGCCGGTCAGATCGGCCCGCAGCCGGGTCAGCCGGATCTCGGCCCGCCAGCGGGAGCCGTCCACCCCGCGGACGTCGCCGTGGACGGTGAGGTCGAGGGCGGCGGTGGCCGAGCCGGCGTGGTCCAGGGTGAGCGCGATGCCGGTGAGGTCAGCCGGGCCGGAGACCGACCAGGTCACGGTGGACTCGTCCAGCGGCGTCCCGTCGGGGTGGACGACCGCGAAACCGCAGTCCGGCGGGTCGAGGTCGGTCTGCCTCAGGCAGTCGGCCAGCTTGGCCCGCGCGGCCGCGATCACCTCGGCGCGTCCGGCCTCGCTGAGCTCGAGCCGGCCGCGGGGCTCCGGCTGCTCGAACGGGTGCCGCAGGTCGAGTTCCAGGTCGGGCAGGGTGTACCTCGGTGCGGCGGCGGTGATCAGGTAGTGGCCGGGGAACATCGCGGGCAGGCTGGTCGCCGGGGTCTGGCCGTTGAGCTGGAGTGGGATCGGAAAATCGCTCAGGTCGACCGGCGCGGCCACCCGGTTCAGCCGCCAGACATCGCCCCGCAGGGTGAGCTCGAACACCGTGCTGACCGGCTCGCCGGCCAGCCGGTAGCTCACCGGCACCCGGCCGGGTTCGGCCGGGTGGGCGACCACGATGTCGGTGATCGGGGTGGCCGAGCGGGCCAGCGCGACATCGGTCAGCAGGCTGGGGTCGGACGGGGGAGTGAGCGCGTACCCGAGCGCGGCGGCGGCGTCGCCGCGGGCCAGCGCGGCCAGATAGTCGTGGACCACCTGCCGGGCGGCGGACGGGGAGCGACTGCCCAGCACCGGGCTCGGCCCCCAGCTGAGGTAGGCGGCGGTCACCGCCAGCCCGAACAGCGTGGCGATCACGATCAGCGCGATCGGCCGATGCCGCCGGGAAGGACGCGCGGGCCGCCGGCTGAGCTGGGTCCGTCCGGCGGCGTCGGGCTGCAGACCCTCGATGGCGACGTAAGGGAACTGCGCCTCCGCCGGAGTGCGGGCCGGTGGTGCGGCCGCCGGTTGACCTGACGACTGCTCGGGTTCGTGTTGGTCGGACACGTGCCTCCACCGGGTGAGTGAACCTGACACGCCACGATACCGGGGATGCCGGGTCCGGCGTCAGATGCCCAACCGCATCCAGCGGGTGCCGCGGGCCCGCAGCCCGAGGGTGGCCAGCCGGCTCAGCGCCAGCCCGCCGTAGGCGATCCAGAGCCACCCCAGCCCGGCGCCGGTCCAGGCGACCGCCACCGCCAGCGGCAGGTAGCTGGCCAGGTTGATCAGGCTGGCGATGGCGAGGTAGCGGGCATCCCCGGCGCCGATCAGCACGCCGTCCAGGACGAATACCACCGCGCTCACCACGGTCAGCGCGGCCAGGATCGGCAGCACTCCCGCGATCTGGCCGGTGACCGCGGCGTCCGGGGTGAACAGCGGGAGATAGAGCCGGTGACCGGTCCACAGCAGCGCGCCGCCGACCACGCCGATCCCGATCGCCCAGCCGATCATCCGGCGCAGCAGCGCCCGGACCAACTGCGGCTCGCCGGCACCGAGGTAGCGTCCGACGATCGCCTGGGCGGCGATCGCGACCGCGTCCATCGCGAACACCAGCAGCATCCACAGGCTGTTCAGCACCTGGTGGGCAGCCATCGCCGTGGTCCCCATCCGGGCGGCCACGGCGGTGGTGGTGAGCAGCGCGGCCTGCAGCCCCACCGTCCGCAGGATCAGCCAGCCGCTCGAGCTGGCCGCCGCCAGCACCCCGGCCGGATGCCACCGCCAGCGCACCTGCTCGTGCCGGGCGCCGCGCAGCACGGCGGTGACCAGCCAGCCGGCGGCCAGGTACTGCGAGATCACGGTGCCGGTCGCCGAGCCCAGGATGCCCCAGCCCAGCCCGAACACCAGCCCGACGTTCAGGCCGATATTGAGCAGGTTCATGCACACCACCACCAGCAGCGGGGTGCGGGTGTCCTGCAGGCCGCGCAGCACGCCGGTGGCGGCCAGGATCGCCAGCGCCGCCGGGAAGCCCAGCGCCACCGTGCCCAGGTAGGTGGTGGCCGGTGCGGCCACCTCGGGGGAGACCTGATACAGGCCGATGATCGGGCCGGCCAGCGGGCTGATCACCACCGCCAGCAGGACGCCAACCCCCAGGCCCAGGGTGATGCCGTCCAGGCCGCCGGCCAGGGAGCCCCGCAGGTCACCGGCGCCCAGCCGGCGGGCCACCGACGCGGTGGTGCCGTAGGCCAGGAAGACGCACAGCCCCAGCGTCAGGCCGATCACGCTGGCCGCCACCCCCAGCCCGGCCAGCGCGTCGGTCGCGACGTGGCCGAGGATCGCCGAATCGGCCAGCACCAGCACCGGTTCGGCCAGCAGGGTGGCGAAGGCGGGGACGGCCAGCGCCCAGATCTCGGCGTCCAGGCCGCGACGGGCGGCCCGGTCGAGCCGGGTTCGGCTGGAGTCCGGGGTCAAGGTCAGATGGTGGCCGGCCGCAGCTCGGGATCGCCGCCGGCGGCGGCCAGTTCGCGGCGCTCGATCCGCTCCAGGGCCCGCATCAGCCGGGGCCGGTTGTACCGCTGGATCATGATGAACGGCAGGTTCCCGACGATCGCCAGCATCAGGCAGACCGACCACAGGTCGACCGGGGTCCACAGCCGCATCACCATCACCGCGCCGATCGCCCGCAGGTGGTTCGATTCCGCCCGGCAGGTCTCGGTGACGAACCGGTCGAGGTAGCGGTGGCTGGCGGCGCTGAGCCGCTTCTTCGAGAACCGCGCGGCGGTCTTCAGCGAAGGGAGCTTGTCCTTCCAGCGGTCGATCCGCAGCTGATCGCGGTACCACTCGCCGTCCCGCTCCCAATCGCGGATCCGGAACCACCAGCTGTCGGGTCGCAGGAAGCGATCGGGGATCAGCACGTCCACCCAGGCGCGGATCACCACCAGGACGGTGTAGAGGATGCAGTTGAGCCAGAACAGCGACCAACTCGCCTCGTTCTGAATGAGCATGGGGAACGCACCTCCGAGGTTCCATTCTACCGCGACCCCGCGCTCGGCCTTGCCAGGGCCACACCGCGACCCAGGTAGGATGGACTCCCGGGTGGCTCGAACGGCGGGTCACGTGAGAGCGGGGGTCTGTGGCCGAGATGATCACGGCGTTCGCGGTGCTCTGTCAGGTGATCATGGTGGTGGCCGGGATCTACGGTCTGTACCACGTCGCGTTGGCCCTCCCGGTGGTGGGGACGCTGGCACCGCTGCCCCTGCTGACCGACCGCACCCACCGGTTCGCCGTTCTGATCTTCGCCAAGGACGAGGCCGCGGTGATCGGGCAGTTGCTCGGCAGCCTGCGCGACCAGCAGTACCCGTCCGACGCCTTCGAGGTCTTCGTCACCGCCGACAACTGCAGCGATCGCACCGCCGAGGTGGCCCGGTCCGCCGGCGCCACCGTCGCGGAGCGGTTCGACACCAGCCGGATCGGCAAGGGCCACGCCCTGACCTGGTTCTTCGAGCGGTTCGACCGGGCGGCCGAGTTCGACGCCTGCGTGGTGTTCGACGCCGACAACCTGGTGGATCCCGGCTTCCTGGCGGCGATGAACCGGCAGCTGAACGCCGGCATCCCGATCTCGGTCGGCTACCGGGTGGGCAAGAACCCGGCCAGCACCTGGGTGAGCGGCTGCAGCAGCCTGTTCTGGTTGATGCAGACCCGGCTCTTCCACCTGCCGCGGGCCCGGCACCACCTTCCGGTCACCTCGGTCGGCGGCACCGGCTTCATGTTCGACCTGGCGGTGCTGGGCGGACGCGGCTGGCACACCAGCTCGGCCTGCGAGGACATCGAGTTCACCCTGAACTCGATCGCCGAGGGACGGCAGGTCGGCCTGGCGCTGGACGCGGTGTTCTACGACGAGCAGCCGCTGACCTTCGCCCAGTCGCTGCGTCAGCGGTACCGCTGGGCGGTCGGCAGCATGCAGGTGATCGGGCTGTCCGGCCCGGCGCTGTGGCGGGCCGTCCGCACCGACTGGCGGGGCAAGCTGGACGCCTTCCTGTTCAGCATCGGCATCCCGATCGCCGGCGCCACCGGCCTGGCCTGGGCCGGGCTGCTGCTGGCCGACGCCGCGGCGTCCGGGGATTGGCTGGGGCTGGTGGCGAACCTGGCCACCGCGGCCGCGCTGGGCTACCTGATGATCGTCGCGGTGGCGCTGCTGGTGCTCCGCCTGGAGAAGGCCAGGTGGCCGCGGGTATGGCTGACCGTGGCGACCTTCCCGCTGTACCTGCTCTCCTGGTCGCTGCTGAACATCGTGGTGCTGTTCTACCGCGACCCGACCTGGGTGCCGATCCCGCACACCGAGGCGCTCGAACTGGAGCAGGTGCACGCCGCGCCGCGGGCCACGGTCGCGCCGGTCCCGGCGGAGTCGGAGGCCTGACCGAGCCCCACCCGTCCGGTGGGCCGGTGGCTCAGGCTCGCACCCGGACGCGGAGCGCGCCCTGGCGTACCGCGCAGGTCACGGTGGTCACCCGGCCGACCGGGTCGCCGTCCACCTGGGCGTCGATCGGGTGGGCGGCGACGATGTCGACCTTCGGCCCCTGCAGATGGGTGACCGGGGAGTAACCCAGCCGAAGCCGGGTCACCAGGTAGGCAGCCATCCTGACCCAGCTGAAGATCGAGCGGGGCGTGAGCACCACGACATCGAGCAGACCGTCGTCCACCCGGGCGTCCGGCATCAACTGCAGCCCGGCGGTCAGCTCGCCGCAGTTGCCGATCATCACGGTCGCGGCGCGCTGGCTGGAGGTCCGCCTGCCCCCGGCGCTGACCCGGACGCTGAAACCGGGGCGGACCAGGGATTTCAGGCCGGAGACCGCGTAGGCCACCCAGCCCAGCTGGCGCTTGAGTTCGACGGAGGCCCCGGCGACCGCCTCGGCGTCGATGCCCATCCCGGCCATCACCAGGAAGACCTCGGGCTCGCGCTCGTCGAAGCTCACCAGACCGGCGTCAACCGGGGTGTCGCGTCCGGTCACCGCCACCTCGAGGGCGGCTTCCAGGTCGTCGATCGGCAGGCCGAGGTTGCGGGCCAGCAGGTTGCCGGTGCCGCCCGGCAGTAGTCCGATCGACGTCTCACCGTCCAGCAGCGCGGTGGCGACCGCGCGGACCGTCCCGTCCCCGCCCAACGGGCAGACCAACCGGGCGCCGGCCTCGACGGCCTCCCGGGCCTGGCCGCTGCCGGGATCCTCGACGGTGGTTTCGTACCACGCCGGTACTGGCCAGCCATGAGTGGCGCAGCTGGCGGAGACCCGGGCGCGGACGGCGGTCAGATCGTCGAACTTGGTCGGGTTGACGACGATCGCCCACGGGGTGGTCTGCTCGGACACGGCTGCCTCCTGATCGAAGGCTAGTGGAGCCTTCGGCGGTTCGGCAGTGGTCAGTGGTCGATCCGGGCCAGCAGGTAGGGCTTGCTGCCGGCGGAGTTGGTCACCGCGGCGTCCCAGCCGTCCGCCCGCGGCACCGCCGCGAAGCCGACCGTGCCGGGCAGCAGGATGGGTTTGGTGAACTCGACGCTCACCCGGTAGCTGGCCGGCAGCCGGTTCTCCAGCGCCGCCAGGAGGCGGGCGTGCGTCCACATTCCGTGAGCGATCGGACGCGGGAAGCCGAACGCCCTGGCCGCGAG
The DNA here is from genome assembly GCA_049840415.1 of Propionicimonas sp. Taxonomy (GTDB): domain Bacteria; phylum Actinomycetota; class Actinomycetes; order Propionibacteriales; family Propionibacteriaceae; genus Propionicimonas. The sequence continues at coordinate 268,305 of JASGLB010000002.1, read as the reverse complement.
CGCGCTGGTGTGGATCGGGTTCGGGTCGCCCGAGACCGCCCGGTACCGCCGGCCGAGATCGCCGGGCAGCCGCCAGCTCGCGATCGCCCCGCCCGGAATCGTGCCGGGCGGGCTGCTCTGCGGCGCCTCGCCCTCGACCCTGGCGCCGCGGGCGAGGTAGGTGCTGACCCCCTCCCAGACCAGCTCGCCGGCCACCCGCACCTGCCCGGTGAGATCCAGCTGCGCCCCCCGGCGGTGCGGCCGCAGGTTGCCGATCCCCGAGCTGAGCTCCAGCTGCTCGGTGACCAGGACGGGGCGGTGCAGCCGCATCCGGTTACCGACGTGCACCAGCCCGGCCACCGGCAGCGTGGTGCCGGGGTCGGCCAGCAGGTGGAGGTGCAGCGGGAAGGTGAGGACGTGCAGCCAGGTGGGCGGCACCGCGTCCCGCAGCGTGAAGCCGCAGACCCGGGCATACCTGGCCAGCGCGGCAACGTCCTGGACGTACCCCGGCACCACCACCTGCTGCTCGGCCACCGCCGGCGGACGCGGCGGCTTGGGCACCACACCGCGCCAGAACGCCGCCCCCATCGACGGCAACTCAGCCAGTACCACTCGACTCATCGCCAGCTCACCGTCCGTCCCGATCGCCGACCGCTTCCCTTGACGTCGAACGCCACACCCTGGGGGCAAGCGCGCGACGGGAACGGAAGCGCTCGATGGTGGGGAGCCATCACGCGCCCACCAGGTTCTGGCCGCAGACCCGGATCACCTGGCCGGTGACGCCGGCGCTGGCGGGCTCCAGGAAGTAGGCGATGGTCTCGGCGACGTCCACCGGACGGCCGCCCTGGCTGAGGCTGTTGAACCGACGGAACACCTCCCGCTGCACGAACGGGATCTTCGAGGTCATCTCGGTCTCGATGAAGCCCGGCGCCACCGCGTTCACCGTGATGCCGCGCCCGGCCAGGTCGGGAGCCATCGCCCGGACCAGCCCGGCCACGCCGGCCTTGGAGGCGGCGTAGTTGGTCTGGCCGCGGTTGCCGGCCAGCCCCGAGGTGGAGGAGACGCCGACGATCCGGCCGCCGTCGGCCAGGCCGCCCTCGACCGCCGGGTCGAGCAGCACCTGGTTGATCCGCAGCTCGGCGGCCAGGTTCACTCCCAGCACGGACGCCCAGCGGCCGGCGTCGGTGTTGGCCAGCAGCTTGTCCCGGGTGATCCCGGCATTGTGGACGATGCCGTGCAGCCGCTCGCCGTAGCGGGAGGCGACCTGGGCGGCGATCCGCGCGCCGGCGTCGGGCGCGGTGATGTCCAGTTGCAGGGCGCTGCCGCCGATCGCGTTCGCGGTGGCGCTCAACCCCTCACCGGCCGCTGGGACGTCCACCGCCACCACCTGGGCGCCCTGCCGGGCCAACACCTGGGCGATCGCCGCGCCGATCCCGCGGGCGGCACCGGTGACCACCACGATCTTGCCTGCCAGGGGCTTCTCGGTGAGGGAGACGGCCTCAGCCGGGCCGACCCGCCAGGTCTGGCCGTCCACGAAGGCGGAACGGCCCTGCAGCAGGAAACCGAGGGTGGAGGCCAGCGCGGCCGGCGTCACCTCGGCGCCGACCTGGATCAGGTTGGAGGTCGCCCCGCGGCGCAACTCCTTGCCGATCGTCCGGTCGATCCCGTCCAGCGCCTGGGCGACCGCCTTCGCCTCCCAATCGGCGACATCGGCCGGCCCGCGGGCGAGCAGCACGACCCGTCCGCTGCCGTTCAGCCCCCGCACCGCCGGACGCAGCACCGCCCGCACCGCCTCCAGGTCATCGATCCGGCGTAGTTCGGTGGCGTCGATCACCAGGGCGCCGATCCGCTGCTGGTACGCCGGAACGGAGTCGCCGTCGTCCCAGAGCGGCTCGCTGGTCGCCCGGCCGAGCAGCTTCAGGGTGTCAGCAGCGAGCCTGGCGCCGTTCAGTGGAGCCAGCACGATCGCACCCTCCGGCCAGGCCGGCCCGCGGCGCAGCACCGGCGGCTCGGGCAGCCCGGCCTTTCCGGCGATCGCCCTGCCGGGGGCGGAGTAGAAGAGCTTCTCCAGCAGGCTCATCTCAGATCCCCTCCAGAATGGCGGTGACGCCCTGACCGCCGGCCGCGCAGATCGAGATCAGGGCGCGGGAGCCGGGCCCGCGCTGGTGCAGCAGCTTGGCCGCGGTGGCGACGATCCGTCCGCCGGTGGCGGCGAACGGGTGCCCGGCCGCCAGCGACGAACCGGTGACGTTCAGCTTCTGCCGGTCGATCGGTCCCAGGGCGCCAGGCAGGCCGACCGAGCGGCAGTACTCCTCGTCCTGCCAGGCCTTCAGCGCGGCCAGCACGGTCGAGGCGAAGGCCTCGTGGATCTCGTAGAAGTCGAAGTCGGCCAGGGTGAGCCCCTGCCGGGCCAGCATCCGGCCGACCGCGGTCACCGGGGCGAGCAGCAGGTCGGCCCCGGCGGGGTGATCCACCGCGGCGACCTCGGCGTCCACCACCCGGGCCAGTGCGGGCAGGTTGTGCGACGCGGCGTAGTCGGCGTCCGCCAGCAGCACCACCGCGGCCCCGTCCGACAGCGGGGTGGAGTTGCCGGCGGTCATCGTCCCCTCCGGGCCGCCGAAGACCGGCTTCAAGCCGGCCAGCTTCGCCACCGTGGTGTCCGGACGCAGCGTGGCATCGCGGGTGAGGCCCAGGTAGGGCGTCACCAGATCGTCGAAGAAACCGTCCGCCCATGCGGCGGCCAGGTGCTGGTGCGAGGCGGCGGCCAGTTCGTCCTGCTCGGTGCGGGTGATGCCCCACTTCGCGGTGGTGCGGGCCTGGTGCTCGCCCATGCTCAGGCCGGTGCGCGGCTCGACCACCCGCGGCGTCTCCGGCGCCAGGTGGGCCGGACGGATCCGGGCCAGCGCCTGCAGCCGGGCCGGCAGGGTCCGGGCGGCGTTGGCGGCCAGCAGCGCCCGGCGCAGCCCCTCGCTGACCGCGATCGGCGCGTCCGAGGCCGAGTCGACCCCGCCGGCGATCCCGACGTCGGCCTGACCGAGCGCGATCTTGTTGGCCAGGTAGATCACCGCCTCCAGCCCGGTGCCGCAGGCCTGCTGCAGGTCGCAGGCCGGGGTCTCGGGGGCCAGCGCCGAACTCAGCACCACCTCGCGGGTGAGGTTGAAGTCGCGGGTGTGCTTCAGCACGGCACCGGCGACCACCTCGTCCAGCCGCTGGCCGGCCAGTCCGAACCGGGCGACCACACCGTCGATCGCGGCGGTCAGCAGGTCGTGGTTGGAAGCGGCGGCGTAGGCGCCGTTGGCCTTGGCGAAGGGGGTGCGGTTGCCGCCGACGACGACGGCGGACCGGGGGAGCTGCATGGGGCCTCCTCAGAAATAACCGGTACCAAAGGTAGCAGGTACGGCTCGTACTGGGTACCCTTGCGTTCGTGACCACCGACGGACGCGACACCCGCTGGGCGCAGCACCGGATCACCCGGCGCCGCGAGCTGGTGGACCATGCGCTGCGCGCGATCCGCCGGCACGGGCCCGGGGTCGGGATGGACGAGATCGCCGCCCAGGCCGGCACCTCCAAGACGGTGATCTACCGGCACTTCGGCGACCGGGCCGGCCTCTACGCCGCGGTGGCGCAGGCCGTCCACGGCTACATCCTGGCCGACCTGCTGCGCGCGCTGCGGTTCACCGACCCCGCCGATGCCGGCCGGCTCACCGCCGACCTGGCCAGCGCCTACCTGGCGCTGGTCGAGCGCGACCCGGAGATCTACCGGTTCGTGATGAACCCGCCCACCGCCGAACCGGTCGACCCGGCCGCCGGGCTGCCGGTGCTGATCGGTGACCGGATCGAGGCGGCGATCGCCGCCCGGCTGGCCGAGCAGGGGGAGGACCCCACCGCGGCCGCCACCTGGGGGCACGGCCTGGTCGGGTTCGTCCGGGCCGCCGCCGACCGCTGGATGGCCAGCGACCCCCGTCCGCCCGCCGACCAGATCGTCGGCCACATCACCGCCTTGTTCGTCCCCGCGCTGACCGCCGGGCTCACCCGACCACAGGAGAACTGAGATGACCCTGACCTCCCACGAGACCCTCACCACCCTGGGCGCGGCGTTGCGCACCGCGCTGGACGGGCCGTTCGCCGACCGCCGGGCCCGCGGCCGGGCGGAGTTCCCGGCGGAGAACCTGCTCCGCGACCCCGAGCAGACCATGGACGAGGCCCGGGAGTGGGTGCTCACCCGGCTGCGGGAGCTGCAGGCCGCCGGGTTCGGCGCGGCCGGGGTGCCGGTGTCGGCCACCGACCACGGCTCGCCGGAGGACGCGGTGATGGCCTTCGAGCTGCTCGCCCACGGCGACCTGTCGGTGCTGATCAAGTCGGGCGTCCAGTTCGGGTTGTTCGGCGGCGCGATCGCCAACCTGGGCACCGCCTGGCACCACGACACCTACCTGCCGCGGGTCACCCGGCTGGAGCTGCTGGGCTGCTTCGCGATGACCGAGCTCGGCCATGGGTCGGACGTCGCCAGCCTGGAGACCACCATCAGCTACGACCCGGCGACCGACGAGTTCGAGGTGAACTCGCCCAGCCCGGCGGCCCGGAAGGCCTACATCGGCAATGCCGGCCGGCACGGCTCGATGGCGGTGGTCTTCGGGCAGCTGATGGTCGACCACACCAGCCACGGCGTCCACGCCATCCTGGTGCCGATCCGGGACGAGGCCGGACGCGACCTGCCCGGCGTCACCACCGGCGACCAGGGCCACAAGGGCGGTCTGGTCGGGGTGGACAACGGCACCCTGTTCTTCGACCACGTCCGGGTGCCCCGCTCGATGCTGCTGGACCGCTACGGCGGCGTGGACGAGAACGGCCGCTACGTCTCGATCATCGAGTCGCCCAACCGGCGGTTCTTCACCATGCTCGGCACGCTGGTCCGCGGCCGGGTCTGCATCTCGATCGGCGGCGGGGTCGCCGCCCGGCGCGGGATCTCGATCGCCACCCGGTACGCGCTGAAGCGCCGCCAGTTCCCCGCGCCCGGCCGGCGCGACGGCGTCCTGCTGCTCGACTACCAGATCCACCAGCGTCGGCTATTGCCGCTGGTCGCCCGTAGCTACGCGCTGGGGTTCGCTCAGAACGAGCTCAACGCCCTGCTGATGAAGGTGCAGGGCACCGGCGAGTCCACCGACCGCGACCAGCGCGAGCTGGAGACCTTCGCCGCCGGGCTGAAGGTGATGTCGACCGACTTCGCCAACTCCGCGCTGCAGGAATGCCGCGAGGCCTGCGGCGGCGCCGGCTTCATGTCCGAGAACCGGATCACCGCGCTGCGCTCCGACGTCGACATCTTCGCCACCTTCGAGGGCGACAACACCGTGCTGCTGCAGTCGGTCACCAAGGCGTTGCTGACCAACTACAAGCAACTGTGGGGCGAGCTCGACCGGGCCGGCGTCGTCCAGGCCACCGCCCGGGTGGTGGGGGAGACCGTGGTTGAGCGGACCTCGGCTGGCGTGGTGCTGGAGCGACTGGTCCGGGCGGCCCGCCGGCAGCCCGAGGAGCTGGCGATGGGCGACCGCCGCTGGCAGGCGCTGATGTTCACCGAGCGGGAACGGCACGCGCTGGAGTCGCTGGCCCGCCGGATGCGGGCGTCCAGCCGCGACGGCGACCAGTTCGAGGCCTTCAACCGGCTCGGCGAGCACGTCCTGTTCGTCGCCACCGCGCACCTGGAGCGGCGGATCTTCGAATCCTTCGTCACCGGTCTGGAGGCCTGCGCGGACCCCGAGGCCCGGGAACTGCTCGAGAAGGTGTGCAGCCTGTACGCGCTGGCCAGCCTGCACGAGGACCGGGCCTGGTTCATGGAGCACGGCAAGATGTCCACCACCCGCGCCAAGGCGATCGGCGAGCAGCTCAACCAGCTCTGCCGGGAACTGCGTCCGCACGCCCTGCCCCTGGTCGAGGGCCTGGGCGTCCCCGAGGAGTGGCTGGGCGCCGCCATCCTGCAGGGCTGAGGCACCCCGTCCCAGGACGCGCGTCGCTCGCGTCTGATGATGTAGTCGTCCGGTTTGCCGGCCATCCCGTTCCGGTGTCCAGTTCTGCGCAATCCCCACGCGAGGGTGCCCGGCGGCATTAGGGTTCGACCGGCGAAGGGAACGAGATGGCCATCTGGAAGCTGCACGGGAACGGATCGCTGGCACCGGGCGAGGTGGTGACTCCCGACGAACGGCTCGGCTGGGGCAAGATGCTGGGCCTCGGCGCCCAGCACGTGGTGGCGATGTTCGGGGCGACCTTCCTGGTTCCGCTGATCACCGGTTTCCCGATCCCCACCACGCTGTTCTTCAGCGGCGTGGGCACCCTGCTGTTCCTGCTGATCACCGGCAACAAGCTGCCCAGCTACCTGGGTTCGTCCTTCGCCTTCATCTCGCCGGTGATGGCCTCGACCATCGTGACCGACGGCGCCAAGGACTTCGGCAAGGCCTTCTTCGGCATCATGCTGACCGGCATTCTGCTGGCCATCGTGGGCGCGATCGTCCACGTCGGCGGCTCGCACTGGATCGACGTGCTGATGCCTCCGGTGATGACCGGCACCATCGTCATGCTGATCGGCTTCAACCTGGCCGGCGCGGCCTGGAAGAGCAGCTCGCAGAGCGTTCCGCTGGACGCCTCGGGCGCCTGCATCCCCGATCCGAACACCGGCTGCCAGATCCAGACCAGCATCAACGGCGGCTTCGCGGCCGCCCCGCTGACCGGCTGGATCACCATCTTCGCCATCGTGCTGATCGCGGTGCTGTTCCGCGGCCTGATCGGACGACTCTCCATCCTGCTGGGCGTGCTGGTCGGCTACGTCGCCGCCCTCGTCCAGGGCCAGGTGAACTTCGAGCGGCTGGACGCGGCCGGCTGGGTCGGGCTGCCGCACTTCCAGCTGCCCACCCCGGACTTCAATGTCGCCGCGCTGTTCCTGCCGGTCATCCTGGTGCTGATCGCTGAGAACGTCGGCCACGTGAAGTCGGTGGCGCTGATGACCGGCCACAACTACGACAAGCAGATGGGACGCGCCCTGCTGGCCGACGGTGTCGCGACCACGGTCGCCGGTCTCGGCGGCGGCTCCGGCACCACCACCTACGCCGAGAACATCGGCGTGATGGCGGCCACCAAGGTCTACTCCACCGCGCTGTACTGGATCGCCGGCATCATCGCGATCCTGCTGTCGTTCATCCCGAAGTTCGGTGAGGCGATCGCCACCATCCCGCCCGGCGTGATCGGCGCCGCCGGCACGGTGTTGTACGGCATGATCGGCCTGCTCGGCGCCCGGATCTGGATCGAGAACAAGGTCGACTTCACCAACCCGGTCAACCTGATCCCGGCCGCGGTCGGCCTGATCATGGCGATCGCCGACTTCACCTTCACCCTGGGTGACATGACCTTCGGCGGCGTCACCGTCGGCACCATCACCGCCCTGGTGCTGTACCACCTGATGAAGAGCATCGGGAAGGCCCGCGGCACCGACCTGGAGGAGCCCGCGTTGACCACCGAGTTCGATCCCGCCCAGCCCGGCGCGGAGAACCTCTGATTGCGCCACCGTCGTGACCGGGAGGCTGTGACCGGGAGGGGAGAAGGCCGTGAGCGCTGAGCCGGACGAGCAACAGTCGTCCGGTGGCGGTGCCGCGCGGCTGACCCCGGCGGTGCGGATGGGGCTGTCGATCGCCGCCGCGGTGGGCGTCTACGGCGTCTCCTTCGGGGCGCTGGCGGTGACCGCCGGGCTGAGCGTCTGGCAGGCCTGCGTGCTGAGCGCGCTGATGTTCACCGGCGGCTCCCAGTTCGCCTTCATCGGCGTGATCGGCGGCGGCGGGACGGGAGCGGCAGCCTGGGCGGCGGCCACCCTGCTGGGCGTCCGCAACGGCATCTACGGCATGCAGCTGAAGGCGCTGCTCCGGCCGCCGCGGAAGCTGATCCCGGTGATGGCCCAGCTGACCATCGATGAGTCCACCGCCACCGCCACCGCGCAGGACGACCACGACGAGCGGGTCCGCGGCTTCTGGACGGCCGGGCTGGGCGTCTACCTGCTGTGGAACCTGTTCACCCTGGTGGGCGCGCTGGCCGGGGACGCGCTGGGCGATCCGGCCCAATGGGGGCTGGACGGCGCCGCGGTGGCCGCTTTCCTTGGCCTGCTCTGGCCGCGGCTGCAGGGCCGCGATCCGATCGCCATCGCGATCGTCGCCGCCGCCGTGACCGCCGTCGCGCTGCCGCTGGTTCCGCCCGGCATCCCGGTGCTGATCGCCGCCGCGGTCACCGCCGTCTGGTGGGCGATCCGCCGCCGTGGAGGTGGCCGATGACGTTGTGGGAATGGCTGTTGCTGGCGGTCGCCGCCGCCTACCTGATCAAGCTCTCCGGCTACCTGCTGCCGCAGTCCTGGCTGGATTCGCCGCCGGTGACCGAGCTCGCCGCCGCGCTCACCGTGGGCCTGCTGGCCTCCCTGACCGTGATGAACACCCTGGGCGACGGCCAGGCGATCGCGCTGGATTCCCGCCTGCTCGCGCTGGCGGCCGGCGCGCTCGCGCTGAAGCTGAAGGCGCCCTACCTCGTGGTGGTGATTGCCGGCGCCCTCGCCGCCGCTCTGGGTCGCCTGGCCGGCCTGCCGTAGCGAACGATGGCTGAGCCCGACGAACCCGTCGTCAGGCCAGTGGACCGGGGGAACCGTCCCCTGGTCCGGCCCGGGCATGGTCAACCCAGCAGGTCGTTGCGGATGTGCCCCACCCGGCGGCTGAAGAAGACCGCCCCGATCGCCACCAGCAGGGTGGCCGCCAGCGACACCGAGTAGCCCAGCTTGGCCGGCTCCACCAGCAGCAGCGCGGTGTACAGGCCACCGACCACGGCGGTCACCACCGAGTTGCCGACCGACTCGGCGACCTGCAGCGAGGACTGGTTGCGGCCCTGTTCGCAGGAGGTCGACAGGCCCATCACCGCCACCGCCGAACTCGGCATGGTCAGGCCCATCCCCAGACCGCTGAGCACCCAGAACGTCAGTCCGAACCACAGCGGCAGGTTCTCCAGCCAGGCGAACCCCACCAGCCCGGTCAGACCGGTGGCGGTGATGATCGAGCCGATGGTGATGTACCAGTCGCGATGCCAGCGCAGCCAGCGCTGGGACTGCAGCCACGAGCCGGCCGTCCAGCCGAAGGAGCCCACGGTCAGCGCCCAGCCGACCTCGGTGGGGCTGTAGTGCCGCAGGTTCTGCAGGGTGACCAGCAGGATCGTCTCGGCGGCGAAGAAGGCGCCGGCCTGCAGCGCCCGGGTGAGCACCACGCTGGGGATGCCCGGGCCGAAGCCGCGCGCCGCCGGCGCCAGGATCCGCGGCAGTCCCCAGGCCAGCGCCACCGTCCCGGCCACCGCCGAGACCAGGCTCCACCAGCCCAGTGGCTGACCGGCCAGCAGGATCAGCGAGGGGGCGACGGTGATCGCGACGGTCGGCCAGACCGCCACCGGGCCGACCTCGTCCTCGCCGGGACGGAACGCCGCCTGGACCGTCCGCAGCCCCGGCAGGGTGATCGCGAAGGCGATCGCCACCAGCGGCAGCATGGTGGCGAACACCAGCCGCCAGTCGTAGTGGGTGAGCCAGGCCGCGATCGGCGGCCCGACGAAGGCCGGCAGCAGCCAGCAGAACGAGAACAGCGCCATCACCCTGGGTCGTTCCTCGGCGGAGAAGCCGTGCGCGATGGTGACCGCCAGGGTGAGGTTCAGCGCCCCGGCGCCCAGCCCCTGCACCAACCGGGCCAGCAGCACCACCCACACCGACGGCGCCAGCCAGCCCATCACCAGGCCGAGCGCGAACAGCGCGAACCCGAGGTACATCGGGATCGCCGGGCCGTGCTGATCGGCCACCCGGCCGGAGACGATGGTGGCGGCGAGCATCCCCGAGATCATGGTGGTGAACGCCCACGGGTAGAGCGCGGTGGCGTCGAAGGACGCCATCAGGGTGGGCAGGGCGGTGGCCAGCCCGATCGACTGGAAGGCGATGCTGAACACCGCCAGCATCGACCCGACGAGCAGCGTCCGGCGCCCCTGGTTCACGTTCCTCCTCAAACCCGGACATTCTCGTCCCTGGCCGCCGGTCGAGGCCAATCCGGCGTGCGGCGGCCGGCCAGCCCGGCGGGCTCTCGATCAGGCCGGTCGGATCAGATCCAGCTCCGCAGCCACATCCGGGCCAGGTACTCGGTCTGGTAGACCAGCAGGCCGTCGGTCAGCACCGGGTAGATCCAGGCGAAGTTCAGCGCCACCAGGCCGACCGCGAGGCCGGCTACGATCGCGCCGCGGCGTCGGTACCGTCCGTTCGCCGGGCCCATGATCAATCCCAGGACCAGCGCCAGCGCGATCGCGGTGAACGGGATCATGGTGATCGCGTAGAAGAAGAACAGCGGACGTCCGCCGCCGCCGAACCAGGGCAGGTAGGTGGACAGCGCCGCCACCACCGGGACGCCGAACCGCCAGTCCCGGCCACCGATCCACCAGATCACCGCGACGATCAGCGCGATCGCCGCCAGCCACCACAGCACCGGGGTGCCCATCGCCGAGATCACCCGGATGCAGGTCTGGCCGGCCTCGGCGTGGCAGCCCTCCACGCCGGGCTGGATGTCGCTGATCGCGTCGATCCCGAGCGGACGGGTCATGAACAGCCAGCTGATCGGGTGGGAGGAGTACGGGTGGGTGGCCTGGTTGATGTAGTCGCCGGTGTGGAAGTTGTAGATGTCCTGGTGGTAGTGCAGGAAGGAGGCCCACATCTCGCCCAGGTGGATGGTCAGCGGGTCGTCGGGATGTTTGGCTCCCCAGTCCCGACCCCAGCCGCCGTCGGTGGTGAGCCAGCCGGCCCAGCTGGCGACGTAGACCACCACCGCGACCACCACCATCCGGAGGAAGGCCGGGACGCCGTCGAAGACCAGCGCCAGCCAGCCCTTCCAGCCGGCGCCGGCCAGGTTCCGGGCCCGGACGTCCCACCAGACGCAGAGCACGCCCATCGCGGCCAGCGCGTAGACCGAGTTCCACTTGGTGCCGATTGCCAGCCCGAACATCAGCCCGGCCGCCAGCCGCCAGGGCCGCAGCCACACCAGCGGACCAAAGCTGCCGCCGAAGTCGCGTAGCCCGCGGGCGTCCAGCAGATCGGCCAGCCGGTGCCGGTACCAGTCCCGGTCGGCGACGCAGCAGGCCACCGCGGCGACGATGAAGAAGGCCTGGAAGACGTCCAGCAGGGCGATCCGCGACATGGTGAAGGCCAGGCCGTCCAGGGTCAGCAGGATGCCGGCGATCCCCCCGATCAGGGTTGACCGGGAGAGCCGGCGGGCCAGCCGGATGGTGACGAACACCAGCAGGGTGCCGAAGACCAGCGGCATGAACCGCCAGCCGAAGGAGTTCATCCCGAACAGCTGCTCGCCGAACCCGATCAGCCACTTGCCGACTGGCGGGTGGACGATGAACGCCGGCTTGTCGAGGAAGATGTCGGCGTTGCCGGCGACCACCGAGTCATTGGTCTGCGCGCCGTCCGGCCAGGCCTTCTCGAAGCCCGACTTCCACAGCGTCCAGGCGTCCTTGGCGTAGTAGGTCTCGTCGAACACCAGCTTGCTGGGGTAGCCGAGGTTGACCAGCCGGATCACGAAGGCCAGCGCGGTGATCCCGAGGGTGACCAGCCAGCCGGCCAGCCGGTCGGTCAGCAGACCGTCCCGCAGCCGTTGCACGGTGGTCGGCGGTGGTGCTGCCGGTGGCCAGGCCGCAGCCGGAGCGGCGGCCGGTGGGACCGTCTCGCCGGGGTCGGGCGGACCCCAGACCGTCGCGGAACCGTCGCCGGGGACGGCGGCGCTGTCGTCCGGGGTCATGGTCACCCGGCCATGGTAGTCGGGTGGCAGCGGAGTCCTGGAGGCGGCACCCGAGGCGGTGCCGCAAATCTGCAACTCGATGGGCCGCGGCGCCCCAACGGGGCCGTTGAACTGCATCGAGTTGCAGAAAACCGTCAGGTCGCCTGGGTTGGGCAGCGGATGCGGCGACCGGCCCGGTCGGGAATACTGCGGGGGTGACCACTACGCGCGGCCTGGTGCTGGCCGGAACGCCGATCGGCAACCTGGCCGACGCCTCGCCGGCGTTGCGGCAGGCGCTGGCGACGGCGGACGTGATCGCGGCCGAGGACACCCGGCGGCTGCGCAGCCTGCTGGCCGGGCTCGACCTGACCACCGAGGCTCGGGTGGTGTCGTACTTCGACGGCAACGAGGCGGCGCGGGTGGGCGAGCTGCTCGCCGCCCTGAACCAGGGCAGCTCGGTGGTGGTGGTGACGGACGCCGGCATGCCCACCGTTTCCGATCCCGGCTACCGGCTGGTGGCCGCGGCGATCGAACAGGGGTTGCCGATCTCGGTGGTGCCCGGGCCGTCCGCGGTGCTGGTCGCGCTGGCGCTGTCGGGGCTGCCCACCGACCGGTTCTGCTTCGAGGGGTTCCTGCCGCGCAAGCCGGGGGAGCGCCGCCGCCGGCTTGCCGGGCTGGCCGGCGAGGAGCGCACCCTGGTGTTCTTCGAGGCACCGCACCGGCTGGCCGACTTCCTGGCCGACGCCGCCGCTGCCTTCGGGGCGGACCGGCGGGCAGCGGTCAGCCGGGAGCTCACCAAGACCTACGAGGAGACCCGGCGCGGCGGCCTGGCCGATCTGGCCGCCTGGGCCGAGGACGGGGTCCGCGGCGAGATCACGGTGGTGATCGCCGGGGCGCCGCCGGCGGCCGCCGACCTGCCCTCCGCGGTGACGGACGTACTCAGCCGGATCGCCGGCGGCGAGCCGCTGTCGTCCGCGGTGTCGGCGGTGGCCGAGCTCTCCGGGGTCGCCCGCAAGGCGCTCTACCAGGCCACCCTGGACGCCAGGAAGGAAGCCCGATGACCCGCCCGTTGCCGCCGGCGCCGGAACCGCTGCCGGCGCCCACCACCGGACGCCCACACCCACCTGGCCAGCACCCGGGAGTTCTCCGGGCTGGCGGTGGCCGACAACCTGGCCGCCGCCCGGGCGGTCGGGGTGACCCGGGTAGTGGACGTCGGCACCGACGTGGCCTCGTCGGCCGAGTCGGTCGCGCTGGCCGAGCAGTACCCCGAGGTGGTGGCCAGCGTGGCCATCCACCCCAACGACGCCGCCCGGCTGGGCGACGGGCTGGACGCGCAGCTGGCCGAGCTGGCCGCGCTGGCGGTGACCTCGTCCCGGATCCGGGGGATCGGCGAGACCGGGCTGGACTACTTCCGCACCCGGGACGCCGACGGCATCGCCCGGCAGAAGCACTCCTTCGCCGCGCACATCGCGCTGGCCAAGCAGCTCGGCCTGGCGCTGGTGATCCACGACCGGGACGCCCACGACGACATCCTGGACGTGCTGGACGCCGAGGGCGTCCCCGAGCGGGTGATGATGCACTGCTTCTCCGGGGACGCCGCCTTCGCCCGCCGCTGCCTGGATCGCGGCTTCTGGCTCTCCTTCCCCGGCACGGTCACCTTCAAGGCCAACGAGCCGCTGCGCGAGGCGCTCGACCTCACCCCGGCCGACCGCGTCCTGGTGGAGACCGACGCGCCCTACCTCACCCCGGTGCCGCTGCGCGGCAAGCCCAATGCGCCGTACCTGATCCCGCACACCGTCCGGTTCCTGGCCGAGCGGCGGGGGACGGACCTGGCCGAGCTGTGCGGGCAGTTGGCCGCCAACGCCACCGCCCTGTTCGGCGACTGGGGGAGCGATGGCTGAGGGCCTGCTCGACCCGCGCACCGTCCGCGAGCTCGCCGCCGAGCTCGACCTGCGGCCCACCAAGCAGCGCGGCCAGAACTTCGTCCACGACGCCAACACCGTCCGGCGGATCGTGACCGCGGCCGGGGTCGGCCCGGACGACGTGGTGCTGGAGATCGGACCGGGGCTGGGCTCCCTGACGCTGGGCCTGCTGGAGGCCGGCTGCCAGGTGGTCGCGGTGGAGATCGAGCCGGCTCTGGCTGCCCGGCTGCCCCGGACGGTCGCCGACCGGCTGCCCGAGCGGGCCGCGGCGCTGCGCACCATCGAGGCCGACGCCCTCGACGTCGCGGTGCTGGACGATCCCCAGCCCACCGCGGTGGTCGCCAACCTGCCGTACAACGTCAGCGTCCCCGTCCTGCTGCACGTCCTGGCCTGCTTCCCCAGCCTGCGCGGCGGGCTGGTGATGGTGCAGTCCGAGGTGGCCGACCGGCTGGTCGCGCCACCCGGTTCGAAGGTCTACGGGGTGCCCTCGGCCAAGCTCGCCTGGTACGCCGAGGCCCGCCGGATCGGGTCGGTGCCGCCGTCGGTGTTCTGGCCGGTGCCCAATGTGGATTCCGGGCTGGTCGCGTTCACCCGCCGTCAGCCGCCGGAGACCAGCGCCAGCCGCGAGGAAGTTTTCCGGGTGATCGACGCCGCCTTCGCGCAACGCCGCAAGATGCTCCGGGGGGCGCTGTCGGGCATCTTCGGATCCTCGCAGAACGCCTCGTCCGCCCTTGTCGCGGCCCGGGTCGATCCGCAGGCGCGGGGCGAAGTGCTGGGGATTTCCGAGTTCGTCCGGGTCGCCGAGGGGCTGCCGGGCTGAGCGCCGGCGCGGCCGGGCCACCCTTGACGGCGGCTCCGGAGGCTTCCTAGCATCCCTGGAAAGGCCCGGGTACAGCTGCTGTACCGAAGGTGCCCGGGCGTCCTCTCCAGGCAGGAGCCACCCCCATCATGCGCCGTCGATCCGTCCTCCGAATCATCCTGACGTCCTTACTCGCCTTGACCCTGGCCTGGGCGGTGGTGCCGGGCACGCCCGCCCAGGCCGCCACCACCTACAAGGTCAGCTACGACGCCAACGGCGGCAAGGGCGCACCGAAGTCGCAGACGAAGAAGAAGGGCGTCACGCTGAAGCTGTCGTCGAAGAAGCCGACCCGTTCCACCTACACCTTCAAGTGGTGGGTGAGCGACAAGGGCGTCAAGTACCAGCCGGGCGGCACCTACACGATCAACGGCAACCTGAAACTCCGCGCGGTGTGGCACCTGAACTACGTCGCGCTGGGCGACTCCTACTCCTCGGGGGAGGGCGCGAAGCCCGAGCAGGGCGAGAAGCAGTTCTTCCGCGATCTGGTCTTCGGGACTAGGGCGTGCCACCGCTCACCGCTCGCCTACGGGGAGCTCCTCGACGCCGATCTGAGCCTGCAGTTGAAGGCGTTCGGCGCCTGCACCGGGGCGACGACCCGTGATGTGACCAGCCAGCAGAAGCTGAACGGGAAGAAGATCGCCAAGAAGCAGCTCGACTACGTCAACTCGAGCACTGGTCTGATCACCATCACGATTGGCGGGAACGACATCAACTTCGAGCAGATCGCGAGGGCCTGCGTCCAGGGCGAGGCCTGCACTCCTGATTCGACCACGATCAAGACTGCGCTGAAGGCGATCAGGAAGAAGTCCTTCGCAGCGACCCTGGCGTCGACCTACGCCGCGATCCTGACCAAGGCGCCCAAGGCGAAGCTGGTGGTGATCGGCTACCCGCAGGTCGGGCCTGGCAGGGAGAAGAGCGGTTTCAAACCGATGTGCGCCAAGAGCGGACTCAGCAGTGCCGCGAGCTTCTACCCCGTCCTGGAGAGGGACAAGGTGAGGCGGGGCATCTCCCAGGGGATCCACCTGGTCATCGGCGAACTGAACGATGTGATCAGCATGGCCGCTGTGAAGGTGAATGGGTGGTATCCCGGACGGGTCTTCTACGTGTCGCCGAACTTGTCGGGGAGCCCGTTCGCGGCGGGCCACCTCTGCACTGACAACCCCCACATCAACGACGTGGTGCTTCCCCTCCAGTACTCCCTGCATCCCAACTATCTCGGGCATCGTGACTACGCCAAGGTTGTCGGGGCGTACATCAAAGGCAAGAAGTGGGCGAAGTAGTGCGCCCCCGCCGCTGATCCGGTCGGGTACGGCCGTCCGCGGCACAGTGGGGTAGGTTCGCACCCGTGGCATCTCCGCTGGCCGAAGACGAGGTCGTCCGGGTTCGGGCGTCCGGCAAGGTGAATCTCGCGCTGCACAGCGGCCCGCGACGGCCGGACGGCTACCACGAACTCGCCACCGTCTTCCAAGCGGTGTCGGTCTACGACGACCTGGATGCCCGGTGGGCCGAGCCCGGCCGGTTCGAACTGACGGTGCGCGGCGAGCAGGCGGCGCTGGTGCCGACCGATGACTCCAACCTGGCGATCAGGGCGGCTCGGCTGCTCGCCCGGGAGAGCGGCAACAGCGGGCTGGGCTGCGCGCTGGAGTTGCGCAAGACCATTCCGGTGACCGGTGGGATGGCCGGTGGCTCGGCGGACGCGGCGGCGGCGCTGCTGGCCTGTTCGGTGCTGTGGGATCTCGACACCGGACCCGACGATCTGCTGGAGCTCGGCGCTGAGCTGGGGGCGGACGTCCCGTTCTGCCTGACCGGCGGGACCGCGCTGGGCACCGGCCGGGGCGACCGGATCGCCCCGGTGCTCAGCCGGGGTAGCTACCACTGGGTGCTGGTGCTGAGTGACGGCGAACTCTCCACCCCGGCGGTGTTCGGTCGCTATGACGAACTGAGCCCCGCCGGCGGGAGCCTGGTGACGCCGCCGGAACTGCTCAGCGCGCTGATCGCCGGCGATGCCGTGGCGCTGGGCGAGGCGCTGGTCAACGATCTGCAGCCGGCCGCGATCAGCCTGCGTCCGGAACTCGGCCGGGTGCTCACCGCGGGACGCGAACTCGGCGCCCTGGGTGGGATCGTCTCGGGCTCGGGGCCGACCGTCGCCTTCCTGGCGGCGGACGAACGCTCCGCGATGGAATTGTCGGTCGGGCTGACCGCCGAGGGGCTGGGACGCGAGAATCCGCCGCGTCCACGGTCCGGTGCCGGGGGCCCGACTGCTCAACTGAGGCTGTCGACCGGGCCCGCTGCTCGCCTACTCAGCGGAGGAGGATCGACGCTGGGTGAACAGCCGGGGTTCGGCGCGCAGGTTGCGCAGGCCGTACCAGGAGAGGTTCACCAGGTGGGCAGCCACGGTCGGCTTGTCGAGGTTGAACTCTCCGCGGGTGTCCAGCCACCACTGCCCGGCCAGCGCGACCAGTCCGACCAGCATCTGGGCGTAGAGCGGGGCGGTCTCCGGATCCAGCGAGCGCTTGGTGAACTCGTCGGCCAGCTGGTCCTCCACCCGGGAGGCGATGTCGGAGAGGATGGTGGCGAAGGAAGTGCTCTCGGTCGGCGTGGACGAGTCGCGGGAGATGATCCGGAACCCGTCGGGGTTGTCGTCGATGTAGTCCAGCAGGGCCAGCGTCCCCTGCTCGATCAGCGCCCGCGGGTTCGCCCGCGGGTTGGCCAGGGCCTGCTTGATCGCCCCGTGCAGCGCCTGCACCTCGCGGTCGACCACCACCGCGTAGAGGCCTTCCTTGCCGCCGAAGTGCTCGTACACCACCGGCTTGCTGACCCCGGCGTGGGCGGCGATCTCCTCGACGGAGGTGCCTTCCAGCCCCTTCTCGGCGAACAGCCCGCGGGCGACCTCGATCAACTGCTCCCGCCGCTGGGCGCGGGTCATCCGGACGCGTCCGCGCCGGGCGCGCGCGGTTCCGGCAGTCTGACTCACGGCCACCAGTCTGGCTTGCCTGGCACCGGTTGGGAAATCCATCGCCGCCGGCTGGTCGGCCACCTGGACGAGGAGGACGCCTTTCGGCGCGCCCCCAACACCGCAGCAGGTGAGTGATTCCGAGTTTGTCCACCATGTTCGGTGCGCAAACTCGGAACGGAAGCGGTGCAGGGAGGTTGTGGAGGATCGGCAGCGCCCGCCAGGTGCCCGGTGAGGGGCGAGCGTTCGGTTGTTCCTCCGCCGGTGTCGCACCGTAGAGTGGAGCAGGTCATTCCCCGATTGGTCTGCCGGCAGGGCCCGCCTGACTTTGAATCAGGATTAGCGACGTAGGTTCGACTCCTACTCGGGGAGCCGATGATGGCTTCGACAAGCCAAGATCCGGAAACCCTGGGGTGCCGAAGGTCGGCGGGAGCCACCCGTCGGTGGCAGGGGTCAGCTGGAACAGCCGGTGCGTCCAGCCGACATGCACCGCGAAGAAGAGGGTGCGTGCCGCGCAGAGCGCGAGGAACACCACGGCCCGCGGAAGTTGTCGTCGAACCGGAGCGGCACCTCGCGGTGTCTGGCTGGTCGTCGCACGCTTGGAGTCCAGGGACGCCGGCCAGACTGGCTAGAGTGAGGTCAGACTGCTCGGCCGGCCGGGGCCAACTGGTCCGGCCGGCCGGGGAGCGGGATAGCCGCCAACGCTGGGAGTGCCTGTGCCTGACAACGCAGCCGTCGAGTCTCCCCGGGTCGCCGCAGTGGTCATCATGGCCGCCGGTGCCGGGACGCGGATGAAGTCCGCCATACCCAAGGTGCTTCACCGGCTGGCCGGACGGTCGATGATCTCCTTCGCGGTGGACGCCGCCAGCGCGCTCGAGCCCGAACAGCTGGTGGTGGTGGTCGGCCACGGCCGGGAGCAGGTCGAGGCCCATCTGGCCGAGGTGGCGCCGCAGGTGAGGATCGCGCTGCAGGAACGTCCGCTCGGCACTGGGGACGCGGTCCGCTCCGGCATGGCCGTGCTGCAGGGCATCACCGGCGAGGTGGTGGTGACCAGCGGCGACGTCCCGTTGCTCACCGGGCAGACCCTGACCGAGTTGGTGCGGGCCCACCGCAGCCAGGGCAATGACGTCACCCTGCTGACCGCGGTCGTCCCCGATCCCACCGGCTACGGACGGATCGTGCGGGACGGCGAGAACGTCGCCCGGATCGTCGAGCAGAAGGACGCCACCGCCGAAGAGGCGGCGATCGAGGAGATCAACGCCGGCATCTACGTCTTCGACGCGACCCTGCTCGCCGAGGGGCTGGCCGGGCTCCAGGCCAAGAACGCCCAGGGCGAGCTGTACCTCACCGACGTGATCGGTCACGCGGTGGGCGCCGGCCGCCGGGTGGGCGCGCAGATACTGGACGACCACCTGCAGACCGAGGGGGTGAACGACCGGATCCAGTTGGCCGCGATGGGCGCCGAGTTGAACCGACGGATCGTCCGCCGCGCGATGGCCGCCGGGGTGACCGTGATCGACCCGGCCACCACCTGGATCCACGACGGGGTCGACCTGGAACCGGACGTCACCCTGCTGCCCAACACCTCGCTGGAGGGCGCCACCTCGATCGCCCGCGGCGCCACCATCGGCCCGGACACCACGCTGATCGACGTCGAGGTGGGGCAGGACGCCACCGTCGTCCGCAGCCACGCGGAACTGGCGGTGATCGGCGACGGCACCGCGGTCGGCCCGTTCGCCTACCTGCGGCCCGGCACCGAGTTGGGGGTGAAGGCCAAGATCGGCGCCTTCGTCGAGACCAAGAAGGCGATCGTCGGCGACGGCACCAAGGTGCCGCACCTCACCTACTGCGGGGACGCGGTGCTCGGCGAGGGAGTGAACATCGGCGCCGGCACGATCTTCGCCAACTACGACGGGGTGACCAAGAGCACCTCCACGGTGGGTGACAACAGCTTCGTCGGCAGCGACTCGGTGCTGGTGGCCCCCGTCCACATCGCCGGCGGAGCGTACGTCGCGGCCGGCTCCACCATCACCGGGGACGTGGGCCCCGGCGAACTCGCGGTCGCCCGCGGCCAGCAGCGCAATATCCGCGGCTGGGTGGCCCGCAAGCGGGCCGGCACGGCCACTGATCGGACGGCGCAGGCCGCATTGAAAGACGAGTCGGCGCCCGCTGACCAAGACGCTACGCTGGCCCAAGCCCAGCGCCAGGAGGAGGCCGAGTGAGCGGGTTCAAGCGGCCCACCGAGAAGCACTTGATGGTGTGCACCGGGAGGGCCTTTCCAGAACTCGCCCACGAAGTGGCGGACCTGCTCGGTGTCGAGCTGATCCCGACCCGGTCGATCACCTACGCCAATTCCGAGATCTACGTCAGGTTCGAGGAGTCGGTCCGCGGCGCCGACGCCTTCGTGATCCAGAGTCACCCGGCGCCGGTGAACGAGTGGCTGATGGAGCAGCTGATCATGGTGGACGCGCTGAAGCGGGCCTCCGCCAAGCGGATCACCGTGGTCTCGCCGTTCTACCCCTACGGCCGGCAGGACAAGAAGCACGCCGGCCGGGAGCCGATCTCGGCCCGGCTGGTGGCCGACCTGTACAAGGCCGCCGGGGCGGACCGGCTGATGTCGATCGACCTGCACGCCGCCCAGATCCAGGGCTTCTTCGACGGTCCGGTCGACCATCTGCTGGCGCTGCCGGTGCTGCACGACTACGTCGCCTCGAACTACGACGTCTCGGAGATGACCGTGGTGTCGCCGGACGCCGGCCGGGTGCGGTTGGCCGACATGTGGTCGGACCGGCTGGGCAGCCCGCTGGCGATCATCCACAAGCGCCGCGACCCGAACCGGGCCAATGAGGTGGCGGTCGGCGAGGTGGTCGGCGACGTCGAGGGCCGGATGTGCATTCTGGTGGACGACATGATCGACACCGCGGGCACCATCTGCCAGGCCGCCGAAGCCCTGGTGGCGCACGGCGCCAAGGGCGTGATCGCCGCCGCCACCCATCCGGTGCTCTCCGGACCGGCCGCGCAGCGGCTGAACGAGGCCCCGTTCTCCGAGGTGATCGTCACCAACACGCTGCCGATCCCCGATTCGGTGACCATTCCGAAGCTGACCTCGCTGTCGCTGGCTCCGCTGATCGCCCAGGCGATCCGGGCGGTGTTCGAGGACGGCTCGGTCACCTCGCTGTTCGAGGGCAACAGCTGACCCGGTGAGCAGCCTCAGCTACCCGGAGGTGACGGCCGCCGCCGAACGTCTCCGTGGCCGGGTCCGCCCGGTGGTGACCACCGCGCTCGCGCGAGGTGACCTCCCGGGCGCGCGGTGCGACCTCCACCTGGCGCTGGAGTTCCTGCAGCACACCGGCTCGTTCAAGGCGCGCGGCGCGCAGAACTTCCTGCAGGCGCATCGCGAGGCCGGCACCCTGCCCGAGGCCGGCGTGGCGATCGCCTCCGGCGGCAACGCCGGCCTGGCCTGTGCCTGGGCGGCCCGGGAGCAGGGCGTCCGCGCCACGGTGTTCCTGCCGGTCGGCGCACCGCCGGTGAAGGTGGCCCGGCTGCGTGGCTTCGGCGCCGAGGTGCGGCTGGTCGGGGCGGAGTACGCCGAGGCGCTGGCGGCCTGCGAGGAGTTCGTCGCCGCGACCGGGGCGCTGGCCTCGCACGCCTACGACCACCCGCTGATCGCCGCCGGCGCGGGGACGCTGCTGGACGAGGTGCGGCAGCGGGTTCCCGGCCTGCAGACCATCGTGGTCGCGGTCGGTGGCGGTGGGCTGTTCGCCGGGGTGGCGACCGCCGCCCGGCACCACGGCATCCGGACGGTCGCGGTCGAGCCGGAGAACTGCCGGGCGCTCAACGCCGCGGTCGAGGCCGGACGGCTGGTGGACGTCACGGTCGACTCGATCGCCGCCGACTCCCTCGGCGCGCGGCGGGCGTCCGCGGCTGCGCTGGAAGCGGCACAGGATGCCTCTGCCCGCTCGATCGTCGTCGCCGACGCGGGCATCGCCGGGGCCCGGCAACTGCTGTGGGACGAGTTCCGGCTGGCTGTCGAAGCCGGCGCGGCCACCGCGCTGGCCGGCCTGCTCAGCCCGGCCGGCTACCGTCCCGCCGACGACGAGCGGGTGTGCGTGGTGCTCTGCGGGGCGAACACCGACCCGGCCGACCTGGCCGGCCCGGCCACGCGCTGAGCCCGCGCCGTCCAGACAGGTGGCCGAGCTGGTGCCGACGACGCCGGATTTCTCGCCGGGCGAGCCGCCGCGGTAAGCTTTCCCGGTTGCCTCGGCGAGGGGCCCTAGGCCCGTGATCGACAAGGTCCTCCCTCGCTGAGCCCTGAGAACGAACGAGGTTGAGGAGAGCCAGACAGTGTCCGAGAACAAGATCGCAGCGGTGACGCGTACCGAATTCGGGAAGGGTGCCGCTCGGCGGACCCGGCGCGCTGGCCTGGTGCCCGCCGTCCTGTACGGCCACGGCACCGAGCCGGTCCACATCTCGCTGCCCAGCCACGACGTCGCGCTGGCGCTGCGGGTGGCCAACGCCCTGCTGACCGTCTCGGTGGACGGCGCCAAGGACATCCTCGCGCTACCCAAGCAGGTGCAGCGCAACCCAGTGAAGAGCACCATCGAGCACCTCGACCTGGTGATCGTCCGCCGCGGCGAGAAGGTGACCGTCGAGGTTCCGCTGGTGCTGCTGGGCGAGGACAAGGTGGACGGCCTGGTGATCATGGATCAGCAGACCATCGCCCTGGAGGTCGAGGCCACCCACATCCCGGGTGCGGTCGAGATCTCGCTGGAGGGCCTGGAGGTCGGCGCCAGCATCACCGCCGGCGACCTGAAGCTGCCCGAGGGCGCCGTCTTCCCGGGCGAGGCCGACGACCTGATCCTGAGCATCGCCGCCACCCCGGCCGCCGAGGCCGCCGAAGCCGCCGGTGAGGGCGGCGAGGCTGAGGCCGAAGGCGCCACCGAGGCGGAGTGAGCTCTCCCGCTGCGGGAACCTGGCTGGTGGTCGGGCTCGGCAATCCGGGCCCGACCTACGCCGATCACCGCCACAATGTCGGCTACCGGGTGGTGGAGACCCTCGCCCGCGAGGCCGGCGCGTCCTTCAACCATTCGCTGCGGCTGAGCGCCGACATCTGCCGCACCCGGGTGACCACCGCCGGCACGCTGGGCGGAGTGGGCGCCGATGCCACCCCGCTGGCCCTGATGAAGTCGCGCACCTTCATGAATGACAGCGGGCGCGCGGTCGCCAAGGTGGTCAAGTACTTCGACGTCGCCGCCGACCACCTGATCGTGATCCACGACGAGATCGACCTGCCGCCCGGCAAGCTCCGGGTGAAGTTCGGCGGCGGCGACAACGGCCACAACGGGCTGAAGTCGATCCGCCGCAGCCTCGGCACCGGCGACTTCTACCGCGTCCGGGTGGGCGTGGGACGTCCGGCCGGCAGCCGTGACCCGGTCAACTACGTGCTCTCCGCCGTCCCCGCCGCCGAGCGGGAGAACTACGAACTCGACATCGCTCGCGCCGCCGACGCCACCGTCGCGCTGGTCACCCTGGGCCTGGAGGCCACCCAGACCCGGTTCAACTCCTGAGCCGTCGCCTCGTCGGTACCGCTCCCACTATCTGCCAAATACTCGCTCTCCGCGACAGATATGTCGCGCAAGTCGGCTATCTGGCAAAAAGTAGGGCGGCGGACCTTCGGTAGGCCAGCCACGCACCGAGGGCAGGGGAGGCTCGAAGGGGACTGGAAGGACGGAGTAAGGTATGCCGGTGCGCATGGCGGGTCTGGTGGAACTGTTCGGGACGGATCCGACCGTATCCGGCTGCCTGGACGCGGCCACCGCGGGGGTGCGGACCCTCGACATCACGATTCCGGATGCCGCCCGGCCGCTGCTGATCGCGGCGCTGTGCGCCCGCACCGATGCCCCGATCCTGCTGGTCACCTCGACCTTCCGTGAGGCGGAGAGCGCGGTTGCCGTGCTCGGCTCACTGCTGACGCCCGACGACGTCGCCTACTACCCGGCCTGGGAGACGCTGCCGCACGAACGCCTCAGCCCCCGCTCCGACACTGTCGGACGACGGCTGGCCGTGCTGCGTCGGCTGCTGGGCAACGACGAACTGCCGATGCCCAGGGTCGTGGTGGCTCCCGTCCGGGCGGTGCTGCAGCCGCAGGTCGCCGGGCTGGGCCGGCTGCTGCCGGTACGGCTGGTCACCGGGCAGGACTACGAGATCACCGAGGTGGCCCGGGCCCTGGTCAATGCCGCCTACACCCGGGTCGACCTGGTCGAACGGCGCGGTGAGTTCTGCGTCCGCGGCGGCATCGTGGACGTCTTCCCGCCGACCAGCGAGCACCCGGTCCGAATCGACTTCTTCGGCGACACCATCGAGGAGATCCGGCCGTTCTCGGTCGCCGATCAGCGGTCGATGGAGGAACTGCTGCCCGAGATCACCGCCTCGCCCTGCCGCGAGCTGCTGATCACCGACGAGGTGAAAGCCCGAGCCAAGACCCTGGCCGACCAGTACGCCAGCGTCGAGGGCACCCTCGGGGAGATGTTCGACAAGATCGCCCAGGGCCACGCCGTGGACGGCATGGAGGCGCTCGCCCCGGTGTTGGTGGACGGCCTGGAACTGCTGATCGACGTGCTGCCGGCCAACGCCCGGGTGCTGGCCAACGACCCCGAACGGATCCGGGCCCGCGCCCACGAACTGGTCACCACCAGCCAGGAGTTCCTGGCCGCCTCCTGGGCCGCCGCAGCCGAGGGCGGCCGGCAGCCGATCGACCTGGGCGCCTCCGCCTACCGCACCCTGGCCGAGGTCCGTGGCCACGCCCTGGAGCGCGGGCAGGGGTGGTGGAGCCTGTCGCCGTTCAGCAGCGGCGAGGTGGACCCTTCAGGCTCAGGGATCGTGGGCAGAACGATCCCTGAGCCTGACCAAGGGTCGTCCGACGATGCCGGTCTCTACCTCGACCCGGACGAGGAGGCCGCCACCGTCCACGACCTGGTGGCCTCCCGGGTGGCCTCCGGTGGGGGCGTCACCTCGCTGACGATCGACGCGCAGGAGGCGCCGGTCTGGCGCGGCGACACCGAAGCGGCGATCGCCGCGGTCGCCGAAGCCGTCCGCACCGGCAGTCACACCGTCCTGATCGCCGACTCCGCCGGCCTGGCCAACCGGATGGTCGAGGTACTCGCCGGCGCCGACCTGCCCGCCCGGCTGGACGGCGGCGGCGAGCCCCCGTCCGGGGTCGTGGTGGTGAGCGTCGCCGAGCTGCGGCACGGCTTCACCCTGCCGGCGATCGGCCTGTCGGTGTTCACCGCCGCCGACCTCTCCGGCCAGCGTGAGGTGGACAAGGCCGCCCGCAAGATGCCGGCCCGCCGGAAGAACCAGATCGACCCGCTGGAGCTCACCGCCGGCGACCCGGTGGTGCACGAGCAGCACGGTGTCGGCCGCTACGTCGAACTCGTCACCCGCACCGTCGCGGGCTCGACCCGGGAGTACCTGGTGATCGAGTACGCCGCCAGCAAGCGCGGCCAGCCCGGCGACCGGCTCTACGTCCCGATGGACCAGTTGCACCTGGTCACCCGTTACGTCGGCGGCGAGAGCCCGACGCTGGACCGGATGGGCGGCGCCGACTGGGCCAAGCGCACCTCGCGGGCCCGCAAGGCCGTCCGCCAGATCGCGGCCGAGCTGATCAAGTTGTACGCCGCGCGGCAGGCCTCCAAGGGCCACGCCTTCAGCGACGACACGGTCTGGCAGCGCGAGCTGGAGGACGCCTTCGCCCACGTCGAGACCCCCGACCAGCTGGCCGCGGTCACCGAGGTGAAGGCCGACATGGAGCGCCAGGTGCCGATGGACCGGCTGATCTGCGGCGACGTCGGCTACGGCAAGACCGAGATCGCGGTGCGAGCCGCCTTCAAGGCGGTGATGGATGGCAAGCAGGTCGCCGTCCTCGTCCCCACCACGCTGCTGGTCCAGCAGCACCAGGCCACCTTCGCCGATCGCTACGCCGGCTTCCCGGTGACCGTCGCGGCGCTCAGCCGGTTCCAGACCGATGCCGAGAAGAAGAAGGTGATCGCCGGCCTGGCCGACGGCGCGGTGGACGTGGTGGTCGGCACCCACCGGCTGTTCTCCGACCAGATCGCCTTCAAGGACCTCGGCCTGGTGATCATCGACGAGGAGCAGCGGTTCGGCGTCGAGCACAAGGAGGCGCTGAAGAAGCTGCGGCTGAACGTCGACGTGCTTTCGATGAGCGCCACCCCGATCCCGCGGACGCTGGAGATGGCGATCACCGGCATCCGGGAGATGAGCGTGATCACCACCCCGCCCGAGGAGCGGCACCCGGTGCTCACCTTCGCCGGGCCGTACGACGAGCGCCAGGTGCGGGCCGCGATCCGTCGGGAGCTCGCCCGGGAGGGTCAGGCCTTCTACATCCACAACCGGGTGAACTCGATCGAGAAGACCGCCCAGCGGCTGGCCGAACTCGTCCCCGAGGCCCGGATCGGCGTCGCCCACGGTCAGATGAACGAGCACACCCTGGAACAGGTGATGGTCGACTTCTGGGAGCGCCGCTACGACGTCCTGGTCTGCACTACGATTGTAGAGGCGGGGCTGGACATCTCCACCGCCAACACCCTGCTGATCGAACGGGCGGACCTGCTCGGCCTCTCCCAGCTGCACCAGCTGCGCGGCCGGGTGGGACGCGGCCGTGAGCGCGGCTACGCCTACTTCCTCTACCCGCCGGAGAAGCCGCTCACCGAGACCGCCCACGACCGGCTGGCCACCATGGCCGCCCACACCGACCTGGGTGCCGGGATGGCGATCGCGATGAAGGATCTGGAGATCCGCGGCGCCGGCAACCTGCTGGGCGGTGAGCAGTCCGGCCACATCGCCGAGGTCGGTTTCGACCTGTACCTGCGGCTGGTGGGGGAGGCGGTCGCCGAGTTCCGCGGTGAGGACGCCGAACTCGAGCCCGAGATGCGGATCGAACTGCCGGTGGACGCCCACCTGCCGGTCGACTACATCGAGAGCGAACGGCTCCGGCTGGAGATGTACAAGCGGCTGGCCGCGGTCACCTCGCTCGACGAGCTGGCCGCCGTCCGGGAGGAGCTGCTCGACCGCTACGGCGAGCCGCCCGCCCCGGTGCAGGCGCTGCTGGCCGTGGCGGCCTTCCGGCTGGAGGCTCGACACCGCGGCGTCACCGAGGTGATCCAAGCTGGCACCAATATCCGGTTCGCCCCGGCCGACCTGCCGGAGTCGGTCCAGCTGCGGCTGGCCCGGGTGTACCCCGGCGCGCAGTACCGCAAGGCGGCCGGCTTCCTGCTGGTGCCGCGTCCGATGACCCGGCCGATCGGTGGCCAGCCGGTCACCGACACCGCGTTGCTGGAATGGGCCACCCAGCTGCTCAGCGATGTCTTCCCGGTGCCGGTGAGCCAGTAGGATCGAAGCCGTTGACGAGCAAGGAGTCGAGCATGGGACGGGCCGCGAAGGCACTGATCGCACTGGTGGTTGCCGGGTTGTTGACGCTGAGCGGGTGCGCCGGCCAGAACCCGAACCACGCCGCGTCCATCGACGGCGTGGCGATCCCGGTCTCCGAGGTCGAGGCGATGCTGCCGGTGCTCACCCCCTACCTGCAGAACCCGTCCGTCGCCACCGTCACCAGCGTGCTGGTGACCACCCGGATCGGCGCCGAGGTCGCCCGGCAGCAGCAGCTGGAGTTCACCGCCGAGCAGCGCGAAGCCGCCGCCGCGTCGGTGATGCCGCCGGAGCTGGCCGCTGATCCGCAGGCCGCCAGCTTCGCCACCGACTACGTCACCACGGCGCTGGTCAGCGAGAAGCTCGGCCAGGATGCCTTCCTGGCGGCCGTGGCCAAGCTGGACGTGGTGGTGAACCCGCGCTACGGCACCTGGGACGCCAGCCACGCCGCGGTGGTTCCGGGGACCGGCTCGCTCTCCGACCCCGCGCCCGCCAGCTGAGGTGCCCGAACCCGCCCACGGCGACCATCCCGAGGTCGCCCGGCTGATCGGCGTGATGCACGCGCTGCGCAGCGGCTGCCCCTGGGACGCCGAGCAGACCCACCGCTCGCTGATCCGCTACCTGGTGGAGGAGACCTGCGAGGTCATCGAGGCGATCGAGGACGGCGACGACGCCGACCTGGTGGAGGAACTCGGCGACCTGCTGCTGCAGGTGGTGTTCCACAGCGAGATCGCCGCGCAGACCGGTCGGTTCACGATCGAGGACGTCGCCGCCCGGATCGCCGACAAGCTGATCGCCCGCCACCCCTACGTGTTCTCCGACGCGGATGTCCCCGCCGACCTGGTCGGCTCCTGGGAACAGCGCAAGGCGGTGGAGAAGGACCGCTCCTCGGCGCTGGACGGCATCCCGTCCCGGCTCAGCGCGCTGACCCGGGCCCACAAGGTGATCGTCCGGGCGGGCAGCCACGGGCTGCCGGCCGAGCAACTGGGGCTGCGGCCCGCGTCCGTGGCACCGGAGGCGATCGGGGACGAGTTCCTGCGGCTGGTGGCCGCCGCCGAGGCCGCCGGGCTGGACCCCGAGCAGGAGGCGCGGGACGCGCTGCGCCGGCTGGAAGCGCTGATCCGGACCGCCGAGTCCGACCCGCGCTGAGCGCGTCGGTCAGTCGACCCGCTCGACGACATCGCGCAGCGCTCGCTGCAACTGCTCGCGCCTCGAGCCGGCTGGGCCGAACAGGGCGTCGTCGATCTCGGCGACGATCCGCACCGCCCGGGCGACCAGGGCCGCCCCGGCTTCGGTGGTGCGGACGGCCTTGGCCCGTCCGTCCTGGGCGTGCGCGACCCGGGTGATCAGCCCGCGCCGGTGCAGTTCGGTCAGCACCTTGGAGGTCATCATCCGGTCGACCCCGGAGAGCTCGGCGACCTGCTGCTGGGTGGGCGTCTCGTGCTGTTTGCCCAGGTGACTGGTGGAGGCCAGCAGGGTGAACTGGGTGTGGGTCAGCCCGAGCGGTCGTAGCCGGGTGTCGAGTTCCCGCTGCCAGGCCAGGCCGGCGTGATAGAGCCAGAAGCCGGTGCTGGCCCGCGGTCCGTGACCCCGCGTCCCGGTGGACGGCTGCTCAGCCACGGCGCTTCGCCTCGGCCTCGAGCGCGGCGAAGGTCACCGGCATCGCCGCGCGGATCCGGGGGCCATAGTAGAGCCGGAACAGCAGCGCCATCGGCCCGCTCACCCGGTAGCTCTTGGTGATCGTGGTGCGTCCGGCGCCGTCCGAGGCCAGGGTGTGGTCGATGGTCAGCTCGCCGCCGGGCAGCGGGGAGCTGATCGTCCACCGGGTCCGGGAGGTGGCCGCCGTCAGCGTCATCTCGGCCGACGGCATCCCGACCTGCTTGGACCGGATGGTACTGCCGGGGGCGAACGGCCCGATCAACTCGGTGCGTTCCTCCCGCGGGTCCCAGCGCGGGAACGAATCCGGATCCGACCAGACCGCCCAGACGGCCTCGATCGGTGCCGCCAGAACCTGGGTGCTGCTGAAGCTGTACATGACGCCTCCCGATGGGTGGTGGCTGAACTGTTGTTGCAACTACATTATTACTGTAGTCGTGACAACAATCAAGAGACGAGCGGGCCGCCTTCGTCCAACCGTCATCTGGCCCCTCGCCCGGTCCGAGGTGTCGGCGGGATGAACGTTCAGCCTCGTGGCTCCCGGTAATCGCCGGACTGCAATAGGGTGGAGGGGTCCGACTCAACGTCTGAAAGGTCCAACAGTGGCATTCATCGATCAGATTGGCGCGCGCCAGATCCTCGACTCGCGCGGTAACCCCACCGTCGAGGTCCAGGTGCTCCTCGATGACGGCTCCGAGGGCACCGCCGCGGTTCCCTCCGGTGCTTCCACCGGTGCCTTCGAGGCCGCCGAACTCCGCGACGGCGACGCCGCGCACTACGGCGGCAAGGGCGTCCTGAAGGCCGTCGAGAACGTGATCGAGCAGATCGCGCCCGACGTCCTGGGCATGGACGCCACCGGCCAGCGGCTGCTCGACGACGCGATGATCGAGCTCGACGGCACCCCGAACAAGAGCTCGCTCGGCGCCAACGCCATCCTCGGCGTTTCGCTCGCTGTGGCGCACGCCGCGGCCGAGTCCGCCGAGCTGCCGCTCTACCGCTACCTTGGCGGCCCGACCGCCAACCTGCTGCCGGTGCCGATGATGAACATCCTCAACGGTGGGTCGCACGCCGACTCCAACGTCGACATCCAGGAGTTCATGATCGCCCCGATCGGCGCCTCCACCTTCGCCGAGGCCCTCGAGATGGGCGCCGGCGTCTACCACGCCCTCAAGGCCGTGCTGAAGGGCCGCGGCCTGGCCACCGGCCTGGGCGACGAGGGCGGCTTCGCCCCCAACCTGGGCTCCAACGCCGAGGCGCTGGATCTCATCCTCGAGGCGATCGGCAACGCCGGCTACAAGCCGGGCGCCGATGTCGCGCTGGCGCTGGACGTGGCCGCGTCCGAGTTCTACAACGAGGATGGCAGCTACGCCTTCGAGGGCGCCTCGAAGTCCGCCGACGAGATGGTCGCCTACTACGCCGACCTGGTCGCCAAGTACCCGCTGGTCTCGATCGAGGATCCGCTGAACGAGGAGGACTGGGACGGCTGGAAGAAGATCACCGACCTGCTCGATGACAAGGTTCAGCTGGTCGGCGACGACCTGTTCGTCACCAATGTTGAGCGGCTCAAGCGGGGCATCGACACCGGCACTGCCAACGCGCTGCTGGTGAAGGTGAACCAGATCGGTTCGCTGACCGAGACGATCGACGCGGTCACCATGGCTCACCGGGCCGGCTACTCCACCATGATGAGCCACCGTTCCGGCGAGACCGAGGACACCACGATCGCCGACCTGGCGGTCGCGCTCGGTTGTGGCCAGATCAAGTCCGGCGCCCCGGCCCGGACCGAGCGGGTGGCCAAGTACAACCAGCTGCTGCGCATCGAGGAGGATCTGGAGGACGCCGCGCGCTACGCCGGTGCCGCCGCCTTCCCGCGGTTCCAGGCCTGAACCACCTATCCTTGACCCGATGAAGGTCAAGGTCCATGGCGCGCGACACGCGTAGCCCACGCTCAGCCAGTACCGGCCCGGGACGCTCCAATCGGCGTCCCCGGGTCGGTACTGCTGCATCTGTGGCCGAGCCGGACGCCGAGGCGACGGTCGGGCTGAAGGGCCCGGCCTCGGCCGGGGGAGCGAGGGCCACCCTGATGGGGCTGGGTGCCCGGATCACCGGCCGGGCATTGGTGCTGGTCGCCGTGGTGGTGCTGCTCGGCCTGTCCTACGCCTCCAGCCTGCGGATCTACCTCGACCAGCAGCACCAACTCGCGCTGGCCGATCAGCAGATCGCCGAGCGGACCTCCCGGATCGCCGACCTGCAGGCCGAGCTGAAGCGCTGGGACGACCCCGACTACGTCCGCGCCCAGGCCCGGGACCGGCTCGGCTGGGTGATGCCCGGCGAGATCGGCTACCGGGTGGTGGACGAGAACGGCGAGCCGATCGGCGCCGGGGTGACCCTGGAGGCCGAGCAGCAACTGCCGGCCGGGGAACACGACCCGATGTGGTGGGATCGGATGTGGGGTTCGGTGCAGACCGCCGACGCCCCGGTCCGCAAGGTCACCACCCGCTGAGGATGCACTGACGGACCCCGTCATTCCCGGCCAGTCAGCCCGATCTTGCCGAAGGTTGGATCCTTCTCGCCAGACGCGCATCCACACCTCTTATGCGGCCCGCCCGGGCGCGCAAGCACCTCGAGTGCGCATCCACGCCGCATGCCAGCGGTGACGGAGCGCTCATGTCAGGTGTCATTGTGCGGCAGCGCGGAAGTGGCCTCCAGCGGTCCGCCGTATGCGGCGCCAGTGCGCTGGCGGGTTTCGGCGAGGTGGAGCTGGGATGGGAAGATGGCTGGGTGCCGATCGAACCCATGACCCCCGCTGACGAAGTGACGATCGAAGCCCAGCTCGGTCGCCGCCCGCGCGGTGTGGTTGGCATCGCCTGGCGCTGCGCCGGTGGCGAGCCGGGGGTCGTCGTCACCGAGCCACGGCTGCCGGACGGCACTCCGTTCCCCACCACCTACTACCTGACCTGCCCCACCATGACCTCGGCGATCGGCACCTTGGAGGCGGGTGGTCTGATGGCGGAGATGACCGCCCGGCTGGAAGCCGATCCGGAGTTGGCCGCCGCCTACCGGCGCGCCCACGAGGCCTACCTGGCCGACCGGGCCCGCTACGGTGAGGTGCCGGAGATCGCGGGCATCAGCGCCGGTGGGATGCCCACCCGGGTGAAGTGCCTGCACGTCCTGGTCGGCCATGCGCTGGCCGCCGGACGCGGGGTGAACCCGCTGGGCGATGAGGCCGTCGACCTACTGATCGCGGCCGGCGTCCGCTGTGTCACCGGACCGGTGGGGTCCGCCAGCTAGGCTGCCGATCGGGCCCCCATAGCCCAACTGGCAGAGGCAGGCGGCTTAAACCCGCTCGAGTACGGGTTCGAATCCCGTTGGGGGCACACGAGGAGCGGAGGAGAAACACGCCGAGCTTGCTCGAGCGTTTCGACGTAGCGACGAGTGTTGACCAGCGGAGCGAGCGCCAGCGAGCCGGACGTGGTAGGCGTCCGCCGCGCAAAGCGCGGTCCGCTGGGGGTACAAACACCCTTTGAGGCGAGCAGAGGCCGTCCTGACCATTACCGGCCCAGTGTCTGCCCCAACCCAGCCATCACGATCCCCAACTGTCGCTCGAACCTGTCGTGGTCGCTTCCCCGGGTGTGCCCGGCGGCACTCACCAGCGGTGCTCCCTCGCCGATCGCCGCGTCCCGTTGGTCGAGCGCGTAGCGGGAGGGGTCGGCGGCGTCCGACTGCGCCCGCTCCTGTTCCTCGATGACGAAGCCCACCACGAAGGCGGTGACCAGTTCGGCGGCGGTCACGATGTCGGCCACGGTATGGCCGCTGGTGGTCCATTGCCGTAGCCAGGGCTCCTGGGCGCGGAGCACCTCCGGATCGGTCAGCCGGGTCCCGCTGAAGGTGCGGGCGCCGTCGCGGTGCCTCAGGTACTCCGCGCGGAGTGCTCGGGCGTAGTCGGTGAGTCCGGCCCGCCAGTCCCCGTGGTCCTGTCCGGAAAGGCGGCGCTGCACCCGGCGTTGGATCTCGGTGCCCATCTCGTCCAGCAGTTCCTGCTTGCCGCGGACGTGCCAGTACAGCGCCGGCGCCTGGACGCCGAGTCGTCCCGCCACGGCGCGCACGGTCACCGCGTCGGCGCCGCCCTCGTCCAGCACGTCCAGGGCTGCGGCGACGATGCGCTCGCGGGTGATTCCCTTGGCCATGCTGGACAGCTTAACAATGTTAAGTGATACTGGAGGCTGATTTAACTAAGTTAAGGAGCTGTCATGCGCGCCGCCGTTCTCACCTCACCGGGTGCCGTTCCGATGTGCACCGATTTCCCCGACCCCGACCCGCTGCCCGGACGCGAGCCGCTGGAGCTGGTCGCCGCCGGGATGCACCAGGTGGTGCGCTCGGTGGCCTCCGGGCGCCACTACGGCAGCACGGGGGAGTATCCCCTGGTGCCGGGGGTGGACGCTGTCGCCCGCCGCGCCGACGGTGGCCTGGTGTACACCGGAAACGCACGGCCACCGTGGGGGACGATGGCCGAACGGCTCGTCACGCCGTTCGACCTGCCCTTGCCGGACGGGGTCGACCCCGTCGCGATCGCCGCCGGGATGAACCCCGGCATGGCGGGCTTCATCCCGCTCACCCGACACCTGGAACGCCGCGGCGAGCTAGGTGTCGTCCTGATCCTGGGGGCGACCGGGATGGCGGGACGCCTGGCGGTGCAGACCGCGCTGGCGCTCGGTGCCACGCGGGTGGTCGCGGCCGGACGTGACCGTCCATCGCTCGATGCATTGCAGGCGGCCGGTGCCGAGGCGGTGTCGCTCGCGGACTCCGCCGAACCGCTCACCCGGGCGGTGCGGGCGGCGACGCCGGGGCTGGTCCTCGACTTCGTCTGGGGTCCGGTCGCCGAGCAGGCCTTCGCCGCGCTGGCCCGGCGCGGTCTGGACGAGGACGACGCCGACATCTCGTACGTGCAGATCGGAGCGCTCGCCGGCCCGGACGCGGCCGTCCCGGCCAGCCTGCTGCGCAGCCGGCGCATCACGCTGAGCGGAAGCGGTGCGGGATCGCTCTCGATGACGGAGCTGTTCGCCCAGCTCCCGCGGCTGGTCGCGCTGATCAGCGACGGCGTCCTCGAGGTTCCGTACACGACCTACCCGCTCAGCCGGGTAGCCGAGGCCTGGACGCACACCGGGCGCACCCGCGCGGTCGTCACCCCAGGCTGATCAGGGCTCTTACCGCCATCACGGCGGCTCCTGCCCAGGCGCAGACCAGCATGGCGAGCCGGGCGATGCGCGCCGGGATCCGCCGTCCGAGATAGCCTCCGATCAATACCCCGGCCGCCGTGCACACGCTGAGGATCAGTACCTCGGGAGCAGCCTGACTCGGCAACCCGCGCAACGCCAGGGAGAGCGATCCGTAGCCCAGCAGAATGACCTGGGCGCTCCCGGCGAAACTGCGCTGATCCCAGGAGTCCCCGACGGCGAAGGCGGCCAACGGCGGGCCGGAGAGCCCGCTGGCGGCATGCAGGTACCCGGCCGCCGCGCCGGCGATGCCCATCCCGCGCCGGCCGCGCAGCAGAGGCGCGAGACCGCGAATCCGATGCGCGACCAGCGCGAACACCGCCAGGGCCGCGATCAGCAACAGCAGGGCGGTATCCGGCAGCGTTCGGACGGTCAGCACGCCGAGTGGAGCGGCGACAAACCCCGCGGTGAGCAGGCCGAGGGTGCGTCGCCAATCCACGTCCGGCCAGGCCTGCGGCAGTGCGCAGAGGCTGGCGACCACGGCCAGCAGCAGGGCCAGCGTCACGCCCTCCACCGGGCCGTAGGCCAGCACGGCCGGCCCCACCAGCACCAGGACGAAGCCCAGTCCGGTGATGCGCTGGACGACGCCGGCGATCAGGCACACGGCGGCGATGGCGACCAGGATCAAGGCAGATCCCCCGGTGGGGAGGCCTGCTGCTGCGTCA
This sequence comes from Propionicimonas sp., assembly GCA_049840415.1. GTDB lineage: Bacteria > Actinomycetota > Actinomycetes > Propionibacteriales > Propionibacteriaceae > Propionicimonas. The sequence continues at coordinate 233,747 of JASGLB010000002.1, read as the reverse complement.
TGCGGTCACGGTACCGGTTCGGACGGGATGGTCGCCTGGAATCAGGCTCAGCCCGCTGCCGGGCCGAGAATGCCCGGCCGGCGAAGATAGTCGGCCAGGCCAGTGGTCAGCGGAAGGTCATCGAGTTCGGCGTCGGTGACCCACCGGGCATCGTCCGCGTCGTCGCCGGGACGGAGCTCCCCGCCGACCACGGTGGCGGCGAAGTCGTGCGCCTCGTAGCACCGATCGGCTCCCGCCGGGAGCATGGCGACCCACAGTTCCTGGCCGATCGTCACCTGGAGTCCGGTCTCCTCGAAGGCCTCGCGGGCGGCGGTTTCGGCGAAGGTCTCGCCCGGTTCGCAGCTGCCGCCGGGAACTGACCAGCGCCCCTTCTCCGGCTCGTGACCACGCTGCACCAGCAGCACCCGGCGCTGGTCGTCCAAGATCACCGCGCTGGCGGCGGGAATGATGTCCATGCTGGCCTTCCCGGCGTGGTTCGATGGATCAACGCTAGCTGTTCCGGTCCGGGGCGCCAGGGCCTGGGCGCAGGTGGGCCTCCGGTCACGCCGCCGAACCTCAGATCCGCTCGAATCTCACCGTCATCCCGGGACGCAACAGGTCGACCAGTCCCAGGTAGGGCGCCGCGAGCTCTCCCACCCGGGCCTGCAGGTGATTGAGCGGACGATCGACCCGCATCAGGTGGATCTCCCCGGCGTACCGTCCGTAGCCGGCCAGGTCCAGCTGCAGGCTGCCCTTCAGCCGCTGATCGGCATTGACGATCCGGGACGGCGTGCGGCCGTCCCTGGTCTCGTCCAGCCGGAAGGACGCCTCGGTGCCCTCCACCCGCAGGTGCCAGGGCCGCTCGGTGAGAAAGGCCACCGACGGATCCAGCCCGGTGACCGGCAGGGTGACCTCGCCGGTCTGCTCGAAGTGACCGATCCAGCGCAGGTGCTCGGGCAGCAGCGTCCCCTCGGCGCAGAACAGCTTCACCTCGGGGCTGAGGGTGAGCAACTCCAGCGCGTTGCGGTAGGAGTTGCGGTGCCGCTGCTGCTCCAGCATGGGCAGCCCGGCGAACAGCGGCGCCCGGAAGCTGACCTCGCCGGGGATGAAGCCGTACACCGGCAGGTCGCGGTCACCGAAGAGCCGGTTCTGCGCCAGGTAGAAGCCCGTCTCCAGGCCGGTCTCGGGACGGGGATAGTAGTTGTGCCAGCCGATCACGTCGAGGCCGGCCAGGTCGTCCAGCAGGGCGGCGTCCACCGTGCTGGCGTTCACCGCGATCGGGAACTCCGCGGCGATCCGGCGCATCTGGTCGACGGTGAAGCCGTAGTCGATCCGCAGCGAGCGCACTCCCCAGTCGCGCAGCCGGCCGATCCCGTCCAGGGTGATGCCGAGCTTGTCGAGGGTGGCGGGGGAGACGTCCCCGCAGAAGGTCACGCCGTGCGTCCGGTGGAGGTCGCGCAGGTACTCGCCGTACCGCGTCAGGTCGCTGCTTTCCGGAATGTGGAAGGACGTGAACACCGTCCGTTCCGGTTGGCTGAGCACCTGCTCGAGGACGGCCGAGCGTACCGCGGCGTCGTCGGTGGGGTAGAGGGAGAACTGCATCGCCTCATTCTTCCGTAGGTCGGGTGGGAGGGCGGTCGGCGGGCTCGGAGTTGGGTGGGACGCGGGGACGGTTCCAGCCTCCCAATCTGGAGCTGACTAGCTGGGACAGCGGAACCGTCCCCGGTGTCCCGGTGTCTCAGGCGGCGATCGAAGGCTGCGCACCGGGTGGCGCGCAGCCTTCGACCTCTTGGGGGAAACTCGGGATCACCCGAGACGGTCGACCATGTGCTCCTTGAACCCGAAGAACCAGGTCAGGACGAAGCCCATGATGTAGGAGACCAGCAGCCCGCCGACGTACCACAGCCACATGCCATTGGTGATCACCGGGGTCATCAGGATGCCGGAGAGGCCCAGCGCACCCGCGCCGAAGCCGCCGGTGGCCTGAATGCCGAAGGCCACGAAGGCGCCGCCGAAGCCGCCGCCCAGACAGGCGGTGATCAGCGGGTAGAACAGCGGCAGCGAGACACCGTAGATCAGCGGCTCGCCGATCCCCAGGAAGCCGATCGGCAGCGCGGCCCGGATGATGTTCTTCAGCCGCTCGCTCTTGGTCTTCAGGAAGATCGCGATCGCCATGCCGACCTCGCCCGCGCCGGCCATCGCCAGCACCGGCAGCAGTTGGGTGTAGCCGTGATCGGCGATCAACTGGGCGTGGATCGGGGTGAGGCCCTGGTGGATGCCCAGCATGACCAGCGGCAGGAAGAGGGACGCCAGCAGGTAGCCGCCGAACACGCCGCCCTTCTCCAGCGCGAAGTCGATCAGCAACCAGTTGATGCCCTGCATCAGCAGCGCCGAGACCGGCATGATCACCAGGATGCACAGCGTCGCGCCCACCAGCAGGGTGACCAGCGGGACGACGAACAGGTCCAGCGCGGCGGAAACGCGCTTGCGCACCCACTTCTCGATCACGGTGAACACCCAGGCGGTGACCATCACGCCGATGATGCCGCCCAGGGCCGGCTTCAGGTCACCGAACAGCGGCAGCGAGAGCGGCTGCGCCGGAATCTCGGTTCCGTCCGCCGCGACGCTCGCCGGGATCCCGGCCAGGGCGGGCATGTAGGAGACCGCGCCGGCGATCAGGCCGAGCACCGGGGTGCCGCCGAACTCCTTGGCGGTGTTGTGACCGACCAGCAGGTTGAGCGCGCCGACCACGATGCTCCCCAGCCCGGCGAAGGCCAGGAACCAGGGGTTCTTCACCACCTCGGGGTCGATGATCTTCCACACGTTGGCGATCGCCACCACCAGGCCACAGGCGATGAAGCCGGGGATGATCGGGATGAAGATGCTGCCGATGTGGCGGAAGGTGGCGTGCACGCCGGTGTTCTGCTTGGCCTTCACCTTGGCCTTGTTCTCGGCCTCCAGGGTGCGCAGATCCTCGGCGGCGTCCACCTCGACCTCGGCGCCCGGGGTGACCCCGCTGACCTCGCCGAAGGCGTCCCGCAGCCGCTGGGCGTGGCCGGGCCCGACCACGATCTGCAGTTGCTCGCCGGGCACCACACCCAGCACGCCGGGCAGGTTCTTGATCGCGGTCAGGTCGGCCTTGTCGGGGTCGACCAGGTTCAACCGGAGCCGGGTCATGCAGTTGGTGAAGGTGGCGACGTTCTCGTTGCCCCCGATCAGACCGACGATCTGCCGGCTGAGCTGTGCGTAATCCACGGTGATTCCTTCCTTGGTTTCGAGTTCAGTGTTCGGACGTTGAGGTGACGGCGGCGCGGACGAAGCCGTCCGCCTCCGCCAGCCGGGCGCGGGCCGCACCGGCGTCGATGCCGCACAGGATCGCGACGATCGCGGTCTTGGCGTGGTTGTCGGCCTCGGCCAGCGCCTGCTGCGCGCGTTCGGCGTCGCAGCCGGTGGCCGCCTGGATGATCCCGATCGCCCGGGAGACCAGCTTCTCGTTGGTCGGCCGGACGTCGACCATCAGGTTTCCGTAGACCTTGCCGAGCCGCACCATGGTGCCGGTCGAGATCATGTTCAGGATCAGTTTCTGGCTGGTGCCCGACTTCAGCCGGGTCGAGCCGGTGAGCACCTCGGGGCCGTTGTCGACCTCGATCGAGACGTCTGCGTGGCGGCCCACCTCAGCACCGGGGTTGCAGGCGATCGACACCGTCGCCGCCCCGATCCGCCGGGCGTGGTCGAGGCCGCCGATGACGTACGGGGTGCGACCCGAGGCCGCTATCCCGACCACGACGTCGTCGGCGGTCAGGCCGATCCCGACCAGGTCGGCGACACCGAGTTCGGCGGAGTCCTCGGCACCCTCGACGGCCTGGAACATCGCCTGCTGGCCACCGGCCAGCAGGCCGATCACCTGATCGGGGTCGGTCCCGAAGGTGGGCGGGCACTCGGCGGCGTCCAGCACGCCGAGGCGTCCGCTGGTGCCGGCGCCGGTGTAGATCAGCCGGCCGCCCTTCCGCAGCGCCGCGACGGCCAGTTCGACCGCCCGGGCGATCTGCGGGATCTGGCTGGCGACCGCGTCGGCCACCCGGTGGTCCTCGGCGTTCATCACCTCCAGGAACTCGGTCACGCTCATCGCGTCCAGGCTTGCGGTACGCGGGTTCCGGGACTCGGTTGCGGTCAATGCGCTCAGGTCTGGCATGGGCCTCCTTCAGACGACGTCGTCGACATCTGGCATGATGCTACACGAATCAGGCATTTGGTGAAACTATGCAACATTGCGGTGTGTCACACTGATTTCCGCGCTTGACGGCTGGGTTGCGTGGGCAGGGGAAAGGGCGGCGAATGGACCTCATCGAGTCGATCCGGACGGCGCTGCCGCGGCTGCGTCCGGCCGAGGCCAAGGTCGGTCAGCTGGTGCTGGACGATCCGGACGCCGCGCTGGAGGCCACGGTGGCCAGCCTGGCCAGCCGCGCCGGGGTCTCGCAGGCCAGCGTGGTCAGGTTCACCCACGCGCTCGGGCTCAGCGGCCTGCCGGCGCTGCGGATCGAGCTGGCGCAGGAGCTCTCCCGCCAGGCGGTGGAGTTCGAGCGCTCGAACATCGCCCAGGGCGAGATCAACCCCGCCGACGCGGTCGAGGACGTGGTGGCCAAGGTGGCCTTCCACGAGGCCCGGTCGATCGAGCAGACCGCCCGGGGGCTGGATCTGGCGGCCCTGGACCAGGTGGCGCGGGCGATCGCCGGCGGCCATCACGTGGTGGCGTTCGGCGTCGGCGCCAGCGGTCTGGCCGCCGCCGACCTGGCGCAGAAGCTGCAGCGGATCGGGCTGATGTGCCTCTCCTCCCACGACACCCACGTTCAGCTGATCCACGCCGCGCTGGCCGATCCGCGGACGGTGACCGTGGCGTTCTCCTTCGGCGGTCGCACCGTGGAGGTGCTGCGCGCCCAGCAGATCGCCCGGCAGGCCGGCGCGCTGACCGTGGCGGTCACCAACGATCCGGAGTCGCCGGTCGGGCAGGCGTCCGAGCTGGTGCTGCGTACCAGCGCCCAGGAGGCCACCATGCGGGCGGCCGCGCTGGCCAGCCGGATCGCCCAGTTGGCGGTGGTCGACTTCCTGTTCGTCCGGGTCGCCCAGCTGAAGTTCGACGACCTGGGGTCGGCCTTGCGGGCCACCTTCGAGGCGGTGGGGGAGCAGCACCTGCCGCCGATGCCGCGCTGAGACAGCCGAGCCACCCGGACGGTTTCGCTAAGGTAAGGCAAGCCTTACTTGGGGCCCTCGCGGCCGGTGTGAGGCGCGATCGCTTGTCGAACCCCGTGCCCGCGGCGTGGGTCAGGGTGGCTTCGTCAGGCTCAGCCATCGTCGTTGTCGGGCAGCGCTAAGGAGCGGGATGACCGAGGTGATCACGGAGCCGGGCTTCGTGCGCAAGGGGCTGCTGCGGCTGAGCTGGCCGCTGCTGCTGGTGACTGTGTTCACCCTGCTGGCCACGCTGGGCAACGTGGTGCTGCTGAGCCAGGCCTCGCCGGAGCTCAACGCGGCCGTCGCCACCGCCAACCAGGTGCTGGGCGTGCTCTACGACCTCTCGGTGCTGTTCAGCCTGGGCGCCCTGGTGGTGGTCTCCCAGCTGCTCGGTGCCCGCTCGTTCGCCGCCGCCCGGCGGGCCACCGTGATCGCGCTGCGGGCCAGCAGCCTGCTCGGCATCGGGCTGGCGCTGTTCGTCGCGCTGGCCGGTCCGGTGGTCCTGGTCGCGCTCAACACCCCGTCCGAGATCCTGGACGACGCCACCACCTACCTGTGGATCGTGGCCCTCGGTCTCGCGTTCAACGCCTACATCGTCGCCGCCACCGCCGTGCTGCGCGCCTACGGCCGGACGGTGGCGCTGCTGGTGCTCGGCATCCTGGTCAACCTGCTGGACGTCGCCCTGCTGGGCGTCCTGCTGTTCGTCTTCGACCTCGGCGTGGTGGCGGCCGCGCTGCCCACCCTGGTGGTGCGCGGCCTTGGCGTCGGGCTGCTGTGGTGGCTGGTCCGGCGTCGGACCGGCGCCCGGGTGCTGGCCGCGCTGCCGCCCCGGGAGCCGGGGACGCCGGGTGGCGTGGTGATGGCGAAGCTCTCCATCCCCACCGTGCTGGAGAACGGCAGCTACAACCTGGCGATCGTGCTGGTGGTGTCGCTGATCAACCTGCTCGGCACCGATGTGATCAACGCCCGCTCCTACGCGCTCACCCTGACCGCGCTGGTCACCGGGGTGATCCTCGCCCTCGCCCAGGGCAACGAGACCATCGTCGGCTGGGACGTCGGCGAGCGCAGCCTGGGCAACGCCCGGTTGCTGACCCTGCGCACCGCGGCCGGGACGGCGGCGGTGGCGGCGCTGCTGGCCGCCCTGCTCTGGCTGGGCGCGGACCCGCTGCTCTCGGTGTTCGGGGCGAACCCAGCGGTGGTGGCCGGCGCCCGCCAGGCGTTGGCGATCAGCATCCTGCTGCTGCCGCTGTCGGCGGTGACCGGGGTGGTCTACGGTGCGCTGCGGTCGGCCGGCGACGTCCTGATCCCGATGGTCTACTCGGTCGGCACCAGCGTGGCCGTGCTGGTGCCGGTCTCCTGGCTGCTGATCCAGGTGCTGGGGCTCGGGCTGTCCGGCGCCTTCTGGGGGCTGGTCGCCGCCGAGGCGGTCAAGGCGGCGCTGCTGACCCACCGATGGTGGGGTGCCCGCTGGGCGGCGCGGGCCAACCTGGTCTCGGCCGAGCCGGACGCCGCCAGCCGCACCCAGCCGGTCGCCGATCCGGCGTGACCACCCGCCGCGAGGGGCCGACCGACTGGCGTCGGGCCGCCCTCTCCCAGGTGGAGGACGTGGCGCGCCGGGCGCTGGTGCTCACCCCGCCCGGTTCGCGGACCGTCCGGGAACTGGCCTTCCACCGCTACCGCCGGCAGGTCCGGCGCATCCTGCGGTCGGCGCCGGTGGAGTTCGAGGTGACCCAACGCCGTCCCCTGGCGGTCGGTGAGCTTAGCTCGGTGGTCGAACTCGGCCTGGTGACCGACGCGCCGGTCGCGCCGGGCGACGTGCTGTGGCTGTGGTGGCGGAACCGCGAGGAACGGGTCGCCGCCGCCACCGGCGGGCTCGCCCCACAGGGCCACTGGACGACCCCGCTGCCGCACCGTCCGTCGCGGTGGCGGACCGCGCCGGAGGATGTCCTGTGGCGCGAGGTGGTGGACCTCAGCGGCGAGCCAGCGAACCGTCCCCCGGTCCGTCCTGAACCCGGGGACGGTTCCCCGGTCCGTTCTGGACCCGGGGACGGTTCCCCGGCCCACGCCCCGACTCCTCTGCTGCGCACCGCACCGCGGATCGTCCCGCGGTTCTTCACCACCTCGGACGCCGCGGTGCGCAACGGACGGACCGAGCTGCGACTTCAGGTCACCCGGGATCAGCGCTGGCCGGAGCGCGCGGCGGCCCACCTGCACCGGGCCGAACCGGGGGAGCGGCTGCGCGGCTGGGTGCTGCCGCACCCGCATCGCGTCCCGCCCGGTCCGGGGCTGGCGATCGTCACCGGCTCCGGCGCCGCGGCGGTGTTCGCCGCGCTGCGGTCGGGGACGCGGGGCGTCCGGCTGTTCTGGGGGCTGGGCGACAAGGAACTGGCGCCGTGGATGGAGGCCGAGGTGGCGGCCTGGCTGGCGAGCGGCGCGCTACTGGACCTGAGCATCGCCCGGACCCCCACCCGGGTCACCGACCTGCTGACCGCCGCGGACCTGCGCCGAGCCGCGGCGAGCGACGGCTGGCTGTTCGTCAGTGGGAATGCCGCGATGGCCGAACAGGTTGATCTGATGGTGGGCGAGGCGCTCGGAGCTAGTCGGCGCCAGTCCGGTCACCAGGGGTTGCGGTACATCGTCTCCAGCTGACTCCGGTGGCCCGCGAAGCACAGCGGACGCTCAGGAACGTCGCCTACCATGGAGACCTGACGACGGTTCACCGCCGCCACCTTGAGGAGGAAGCATCCACATGCAGAGCAACAATCCGGTGCTCGCCAAGACCGACTGGGGTCAGCAGACCGCGCAGTACGCGCCCGGCCAGCAGTACCAGGGCCAGGCCTATGGCCAGCCGTACGCGCCCGGGCAGCAGTACCCCGGCGCCGGCTACGACCCCAATGCCGCCCAGTTCCAGCCCCAGCCGCCGACCTCGGTGATGACCATCGACGATGTGATCACCAAGTCGGCGATCACCCTCGGCACCGTGGTGCTGGTCGCCGCGGTGACGATGTGGGCCTTCGCGCAGGGCATCCTGCCGCTCCAGTTGCTGCAGCCGGTCGCTATCGTCGGCGCCCTGGTCGCCTTCGGCGTGGTGCTGCTGGTCAGCTTCCGCCGGCAGATCAAGCCGGGCTTCGTGCTGACCTACGCGGCCATCGAGGGCGTCTTCCTGGGCGCGATCAGCTTCATGTTCGAGTTCATCTACCCCGGCATCGTGATCCCGGCCGTGATGGGCACCTTCGTGGCGGCTGGGGCCACCCTGGCGGCCTACAAGATCTTCCGGATCAAGGTCAGCAACAAGTTCCGCCGGATGGTGGTGATCGGCACCATGGCCTACGCCGGCGTGCTGCTGGTGAACCTGCTGCTGTCGCTGTTCGGCATCAACCTGGGCATCATCTCGGTGACCGGCCAGGTCAGCGGGATCGCGCTGCTCGCCTCGGCGGTCGGTGTCGGGCTGGCGGTGTTCAACCTGATCCTCGACTTCGACTACATCGAGCAGGGGATCGCGCTGCGGGCCCCGGCCAGCGAGTCCTGGCGGGGTGCCTTCGGCCTCACCGTCACCATGGTGTGGCTCTACGTCGAGATCCTGCGGATCCTCTCCTACTTCCGCCGGTAGGAACGCTTCGCGACGGTGCGGCTCACTGCGGTGGGCCGCACCGTTGTCGTTTCCGGACCGGCTCAGCCGGCGGCGCGCCAGGCCTCGGCCAGCGGCTGCAGATGGCGCTCCAGCAGGGCGCGGGCGCTGGCCGACCACCTGGTGGAGGCCCAGCGTGGCACCGGGATCCAGGCGGCGGCCGAGGTCGTCCCGCCAATGTCGTTGACCACCGGGTCGGTGGGCTCGGGGCAGCGTCCGGCGAAGATGATCCGGACGGCGTGGAAGTCCTCGATCAGACCGCTGGGCGAGCGTCCGATCCAGTGGTCGGTCTGCAGGTCGAGCAGTTGGGAGATCTCCAGCCGCTGGCCGGTCTCCTCGTCCACCTCGCGAACCACCGCCTCGGCGGCCGCCTCGCCCGGGTCGATGCCGCCGCCCGGCAGCCCCCACAGCCCCGGCACAGCGGTCTTGTCGGAGAATTGGGTGGCCAGGATGCCGCGGTGGGAGAGCGCGATGGTGTAGGCCGCCAGCCGCTGCCGGACGATCGGGGTGATGTCCTCGGTCAGCTCCAGGTCGGGATCCATCGAACGGGTGCGGGGCGCCACCCGGGGGTGGACCCGCCGGCCATGCCTGGCGACCTGGATGGTGAGCGAGAGATCGGGGGCGCGGCCGCTGATCGACAGCGGTCGGATCATCCGGTAGCCGCGCTCCCAGACCAGCCGGTGCGGCTCGCCGCCGTGCGGCAGCGTGCGGCTGAAGACCGGCGCTCCGCCGGCAACCTCCACCCCGATGATCCGCATCAATTCATGATGGCCGAGCCAACCGGCGAAACCAAACAGGCTCCCCGGCCACGCCGCAATCCGGTCCGAAGCCCGAGGTAGGCTCTCGACTCAGGCCGGCCACCGTGGGAGGGGAGACGGGTGTGATCAAGTACCTCGGCTCCAAACGTCGGCTGGTGGGGCCGCTGGGTGCCCTGCTGGCGGCCAGCGGCGCGGTCACCGCGCTGGATCTGTTCACCGGCACCACCCGGGTGGCGCAGGAGTTCTGCCGCCGCGGCGCCACCGTGACCGCGGTCGACACCGCGAGCTACTCCGAGGTGCTGGCGCAGTGCTACGTCGCCACCCCCGCCGAGGCGATCGACCCGCTCGAGCTGGACGAGGCGCTGGCCCGGCTGATGGCCCTGCCCGACCGGCGCGGCTACGTCACCGAGGTGTTCGCCGAACGGGCTCGCTACTTCCACCCCGCCAACGCGGTGCGGATCGACGCCATCCGGGAGGGGATCGACGAGCTGTTCCCGTCCGGTCCGCTGCGGCCCATCCTGCTGACCGCCTTGCTGGAGGCCGCCGACTCGGTCGACTCCACCGTCGGGGTGCAGATGGCCTACCTCAAGCAGTGGGCGCCGCGGGCGCTACGTCCGCTGCGGCTGCGTGCCCCCGTCCTCACCCCCGGACGCGGACGGGCGCTGCGGCAGGACGCGCTGCAGGCGGTGAGGGAACTGGACCCGGTCGACCTGGCCTACCTGGATCCGCCGTACAACCAGCACCGGTACTTCAACAACTACCACGTCTGGGAGACCCTGGTGCGGTGGGACGCCCCGGCCTACTACGGCGTCGCCCACAAGCGGGCCGACGCCCGCGGCGCCGCCAACCGGAGCGCCTTCAATTCCCGGCGGACGATGCCGACCGCGCTGGCCGAGGTGATCGGGCAGGTGCGGGCCGAGGTGGTGGTGGTCTCGTTCAGCAACGAGGGCTTCCTGCCGATCGAGGCGCTGGCCGAGATGCTGGCCGGACGGGGGCAGCCGATCGAGGTGCTGGCCTTCGACACCCGGCGCTACATCGGCTCGGTGATCGGGATCTACTCCCCGAACGGGGTGAAGGTGGGTGAGGTCGGCCACCATCGCAATACCGAGCACCTGCTGGTGAGCGCGCCCGCCGACCTGCTGCCCCGGCTGGCCGAGGCGGCCGGCGCCGCGGTCGGTTGAGCCGGCCGGTGCGGCGCTACGGGTTGGGGAGTTCGCGTCCGGTGGCGTCGGTGGTCAGCGAGACGCCGCCGATTACAAAGCGCAGCTGGGGTTCGCCGGAGCCGGTCGGATCGTCCATGATGACCGACCAGGTGGTCTCCGGATCCAGGTCGTGGCGGCGCATGGTGCGCTGCACCACCTGCCAGATCACCGCGGCGTCCACCCGGTTGACTGCGAACGGCTCGTCCGGTGGGGGGTCGTCCCGCACCACGGTGGTGACCGGGATCTTGGGCGGCCGCTGGCAGCGGACGGTGCTGTCGTCCGGGCCGGCGTAGCTCGCCCAGGCGCCGGTCTCGGAGTCGACCCCGACCTGCCGGACCACCACCCGGCCGGCCAGCACGTCGGCCAGCCCGGCGGCGATGCCGGCCTCGGTCTGGTAGTCGAGTTCGGGCAGCAGCGAGCTGTCGGGGTTGAAGAAGACGGTGCGCGATTCCGGGTTGGTGGTGACGGTCATCATCACCCGGCCACCGGAGTAGTCGACGATCTGCAGGGTCTGGTTCTCGGTCTGGCCGGAGAGCGCGGCGGCGACCCGGAACAGCCGGCCGACATCGCTGAGGTCGAAGTCGTCCAGGTCGAAGCTGGCCTGATCGACGTACTGCAGGTCGCTGTCGGCCAACTGCAGCTTGGCATCCCGGTAGGCCCAGGTGATCGGCTCGGGGCTGCCGGAGGTCAGCACGCTGACCGAGGCGGTGTGGGCCGTGAGCTCCACCATGATCAGCCGGCCGGGCCCGGCGGCGTCGAGCAGTTGGTCGAGGATCCGGCGGGCGGCGCCCGGCGTCCGCAGATCGACCGTCGGGGTCGGGCTCGGGGTGGGGCTGGAGGTGGTGGGGCTCGGCGCCGAGGTGGGGGAGGGCGGCGTGACGGGAACGGCCGGCTGACAGGCGGTCAGGATCAGAACCGCCAGTGCGCTGCAGCCGGTGACGAGCACCCGTGAGGGGGGCATGACAGCGAGGTTAGCGCGGCGGCGAAACCGGCGGCACACTGGGCTTCGTGATCGATCTCACCGCCGACGCCGTGGAGGTGGCGCCGAAGCTGCTGGGCGGCCTGCTGCGCGCCGGCGAGGTGGTGCTGCGGATCACCGAGGTGGAGGCCTACGCCGGTTCGGACGATCTGGCGGCCCACGCCGCGATCGGTCCGCGGCCCCGGACCGCCGCGCTGTTCGCCGGCCCGGGGGTGCTCTACTGCTACCTCTCCCACGGTCTGCACATCTGCGGCAACATCGTCTGCGGCCGGCTGGGCCACGGCTCGGCGGTGCTGTTGCGGGCCGGTGAGGTGGTGGCCGGTCTGCAGCTGGCCCGGCAGCGTCGTCCCGGGGTGGCGGACGCGGCGCTGGCCCGCGGGCCGGGCAACCTCGGCCGGGCGATGGGCTGGACGCTGGCCGACTCGGGCACCCGGCTCGGCGAGGACGGTCCGCTGCTGGAACCCGGCGAGCCGCCCGCCGCGATCGCCAGCGGTCCCCGGGTCGGGGTGTCGGTCGCCCACCAGCGTCCCTGGCGGTTCTGGATTCCGGACGATCCCACCGTCTCGGCCTACCGCCGCAGCCCCCGCGCGGTCTCCGACCACCGCGCCTGGTGACCGCCGGGTCAGGGCAAGCCAGGTGGTTGGGACAGGGGACGGTTCCTTGTCCCACCTAGTCAATGGCTGGTTGCACGGTTAGTCGAGGGCCCTTCGCGTCGCCGGGCGATGCTCGGCCTCAGGGACCCTTGATGGCTGCGTCCGTGCTGTCCGGTATTCGGACCGGCCGGGCTTCGGGTGAGGCGGTGCCGCGAGACTGGTGTGCGAACAAGGCGAGGGCCGGACCAAGTATGAGTTGGTCCGGCCCTCTGGTCGTCCAGGATGGACGCTCCCTGAACTCGGTCAGCCCGCCTGATCCGCCCGTCCGTCCCGACAGGGCGCCTTCGGGTCTCCCCGAGGGCCATGGACCTCGATTGCTGTCCGACCGCCGACCCAACTGCTTGCCCTTTCGGGGGCTGCCAGGATGGCGTGTGACATTTCTATCGGGCCGGGCGGACGGGCGCAAGGGGTTTGGTGAAAGATCTTCAGGAATTTTCCGAACGCCCGGCGTGTCGCCTGGACCGGACCTGCTCGAGGTGCTTGCGGAGCGGTCGAAAGACTCCCTCAGGAAAGCACTGACCGGACCACCTCATACTTGGTCCGGTCGCTCCCTTTCTACCGGCCACCGTCCCCGGCAGCGGTCAGCGACACGCCAGCGGGAGGAAATTCAGCCCGGCCCGCCACCTGGTGAGACGGCTCCGAAATCGTCGTGGGACGAACCTTCCAGACCATCCCCTCAGGGCCCGGCGGACGAGTAGGGTGGCGGTACCGGACGGCCCAAGGGAGGGCCAGCCACCAGATCGGATCGAGGTATGACATGACTGATCAGGGCGCGGGCGACACGCTCGCAAACGCTGAGGGCACCACCGTGACTGTGAGCCGGTCGGTGTCCCAATCCCCGAAGAATGTATGGAAGTTCCTGGTCACCCGCGAGGGTGCCGAAACCCTGCTGGGCCCCGGCGGGGAACTCGGCGACAAGGGTGACAGCTGGCATGCCGAGGACGGTACCTTCGGCGTGATCCGCTCCTACCACCCGCTGGAGGAGATCCGCTTCAGCTGGCACGCCGCCGAAGAGGCCCCCAAGACGATCGTGGACGTACAGCTCGTCAAGGGCGGTGACGAGCAGACCACCGTCGAGATCCGGCACGAGCGGATCCCGCACTACTTCGACGCCGCCGCGCTGGCCAAGCGCTGGGAGTCCGTGCTGGAGAAGCTGGAGGCGGCTGCCGCCAACTGAGCAGCGTCGTCCCGGTCGGCTCCCGGCCGGGACGAAAGCCAGCTCACTCCGCCCGGCAGGTCACGCCGGTGGCGTGCACCGGGCAGTAGCCGCCGGGGTTCTTCACCAGATACTGCTGGTGGTATTCCTCGGCGAGGTAGAACGGCCCGGCGGGCGCGATCTCGGTGGTGATCGCGCCGAAACCGGCGGCGGTGAGCCTCGGCTGAAACTCGGCCGCCACCGTCCGGGCCAGGGTGGCCTGGGTGTCGTCCACGGTGTAGAGCGCCGAGCGGTACTGGCTGCCGATGTCGTTGCCCTGCCGCATTCCCTGGGTGGGGTCGTGGTTCTCGAAGAACACCGCCAGCAGGTCGCGGTAGCCGATCCGGGCCGGGTCGAACGCCACCAGCACCGCTTCGGCGTGGCCGGTCCGGCCGGAGCAGACCTCCCGGTAGGTCGGGTTGGGCGTCGTCCCACCGGCGTAGCCCACCGCGGTCGAGGTGACCCCCGGGGTGTTCCAGAAGAGCTTCTCGGCCCCCCAGAAGCAGCCCAGCGCGAAGTAGCCAACCTGCGAACCCTCGGGTACCTCCCCAACGCGGTTGCCGAAGACCTCGTGCCAGCAGGGTTCGGTCAGCACCGGGGTCGCCCGACCGGGCAGCGACTGTGTCATACCTGGTGCAACCGCTGCTGGCGGCGGGTCATTCCAGGCGCCAGTCGATGCCTGGGGCACCCTGCGCCTCCAGCGCGGCATTCACCCGGCTGAACGGACGTGAGCCGAAGAAGCCGGCGTGCGCCGACAACGGGGAGGGGTGCGCGGAGGCGATCTGCGGTATCCCGCCCAGCCGGCTGGAGAGGTTCTGCGCGTCGCGTCCCCACAACAGCGCAACCAGCGGACCGCCGCGGGTCACCAGGGCGTCGATCGCGCAGGCGGTGACCTGTTCCCAACCCTTGCCGCGGTGCGAACCCGACTTGCCCGGCTGGACGGTCAGCACCCGGTTGAGCAACAGCACGCCCTGCTCGAACCAGGGGGTCAGGTCGCCGCCGGCCGCCGGCGGAATCCCGAGGTCGGCCTGCAGTTCGGCGTAGATGTTCACCAGGCTGCGGGGCAGCGGCCGGACGTCCGGCGCCACCGAGAAGCTCAGCCCGACCGGGTGGCCGGGGGTGGGGTAGGGATCCTGTCCCACCAGCAGCACCCGGACGTCCGCCATCGGACGGCTGAAGGCGCGCAGCACGTTGGCGCCGGCGGGCAGGTAGCCCCGTCCCGAGGCCAGCTCCTGGCGCAGGAACTCACCCATCTCGGCCACCACGCCGGCCACCGGCGTGAGCGCCTCGGCCCAGTCCGGCGCCACCAGTTCGTTCAACGGACGAGGAGCAGTCATGTCCGGCAGCCTAGCCGCGACCGCGCCCCCGAGGACTGCCGCTCCGGGAATCTTGCGGGGTGCGGCGGGGTTGCACCAGCGATGAGCAACCCAGCCCTCTCCGTCCTCGACCTGGTCCCGGTGCGCACCGGCCAGACCAGCGCCCAGGCGGTCGCCTCCTCGCTCGCCCTGGCTCAGCGCGCCGACGAACTCGGCCTGCGCCGCTACTGGTTCGCCGAGCACCACAACATGCCGGCGGTGGCAGCCACCTCACCGCCGGTGATGATCGCCGCCGCGGTGTCGCGCACCCGGCGGATCCGGGTGGGCTCGGGCGGAGTGATGCTGCCCAACCACGCTCCCCTGGTGGTCGCCGAACAGTTCGCCGCGCTCGAGGCGATCGCCCCGGGCCGGATCGATCTGGGGATCGGACGGGCTCCGGGCAGCGACCCGGTGATCACCCAGCTGCTGCGCGCCGCCGGCACCACCAGTGAGGTGGACCGGTTTCCCGCGAACGTCCACGACATCGGGCTGATGCTGCGTCCCGAGGGCGCGACCCTGCGGTTCACCAGCGGCGGGGAGTACCAGGTGGCCGCGACGCCGGCGGCGACCGGATCCCCGGAGGTCTGGCTGCTCGGCTCGAGCGACTACTCGGCGCAGCTGGCGGCATCGTCCGGTCTGCCGTACGTGTTCGCCAACCACTTCGCCGGCACCGGGCTGGAGCGTGCCCTCGACCTGTACCGCACCGGCTACCGTCCCAGCGAGGACCACCCGGAGCCACGCACCTTCCTCACCGCCAACGTGGTCGCCGCCGTCACCGCGGAGGAGGCCGAGGAGCGGGCCCTGCCGCAGCTGTTGATGATGGTGCGGCTGCGCACCAACCGTCCGTTGGCGGCGCTGGAGACCGTCGAGGCGGCGCGGCGCGCGCTCGCGGCGGAGGCCACCGGCAGCGATCAGCGCCTGGCCGACGCGGTGCGGGCGAACTGGTTCGTCGGTGACCCGGGGACGGTGCGGGCGCAGCTGGCGGAGTTCGCCGGCCGGTACGGCGTGGACGAGATCATGATCTCGCCGGTGGCGGGCGAGTACGAGGCGGCGTCCCTGGACCAGGCCCCTGGGCGGGTGCGGACCCTGGAGTTGCTGGCCGGCTGAACCGCCGAACCCGGAACCGTCCCGTACCAACCGGGACGGACCACCGCGGCTCCACTACGGTGGAACCCAGACCGCTCCGGACGCCCGAGGAGGCCCCGTGATCACCCCCGCCCGCCGCTCCCAGTCAGCTCCGGCAGTTCCCCGGGGTCTGGTGACCGCCTCGGAATGGGCCTGGCGCTGCCTGGTGATCGCCGGGCTGGTGCTCGGCTTCTGGTACCTGCTGCGGTACTTCTCCGGGGTCACCATTCCGCTGGCCGTGGCGGTGCTGTTCACCGCCCTGCTCAGCCCGATCAACGCCCGCTTGCGCGCCTGGCGGTGGCCCGCTGTGTTGGCGTCATTGGCCTCGCTGCTCACCTTGGCGGTGGTGATCGGCGGCGTCCTGGTGGCGATCGGCGCCCAGGTCGCCAAGGAGATGCCCCAGTTGGTCGAGCAGTCGATCGTCGGGCTGGAGTCGCTGCTCGGCTGGCTGGCGGAGGGGCCGCTGCAGATCTCGTCCAGCGACATCAGCGGCTACATCGGCCAGCTCACCACCTGGCTGAACGAATCCCGATCGGCGATCGCCGGGTTCCTGGCCGACGCCGGCGTCGGGGTGGGGCACTTCGTCGCCGGGGCCGCGATCGCGCTGATCGCCAGCTTCTTCTTCCTCGCCTCCGGCGGCGAGCTGTGGTCGTCGGTGCTGACCCTGGTTCCCCGCCGGTACCAGGCGAACGTCCGGCGGGCGTCCGGCAACGGCTGGATCTCGCTGGTGGCGTATATGCGGGCGCAGGTGCTGGTCGCCTTCGTGGACGCGCTCGGCATGCTGATCGGCGCGCTGATCCTACGGATCCCGATGGCCTGGGCGCTGTTCGCGCTGACCTTCATCGTCTCCTTCGTCCCGGTGGTCGGCGCGGTGATCTCCGGCAGCATCGCGGTGCTGCTGGCGTTGGTCACCCACGGTTGGGTGACGGCGCTGATCATGCTGGGCATCACCGTGCTGGTGGTGCAGACCGAGGGGCACTTCCTGCAGCCGATCCTGCTCGGCCGCGCGGTCTCGCTGCACCCGCTGGCGGTGCTGATCGGCCTGGCGGTGGGCGCCACCCTGGCCGGGATCGTCGGCGCGCTGCTGGTGATCCCGGTGCTCTCCTTCGGGGTGGCCTTCCTTCGCGGTCTGGACCCGGGCCGGTTCGGCGCCGCGCTACCGGAACACCGCTGACCCTGGCTCGTCCCTGATTGTCTTGTGAATCTGGAAAGACCCGTTTTCCATTCTGGAAAGCCGGAGTACGGTTGAAGCATGACATCGCCTGAGCTTGGCCCCATCCTGGAAGACCTCGCCGCCGGACGGATCGACGCCGCCGAGGCGGCCCGCCGGATCGACGCCCTCAAGCCGCGACCGGACGCGGAACCGGCCGACCAGCCGGTCGATGAGCCGGTCGCCGAGCCCCGTCACGCCGAACCCAGCAACGACGAACTCGGCGACGACAACGACGCCGGACGCCGGCAGTACTCGCCCTACGCGCGGGAGGTGTTCACCCCCGGCGGCGACGACGAGGTGCCGCCCAGCCATCGCCGCTCGGCCGGCTCCAAGGGGGTAGACCGGATCTCGGTGCACGCCGTCGGCCGCCGGGTGCGGATCGTCGGCGACCGCTCGGTCGCCACCGCGTCCGCCGAGGGGCCCCACGTGCTGCGCCGCAACGGCTCGGTGCTGGAGGTCTCCAGCGACGGTGAGATCGGCCCCAACCTGGACGGCTTCAGCATCCTGCGGCCGCCCCGCAGCCTGGACGAGCTGCGCGCCCTCGGCCTGGGCAAGGAGCTCTACCTGCGGATCAACCCCAGCATCCTGGTCGACGTCGAGGTGACCGCCGGCGGCCTGACCTGCACCGACCTGCCCTACCTCGGCAAGGTCCGGCTGACCGCCGGCAGCGCCGAGCTGACCGGCGTCGAGGAGGCCGAGGACGTGCTGGTGCAGGCCGGCTCGGCGTCCATCAAGGGCTCGATCGCCTCCGGCCGCTCCCGGGTGCGGGTGGAATCCGGTCAGCTCACCGTGGAACTGGACGACCACTCCAACGTGACCGTGCGCGGCGAGGCGCAGCTGGGCAAGATCACCTGGCCGGGCAACCAGACCCTGGACGAGCTGGTGCTCGGCAACGGCTCGGCCCGGCTGGACATCGGCGTGGTGATGGGCTGGGCCAACGTCCGGGCGTCAGGGACGTCGGAGTAGCGCCAGCGCCTCGGTGACATTGGCCACCACCCGGTCGCCCAGCCGCTGCATGGTCTCGACCGAGTCGGCGGCCACCACCCGCGGGAAGATGACCCGCGGCAGGCCGGCGTAGGCGGCGTAGATGTCCTCGCCGGCGGAGAGGTCGAAGACGGCATGGTTCTGTTCGCGGGCGATCCAGGCTCGGAAGGCCGCGTCGTCCACCACCTGGCCGAGCGAGGCCTGCACCACGATGGCGCCGTCCAGCCGGTCGAAGTCGGCCTGGTCGAGTACCACAACGTTGGTGGGCGAGGTGAGGATCACCACGTCGGTCCCGGCGAGTTCCTCGTGCTGGATCTGCCGGACGCCCTGCGCCTCCCATTCCGGCTTGGGCGATCGCGACAGGTGGTTGACCTGCATCCGGTAGGCCAGCCCGAGCCTGGCCATGGCCGCGCCGAGCGCGCCCAGCCCGACGATGGTCAGTGTCTTGCCGGCCAGTTCGTGCGGCTCGGCGCGCCACTGGTAGGGGCCGTAGCCGCGGGCCAGCCCGACCAACTGCATGAAGACCACCTCGGCGGCCGGATGATCGCCGTAGTCGACGACATAGGACGTGGTGACGCCGCGCTCGTCCAGCACCGCGGTGTCGATCCGACCGAAGGACGTGCCGCACAGCGCCAGGTGGGCCAGGTTCGGATATCCGGCCAGATCGGCGGCGGTGAGGTTCGTGGCGGTGGACACCAGCAGGATCCGGGTGTCGTGGTCGGCTTCCTCGACCGGACCGCCATTGAGCTGTTCCAGTTGCGCCATCGTGGCCGGCAGCAGCCCCAGTTCTCCGGCCCGTCCCAGGATTCCCGTCATGACCGGAACTATAGGACGACCGCCATGGGGTGGGGCAGGTCTCAGCCGGGCCGCCGGACGCAGCGGGTGCGGCCGGACCGGGGCGGCAGGGGCTCGTCTAGGCTGGTGGCGTGACGTTGCACTCCCTCTACCTTCAGGTGACGCGATGAGCCTGCACCACCCACCCTCCGACTGCCCGGTCTGCGGCAACCAGCTGATCACCACCCGGCTCGGCTGTCGCTCCTGCGGCACCGAGCTGGCCGGCGACTTCACCAGTTGCGACTTCTGCTCGCTGGACGAACGCGAGACCGAACTGCTGCGGGTCTTCCTGGCCTCCCGGGGGAACCTGCGCGAGGTCGAGAAGCACCTCGGCGTCTCCTACCCGACCGCCCGCAGCCGGTTCACCCAGCTGCTGGTGAAGCTCGGCCTGGCGGGGGAGTCCGAGGCGCCGCCGGCGCTCACCCGCGACCAGGTGCTGGCCGAGGTGGCCAGCGGCGCGCTGGCGCCGTCCGAAGCCGCGTCCCTGCTGGCGGCGCTGGAGTCGGGCGCTACCCCGTGAAGGGCTTCACCTCGACCACGGTGACCTCGATCGGCTTGCCGTTCGGCGCGGAGTAGGTCACGGTGTCGCCCGGGGCGGCGCCGAGCACGGCGGCGCCCAGCGGCGACTGCGGCGAGTAGACGTCGATGTCGACCGAGTCGTCCAGCCCGAGCACCTCGCGGGAGCCCAGCAGGAAGGTGTCGTCGTCGTCCGGGTCGCCGTCGAAGTAGATGGTCACCAGGGTGCCGGGGGTGACCTGATTGCCGGTCGGCGGTTCGCCCACCTGGGCTGATTCGAGAATGGCGGTCAGCTGCCGGATCCGGGCCTCCTGGTGCCCCTGCTCCTCGCGGGCGGCGTGGTAGCCACCGTTCTCGGAGAGGTCGCCCTCCTCGCGCGCCTGGGCGATCTTCGCCGAGACCTTCTGGCGTCCTTCGCCCTTGAGGTAGTCCAGTTCAGCGGACAGCTTGTCGTAGGCCTCCTGGGTGAGCCAGGTGGTCGTGAATTGCTCGTCAACCATCGATCGACCATATCCCATGTGCCGGGTTTCCTCGCGTTCGGCACGAGGGTGCGGCCAAACCGCCGGTTCCCGGCGCCGGACCTCAGTCGGTCGGACGGCAGCCCTCGACATCCGCCGAGGTGCCCCGCTTGAAGGTGCGGACGGTCACCGTCTGCCGGGTGTGGTGTTCGCCGCCCGGCGGGACGGTGAGCTCGAGCTCGCCCACCCGCTCGTAGCTGACCGCCTGCACGAAGACCAGGCAGCGGGCGCCGCGGCCGACGTCCTCGCGCTCCAGCGCGACGGTGACCTCGATCTCGGTGTCGGAGACGGCCTGGAAGGCATCCACCCGGGCCGACACCGGGGGGACCGCGCCGTTCACCGCCACCCAGCTGATCCAGCCCAGCCCGATCAGGCCGAGCACCACCGCCCACAGCCGCCAGTCGGCCAGCGGGCTGCGGCGGGTCGGGTAGCGGCGGGCGAGCCGCTCGGCGTCGGTCTCCATGCGTCCCATTCAACCCGATCTGGCGGGGGCGGGTTGACGGGGCACTCACAATGGTGTCGATGTCGAATCTTCCTGATGCCGGTCTCCGGTTGCTCCATGTCCATGCCCACCCCGACGACGAATCGTCCAAGGGGGCGGCCAGCACTGCCTACTACGTCTCCCGCGGGGCGCGGGTGATGGTGGTGAGCTGTACCGGCGGTGAGGAGGGCGAGATCCTCAACCCGAAGCTCGACACCCCGGAGAACTGGGCGCGGCTGCCCGAGTTGCGGCAGGCCGAGATGGCCTTCGCCGCCCGCATTCTGGGGATCGAGCATGTCTGGCTGGGCTACCGCGACTCCGGTTTCCCGTCCGGTGACGACTGGCAGCCCACCAGCCCGGAGGCGTTCTCGCTGGCCGATGTCGACGAGGCGGCTGGCCGACTGGTGAAGGTGATCCGCGAGTTCCGTCCGCAGGTGCTCACCACTTACGACGAGCGCGGCGGCTACCCGCACCCCGACCACATCCAGACCCACGTGGTGTCGATGGCCGCGATCGACCAGGCCGCCGACCCGAAGCTGTGGCCCGAGCACGGCGAGCCCTGGCAGGTGTCGAAGGTCTACTACCAGATGGGCTTCCACCGCGGCCGCTACGCCGCCCTGGACGAGGCGATGCACGCCCGCGGTCTGGAACGCCCCTACGCCCACCGGCTGGCGGAGTGGTCGGAGGAGGCGGACGCCCGGCTGCACCCCACCACCTTCGTGCCCGCCGCCGACTTCTTCGAAGTCCGCAATGCCGCGCTGCTGGCCCATGCCAGCCAGATCGACCCGGACAGCTTCTGGTTCGCCGTCCCGCTGGAGGTGGAGAAGGCCGGCTGGCCCACCGAGGACTTCCAGCTGGTGCGCTCCACCGTCGACACCACGATTCCCGAATCCGACCTGTTCGCCGGGCTGCGGGATCAGGCGTAGGGTCGGGCTCATGGTGCTGCTCGACCTGGGATCCGACATCGTCACGCCGTCCTGGCTGCCGCTGGCCATGGCGGGCTTCCTGCTGGTGGTGCTGACCCTGCTCTTCCTGAGCCTGCGGCATCACCTGCGCAAGATCAACCTGCCGGGTGACGAGGCGGACGGCGACCCGGCGCTGGCCGAGAAGGGCACCTCCTCCTAGCAGGACCGCCGATTCTCGGCGGGTGACCCCTGGCTGACTGTTCCGCGGGCCTCGCTGCAAGTCCGTCGTTATCAGGGCGCTGCCGATCCGGGGTTGGCAGGCTCGCTGCAGCATCGTGGTTATGACGACCGGGATCCTCGGCATAACGACTGGTTCGCAGCGAAGCTCGGCTGAGCCTTCGGTGACTGGCGCCAAAACGACGATTCTGCAGCGACCTGGAGCCTGAGAGTCCTCGACGGACAGCTGGCAGGGGGACCCCCGGCCACCGCGGGGAGCGGAGTCCAGGTGATCGACCTGGACGGCAACCGGATCGGACTGGGCGGCTTCCCGGCGACCGAGCCGGGTCCGCGTCACCACTAGGGTTGACCCGTGAATCGACTCGAGCAGGCCGCCTCGCCCTACCTCCGGCAGCACGCTGACAACCCGATCGACTGGTGGCCGTGGGGGCCCGAGGCGCTGGCCGAGGCCGCTCGCCGGGAGGTCCCGATCCTGCTGTCGATCGGCTACTCGGCCTGTCACTGGTGCCACGTGATGGCGCACGAGTCGTTCAGCGACCCGGCGGTGGCCGAACTGGTGAACCCCAACTTCGTGGCGATCAAGGTGGACCGCGAGGAGCGTCCCGACATCGACGCCATCTACATGAAGGCCACCCAGGCGCTGACCGGCCAGGGCGGCTGGCCGATGACCGTCTTCTGCACCCCGGACGGGCGGCCGTTCTTCGCCGGCACCTACTACCCGCCCGAGCCGACCAACGGACTGCCCTCGTTCAGCCAGGTGGCCGGCGCGATCGCCGAGGCCTGGCGGGAGCGACGCGACGAGGCGGTGCACTCCGCCGAGGTGATCCGCGAGCACCTGGCGGCCGAGTTCACCCCGCCGGCCGCCCCGGAGTCGATCGACGTCTGGGCCGCGCTGGGGGCGTTGGGGGAGGACTTCGACCCGGTGCACGGCGGCTTCGGACGGGCGCCCAAGTTCCCGCAGCCCGGTGCGATCGAGGCGCTGCTGGTGAAGGGCGAGCCGGGGTCGCTGGACGTCGCCCAGCGCAGTCTGGAGGCGATGGCCCGCGGCGGCATCCACGACCAGCTGGGCGGCGGCTTCCACCGCTACAGTGTCGACGCCGGCTGGGTGGTGCCGCACTTCGAGAAGATGCTCTACGACAACGCTCTGCTGCTCGGGGTCTACACCCGCGGCTGGCGGCGGGTGCCCGACCACGAGCCGCTGGTCCGTGCCCTGTTCGAGCGGACGGTGCGCGGCATCGTCGGCTGGCTGGAGCGGGAAATGGAGCTGCCCGGCGGCGGGTTCGCGGCCAGCCTGGACGCCGACAGCCTGGACGTCCGCGGGGTCAAGCACGAGGGCGTCTACTACGCCTGGAACCCCGAGCTGCTGACCGATGCGCTGGGCGAGGCGGAGGCCGACTGGGCGGCGGAGGTGTTCCACGTCACCACCACCGGAACCTTCGAGCACGGCCTCTCCACCCTGCAACTGCGTGGCCATCCCGATCCCGCGCGGCTGGACCGGGTGAGCGAGCAGTTGCTCGCCGTCCGTCGTCATCGGTGGGCGCCAGAGCGGGACGACAAGCTGGTCGCGGCCTGGAACGGCTGGACGATCGACTCGCTGGTCTGGGCCGCGACGGTCTACGACGAACCCGGTTGGCTGGAACTGGCCGAGCGGGCCGCCCGGCGGCTCTGGGAACTCCATTGGGTGGACGGCCGGCTGCGCCGCACCTCACTGGAAGACGCGGTGGGCGAGACCGAGGGCCTGGCCGAGGACTACGGCGCGGTCGCGCAGGGCTTCGCCCGGTTGGCCGGTGCGCTCGGCGACCCGGTCTGGCTGCAGCGGGCGGTCGCACTGCTCGAAGTGGCGCTGGCCCGGTTCGGTGCCGAGGACGGCGGTTTCCACGATACCGCCGACGATGCCGAGGCGCTCTACGTCCGTCCCCGCGACGTCTCCGACAACCCGACCCCGTCGGGGACCAGCGCGCTGGTTGCCGCGCTGCGGTTGACCGGGCTGCTGGCCGACCGTCCGGAGTTCCTGGCCCGAGCGGACGCCGCCGCGCTCACCACCCGCGGCCTGGCCATGACCGCGCCGCGGTT
Organism: Propionicimonas sp.; assembly: GCA_049840415.1. Lineage (GTDB taxonomy): Bacteria > Actinomycetota > Actinomycetes > Propionibacteriales > Propionibacteriaceae > Propionicimonas. The sequence continues at coordinate 209,886 of JASGLB010000002.1, read as the reverse complement.
CGCCGGTTCGGCGCTGACCGACCTGGTGGTGGCCGACGAGGCGCGGACGGGGCTGTCGCCGGCGGTGGCTGTGGTGGTCACCCCCGACGGCGATCCGCTGGCCGAGCTGGCCAGGGCGACTTGGCGGATGGCGCCGATCGGCACCGCCGTGGTGACCGGGAAGCCCGGCACGGCCGGCTTCGCCCATCACTTCGACGACCGTGGGCCGGGGGAGTCCGGCCTGGTCTACGTCTGCCGTGGGACGGTGTGCTTCGCCCCTGCGTCCAACCTCGCCGACCTGCGCACCGCCCTGTGGAGCCGGGCCTAGTCGTCCGTCAGCGGAAGATCGCCACCGCGATCGAGGCGTAGTGGCAGGCGGCTGCGGCCAGCGTGCAGGCGTGGAAGATCTCGTGGTAGCCGAACACCTGCGGCGAGGGGTTGGGCCGTTTCAGGGCGTACACCGCCGCACCGAAGGTGTAGATCACGCCGCCGATCAGCAGCAGTAGCACCACCGCCGGCCCGCCGGAGGCCCAGAACGCGCCCAGCCAGCCGAGCGCCACCCAGCCCATCGGGACGTACAGCGCCACGTCCAGCCAGCGGGGACGACCCGGCCAGAGCAGGGTGAGCAGCACCCCGGCGCCAGCGATACCCCACACCAGGCTGAGCAGCAGGGTGCGCTGTGAGCCCTCCAGCAGCAGGATCGCGAGCGGGGTGTAGGTGGCGGCGATGAAGATGAAGATGTTGGAGTGGTCAGCGCGTTGCAGCCAGGACTGCACCAGCGGCGTCCAACGACCGCGGTGGTAGACCGCGCTGGTGCCGAACAGGATCAACGCTCCGGCCATCCAGACCGCGACGCCCAGTCGCGCTCCGGCGGGGGCGAAGACCAGCAGCAGGACGCCGGCCACCAGCACCACCGGCGTCATGCCGGCGTGCAGCCAGCCGCGCATGGTGGGCTTGGGAAGGGGGGTGAGGTCAGCGGCAGCCATGGAAACCTACTTTACGCCGAGTAACTTACGGATACTTTACGAAGCGTAGGTTACGCAGCCGTAGGTTTCAAGTCGGGACGCCACGCCCGCCGGGTGTCCGGGTTCGCCTTCGCGCGGTCCCGGCTTCCGAGTTGGACGATCCACCTCACCGAGGGCTTCCGCTACCGCCGAGGGCTCCCGCCCAGGCAGGAGCCCTCGGCGTTAGGGGGAGCCCTCGATGGTGAGGGGATGCGGTGCGACGGTCGGGACGGGCGAGGCGGTGCGGGACGGGCGAGACGGTGCGGCGTGGGGCGAGGTGGTGCGTGGCTGGGGCGGTGCGAGGTGAGGTGGTGCGGTGTGGGCCTCCGGCGGACCGGCGGTGGTGCGACGTGAGGCGGCCACGGGCGTCCGGAATCTGTGGCGCGTTGGCCGTGGGCGCTAGGCTGCGGACATGTCGTTGGCCCCCGGCCTGCAGGCTGCGGTGAAGGCGTTCGTGCCCCGTGGCCTGATCTATGCCACCTATGAACAGCGGCTGCTGCGCAACCTCGACCGTTCCCGGCTGCCGCAACACGTGGCGGTGCTGGCCGATGGCAACCGGCGCTGGGCGCGGGCCAACGCCCCCGGTCAGGAGTTGGTGCTGGGCTATCGCGCCGGGGCCGAGAAGCTCAAGCAGTTCATCGGCTGGTGCGAGGAGGTCGGCGTCCCGATCGTCACCCTGTGGGTGCTGTCGACCGAGAACCTGGAACGGGCGGCGGACGAGGAACTGCACCCCCTGCTGGACGTGATCCGCGACCTGGTGGTCGATCTGGCCAGCGACGGACGCCGTCGGGTGAAGGTGGTGGGAGACCTCAACCTGCTGCCCACCGAGCTGGCCGACCGGCTGCGGGCGGCCGAGCGGTTCTGCGCCGGCTCCACCGGCATGCACGTCAATGTCGCGGTCTCCTACGGCGGACGCCATGAGTTGCGGGACGCGGTCCGCTCACTGCTGGCCGCCGAGGCCGAGAAGGGCACCGACCTGGCCGAGCTGGCCGAGACCCTGGAGATCGACCACATCTCCGAGCACCTCTACACCGCCGGCCAACCCGACCCCGACCTGATCATCCGGACCTCGGGGGAGCAGCGGCTCTCCGGCTTCCTGATCTGGCAGTCAGCGCACAGCGAGTTCTACTTCTGCGAGGCGCTGTGGCCCGACTTCCGCAAGATCGACTTCATCCGGGCGCTGCGCTCCTACGCCCAACGGGAGCGCCGCTTCGGCCGCTGACAGGGTGGGACAGAGAACCCTTCGACAGGCTCAGCGGCCGCCGTCCGCTGGCTCAGGTGGGACGACGGAGCCCTCCCCGCCGCCGGGTACGTACTAAGTGAACCCTGCGTAACAGCGGGCGTGTCGGTGCTTGTCACCGGCCGCAGCCGACTTACTCTGCGAATGTTCCGGCAGCCGCCGGGACGTCGGGAGGCAGATACGTTCATGCGCCGTCCAGCTCCTCGGAGCCAGGCCCCAGCACCCGGCTGACCACCACGAGTGGGGCCGGACGCAGCGTGCGGCCCCGGAAACGAGACCACCGTGCCGCGCTCCACCACTCGCACCGCCTTCACCGGCTCGCCCGCGATCGCCGCCGGGCTGAAGACCTACGTGCTGGACACCTCCGTGCTGCTCAGCGATCCGGGCGCGCTGCGGAACTTCGCCGAACACAGCGTGGTTGTCCCGATCGTGGTCATCGCCGAACTCGAGGCCAAACGGCATCACTCTGAGCTGGGCTACTTCGCGCGCGCCGCGCTCCGCTTCCTGGACGACCTGCGGGCCACCTACGGCACCCTCGACCAGCCGGTACCGGTGAACGAGATCGAGGGGACGCTGCGGGTCGAGCTCAACCACACCGACCCAGAGGTGCTGCCGCCCGGCTTCCGGCTGGGCGACAACGACTCCCGCATTCTCGCGGTCGCGCTGAACTACCGCGCCGAGGGCAACGACGTGGTGCTGATCAGCAAGGACGTCCCGATGCGGGTCAAGGCCTCCGCCGTTGGCTTGGCCGCCGAGGAGTACCGCCACGAACTCGCCCTCGATTCGGGCTGGACCGGGATGGCTGAGGTGGACGTCCCCGCTGCCGCTGTGGATCGGCTGTACGCCGAGGGTGCCGCGGTGATCCCGGAGGCCCTCGACCTGCCGGTTCACACCGGCGTGGTGCTGCACGGCTCCACCTCGTCCGCCCTCGGCCGGGTGCAGCCGGACGGCTCGGTGCGGCTGATCCGTGACCGCGAGGCGTTCGGCATCCACGGCCGCTCGGCCGAACAGCGGGTGGCGCTGGACCTGCTGCTCGACCCCGAGGTCGGCATCGTGTCGCTGGGCGGACGGGCCGGGACGGGGAAGTCGGCGCTGGCGCTCTGTGCCGGGCTTGAGGCCGTCCTGGAGCGGCAGTTGCACTCCAAGGTGCTGGTCTTCCGTCCGCTCTACGCGGTCGGTGGGCAGGAACTCGGCTACCTGCCCGGCTCCGAGGGCGAGAAGATGTCGCCCTGGGCGCAGGCGGTGTTCGACACCCTCGGCGCGGTGACCAGCAAGAACGTGATCGACGAGGTGCTGGCCCGTGACCTTCTCGAGGTGCTGCCGCTCACTCACATCCGCGGCCGCTCGCTGCACGACGCCTTCGTGATCGTGGACGAGGCGCAGTCGCTGGAACGCAACGTGCTGCTCACCGTGCTCAGCCGGATCGGGCAGAACTCCCGGGTGGTCCTCACCCATGACGTTGCCCAACGTGACAACCTGCGGGTGGGACGCCACGACGGCATCGTCGCGGTGGTGGAGAAGCTGAAGGGGCACCCGCTGTTCGCCCACGTCACGCTGACCCGCTCGGAGCGTTCGCCGATCGCCGCCATGGTGACCGACCTGCTGAACGACATCATCCTCTGAGGGCTGCGACCCTTCGAGACTCCGAGCGCAAGCGCTCGGACCTCGGGGATCGATGGGGGCAGACTCGCTGCGCACGACCTCAGAGATCGCTCCGGCCGCGGTCCGATCCCTGAGGTCGGCCGGCAGCCCGACGATTCAGTCGTCGGCCAACTCGCTCCACCGCTGTGGCGCCCGTCCGCTGGCGATCAGGGTGGACCGGTAGCGGTTGCGGGCGGCCAGGTTGCGGCTGACCTCCTCGGCGACCCGGTGCAGGAACAGCGAGCGGTAGAGCTGATCCTGCAGGGTGGAGGCGGTGAACGAGATGCCGCTGAACAGCGCCAGGATCAGGCAGACCCGGAAGACGTGCTCCTCGATCGGCAGCTGGGCACCCAGCACCGTCAGCGGGCGGGCGGCCTCGCCCGTCCAGGTCGAGATCAACTCGTCGGTCAGCGAGATCGCACCGAAGAGCGAGAACACCGTGAAGGTGGCCGCCACGAACAGGAAGATCTGGACGAACTGGACCGCCAGCGAGACCGCGAACAGGTTGAACCGCTCGCCGACGGTGAGCCGGGCCCGATCCCGGACGTCCTGCGGCGCGATGCCGGCGAACGGCGTGGCCTCCAGCAGGGGTTCGCAGTCCTCGTCGGCGGTGTTGATCATGTCCCGGGTGGCCGGCAACGCGATCAGCACCATCATCAGCACCAGGAAGCCGCTGAGCTGCCACATCTTCGGCGTGGTCATGGTGGCAGCGAGCTGCCACAGCTCGTTGGTGAAGAAGACCAGCAGCACGGTCAGCAGCAGCAGCGGCAGCACCCGGGCGATGGCGGGGACCGCCGCGGCCAGCTCGCGGGCACCGCGACGGGCGGCCCAGCCGACCATGCTGCCGATCCCGGAGTAGCCGATCGCCAACGCCAGCAACAGCAGGGCGAGCCGATCGGCGATCCCGACGTGCAGGCCGAGGCTGGCGTGGGCAGCGGCCGCGATCACGCTCAGCCCGCCCAGCCAGAACAGGATCACCACCACGCCGACGATCAGCCGGACCGGCGGGGTCAGCCGGCGCTGCACCACGGCGTAGCAGATACCCGCCGGGACGGCGGCCAGCATGAAGCCGCCCGCCGCCAGCATGGGGGTGATCAGGGTCAGCGGGTCCAGGGTGTCGAGGTCGCCGCCGGCGGAGATGCCGGCGTCGGCGATCACCAGGCCGGTGGCGAAGCAGGCGAAGACCACCAGCCAGGGCACGGTCCGCGGGACGATGCCGCGCAGCCGCCGCCGGGGCGGCACCACCAGCGGCAGGCCGTTCTCCCGCAGCCAGGCCTCCATGGCCAGCAGCGGCGAATCGTCCCGCCGGCTACGCAACCGTCCTCCCGGACGCGGCGCCACCCGGGGTGCCGGCGGCGGCCGGCAACGCGAGGGGTCGGATCGTCATGGCCGCACTGTACTGCCGTGGGGCTTCGGCCGGCCGTCGGCTCGATAGAGGGTGTAGCCGAACTCCCGTCCCTCGCGGGCGACCGGGATCTCGATCGCCTGGACGCCGGCGGCCAGCCGGCGCAGCGCGATCTCCAGCGGCGGGCTGGCGGTCTCGCACCAGATCAGCAGCGTGCCGTGGGGCGCGAGCCGGGCCAGGCAGGTGCGCAGGAAGCCCTCGGTGTAGACCTCGGCGTTGTCGGCGTGGATCAGGAAGCTGGGGCCGTTGTCCACGTCCAGCACGATGGCGTCCCAGGTCTGGGTGGTGGCGGTGACGAAGCTGACGATGTCGGCGTGGTGCAGCCGCGCCCGCGGGTCGGTGGCCAGCCGGCCGAGCTGCGCGGTGACCCCCTCCCGGGCCCACTCCAGCAGCGGTCCGGCGCGTTCCACCACGTCCAACTCGGCACCGCGCTCCAGCAGCCGGACGGCGGTGTAGCCCAGCCCCAGGCCGCCCACCAGCACCCGGCCGACCGCTCCGGCGGCGTCGGCCAGGGCGAGTTCGCTGCTGACGTCGACGGTATCCATCGCGAACACCCCGTTCACGATCAACTCCACGACCTCGCCCCGCCGGCGCAGCACGACCTCGCCGTCGGCGGTCTCGGCACGTCTCAGGATTTCGGCGTCCACCTCACCATCGTGGCCCATCGGGGCCGGTGCTGCGTTAGGGTCGGTGCCATGACGACCGTCCAGGTAGCCCGGCCGAGCCAACTCGGCGATGTCTATGACTCCATCCTGGTGCGCTCCTTTCAACCGGATGAGCTGGTGGACAAGGCGGCCTTCATGCACCACACCACCTGGGGGGAGGTGCTGCTGACCGAGGACGCCGAGGGCGTCGCCACCGGGGTGGCGGTGGCCGACCACCACCCGGCGACCGGGGTGTCGGTGCTGGAGTACCTCGCGGTCGCGCCCGGCCACCGCGGTGCCGGCGCGGGTTCCGCGCTGCTGCAGGCCGCCGTCCAGCAGTGGGGCGAACTGGTCAACCCGGGCGCCCTGCTGGCCGAGATCGAACGGCCGGACGCCCACGGCGCCACCGAGCAGTTCGGCGACCCGACCCGCCGGCTGGCGTTCTACGACCGGCACGGCTTCCGCGCCCTGGCGGTGCCCTACTTCCAGCCCGCGCTGACCGCGGACCAGCAGGCGGTGCCCGACCTGATCCTCGGCGTCCTGGTGTTCGACCCGAGCTGGCTGAGCCCGGACGGCAACCGGTTCCTGGCGGGCGCCCGGCTGGAGCAGGCGCTGGCCGAACGGATCCCGGACGACCAGCATCCCGAGGCCCGCGAGGCGCTGTTGGCGGCCACCCGCGATCCGGCCGGCATCGAACTGCTGCCGCTGGCGGAGTACGCCCGGATCCCGCGCAGCGGACCGATCGGCTGAGCCACCGCCCGGGTTTGAATTGCGCCCTTCCGTCGGGTGCGACGGCGGGGCTAGGCTCGCGGCCATTCCGTCGATGTGGAGGATCATGAGCGAGCCCAGTGTTGAATTCGTCCGTCCCGATCCGGAGTTCGTGCATCTCGACGAACTTCCCGACGCCGCCGCGCTACGCGCCTCCGCGGCCGCCGACCCGATCGGGTTCTGGGAGTCCGAAGCCAACGAACTGGAGTGGTACCAACCCTGGGAGAAGGTGCTGGACGATTCCCAGGCGCCGTTCTACAAGTGGTTCACCGGGGCGAAGACGAATATCGTCCACAATGCGATCGACCGGCACGTCGAGGGCCCGTACAAGAACAAGCTGGCGCTGATCTGGGTGGGGGAGAACACCTCCGAGCACCAGACCTACTCCTACTTCTCGCTGAACCGCGAGGTCACCCGGATGGCCAACATCATCAAGGCGATGGGCGTCGGCAAGGGCGACAAGGTCACCATCTACCTGCCGCGGATCCCCGAGGTGGTCTTCGCCATGCTGGCCTGCGCCAAGATCGGCGCCGTCCACTCGGTGATCTTCGCCGGCTTCTCCGCCGACGCGCTGTCCGCCCGGATCGACGACTCCGAATCGAAGCTGGTGATCACCGCCGACGGCTCCTGGGTGAACGGCGGCATCTTCAAGCTGAAGGACATCGTCGACGAGGCGATCCGGTTCAGCCCCTCGGTGGAGAACGTGATCGTGGTGCGACGCACCGGCCACGAGGTGTCGATGGAGCCGCTGCGCGACCACTGGTACCACGAGCTGTGCGCGCTGCCGATCGCCAACGGCCCCTGCCCGACCGAGCCGATGGACGCCGAGGATCCGCTGTACATCCTGTACACCTCCGGCTCGACCGGGGCGCCGAAGGCCATCCTGCACACCCACGGTGGCTACATGGTGGGCACCTACTCGACGCTGAAGTACACCTTCGACCTGCGCGAGGAGGATCGCTGGTGGTGCACCGCCGACCCGGGCTGGGTGACCGGCCACTCCTACCTGGTCTACGGGCCGATGCTGATCGGTGCCACCACCTTCATGTACGAGGGCGGGCCGACCTACCCCAACCCAAACCGCTGGTGGCAGCTGATCGAGTACTACGGGATCACCACCTTCTACACCGCGCCCACCGCGATCCGCTCGCTGATGCGGTTCGGCGAGGCCTGGCCGAACCGGCACGACCTGTCGTCGCTGCGCATCCTGGGCTCGGTGGGCGAGCCGATCAACCCCGAGGCCTGGCACTGGTTCCACCGGGTGATCGGCAAGGGACGCTGCCCGATCATGGACACCTGGTGGCAGACCGAGACCGGCATGTTCCAGATCTGCCAGACCCCCGGCGAACCGCAGAAGCCCGGCTCCGGCGGGAAGCCGTTCTTCGGCCAGGAGGCCGAGATCCTGGACGACGACGGCAACCCGGTGCCGGACGGCGAGGAGGGCTTCCTGGTGCTGAAGAACCCCTGGCCGGCGATGATGCGCACCCTCTACAAGGACCCCGACCGGTACGTGAACACCTACTGGTCGAAGTACCCCGGCAGGTACCTGGCCGGTGACTCGGCCAAGCGGGACGCCGACGGCTACTTCTGGGTGATCGGACGCACCGATGACGTGATCAAGGTCTCCGGCCACCGGCTGGGGACGGCCGAGGTGGAGTCGGCGCTGGTGTCGCACCCGGCGGTGGCCGAGGCGGCCGCGATCGGCCTGCCGCACGAGGTGAAGGGCAACGCGATCCACGCCTTCGTGGTGCTGCGGATGGGCTACGAGGGCTCCCAGGAGTTGGCCGAGGACCTGCGCAAGCACGTCTCCGTCCATCTCTCGCCCATCGCCAAGCCGGATTCGATCGACTTCACCGACAAGCTGCCCAAGACCCGCTCCGGCAAGATCATGCGCCGGGTGCTGAAGGCCCGGGCGCTTGGCCAGGACGAGGGCGACGTGACTACCTTGGAGGAGTGAACCCAGCGACTCAGCCCCCGGGCCCGCCCGTCCTGGTGATCGGCGAACGGCGGCGCCGCGACCTGGCGTCGGCCGCGAAACGGCTGCGGGTGGCGGTGATGACCGATCCGGCGCGCTCGGCGGAACTGGCCGACACGCTGATCGAGTTGGTCGGCAACCGGCTGCTGGCCTGGTCGTTCGTCGAGGCGGCGGCCGACGCGCCCGACTCGGTGGTGCTGGCGGCGCGGATCCTGGCCGAGCGGGGGCCGTTGGGCCCCTATGCCTCCACCGCCGACGCGGTGCGCTACTTCACCGCTGCGGCGCAGCTGGCGGCGGTGCAGGCCGGGCTGGGCCAGCCGGAGGCGGCCGGACGCACCCTGGACGCGCTGGACGGCTGGCGGAGCCAGCTCGGCCGGCTGCCGCTGCTGGAGCAGCTCTCCCCGGCGGCGATCGGCTGGGCACTGGTCACCCGGGCCCGCGCCGCCGCGGACCTGGCCGTGGCAGCGGCGTTCGCCGAGGCGGCGCTGCTGCGGCTGTACGCCGGGCCTGACCTCGGCCCGGGACTGGACTACCTGCTGGTGGCGGCTCACCTGGCGGCGGCGGACGCACGGTGGTCGGCCGGCGACGCCGACGGCGCGGTGGCGCATCACCAGCTGGCGCTGGGCCGCTACCGGACCGCGCTGGACGGGCTCGATCAGGCCGTCCGTCCGGCGGTGGCCCAGGCCGCGCTGGCCCCGCTGGCCGAGGTGTTCGGTGGCTTCGGTCACCGCGCGGAGGCGCTCGGTGACCGGGCGGTCGCACTCCAGCTGCGGCGGGAATGGCTGGCGCTGGCCGAACGCTTCGACCCCGGGGGGACGGCGGCCGGAGCCGCCGGTGCTGCGCTGAGCGGAGCCCTGCTCCGGGCCGGGCGGGAGTTCGAGGCGGAGGCGGTTGGCGTGCTCCCGTCCACCGAGGCGTTGCCAGCCCTGCCGGCCACGCGCTCCGCGGACCAGAACGGAGCGTCGACGCTGCCGTCGGAGCAGGCGCTGGGGACCGATCGGCTGTCGGTGGCCGCTGCCGTCCGGTTGCGTCAGGCCGAACAGACCGCGCTCGCCGAGCACGCCGCCGCCCGGTCGGCGGCGGAGGCCGCCGAGCAGCGGTTGCGGGTCCAGGCCGAGCAGGCCGCCGCGGCGCTGGCGACCGAGCGCGCCGAGGCCGAGCGGCGGGCAGCCGCCGACGCCGCCGTGGCCGAGCGGGAGGCCGTCGAACGTGCCCGCTTGGAGGCCGAGGCCGAGGCCGAGCGCCGGGCCGCCCTGGCGGTGGCCGAACGAGCGGCCGCCGAGGAACGCCGCCGGGAGCGCGCCGCCGCCCACGAGCCAGCCCGGGTGGCCGACCCCGAGGCGGCGCAGGCGGCGCGGGCCGCCCTCCCGGCCGTCCGCGCGGCCGTGGCGCAGGCCGGGCCCGAGCCCGCCGATCAGGCCGCGGCCCAGGAACGGCTGGCGGAGGTGCTGCGTCCGTTGGCGATCGTCGAACCCGACCGCTATCGAGAGGACCTGCTCGCCGTCCTGGAATCCCTGGTCAGCCTGCGCTGGCGGTTGGGCGACGCCGATGGCTCCCGGGAGGCCGCCCGCGAGTTGAAGACCTGGTGACCTCGACCCCGAGGTCGGCGCGGGCTGACCCTCGAAGGGTCGGAGACCGTTCGGCTCAGCGCTGCCGGCCGAGCGGGGAGAGCAGCACCACCATCGCCAGGATCGGCAGGGCCAGCAGCGCCAGGCCGTTGAACCCGGCCCAGCCGAGCGCGCTGCCGGCCCCGACCGCGCCGAGGGCGCCGGCCAGGCTCATCCAGAAGTCGTTGCGTCCCTGCCGGCGGGTGCGCAGCGACTCCGCCGACGACTCGGTCAGCAGCGCGGCACCGGCCACCGTCGCCGCGCTCCAGCCCAGGCCGAGCAGCACCAGCGCCACGGTGACCGCGGTGGTGTTGTGCTGGCCCAGCGCGATCACCGCCACGCAGCCGGCCAGGACGGCATAGCCGAGCAGGATGGTGGGGATCCGTCCCCAGCGGTCGGCCAGCACGCCGAAGACCGGCGAGAGCGCGTACATTCCGGCGATGTGCAGGCTGATGGTCAGGCCGACCACGGTCAGACTGGCACCGTGGTGCACCAGGTGGATCGGGGTCATCGCCATGATCGAGACCATCACCATGTGCGCGCCGACGATCGCCACCGTGGCGAAGGCAGCCACCCGCGGCTGGTCGACGTGGGTGATCTCCGCGCTGCGAGGGCCCCGCGCGGCGATCACCTGGTGGGCGGTGAGCAGCGGGTCGGGCCGCAGGGCCACCAGCAGCAGGGTCACGCCGAGCAACTGGGCGACGATGGTGAACAGGTACGGTCCGGTGTACTCCGGCATGCCGAGCAGCGCGCCCAGCGCCTCGCCCGGGCCGACCAGGTTGGGGCCGAGCACCGCGCCGATCGTGGTCGCCCAGACCACCAATGACAGGTCGCGGGCGCGGGAGGCGTCGGTGGCCAGATCGGCCGCGGCGAACCGGGACTGCAGATTGGCGGCCTGGCCGGCGCCGATCAGCACGAAGCCGGCCAGGAGCAGCGGAAAGATCGTGGTGGTGACCGCCGCCAGCACCAGTCCGACGCCGACCAGGGCCACCAGCATCCCGGCGACCAGTGCCGGACGCCGGCCGCGTCGCCGGGCCAGCGCCGAGAGCGGTACCGCGGTGAGCGCGGTGCCCAGCGTGATCGAAGCGGTGGCCAGGCCCGAGAACGCGTCATTGCCGGAGAGCCTGGCGGCCAGGATCGCGCCCAGCGACACCGTGGCGCCGAAGCTGATGCCGCCCAGGATCTGCCCGGCCGACAGCACCGCCAGGGTGCGCCGCTGCAGCCGCGGGAGATCCACCGCGGGGCTGGGCGGCAGGTCGGCGAGCGCGGTCGGGTCGGTCACCCGAACACCCTAGTCCGCGGACGGGCGGGGTCCGGGCTTCGAGACCGGCTGCGGTCGGGTCGGGGTGGCCCGGGAAAATGCCGACGGCGGCTGCCGTGAGCAGCCGCCGTCGGTCAACGGATCACTGGTCGATCACCAATCCCATTCCAGGGTGATCCAGTCCCAGGCCACCAGCCGGCCGCGGTTGTCGTAGAGCGCGATCCGCTGGGTGCCCTTGACGTAGTGGCCACCGTAGGTGCTGCTCAGCGTGATCGTGCCGCCGATGTCACCAGAAGCGGGCATCTCGACCCAGCCGACCGGGGTATTGCCGACGTACACGAAGTACCAGCCGGCGCGCCCGAACGGGTTCAGGGTCGGCTCGAACTCGGGTGCCCAGGGCCCACTCACCGTCAGCAGGTTCTCGTGATTGCTGCGCTTGAAGGTGCCGCTGCACCGCTTGACCATGCCGGCCCACGGCTCGACTGGACGGCAATGCCGCGCATGCCGGTGCCACTTGTGCCGCTTGTGCTTGCCGACCTTGTGCTTACCGGCCTTGTTGGCGCTCACCGCGTGGTGTGCGCCGGCCGACTTCTGGGCGACCGCGGTGGTGGTCCCGCCGGCCGCCTGAGCCTCCCCGACCAGAACCGGCGACAACGCCAGGGCGATGCTCGCAGCCAGGCTCATACCCAGCCGCGCGGTCATCGATAGCTTCATTGCTCCTTCTCCTCCCCCCACAGGCAATGCACAGCCCGCGGACCCACACGATAAGCAGAGAAGGGGGCCAAGGCCAAGGGTTCCGGCTCGTCGAAGCTCGTTGTCAGCGGGCCGCAGGCCCCTGCCGGCCGGAGGGTCGGGGAGCTACTCCTTGGGACGGGCCGCCTCAATGGTCGCCTTCGCACCGTCCAGCCACTGCGCGCAGATCACCGCCAGTTTCTCGCCCTTCTCCCACAGCGCCATGGACTCGCTGAGCGGCACGTCGCCGGATTCGAGCCGCCGGACGATCTCCACCAGTTCGTCGCGGGCCTGCTCGTAGCTCGGGGTCTCCTTGGTCATTCGGCCTCCTCGATCTCGGTGACGTCGACCCCGATCCGGCCGTCGACGAACTGGATGGTGAGCGCCTCGCCGGGCGCGGTCTGGGTGGTCGCGGTGATGGTCTGCTGCCCGCGGGAGACGATCGCGTAGCCCCGCTGCAGGGTGGCCTGCGGCGACATCGCCCGGATCCGGCTGATTAGGTGCTCCACCTGCCGCGCCTCGTCCCGCACCGCCGCGGTGGCGGCCCGGTGCAGCCGGCCGCGCAGCAGGGCGAGTCGTTCGTCGTGGGCGCTGAGCGAGGCCGCCGGATCCCGCAGCACCGGACGGGAGCGGAGTTCGTCCAGCCGCCGTTGCTCGTGGCCGATCCGGTTCAGCAGGGCCTGCCGGGCGCGTGCCCTGGCCTGGGCGACCCCGGCGAGTTCGGTGGCCACGTCCGGCACCACCCGCTTGGCCGCGTCGGTCGGGGTGGACGCCCGCAGGTCGGCCACCAGGTCGAGGATGGGGCTGTCGGTCTCGTGGCCGATCGCGCTGATCACCGGGGTGCGCATCGCGAACACCGCCCGCACCAGCGCCTCGTCGCTGAACGGCAGCAGATCCTCCAGCGAGCCGCCGCCGCGCGCCACGATGATCACGTCGACCTCGGGGTGCTGTTCCAGGGCGCGCAACGCGTCGAGCAGCTGTTCGACCGCCGACGGCCCCTGCACCGCCGCGTGCCGCACCTCGAACTGGGCGGCCGGCCAGCGGCGGGCCACGTTCTGCAGCACGTCGCGCTCCGCGGCGCTGCCCGCCCCGGTGACCAGGCCGATCCGGCGGGGCAGGAAGGGCAGCCGGCGCTTGCGCTCAGGGGCGAACAGGCCTTCGGCCTGCAACATCCGCTTGCGCTGCTCGATCGCGGCCAGCAGGCGTCCCTCGCCGGACGGACGCAGTTCGCGGCATTCGAAGGTGAGCTGCCCCGAGCCCAGCCAGACCGTCGGCTTGACCCAGGCGGCAACCACCGTCCCCTCGGTGAGCGGACCGGCCTGGTCGAGCACCAGCGCCGAGGTGGAGAGCCGCACCGACACCTCGGCCAGGGTGTCGCGCAGGGTGAGGAACTGGGTGGCCCCGGCCCGGCGCTTGATCTCGATCAGCTGGCCCTCCACCCACACCGGGTTGAGCCTCTCCACCCAGTCCTTGGTGAGCCCGAGGATCACCCGCAGCGGTTGCGGGGCTTCGGGTGAACTGGTCAGGGCCATGGGGCTCAGCCTAGAGCCCGGCACCGACAACTCCCGTCGCGCCGAGCACCCCCGTGTCCCACGGCTTCCCCCCATCGCCCGAACCGCCTCGGCCCAGCCTGCCTCCCACCCGTCCCCACTCATCGAGGGCTCCTCTTCGCGCCGAGGGCTCCTGCCTGGGCGGAAGCCCTCGGCGGTAGCGGGAGCCCTCGGTGTTGGTGGGCGGCGTGGACGGAGGCGGGCGGGACGGGCAGGTACGGCCCGGTGGAAGGTCCGAACTAAGCTGTGGGGCATGGATTCCAGCAAGCGGGTTGTGGTGGCCGCGCCGCGCGGCTACTGCGCCGGCGTCGACCGGGCGGTGGTCACCGTCGAGAAGGCCCTCGACCTGTACGGGCCGCCGGTCTACGTCCGCAAGCAGATCGTGCACAACAAGCACGTGGTCGAGACGCTGGAATCCCGCGGCGCGATCTTCGTCGAGGAACTGGACGAGGTGCCGGCCGGTGCCACCGTGGTGTTCTCCGCCCACGGGGTGTCGCCGGCGGTGCACGCCGAGGCCGCCGAACGCGGGCTGAAGACCATCGACGCCACCTGTCCGCTGGTCACCAAGGTGCACAACGAGGCCCGCCGGTTCGCCGGCCAGGGCATCCCGATCCTGCTGATCGGCCACGCCGGCCACGAAGAGGTCGAGGGCACCACAGGCGAGGCCCCCGAGCACATCACCCTGGTGCAGCACCCCGACGACGTCGACGACGTTCAGCTCGGCACCGACGAACGGGTGGCCTGGCTCAGCCAGACCACGCTCAGCGTGGACGAGACCTGGGAGACCGTCACCCGGCTGCGGGAGAAGTACCCCAACCTGGTCGACCCGCCCAGCGACGACATCTGCTACGCCACCCAGAACCGGCAGTCCGCGGTCAAGCAGATCGCCGCCACCGCCGACCTGGTGATCGTGGTCGGCTCCCAGAACTCCTCGAACTCGGTCCGGCTGGTCGAGGTGGCGTTGGAGGCCGGCGCCAAGGCCGCCTACCGGGTGGACAATGCCGCCGAGGTCGACCCGGCCTGGCTGGTGGGCGTCTCCAGCGTGGGGGTCACCTCCGGGGCGTCGGTGCCCGACGAGTTGGTGCAGGGCGTCCTGACCCTGCTCGAGGAGCACGGCTTCCCGGCCGCCGTGGAGGAACGGCTGACCGAGGAGAACCTGGTCTTCGCGCTGCCACCCGAACTCCGCAAGGATCTGCGCCGGGCCGCCACCGGCGACTGAGCCCGGAGGTGGGCCGCCGCGTCCTACGGTGGTCAACGAGTGCTGAGTTCGAAACGGCCTTGAGGAGCCTTCATGGAAGCCCTGTTCGTGGTGGCCGTCGTCTCGATCGGGTTGTTCGCCGGCCTCATGTTCGCGCTGGTCTTCCCGCTTCATCGGCACTGGTCGGCACAGCGGCCCGCGGAGTATGCCGATCTGCGCGGCTTCCTGCTCGCAGCGAAGGGGCACCCGGTGATCACCGTCCTCACCTTCGGGTCGTTCCTGCTTCCCGGAGTTCTGGCGCTGGTCGAGCCCGACGGAACCGCGAAGCTGCTGTACGCGCTGGCGGGCGGCGTCTTCCTGCTGGGCTGCTTCGGCGTGACGCTGCTGCTCAACTTCCCGATCTACCAGGAGGTGATCGGCTGGAGCACCGAACCCACCGCGTCGGATTGGGACCGCGTGCGAATGAGGTTCCTGGTGGTGAACGTCATCCGTTTCGCCGCTGCCCTTTCCGCCCTGATCCTGGTCGCGGTGGCCGGGCTCGTCTAGCTGCCGGAGACCAGGTAGCGGTAGGACGGGCTGCCCGGCTCGATCACCTCGACCCGCATCGGGCTGGCGTCCATCCGGGCCAGCAACTGCGGCCGGGAGGCCGGGTCGCCCAGCTCGATGCCGACCAGCGCCGGCCCGGTCTCGCGGTTGGAGCGCTTGACGTACTCGAACAGCGTGATGTCGTCGTCCGGGCCGAGCACCTCGTCGAGGAAGCGGCGCAGTGCCCCCGGCTCCTGCGGGAAGTTGACCAGGAAGTAGTGCTTGCGGCCCTCGTAGACCAGCGCCCGCTCGACGATCTCGGCGTATCGGGAGACGTCGTTGTTGCCGCCGGAGACCACCGCCACCACGACCTGGCCGGGCTCGGGGCGGAAGATGCCCAGGCTCGCCGTGGCCAGCGCGCCGGCCGGCTCGGCGATCACCCCCTCGGTCTGGTAGAGCTTCAGCATCTCCGAGCAGATCCGGCCCTCGGGCACGGTGTACATCGCCGGACGGTGGCGCGCGGCGATCGCGTAGGTCAGGTCGCCGGCCCGGCGCACCGCGGCGCCGTCGACGAAGGTGTCCAGCTGCGGCAGGTCGCGGGGGCCGCCGGCGTCCAGCGCGGTGGCCAGGTTGGCCGCACCGGAGGGTTCGACCCCGACCACCCTGGTGGCAGGGTGGCGTTCGGCCAGCCAGCTGAGGCAGCCGGCCAGCATGCCGCCGCCGCCCACCGGGAGGATCAGGACGTCCGGAGCCTGGCCGAGTTGCTCGACGATCTCCGGGGCCAGCGTTCCCTGACCCGCGATGGTGCGCGGATCGTCGAAGGCCGGGACGATCACCGCGCCGGTCTGCTCGCTGTGCCGGGTGGCGGCCGCGGCCGCATCGTCGTAGGTCTCGCCCGTCACCACCAACTCCACCCAGCCCTCGCCCAGCGCGATCATCCGCTCGCGCTTCTGCCGGGGGGTGTTGGTGGGGATGAAGACCTTGCCGTTGATCCCCAGCCGGGCGCAGGCGAACGCCACCCCCTGACCGTGGTTGCCCGCGCTGGCACAGACCACGCCGGCCGCGCGCTGCGCGGCGTCCAACTGGGCGATCAGGTTGTAGGCGCCGCGAATCTTGTACGACCGGACCGGCTGCAGGTCCTCCCGCTTCAGCCACACCGTGGCGCCGGTCAACCGGCTGAGCCGTTCGTTGAACTGCAGCGGGGTCTGGACGGCGACACCCGCCACCCGCTCGGCCGCCTGATCGATCGCGCTGGCATCAACCAGCCGGGCATCCTGGATCACCGTTGCATTGTGCACCCAGCCGGCGGACGACCCAACCTCACCCCCACCGCTGTGGACAGCCGCGGCCTCAGGCGGTCTCGGCGGTGCCGAGCCGCGGCGCCGGCGCCTGCTCGGCGGCGAGCTGGTCGAGGGTGGGCTCACGGCCGGGCAGCAGGTCGAGGGTGGGCTCACGGCCGGGCAGCAGGTCGAGGTCGGCGCGCTCGCGTCCGATGATCGCCGGAACGCTGACCGCGTCCTCGACCAACTCCGGCGCGGTCAGCGGCCGCACCGTGGCATCGCTGGGCTTGACCGAGCCGAGCTCCTTGTCGGTCACCTGCAGGTCGCGCAGCTTCCGGGCGGTCGGGAAGACCCGGCCCTCGATGGAGCCGACCGCCTCGTTGTAGGCCTTCACCGCCGACCCGAGCGAGCGGCCCACCCCGTCGAACTTCTTGCCCAGGGTGCCCAGCCGGTCGTAGAGCTCGCGGCCGAGATCGAACACCTGCTTGGCCGAGTCGGTCAGGGCGGCCTGCCGCCAGGAGTAGGCGATGGTGCGCAGCATGGCGATCAACGTGGTCGGCGTGGCCAGCACGATCGACCGCTGGTGGGCGTACTCGTGCAGGTTGGGCAGCATGCTGTACGCCTCGGCGGCCAGCGCCTCGCTCGGCATGAACAGCACCACGAACTCCGGCGTGGTGCCCTCGGCCTTGAAGTAGTCCTTGGCGGAGAGCAGATCGATGTGGGTCTTCACGTTCTTGGCGAAGAGCTGCAGGAAGCGCTCGCGTTCGGCGTCGGCGGTGGCCTCGTGGGCGTCGAGGAAGGCGGTCAACGGCACCTTGGAGTCGACGTAGACGAACTTGCCCTCGCCCAGCATCACCTTCAGGTCGGGCCGGATGGTGGCGCCGGCGGAGGTCTGCGCGGTCTGCTGCTCGATGAAGTCGCAGTGGTCGAGCATCCCGGCCAGTTCGACCACCCGGCGCAGTTGCAGTTCGCCCCAGGTTCCCCGCACCTGCGGCTTGCGCAACGCGGTGACCAGGGCGTTGGTCTCCCGGCGCAGTTGCTCGCCGGTGAGCTGGACGGCCTGGACCTGCTGCTGCAGGGCGGCGGAGAGCTCGATCCGGCCCTGTTCCACCTCGGTGAGCCGGCTGTTGAACCGCTCCAGGCTCTCCTTCACCGGCGCCAGCAGCGCGTCGGTGGCCTTCTGGCGCTGCTCGGCGGTCTGGTCGGCCCGCTTGGACTGCTGTTCCAGGATCTCGGCCGACAGCGCCTTGAACTGGGCGGTCAGCTGCTCGCGATCGGCCGCGATCTCGGCGGCGCGGGCGACCGCGGCGTCCCGCTGGGCGAGGGCGGCGCTGGTGCCCGCCTTGGCGTCGGCCAACTGGGCCTCGGCGGCGGACCGTCCGGCGTGGGCCTCGGCGGCCTGCTGCCGGGCGAGCGCGGCGTCGGCTGCCTCCCGGGAGAGCTCGGCCCGGGCCTGGGCGACCTCCGCCTTGGCGGTGGCGAGCTCGGCGCGGGTCTGGGCGGCATCGGTGGCGGCCGAGGCCGCTGCGGTCGAGTCGGCCGCCTGCTGCCGCGTCCGCAACACCAGCCAGGCGGCGACGGCACCCACCGCCAGCCCCACCACGATGCCGGTGATCAACAACCCGATCTGCTCCATGTGCCCATCGTCGCGCGCCCCACTGACATTTTCGGCGCCGACGCTCCGACGTGCCCTGAACCACCCCCAGCCCCTCGCTGGGTGGACCCGGTTCGGGCTCCGGCAGCCGACGGACCGCGTACGCTGACGACGGACGGAACAGCCTGATGGTCGGTGCACGGCAGGCTCAGCGTCCGGCAGCGCAACCTCGCCTTCCACACCACCCGGGGGTACCGCCAATGACCATCACCCTGCCGCTCCGCCCCGAGCAGTTCGGCGAGCTGGAACGTCCGTTGCTGCAGACGCCGCGAATCAAGGTGACCGCCTTCCGGTACCCCAGCGGGGTGGAGGCGCTGCGGCTCCGGCTGCCGCGCACCGAGTTGGTCGTGCTGCCGTTCCGCGGCCAGCAGGTGTGGCGCTACCAGGTGGACGGCGAGGACCTCACCATGCGGACGCACTTCGACGAGCCGGCCGCGTCCACCGTGTTCGGCGAGACCTACGGTGGCTTCCTGCTGCACTGCGGGCTGACCGGCATCGGAGCGCCCGGGCCGCGGGACACCCACCTGCATCACGGCGAGTTGCCCAACGCCGCCTACTCCGAGGCTCAGCTGGAGATCGTCTCCGGCCCGGACGCGGACGAGCTCACCGTCACCGGACAGTACCGGCTGCGCCGTAGCCACGCCATCGACGTGGTCTTCCAGCCCCGGCTGACGCTGCGCTCGGACCGCACCGGCATGGAGATCGGGGTGCTGCTGCGGAACCTGCGGGCCGACCCGTTCAGCTACTCCTACCTCTGCCACATCAACTGGGGAGTCGGTGACGGCGGGGTGATCGCGCAGTCGATGCCGCTGGACGCCGAGCACTGGAAACTGGCGCCGCACCCCGGCCAGGACGCCGTCACGGCCGAGTACACCGCTGAACTCGACCGGGATCCGGCCGCGGGCGACCGGCTTGACCCGGAGCGGTCCATCGTCCCGGAGTACTGCGCCGTCCTGCGTCCGGAGGCGGACGCCGAGGGGCTGGCGCACTTCCTGCTGACCAGGCCGGACGGCAAGGCGGCCAGCGTCAGCTTCGAGACCGCGGAACTGCCGTACGCGATCCGCTGGATCTCCCAGACCCCGGACGAACAGGCCGCCGGGTTCTGCCTGCCGTCCACCGCCCACCACCTCGGCCGGGTGGCGGCCGAGGCCGACGGCATGATGCGGACCGTCCCGGGCCACGGCGAGGTGCGGTTGCGGGTGCTGGCCGACCTGCTGGACGCCGACCGGGCGCGCGAACGACGAGCCGTCTGCGCGCAGCTGGCCGCCGGCTGAGCCTCCGGTCGGCTGGCAGAATGGCGGTCATGGTCCTGGAGCACACCGCCGATCTGGCCGAGTTCGTCACCGCCTCGCCGTCCTCGTACCACGCCGCCGCCGAGGTGGCTCGCCGGCTGGCCGCGGCCGGGTACGTCGAACAGCGCGAGACCGACGCCTGGGACTCCACCCCCGGTGGCCACTACCTGCTGCGGGACGGTGCGATCGTGGCCTGGTTCCTGCCCGCCGAGCTCGACGGGCCGGCCGGCTTCCGGATCGTCGGGGCGCACACCGATTCGCCCGGCTTCAAACTCAAGCCCGATCCGTCCGCCTACGCCTTCGGCTGGTCGCAGGCCGCGATGGAGGTCTACGGCGGCCCGCTGCCCAACTCGTGGCTGGATCGGGAGTTCGGCCTGGCCGGCCGGGTGATCGACCGGGACGGCACCGTCCACCTGG
The DNA here is from genome assembly GCA_049840415.1 of Propionicimonas sp. Classification (GTDB taxonomy): domain Bacteria; phylum Actinomycetota; class Actinomycetes; order Propionibacteriales; family Propionibacteriaceae; genus Propionicimonas. Next base: position 189,714 of record JASGLB010000002.1, on the reverse strand, counting down.
TGAAGACGCCGGCCTGGCTGCGGATCCCGCAGGTCGCGCCGCACCTGGATCGCAGCGCGCACGAGAAGCTCAGCCTCGACCGGCAGGTGCACCTCAAGCCGGTGGCCGGGCTGGGCTCGGTGGACATCCTGGCCGCGGTGGCCGGCTCGCTCGGGCTGCACCGCGACGGCATCGACGGCCACGACCTGTTCGGCTACGTCACCCAGGCTCCCGAGGTGATCGGGGTGGCGGGGGAGTTCCTGGCCTCCGCCCGGCTGGACAACCTCTCCAGCGTGCACGCCGGCCTGGCCGCGCTGCTGGCCGCCGAGCCGACCGGGCAGATCGCCGTGCTGGCCTGCTTCGACCACGAGGAGATCGGCTCGGAGTCCCGCTCGGGCGCTGCCGGGCCGGTGCTGGAGTCCGTCCTGACCCGGATCGGGCACTCGCTGGGCTGGGGGACGGACGAGCAGCAGCGCGCGCTCGCCGCCTCGTTCGTGATCTCGGCCGACGCCGGTCACGGCATCCACCCGAACTACCCCCAGTTGCACGACCCGGACCATCGTCCGCTGCTCAACTCCGGCCCGCTGCTGAAGGTGAACGCCAACCAGCGCTACACCACTGAGGGCCCCTCGGCGGCGCTATGGCTGCGGGTCTGCCGGGCGGCCGGCGTCCCCACCCAGCCGTTCGTGTCGAACAACGCCGTGCCCTGTGGCTCGACCATCGGCCCGATCACTGCCGCGCGGCTGGGCATCACCTCGGTGGACGTGGGCATTCCGCTGCTGAGCATGCATTCCGCCCGGGAGATGTGTGGCGTGGCCGACCCGGGCTACCTGGCGTCCGCGCTCACCGCCTTCTACAGCGGCGCGGAGCGGTAGGGGCTCCTCAAGCGTTGACGTGATGCCATCGAGGTGACGGGGACCTGCGGTAGGCGCCGATCCCCACCTCGTCGGCGGGGTCGAACCCGATCCGCGCCATGACGGGGTACCTGCTCGGCCGGCATCACGGGCCGGGGCGAACCGGTGCGCGAGATGGTGGTTATGACGAGGCTGGGGCGGACCGTAGCTGAGCCTCGCTGCAGAATCGTCGTAATGCGCCCGCCCAAGGCCAGCATTACAGCGGGTTTGCAGCGAGCGTCATCGGTGCAGACGGAGAGAGGTGTCATATCCCTTGGTTTGCAGCGAGCCGGCCAGGCTGAGCGCCGGTTCGTGCCCATCGGAGTCTCTCGGTAGGCTTGCCCGACGTGGCTCTCACCATTGGAATCGTCGGTCTGCCCAACGCGGGCAAGTCCACCCTGTTCAACGCCCTGACCCGCAACAACGTGCTCGCGGCGAACTACCCGTTCGCCACCATCGAGCCGAATGTCGGCGTGGTCGGCGTCCCCGACCCGCGGCTGGCCGTGCTGGCCGAACTGTTCGGCTCGGAGCGGATCATCCCGGCGACGGTCAGCTTCGTCGACATTGCCGGCATCGTGAAGGGTGCCTCGGCGGGGGAGGGGATGGGCAACGCCTTCCTGGCCAACATCCGGGAGGCGGACGCGATCTGCCAGGTCACCCGGGTGTTCCGCGACCCCGACGTCACCCACGTCGACGGCGACGTCAACCCCGGCAACGACATCGAGACCATCCGCACCGAGCTGATCCTGGCCGACCTGCAGACCGTCGAGAAGGCGCTGCCCCGGCTGGAGAAGGAGGCCCGGCTGAAGAAGGAACGCCAGCCGATCCTGGCCGCCGTCCAGGAGGCCCAGCAGGTGCTGAACTCCGGTCGGGGCGTCCACGCCGCCGGGCTCGACCTGGAGCCGCTGAAGGAACTCTTCCTGCTCACCGCCAAGCCCTACCTGTACGTCTTCAACTGCGACTCCGACGAGCTGACCGACGACGCGCTGATCGGGCAGATGCGCGAGCTGGTCGCGCCCGCCGAGGCGATCTTCCTGGACGCCAAGATCGAATCCGAACTGATCGAGATGGAACCGGACGAGGCCCGCGAGTTCCTGGTTGAGATGGGGATCTCCGAGCCCGGCCTGGACACCCTCGCCCGGGTCGGCTACGACACCCTGGGTCTGCAGAGCTACCTGACCGCCGGCCCGAAGGAGGCCCGTGGCTGGACGATCCACCAGGGCTGGACGGCGCCGCAGGCGGCCGGGGTGATCCACACCGACTTCCAGAAGGGCTTCATCAAGGCCGAGATCGTCAGCTTCGACGACCTGGTCGAAGCGGGTTCGATGGCCGCCGCCCGCGCGGCCGGCAAGGTCCGGATGGAGGGCAAGGACTACGTCATGCAGGACGGCGACGTGGTGGAGTTCCGGTTTAACGTGTAGCGTTATTGACGAACACCGTTATATTCTGATCTGGTGATCAGGTCGTTCGGGGACAAGGGCACTGAACGAATCTGGCACGAGCAGTACGTCAAGGGTGTCGATCGGATTGTGCAACGAGCGACCCTGAGGAAGCTTGAGCTCATCCACGCGGCCAAGGATGTGGAGGATCTTCGGATTCCGCCGGGCAATCGCCTGGAACGGCTGGTCGGCGAACGTCGTGGGCAGCACAGCATCCGCGTGAACGACCAGTGGCGAATCTGCTTCGTCTGGAGAGAAGGAGGTGCGGAAGATGTCGAACTCGTCGACTACCACTGAGCCGGATCTGATCGAGCCGATCCATCCGGGAGAGATCCTGATGGAGGACTTCATCGAGGGCTTTGGGATCACGCAGAACCGGCTTGCTGTGTCGATCGGTGTCCCCCCGCGGCGCATCAACGAGATCGTGCACGGTAAGAGGGGTATCACAGCTGACACGGCGATTCGTCTCGCGCGGTACTTCGGTACGTCCGACGAGTTCTGGATGAACCTGCAATCGAACTATGAGCTGCGGGTGGAGCGCCGGACATTGCGCGACAAGGTCGCCGGGATCACACCGCTGGAGGTCGCATAGCGGTGCCGATCGAGTTCAAGGTCTCTGTGACGGTCGATGACCGGGAGTTGTCGGACCTGCACCAGCGTGCTTTTGGCTCCGCATCCGAGCAGGTTGTGCCCTGGGGTCAACGGCTTAACCAACGCAGCATTCTTTGGGTGACTGCGCAAGACGATGCCGGCCTCATCGGATTCGTGAACGTCGTCGGGGATGGCGGCGTACATGCTTTTGTTCTCGACACAGTTGTTTCGCCGGAGAGGCAAGGGGAAGGGATCGGAAGGGCCCTGATCGCGGTAGCTGCTTCTGAAGCTCGCGATCGCGGCTGCGCTTGGTTGCACGTCGATTTCGAGCCGGGACTTGAGCAGTTCTACTTCGAGCGCTGCGGATTCCGTCCCACCAGGGCCGGATTGCTCCGACTCTGATATGCCTATGCGTGACGCGACGCGGTCGAGTTCAGGTTCAAGGTGTAGCGAGGACGCCGCTCGGTTCACGATCGCGGTCGGCGCGGGTCGGGACGCGCGCTGATGGACCAGGCAGAGCTTGGTGCCAAGCCGGACGCAGCCACCGGCCCGCTCCAGGATCACCCGTTCGACTATCAGCTGACCAAATCGGGCGAGGTCCGCATCTTTCGAGGTGGTCGGCAGGTGACCGTGGTTCGTGGCGGTGCGGCCGCCCGACTCGCCGCCAGGCTGGGAAGCAGCGATCGCGCAGACCAGAACCTGCTGGCCAGGGCAACCGGCAACTACAAGCGAGGGAACGAGCGCCGCTGAGGGCGCCGACGGCCCGTCGGTCGCGGCTCGCAGCGATGTTCGTCGCCGGACCTACCTCGACGACCGCTGCCGAAGTCGTGCCGCCGGCGGCCTTGGACAGGCGCCGCGGTGACCGTCGGCCTCGCCGGCGCGCTACGGTGGCGATGGACGTGGCTGGAGCGCGTCCGGTCGGCGGGGAGGTGCAGTGGGAAGCGTCACGCTCAGCGGTCAGTTGATCTGCCGGGATCCGGGTGAGGCGGAGGTCGTCCGGCGTCACCTGCCTCGTCATATCGAGTTGACCCGGGCAGAGCCAGGCTGCCTCCGGTTCGAGGTGCGGCCGACCGACGACCCGTTGGTGTGGCAGGTGGAGGAGAGGTTCATCGACCCCGTGGCTTTCGCGCAGCACCAGCAGCGGGTGGCGGCGAGCACCTGGGGCCGGGCGACCGCCGGCATCGAACGCAGGTACATGGTGGAAGAGAAGCCGGCGCTGGCGGCCGCGGAGTTGCTGCTCGCCTACGACGAGCAGTTGCGCACCGAGGCCGAGATGGCGAACGCCCGGTCGCGGCAGCGGCTCGGGCCGCTGTGGCTGGCGACCTTCGCCGGCGGCCAGGGGTTCGTGACCTACCGCGACCTGGTCGGGGTCGGGACGGCCGAGTTGGACGACCTGGTCGCGGCGGCGCTGGCCGTCTTCCAGCCGGACGAGTCGATCACCGCCGTGGAGTGGAAGACGCGGGGCCACGATGTGGCGCCCGGGCTGGCCGACGCGCTGGTCGGGCACGGCTTCGAACCCGAGGACACGGAGTCGATCATGGTCGGCGAGGCGGCCGCGCTGGTGGTGGACGTCCCGCTCCCACCCGGTGTGGTGATCCGGCAGGTCCGTGACGAGGCCGACATTCGCGCCATGAGCGCCACCCAGGATCGGGCGTTCGGCAACCCGGTCTCGGCCGAGCGGGCCGATGCGCTGGTCCGGCGTCACGCCTCGGACCGAGATCTTGAGTTGTGGGTGGCCGAGGCGGACGGCGAGATCGTCAGCGCCGGCCGGCTGGAACTCGTCGAGGGGACGCGGTTCGCCGGCCTGTGGGGCGGAGGAACCCTGCCGGAATGGCGGGGACGGGGCATCTACCGGGCCTTGACCGCCGCCCGCGCCCGTTCCGCCCTCGCCCGGGGCAGAAGCCTGCTGCACAGCGACTCCACCGAGTTCTCCCGGCCGATCCTGGAACGCTCGGGGCTGGTCAGGGTCTCGACCACCACCCCCTACCTCTGGCACCGCGGGGCGGAGCAGCCCGGAGGCTGACGGCGTCCTCCGCTCACCGGCCCAGGGCGCGGCGGCCGGCCGGGGTCAGCCGTCCCTCGGCCTCCAGCCGTTCGGCGATCGCGAGGTTGCGGGCCGAGGTGGTGCCCCGGGTGCGGCGCGGGGTGAACTTCTGCAGGTACGAGGTGCGGTCGTGCGCCCGGCGGGTGCTCTCGCTCCAGCCGAAGGCGATGCCGGCCTCCAGCAGGTCGTGGAAGCCGATCGAGGGCATCGGGCTGCCGGACTTCTGCAGCACCACCCAGAGCCCCGGGTGCGACTCGTGATGAGCCGCCAGCCACTCCCAGAGTTCGGCGGCGGTGGCGAAGGAGCGCCGCGGCAGGTCGTCGGTCATCGGCCCGCCTTCGGCGGATCGGCCGCGGTGGGCAGCGGCGCCGCGCTGCGCAGCGCCTGCGGTTCGAGCACCATCCAGCCCTCCCTATCGATGACATCGGCCTGGCCGTTCTGCCACGACCATGACCCCGGCGGGCGGTCCAGCGCAAGGGGCGGGCCGCCACGTTCTGGCGGGTGGTAGTTCTTGGCGGGGCGTTCGCGTTGTCAGTGGGCCTGCCTAGGATGACTGGCAGTCGAAGGAGAGGTACCCGCCATGACGACGATCGAGAACCGTCCCAACACCGCGCTGGTGGTGGTGGACGTCCAGAACAGCGTGGTCAGTGAGGCCTGGCAGCGCGATCAGGTGGTGAGCACCATCGCTGGCCTGGTCGACCGGGCCCGGCAGGCCGACGTCCCGGTGATCTGGGTGCAGGACCATACCGAGGACGACGGTGAGCGCCCGTTCGGCAGTGACGCCTGGCAGATCGTCCCCGAACTGCAGCCGCGGGAGGCCGAGCCGCGGATCGCCAAGACCTACGGCGACTCCTTCGAGCAGACCGATCTGGAACAGGTGCTGGACCGGCTGGGGATCGGGCACCTGGTGGTCACCGGGGCGCAGACCGACGCCTGCATCCGCGCCACCCTGCACGGCGCCTTCGTCCGGGGCTACGACACCACCCTGGTCTCCGACGCGCACACCACCGAGGATCTGTCCGCCTGGGGCGCCCCGAGCCCGGAACTGGTGGTCGCCCACACCAACCTCTACTGGAACTTTCAGGACGGGCCCGGCCGCGCGGCGGCGGTAGTCGAGTCCGGCGAGGTGGAGTTCGGCGGGGAGTGACCGGCCGGCGCGGCCACCGCCTACTCTCGGTTCATGACCGGGGTGGAGCTGGCGTGGCGTGGCGCACTGGCGCTGCTCGGTCTGGGGCTGATGGCGAATGCCGGCTGGCTGCTGGCGACCGCGAACCTCAACACCGGGGTGCTGCTCCAACTGGCGGTGGCGGTCGCGCTGCTCGGATTCGCGCTGGTCCGGCGGCTGGCCTCGGTCCGGTGGCTCACCCTCCCCGCGCTGGTGGTGGTTGCCGGGTTCGCGGTGGTGTCCGGGCTGCTGGCCGGCTACGGGCTGAACGACACCGCCACCGGTGACGAGGACGCGCTGATCGTGCTCGGCGCGGCCGTCCACGGCAGCCAGGTGTCGCCCTCGCTGGCGCAGCGGCTGGACGTCGCCGTCGACTACCACCGGCGGAACCCGGCCGCGCTGATCGTGGTCACCGGCGGCCGCGGCCCGCAGGAGGACGTCGCCGAGGCCGACGCCTCCCGCGACTACCTGCTGGCCCGCGGCGTGCCCGACCAGGCAGTGGTGGTCGAGGACCGCTCCACCACCACCGAGCAGAACTTCGACTTCGCCCGGGCGCTGCTGGATCAGCGGTTGCCGGCCGGCTACCGGGTGGCCTTCGTCACCAACGAGTACCACGTCTGGCGGGCCGCCCGGCTGGCGTGCGGCGCCGGTCTGGACGCCCGCCACCTGCACTCGGCCACCCGGTGGTACGTCTGGCCGTCCAGCTACCTGCGGGAGAGCGCCGCCGCGCTGTGGTCGCTGCTGCCCTGACCGGCCTTAATCGGATCTTAAGGAGGTCGGGAGGGACGCTTAAGAGCCGGCTGATGGAGTCGGGGCCATGGCAGTTCACCCACCTCGCGGCCGGCGGATCGGACGGGCCAGCCTGGTGCTGGCCTTCGTGATCGGGATGGCCTGGATCTGGTTGCAGGCCCAGGGCCTGGGGGCGGCGGGCTCGGTGCCCGCGCCGACCTCCGCCCGGCCGGAGGTGCTGCTGGTGAACGCCGACCACCCGCTGCCGGACGACTTCGAAGCGCCGGAGCTGGTGAAGCTGGTGAACCAGGTTCCGGTCGCCAGCGCGGACGTCCGAGTGGCCGCCGAGGTCGAGCGGCCCCTGCGCAAGCTGTTCGCCGCGGCCCGCAAGGCCGGGCTGAAGAACCTCTACGTGGCCAGCGGCTACCGGACCGCCGAGCAGCAGCAGGCGTTGTGGCAGAACTCCGACGACCGCTCCTACGTTCAGCCCGCCGGCCACAGCGAGCACCAGACCGGGCTGGCGGTCGACCTGGCCGATCTCAAGGTCGGCTCGGGGAGGTTCGGCGAGAGCAAGGCCGGTCGCTGGCTGGCCAGGCAGGCGTGGAAGTATGGCTTCGTGCTGCGCTATCCGGAGGGCAAGGAGGAGATCACCGGCATCTCCTACGAGCCCTGGCACTTCCGCTACGTCGGCAAGAAGGTCGCCCGGGCCTGCCATGAGGGCGACCTCACCCTGGAGGAGTACCTGCGTGCGCACTGAGCCAGGAAGGCTGCGAACCTTGGTGCGCCCGAGCAGGATGGACCCGAAAGGAGCGCCGAGATGACCCAGGGCCACACCATCGCGGTGTGCGACGACGATCCCGACATCGTCGAGGCACTCCGGATCTACCTCACCGGCGAGGGCTATCAGGTGGCGACCGCCTCGGACGGCCATCAGGCGATCGACCTGGTTCGCAGCACGCCGGTGCACCTGCTGCTGCTGGACGTGATGATGCCCGGGCTGGACGGCATCGCCGCCGCCTCCGTCATCCGGCGGGAGTCGAACCTGCCGATCATCTTTCTCAGCGCCAAGGGCGAGGAGGCCGACCGGGTGCTCGGCCTGCACGTCGGCGCCGACGACTACCTGGTCAAGCCGTTCTCGCCGCTGGAACTGTTCGCCCGGGTCCGCTCCGCGCTGCGCCGCTACACCCAGCTCGGCGGGCTGCCCGCTCCGGCGCCGGCCGAGCAGGCCTGGCGGACCGGCGGGCTGGAACTCAACGACGACCGCAAGACGGTCACCGTCGACGGGGCGCCGGTGAACCTCACAGCGCTCGAGTTCGGCATCCTGCGGCATCTGATCGCCCAGCCCGACCGGGTGTTCTCCTCCGCCCAGATCTACGAGGCGGTCTGGCGGGAGCCGGCCTTCGACCCGGGACGGACGATCGCCGTCCACGTCCGCCACATCCGGGAGAAGATCGAGGCCGATCCCAAGCACCCGCGCTACCTGCAGGTGGTCTACGGGCTGGGCTACAAGGTCGCGGGGATCCCATGACCGGGCGCCGGGTGAGCAGCGCGGTCACCGCGGCCGGCTTCGTGCTGGCCAGCCTCGGCCTGATCGTCGTGCTGTACAGCAGCGTCCAACCGTTCTCGTACTACGGCCGCCGGTTCCCGATCGCCCTGCCCGGGGCTCCGGTCGCCGGCCTGATCGCCCTGGTCAGCGGGTTCGTGATCGCCACCTGGTCGTGCCTGGCGGACGCCGAACGCCGCTCCCGGGCCCGGCTGCACCGGCTGGACTGGTTCTTCGTGCTGATCGGGTTGGTGGCCGTCTGGTCGTTGCTGGCGGGGTTCTTCGAGGCCGGCCGGGGGTTTCTCGGCTGGCACCTGATCTGCCTGACGATCCTGGCGGTGACCGGAGGCTACGCCTGGGCCACCACGCTGGTCCGGTTGCGGGCCGGCACGCTGCGGGAGACCGTCTTCTGGTTCCGGGTGTTCGCGGTGCTGCCGGTGCGGCAGTTCTCCGGCGTGTTCATCATGGTCGTGGTGGTGATCGCCAGCGGGGTGCTGCTGCTCGGCGCGCTGACCAGCTTCGACTCCGCCACCCGGGGCTCGTCCTACAGCGACATCGTGCTCAGCCTCTGGCTGGCCGACTGGCTCACCACGGTCGCCCTGCCCGGGCTCACCCTGGCGGTGGTGGCGGTGCTGTGCGCGAACATCCTGTCGATCACGGCGGCGCGGCAGGCGGCGGTTGAGGCGCAACTGCGGGAGGAGCGGTTCCGGGCCGAACTGGTCACCAATGTCACCCACGACATCCGCACCCCGCTGACCTCGATCATCAACTACGTCGACCTGATCGACAAGCTCGAACTGGACGACCCGACCCTGGCCGAGTACACCAGCGTGCTGGGCCGCAAGGCCGAACGGCTGCGGGTGCTGATCGGCGACCTGCTGGAGGCTTCCCGGGCGAGCGCCGGCACCCTCGTGGTCAGGCTGCAGCCGATCGACCTGACCGAGTTGCTGGCCCAGGTGGCCGGCGACCTGGACGAGGCGCTCGCCGCCCGCCAGATCACCTGGATTGGCCCGCCACCGGGTCCGGTCTGGGTGCAGGCCGACGGCGAGCAGCTGTGGCGGATCCTGGAGAACCTGGTCGGCAACGTGACGAAGTACGCCAAGCCCGGCAGTTGCGCGCACGCCGAGCTGTTCCGGACGCCGACCACCGTGGTGCTGCGGCTGGCCAACCTGACCGCCGAGCCGCTCCTCGTGCCGGGTGAGGAGCTGATCGCCCAGTTCGCCCGCGGCGACGCCTCCCGACACGCCGAGGGCAGCGGGCTGGGGCTGTTCATCGCCGACCGGCTGGCCCAGCTGATGGGCGCCTCGCTCCGGGTGAGCGTGGACGGGACGCACTTCGCCGCGGTCGTCGAGTTGCCCGCCGCGGTTCCGGCCGCGGACGGCTGGTCAGTAGGTGGTCAGCCCCCGGCTGCGGAAGAGTTGACGGGTGCTCGCCAGCAGTTGCGGTGACGGGGGCTGGGCGTCGGCGAGTTGATAGGCCAGGCCGAGTTCGGCCCACTTGTCGCGGCCGAGCTGGTGGAAGGGCAGCACCTCCACCCGGGTGACGGTGGGCAGCGCGGCGGCGTAGTCGGCGATCGGCTCGATGGTGGCCGGGTCGTCGGTCAGGCCGGGGACCAGGACGAACCGGATCCAGGTCTCGACGCCCAGCCCGGCGAGCCGGCGTCCGAACTCCAGGGTCGGGGCCAGCCGGCGTCCGGTCACCCGCTGGTAGGTGGCCTCGTCGCCGGCTTTGACGTCCAGTAGCACCAGGTCGACGTCGGCCAGCAGGGCGTCGTCGGCATTGCGGCCCAGGAAGCCGGAGGTGTCGAGCGCGGTGTGGACGCCCAGCTGCCTGGCGCCGCGCAGGATCCGCCGGGCGAACCCCGGCTGCATCAGCACCTCGCCGCCGGACAGCGTGATCCCGCCGCCGGTCGCCCGGAATACCCCGCGGTAGCGGGCGACCCGGGCCAGCAGGTCGTCGGCCCGCACCGGCAGGCCGGCCCGGGCGTTCATGGTGTCGGGGTTGTGGCAGTACAGGCAGCGCAGCGGACAGCCCGCCAGAAAGGTGGTCATCCGGGTGCCGGGGCCGTCCACCGCGGTGACCAGCTCCCAGGAGTGCACCGACCCGATCTCGCCGCTCCGCTGGCCGAGCAGCAACTCCGAGCGGCCGAGATCGTCGGCCACCGGAAGGCCGCCCAACTGGGTGGGACGAGGGGAGCCGGCGGTGGGCGTCCGTGGCTTCGGGAGGTCTTCCTGCGGACCTGTGGGACAGGGGACGGTTCCCCGTCCCAACCGTGCAGAAGATGCTGTTGACAAGGTGGGACAAGGAACCGTCCCCTGTCCCAGGGTTACGGTCACAGCGACTCGTGGAAGGTCCGCGACAGCACGTCCAGCTGCTGCTCGCGGGTCAGCTTCACGAAGTTCACCGCGTAGCCGGAGACCCGGATGGTGAGCTGAGGGTAGTTCTCCGGGTGCTCCATCGCGTCGAGCAGGGTCTCCCGGTTCAGCACGTTGATATTGGCGTGGTAGAGACCCTCCCCGAAACCGGCGTCCAGGATGCCGACCAGGTTCGTCACCCGCTCCTCGGCGGTCCGGCCGAGTGCCGGGGGAGTGATGGTGTTGGTCAGCGAGATGCCGTCCAGCGCGTCGTCGTAGGAGAGCTTCCCGACGCTCATCATCGAGGCCACCATGCCGTGGGTGTCGGCGCCGTTCTCCGGGTTGGCGCCCGGGGCGAACGGGGTGCCGGCGGCGTGGCCGCAGGGGAACGAGCCGGTCGCCTTGCCGTAGACCACGTTCGAGGTGATGGTCAGCACCGACTGGGTGGGGATCGCGTCCCGGTACAGCTTCAGCGAGCGGATCTTCTCCATCACGGTCGAGACCACCAGCTGGGCCAGCTCGTCGGCCCGGTCGTCGTCATTGCCGTACTTCGGGAAGTCGCCCTCGGTGATGTAGTCGACCACCAGGCCGGAGTCGTCCCGGACGGGAGTCACGGTGGCGTACTTGATGGCGGCCAGCGAGTCGGCCACGATCGACAGCCCGGCGATGCCGCAGCCCATCGTCCGGATGATCTGGTCGTCGTGCAGCGCCATCTCGATCGCCTCGTAGGCGTACCGGTCGTGGCTGTAGTGAATGATGTTCAGCGCCTCGACGTAGGTCTCCACCGCCCAGGTCAGCATCTGGTCGTATTTCGCCCAGACGGTGTCGAAGTCCAGTGGGGCATCGCCGGTGATCGGGGTGTGGTCGGGGACGATCAGCTTGCCGCTCATCTCGTCCCGGCCGCCGTTGATCGCGTACAGCAGGGTCTTGGCGGCGTTCAGCCGGGCACCGAAGAACTGCATCTGCTTGCCGATCGCCATCGGTGAGACGCAGCAGGCGATCGCGGTGTCATCGCCCCAGTGGCTACGGATGTCAGCGTCCGACTCGTACTGCAGGGCGGAGGTCTCGATCGAGATCTCGGCGCAGAACTCCTTGTAGCCGGCCGGCAGCGCCGGATCCCAGTAGATGGTGATGTTCGGCTCGGGCGCCGGGCCGAGGTTGCGCAGCGTCTGCAGCAGCCGGAACGAGGTCTTGGTGACCAGGGTGCGGCCGTCGTCGGCGAAGCCGCCGTCCGACCAGGTCGCCCAGTACGGGTCGCCGGAGAAGATCTGGTCGTAGTCGATGGTCCGCAGGAAGCGGACGATCCGCAGCTTGGTGACCAGCGCGTCGATCACCTCCTGTGCTTCGGATTCGGTCAGCGCGCCGGTGGCCAGATCGCGCTCGGCGTAGATGTCGAAGAAGCCGGACAGCCGGCCGATGCTCATCGCGGCGCCGTCCTGGCTCTTCACCGAGCCGAGGTAGGCGAAGTAGGTCCACTGCACCGCCTCGACGAAGTTCACCGCCGGGCGTCCCAGGTCGAAGCCGTAGCTCGCGCCGAGGTTCTTCAGCTTCTTCAGTGCCTTGAGCTGCTCGGCATGCTCCTCGCGGTAGCGCGCCCAGTTCTCGCTGAAGCCGGCGTCATTGACGGCGTCGAGGTCGTCCTGCTTGGCCTGGATCAGCCGGTCGATGCCGTACAGCGCCACCCGGCGGTAGTCGCCGATGATCCGGCCGCGGCCGTAGGCGTCCGGCAGACCGGTGACCAGGTGCGAGCTGCGGGCGGCGCGGATCCGCGGGGTGTAGATGTCGAAGACCGCCTCGTTGTGGGTCTTGCGGTACTTGGTGAAGATCTCCTTCACCCTTGGGTCGGGCTCCAGACCGGCCTCCCTGATAGCGGTCTCGACCATCCGCCAGCCGCCCGAGGGCATCATCGGCCGCTTCAATGGGACGTCGGTCTGCAGGCCGACGATCAGGTTGTCGTCGTCGCAGATGTAGCCGGCCGGGAAGGCGTCCACATCGCCTGGGATGTGGGTCTCCACGTCGTACACCCGCTTGGCCCGCTCGACCGACAGGTAGTCGCGCTGCAGGGTCTCCCAGACGTTCAGCGTCCGGGGCGTCGGGCCGGCCAGGAACGAGGCGTCGCCGGTGTACGGGGTGAAGTTGGCCAGGATGAAGTCGCGGACGTCGACTCGCCGCTGCCACGGCCCGGGCGCGAAGCCCTGCCACGGATCGTCGGCGAACAGCTGGGATGGGGTGGTGGCCGAAGCCGTCATGGTTCTCCTGTCACAACATCGAGGCACGCTGGCGCCGGCTGCTGCAGGGGGAGTCGGACGGACCCGTCCGCAACGCCACCAATCACGGTGTGGCCAGCGCTTTCGCTCAATACTACACCGTGTAGCGGAATGGTCTGACCATATGCTTTCCAGTGGTCATTCGAGGCGGTCGCGGCCCAGCCTGCGCTGGCGGCACCGCGGGGAATGACAGAATCGGGAGGGTGATTTCTCCGGCCGAGCTACCAGCGCGGGGTCATTGGCTGCGGCGTGACCTGATCGCCTGGCCGGCCGACCTGCCCGGCGGGACGGACCCGGCGGAGCTGGACTGGCTGCTGCACTGGTCGATCGCCGAGCCGATCGACCCGCGGGAACCCGCGCCGCAGCCCTGGGGCACAGCGGTGCTGCGACCGGACCCCGCGGGCCTGCCGGCGGACGTGGTCGCCACCGCGCCGCACCTGGCCGGCTACCTCGCGCTGCGGGTGCCCGAGCACGTCCCGGTCGCCGAGGCGCTGTGCGGCCAACTGGTGGTGAGCGCGCACCTGCCGTCCGGTCAGCTGCTGGAATGCGGATCGCTGCAGCTGCCCGGGGTGCTCGATCAGCTCTACCCGGCGGCGGCCGAGGCGGTGCTGGGCGCCCAGTGGCAGGACGGGGTGCCCACCCTGCGGGTGTGGGCGCCGACCGCGCAACGCGTCCGGCTGCTGCTGTGGCAGGCCGACGACCACGGCCCGGGCCGGCCGGTGCCGATGACCCGGGACGAGGCCGGGGTGTGGCAGGCCGTGGGCGAACCCGGCTGGGCCGGGCTGCGCTACCGCTATGAGGTGACGGTCTACACCCCGCACCACGGCCGGGTGGTCTCCAACCAGGTGACCGACCCGTACTCGGTGGCGCTGACGGTGAACTCGACCCACTCGGTGCTGGCCGATCTGGCCGATCCGGCGCTGATCCCGCCCGGCTGGGCCACCACCCCCAGCCCGCCGCTGGCGGATCCGGTCGACCAGGTGATCTACGAACTGCACGTCCGGGACTTCTCGGTCAGCGACAAGACCGTGCCGCAGCGGCTGCGGGGCAGCTTCCTGGCCTTCGGCGAGGAGTCGGCCGGAATGGCGCACCTGCGGCGGCTGGCCGAGGCGGGGATGACGTCGGTCCAACTGCTGCCGGTGTTCGACAACGCGGCGGTGGAGGAGCACCCCGGCCAGTGGACGCCGCCGCCGCGGGAGGTGTTGAAGGCGCTGCCGCCGGATTCGCCCGAGCAGCAGCGCTACGTCGCCGACCACCGCGATGGCTACAACTGGGGCTACGAGCCCTGGCACTTCCTCGCCCCGGAGGGCTCCTACGCCGCCAGCCTGGCCGCCGCGGACGGGCCGGGCCGCACCCTGGAGTTCCGGACGGCGGTGGGCGCGCTGCACGCCGCCGGGCTGCGGGTGGTGCTGGACATGGTGTTCAACCACACCTCCAGCGCGGGGCAGGACAACAAGTCGGTGCTGGACCGGATCGTCCCCGGCTACTACCACCGGCTCAGCCCGGGCGGGCAACTGGAGACCTCCACCTGCTGCCCGAACGTCGCCACCGAGCACCTGATGGCGCAGAAGCTGATGGTGGACGCCTGCGTCTCCTGGGCGCGCCACTACCGGGTGGACGGCTACCGGTTCGACCTGATGGGCCACCACAGCCGGGACAACCTGCTGGCCGTCCGGGCAGCGCTGGACGAACTCACCCTCGAGGCCGACGGCGTGGACGGCCGCGCCATCACCCTGTACGGCGAGGGCTGGAACTTCGGCGAGGTGGCGTTCAACGCCCGCTTCGTCCAGGCCAGCCAGGGGCAGTTGGGCGGCACCTCGGTGGCCACCTTCTCCGACCGGCTGCGGGACGCGGTGCGCGGCGGTGGCGCCTTCGACGACCCGCGGCTGCCGGGCTACGGCACCGGGCTGGCGGCCGGCGGCGACCCCGACCGGCTGCTGGAGGCGGTCGATCTGGTGCAGCTGGGGCTGGCCGGGACGCTGCGCGGCTTCGGGTTCCGGTCCGCCCGCAGCGGGCAGCCCACCCGGGGCGACCAGTTGCCGTACCACGGCTGGGTGGCCGGCTACGCCGACCAGCCCGACGAGGTGATCAGCTACGTCGACGCCCACGACAACGAGACCCTGTTCGACGCGCTCACCCTGAAGCTGCCGCAGGCCACCCCGATGGCCGACCGGGTGCGGCTGAACACCCTGTGCCTGGCCTGCGCGACGCTGGGACAGTCGCCGGTGATGTGGCACGCCGGCACCGACATCCTGCGGTCGAAGAGCCTGGACCGGAACTCCTACACCTCCGGTGACTGGTTCAACTACCTGGACTTCTCGCTGACCGACAACGGCTTCGGCGCCGGCCTGCCGCCGGAGCAGGACAACGGCCCGGTGTGGTCGATCCTCGCCCCGCTGCTGGCCGATCCGGCGCTCAAGCCGGGGCCGTCCGACATTCGGCTGGCGCACGGCTTGGCGCTGGACCTGTTGCGGCTGCGGGCGTCCACCCGGCTGTTCCGGCTGCGGGACGCGGCGGTGATCGGGCGGGCGGTGAGCTTCCCGGTCTCGGGGACCTGGCAGCAGCTCCCCGGGGTGATCGTGCTGCGGATCGCCGACCCGGCGGTCGAACCCCGCTGGCGCAGCCTGGTCGCGGTGTTCAACCCCACCCCCCGTCCGGTCCGCCAGCCGGTGCCGTTCGAGACCGCCGGCTTCGTCCTGCACCCGGTTCAGGCCGGGGGAGTGGACGAGGTGGTGCGCCAGGCGCGTGCCGGCGCGGCGGAGTTCGCCGTCCCCGCCCTAACCGTGGCGGTCTTCGTCGAACCCGCCTGACCTCGGACGATGGACCGGGGGCTTGCCGAGCGGGCAACGGTGAACAGGTGTGCAGGTGTTCACGATCGGCTGGGCGCGGCCCGCTGCCAGGCGCCATCACGATAGGCTGAACGGCGAATCCCTCCTCGTGTGCGAAAGGCCGATGATGACCGCTGTGACCAACCCGCTGAGCTGGACCGACCTCGACCAGCGTGCCGTCGACACTGCCAGGGTGCTGGCGGCGGACGCGGTGGAGAAGGTCGGCAATGGGCACCCGGGGACCGCGATCTCGTTGGCGCCGGTGGCGTACCTGCTGTACCAGAAGGTGATGACCGGCGATCCGGCCGACCCGACCTGGACCGGACGCGACCGGTTCGTGCTGTCGGCCGGGCACTCCTCGCTCACCCAGTACAACCAGCTGTTCCTGGCCGGCTACGGCCTCGAGGTGGACGACATCGCGGCGCTGCGCACCGAGGGCTCGCTCACCCCGGGTCACCCCGAGGTCGGCCACACCGCCGGCATCGAGTGCACCACCGGTCCGCTGGGCGCCGGGATCGCCAACGCGGTCGGCTTCGCCATGGCCGCCCGCCGGGAGCGCGCCATCCTGGAGCCGGAGGCCGAGCCGGGCAGTTCGATCTTCGACCACTTCGTCTACTGCATCGCCGGGGACGGCTGCATGCAGGAGGGCGTCGCCTCCGAGGCCTCCTCGCTGGCCGCCGCGCAGAAGCTGGGCAACCTGGTGCTGATCTACGACGACAACCGGATCTCGATCGAGGGCGACACCAAGATCGCCTTCACCGAGGACGTCGCGGCCCGCTACGAGGCCTACGGCTGGCACGTCCAGCACGTCGACTGGACCAATGGCGGCACCGGCTACGAGGAGAACGTCCAGGCGCTGTACGACGCCATCGAGGCCGCCAAGGCGGTCACCGACCGGCCGTCGTTCATCAAGCTGACCACGATCATCGGCTGGCCGCTGCCCACCAAGGCCGGCCACCACAGCGTCCACGGCGCCAAGCTGGGGGCTGAGGAGATCGCCGGGCTGAAGACCACGCTGGGCTTCGACCCGGCAGTGAGCTTCGCCGTCGAGCCGGCCGTGCTGGAGCACGCCCGCAGCAATGCCGCCGCCCGCGCCGCCGAGGCCAAGGCCGCCTGGAACGCCCGGTTCGAGGCCTGGCAGGCCGCCAACCCGACCGGCGCCGCGCTGTACCAGCGGCTGCGCGCCCGCGAACTGCCCGAGGGCTTCGAGGCCGCGCTGCCGGTGTTCGTCCCCGGCAAGAAGGCCACCCGGGCCGCGTCCGGCGACGTGCTGTCGGCGCTGGCCGACGTGTTGCCCGAACTCTGGGGCGGCTCGGCCGACCTGGCGGGTTCGAACAACACGACGATGAAGGGTCAGCCGTCCTTCCTGCCGCCGGAGCAGTCCAGCCACGACTTCGCCGGCGACTACAACGGCCGCACCCTGCACTTCGGCATCCGCGAGCACGCGATGGGCAACATCCTCAACGGCATCACGCTGTCGGGGCTGACCCGCGCCTACGGCGGCACCTTCCTGGTGTTCGCCGACTACATGCGGACGCCGGTGCGGCTGGCCGCGCTGACCAAGACCCCGAGCATCTTCGTCTGGACTCACGACTCGGTGGGCGTCGGCGAGGACGGCCCCACCCACCAGCCGATCGAGCACCTCGCCACGCTGCGCGCCATCCCCGGGCTGGACGTGGTCCGTCCGGCGGACGCCAACGAGACCGCGCAGGCCTGGGCCCAGCTGCTGCGCAACAGCGACCGTCCGGCGGCGTTGATTCTGAGCCGTCAGGACCTGCCGATCATCGAGCGGGGCGAGGGCGCCGCCGCGCCGGCGGAACTGGTCGCCAAGGGCGGGTACACCCTGCTGGACGCGTCCAACGGCCAGCCCGCGGTCGTCCTGCTGGCCACCGGTTCGGAGGTCTCGGTGGCGGTCGAGGCGCGCGAGCTGCTGGAGGCCGAGGGGATCGCCACCCGGGTGGTGTCGCTGCCCTGCCTGGAGTGGTTCGCCGCCCAGCCGGCGGAGTACCGCGCCGCGGTCGTCCCGGCTGGGGTGTCCAAGGTGTCGGTCGAGGCCGGGATCGCGATGGGCTGGCGCGAGCTGGTCGGCGACGCCGGCGAGATCGTCTCGGTCGAGCACTTCGGCGAGTCCGCCGCGGGCGGCCTGCTGCTGGCCAAGTACGGCTTCAACGCCGAGAACGTCGCCGCCAAGGCCAAGCTGGCGCTCTCCCGCCAGAGCTGAACAAATCGACCTCCAGATGGTGGTCCGCAGCCCGAATAGCGGGCCGTCGACCCAATCTGGAGGTCGATTTGTTCAACCAGGTGTGATTCTTCCCGGTCGCGGCAACCGGTCCGCAGGCTGACGCGCGTCGCCGGGTCCGGCTGCCGGGCCGCTAGTCTCGCTCGGGTGAACCCCACCGCCACCAAACGGCTGCGCGCCAACGCGCTGCTGCTGTTGGCCTCGGCGATCTGGGGATTCGCCTTCGTCGCGCAGCGGGTGGGGGCGGAGTCGATCGACGCCTTCACCTTCAACGCGGTCCGGTTCGCGATGGGCGCCGCAGCGCTGCTGCCGGTGGTGTGGCTGCTCGACCGACGCCGCGGGGTGCCCCGGCCGGTTCGGGCGCAGTCCACCCGGGCGGCGATCGTCCCCGGCCTGATCAGCGGGGTGCTGCTGGCCGCGGCGGTGGGCATGCAGCAGGTGGCGATGAGCCACACCACGGCCGGCAACGCCGCCTTCATCACCGGGCTGTACATGGTGTTCGTCCCGATCGTGGCGGCCTTTCGCGGCCACCGGTCGAGCTGGACCACCGTGGTCGGGATCGGGCTGGCGCTGGCCGGGCTGTATTTCCTGGCGGTCGGCGACGGCTTCCGGATCGGCTTCGGGGACGCCATCGTGCTGGCCTCGACCTTCGTCTGGACCGCGCAGATCCTGGTGATCGAGCACTACAGCAGGCAGCTGTCGGCATTGCGGTTCTCCATCTCGCAGTTCGCCTGGTGCGCCGCGCTCAGCGGGATCGCCGCCCTCTTCCTGGACGCCCGCCCGTTCGCCGGCCTCGGTGAGGGCCTGATCCCGCTGCTGTACGGCGGCCTGCTGTCGGTGGGCGTGGCCTACACCCTGCAGGTGGTCGCGCAGCGGGACGCCCTGGCCAGCCACGCCGCCCTGATCATGTCGGCCGAGTCGGTGTTCGGCGCTCTCGGCGGCGCGTTGCTGCTGGGGGAGAACATGGGGGCCCGGGGCTACTTCGGTGCCGCCCTGATGGCCGCCGGCATCGCGCTGACCCAGTGGCGGATGGAATCAGTGCCCGCGCCGCCGGTGTCGAGCGACGAGCCGACCCCCTCCCTCCCGTAGCATGGGGGCCGCAGCTCCGGCCGAGAGAGGAACACCGTGGCTTCGTCCAGCCCCCGCAAGAGGTTGTCCACCACCGCCCGCGTCGCGCTTTGGACCGGTGGTGTCCTGGTCGTGGTGCTCGGTGGCGGCTACGCGGCCGGCTACGCGCTGGCCGGCGACAATCTGCCGCGCAATACCGTCGTGCAGGGCATCAAGGTCGGTGGGCTGACCGCCGAGACCGCGCAGGCCAAGCTCCGCGAGGGGCTCGCCGAGCGCGCCGCCGCGCCGCTGACCGTCACCGCCGGCAAGGCCTCGCTCAAGTCCACCCCGGCCGAGCTGGGGCTGGCGGTCGACTACGAGGCCTCGATCGCCGCGGCCGGCGGCGGCAGCAGCGCCAACCCGATCCGGATCGTCGAGGTGCTGTTCGGCGGCGGCGAGCTGCCGGCGGTGGTCACCGTCGATCAGGCCAAGCTGGACGCCCAGGTGAAGGCGCTGGCCGACCAGGTGGACGTCGAGCCCGCGGACGCCGCGCTGGCCTACGCCAAGGGCAAGCCCCAGGTCACTCCCGGGGTGGACGGACAGCAGCTGCAGGCCGCCGAGACCGGCGAGGCGATCCGGCAGGCCTACCTGAACACCGACACCGCCGTAGCGGTGGTCAAGACCACCGAGCCCGCCGTCACCACCGCCGAGGCCGAGGCCACCCTGACCTCGCTGGCCCAGCCGGCGGTGGCCGCCCCGGTCAAGGTCAAGGTCGGCGACAAGGGGACGGTCACGATCGAACCCCAGACCATTGTCGAGGCGCTCAGCTTCCCGGTCGAGAACGGCGAACTGGCGCCGAAACTGGACGCCAAGAAGCTGGCCGCCGGCGCCAAGGAGCAGCTCGACAAGCTCGACCTGAACAAGCCCAAGAACGCCTCCTTCACCATCAAACGCGGCGGTAAGCCCAAGATCGTCAAGTCGGTCGACGGTGAGGGAGTGGGCGCCGACCAGTTGGCGCAGGCCGTCCTGCCGGTGCTCGGCCAGACCGGCGATCGCACCGCCAGCGTCGAGGTCACCAAGCAGCCGGCCACCTTCACCACCGACGACGCCAAGGCGGCCGGGGTGAAAGAGGTGACCGGCAAGTTCACCACCTACTTCCCCGGCAGCGCCTACCGCTACAACAACATCGGCCTGGCCGCGAAGAAGATCAACGGTACCTACCTGGCGCCGGGGGAGACCTTCTCGCTGAACGCCCGGCTCGGCGAGCGCACCCCGCAGGCCGGCTGGATGAAGGGTGGCGGCATCGCCAACGGCAAGATCGACCCCAATATCTACGGCGGCGGCATCTCCCAGGCCACCACCACGCTGTTCAACGCCATCTTCTTCGCCGGGCTGGAGGACGTGTACCACAAGCCCCACTCGCTGTACTTCAGCCGCTACCCGATGGGCCGGGAGGCGACGCTCGACTGGAAGATGGTCGACATGAAGTTCAAGAACGACTCCAAGTACGGCGTGCTGCTGCAGGCCTGGATCACCGGCAAGACCGGCTCCCAGGGGTCGGTCACCGTCCAGGTCTGGTCGACCAAGACCTACACCAAGGTGAAGGCCTCCAAGCCGGTGCAGAGCAACTGGCGGGCGCCGGGCAAGACGGTCTACAACACCTCCAAGAGCTGCATCCCGCAGTCGGCGATGAGCGGTTTCGACGTCCGCTACAACCGGCTGTTCTACCAGGGCAAGAAGCTGGTCAAGAAGGAGCCCTTCTTCTGGTCCTACAACAGCCTCACCCCGGTGGTCTGCGGTGAGAAGCCAAAGGATAAGAAGGACGACTAGGCGCTTCGGGTCCCCGGTAGTCTCGTGGCCGAGTTCGCCGCGCGGGCGGCCCTACCAGCGCTGAAGGCAACCAGTCGCGCTGCAGTCTGACCGCGCACGCATCGTGATCGACGGAAAGAAGGCACAGTTTGTTCGGGCTTGCTCAGCGCGTTGGAGGCACCCTGCTGGGCGCCGCACTGCTCGTCACCCTGGCCGCCTGCGCGCCGGGCACCGGCCAGCCGGCCAGCTCGCCGGCGGCGACGCCGTCCAGCGGCGGCGTCAACACCGACATCGGTAGCGTCGGGGAGGTCACGCTGACGGTCTGGGATCAGGAGATCCGCGGCGGCCAGAACGAGCAGATCGAGAAGCTCAACGCCAGCTTCCACGAGAAGTACCCCAACGTCACGATCAACCGGGTCTCCCAGTCGTTCGAGGATCTCAACACCACGCTGCGGCTGGCCCTCACCGGGGACGACGCCCCCGACGTGGTGCAGGCCAACAACGGACGCAATACGCTGGGCGCCTTCGTCGCCGCCGGCCAGCTGATCCCGCTGGACGCCTACGCGGAGGCCTACGGCTGGAAGGACCGGTTCTCGGCCTCCATCCTGAAGTTCTCCAGCTACTCCGCCGACGCCAAGGTGTTCGGTGACGGCAACCTCTACGGGCTGCCGCAGATGGGCGAGCTGGTGGGGGTGTTCTACTCCAAGAGCAAGCTGGCCGGGCTGCAGCTCGACCTGCCGAAGAACTGGACGGAGTTCGACGCCGCGCTGGCCACCGCCAAGGCCAAGGGCGAGACCCCGCTGCTGCTGGGCAATATCGAGAAGTGGCCGGCCGTCCACGTCTTCGGTCCGGTGCAGGGCGAGACCGTCCCGGCCGACCAGATCACCGCGCTCGCGCTCGGCAATGCCGGCGCCAGCTGGCTGACCCCCGAGAACGAGGCCGCCGCGGCCACCCTGCAGCGCTGGGCCGAGCAGGGCTACTTCAACGACGGCGTGAACGGCGCCGACTACGACGCCGCCTGGCAGTCGCTGACCAAGGGCGAGGGGGTCTTCCTGATCGGCGGCTCCTGGCTGGCCGCCGACCTGAGCAAGGCGATGGGCGACGACCTGGGCTTCTTCGTCCCGGCCAACTCGGCCGGACGCTACGCCACCACCGGCGGCACCGGCCTGCCGTTCACCGTCACCTCGGCCTCGAAGCACCCCGACGTCGCCGCCGCGTACCTCGACTGGATCACCAGCGACGACGCGATGCAGGTGCTGGTGGAGACCGGCAACCTGCCGGTCAACCGGACCGCCGAACTGGCCGGCTCGGCCCAGGGCGGGTTGGGTGAGGTGTTCACCGAGTTCGGCAAGGTGAGCACCTCCGGCGACGTGCTGCCCTACCTCGACTACGCCACCCCGACCTTCTCCGACACCCTGGGCGAGGCGCTGCAGGGGCTGCTGGACGGTCGGCTCACGCCGGCGAAGTTCACCCAGGCCCTGGAGGCCGACTACGCGGCCTTCGTCGCCTCGAACGGCTGACCGGGGAGGGGCGATGGCTGCGCTCGGCGAGGACGATGGCTGAGCTTGACGAAGCCGGTCGGACGACCCTTCCTCGGGCGCAGGGATCGTCCCGGGCGCGGCCGGCCCGGCGGAGTCGGCTCGACGGCCCGGCCTGGCTGCCCTGGGCCTACCTGCTGCCGGCGCTGCTGCTGTACGGCGGCTTCCTGTTGTTCCCGCTGTTCCGGGCGGCGCAGTACTCGCTGTTCGCCTGGGACGGGCTGACCCCGTCCTCCACTTTCGTCGGGCTGCAGAACTACGTCACGGTGTTCGCCGACGCCCGGCTGCGGGAGGCCTTCGGCCACGCCCTGGTGCTGATCTTCTTCTACGCGGTGCTGCCGCTGGCGATCGGCCTGCTGCTGGCGCCGATCCTGACCCGGGGAAAGGTGCGCGGGCTGGGCTTCTTCCGGGTGGTGATCTTCCTGCCGCAGGTGATCGCGATGGTGGTGGTGGCGGTCACCTGGCGGCAGCTCTACGCCCCGGACGGCCCGATCAACGCGCTGCTGCGGGCGGTCGGGCTGGGCTCGCTGACCCGGGCCTGGCTGGGCGACTACACCTGGACGCTGCCGGCGGTCGGCCTGGTCGGTACCTGGGTGTCGGCCGGCCTGGTCACCGTCCTGCTGATGGCGGGGATCGCGCGGATTCCGCAGGACCTGTTCGAGGCCGCCCGGCTGGACGGCGCCGGACCGGTGGCGGAGTTCTTCGCGATCACCCTGCCCAGCCTGCGCGGCGAGATCGCGGTCGCCCTCACCCTGACCATCGTGGCCGCGCTGAAGACCTTCGACCTGGTCTACGTCACCACCGGCGGCGGACCGGGAAGCTCCACCACGGTGCCCAGCTACGAGGTGTTCCGCAATGCCTTCGAACTGGGCCGGGTGGGGATCGCCACCGCGATCGGGGTGGTGCTGACCGCGATCGTGTTCGCGATCAATGCCGTGGTGAACCGGATCGGGGAACGCTAGTGAGGATCTCGGCCTTCGAGCGCGCCGCGAACTACCTGATCCTGGTGGTCTTCGCTCTCATCGTGCTGGCTCCGGTCGGGGTGATTCTCGAGCCTGGCGTTCGGCCCGCAGGACGCCACCGCGGCGCGGGCCGGCGGGTTCCATCCGGAGAATTTCGCCGAGGCCTGGGAGATCGGCCGGTTCGGCCAGTACCTGCTCACCTCGGTGGTGGTCGCGGCGATCGTGGTGGTGGCCTCGGTGACCGCGTCCATCCTGGCCGGCTACGCGCTGGGCACGATGCGGTTCCGCGGCCAGGGGGTGGTGTTCTGGCTGTTCCTGCTCGGCATCATGGTGCCGACCGAGGCCTTCGTGGTGCCGCTGTTCTTCGACCTGCGCCAACTCGGCCTGACCAACACCATCTGGGGGGTCGCGCTGCCGCAGGTGGCGATGTCGATCGCCTTCGGCACCTACTGGATGCGCACCTACTTCCGTTCCGCGCCGACCGCGCTGATCGAGGCCGCCCGGCTGGACGGCGCCGGCCCGCTGCGCATCCTGTGGCAGATCCTGGTGCCGATCGGCCGGCCGGCGATCCTCACCCTGGTGCTGCTGGTGTTCATGTGGACCTGGAACGAGTTCCTGATCCCACTGGTGATGTCGCCGAACGCCACCGTCCGGACCGCGCCGCTCGGGCTGGCCTTCTTCCAGGGCCAGTACACCCAGGGCACCGCCCTGCTGGCCGCCGGCGCCGTGCTGGTCGCCGCGCCGGTGGTGGTGCTCTACATCTTCCTGCAGCGCCACTTCATCCGCGGCATGCTGGAGGGCGCCGTCCGCGAGTAGCCCTGGTCGCCCCGACACAAACCGGGGAGGAGAGGGCTCACGCGTGGATAGTGCACGCGAGTGGCCTCTGCTTCCCGGATTGTGTCCCGGGCTCAGGCCAGCTCGCTGAACCCGCGGGCCAGCAGGCGCTCGATCTCGGCCGGGTCGTCGGTGCGGACCTGCATGCTGCGGACGCCGGAACGGGTCGCCCACCAGCCGACCGTCTCCAGTGGCTCGGACGGGGCGGCGGTCACCCATTCGCCGTCCGTGGTGGCGATCTCGGGCGGGGCCACCGTGGCCGGGGGTTCGTGGCCCTCCAGCAGGTCGTAGAGCCGGATCACGAACCGACGGCCGGCCACCCCCGTCCGTTCGGCCATGGCGTCCAGCAGGTCGGTCTCCATCCGCAGCGGGTCGCGGCCGCGGGAGACCGGCACCCGGTGCCCGGCGACGATGTCGTCCCGCACGATGGTGTGTTCCGCCCCTCGACGGTCGAGCACCGTCATGGTCCGATCGTCCACCGACAGGATGTACCCCACGACGTCCCGCGTCCCGCCCCCGGGCACTGCGAACCGCACCGTCACCCGTACTCCGGGTTGGGTTGGGACGCGGTGGCGCGTTTCGACATCGGGGTCGTTCATCGGTTGTACAGTAGGCGACGAAGCGTCGTAGGAGGAACCAGCGGACATGACTTACGTGATCACCTTGCCGTGCGTGGACATCAAGGACCGCGCGTGTGTCGAGGAGTGTCCGGTCGACTGCATCTACGAGGGCAACCGGATGCTCTACATCCATCCGGACGAGTGCGTCGACTGCGGCGCCTGCGAGCCGGTCTGCCCGGTCGAGGCGATCTACTACGAGGACGACGTGCCCGCCGACCAGGCCGAGTACTACGACGTCAACGTCCACTTCTTCGACGAGATCGGCTCGCCCGGTGGCGCCGCCCGGCAGGGTCCGATCGACTACGACCACCCGACGGTCGCGGCCCTTCCGCCGCAGGGCGAGTGAGTCTCGCCGGCCGGCTGCCCGACTTCCCCTGGGATTCGCTGGCGGACGCCCGCGCCCGGGCGACCTCGCACCCCGACGGTCTGGTCGACCTCTCGGTGGGGACGCCGGTCGACCCCACCCCGGAGTTCGCCCAGCGGGCGCTGCGGCGGGCCTCCGACGCCCCCGGCTACCCGACCACCTGGGGGACGCCGGAACTGCGCGCCGCCATCATCGGCTATCTCGCCACGCGCTGGCGGGCCGACGGGCTGACCGACGCCGGCGTGCTGCCGGTGATCGGCACCAAGGAACTGGTCGCCTGGCTGCCGGTGCTGCTGGGCCTGACCGACGCCGACACCGTGGTGTACCCGGAGATCGCCTACCCCACCTACGAGGTGGGGGCGCGGATCGCCCGGGCGAACCCGGTGGCCTGCGACCACCCGGACGCGATGGCCGGGTTGCGGCCGAAGCTGATCTGGATCAACTCCCCGGCCAACCCGCACGGCCGCATCCTCGACGTCGCCGAGACCCGCGCCTGGGTCGAGGCCGCCCGTGGGGTGGGCGCGGTGCTGGCCAGCGACGAGTGCTACGGCGAGTTCGGCTGGGAGGCCGAACCGGTGTCGGTGCTCGATCCGCGGGTCAATGGCGGGTCGCTGGACGGGCTGCTGGCCGTCCATTCCCTCTCCAAGCGGTCCAACGCCGCCGGCTACCGGGCCGGCTTCATCGCCGGTGACCCCGGGCTGGTCGGCCCGCTGCTGGAGGTGCGCAAGCACGCCGGGTTGATGCTGCCCACCCCGGTCCAGGCGGCGATGGTGGCGCTGCTGGGCGACACCGGGCACGTCGACGAGCAGCGCGACCGCTACCTGGCCCGGCGGACGCGGTTGCGTCCCGCCCTGGAGGCGGCCGGCTACCGGGTCGAGCATTCCGAGGGGTCGCTCTACCTGTGGTGCACCCGGGGCGAGAATTGCCGGGCCAGCGTCGACCACCTGACGGGCCTGGGCATCCTGGTCGCCCCCGGCGACTTCTACGGCCCGGCCGGCGAGCAGTTCGTCCGGGTGGCGCTGACCGCGACGGACGAACGCATCGAAGCCGCCGCGCAGCGGCTGAGCCGCTAGCTCGGCCGGCACGTAGCCGGCGTCCTTGACGGTCTGGGTGCCTTCGGGGGAGAGCAGCCATTCCTGCACCCGGCGGGCCGGGCTGCCGGCCGGCTCGTCCGCCCGGATGATCACGAAGAAGTCGTTCACGTAGGGGTACTGGCCGGCGCCGATGCTCTCGTGGGAGGGCATCACGTCCGAGATCTCGAGCATCCGGATGCCCTCCACCGCGTACATGTTGGCCAGGTAGAAGTAGACCGAGTAGCCCAGCGCATTGCCGGTGTTGGCGTAGCTGGAGACCCCCTCGATGATGCCGCCCATGTCCTCGGTGATCCGCTCGGTCGGCGCCTTGGCCAGCTTCCGGTCACCCATCACGTACTTGCGCATCAGAGCCTGGGAGCCGGACTCCTCCGGCCGCTGGTAGGCCACGATCTCGACATCGTCGCCACCGACCTGCTTCCAGTTGGTGATCGTGCCGGAGTAGATCGACCGCAGCTGCTCGGTGGTGAGCGAGGTCACCGGGTTGCTGGAGTTGGTGAAGAAGACCAGCGCGTCCCGGCCGATCGGGTGGCTCTCCAGCGTGACGCCGGAATCCTTCACCTCCCGCTGCACCGAGGCGTCCGCCTCGTAGACCAGCAGCAGGTCGGTCTCGCCCGCCACCAGGGCGCGGTAGGCGTTCGGGGTGGTGGTCACGCTGACCGCGTTGTCGGCCTCGGCGGCCGAGGCGCCGGTCAGCCGCTGGATCACCAGCGAGATCAGCGGGATGTTGGCCGTCGAGCCGTCGAACCGAGGCAGGTCGGCGAAGCTGAACGGGTGGGGCTGCGGGCTGGCCGGCGGGGTGGACGCCGGCGTGCTCGCCGGACCGGACGGCGCCGCCGAGCCGGTCTGCGCCGGGGAGGTCGTCGGGTTGGGTGCGGACGGTGTGCAACCGGCCAGGGCGAGCGCGACGGCTGCCGCGATGGCGATCTGCCGACCGGCCATGTCAGTCCTCCAAGGTGGTGTAGCGGCTCTCCTGGTAGAGCCAGGTACCGGTCGTCGTCGACGAAGCCCTGCTGGCTGCCGGCGGTCGCCCAGTAGTAGCCGGACGGGGTGTCCGCCACCGCGCCGTCGACCGGGACGATATCGCGGAACACCGTCGGTTCGCCGTTGCTGCCGTAGACCGCCGGGGGTGCGCCGGCCTGCGCCGGGGTGCAGCTGAGCCAGCGACCGCGGGGTTCGCACTCGCCGGGGTGGGAGAGCGGGAAGGTGGTGCCGGTCTCGGTGTTGAGGATGCGGGTCGCCGGGGTGTCGGGGGTGGCGTCGCTGAACAGCGTCCGGCTCAGGGCGGTGCTGAACCCCGCCGGCAGGTCGGCCAGGGTCCCCTCGGGCAGCAGCAGGAGCTTCGGCGGTCCGGAGCGGGGCAGGACGCGGCAGGCGTCCGGGTCGCAGTAGACATCGCCGGCCAGGGGCTCCAGCAGCACCCGTTGGTCGAGCCCGAGCACGCCGGTGCTGACCGTCTCGCCCGACCCCAACCCCACCGTGTAGCCCTGGCCGAAGTCGTCGATCCAGTCCCAGTCCCGGCCCACCCGGCGGAAGGTGGTGTCGATGAAGTGGTACTTGCCGCCCTCGGTGACCACGGCGTGGCCGGCGTGGAAGGCATCGGTCCGTTCCAGCGCCGGTTTCAGCGCCCAGTTGCCCTGCCGATCGATGTACCCCATCCGGGGTTCCCGCTTCGGCTCCTGGTAGCTGTCGAAGTAGACGTCGCTGGCCGGCAGCACCGTCCGGTCGGCCGGGTCCGCGAGCGGGTCCACGTAGTTGGTGAGGTAGCCCGGGTGCGGGGTCTTCGTCCCGGTGAGGACATCGAGGAAGTACTCGCCCTTGGCCTGGTGGACGTTCACCGTCCGCCGATCCAGCATGGTGACCGTGTGTCCCTTGCGGGGCTTGATCACCACCTCGCCGGAGCGCAGGTCGAACAGGCCGGTGCCCAGGTAGGCCGGGCCAGCGTCGCTGGTGTCGCGCGCGAACTCGGCGTGGGTGTCGCCGATGCAGCTGGCCGTCCGGCCGGGGATCTGCCGGACCACCTCGCCCGACAGGTCCAGCACATCCACCTGGTCGGCGGTACCGGCCAGCACCAGCGTGGCGCGTCCGGCCTGGTCGCGGCAGTATTCGTACCAGTCGTAGCCGGACGGGACGACCAGCTCGCCCCGGGTGTCGACGAAGCCGTACTGCACCCGCTCGGTGCTCCAGCCATCGAAGTACACGGTGCGGATCGAGGTGGTCGGCCACAGCATGGCGGCGCCGTCCCCGGCCGGCATGCCGGCGCCCGGTTGAGCGGTGGCGGTCGGCGCCGGTGGGGCCGGCTGGGTGGGCTTCGAGGGGGTTTCGCTGGGCTCGGGGGCGGCCGGCTGACAGCCCGCCAGCCCGGCTGACAGCCCCGCCAGCAGCACTGCTGCCGTGCTTCGCCGCCACCTCATCACGGCTCGATTATGGTTGGGCGCCGGGGCGGGACGGCGGGCTCACAGCGAACTCTTCGGGAATCATCAACCTCTGGCTGAGATTTCGCCAAGGCTTGTCCGGTAGGCCTTCCTTCCCCACCCGCGGTGGAGCAGGATGGGTCGGGTGCTGCGTCGGATCCTGCCTGCCGTGACCCTGGTGGTCGCTGCGCTGGGGATCGCCACGCCGGCCCAGGCGGTCGAGGGCATGCCCGCCGCCGACGGCAAGCCCATGCTGTGGCCGGTGGCCACCAGGCAGCAGACCGTGACCGACGGCCGACCGGAGCGGACCACCCAGTACGGGTTCGTCAACAGCCAGGCGGAACTCGTGGTGCCGGCCGGCTACGCCTCCTACAGCTACTGCGCGGACACCGACGGCCGGGCGGTCGCGGTGGTGGCCAGTGGCGCCGAGGGATCGGACCTACTCGACCTGACCGGCCAGGTGGTCGCCCAGGTGAGCTACCGGGACGCCTCCTGCGCGGGCAGCGACCACCTGATCGTCGGCACCGCCGTGGACGGCCGGTGGGAGACCGCGGTGGTCGAGGTGAGCACCGGCGAGGAGGTCGTCGGCTTCCGCGCGCGGCAGCAGATCGACGCGGTCGCCCCGGGGCTGGTCAATGTCGCCGGGCCGGGCGGGGAGAAATTCATCGAGCTGGGCAGCGGCCGGGTGACGCCGCATGCCGGCCGGGTCACCGTGGCCGCCCTGGAGGCCGGCGCTCCCGGGGTTCCGGCGGTGGGGCGGGGTGCCTCCGGTTCGAAGCCGAAGCTGGGCTATCTCAGCCGCAACGGCACCTGGCTGGCCTCCCCCCAGTTCGACGCGGCCAGCGCCTTCCGCGGCGGCTACGCGGTGGTGGAACTGAACGGCCGGTCGACCTTCCTGGACGCCGCGTTGCGCCGGGTCGGCGGCGACTGGGACCTGATCCGGCCGGTCACCGTCCCGGCCGTGATCGGGGAGCGGGTGGTCGGCTACTGGGTGGAGAACGACGACCTGCAGGGGCTGCTCGGGCCGGAGCTGCAGACCGTGGTTCAGCCGGGTCCCAGCCGGATCGACTGCGAGCCCGCGACCGGTGCCTGCGCGGTGACCGCGCCGGACGGCAGCGCCGATCTGGTCCAGCTGCCGAAGGGCGGCGCAGCCACCCTGCCAGCCGGCTTCACCCGGGCCTTCACCGCGGGGCTGGTGGCCGAGCGTCCGGTCGATCAACCCGACCAGACCCGCATCCGTTCGTTGACCACCGGCCGCACCGCCACCCTTCCCGGACGGGCGGGTTGCCGCGGGGTCGGCCAGTGGTTCGTGACCTGTTCCGGCTCGGTGGTGATCGACGGCAACGGCGATCGCACCGAGTTCACCAGCGTGGTGGAGGTGCCCGATCCCACCGGCGGGATCGCGTACTACCGGGTGACCACCGCCCGGGAGCAGGGCTTCCTCGACCCGGACGGTCGCTGGCGCTACCGGGCACCCCGCGGCTGAGCCTGCCACCCCGGCGTGAAGCGGCCGTGGGGCTCAGGCGGGCTGGAAGGTCAGGGTCAGCTCGGTCGGCCCGGCGGGTAGGCCGGGGCCGTGCCAGGCGGCCGGCGCCCAGGGATCGTGCGTCCAACTCCAGCTGCCGATCGTGACCCCGGCCAGGCCGTAGCGGCCGGTGCCGGCGACCGCGACCTGGGCCACCGACCAGGCGACGGTGGTGTCCGGCGCGGTCACCTTGAGACCGGCTTCCCCGGTGGTCAGCTTGATCCGCTTGCCGAAGGTCTGCTTGAGGAAGGACGCCATGCCCTCGGGGTCGGCGTCACCGGGGGAGCGGACGGTGCAGGTGAAGGCCGCCGGGGTCTGGCCGGTGAGCGCGCTGGCCAGCGTCCGGGACTTCTCGACGTGCTTGCGGTACGCCTCGGGGTGGGCGCTGCGCTGCACCTTCTGCGCGACGTCGTTGATGTCGTCGTCCTGCCAGTTCTTCACCCGCACCAGCGCCTTGTAGAAGGCGGTCGCCGAGTACCACGGGTCCATGATCTCCTCGATGCTGCCCCACCCCTTCGACGGCCGCTGCTGGAACAAGCCGATCGAGTCGGCATGGCCGTAGTCAAGGTTGCGCAGCCCCGATTCCTGGAAGGCGGTGGCCAGCGCGATGCTGGCTGCGCGCGGCTCCAGGCTGCGTTTCACCGACACCCCGGAGATCAGCGCCGCGTAGTAGGCACGTTCCGGGTCGAGCGAGGTGGAGCCGCCCGCCACGCTCGCGGTGCACCGGTCGTCCACCGGCAGCGGGACGCGGTGGTAGGCCGACCAGACCACCACCCCGCCGACCAGCAGCAGGGCGGCCGCCGCCACCGCGGCGATCAGCTTCGCCGCCCGGGGCGCCCGGCCGCGTCGTCGCCTAGTTGGCATGCAGTGCAGCGTTGAGCTCGACGCCGGTGCCGGCGCGCCGCAGCGCCTCGACCGCACCGGTGGTGGAGTTGCGCCGGAACAGCAGCCCGGACTGACCGGACAGGCTGGCCGCCTTGACCACCTCGCCATCCAGCAGCACCTTGGTGCCGGCGGTGACGTACAGCCCGGCCTCGATCACGCAGTCGTCGCCCAGCGAGATGCCCAGGCCGGACTCGGCGCCCAGCAGGCAGCGCTCGCCGATCGTGATCTGCTGCTGCCCGCCGCCGGACAGGGTGCCCATGATGGACGCGCCGCCGCCGATGTCGGTGCCGTCACCGACGATCACCCCGGCGGAGATCCGGCCCTCGACCATCGAGGCGCCCAGCGTGCCGGCGTTGAAGTTCACGAAGCCCTCGTGCATCACGGTCGTCCCGGACGCCAGGTGGGCGCCCAGCCGCACCCGGTCGGCGTCGGCGATCCGGACCCCGCCGGGCACCACGTAGTCGACCATCCGGGGGAACTTGTCCACCCCGAAAACGGTCACCTGGCCACGGGCGCGCAGCGCCAGCCGGGTCTGCTCGAAGCCCTCGGCCAGGCAGGGGCCGTGGTTGGTCCAGGCGACGTTCACCAGCACCCCGAAGATGCCGGTCAGGTCGATGCCGCGGGGCGGGCACAGCCGCGCGCTCAGCAGGTGCAGCCGCAGGTAGGCGTCCGGCACGGTGGCCGGCGGCTGGTCCAGGTCGATCTCCACCAGCACGGTCTCGGTGCGCACCCGGCGGTGCGGGTCGATGCCGCTGGCCGCCACCAACTCCTCCGGGGCGGGGGAGCCGTCGTGCTCGCCCAGCGCGGGCGACGGGAACCAGGTGTCGAGCACCTGGCCGGATTCGTGGACGGTGGCGAGGCCCCAGGCGGAGGCGGGTCTGGTCATGGTGGCCAGCGTACCTGCGTCCACTGACGCTCCGTCCCGCCCGCCACGCTCCGGCCGGCCAATGTGTTCTCGCCCCGTCCGTCGTCCGTCAGCCCCCGTCCGTCGTCCGTCAGCCCCCGTCCCTCGTCCGCCGTCCACCATCCGCCGTCCCCGTCGGCCGCCTGCCCCTTTTCATCGAGGGCTTCCGCTATCGCCGAGGGCCTGTGCCTGGGTGGGAGCCCTCGACGATAGTGGGAGCCCTCGACGGGGTGGGGCGGGGCAGGCTGCAGTTGGTCCGTCACGGGGCGGTCCGCGGGAGCCCTCGATGGGGGTGAGGTGGGGCATTAGGGTGGGGAGCATGAGGCTTGAGGCGCGAGGGGATCTGGTCGAGCTGTTCCGGGGGATCGTCGACATCGAGTCGGTCAGCGGGAACGAGCGGGGGCTGGCGGACGCCATCGAGCAGGCTCTGGCGGGCATCGACCAGCTCAGCGTGGTGCGGGACGGGGACACCCTGATCGCCCGCACCGAACTTGGCCGGACGCAGCGGGTGGTGATCGCCGGGCACCTGGACACCGTGCCGGTGGCGGACAACCTGCCCTCCCGGCTGGTCGACGGGGTGCTGCACGGCCGGGGCACGGTGGACATGAAAGGCGGGGTAGCGGTGATGCTGCAGGTCGCCGCGCTGGCCACCGCGCCGTCGCGCGACGTCACCTGGATCTTCTACGACCACGAGGAGGTGGCCGCGGCCGACAACTCGCTCACCCGGATCGCCGCCACCCGTCCGGAGACCCTGCGGGGCGACTTCGCGGTGTTGATGGAGCCCACCTCGGCGCAGATCGAGGGGGGCTGTCAGGGCACCCTGCGGTACGTCGTCACCACCCGCGGCAAGGCCGCCCACTCGGCCCGCTCCTGGATGGGCCACAACGCCATTCACGACCTGGGCGAGGCGCTGCGACGGCTCGAGGGCTACGCCCCGCGCACCGTCGAGGTGGAGGGGCTTGACCTACCGCGAGGGGATGAACGCGGTGGACATCGTCGGCGGGATAGCCGGCAATGTCATCCCCGACCGCGGCCGGTTGACGGTGAACTTCCGGTTCGCCCCCGACCGGGACGAAGCGGACGCGATCGCGCACTGCCGCGACCTGATGGCCGGCTTCGAGGTGGAGGTGATCGACTTCGCGCTCGGCGCCCGGCCGGGCCTGGATCGTCCGATCGCCCAGGAGTTCCTGGCGGCGGTCGGCGGCACCCCGGTGGCCAAGTTCGGCTGGACGGACGTGGCCCGGTTCAGCGCGCTGGGCATCCCCGCGGTGAACTACGGACCGGGCGATCCGCTCAAGGCGCACGCCGATGACGAGGCCTGCCCGGTGGCTGACCTCTACGCCTGTAGGGATGCGCTGCTGCGCTGGCTGGGATAGCGGGCTTCGTCAGGCTCAGCCATCCTTCGGCTCGTCCCGCGCGCTGGGGGACGGTATCTGCGCCATGATGGGGCGATGAACAAGCCGATGCGCACCCAGGGTCCGGTGGTCCGCCGCGCCGAGACCGCCGAACCGGTCACCCTGGACGAATGGCTGCTGGCCAGCCGGGTGGACACCAACTGGGCCGACGCCGACCCCTGGCGGGTGCTGCGGATCCAGGCGGAGTTCGTCGACGGCTTCGGCACCCTGGCCGGGCTCGGCCCGGCGATCAGCGTGTTCGGCTCGGCCCGCACCTCCCGCAAGCACCGCTACTACCGCGACGCGGTCGAGATCGGACGGCTGCTCGCCGAGGCCGGCTTCACCACCATCACCGGCGGCGGGCCCGGCATCATGGAGGCGGCGAACAAGGGCGCCTTCACCGCGGGCGGCCCGTCGGTCGGGCTGGGGATCGAGTTGCCCTTCGAGCAGGGGATCAACAAATACGTCTCGCTGGGGATCAACTTCCGCTATTTCTTCGCCCGCAAGGTGATGTTCCTGAAGTACTCCCAGGGGTTCATCGTGATGCCCGGCGGCTTCGGCACCTTCGACGAGCTCTACGAGGCGGCGACGCTGGTGCAGACCGGCAAGGTGCGCTCCTTCCCGATCGTCCTCTACGGCTCCGAGTTCTGGTCGGGAATGCTCGATTGGCTACGGGGGACGATGCTCGAGCACGGCTACATCGCCGAGCGCGACCTGGAGTTGCTGCAGGTGGCGGACGATCCGGCGGAGGCGGTCCGGCTGGCCACCCGACCGGGGTCGGAGGCGCCGACCGAGGACGGCTTCCAGATGTCCTGAGCCCGCCCGGCGTCCGCCGGGGCGTCGCCGGACGCTCTACCATCGTGGGGTGGAGTGGTTCTTGTGGATGCTCGGTGTCGCCATCCTCGGCCTGGCCGCGGTGGCGGCCAGCGGTCGGCTGGGCGAGCTGCCGCCGACCGTGACCAGCAGCTACGTCCCCCCGGCGATGGCGGGCGACCTGGACGCGGCGAGCCTGCGCGCGGTCCGGTTCTCGGTGACCGCCAGGGGGTACGCGATGGACCAGGTCGACGAGCTGCTGGACCGGCTGGCCAACCAACTGGAGCGCGGCGCCGCCGCGCCGGACCGGCCCGCGGCCAGGCCGGCCAGCCAGCCCCAGGCGCCGGACGGAGGTCCGGAACCGGACCTGGTTTAGCGTCGGCGTCGGCGAGGGTCAGCGCGGGATGGAATAATAGGGTTGTTCGATCCCCAGCTGAACAAGTGAGGTATGCAATGGCAGCGATGAAACCGCGAACCGGAGACGGCCCGATCGAGGTCGCCAAGGAAGGACGCGTGATCGCCATGCGGATCCCTGCCGAAGGTGGCGGCCGGCTGGTGATCGAGTTGAACGCGGCCGAAGCGGCGGAACTGCGCGAGGCGCTTGACGGCGTCGTCACCGCCTGATCCAAGCCAAACCCAGAAGGCCCCGAGGAGATCCTCGGGGCCTTCTGCGTGCCAACAACGCCGTCGGCTCCGAACCACGCCGGACGACGACCGCCGCGCCGCCCCGTGGGGAGCGTCAGCGGCGGGTGGCAGGATGGAGCCATGACCGGATACCAGGGCACCGGGATGTGGCTCGATCCCGCCACCGATCCACGCGACACCCACACCACCCCGCGCGGGGAGAAGCAGGTGCTGGCCAGCTACCTCGACCACTACCGGATGACGCTGGAGCTGAAATGCGAGGGACTGACCCCCGCCCAGCTCGCGACCCGCTCGGTACCGCCGTCCACCCTCTCCCTGCTCGGCCTGGTCAGGCATCTGGCGCGGGTCGAACACTCCTGGTTCCGGCGAGTGCTCGACGGTGACCTGGCGCTGCCCCGGCTCTACTCGGCCGACCGCGACCTGCCCTTCGCTGAGGCGGTGGGAACGCAGGCGTGCGTCGACCAGGCGTGGACGGCCTGGCGAGGTGAAGTCGCCTTCGGCCGGGAGTGGTACGCCGGCTGCGAAGACCTCGGCGCGCTGGTCAGCTGGGAAGGCCAGCAGGCGGAGGTCCGGGACGTGATCGTGCACCTGATCGAGGAGTACGCCCGGCACTGTGGGCACGCCGACCTGCTCCGGGAACGCCTGGACGGCCGCACCGGCCAGTGAGCCTGCGCGCCGGGGCGCCTCAGCGTCCCTGGTGGAACTCGATCGCCTTGTCGTACACCGCAACGGTCTGCTGCGCGATCGCTTCCCAGGAGAACTCGTCGATGCAGCGCTGCCGGCCGGCCAGACCGTACTGCCGGGCCTTCTCCGGATTCCGGGTGAGGGCGTTGAGCTGCTCGGCGAAGGAGGCCTCGAAGGCCGCGACGTAGGCCGGGTCGCCGGCCTGCTTGGGGTCGTAGGGCACCAGGGTGCCGGTCGACCCATCCACCACGACCTCGGGAATGCCGCCCACCGCGCTGGCCACCACCGCTGTCTCGCAGGCCATCGCCTCCAGGTTCACGATGCCCAGCGGCTCGTAGATCGACGGGCAGGCGAACACGGTGGCGTGGGTGAGCACCTGACGGACCGACGCCCGCGGCAGCATCTCCTGCACCCACTTCACGCTGCCGGCCCGCACCCGGTTCAGTTCGGCGAAGGCGGTGTCGAACTCGGCGGCGATCTCCGGGGTGTCCGGGGCGCCGGCCAGCAGCAGCAGCTGGGTGTCCGGGTCGAGCTGCTGGGCGGCCCGGACCAGGTGCACCAGGCCCTTCTGCCGGGTGATCCGGCCGACGAAGACGATCAGCGGACGATCCCGGTCGACCCCCAGCTCGTCCACCACGTCGGTGGCGTGATCGGGCTTGAACTCGTCGGGGTCGATGCCGTTCTTCACCACGTACACCCGGTCGGGATCCAACTCGGGGTAGCTCTCCAGCACGTCACCGCGCATCCCGGCGCTCACCGCGATCACCGCGGCCGCGTCGGCGAAGGACGTCCGTTCCGCCCAGGACGAGACCCGGTAGCCGCCGCCCAGCTGCTCGGCCTTCCACGGCCGGTGCGGCTCCAGCGAGTGCGAGGTGACCACGTGCGGCACGTCCAGGAACTTCGAGCCGACCAGGCCGGCGAAGTTGGCGTACCAGGTGTGGGAATGGATCACGTCGGTCGCCGGGTCGATGGCGTTCGCCATCGACACATCGGCCCCCAGCACCCGCAGCGCCGGGTTGGCGCCCTCGGGGAAGGTCTCCGGATGGGCGGTCGCGCCGTCGCGAGGCTCGCCCATGCACTGCACCTCGACGTGGTCGGTGAACTTGCGCAGCTGGGGAACCAGCTGGCCGACATGCACGCCGGCGCCACCATAGATGAACGGGGGATATTCCCGGGTGAGGATAGATACACGAAGTCCCATGCGGCGATCGTGTCACACTGGCCGCCAGGTGGACACTATTTCCGGGTTTGGATTGTGGAGACCGGACGAACACCGTAGGTTCTTCAGCATGATCCATCGACCGAACGTCCTGTCGATCGTCCTCGCTGGTGGCGAGGGCAAACGGCTGATGCCCCTGACCGCCGATCGAGCCAAGCCGGCCGTCCCGTTCGGCGGCACCTATCGCCTGATCGACTTCGTGTTGTCCAACCTGGCGAACTCCGATCTGACCAAGATCTGCGTGCTGACCCAGTACAAGTCGCACTCGCTGGACCGCCACGTCTCCCAGACCTGGCAGATCGAGTCCATGCTGGGCAGCTACGTGACGTCCGTCCCCGCCCAGCAGCGCACCGGCAAGCAGTGGTTCCAGGGCAGCGCGGACGCCATCTACCAGTCGATGAACCTGATCAACGACGAGGATCCCGATTACGTCGTGGTGTTCGGCGCCGACAACATCTACCGGATGGACGTCGAGCAGATGGTGAACGCCCACATCGAGTCGGGCATGGACTGCACGGTGGCGGGCATCCGGGTGCCCCGCTCGGAGGCCAGCGCCT
Source organism: Propionicimonas sp. (assembly GCA_049840415.1). Taxonomy (GTDB): domain Bacteria; phylum Actinomycetota; class Actinomycetes; order Propionibacteriales; family Propionibacteriaceae; genus Propionicimonas. The sequence goes on along the minus strand of JASGLB010000002.1, from coordinate 152,338 downwards.
TCGGCATCATCGACGCCGACGCCTCGGGCAGGATCGCCCAGTTCCTGGAGAAGCCGGCCGATCCGCCCGGCCTGCCGGACAGCCCGGAGGAGTCCTTCGCCTCGATGGGCAACTACGTCTTCTCCCGCGAGGCCTTTGTCGATGCCCTGGTGGCCGACGCCGACGACGACAACTCCCGCCACGACATGGGCGGCAACATCATCCCGAACTTCGTCTCGGCCGGCAGCGCGCAGGTCTACGACTTCCGGGAGAACATCGTCCCCGGATCGACCGAGAAGGACCGGAACTACTGGCGCGACGTCGGTACCATCGAGGCCTACCACGCCGCCCACATGGATCTGGTCTCGGTCGAGCCGGAGTTCAACCTGTACAACCGCAAGTGGCCGATCTGGACGCAGCAGGCGCAGCTGCCCGGCGCCAAGTTCACCCTGCGCGGTACCGCGGAGGACTCCATCGTCAGCGCCGGCTGCATCATCTCCGGCGGCGACGTCGACCGGTCGGTGCTGTCGCCGAACGTCATGGTGGACAAGTGGGCGCGGATCGAGGAGGCGGTGATCTTCAGCGGCTGCCGGATCGGACGCAACGCGGTGGTCCGCCGGGCGATCCTGGACAAGAACGTGGTGGTGCCGGACGGGGTCGAGATCGGCGTCGATCCCGACCACGACCGCGCCCGCGGCTTCTTCGTCGAGAGCGGCATCACGGTGATCTCGAAGAACACCAAGGTGCCGCCGAACAACTGAGCGACAATGGCGAAGGGCTCCGACGGCTGACGTCGGAGCCCTTCGGCTTTGCCTGGGGATTCAGGGCTTGGTGGCGACCAGCAGCCCGTCGCCGACCGGCAGCAGGGCGGCGGTGAAGCCCTCCAGTTCGCGGACCGCGTCCAGCGCCTCGCGGACGATCAGCGGCTCGTCCTCGGAGTTCTCCGGGTCTGCCACCTTGCCCTGCCACAGCGCGTGGTGCAGCACCAGCACCCCGCCGGGCCGCAGCAGGCGGGTGGCCTGGGCGATGTACTCCACGTACTCCAGCGGGTCGCCGTCGAGGAACACCAGGTCGTAGGCCGCGTCGGTCAGCTTGGGCAGCACGACCAGCGCCTCGCCGGCGATCAGCCGGGCGCGGGGACGCGGGATGCCGGCCTCGTTGAGCACCTCCCGGGCGACCAGCTGCAACTCGGCCTCGTTGTCGATGCTGGTCAGCACCCCTTCGGGGACCATGCCCTCCAGCAGGGCGACCGCCGAGACGCCGGTGCCGGTGCCCACCTCGACCACGTGCCGGGCCTTGACCACGGTGGCGAGGAAGCTGAGGGTGGCTGCCGCGGCCGGGCTGATCGGGCTGCCGGGCCGTTCGGCGGCCAGCGCGCGGGAGGCCTGGGCGGCCGGCGAGGGGACGACGTACTCGTCGGCGAAAACCTGGTTGGCCACCGCGGCGGAGGCGGCGGCTGCCTTGTGCTGTGGGCTCACGGGCCCACCCTACGCGACCGGCGCCGTACGGCAGGACGGGTGACCAGCGAACCCTCGACTCGATCTTGAGTCCGAGCGGTTCGGTTAGTCTTTGCCCATGATCCAACCTCCGTTCGGCCGGGTGCTCACCGCCATGGTCACCCCGTTCGGCCCCGATGGCTCGGTCAACCTCGACGAGGCCCGTCGGCTGGCCGCCCACCTGGTGGACGTGCAGCGCAACGACGCCCTGGTGATCAATGGCACCACCGGCGAGGCGCCGACCACCACCGATGCCGAGAAACGCGAGTTGGTGGCCGCCGTGGTGGCCGAGGTGGGGGACCGGGCCAAGGTGGTCGCCGGGGTCGGCACCTTCGACACCCGGCACACGCTGGAGCTGGCCGAGCAGGCCACCGACGCCGGCGCGCACGGCCTGCTGGTGGTCACCCCTTACTACTCCCGGCCGCCGCAGGACGCGGTCGCCGCGCATTTCCTGACCGTGGCCGAGGCCACCGACCTGCCGGTGATGATCTACGACATCCCGCACCGGGCCGGCGTCCCGGTGGAGACCGCCACCATGCTGCAGCTCGGCGCCCACCCGCGGATCGTCGCGGTGAAGGACGCCAAGGGTCAGCCGGTCGCCTCCGCCGAGGTGATCGCCGAGACCGGGCTGGCCTACTACGCCGGCGACGACGCCATGACGCTGCCGCTGCTGGCGGTCGGCGGGGTGGGCGTGGTGGGGACGTCCACCCACTTCACCGGCGCCCGGGTGAAGCCGATGATCGAGGCCTTCCTGGCCGGCGACCTGGCGTCCGCGATCGCCCAGAACGCCGCCCTGCTGCCGGTGTTCACCGGGGTGTTCGCCACCCAGGGCTGCATGCTGGTCAAGGCCGGCCTGGCCGCCCGCGGGTTCGTCCCGGGTGGTCTGCGGCTGCCGCTGCTGGAGGCGTCGCCGGAGCAGACCAGCGCCTTCGTCGCGCTACTGGACGCCGCCGGCCTGTAGCCGGCGAACCGCCCTCCGACAAGCCCAGGGAGGGGTGGCTGCGGCTGCCGAAGCCGGTCGCTGCGGGTTGTGCGGCGACCTCCCCGAGCCATTGACTGTGCAGCGACCCTCTGTAACACTCGCCTGAACTCGCCTGGACGGGCACACCCCCTCCCGGAACCATGGCAGGGGCGTGCCGGCCGGGCCGACACGAGGTGGTGAGCAATGAGCGACAACCAGAGCGCGCTGGCCGACATCGCGCCCATACCCCCGGTCTCCCGCGTCATCACGATCGCCGCCGCGGCGGCGATGGGCGGCTTCCTGTTCGGCTTCGACACCGCGGTGATCAACGGCGCCGTCGCCGCCATCCGGGATTGGAGCGGCGCCACCCCGGTGCTGCTCGGCTTCTCGGTCTCCGGCGCCCTGCTGGGCTGCGCGGTGGGGGCCTGGTACGCCGGCGCGCTGGCCTCCCACCTGGGCCGGATCAGGGTGATGCAGATCGCGGCGCTGCTCTTCTTCGTCAGCTCGCTGGCCTGTGGCCTGGCCTGGGACATCTGGTCGCTGACCGTGTTCCGGCTGGTCGGTGGCCTGGCGGTGGGCGCCGCCAGCGTGATCGCCCCGGCCTACATCGCCGAGGTCTCGCCGGCCAGCATCCGCGGCCGGCTGGGCTCGATGCAGCAACTGGCGATCGTCACCGGCATCTTCACCGCGCTGCTGATCGACTACGCGCTGGCCGCGGCCGCCGGCGGCGCCGCGCAGCAGCTGTGGCTCGGGCTGGAGGCCTGGCGGTGGATGTTCATCTCCGAGTGCGTACCCGCGCTGATCTACGGGGCGTTGGCGCTGCGGATCCCGGAGTCGCCCCGGTTCCTGGTGGCGAAGCGGCGGCTTGACGAGGCCGCCCGGGTGCTGCGCCACTACGTCGGCGGCTCGATCCAGGAGAAGATCGATCAGATCGAGCAGACCCTGGACCGGGAGTCCAAGCAGTCCTTCGCGTTGCTGCGGTCGTCCGGCACGGTGCTGCTGCCGGTGGTCTGGATCGGCATCCTGCTGTCGATGTTCCAGCAGCTGGTCGGCATCAACGTGATCTTCTACTACTCCTCGGTGCTGTGGCAGGCGGTGGGCTTCGACGAATCCAGCGCGCTGATGACCACGGTGATCACGTCGGTGACGAACATCCTCACCACGGTGGTCGCGATCCTGCTGATCGACAAGGTGGGACGCAAGCCGCTGCTGCTGGTCGGCTCGATCGGCATGGCGCTCTCGCTGGGCACCATGGCGTTCATCTTCGGCACCGCCCCGACCGAGCTGGTGGACGGTGCGCTGCAGCCGGTGCTGCCCGGCGCCACCGGCCTGATCGCGGTGGTCGCGGCCAACCTGTACGTGGTCTTCTTCGGCGTCAGCTGGGGTCCGGTGGTGTGGGTGCTGCTTGGCGAGATGTTCAACAACCGGATCCGCGCCTACGCCATCGCGGTGGCCGGCGCTGCCCAGTGGATCGCCAACTTCGTGGTCTCCCAGACCTTCCCGCCGCTGGCCGAGGTCGGCCTCGGCCTGGCCTACGGCATCTACACCACGATGGCGGTGCTGTCGCTGTTCTTCGTGGCGAAGTTCGTCAAGGAGACCCGCGGTCGCGAGCTGGAGGAGATGGAGTAGCCGCCGGTCGGGCATAGGCTGGGTGGGTGCCCAGCTTCAACGCCGCCGAGATCCTCGTGCTCGTGGTGCTCGCCGTGATCATCTTCGGGCCCGAGAAGCTGCCGGAACTGGCCCGCAAGACCGCGCGGGTGATCAACTACGTCCGGGGCATCGCCAACGACGCCCGCGGTCAGCTGCGCGAGCAGCTCGGCCCGGAGTTCGACGATATCCATCTCTCTGATCTCAACCCCCGCAATCTGGGCGCCAAGCTGCTGGGGGAGGACACCGTCCGCGATCTCGCCGAGGTGAAGCAGACCGCGTCGAGCGCGGCGTCCGACCTGTCCCGGACGGTCAGCGGCCAGGCATCGCTGCTGCCGGCCGGAGCCGCCGAGCCGGCGGCCGCGCCGCGCCGCGTGGCCTTCGACCCCGAGGCGACCTGACCGCCGGGGCTGGACAGTCGCCTGTCCCGGTACCTGCTGGGTCGGCTGAGGCGGTAGCCTCCGGGGTGTGAGTGGAGCAACCTCGGCGATCTTCGTCTCCCGGATCAAGGGACTGCCGATGCTCGACCCCAACGGCGACCACGTCGGGCGGGTACGGGATGTGGTGATCCAGAACCGGTCCGGCAATCGTGCCCCCCGGGTGAAGGGCCTGGTGGTCGAGCTGTTCGCGGCCCGGCGGATCTTCTATCCGATGGCCCGGGTGCGCTCCATCGACCCCAATCAGGTGATCGTCTCCGGGCTGGTCAACACCCGGCGGTTCAAGGCCCGCGACGCCGAGGTGCTGGTGGCCGATCAGCTCTTCGACCGGACCGTCACCCGGGCGGGCTCGAACGTCCCCGAGACCATCTTCGACGTGGCCATCCAGCGCACCCGGGTGCGGGACTGGGAGGTCTCCGAGGTGGCGCTGCGGGAGCGCGGCCGGCGTCCCTTCGCCCGCGGCCACGTCACCATCGTGAACTGGTCGGAGCTGCCCGACTTCACCCGCGCCCCGGCGCAGCGCGATGCCGAGCAGTTGGTGGCCCGGCTGTCGGAGATGAAACCGGCCGACGTCGCGCGGGAGCTGCACGACATGGATCCGGCGACCCGTGCCCAGGTGGTGCACGTGATGGACGACGAGGATCTGGCCGAGGCGCTGGAGGAACTGCCCGAGGACGAGCAGGTGGCACTGATCGCCACCCTGGACCGGGAGCGCGCCGCCGACGTGCTGGAGGAGATGGACCCCGACGACGCCGCCGACCTGATCGCCGAACTCGACTCCGAGGTGGCCGAGGACATTCTGGAGAAGATGGCGCCGGAAGACGCCAAGGACGTCCGGACGCTGCTCAGCTACGACGCCGCCACCGCCGGTGGTCTGATGAACCCCGAACCGGTGATCCTGCCCGCTGACGCCACCGTGGCGGACGCGCTGGCCGCCGTCCGGCAGGAGGAGATCACCCCGGCGATGGCCGCGCTGGCGTTCATCTGCCGGTCGCCGCTGGACACCCCGACCGGGCGCTATCTGGGCGCCGTCCACATCCAACGGTTGCTGCGCGAACCGCCGTCCATTCTGGCGGCGACGCTGATCGACCCCGACATCACCCCGCTGACCGCCGCCTCGAATATTGCCCAGGTGTCGCGCTACTTCGCCACCTATGACCTGGTCTGCGCGCCGGTGGTGGACGCCGAGCGCCGGCTGCTCGGGGCGGTCACGGTGGACGACGTGCTGGACCACATCCTGCCCAATGACTGGCGCGGGGTGCAGCTGGATCGACTGGAGGCGGAGGTGAGCGATGGCTAAGCAGGAACGTCTGGACACACCCGGTCGGCGCAGCGGGTGGGTGCCCCGGATGCGGATGGACGACGACGCCTTCGGCAGCTTCGCCGAGTCCGCCGCCCGGTTCATGGGCACCGGCAAGTTCATCTTGTGGATGTCGGCCTTCATCATCGCCTGGTTGCTGATGAACGCCTTCTGGCCCGGTCTGTTCAAGGATCCCTACCCGTTCATCTTCCTGACCCTGCTGCTGTCGCTGCAGGCCTCCTACGCCGCCCCGCTGATCCTGCTGGCGGGGAACCGTCAGGAGGCGCGCGACCGGGTGAGTATGGAACACGACCGGGAGGTCGCCGCGCAGTCCCGGGCCGACATGGACTTCCTGGCCCGGGAGATCGCCGCGCTGCGGGCCCGGATGAGCGACGTCGCCACCCGCGACTTCATCCGCTCGGAGCTGAAGGATCTGCTGGACGAACTGGATAAGCGCGAGGAACCCGAGCCCGAGAAACCGGAGGCCGCACCAGCGGAGCCCTGAGTTGAGGAACGATCCCTGAGCCTGACGAGGGGTCGAGCCCTGACTTGGCCGTGGGTTGGGAGCCCGCCCTCGTTCAGGGCTAGGGTTGGGGGCGTGAGTCTCTAGTCAGCGCCGTGAATGAAGCCCTCGCCACCGTGATCGACCCGGAGATCCGTCGGCCGATCACCGAACTGGGGATGGTCGACTCCGTGGCGGTGGGGGAGGACGGCGTGGCCGCGGTCACCGTGCTGCTCACCATCGCCGGCTGCCCGCTGCAGTCCACCATCCAGAACGACGTCACCAAGGCGGTCGGCGCGGTCGCGGGGATCACCGACGTCAACCTGACCCTCGGGGTGATGAGCGACGAGCAGCGCGCCGAGCTCAAGCAGCAGTTGCGCGGTGGCGTCGCCGACCGGGAGATCCCGTTCAGCCGGCCGGACAACCGCACCCAGGTGGTGCTGGTCGCCTCCGGCAAGGGCGGGGTCGGCAAGTCGTCGGTCACCGTCAACCTGGCCATGGCGCTGGTCGCCAAGGGCCGGTCGGTCGGCGTGCTGGACGCGGACATCTACGGCCACTCCATCCCGCCGATGCTGGGCCTGGCGGACGCCGTCCCGACCTCGGTGGACGGGATGATCCTGCCGGTGCCGTCGATGGGCATGACGGTGATCTCGATCGGCATGCTGAAGGGCAGCCGGGATCAGGTGATCGCCTGGCGCGGGCCGATCCTCGACCGGGCGCTGCAGCAGTTCCTGGCCGACGTCTACTGGGGCGACCTGGACTACCTGCTGGTCGACCTGCCGCCCGGCACCGGCGACGTGGCGCTCTCGCTGGGCCAGAAGCTGCCGAACGCCGAGGTGCTGGTGGTGACCACCCCGCAGCAGGCCGCCGCCGAGGTGGCCGAGCGGGCCGGCACCATGGCGTCCATGCTGGAGCAGAAGGTGCTCGGCGTGGTGGAGAACATGGCCTACCTGGACGTCACCTGCCCCGACTGCGGCAACACCCACCGGGTGGACGTCTTCGGCTCCGGCGGCGGCGAGGCGGTCGCCGAGACCCTCACCGAGCGGCTCGGCTACGAGGTTCCGCTGCTGGCCGAGATCCCGATGGATCCGGCCATGTCCGCTGCCGGCGACGTCGGCGTCCCGCTGGTGGCGACCGACCCGGCGCACCCCTCCGCGGTGGCGCTGAGTGCTGTCGCCGACGTCCTGGCCACCCGCCGGATCAGCCTGATCGGCAAGACCCTGAACGTCACCCCGGTCGGCTGACCTCCAGCCAAACACGATCCCTGAGGTCGCGAGGCGCGAGTCTCGAAGGGTCATCCGGACCGGGGGACGGTTCTGTGGTTCACCGTGGACCAGGGGACCCTGGTCCGGGCGACACAGCAGACTCACAGCGGTTGCCCCTAGGCTGGGGGTCGTGACAGCAACCCGTCGTACCGTGCTCGCCGTCCCCGGCTCGTCCGACCGCTTCATCGCCAAGGCGCGGGGGCTGGGCGTCGACGCGCTCTTCCTCGATCTGGAGGACGCGGTGGCACCGGCGGTGAAGGTCGAATCCCGCACCCGGATCGTCGAGGCGCTCAATACCGGCGAGTTCGCGGCACCGCTGCTCACCGTCCGGGTGAACGGCTGGGAGAGCCCGTGGACCTACGGCGACGTTATCGAGGTGGTCACCGGCGCCGGCGCCAGGATCGATGCCCTGGTGCTGCCCAAGACCCAGAACGCCGCCCAGGTGCAGGCGCTCGACCTGCTGCTCACCCAGGTGGAGCACACCGCCGGGCTGCCGATCGGCCGGATCGGTCTCGAGGTGCAGATCGAGGACGCGGTCGGCCTGCTGCACGTCAATGAGATCGCCGCCGCCAGCCCCCGGCTGCAGAGCCTGGTGTTCGGCCCCGGTGACTTCATGGCCAGCCTCGGCATGGGCGGGCTCAATGTCGGCGCCCAGCCGGCCGGCTACCCGGCCGACGCCTTCCACCACGTCCTGATGTCGATCCTGGTCGCGGCCCGCGCTCACGGGCTGCAGGCGATCGACGGCCCCTTCGTCGCGATCCGCGACGTCGAAGGATTCCGCCGCTCGGCCGAACTGAGCGCGGCGCTGGGCTATGACGGCAAGTGGGTGCTGCACCCCGCGCAGGTCGAGGCCGGCAACCAGGTGTACTCGCCCGACCCGGCCGACTTCGAGCGGGCGCTGCGAATCCAGGACGCCTACGCCACGGCCACCGCGGTTGCCGGCGGTGCGGTGGGGGCGATCGTGGTGGACGATGAGATGGTGGACGAGGCCGGTGTGAAACTTGCCGCGGCAATCGTGGCGCGTGGCCGTGCGGCCGGAATGGAGGCGGTTCGATGACCCAGCAGCAGAATCCGCGGACGGGTGATCTGTTCAAGCTGGAGTTCCCACAGTCGGTGGGGATCTTCGCCAGCTACGAGGAGGCGCAGAAGGCGGTCGACCATCTGGCCGACGCCCAGTTCCCGGTGCAGAACCTGGCCATCGTCGGTACCGACCTGCGCTCGATCGAGCGGGTGCTCGGCCGGAGGACCTGGGGCACGGTGATCGGTCAGGGGGTGCAGAGCGGCCTGTCGACCGGCCTGCTGGTGACCTTCGTGATGTGGCTGTTCCTGCAGCCGGCCAACTTCTTCGGGCTGCTGGTGACAGCGTTGCTGATCGGCATCCTGATCGGGGTGGTCTTCGCCGTGCTGGGCTACTGGATGAGCCAGGGCAAGCGCGACTTCACCTCGGTCAGCCGAACCATCGCCACCCGTTACGAGCTGCTCAGCGAGCACAAGGTGGCGGCCCAGGCGCGGGAGCTGCTGGCCAGCCTGCCGGGTAGCCGCGCCGCGCAGTTCGATCCCCGGATCGGCCCACCGGCGGAGTTCGGCGGCTACCCGCAGCCCGGCTACCCGCCGGCCGCGCCGCAGGGCTATCCGACGCCGGCTCCCGGCTATCCGCCGGCCGGCTACCCGGCGCCGTACCCGCCGCAGGGCTACGGACAGCCGGCGCAGCCGCCGGCCGGCTGGGGCCCGTCCCCGAACCCCTCGGCCGAGCATCCGACCGGCCTGGGCTACCCGCCGCCCGAGCCGGAGGCGCCGCCGTCCGCTCCGCCAACCGACACCAGGCCCGAGGACGAAACCAAACCGAGCTGATTGCCGGGCCCACCGGCCCCGAACGCAACGATGGCGTGGAAAACGGCCCGAAGTCGGACCGTTTTCCACACCTTGTCGTAGGTGTTGCCGATCAGCCGTCGACCATCTGGCCGGCCAGGAACTCGGAGTAGGCCGGCAGGTCGAGCTGGCCGGAGCCCGAGACCCCGATCACGATCACCGGAGACTCCCCGGCCTCGGCGGCCGCCCGGGCCTGGCGCAGCGCACCGGCGATGGCGTGGTTCGACTCCGAGGCCGGGACGATGCCCTCGGCGCGGGCGAACAGCACCCCGGCCTCGAACGCCTCCAGCTGCGGGACCGCGATCGCGTCCACCAGCTTCTCGTGGTAGCAGTGGCTGACCAGCGGAGCCATGCCGTGGTAGCGCAGGCCACCGGCGTGCACCGGGGCGGGGACGAAGTCCGCACCGAGGGAGTACATCTTCAGCAGCGGGGTGAGGCCCGCGGTGTCGCCGAAGTCGTAGCGGTACTCGCCCTGGGTCATGGACGGCGCGGCCTGCGGCTCGCAGGCGACGATCTTCGCCGCCGCCCGGTTCTCCAGGTTCTCCCGCAGGAACGGGAACGCCAGGCCACCGAAGTTCGAGCCGCCACCGGCGCAGCCGAAGACGTAGTCGGCCGACTCCTCACCGAACAGCGCCAGCTGCTTCACGGCCTCCTGGCCGATCACGCTCTGGTGCAGCAGCACGTGGTTCAGCACGCTGCCCAGCGAGTAGGCGGCGTTCGGGTCGGTCGCGGCGGCCTCCACGGCCTCCGAGATCGCCATGCCGAGCGAGCCGGTGGTGTCCGGGAACTGCTCGCGCAGCTGCCCGTCCGGCATTGGTGAGCTCCGAGGGGCTGGCTACCACGTGCGCGCCGAAGGTCTCCATCAGCACGTGCCGGTAGGGCTTGCCCTCGTAGCTGGAGCGCACCTGCCAGATGTCGCACTGCAGGCCGAAGATCTGCGCGGCGAAGGCCAGCGCCGAACCCCACTGCCCGGCCCCGGTCTCGGTGGTCAGCCGGGTGCGTCCCTCGAGCTTGTTGAAGTAGGCCTGCGGCACCGCCGAGTTGGTCTTGTGCGAGCCGACCGGCGAGGCGCCCTCGTACTTGTAGTAGATCCGCGCGGTGGTGCCGATCGCCTGCTCCAGCCGGAGCGCCCGGTAGAACGGGGACGGCCGCCACAGCCGGTAGATGTCGTGCACCTCGGCCGGGATCTCGATCCACCGCTCGGTGGAGGCCTCCTGTGCGATCAGGCCCATCGGGAACAGCGGCGCCAGATCGTCCGGGGTCAGCGGCTGCTTGGTGCCCGGATGCAGTGGCGGCGGCGGGGGAGTCGGCAGGTCGGCGACGATGTTGTACCAGTGCGTCGGCATCTCCGACTCGTCGAGGACGACCTTGGTCTGCTTACGATCAACAGGCCCATTCAGGAGCCCCCTTGGTCTGCTTCGGATCGGACAACTTTCGTGCTCCCTCGCAAGTTTGTTCGTAGCGCCGACGACGGTGCCGGACGGCAGCACTCTAGTGGCCGGTCGCTCCGGCTCGGGGTTGATCCGGTCAGTGGTGGGCGCCCCGTTTCCCTGCTCCCTTCATCGACCGCTTGCCTTGACGTCGAGCGCCTGCGCCTGGGGAGTGGCGCTCGACGCGAAGGATGGCGGTCGATGGCGTGGGGACGGGCTGTGGCCTGGACAGGGTTATCGACATTCGATAATGTTATCGAGAAACGTTAAACAAGGGAGTTCGGTGATGTCGATAGTGCCGGTCTGGTACGTGTTCGCCCTCGGCCTGTTCGCGCTCGTCGGGCTAAGCGTGGCAGCCCTGGTGAACCTCAGGATGAACCTGCCGAAGGTGGCCTCCTTCCTCAGTCGGGGCACCGTGGTGGTCACCGTGCTCTACCTCGTGGTGCTGGCCACCACGCTGTTCGGCGGTGGGCCGATCCGGTGGGAGGCACCGATCACGCCGATGCCGCTCCGGCTGGCCCAGGGTCTCGAACTCGACGGGCTGACCACCGCCATTCTCTCCGGCGGCGCCGACCGGGTGACGGTGGAGGCCACCGGCTTGAGCCCGCTGGTCCGGGTGTTGGGGCTGCTCACCGGGGTGCTGGCCGGAGCGACCCTGGTCGGGGTCTGCCTGGTGGTCGACCGGCTGGCGCGTTCGCTGGGGGAGGGCGATCCGTTCGCGCTGGGCGGCAATGCCCTGCGGCGGGCGGCCTGGATCGTGCTGCTCGGCGGGGTGCTGTCCTCGGTGGTCGGCGATCTGGCCGACTGGCGGGCGTCGCATGAGCTGTTCTGGGTCGATGGTGCCTCATGGTCCGGGGACGGCGAGTTCACCTCCCTCACCGACCTCGGCTGGCCGGAGCCCGCGTCGTTGGCGCTCACCATTCCGTTCTGGCCGCTGGGTGCCGCGTTGGTCCTGGCCCTGCTGGCCGGGGTGTTCCGCTACGGCCACCGGCTGCGGCGTGACACCGAGGGCCTGGTCTGATGCCCCCCGAGGACGATGCCGGCCGGGTCCACTGCCGGCTCGACGAGTTGCTGGCCGCGCGGGGCATGACGCTCACCCGGCTGTCGGAGTTGGTGGGAGTGAGCCTGGTGAACCTGTCGGTGCTGAAGAACGACCGGGCGCGGGCGATCCGGTTCTCCACCCTCACCGCGATCTGCGACGCGCTGGACTGCACGGTGGGGGAGTTGCTGGAGGTGTGGCGGTAGCGCCGAGCGGGGTGTGCGAACAAATCTACCTCCAGAGTGGGCTGCTGACGGCCGAAACCGCCACCGCTGGGTGAACTGGAGTCCGATTTGTTCGGCGGAGGCGTTAGCCTCGTCGCCATGGCGCCAGGTCGAAGCGGTGAACCTCGGACGGATTCAGCCGACCGAGCACGGCACGCTGAAGCGCACCGCGATCGACAAGCGTCCGGTGACCGGCCGGGTGCGGGTCGAGCCGCTGGGGCTGGTCGGTGACGAGATCGCCGACCTCGATCACCACGGCGGGCTGGATCAGGCGGTCTACGCCTTCGCCCGCGAGGACTACGCCCACTGGGAGTCCGAGTTGGCGCGTCCGCTGGCCGCGGGGGTGTTCGGCGAGAACCTGACCACCGTCGGGGTGGACATCCAGAACGCCCGGATCGGCGAGCGCTGGCGGGTCGGAGAGGTGCTGCTGGAAGTGAGCGGCGTCCGGATCCCCTGCTCGGTCTTCGCCGGCTTCGTCGACGAGCCCCAGTGGGTGCGTCGGTTCACCGAGCATGGCGTCCCCGGGGCCTACTTCCGGGTGCTGGAGACCGGCACGGTGGCGGCCGGCGACCGGATCGAGGCGGTCCGGGTGCCCGACCACGACGTCACCGTCGGCTACGCCTTCCGTGCCGCCACCACCCAACCGCAGCTGCTCGAGGCGATGCTGGACGAGCCCGCCCTCAGTCGGTCGTTGCGCAAGCGGGTGGACAAGTACCTGACCAGCCGGGCCTCCTGAGCCGGTTCAGCGGTCGGCCGCCAACGCCGATTCCAGCCCGTCGCTGGTCATGCTCCGCACCCCGATCAGCTCCAGGTCGGCGACCCGTTCTGGCGTGCTCTGCGAGACGGCATCCACCACCAGGACGGTCCGGTAGTCCCGCTCGCTGGCGTCGAACAGGGTGGCGCGCGGGCAGTTCGGCAGGTTGCAGCCGGCCACGACCAGGGTGTCCACGCCCCGCTCGCGTAGCTGCTCGTCCAGGCCGTTGCGGTAGAAGGCGCTCCAACGCGGCTTGTAGATGATGGTCTCGTCAGCCGCCAGCGGTTGCGGGGCGCCGCTCAGCAGCAGCTCGGCGTCCAGGCTCACCCGTTGTCCGCCGGGAAGCAGGGCCGCGGGCGGCTGGGCGCCCTCCGTCCCCGGCGCCACGATCCGGGCGCCGTTCTCGATGGTCGCGCGGCGGACGGTATCGGTGTCGGAACTGCCCGGCTGGTACAGCCTGACCACGTGGACGATCGGACGATGGGCCGCGCGGAAGGCGTCGGCGAGCCGGATCAGCCGAGGCAGGATCTCGCTGGTGCCGGGCACCGGCAGGGCGCCGTCGATGAAGTCCTGCTGCACATCGATCAGCAGCAGCGCGGCGCGGTCGAGGTGCGGTTCCAGGTAGTCCTCGGTCATCCCGGCTCCTTCCGGCAGGATCAGCGCGCCCAGATCCCGGCCATCCAGGCCTCGACCTCGTCCGGGTCGCGGGGGAGGTGGTTGGAGAGGATCTCGCAGCCGTCGGCGGTGATCGCGATGTCGTCCTCGATCCGGACGCCGATGCCGCGCAACTCCTCGGGCACCAGCAGGTCGGTGCTCTTGAAGTACAGCCCCGGCTCGACGGTGATCACCATGCCGGGACGCAGCGTCCCCTGCCGGTAGTTCTCGTTGCGGGCCTGGGCGCAGTCGTGGACGTCGATGCCGAGGTGGTGGGAGGTGCCGTGCACCATCCAGCGGCGGTGCTGGCCGCCCTGCTCGGGGTCGAGCGACTGCTGCGCCGAGACCGGCAGGATGCCCCATTCCTCGAGCTTGCCGGCGAGCACCGCGATCGCCGCGGCGTGGACCTCGGAGAAGGTGGCCCCCGGCTTGGCGGCGGCGAACCCGGCCGCCTGGGCCTCCAACACAGCCTGGTAGACCTTCCGCTGGGCGGCGGAGTAGCGGCCCGAGAGCGGCAGGGTGCGGGTGATGTCGGCGGTGTAGAGGGACTCTGCCTCCACCCCGGCGTCCATCAGCAGCAGGTCGCCCTCGCGCAGTTCGCCGTCATTGCGGATCCAGTGCAGCGTGGTGGCGTGCTCCGCCCCGGCCGCGATGGTGTCGTAGCCCACCGCGTTGCCCTGGTGGCGGGCGTGCAGCCCGAAGATCCCCTCCACCCAGCGCTCGCCGCGACCCCGCCGGACCGCCTCGGGCAGGTCGGCCACCACGGCCTCGAAGCCGACCGCGGTCATTCGGCAGGCCTCGCGCAGTTCGTCCAGTTCGAAGTCGTCCTTGACCAGCCGCAGTTCGCTGAGCGCGATGGTGAGCTGGTTGTCCCGGCCGGTGGCGGTCGCGGTGTCCACCCCGAGCCGGACGCGGACCGCGTCGACCCAGGCGGTGAGCGCCTCGTCGGCGTCCCGGACGATACGCAGCGGGACGCCCGGCAGCCCGGCGGCCAGCGCCGCGTCCAGTGCGGCGATCGGGACCACGTTCAGCCCGGTCAGCGCCGCCATCTCGGCCAGCGACTCCCGCTGGCCGACCCACATCTCGCCGTAGCGGGCGTCGGCGTAGAACTCGGGGTCGGTGCGCGGCGCCCGCGGCTTGAAGTACAGGTTGGCCGTCCGGTCCGGTTCGATGATCAGCACGGCGTCCGGCTCCCGGTCGCCGCCCAGGCCGGTGAGGTGGGCGAAGGCGGAGTGCGCCCGGTAGCGGAAGTCGGTGTCATTGGAGCGCACCTTGAACGCCCCGGCCGGGATCACCAGCCGCTCGCCCGGGAACTGTGCGGCGATCGCCTCGCGGCGGGCCGGCGGTCCAGGCAGCGGCGGGCAGCGGCGCCGGCAACTCCTCCGGGTAGGGAGCCCAGTCCTGGCAGATGAACTGCTTGAAGGGCTCGGAGAACGGGACCTGGCGGTTGGGGAGTTCGGTGGGCTGCTCAGTCACGTCCCTCAGCCTATGCCCGATCGTCGGGGGCTGCGGCTGGCAGTCGGGGCGCTCCCGGGCCGCTTGTGTCGGGTTACTGCAACTCGATGCTCGAAAACGCAGCTTCGGAGCGGGTTCTGGTGAATCGAGATGCAGAAACGCGACACCGGTCCGGCTGGATGGCAGTGACGCGGGACACCGGCCGGGCCGGTAGAGTCGTCCCACAACACAAGGAGGCGCGATGAAGGCTGCCCCGCAGGCGCAACGCAAGCTGCTGGAGCTGCAGGCTGTGGACACGACGATCGCTCAGTTGGAGCACCGCCGCAGGACCCTGCCGGAACACGCTCAGATCGCGCAGGGGCAGAAGACCCGCGCCCAGCTCAGCGAGTCGATCGTGGCCGCGAGCACCGTGGTGGGCGACCTGGAACTCGACCTGCAGAAGGCCGAGGCCGACCTGGTGCCGGTGCGCGAGCGGCTGGTCCGCGACCAGCAGCGGCTGGATTCCGGCGCGGTGACCGACGGCAAGCAGTTGACCGCCCTGGTGGACGAGATCGAGCACCTCAAGCGCCGGATCTCCGACCTGGAGGACATCCAGCTGGAGGCGATGGAGAACCACGAGAACGCCACCGCCGAACACGATCAACTGGTCGCCGAGCGGGGCGAGCTCGAAACCTCGCTGCGCGCCCTGATCGCCGCCCGCAACGAGCAGGTGGCCGAGATCGATGCCGACCTGGCTCAGCAGCGCGCCGGGCGGGAGAAGATCGCCGCCGAGCTGCCGGAGGATCTGACCGCGCTCTACCAGCGGATCGCCGAACGCAACGGCGGCGTCGGGGTCGGCCTGCTGCAGGGACGCCGCTGCGGCGGCTGCCAGCTGGAGGCGACTTCCAGCGCGCTGGCGGCCTACCAGTCCGCCCCGGCCGACGAGGTGGTGCGGTGCGAGGAGTGCGACCGGATCCTGGTGCGGGAGGCCGCCTGATGGCGCGGCCGCCGATCGTCCGGCAGTCCGGGCCGTCCATCTTCGACGAGTTCGACGAGCCGGCCCCCGCGCCGGTGTCGTCCGGGCGTCGGCTGATCGTCGAGGCGGACGGCGGTTCGCGCGGCAATCCCGGCCCGGCCGCCTACGGCGCCCTGGTCCGCGACCCGGAGACCGGTGACGTGCTGAACAGCGAGGGGATCACCCTCGGTGTCGCGACCAATAACGTCGCGGAGTATTCCGGCCTGATCGCCGGGCTGGAGATGGTGCAGGCGATCGACCCCGGCGCGGCGGTGGATGTCCGGATGGACTCCAAGCTGGTGATCGAGCAGATGGCCGGACGCTGGAAGGTCAAGCACCCCGACATGAAGCCGCTGGCGCTGAAGGCCCAGCGGCTGCGCCCGGCTGAGGTCACCTGGACCTGGGTCCCCCGTGCCGAGAACAAGGCCGCCGACGCCCTGGTGAACGCCGCCCTGGACGGGAACCCGCGCACCCGGCGCGGCTAGCGACTGGCCACCCTGCGAGACAGCCCAGTCATCGGCGGCTACCTGGCTGAGTGCCCGACCGGGTGAGCCGGAAGGCCGCCAGTCCGAGAACCACGGTGAGCGCCGCGCCGGTGTACGACCAGGGGGAGTGATCGTCGCCCAGGCGGGGGATGAGGGCCGGCGCCAGGCGATAGCCCTGGATGAGCAGGAGCCCCAGGTAGCAGGCGAAGCCCGCGATCGGTCCCAGCGTTCGTCCGAGCAGGCCAACCATTCCGCAGCTGGCGCCCAGCAGCGCTGCGGTCTGCAGGGCGCCGAGCAGGTAGATCTCCACCGGGAACACGATGAGGGCTTCGGGGATGAACCAGGTGAGGCGGTCGTCCAGGTTGTACAACCAACCGACCAGGGCCTGAATGCCGGCGAAGGCGGCAATGACCACCGCCGCCGCCATCGTGTCCCGCCGGTGGGGATGGGTCACTGCCTGCAGATCGATCCAGTCCGCCCGGGGCAGGATGCCCCAGAGCGCCATGGCACCGGTGGCGAAGGGGACGAAGGTCCACAGCGACGCGGCGTACTCGTCGTTCGAAGGTGCCCACGGGCCGAGCATTCCGGGCCAGCCGCGGAAGTAGACGATCAGCAGCGCCGCCAGCCACAAGGCGAGCGACAGCCCCAGCCGCCGTCCGGAGGCCCATACCCGCCAGTCCCGTGCCGGCGGCCTGTGGGCGGGACGGGTCGTTCCCGCGGCGGAGCGGCCGAAGGCTCTGCGGGGCACCGATCGAGTCGAGTCGGTCATCGGCGGCTACCGGATCACCGGGCGCGTGCCCGAACGGCTGAGCCGGAAGGCGGTCAGCCCCAGGACGACGGTGAGCAGGGCGCCCAGGTACGACCACGGGGAGTGCGGGTCGCCCAGTCGCGGGATGAGGGCCGGAGCCAGGCGGTAGCCCTGGATCGTGATGAGCCCGGCGTAGCAGACCAGCCCCGCGATCGGTCCGAACCGCCGCCCGACCAGGCCGACCATCCCGCAGGTGGCACCCAGGACGGCGGCCACCTCCAGGCCGGTCAACGCGAAGGCGCGGGCGCTGTTCAGCTGGACGTTCTCCGGTGCGAACCAGGTGTGGAAGTCGCTCACGGTGAACAGCCAGCGGACCAGCGAGGGGATGGCGGCGAACGTCACCACCACGGCCGCTGCGGCGACGGTGTCGCGACCTTGCGGACTGACCACCGCCTGGAGGTCGATCCAGTCGGCGCGGGGGAGGACGCCGTAGAGGGCGACGGCACCGCCCAGGAAGGGTGCGAACCCGCGGAGCGAGGGGCCGTAGAGATCGTCGTACGGCGACCACGGCCCGGTCATCACGCCCCACCACCGAACGCAGACGACCACCAGCGCCAGCACCCATGCCACTGCGGGCAGCCAGGGTCGCCGTCCGGACGCCCACCCGCGCCACCCGCTCATCGGGGGAAGTCCTGCTCGGTGAGGGTGCAGGCCTCCAGCAGCGGCCGGTTCTGCTGGTACCAGTCGCCGAACTCCTCGTTGGTGAGCCGATCCAGCCACTGGTTGGCGATCTCGGAACTGTGGTCCGGGTAGCCGATCAGGGCGAACTGCTCGCTTGCCAGCGGATCGGCCACGGTGGCAGCTGCCGCCCGCCGGCTCACCTGGAGGATCACGCTCTCCTCCAGGTCGCCGGTCTCGACCTGCGCCTCGTCGGGCTGGTCGCTGCAGCGCTCGTCGGGCGACGGGTATGGCTGGAACAGGTTGCGAACGATGCTGTTGCTGTACTCCATCCAGGCGTGGCGACCGCTGCCGAGGCGGTTGATGGTGTCCCTGGTGGGAACCGGCTCCTCCGCGTGTTCGGACTGATCCTGGGTGAAGGTGGTCTGTGCGGCGACCTCGGGCGGCAGCAGCGCCATGACCGGTGCCAGCGCGATCTCGAACTCGCCCCGGTTCGGCTCGTCGATCCCGAACAGGCACAGGGTGTAGCCGGCATCGTCGCGGCAGGTCACCTGGTCGTCCGGGTCAGGACGCGACGAGCGGCGGCGCGAGCGCGGCGACCACCACCGACACCGTCACCGGAAGTGCCAGCCAGGCGGTGCTGGCCAGCGCGCTGCGGCGGCGGGTGGCCCGGTACTCCGCCCAGCCCGCCGCGGCCTTGGCCACCGCGAACGTCACCAGCAGGTAGAAGCCCAGCCGCAGCGCCTCGGTCGTCCACACCAGTTGGGTGCCTCGTATCGGGACCATCAGCGACCAGACGTAGGACAGCGCCTGGGTGGAGGCGGAGCTGTGGGCCAGCAGGCTGTCGTTGATCCAGAAGGCCGGCAGTACCAACACCGACACGAGGATCGCGGGGGTGAGAAAGGCGCCGATCCGGACGCCGCTGAGCATCGCGGCGGCCACGGCGATGCCGGCCAGCGATCCGGTGGCGGCCGCGAGCGCGGCCAGGCCGAGCAGATCGACCGACGTCCAGTACTGGGTGGCGAGCGCGATCCCGCCGGGGATCGACCAGCCCGCCAGCCACCCCACGGTGGTGGCGACTGCCAGCACGAGGGCCTGCCGCAGCACGATCTGGGCGCGGGGACGGCCGGGCGCGGGGCCGATGATCGCCGAGTCCGGGGCGTGGACGCTGGCGGCCCACACCCCGAGCCAGGCCAGCGGCAGGGCAAAGGCGGGCAGGGTGTCGCGGGCATTGATGATCACGTCCCGCAGGTCGAAGGCGCCCGCCGCGCCCGTCCACAACCGCATCGACAGTCCGGCCGCCAGCAGCGCCGCGCCGAGCGCAACTGCCGCGACCGTGCCCGGACGGTAGGGCGCGGTAAACCCCATCGATCGGCTGAGGCGGGGTCTCCGCGGAGTTGTTGGGGGGAGCGCAGCGGAGGAGAAGAAGTCCGTGGGATGCCTCATGCCGACGTTCCCAGCGAGGCCTCGTAGCCCGCCTCCAGCACGGACGCGTGGTTGGTCGCGTTGGCCTCGCCCAGCGTCCGCAACTCGTCCACCGAGCCGCGGAACCGCACTCGGCCCTGGTGCAGCACCACCACCTGCTCGGCGGTGGCGGCCAGATCCTCCACCAGGTGGGTGGAGATCAGGACGACGGAATGCTCGCCCAGTTCGGTGATCAGCCGCCGCAACTCGCCGCGCTGCACCGGGTCGAGGCCGACGGTCGGCTCGTCCAGCACCGCCACCGCCGGGCGGTGCACCAGCGCGCAGGCCAGCCCGAGCCGCTGCCGCATGCCGCCGGACAGCGACCGAGCGCGTGATCCGGCCCGACCGGCCAGATCGACCGACCGCAGCACCGCGTCCACGGCGGCATCCAGGGCGTCCCCGCCCAGCCCGTGCGCCCAGGCGGCGTAGGCCACGTTCCGGCGGACGGTGGACCACTCCATCAACTCGAACCGCTGCGGCAGGTAGCCGATCAGCCGCCGGATCTGGTTCGCCGGCCCCTCGCGCAGCGAGCGCTCGCCGAACCTGATCTCGCCCGACTGCAGGCCGGTCGCGGTCGCCAGCAGCTTCATCAGGGTTGACTTGCCCGCGCCGTTGGGGCCCAGCAGGCCGGTGACCCCCACCGGCAGGGTGAGCATGACATCGTGGAGCGCCGGTCGGTACCCGTAGCGATGGGAGACGCCGGTGAGCGTCACCTCGGTGGTCTGGGTTGCCGTCGTCATGCCGGATCTGTGACTCATGTGAGCCAGCATACGCAGTATGCATACTGAGTATGCTGGTGCCGCGCCCACCGCTGTTGAGATCGCGTCGGCACTTTCTGCCAGATAGCACTGCTGGCCGACGTATTTGTCGGCGGGGCGCGGTATTTGGCAGAGAGTGCACGTGGGGGGTCGGCAGGGGGGTGGGTCAGGCCGGCTTTACGTGCCCATCTCGCAGGAAGTGCCTTGCTGAGCCGTCGGCTGCGAGGGGTCTACAGCTGGGGGACGCCGGCGAAGACGAGCTCGCGGACGCCGACCACCTCGACCCGGCGGGAACAGGTGCCGGGCTCCAGATCGCAGGCCACGATCGCGCCCGGGGTCTCGTCCGGCAGGTTGGGGTCGAAGGACCACTCGAACTCGTCCTGCACCACGGCCAGCAGGGTGTGGTCGCCGATCCAGCCGGCCTGGATCTGGTACTGGCCGCCGAAGTCGGGCTGGTGGGGGCTGACCAGCAGCTTTCCGGTCTGCGAGGCGTCCACTCGGAACTCTCCGTCGGGGGAGGAGAACTCGTGGCCGCTGGTGACGGTCAGCGGCACCGGCCAGTCGTCCTCGGCCCGCTGCGAGCTGCCGGAGGTGACATCGGTGACGACATAGTTGCCACCGCCCTCGGCGTCGGTCCAGAACACCGAGCGGTCGCGGATCGCGGTGACCGACGGCGGCAGCTCCTCGTACCGGTCGCCCAGATCGTCGCCCTTCTCCCCGCCCATCCCCTCGCTGGTCCGGTGGACGATCTCGCCGGTCGCGGTGTCCTGGACCACCAGTTGGGCCACCTGGCCGGCCGGACGCTCCGGTCCGGCGCGGTCGATCCAGGCGGCCAGGTCGCCGTCGGGTGAAGTCACCACCCGTCCGTCCACCGCGCCGAGGTCGGTCTGGTCGGTGCCGTCGAACGAGATCGTGTGGTATTCCTCGCCAGTATGGCTGCCGAGGTAGAGCCGGGACGGGCTCCACGCCAGCCAGTCGATCAGCTGGGGTGAGAGGTCGAAGCTGGCGTCGTCTACGTGCACCACGGAGCCCTGTGCCCAGACCAGTTCGGCGTTGCCGAAGACCGGCTGCTCGGCCGACGGTGAAGGGGTGGTGGCCGGCGGGCTGGACGGCGCGGTGGTGGCGTTCGTCGTTCCGCAGCCGGCCAGCAATGCCAGGCCGAGCCCGCCGGCCGCGATCCACACCCTGCTCATCGATCCGTCCTTCGTCAGCGCGCCACAGCGCCGGTCGGGCCCCTCGGTCGGCACGGCCTGCCCCGGCGTGGGGTCTGTCTGGAATCTACTACCCGCGGTGCGGGGGACACGCTGGGTCTTGGTGCGGCTGAGTGAATACTCGGTATAGATTGTCTGGCGAGTGGTGATACCGAGTATGGAGGAGCGGTCATGTCGGTGCGGAACGGGATCCTGGCGCTATTGGCGGAAGGCCCCTGCTACGGGGCGCAGCTGAAGGCCGGCTTCGAGGCCCGGACCGGCGGCACCTGGCCGGTGAACGTCGGACAGGTCTACACCACCCTCGACCGGCTGGAGCGGGACGGCCTGGTGGTCCAGCGGGAGGCCGACGCCGAGGGACGGATCCGCTACGCCCTCACCCCGCAGGGCAGCGCCGAACTCGCCCGCTGGTGGCAGACCCCGGTCGACCGGGAGAACACCCCGCGGGAGGAGTTGGTGATCAAGCTGGCGATCGCGATCACCAGCCCGGACGTCGATTCCGCGACGGTCGCGCAGGCGCAGCGGGCTGCCACCATGCACCGGCTGCAGCAGCTCACCCGGGTGAAGCAGTCGATCGACCCGGCGACCGACCTGGCCTGGTTGATGGTGGTGGAGCACCAGCTGTTCGCCGCCGAGGCCGAGATCCGCTGGCTGGATCAGGTCGAAGCCAGCGTGGCCCGATACGGCCGGCCGGCCCCGGTGGCGGCCGTGGCGGACGAGACCCGGCCCGCCGAGGCAGCGGTGACATCTGCCCGAACGATCCCTGACGACGACCGCCACGGCGCGGCAGCGGTGGGAAGGGAGGAGTTTTGACGAGGGCCGCGGCAGCGGGCCGAGGAACAGAGCCTGTCGAAAGGCCTGAGGTCCCCGCCCTCCGCCTGGTGGAGGTGACCCGCGTCCACGGCGAGGGGGAGACCGCCGTCCACGCCCTGCGCGGGGTGTCGCTGGAGATCGGGGCCGGCGAGCTGGTCGCGGTGATGGGGCCGTCGGGCTCGGGCAAGTCCACCCTGCTGAACCTGGCCGGGGCGCTGGACCGTCCGACCAGCGGGGAGGTCGAGATCGCCGGCCAGTCGCTGGCCAACCTGACCCCCGCCGAGCTCGCCCGGCTGCGCCGCCGCCGGATCGGCGTGGTCTTCCAGGACTACAACCTGATCCCGTCGCTGACCGCGGCGGAGAACATCGCGCTGCCGCTGGAACTGGACGGTCAGCCCGCGCTGGCCGCCCGCCAGGAGGCCCGCGCCACCCTGAAGGACCTCGGGTTGGGCGGGCTGGCCGACCGCTTCCCCGACCAGCTCTCCGGCGGCCAGCAGCAGCGGGTGGCGATCGCCCGCGCGCTGATCGGCGAGCGCCGGCTGGTGCTGGCCGATGAGCCGACCGGCGCGCTCGACTCGGTCACCGGCGAGGAGGTGCTGGCGGTGCTGCGCGCCCGTTGCGACGCCGGCGCCGCCGGTCTGCTGGTCACCCACGAGGCACGCCACGCCGCCTGGGCCGACCGGGTGATCTACCTGCGCGACGGCGTGGTGGTGGACGGCACCACCGCCCGGGAACCCGCGCGACGACTGCCGTGAGCACGCCGGTTCAGGGCGCCACCACGCAGCGGCTCCGCGGTTGGCGGAACGGCTGGGGGCTGGCGCTGCGAATGGCCCGGCGGGAACTCGGACGAGAACGGCTGCGGGCCATCGGAGTCTGGCTGATGATCGCCCTGCCGGTGGGCGCGATCTGCGGGATCCAGGTCTTTCTCGCCTCCAGCGATATCTCCCGGCGGGAGCGGACCGAGCTCGAACTGGCCGGCAGCCAGGCGGCGCTCAGGCTGACCGAGTCGGCCTTCACCCCGTCCTTCGACGGGGTCGGCAGCGTGATCGGCGCCGGCGAGGAGGAGAGCCGACCGCCGGCCCCGATACCCGGCTGGGGAGCCACGACAGCCGCGCAGCAGCAGGCCGTCGAACAACTCGCCGGGCGTCCGGCACTCGCGGTCACCCTGCGGGACGCGGTCCGCTCCGACGGACTGCTGGCCCTGGTGCTGGGCATCGACACCACCCGGCCGGACGCGGCCGAGGTCGTCCAACTGGTCGCCGGCCGGCTGCCGGCCGCGTCCGACGAGGTGCTGGTCACCCCGGCCGGGCTGGCGGCTGGGCTTCCGCCCGGCGGCACGATCACCCTGCGGGACGACTCCGACGTGCCGTCCCTGGTCACGGTGGTCGGCACGGCGCGGATCAGCGTCGAAGCCGTGCCCGGCCTGATCGCCGCTCCCGACCCCGACCCCGAGACCGTGCGTGCCTTCCTGCTCACCGGCGAGCGGCCGGTCACCTGGCAGGATGCCGCCCGGCTCGCCGAGTACGGGTTCATGACCTCCAGCAGGTACCTGCTCGACCATCCGCCGGATGTCCCCTCCCAGCCCAGCGACGAGGATCTCGCCCGCTTCTTCACCACGCTGTTGATCAGCTCCGGCGCGTTGCTGGAGGTGATGCTGGTGGTCGGGCCGGCGTTCGCGATCAGCGCTGCCCGGCAGCGCCGCAGCCTGGCCCTGGCCGCCAGCAATGGCGCCCCGCCGGCCCAGCTCCGTCGCGCCGCGCTGGGCCAGTCGGTACTGCTGGGAGTGTCGGCGGCGATCGTCGGAGCCGCGGTGGGAACCGCCGGCGGGGTGGCGGTCTGGCCGTTGCTCAGCGCCGACCCCAGCCAGCTGTTCGGGCCGCTGGAGCTCCCGCTGCCGCAGCTGCTCATCACGGTCGGGCTGGGCGTCCTCGCGGCGCTGCTGGCCGCGCTGATCGCCGCCCGTGGACTGGGCCGGCTCGACCTGGTGTCGGCGCTGCGCGGCAGCCTGCGGTCGACCCGGACCCGCCGGGGAGCGCCGGCCTGGGGCGCCGCCCTGGTGGTCGGCGGATTGGTGGTCAGCTGGTCGATCGGCTGGGTTCTCCGGGTGAGCCCGTCGCTGGTGTTCGCGATCTGGTGCGTCGGCGCGGTGGCCGTCCTGGTCGGCGTGCTGCTGCTCATCCCGGCCGTGCTGCGGACGGTCTCCCGGCTGGCTGGCCGAGCACCGATCGCCGCCCGGCTGGCGCTCCGGGAACTCACCCGCCAGCAGGGCCGGGCGACCTCCGCGGTGGCCGCGATCATGGCCGGCGGGGTGGTGCTCAGCGTGGTCTGGACGATCGTGCTCACCGTCGACGCCGAGGAGGCCCGGCACTATCAGGCGGAGATTCCCCCCGGCCATGCCACGGTGCGCCACCGGGAGCCCGGCCAGCCGGAGCGGCTGCTGCGGGCGGCGGACATCGTGAGGGCGGTCGACCCCGGTCTGCGGACCGCGCGGACGGCGACCATCGCCGGCTGGCTGCCGGAGGGTGCCGACGACGAGCAGGGGAAGTCGCTGGCCGCGGTGAATCCCGGCTGCGACCCCACCGCGCTGCTCACCGGGGAACCACCCGCCGGTTGCGCCGCGCTGGGCAGTGACTGGGGCCTGCACAACCGGATCCTGACCGGCCCCGAGGCCGACCTGATCGCGCTCTTCGGGCTGGACGCCGCCCAGCAGCGCGCGCTGCGCGAGGGCGCGCTGCTGGTCGACACCAGCCCGCCGGCGCAGCGGGAGACCGAACTGCAGCCGGCCAGCACCACGGTCGTGGCCGGCCGGGTGAGTTTCATCCGCTACGACTTCGGCGAGCCGGCATCGATCGTCACCGAGCAGGTCGCCGCCCACCCGGTCTCGTCCGAGCTGATCGGACGGGGCGCGTCGCTGGATCGGATCGGCGGCCTGATCTCGCTGGACGCGGCGCTGCAACGGCAGTGGCAGCCGGGCGGGTGGGAACTGCTGGTCAGCTCGCCCCACGGGCCGATCACTCCCGAGCTCGAAGCCCGGTTGGCCCAGGCGCTGCAGCTGGGTGGGTTCAGCATCGACGTCGAGCGGGGCTGGAAACCCGACCCGCAGCCGGTGGTGTGGAGCGTGACCGGTGCGGTCGGCCTGCTGGCCGTCGTGGCGGCCGTGCTGACCACCGTTCTCGGCGTGGCCGAGTTGAAGCCGTTCCTGGCCACCTTCGCCGCGGTCGGGGCCGACCCCAGGCTGAGCCGGCGGCTGGCGTCCGTCCAGGCCTGGCTGACCGGCTTCCTGGGCTCGGCATTCGGGGTCGCGGTCGGAACGGTGGCCGCCATGCCGCTGATGCTGGGGGTGACCAGCCGGGAGGGCAGGATCGCGCCGGTGCTGGTGCTGCCCTGGCAGCTGATGCTCGCCGTGGTGACGGTCATCCCGGTGGTGGCGGCCGCGGTGGCGATGCTCTCGGTGCCGGGTCGTCCGACCCTGGTCAGGAGGCTGGCATGAAGCTGCGGGGTTGGTTCGCCGGCTGGCGGCTGGCATTGCGGATGGCCTTCCGGGAGGCGCGCCGGGATCGGGTCAGGAGCGGCTTCGTCTGGCTGATGATCTGCCTGCCGGTCGCGGCGATCTGTGCCGCCCAGGTGATCCTGGCCTCGCAGGAGGTCGCGCCCTCTGAGTTCCTCGACCAACGGCTGGGCCAGGCCTCGGCCCGGCTGACCTGGACCGGCAACCGGTTCGAACCCAGCAGGGACCCCTACCGGCAGGCGGTCGAGGCCCGGGACGACCACGATCCGGTCGAGCCCGCCCTGCCGATCCCCGGTTGGGGAGACTCAATCGCGAGCCAGGCGGCGGCGATCGCCGACTGGACCGGACAGCCGGCCTTCGCGCTCACCCTGCAGGACGTGACGGTCGCGGACGGCGGCGAGATCGTCGGCCTGCTCGGCACCGACCCGAAGGCCGCCACCGCGGCCGGAATCCTGCGGCTCAGCTCCGGACGCTTCCCGCAGGCGCCGGACGAGGTGCTGGTCACCCCGGCCTGGACCAGCCGCGGGCTGTCCGCGTCCGGCACGGTGAGCTTGCCGGACGCCGACGGAGGCGGCCTCACCCGCCGGATCGTGGGGACAGCCGAGGTCCGGCTCGACACTGCTGTCGGACTGGTCGGATTGCCGCACCTGGCCGCGCCGGAGCGGAGCTTCCTGCTGACCGGTGACCGGACGATCGGGTGGGAGGACGCCCGGCAGCTCGCCCAGCACGGCTTCGAGACCACCAGCCGGGGGATAGCCGCGGAGCCGCCGGAGGACGCCCCCGAGATCAGCCATGGACCCGCGGCCGCCTACGGCGGGCTGATCGGTTCCGGGGCGCTGCTCGAGGTGGCGCTGATCGTCGGGCCGGCCTTCGCCATCGGCGCCGCCCGGCAACGTCGCGGCCTGGCGCTGGCCGCGACGAACGGCGCCGGCGTCGGTCAACTCCGTCGGTTCGCCCTCGGCCAGGCGGTGCTGTTGGGCTCCACCGGCTCGGCCACCGGTGTGCTGCTCGGCGTCGCGGTGGGGGTCGGCAGTTGGTCGGCGATCTCCTCTGACCCGAGAGACGTCCATGGTCCGCTGGAGGTGCCGCCGTTCGTCGCGGTGGTGCTGCTGCTTGGCGTGCTGGCGGCGATCGTCGCCGCGCTGATCCCGACCCGTGGTCTCGGCCGGCTGGAACTGGTTGCCGCGCTGCGGGGGAGTGCCCGCTCGGCGCCACCGCTGCGGCAGGCGCCGTGGTGGGGGCTGGCGCTGCTGGTGGCCGGGCTGATCGGCTGCTGGGCCGGCGCGGGGCTGGAGCGCTACGGAGAGGGGCCCGCCTTCGCGGTGTGGTTCGGTGGTCTGGTGGTCGCCGTCGCCGGCGCGCTGCTCGGGCTACCGGCACTGCTGGCCGGCCTCAGCCGGCTGGCTCCCGGCCCGGTGGTGCTCCGGATGGCGCTGCGCGACCTCGGCCGGCAGCGGGGCCGGGCCACCGCCACCCTGGCTGCGATCGTGAGTGGCTCGCTGCTGCTGGGCGTGGTGTGGACGCTGACCGCCAGCATCGGTGCCGACATCGCGCGGCTGTACATCCCGCGGCTGCCCTACGGACAGGGGCAGGCGAGCTCCACCGTCCGCACCGCCCCCGGGATCGAGCAGACCGTCACCCGGGTCGACCCCACGCTGCGCACCGCCGTGGTCGGGGAGATCCTGGGCTGGTCGGCGAACGGTTCCGCTGAGGAGACGAGCGCGGTGTACGCGCTGCGGCCCGGCTGCAGCCTGGTGGAGGCGGAGGACGCCACGGAATCCTGCGCCTCGCTGGGCAGCGACGATCGGTACCTGCTGGCGGCCTCGGCGGAGGATCTGGCCTGGCTGTTCGGGCTGGATCGGACCCAACAGGCGGTGCTGCGCGGCGGCGGGGCACTGGTCGACACCTCGCCGTCGGACCATCCGATGCGAACCGGCCGCAATGAGCTGATCGACGGCCGGCTACGGTTGGCCTATCGCGATCCCGGCTCGGCCGACCCTGCGGCAGCCGAGCGCAGCATCGATCTTCCGGCCCTGCCGGTGACCACGGCCCTGCTCGATCGCGGTTCCTCCCACGGCAGGGTCGGTGCGCTGATCAGCCTCGAGTCGGCGGCCCATCACCACCTGATGGCGGAGCTGGCGGTCCGGATCGTCGATCCCTCCGGGCCGATCAGCCCTGAGTTCGAAGCCCGGCTGCAGGCGGCGATCGACGACCCCAACTGGGGGCTCCTGGTCGAGCGGGGCGCCCAGCAGGCGCCCGACCGCTACGTGGTGCTGCTGACCGTGACGCTCTCGCTGATGGCGGTGGTGGCCGCCGCGATGGCGACGGTGCTGGCCGCCGCCGAGCAGCGACCCTTCCTGGCCACCTTCGCCGCGGTGGGCGCCAGCCCGGGGCTGAGCTGCAACCTGGCCACCGCCCAGGCCGCCCTGCTGGCGCTGCTGGGGTCGGCGGTGGGTTTCGGCCTTGGATTGCTGACCGGGATCCCGATGGCGCTGGCGTCCACGTCCTTCCACCGGATGCTCGGTCCGGTGTTGGTCGTCCCCTGGCAACCGGCCCTGCTGGTGATCGGTTCGATCTCGCTGATCGCCGCCGGGGTGGCCGCGATCAGCGTGCCGGCGCGACAGGTGCTGGTGCGGCGAACCAGCTGAGGAAGGTCAGCGGAACCGGCCCAGCCGGATGCCGGCGAAGGCGAGCGCCGCGATGGTCTCGCCGTCGGTGATCCGGCCGTCCGCGACCATCCGCAGCACCTCTTCGAACCGCACCCAGCTGACCTCGTCGATGCCCTCCTCGGCCTGTCCGTGATCGCCGTCGCCGGTGCTCCGCAGGCCGCGGGCGAGGAAGACGTGCTCGGGGGCCACCGCGATGCCGTTCAGGGCGTTCATCGAGCCGAGCTCGACCCACTCGTCCGCTTCGAGTCCGGTCTCCTCCCGCAACTCGCGGCGAGCGGCGCGCAGCGGATCCTCCCCGTCGCTGCCGCCGGCCGGGAGCTCGATCGAGCGGCCGGTGGTGTAGCGCCGCAGCGTGACCAGGCAGACCCGGTCCGCTTCGTCGAGGGCCACCACGAAGACCGCCGGATGCCGCATCGTCACCACGCCGTAGATCCCGTCGCCGGCCGGTCCGGTGACCTGGTCCTCCCGGACCTCGATCCACTGGTTCTGGTAGACCGTGCGGGAGTCGCGCGTCGTCCAGGCCATGGGACGCAGCGTAGCCCCACGGTCTTCCGCCGCTGGTCTAGGCTGGCGGCCACGCTTCGGAAGGACGATGATGCCGGCTCGCCAGGTCTCGCTACGGCTCGACGAACCCCCGGTTCTGCGGGAGGGGTTGCGCCGGCTGCGGGCCAGCCTGGGCGTCCCAGGGAGCTACCCGGCGGCCGCGCTGGCCGAAGCCGAGCGGGCGGCGACCAGCCCGGTGCTGCCGCAGCGGGATCTCACCGACCTGCCGTTCGTCACCCTCGACCCTGAGGGATCGACCGACCTCGACCAGGCCTTCCAGCTGTCGCGGCGGGCCGGCGGGTACCTGCTGCGGTACGCCATCGCCGATGTGGCGGCGTTCGTCCGGCCGGGCGGGGCGCTGGACGCCGAGACCCACGCCCGCGGCCAGACCTTCTATGCCCCCAGCTACCGGGTCGGCCTGCACCCGCCGGTGCTGGCTGAGGGGGCGGCCAGCCTGCTGCCCGACCAGGTGCGTCCGGCCCTGGTCTGGGAACTCGAGTTCGACCAGGCCGGCGCCACCACCTCGGCGCGGGTGGCCCGGGCCCGGGTGCGGAGCCGGCGGCAGTGGTCCTACGTCGAGGCGCAGCGGGCGTTGGACGCCGGGTCGACCGACGAGCAACTCGTCCTGCTGCGCGAGGTGGGGCTGCTCCGGCTGGAGCAGGAGGCGGCCCGCGGCGGGGTCAGCCTGCCGGTACCCGAGCAGGAGGTGGTGACCACCGGACACCGCGACTCCTCGCTTCGCTCGTCGGGCTGGGAACTCTCCTTCCGCGCCCAGCTGCCGATCGAGGGCTGGAACGCCCAGCTCTCGCTGGCCACCGGCATGGCAGCCGCCCAGCTCATGCTGGACGGGGGAGTGGGGGTGCTGCGCACCCTTCCGCCCGCCCGGGATTCAGGGCTGGCCAAGCTGCGTCGCACCGCCGCCGCGCTGGGCATCGGCTGGTCACACAGCCTCGACTATCCCGGGTTCGTCCGCAGTCTCGACCCGGCCAACCCCCGGCACGCGGCCATGCTGAACGCCTGCACGCTGCTGTTCCGGGGAGCCGGCTACGCGGCCTTCGACGGCGAGCCGCCCGAGCAGGCCGAGCATGCCGCGATCGCCGCTCCCTACGCCCACTGCACCGCGCCGCTGCGCCGGTTGGTCGACCGCTACGCCGGCGAGATCTGCCTGGCGCTGAGCGCCGGCGAGCCGGTGCCGGACTGGGTGCTGGCGGCGCTGCCCTCGTTGCCCGGCGAGATGGACGAGAGCAACCGCCGTGCCCGCAAGTTCGAGCGCGGCATCGTCGACCTGGTCGAGGCCATGGTGCTGGCGCCCCGGCTGGGCGAGACCTTCGTCGGCACCGTGCTGGAGATCGAGCCGGAGAAGGACGCCGGGGTGATCCAGCTGACCGACCCCGCCGTCGAGGCCGCGATCAAGGGCTCCGGCCTGGTGCTGGGGGAGCAGGCCGAGGCCACCCTGGTGTCCGCCGACCTGCTGACCGGTGCCGTCCGGTTCGCCACCCTGCCGTAGCCCGGCCCGGTGGATTCCATTTGAAGTCAGATAGCGCACTTGGCTGCCATATTTGGCAGCCAAGCCTGCTAATTTGACTGCAAATGGACTCAGCCGGCGGCCAAGCGCCCGACGGCGCTGCCGTAGACTGGCTGACGACGAGTGGGGCGGGTGATCGCAGCCGACAGGCTGAGGAAAGTCCGGACTCCACAGAGCAGGGTGGTGGGTAACGCCCACCCGGGGTGACCCGCGGGAAAGTGCCACAGAGAACAGACCGCCCCGCAAGGGGTAAGGGTGAAACGGTGGTGTAAGAGACCACCAGCGTCCCAGGTGACTGGGATGGCTTGGTAAACCCCACCCGGAGCAAGACCAAGAAGGGCCCGGTCCTCGGATCGGACCCGCGGACGCCGGATGAGCGCTGCTCGCGCCAGGCGTCCGGGTAGGTCGCACGCCGGAAGGCGAAGGCGGCTGGCAACAGCCGTCGCAGATGGATGATCACCGGTTCCTCGGAACCACAGAATCCGGCTTACAGCCCCACTCGTCCCCCTCGCCCGGACTCGGTTTCCCGGGCTCAGCCACCGTCCGGCCGGGGTAGCCTGTGGTCATGCGCCCGCTCGGACGAGTGATCGGCGCGGCAGTGCTGGCCGCGCTGCTCTCCGGGTGCCATATGGCGTGGATGCTGGAGGAACCGGTGCCGCCGGTGCCCGACGTCACCCTCGGCCCGACCCCCACGCCAACGCCCACCCCGACCCCCATCCCCGAACCCGACCCGTACGCGTACCAGGGCAAGCCGGCCAAGAAGGCGAAGTGCGTGACCCTCAAGGCCGAACAGCTCGCTCATCTGCAGAACGTCGGCTCGGTGGGCGGCGCGATCACCTACTCGCGCGGTTCGATGGTGCGGTCGAACGACGATTGGTGGGCGATCGCGGTGATGACGCAGGTGCATCCGAACGAGTCCGGCTACACCCGGGAGTCCGTGCCCGAGCAGCACTTCTTCGTGGTCGCCGCGGAGTCGTCGAAGTGGACCGAACCGGCCACCGGCTACCGGCTCAGCGACTACGCGAAGGACGCCGCCATCCGCAAGGCCGCCGGTTGCGCCAGCAAGCTGCCGGTTCCCAAGCCCAAGCTGGAGCCGACCGACCCGAAGACCTACACCGGCAAGCTGGCCAAGGGGGCCACCTGCCGGGCGGCCTCGGCCGACCTGCTCGCCCACCTCGAACAGGTTGGCCAGGTGGGCGGTGCGATCACCTACCCGCGGGGCCAGTTGGTGCGCGCCAACGGCAAGTGGTGGACGGTGGCGGTCGCCACCCAGGTGAACCCCAATGGCGCCGGTCTGACCCGGGAGAACGTGCCGTCGACCGCGCTGTTCGTCACCAATGCGCCGTCGTACCGGAAGTCCTCCGACGCCCAGCGGGTCTACTTCCCGCTCAAGCCCGGCAAGAAGGACACCGCCGCCGCCAAGGCGCTGCGCTGCCTGGACGCCGACTGAGCGGACGATCAGGGGGCGGTGAGGATCTCCGCGCCGTCCGGGGTGATCACGATCGACTGCTCGAACTGGGCCACCCGGGAGCCGTCGTCGGTGACCACCGTCCAGTCGTCCGCCCAGACGTGGGAGCGCTGGTCGCCCAGCGCCAGCATCGGCTCGACGGTGAAGGTCATCCCGACCTCGATCACGGTGTCGGCCAGCGGCTCGTCGTAGTGCGGGATCACCAGGCCGGAGTGGAAGGCGGAATGCACCCCGTGGCCGGTGTAGTCGCGGATCACGCCGTAGCCGAACCGCTTGGCGTAGGCCTCGATCACCCGGCCGATCACGTTCACCTGACGGCCCGGCCGGGCGGCCCTGATGCCGCGGTTCATCGCCTCCCGGGTGCGCTCGGTGAGCAGCCGCGAGGCCTCGTCCACCTCGCCGCAGAAGTAGGTGGCGCAGTTGTCGCCGTGGACGCCGTCGACGAAGGCCGTGACGTCGATCTTCACCAGATCGCCGTCCTCCAGCGGCCGCAGATCGGGGATGCCGTGGCAGATCACCTCGTTCACCGAAGTGCAGCATGACTTGGGGAAACCCCGGTAGCCCAGCGTCGAGGGGTAGGCGTGATGGTCGAGCAGGAACTCGTGGATCGCGGCATCGATGGCATCGGTGGTGACCCCCGGTGCGATCACGTCGGCACCGGCCTGCATGGCCCGGGCCGCGATCCGTCCGGCCACCCGCATCTGCTCGATCGTCTCCGCGGTCTGGACGTGGGGACCGTTGTAGTGCTCGGGCATCGGCTTGTCCACGTAGTGCGGACGCGGGATGCTGGCCGGCACCGGCCGGCGCGGCGTGATCGGGTAGGGCTTGATCGGAGTCACTCTGGCGATGATAGTGACCTGGTACGGAACTGCTCCCGGAGGTGCCCGATGTCCAGTGGCTGGTACTACTGCCTCGACCATCACACCGTCGAGCCCTACGAGGGCTGCCGCAGTGCCACCCGGCTGGGCCCCTATCCCACCGCGGCCGACGCCCAGAAGGCGCTGGAGCGGGTGGCCGAACGCAATGAGGAGTGGGAGACCGACCCGCGGTTCAACGACCCCGACGAGGACGAGAAGGACGACGACGCCGGCTGGAGTCCGTTCCGGTCGTAGCCGTCCGGCGGCCTGACGCGATTCTGCAACTCGATCCGATCAGAGGCCTTCCGACGCCCCCCGATCAGCATCGACCTGCAGAATTGCGACAAAGCTGCCTGCTCGTGCGGCCCCGGTGTCCGGCCCGGGCCGCGATCCGGGCCGGATTTGCCGGGTTGCCTGAGATCCCGGCCCGTCGTAACCCGCCTGAAACAATTCCGGCGGCAGACTGGGGCGCATGGATAAGCAGACCGAGTTCGTGCTTCGCACCATGGAGGAACGGGACGTCCGGTTCGTCCGGCTCTGGTTCACCGACGTCCTGGGGTTCCTGAAGTCGGTCGCGATCGCTCCCGCCGAACTGGAGGGCGCGTTCAACGAGGGGATCGGCTTCGACGGCTCGGCGATCCAGGGCTTCGCCCGGGTCTTCGAATCCGACATGGTCGCCCACCCCGATCCGTCCACCTTCCAGTTGCTGCCCTGGCGCGGCTCAACCCAGGGGACGGCGCGGATGTTCTGCGACATCCGGCTGCCGGACGGCTCGCCGTCCTTTGCCGACCCGCGGTACGTGCTGAAGCGGGCGCTGCGCAAGGCCTCCGACATGGGCTTCACCTACTACACCCACCCCGAGATCGAGTTCTACCTGTTCAAGCAGCCGGTGGTCCCGGGCCAGGCGCCGACGCCGGCCGACCACAGCGGCTACTTCGACCACACCTCCACGTCGCCGGCGGCCGACTTCCGCCGCCAGGCGATCACCGTGCTGGAGCAGATGGGCATCTCGGTGGAGTTCAGCCACCACGAGGGCGGCCCCGGCCAGCAGGAGATCGACCTGCGCTACGCCGACGCGCTCACGATGGCCGACAACATCATGACCTTCCGGGTGGTGATCAAGGAGGTCGCAGTGCTGCAGAACATGTTCGCCTCCTTCATGCCCAAGCCGCTGGAGAACCACCCCGGTTCCGGCATGCACACCCATGTCTCGCTGTTCGAGGGCGACACCAACGCCTTCTACGACGCCAGCGCCGAGTACAACCTGTCGAAGACCGGAAGGCAGTTCATCGCCGGCCTGCTGCGGCACGCCGCCGAGATCACCGCGGTGACCAACCCGTGGGTGAACTCCTACAAGCGGCTGGTGGCCGGCGCCGAGGCGCCGAGCTACATCTGCTGGGGCCAGAACAACCGCTCCGCGCTGGTCCGGGTGCCGATGTACAAGCCGAACAAGGGGGCGTCCGCCCGGATCGAGCTGCGCTCGATCGACTCGGCGGCCAACCCCTACCTGGCCTACGCCATGGTGCTGGCCGCCGGCCTGGCCGGCATTGAGGGCGAGTACGAACTGCCCGAGGGCGCCGAGGACGACGTCTGGGCGCTCACCGACAAGCAGCGCCACGCGCTGGGCATCGAGCCGCTGCCGCGCAGCCTGGGCAACGCGATCGACCTGATGGAGAACTCCCAGCTGGTCGCCGACACCCTGGGCGAGCACGTCTTCGACTTCTTCCTGCGCAACAAGAAGGCCGAGTACGACTCCTACCGCGGCCACGTCTCGGAGTGGGAACTCCGCAACACCCTGCCGAACCTGTAGCACCCGGCGCTGCGAACCGGCCGCTTTCATCCCCTGACAAGGTGGGACAAGGAACCGTCCCCTGTCCCAGCTCGTCAGACGCCGCTGGGACATGGGGACGGTTCCCTGTCCCAGGCCTCCGAGGTGGTCAGCGGGGGACGGCGAAGCCGACCGACCGACGGTTCGAGGTGGTCGAGGTGGTCAGGCTGTCGATGGTCGCGGTGCGGTCGGCCAGCACCACCAACTGTCCCTCGGTCAGGCCGTCCTTGATCTCGACCAGGCCGCCGCCGACCGCGCCGGTGCTGACCGTGACCGTCTCGGCGGTCTCGGACGAGGCGCTGGCGACCACCTGGACGGTGCCGCTGCCCGAGCCGGTCGGGGTGACCGCCGAGGCCGGGACGGTGAGCACCCCTGAGGCGGTGCCGGTGACCATCTCGACGCCGGCCTTCGCGCCCTCCTTCAACGCCTGGTCGGGGTCGTCGACCGCGATCACGGTGGTGTAGGTCGGGTTGTCGCCGGCGGTGCCCGAGGTCTCCAGGACGGAGATGGTCGACACCGTCCCGGTCAGCGAGGCGGCGCCGCCGGCCGGGGTGACGGTGGCCGCCATGCCCTGGCTGATCAGGGTGCGGGTGGCCAGCGGCACCTCGATGCTCACCAGCGCCGTCCCGTCGCCCACGATGGTCACCGTGCCACCCGACGAGCTCCCCCCGGCGGCGAGGCTGACCGCGCCGACGGTGCCGGCGATCGGCGCCACCAGTTCGGCATTGGTCAGCGCGGTCTCGGCGGCGTCCACCGCCTGCTGCGCACGCAGTACGTCCGCCTCGGCGGAGGCGACCGCCCGGGCCGAGACGGTCGCGGTGCTCGACGTCTTGCCCGAACCCGACGAGCCGCCCGACGGCGTGGACGGCGTGCTGGGCGTGGTCGGAGTGGTCGGGGTGGTGGGAGTGTCGGTGCCGTCGTCGATCGTCCCGGTGGTGATCAACTGCTGGTAGTAGTCGGTCAGCTTCGCATTGGCGAGCAGCAGGTCCTCGCGGGCCTGGCCGCAGGCCTTGATGTCGTCGACGGTGATGTCGTCCACCACCAGGGCGAGCTGCTCGGTGTCGCCGGAGTCGGTGGTCGCGTCGGTCGAACCGCTGTCGGAAGCATCGCCGGAGCCGGAGCCGGAGCCGGAGCCGGAGTCGCTGGAGTTGGAGTCACCGGTGTCAGCCGGGGCACCGGTGTCCGAGGAGCCCTGGTCAGCACTGCCGTCGTCACCACCGCTGGAGCCGGCGTCGGAGGTCCCCGGGTCGGTGGTGCCGTCGGATGTCCCGGGGTCGGTCGAGCCGCCGTTGTCGCCGGAGTCTCCGGGGTCGGCCGAGCCATTGTCGCCGGAGCCCGTCCCGCCGCTGTCGCCCGAACCGGAGCCGGTGCCCGGATCGGTCTGTCCGGAGCCGGAGCCCTCCCCGGGATCGGTGGTCTGCTGGTTGGCGTTCAGCAGCGCGGTCTGGATCAGGTCGCAGGTGGTCGGCTCGGCGGGGTTGCTCCAGTTCAGCGTCGCCACGTTCAGCGCCGCGATCGCCTGGTAGAGCTTGGTCGCGTCGGTGGCGGTGATCCCGCTCGGCACCGACGTCCCGGTGCCCGAGCCGGACGAGGAACCCTTGCCGCTGCTGCTCGAGCTGCCGCTGGGCAGGCTGCCCGCGCCCCGCGAGTCGGAGGAGGAACTGCTCGGGTGCTCGGCGGAGTAGAGGGTGGCCTTGGCGCTGGCCAGGTCGGTCTCCGCGTTCAGCAGGGTGAGCTTCAGCGCGGTGGTGTCCAGGGTGGCCAGGACGTCGCCGGCCGCCACCTGGTCGCCGACCGCCACCTTGACCTTCTTCACCGTCCCGGTGACGCTGAAGTCCGCGTCCACCAGGTTCTTCCGGGAGACGGTACCGGAGGCGAGGAAGCTCTGCGAGACCTCCCCGGTGCCCACCGCGGCGGTGACGTAGCGGTCCTGGGCGGCGGCCGAGCTGGTCGCCCAGACCGTCCCGATCGCGCCGACCGCGACCAGGCTCACCCCGGCGATCAGACCGGTGCGTAGTTTCGAGTTCATCATTCGCTCCTCAGCGCGTCGATCGGGGCCAGCCGGGCGGCGCGGGTGGCCGGGTAGACCCCGGCGACCACGCCGATCCCCAGCGAGACCGCCAGGGCGAGCAGGGTGGCAGTGAGAGAGATGGTGACGGTCATCCCCAGTACGGGGGAGAGGATCGCCGCCCCGGCGTAGCCCAGCGCCACGCCGGCGGCGCCGCCCAGCAGGCCGAGCACGCCGGCCTCGACCAGGAACTGGTTGCGGATCACGCCCGGCTTGGCGCCCAGCGCCTTGCGCAGCCCGATCTCGCGGACCCGCTCGCTGACCGACACCAGCATGATGTTCATCACCCCGATGCCGCCGACCAGCAGCGAGATGCCGGCGATGCCGCCGAGCAGCAGCGACAGGATGCCGCTGATCGAACTGGCCGCCTCGATCAGCGCGGTCTGGGTGCTGACCGTGAAGTCGGCGTCGTCGTCGGTCACCTGGTGCGCCGACAGCAGCGCGGTCTTCACCTCCTGGTAGGCGGCGGCGAGGCTCTCGTCGTCGGTGGCCTGCAGGTAGATGGTGGAGACGCTGGTGGCGCTGCCCGAGCTGGAGAGCCGGGCGGCGAAGGTGGTGCTGGGCACCACCACGGTGTCGTCCTCGCTCATCCCCATCGACGACCCGGCCTCGGCCAGGATGCCGATGATGGTGAACGGCTGGTTGTTGATCAGCACGTCCTGGCCGACCGCGGAGCCGCTGCTGAACAGTTCGGCGGCGGTGTCGGCCCCGATCACCGCGACGGCGGCGGACGACGCCAGCTCGTCGTCGGTGAAGAACCGGCCGGAGCCGACCTCGCGTCCCCGCACCGGCAGCCAGGCCGAGGTGGTGCCCACCACGGTGGAGGTCCAGGTGGTCTCGTCGGACTGCAGCGAGCCCTGGGTGGACGAGACCGCCGCCACCCCGGAGACGTCCGGGGTCACCGCCGGGTCGGCCAGCAGTTCGGCGTCGGCGGTGGTGAGGGTGGTGGCCTGCCCGGCGCCGCGGAAGCCGCCGGAGCTGGTCTGACCGGGGGAGACGATGATCGTGGTTGCGCCCAGCGAGCCGATCTGGTTGGAGATCTGCGTCCCGGCCCCCTGGCCGAGCCCGACGGTCAGCATGACCGCGGAGATGCCGATCAGAATGCCGAGCATGGTCAACGTGGAGCGCATCCGGCGGGCGTTCAGCGCCTCGATCGCGGTGCGGACGGTTTCGCGCCACTGCATCAGGCCACACCCCCCAGGGCATGGACCGGCTCGTCGGTGTGTTCCTCGCTGCGCTCGTCAAGACCTTTCTCGCCCTCGGGACGGCTCGAGTGAACTCGGCTCTCCTCTCGGGCTTCGTCGGTCAGCAGCCCGTCGTAGATGTGTACGACCCGCTTCGCCCGCTCGGCCACCTCGGCCTCGTGGGTGATCACCACGATCGTCCGGCCGGCGTCGTTGAGCTCGGCGAACAGGTCGAGGATGTCGCGGGTGGAGACCGAGTCCAGCGCGCCGGTCGGCTCGTCGGCCAGGATCAGCGACGGGTCGGTGACCAGCGCCCGGGCCACCGAGACCCGCTGCTGCTGGCCGCCGGAGAGCTCGCCGGGACGATGATCGCGGCGGTTGCCCAGGCCGACCCGCTCCAGCGCGCTCTTGGCCCGCTCGCGACGTTCGGCGGTGCCGACCCCGGCGTAGACCAGCGGCAGCTCGACATTGCGTTGGGCGCTCAGGCTGGGCAGCAGGTTGAAGCTCTGGAAGACGAACCCCAGCCGGCGGTTGCGGACCTCGGCCAGTTGGTTCTCGGTGAGCTGGGCGACCTCCTCGCCGTCCAGTTCGTAGCGGCCGGCGGTGGGCACGTCCAGGCAGCCGATGATGTGCATCAGGGTGGACTTGCCCGAGCCCGAGGGGCCCATGATCGCCAGGTAGTCGCCGGTCGCCACCTCGAGGTCGATGCCGCGCAGCGCCTCGACCTGCACCGCGCCGGTGTCGTAGACCTTCCGGACCCCGGCCATCGACAGCAGCGCGCTCATCGGTTGCTCCGGCCCTGGCCGCCGCCGGGGAAGCCGCTGCCGCCACCGGGCGGGGCGCCGCCACCGCCGCCGGGGAAGCCGCCGCCCCCACCCGGGAAGCCGGTGTTGCCTTCCTGGTCGGACTGGGTCTGCTCGGGCATGGTGAAGCTGATCTGGACGGTGTCGCCGGCGGCCAGGCCGGCGGTGATCTCGGTGGCCTCGCCGAACACCCGGCCGATGGTCACCTCGACCTGGCTGGTGGTCTGGCCGTCGACCTTGGTGACCATCGACTTGCCGTCGGCGGTGGTGATCGCCAGGGTCGGGACGGTCAGCACGTCGGGGTACTCGGCGATGGTCACGGTGGCGGTGGCGGTGGTGCCGGAGAACAGGTCGGGGTGGTCGCCGTCGAGCGCGATCTCGACCGGGAAGGTGGCCGAGCCGTCCGTGCTCGAGGTGGCGACGATGCCGACCGAGGTCACCTTGCCGGCGATCGGCTCGGTGGCGCCGTCCGGGGTGACGGCGACGGTCTGGCCGGCCTTCAGGCTGCCCAGGTCACTGCTGCCCACGGTGCCGTCCAGCTTCCACTTGTCGGTGGAGATCACCACCACCTGGGCGGTGGTCGAGGCCGACGAGGTGGTGGACGCGCCGGAGCCGGAGCCCGACGGCGAACTCTGGCCGGAGGAGCCGGCCGAGACGGTGTCGCCGACGCTCAGGTCGACCGAGGCCACCGTCCCGGCGATGGTGGAGCGCAGCACGGCGTTGTCCAGGTCGTCCTCGGCGCTGGTCACCGCCGCCTTGGCGGAGCGGACCTGGGCCTTCGCCGCCGCGATCGCCGCGGTGCTGCCGTCGTCCTCGATGTCGTCGAGGTTGGCCTGGGCGGTGGTCAGGTTCGCCTTCGCCAGCTTCAGCGCGTTCTGCAGGTCGTCGTCGTCCAGCCGGGCCAGCTTGGCGCCCTTCTTGACCGTGTCGCCGGCGGCGACGTAGACCTTGGTCACCGTGCCGGAGACCGGGAAGTTCAGGTTCGCCTGGGTCTGCGGGGCCAGGGTGCCGGAGAGGCCGACGGTCTGGGTCTGGGTGCCCTGCTCGGCCTGCGCGGTGAAGGTGCGGCTCCGGTTCAGCGCCTGGGCGTTGCCCTGCGGCCGGAGCACCAGGAAGGCCGTCAGCCCGATGCCCAGGACGGCGATCAGCGCCACCAGCGCGATCACCCGGCGTCGGGTCAGCCGCTTACGGCGCGGTGGCGCCTGGTCGGTCGTGACGGGGTCGGCGGGCAGGCTCATTGCTGGCATTCCTCTCGGCGGGTACGCCAGCAGGCTAGGGAGGCCGGCTGTGGGAACCTTCCGCTCACCCTGTGAGCCACCTGTGGGTGCGGATCAGGCCAGTGGGAACACCTCGGAGAGATCGGTGTGCGGCCCGCTGGCGGTAGCCGCCCGGCCGGCCAGGGCGTCCGGCCAGGAGAGGGTGCCGGCCGCCAGCCGCAGCAGGGTGAGGGCGTCGGTCTCCACCACATTGGGCGGCGTTCCGCGGGTGTGGGCGCCACGCTGTCCGATGCCCAGCTGCACCGCCGCGTAGGGCGGCACGCGAAGTTCGAGGACGCCGCCGGGGTGGCGCTCGCCGAGCGTCCGGCAGAGCACCCGCACCGCGGCGATCAGCTCGGCGCCGGCCGGGTCGCGGCCGGCTGCCACCTCCCGCAGGGCGGTGCTGAGGGCGGCGAGTTCGGCAGCGGTGACTTTCCTGGGCATCGCCGGCCACCCTACGCCGGTGTCGTCCGAGGGGACGGGGGAGGGGCTTCATTTGGAGTCAGATAGCGTGCCTGGCTGCCATATCTGGCAGCCAGGCACGCTATCTGACCGATTCCGGATCCGGTCCGCGCCACCGCCGGGCGCGCCGCAGCGCTCCGGCACTACGATCGGGGCCATGGCCCGCACCGAGACGCTGTTCGCCCGGCTGGCGCGGTGGGGGTTCGGCGACCCGTCGAGCCACGCGCCGGTCGCCGAGGCCTGGCTGGAGACCCTGGGCGAGGAACGCGGCACCATGCTGCTGGAGGAACTCGCCGCCGCGGCCGACCCCGACCTCGCCTTCAGGGGGCTGGCCCGGATCGCCCAGGCGCGTCCGGAGGCGGTCCCGGCGCTGGGCGCCGACCCGACCTGGGCGCGGCGGCTGGCCCGGGTGCTGGGCGCCAGCGTGGCGCTCAACCAGCACCTCGGCATCCATCCCGAGGAGATCGACCTGCTGGCCGGCGATATCGGACGGCGCAGCCTGCCGTCCCTCCAGGCCGAGTTGCTGGCCGCGATCGACGCGCAGGGGGAGACCCCGGTGGCCGACCCCGGCCGCGCCAACGACCTGCGCCGGGCCTACCGGCGGGCGCTGCTGCGGATCGCCGCCCGCGACCTGACCGCCCCCGACGCGATGGCCATCCTGCCGGAGGTCGCCGAGGAGCTCGCCGACCTGGCCGACGCCACCGTGGCCGCCGCGCTGGCGCTGGCCCGCGGCGAGGTGGAGGGCTGGGAGGAGGTCCGGCTCGGCATCATCGCGCTCGGCAAGACCGGCGCCCGCGAGCTCAACTACGTCAGCGATGTGGATCTGCTGTACCTGGCCGAACCGGCGCTCGACGCCGACGGCAACCCGCGCTGCGACACCGACCGGGCGATCCGGGTGTCCACCAAGCTGGTCGGCGCGCTGGTGCGGGTCTGCTCCGACCAGACCGCCGCCGGGACGATCTGGCAGATCGACTCCGCGCTGCGGCCGGAGGGCAAGGCCGGGCCGCTGGTCCGCACCCTGGCCTCGCATCGCGCCTACTACGAGAAGTGGGCGAAGAACTGGGAGTTCCAGGCCATGCTCAAGGCGCGGCCGATGGCCGGCGACCTGGCGCTGGCCCAGGAGTTCGTCGACCTGGTCTGGCCGATGGTCTGGCGGGTGGCCGACGACGACCAGTTCGTCGCCGAGACCCAGGCGATGCGCCGCCGGGTGGTCTCACTGCTGCCGGCCGGCCAGGCCGATCATGAGATCAAGCTGGGCGCCGGCGGGCTGCGGGACGTCGAGTTCAGCGTCCAGTTGCTGCAGCTGGTGCACGGCCGGGCGGACGAGCGGCTGCGGCTGCGCGGCACCTTCGAGGCGCTCGACGCGCTGATCGCGCTGGGCTACGTCGGACGGGCGGACGGCCACGACCTCAACACCGCCTACCGGCTGCAGCGACTGCTCGAGCACCGGCTGCAACTGCACAAACTGCGCCGCACCCACCTGATGCCCACCGATGAGACCAACCAGCGCTGGCTATCGCGCAGCATCGGCCTGCCGGACGTCAAGGAGCTCAGCCACCTCTGGCGCCGCTCCACCCGCCGGGTGCTCACCCTGCACCAGCGGCTGTTCTATTCGCCGCTGCTGGAGGCGGTGGCGCGGATCCCGTCCGCCGAGGTGCGGCTGACCTCCGAGGGCGCCGAGATCCGGCTGCGGGCGCTCGGCTACGGCGACCCCAGGGCCGCGCTGCGACACATCGAGGCGCTCTCCACCGGGATGAGCCGACGGGCAGAGATCCAACGCCAGCTGCTGCCCGCCATGTTGGGCTGGTTCACCGCCGGCCCCAACCCCGACCACGGCCTGCTGGCCTTCCGGCAGGTCTCCGACGCGCTGGGCTCCACCCCCTGGTACCTGCGGACGCTGCGGGACGAGGGCACCACCGCCGAGCACTTCGCCAAGGTGCTGTCGTCCAGCCGCTACGCGGTCGATCTGCTGCTGCGCAACCCGCAGAGCGCCGCCTGGCTGAGCGAGGCGGACGGCCTGCTGCCGCGCTCCGGCGAGGCCATCCTGGCCGAGATGCGCGCGGCCAGCCGACGCCACGAGGGTCAGGCGGAGGCGGTGACCGCGCTCCGCGCCGTCCGCCGCAGCGAACTGCTCCGGCTGGCGATGGCCGATCTGCTGGACGAGCTGGACGTCGCCAGCCTGGGGCACGCCCTCTCCGAGCTGGCCGGCGCCACCGTCGAAGCGGCCATCGAGGTGGTGGCGCGGGAGTTCGCCGACCCGCCGCGGCTGGCGGTGATCGCGCTCGGCCGGTGGGGTGGGGAAGAGCTCTCCTACGCCTCCGACGCCGACGCGATGATCGTGATCGAAGCCGAGGATCCGGCCGCCACCCAGGTTGCCACCACCCTGCTCGGACGCCTCCGGACCCTGCTGGCCCAGCCCGGCCCCGACCCCGCGCTGCAGCTCGACCTCGACCTGCGACCGGAGGGCAAGGGCGGCCCGATGGTGCGCTCGCTGGCCTCCTATCGCGCCTACTATCAGCGCTGGTCGTCCACCTGGGAGGCGCAGGCGCTGCTCCGGGCCCGGGTCGGGGCTGGCGACCGCGAGCTGGGGCAGCAGTTGCTGGCCGAGGTCGATCGGCTGCGCTACCCGGCCGACGGCCTGACCCACGCCCAGTTGATCGAGATCCGCAAGCTCAAGGCCAGGATGGAGAATGAGCGGATCGGCCGCGGTTCCGACCCCCGCCGCAACCTCAAGCTCGGCCCCGGCGGGCTGTCGGACGTGGAATGGGTGGTGCAGCTGCTGCAGTTGCAGCACGCCGGCACGAACCCGGAGCTGCGGACGCCGTACACCATCGGCGCGCTGCGGGCCGCCCAGGGCCTCGGCCTGATCGGGGACGAGGACGCCGACGCGCTGGCCGACGCCTGGCTGTTCGCCTCCCGGATCCGGAACGCGATCATGCTGCAGCGCGGCCGGGCCTCCGACACGATTCCGACCGACATCCGCGAGCTTTCCGCGGTCGCCCAGGTGCTGGGCTACGGCAAGGGGGAGTCCTCGCTGTTGCTGGACGACTACCAGCGCCGCGCCCGGCTGGCCCGGCAGGTGATGGACCGGCTGTTCTGGGACATCTCCGACTGACCCGGGTGCCGGCCGGGTTGATGGCCTCGGCAATCGGCGGCGTCCCCGGCTACGGCGGGACACCGGGACGGTTCCGGCGTCCCACTTCTCCAACCGGTGGGTGAGGGCTGGTCAACGTCGGCCACGACGCACCGCGTACCAGGTCAGGGCGATCCCGCTCAGCGACAGGACGATTCCCACCGCGGCCCAGGGCCGGGGATCCAGCAGTTCGCCACACCCGTCCGGACGACAGAGCTCGCCGGGGCCCAACCGGTTTTGCCAGGCGATCAGGCACGGAGCCAGGGCCGCGCCAATCAGCCACCCGGGGACGCCGCGGTTGTCGATCGGCCGGATCGCGATCCCGGCAGTGAACAGCACCGCGGACGCTGCAAGCAGGAAGATGCCAATGCTCAGCATGCCCGCGACGCCGTAGCCCACCAGCGTTCCCACCAGGATCCAGTAGGCCGTCGAAGCCAAGGTGGCTGGAAGGCTGGATTGTGGTTTCTCGCTGGAGCTCATCGGTCTACACCTCCAGTTATTGAGCAACTGCTCAAAAACACCGTACCTAAACTTGAGCAGGCGCTCAAGAACGTGGGCCGCGGGAGGATGGGTCATGACTTCGCGTGCTGAGGCAACCAAATCGCAGCTGTGCTCCGCAGCGCTGGCGGTGGTCCGGGAGCAGGGCCTCACTGCCGCCTCGGCTCGGACGATCGCGACTGCGGCCGAGGTGAACCAGGCGCTGATCTTCTACCACTTCGGTTCGGTCAGCGAGTTGATCGAGGCCGCGTCCAACGCGTTGGTGGAGGAACGGGTCGGGCTCTACCGGGACGCCTTCGCCAGCGCGCGGTCGCTGTCCGATCTGCTGGCCATCGCGCGCGACGTCCATGAGCAGGAGCGCGTCGCCGGCTCGATGACGGTGATGGCCCAACTCATGGCCGGGGCCCCGGCCGATCCGGTGCTGGCGCGCG
Source organism: Propionicimonas sp. (assembly GCA_049840415.1). GTDB lineage: Bacteria > Actinomycetota > Actinomycetes > Propionibacteriales > Propionibacteriaceae > Propionicimonas. The sequence continues at coordinate 107,945 of JASGLB010000002.1, read as the reverse complement.
CCACTCGCCACGCGATCGCAGCGTGGACGACGGAGGTGGAGCAGGTGCTGCAGCGCGTCCTCGTACCCAGCCCGGTGGGCCTGCTGGTCGACCCCGCCGGGTTGGCTCAGCTGGTCAGCGCCACCTTCGTCGGCCTGGAGCTCCACCACGGCGCCGATCCAACCGCCGCCGACCAGGCCTTCGGCACGCTGGAGCGCCTCAGCGCGCTGCTCACCGCGCTCGATGGCCTCGCTCCTGCCGGGCAGCGTGCCCTCCGCCTGGTCATCGCACAGCTCAGCAAGCGAACGTGAGCCGGGACCGCGATCCTCCGGGTGTCTCAGCTAGTCAGACCACACTTGGCGAGGAACGGTCCGCTGGCCCAACGCAGGGCGGCGTCCCCGGCTAGAGTTGAGGGACGATGACCACTTCGGAGCTTCCCACCACCACGCAGCGCCTCACCGGTTGGGGACGGACCGCCGCCACCACCTCGCAGGTGCTCTCCACCCCCGACATCGACACCATCGCCCGCGCGGTCGCCGCGGTGGCCGGCCACAATGCCGACTCGCCCTCCCACCTGCGCCGGGGCATCCTGGCCCGTGGGCTGGGCCGCAGCTACGGCGACATCGCGCAGAACGCCGGCGGGATCGTGGTCGACATGACCCCGCTGAACACCATCCACTCGATCGACCCGGCCAGCGCCACGGTCGACGTGGACGCCGGGGTCAGCCTCGACCAGTTGATGCGCGCCGCGCTGCCCTACGGGCTGTGGGTGCCGGTGCTGCCGGGCACCCGGCAGGTCACCATCGGGGGGGCGATCGGCGCCGACGTCCACGGCAAGAACCACCACAGCGCCGGTTCCTTCGGCAACCACGTCGCCTCGATGGAACTGCTGGTGGCGGACGGCCAGGTGCTGCACCTCACCCCGGACGGTTCCCCCGACGACCCGGACGCCAGCCTGTTCTGGGCCACCGTGGGCGGCGTCGGGCTGACCGGCATCATCCTGCGGGCCACCCTGACCATGACCCGCACCGAGACCGCCTACTTCATCGCCGACGGCATCATGACCCGGTCGCTGGACGAGACGATCGCCGTCCATTCCGATGGCTCCGAGGCGAACTACGACTACTCGTCCGCCTGGTTCGACGCCATCTCCGCTCCGCCGAAGCTGGGACGGGCGGCGCTCTCCCGCGGCAACCTCGCGCGGCTCGACCAACTGCCGCCCAAGCTGGCCGCCGACCCGCTCGGCTTCCACGCCAAGCCGCTGTTCGAGTTGCCGGACGTCTTCCCCAACGGGCTGGCCAACAAGCTCAGCTTCACCGCGCTCGGCACGCTCTGGTACGCCAAGAGCGGCACCTACACCAACAAGGTGCAGAGCCTTACCGGCTTCTACCACCCGCTGGATCTGTTCGGCGAGTGGAACCGGGCCTACGGCTCCCGCGGCTTCCTGCAGTACCAGTTCGTGGTGCCGGCGGCGGCGGTGGCCGAGTTCAAGCGGATCATCGCCGACATCCAGAAGTCGGGCCACTACTCCTTCCTCAATGTGTTCAAGCTGTTCGGCGAGGGCAACCGCGCCCCGCTGAGCTACCCGATGCCGGGCTGGAACGTCTGCGTGGACTTCCCGATCAAGGCCGGTCTGGAGGAGTTCCTGAAGGGCCTGGACGCCCGGGTGCTGGAGTTCGGCGGCCGGCTCTACACCGCCAAGGACTCCCGCGCCACGGCCGAGACCTTCCACGCCATGTACCCGGCGATCGACTCCTGGATCGCCACCCGCCGCCGGATCGACCCGCACCAGGTGTTCGCCTCCGACCTCGCCCGCCGATTGGAGCTGTTGTGATCGACGCCACCGGAAACCCCCAGACGATTCTGCTGCTGGGCGGCACCTCTGACATCGGCCTGGCCATCGTCAAGGAGTACCTGGCCAAGCAGACCCTGCGGGTGATCCTCGCCGCCCGTCCCAGCCAGCGCCGGGACGAGGCCGCCACCAGCCTGCGGAAGGCGGGCGCGACGGTGGACGTCCTCGACTTCGACGCCACCGCCTTCGACACCCACCCGGCCGTGATCGACCAGGCCTGGCAGCTCGCCGACGTCGACCTGGCGATCGTCGCCTTCGGCCTGCTGGGGGACGCCGAGCAGGCCTGGCAGGACCACGCCACCGCGGTCGCCCTGGCCCAGGTGAACTACACCGGCGGGGTGAGCGTCGGGGTACTGCTCGGCCAGCGGATGAAGGAGCAGGGCTACGGCCAGATCATCGCCCTCTCCAGCGTGGCCGGCGAGATCGTCCGCCGCTCCAACTTCGTCTACGGCTCCACCAAGGCCGGCTTCGACGGCTTCTACCGGCTGCTCGGTGAGGCGCTGGAGCCGTTCGGCCCGAAGGTGCTGGTGGTGCGTCCCGGTCAGGTGAAGACCAAGATGCTCGCCCAGGCCAAGGAGTCGCCGGGTGCGATCGCTCCCGAGGTGCTCGCCCGCACCGTGGTGGACGCCGCCCGCGACGGCCGCGAGCTGATCTGGGCGCCGGCCTTCTTCCGTCCGATGATGTGGGTGCTCAAGCACGTCCCGCGGCCGATCTTCCGTCGCCTGCCGATCTAGCTCGGGTCCTGCCGGACGCTCCCCGCACTACACAAACCGGGAAGCAGAGGCCGCTCGCGTGGATTATCCACTCGGCCGGCCTCTACTCCCCGGTTTCTGTCCGCTGGCAGGGAGCTGCGGGGCTACGAGTTGACCGTCGGACGCTCCGGCAGCCGCCGCATCACCGCGGCGCCGATCAGCAGGTAGAGCGTGATCTGGACCAGGTTGAGCGTCCAGCCCTCGCCGCCGCCCAGGGTCTGGGCCAGGTAGTTGGCCAGGTGCAGGCCGCCGTGGATGCCGACCGCCCCCCACAGCGAGCCGGTGGCGAAGTAGAGGGCCGCGGCGGCGTAGCCGAAGGCCGCGGCGTCCAGCACGTAGATGGCGCCCTCCCACCAGCTGGCGTGGCCGCCGTTGGAGACGATGTGGGCCAGGCCGAAGAAGGTCGCGGCGATCAGCGCCTGACGCTGCTGGCTGCCGCCCACCGACTGGGTCAGCCAGCCTCGCCAGACGAACTCCTCGGGGATGCCCTGCATCACGAAGCCCATCATCAGGATGTTCACCACCACCACCCACAGCGGCGCGGTGGTGTTGTCCGGGTAGACCGGAACCAGCCCGAGCCGGCCGAGCAGCACGCTGGCCGGCACCACGACCGCCAGGCTGACCCCGACGCCCAGCAGCAGCGCCGGCAGGGTGCGTCGGTCGACGCGGATCCCGGTCACCCGGAACGGCCGGCGATCCAGGAACCGGGTGGCCAGCCAGAGCAGCGCGAGCGCGGTCAGCGGCACCGACAGCATCGGCCCGGTCAGCTTGAGCAGCGCGAGCCCCCAGTTGCCGGCCCTGCCGTCGGCGGTCGCGTCCATGCCAGGTAGCTGGCTGATCAGCAGCATCGGGCCGTAGCCGGCCAGCATGATGACCTGGGCCACGACGATGCGCAGCAGCACGCTCCAGATCTTGGCGGCCGGGGTCTGCAGCGGGCCGGGGCCGAACTTCTCGGTGGCGGAGGAGGTGGGGTGGGAGACGGTGGTGGTCATGAACCCGACGCTACGAGCGGCCGGACTCGCCGAGAAGCCGCCGTCGTCACCACCGGCAGGACGATCGGCATCCCGCGGAGTGACGGCGGTCACGGGTGGTGCCCGCCGAATGCCCCTAGTGTGAGGGTCATGGCCCGCCCCGTCTCGGCAATCACCCGCGTGCGCCGGCTGCTGCACGTGCTGTTCGGCTCCAGCCTGGTCGCCGCCATGGTCGGGGTGTTCCTGCGGCTCTCCCACGGCATGATCGCCGACGCGGTGATCGCCTTCCTGCTGGCCCTGGTCGCGGCCGGTGCCTGGTGGGCCCGGATGTCCGACTGGCAGCCCCGCGCCGGTTCGCTGGTGCTCACGCTGTGCGGCGTGGGCGCGCTGGTGTTGATCGACACCTGGGGCATTCCGCTGCTGTTCACCGCGCTGATCGTGCTGGTGGTCGATTGGGGGATGTGGCTGGGGCTGGGCACGGCGGTGGTGACCACCGGCCTGCTGGCCGCCATGCTGCACCGCCAGTACGCCGACGACCCGGACGTGGTGGGCGGCGTGATCGGGCAGTCCGCCGCCAACGCCGTGCTGTTCGCCCTGGTGCTGATCTTCGCCGGGGTGCTGCGGGCACTGGACGCCCAGCACGCCGAGCTGGTGCAGGTGAATGCCCAGCTCACCGAGGCGATGGAGGCCTCCCGCGATCTGGTGCTGGCCGAGGAGCGGGCGCGTGCCGCCGCCGAGCTGCACGACGGGCTGGGCCACCAGCTCACCCTGATCTCGATGTCGCTGGACTACGCCGGAAGGATGCGCAACCGCGACCCGGAGAAGGCCTGGGGCGAGGTGGCGAACGCGTCGGTGGCCGCCCGGCAGGCGCTGGCCGACATGCGGCTGTGGGTACGTGCCCTGCACCCCGCCCGGCTCGACCAGCTCACCGAGCCGAGCGCCTTCGAGGCGGTCGCCGAGGTGTTCCGCGGCACCGGCCTGGACGTCCAGGTGGAGGTGGCCACCGACGAACCGCTGGACGCCCCGCGCGGGCTGTTCGCCTACCGGCTGGTCCAGGAGGGCCTGACCAACGCGCTGCGCCACGCCGGCGCCAGCCGGGTGGTGTTCAGCATCGAGCGGGACCACGGCGGCACCCTGCGGTTGACCGTGGCCGACAACGGGAACGGGTCCGGTGAGATCCAGCCCGGCTACGGGTTGCGCGGCCTGATCGAGCGCGCCGAGGAGTTGGGCGGAACGGTCACGCTGCAGCCTTCCGGACGGCTGGGCGGGCTGGACGTCATCGCCGAACTGCCGGCGGTGGCGGCATGACCCCGGTGCGGGTGGTCGTGGTGGACGACCAGCAGCTGCTCCGCCGCGGCCTGACCATGCTGCTGGAGACGGTGGACGACGTCACCGTGGTCGGCCAGGCCGGCGACGGCCGGGAGGCGCTGGCCCTGCTGGCCGGCACCGAGGTCGACGTGGTGCTGAGCGACGCCCAGATGCCCGGGATGGACGGCCTCGGCCTGCTGGCCGCCTGCCGCAAGCATCACCCCGGTCTGCCGGTGGTGATCCTGACCACCTTCGACGACCAGGAGGTGGTCCGCGCGGCGGTGCAGGGCGGGGCGGCCGGCTTCCTGCTGAAGGACTGCTCGGTGGAGAGCCTCAGCGAGGCGATCCGGCAGGCGGTCTCCGGCGGGATGGTGATCGATCCGCGGGTGGCCCGCACCGCATTGACCCCGTCCACCGCGGAAGAGGGGCCGCTGACCAGCCTGACGCCGACCGAGTTGCAGGTGGCCGAGCTGGTCTCCACCGGGGCGACCAATGCCGAGATCGCCGGGGAGCTCTTTCTCGCCGAGGGGACGGTGAAGAACCACGTCTCCACCCTGCTGCGCAAGCTCGACCAGCGCGACCGCACCCGGCTGGCGCTGCTGTTGGCCCGGCTGATCGATCGCCGCGACTAGGGGCGCTCACAGCTCCAGCACGGTGCCGTCCGGATGGGCCCGGGCGCCGCAGCGGGCGAGTTCGGCCTCCAGTACCGGCAGCGGCGGGTTGTGATGGCCGAGATGGACGGCCACCACCTGGGTGTCGTCGGTCACCGCGCCGAGCTCGCGCAGCGCCGCCACGGTCTCGGCGAAGCTGCGCAGGTGCAGATGGCCGCGACCGAGGTCGGTCTGGTCGCCGAAGGTCTCCTCCAGCAGCACCGCGTCCAGCCTGGTTCCGGCCAGCGCGTCCAGGGTGGCCTGGGGCAGCGGGCCGGTGTCGGTGGCGTAGAGCAGCCGGTGCCGGCCGTCGTCCACCAGGTAGAGCACGGCCTCGCCGAAGGCGTGGTGGTTGGCCGGCAACGCGGTGAGCTGGTAGCCGGCGGCCTCGACCACCTGGCCGGCGGTCACCTCGCGCAGGTCGAGTTGCAGTTCGGCGTCCAGCAGCCAGGGACGCAGTTGGCCGATCACCGCCGGGGGTCCGACGACGGTCAGCGGCACCTCGGTGACCCAGGACCGGTAGAGGGTGAACGCCGGATCGCAGTGGTCGTGGTGGGCGTGCCCGATCGCGACCACTTGGACGGCGGCCAGCGAATGGCCCAGCCGGGCGGCCTGGCCGGGGGCCTCCGGGCCGGAGTCGAGCAGCAGCCGGCCGTCCACCAGGGCGGCGGTGGGGGAGCGGCGTCCCCGGGCGAGCTGGTCGGCGCAGGTGGCGCAGTCGCACCACGGGTTGGGCAGCCCATCGGCCGAGCCGGTGCCGAGCAGGACCACGCGCATGGTCGCACCCTAGCGCCGATCGCCGCCGGTTCGGAGGGTGGGCCGCCGGCTCAGGTCAGCGGCGGAAAACCGGCGGCGACGGCCAGCACGCTGGTCACCGCCGGATCGTGCCGGATCGGCCGGCCGTCGAGTTCGACCACCGGCAGCACGCCGCGGATCGCCGAAGCCAGCCAGACGCCGTCGCACTCGATCGCCTGCGCCGGGGTGAACAGCGCGGTACCGGTGCCGACGCCCTGGCGTTCGGCCTCGGCCAGCACCTCGGCCACCGTGACCGAGGCCAGGATCCCGGTGCCCTGCGTCGGGGTGGTCCAGAGCCGGTCGTCGCGGGAGAAGAGCAGCCCCGAGGTGGGACCCTCCAGCAGGTAGCCGTCGCTGGACCGCCAGATCGCATCGTCCACGCCGCGGGCGGAGGCTTCCCGCCGGGCGGCGACGTTGACCGCGTAGGAGAGGGTCTTCACCCCGCCCAGCAGCCAGGGGGCGTCGCTGAAGGCGTCGCTGCGGTAGCCGCGATCGAGGCTGATCGCGGTCACTCCGCGCCGGGCCCGGGTGTGGTCGGGGGCGCTGGTGATGGTGAGGTAGCCGAACGGCGCGGAGCGAACCGACTCGGTGCCCCGGGTGAGTACCAGCTTCAAAATGGCCTCGCCGGGCTCCTGCCACCCGGCGAGCGCGCCGTCGATCAGCTCGTCCCACGCGGCGATGGTGGGAACCTTCTCGAACTGCAGCGCCGCGGCGGAGGCCACCAGCCGGGCCAGGTGGGCCTGCCGATGGTGGGCTCGCGGCCCGTTGGCGTCCTGGGTGACCCGCAGCGCGTCGAAGCAGCCGTCGCCCCGGGTCAGCCCGAGATCGTCCCCGCCGACCAGGGCCGAGCCGGGGGCCACCACCCCCTCGCCCAGCACTGCGACGAGTTGGACGGGTGCGGGCTGGCTCACGCCACCACTCTACGGCCGACGGCGGTTCCGCCGGTGCATGGGCCTGGCTGATGGCGTGGGCCGACACGGCATAGGCTCGGAGCAGCCCAAGGAGGTTCCACCCCATGTTCCGTCCCTTGTTTGCCGCCCTGGCGGCCGTCCTGATCGTGACCGGATGCTCGGCCGGAGAGTCACCGAACACCCCATCGCCCAGCGCGCCGACCGCGTCCGACTCGCCGACCGCCGCGGCTGAGCCGATCCCGACCCCGTCGGTCGTGCCGATGCAGCTGCCAACCATCGAGACCAGAACCACCTCTGACCCGCAGCCGCTGGAGATCTCGCTGCATCAGGTCTCGGTGGGCGAGAAGGCCATGACGGTCACCTTCAGCGCGACCAATCTCTCGACCAAAGGAAACTGGCAAGTCGCTGACTACTTCGACGATGGGATCGGTCATCCCCTTGATGCGGAGAGAAACACGGTTGACGGGGTGGCGGTGATCGACAAGGTCAATGGCGTTCGCTATCTACCGGCGCGGGACGCCGAAGGCAACTGCATGTGCAGCGTGAATCTACTGAGGGCCTACCTCGACGCCGGTCAGAAGATGTACTTCAGCGCCGTGTATCAGGCGGTGCCACCGGAGGTGACCAAGGTCGATGTGGTGATCCCTGGAGCGGGCACCTTCGCCGACATCCCGGTCCGATGAATCGACTGCTGATCGGATCGGCTGCCACCGTGCTGGCGTGGGCGCTGGTGGTGCCCGCGGCCGTGGCGGAACCGACGGCTTCGCCGAGCAGCTCGACGCCGGAGCCGGTGGTCGCGGACTTCCCCGACTTCAAGCCGGCCGTCTGGCCGGTTCAGCCGATTATTGGTACCCGGCAGGAGATGCGGTTCGTCACCTCTGATATCGAGGGCTTCAGCACCCGTGACGGCGATGACTTCGTGCTGCTGGCCGATGTCGCCTTCGCCTACAACTCGGCGGATCTCACCTCGAAGGCAAGGACCGAACTCGACCGGGTTGCCCAGGCCCTCACCGAGTCCGGCGTGACCCGGCTGAGCGTGGTGGGCCACACCGACGCCACCGGCACCAGCAGTCACAACCAACGACTCTCGGAACGTCGGGCGAAGTCAGTCGCCTCGTACCTTCATGACCGGCTCGGCGATCAGGTGAGGATAAGTGCTGTCGGCAAGGGGGAATCCCAGCCGCGGGCCGACAACAAGACCAAGAAGGGTCGGGCGCTGAACCGCCGGGTGGAGATCACCGTCGAGTGACGCACACGCAAATAGGCGCCCCGGTTGCCCAGGGCGCCCTTTTGCGATCAGCTGCTGGTCACATGTCGAAGTAGACGAGGTGGGCCGGTTCCGGCGCACCGCCAATGTCCACGAGACAGGTGATCAGGTACTGATCACATGTCGAAGTAGACGAGGTGGGCCGGGGATCCCGGCGCACCGTCCATGTCCACGAGACAGGTGATCAGGTACTGATCACATGTCGAAGTACATCTCGAACTCGTGCGGGTGCGGACGCAGCCGGATGGCGTCGATGTCGGCCCGCTTCATGTCGATCCAGGTCTCGATCAGGTCCGAGGTGAACACCCCGCCGGCCTGCAGGTACTCGTTGTCCTCCTCCAGGGCGGCCAGCACGCCGTCCAGGTTCGCCGGGACGGTGGGCACCAGCGCGTGCTCCTCCGGGGGCAGTTCGTAGAGGTCCTTGTCGACCGGGGCGTGCGGCTCGATCCGGTTCTGGATGCCGTCCAGACCGGCCAGCAGGCAGGCGGCGAACGCCAGGTACGGGTTCGACGACGGGTCGGGGCAACGGAACTCGATCCGCTTGGCCTTCGGGTTCGAACCGGTCACCGGGATCCGGATGCAGGCCGAACGGTTACGCGCGGAGTAGACCAGGTTGACCGGAGCCTCGAAGCCCGGCACCAGGCGGTGGTAGGAGTTCACCGTCGGGTTGGTGAAGGCCAGCAGGGACGGCGCGTGGTGCAACAGACCGCCGATGTAGTAGCGCGCCATGTCGGACAGGTTGCCGTAGCCGGCCTCGTCGTAGAACAGCGGCTGACCGCCGGCCCACAGCGACTGGTGGACGTGCATACCCGAACCGTTGTCGCCGAAGATCGGCTTCGGCATGAAGGTGACGGTCTTGCCGGCGGCCCAGGCGGTGTTCTTGATGATGTACTTGTACTTCATCACGTCGTCGGCGGCGGCCAGCATGGTGTTGAACCGGTAGTTGATCTCGGCCTGACCGGCGGTGCCCACCTCGTGGTGCGCCCGCTCGACCTCGAGCCCGACGGCGGTCAACTGGTTCACCATCTCGTCGCGCAGGTCGGCGAAGTGGTCGACCGGCGGGACGGGGAAGTAGCCACCCTTGTACTTCACCTTGTAGCCCCGGTTGGCGCGGCCGTCGACGTCCGCCTCGGCACCGGAGTTCCAGGCGCCGGCCTCGGAGTCGATGTAGTAGTAGGACGAGTGCTGGTTGGTGTCGAACCGCGCGGAGTCGAAGATGTAGAACTCGGCCTCGGGGGCGAAGAAGGCGGTGTCGCCGATGCCGGTCGAAGCCAGGTAGGCCTCCGCCTTGCGGGCGATGTTACGCGGGTCGCGGCTGTAGGCCTCGTGGGTGAGCGGGTCGTGCACGAAGAAGTTCAGCGCCAGCGTCTTGTTGACCCGGAACGGATCGATGAAGGCGGTGCTGACATCGGGCAGGAGAGTCATGTCCGACTCGTGGATCTTCTGGAAGCCACGGATGGAGGAGCCGTCGAAGGCCATCCCGGTCTCGAACACGTCCTCGCCGAACGCGTATGCCGGAACGGTCAGGTGCTGCATCACACCCGGCAGATCACAGAACCGGATGTCGACGAACTCGACACCCTCGTTCTTGACATAGGCCAACAGCTCGTCGGCGCTTTGGAACATCGTGCCTCCACAGGTCATGGGAATAAGACTCCGCCACGTTAGCCGAGCCGCCGTGTCCCAACAGTTGCGGCCGTGTTTCAGCGATGTAACAGACCCCGGGGCACGTCCCGCCCCGATCGTCCCATCGCGTCCGGGACGCCGGAGCCGTCCCCGCTGTCCCAGTAGGCTCGGGGCCATGGCCGAGGAACACCAGGACACCTACCCGGGGGAGAGCCTCGGGCTGCCCCGGAGTGGACCGGGCTCGCTGGCCAGCTGGCGGTCGCGAATCGCGGCCCTGCTGCTCGACTGGGGTGCCTCGATGATCGTGGCGGTCTCCGCCTTCGGGGTGGGGGTGCTGCGGGAGAGCGGCTGGCGGGCGTGGATGATCCTGGCCGTCTTCTTCGTGCAGAAGACAGTGCTCACCGCCCTGGTCGGCGGCAGCTTCGGGCAGATCCTTGCCCGGGCCCGGGTGGCCCGGCTGGACGGCCAGCCGCTGGGCTGGTGGCGGGCGATCGCCCGCACCGCGATGATCTGCGTGGTGATCCCCGCGGTGGTGGTCGGCGCCGAACGCCGAGGGCTCGATGACCTGGTGCTGGGGACCGTGGTGGTGAGTCGGCGCTGAGCGTGAGCGCCGTCGAAGGTTGCGGAAAACCGGGCCTGGTGCGCTAGTTTCGCACCTATGCTCCGCTACATCGGCCGACGATTCTTGAACTATCTGTTCCTGCTTTTCGTCGCCGTGTCGCTCACCTACGTGCTGGCGGCAACCCAGCTCAACCCCCGTGCCCTGTTCGAGTTGCGGCAGCCGCGACCCTCGCCGGAGGTGATCGAAAGCCAGTTGCTGAAGTACAACCTGAGCGACTCCGTGCCGCTGGCCGAGCGCTACTGGACCTGGCTCACCGGGGTGTTCCGCGGTGACTGGGGCTACTCACCCCTGGGGGCCAGCGTCGCCGAGCAGATCAGCACCCGGATGTGGGTTAGCCTACGGTTGCTGCTGATCGGCACCCTGGTCGGCATCCTGTTGGGCGTGGCCTTCGGGGCCTGGACGGCCACCCGGCAGTACAAGATCTCCGACCGCGTGGTCACCTTCATCTCGCTGCTGATCATCTCCACCCCGGCGTTCGTCATCGGCCATGTCGCCCAGATGCTCGCTACCTGGTACAACGATGCCACCGGCACCCGCACCTTCGAGTTCATCGGCGAGACCGGGGACGTCGGGGACTATCCCCTGGCCGACCTGGTCGACCGCCTGCAGCACCTGTTGTTACCCACCCTGGTGCTGATCATCCTAGGCGCCGCCTCGATGAGCCGGATCCAGCGCAACCTGATGCTCGACTCGCTGGGCGCCGACTACGTCCGGACCGCCCGCGCCAAGGGCCTGACCCGCCGCAAGGCCGTCTTCAAGCACGCGCTGCGCACCGCGCTGATCCCGACCGGCACCTACTTCGCCTTCAGCGTGGCGACCATGTTCACCGGCGCCACCTTCACCGAACGAATCTTCAACTTCCCGGGCCTCGGCCAGTACGGGGTTGACACCATCACGAATCGGGACGTCCACGGCACGGTCGCGGTGACCGCCTTCGCCGGGGTGTGCGTCCTGGTCGGCGCGGTGCTGTCCGACATCATGGTCGCGATCCTCGATCCTCGAGTCAGGTTGGGGTGAGCGGCATGACAACGGCGGCAACAATGGACGGCAGCAAGGCCAAGGACGCCAAGCGGCTGACCCGCAGCGCGCTGATCTGGCGCCGGTTCCTGCGCAACAAGGTGGCCGTGGTCGGCGCCCTGGTGATCCTGTTCCTGGTGTTCCTGGCGGTGATCGGGCACAACTTCCTGTACTGGAAGTTCGACGACATCGATCGGATGAGCTTCCTCAAACCGCCCAGTGGGGCGCATCTGCTGGGCACCACCCAGGCTGGACGGGACGTGCTGGCGCTCACCATCCGGGGCCTGAGCAAGTCACTGCTGATCGGCTTCCTGGTGGCGATCATCTCCACCTCGCTGGCCGCCATGGTCGGGGCGTCGGCCGCCTATCTGGGTGGTTGGTACGAACGCTTCATGCTGTGGATCATCGATCTGCTGCTGGTGGTGCCGAGCTTCTTCCTGATCGCGGTGGCCTCCCGCGGGGCCCCCCAGGGGGACAGCGCCTGGCTGCTGCTGGTGGTGCTGCTGGCGGTCTTCGCCTGGCCGCTGTCCGCCCGCGTGGTGCGGTCGATGACGCTCTCCATCCGGGAGCGGGAGTACGTCCTGGCCGCCAAGTTCATGGGCCTGTCGGCCGGCCGGATCATCACTCGGCACATCCTGCCCAATGCGTCCTCACTGCTGATCATCGACGCCACCCTGGGCGTCGGCTACGCGATCCTGTCCGAGACCGGCCTGTCCTACTTCGGCTTCGGCGTCCAGGCGCCGGATACCTCGCTGGGCACGCTGATCGGCGAGGGCGCCCGGATGGCCACCACCCATCCGTGGATCTTCCTGGGTCCGGCCACCGTGCTGGTCCTGCTGGTCATGGCGGTGAACGCGGTCGGGGACGGGCTGCGCGACGCCCTCGATCCCAGCTCGTCCTCGGGAGGCCAGGCATGACAAGCCCGTTGAAGGAACGCCGGACCAAGGCCGGCGACCGCGTCCTGGAAGTCCGCGACCTCCACGTCACCTTTCCCAGCGAGGCCGGCCCGGTGCGGGCCGTCCGCGGTCTCAGCTTCGATCTGGTGGCCGGGGAGACCATGGCGATCGTCGGCGAATCCGGCTCGGGCAAGTCGGTGACCTCGCTGGCGATCATGGGCCTGCACCCGTCGACCACCCGGATCACCGGCTCGGTCAAGCTGCACGGCACCGAACTGCTGGGCAACAGCGACGCCCAGATGTCGCTGCTGCGTGGCCGGGACATGGCGATGGTCTTCCAGGATCCGCTGTCGGCGCTGACCCCGGTCTACACCGTCGGTGATCAGATCGTCGAGACGATCCTCACCCACTACGACGTGCCCCGCGCGCAGGCGTGGGCGCGGGCGGTCGAACTGCTCGAACTGGTGGGCATCCCCAACCCGGCGCAGCGGGTGAAGTCCTTCCCGTTCGAGTTCTCCGGCGGCATGCGGCAGCGGGTGATGATCGCGATGGCGATCGCCAACGACCCCGACGTGATCATCGCCGACGAGCCCACCACCGCGCTGGACGTCACCATTCAGGCGCAGATCCTCGAGGTGCTGAAGAAGGCCCAGCAGGAGACCGGCGCGGCGATCATCCTGATCACCCACGACCTCGGGGTGGTCGCCGGGATGTCCGACCGGGTGACGGTGATGTACGCCGGCCGTCCTGTCGAGCAGGGCAGCGTGGACGACATCTTCTACCGGCCCCGGATGCCCTACACCATCGGTCTGCTGGGGACGGTGCCGCGGCTGGACGAGACCGCCAAGACCGCGCTGCCGGTGCTGGAGGGGAACCCGCCCTCGGTGGTCGATCTGCCGCCCGGCTGTCCGTTCGTGCCGCGCTGTCCGATGGCGGTGGAGGCCTGCCGCACCGTCGAACCGGAGTTGCTGGAGACCGACGCCCCCGGCCACCGTGCCGCCTGCCACCGGGTGCCGGACGTGGTTGCCGGTCAACTCTCCCACGCCGACATCTTCCCCACCCCCGAACTGGCCACCTCCGATCTGGAGTCGGTGCCGCGCGAGCAGCGGCAGATCGTCATCGAGGTGGACGGGCTAAAGCGCCACTATCCGCTGATGAAGGGCGCGATCTACCGCCGCCAGGTCGGCACCGTGCATGCCGTGGACGGCATCGACCTCGAAGTGCGGGAGCAGGAGACCCTGGGGTTGGTGGGGGAGTCCGGTTGCGGCAAGACCACCACGCTGATGGAGATCCTCAGCCTGGGCAAGCCCACCGCCGGCACCATCGAGGTGCTCGGCAAGGACACCAGCCGGCTGAACCGCAGCCAGCGCAAGGCGCTGCGCCGCGACCTGCAGGTGGTCTTCCAGGATCCGATGGCCTCACTCGACCCCCGGATGCCGATCTACGACATCATCGCCGAGCCGATGGGCGTCCACGGCGTGAGCAAGACGGTCATCCAGCAGCGGGTCGGTGAACTGCTCACCCTGGTGGGGCTGGAGCCCAGCCACGCCAGCCGGTACCCGCAGCACTTCTCCGGGGGCCAGCGGCAGCGGATCGGGATCGCCCGGGCGCTCTCCCTGGAGCCGAAGGTGATCGCCCTGGACGAGCCGGTCTCCGCGCTGGACGTCTCGATCCAGGCCGGGATCATCAACCTGCTGGACGACCTGAAGGCCAGGCTGGGGCTCTCCTACCTGTTCGTCGCCCACGACCTGGCGGTGGTGCGCCACATCGCCGACCGGGTGGCCGTGATGTACCTCGGCTCGATCGTCGAGATCGGCGCCGTGGACGAGGTGTACTCCGCCCCCGTCCACCCCTACACCCAGGCGCTGTTGTCGGCGATCCCGATCCCGGACCCGAACACCGAACGATCCCGGGAGCGGATCATGCTGACCGGCGACCTGCCGAGCCCGGCGGATCCGCCGTCCGGCTGCAAGTTCCGCACCCGCTGCCAGCTCTACGCGGCGCTGCCGGAGAGCCAGCGGGAGAAGTGCCGGGAGGTGCCGCCGGCACTGACCAGCTTCGGGCCGGACCACCAGGCGGCCTGCCACTACGGCCGCGTGCACGCGGTGCTGTAGCCGGTTCAGAAGGGGTTCCGGGCCGTAACGCTTGGGTAACCGTTTGCGGCCGTGGATTCCGTCGCGGCTGAAATCTCAGGTACGGTGTTCGAGCACGCCACATGCGGGCTGCCCATTCTGAGTGCCCCCCGCGAAAATGGAGGAATAGTGAAGCATCCGAAAGTCCTGCTGCCGCTTCTTGCCGGCGGCCTGGCTCTGGCTCTGACCGCCTGCGGCGGGCCGGTGACCAGCCCGCAGCCGAGCGAGAGTGGTTCCACTCAGCCGTCCGGTTCGCCCAGCACGGCTCCGTCCGAGCCCGCCGATGCCGGTTGGGACATCAACGAGACACCGCGCGATCAGCTGGTCCAGGGTGGCGAGTTCATCGGATCGATCGGCTACCCGATCACCACCTGGAACATCTTCAGCCTCGCCGGTAACGATGCTGAACTGAACCAGCTGCTGGCGCCGGTCAGCCCCGCCTACTACGACTACGACGGCTTCGGCAAGCCGGTCCTCAACACCGACTACGTCGAGTCCGTGGTGGACGAGGTCGTGGACGGCAAGCTGAAGCTCACCATGAAGCTGAACCCGAAGGCCGTCTGGAACGACGGCGAGGTGATCGGCCTGGACGACTGGGTCGCCACCTGGAAGGCCAACAACGGTGAGGACGCCGACTTCGTGGTGGCCACCACCGATGGCTGGAGCGAGATCGAGTCGATCGAGGCCGGCGCCAGCGAGAACGAGGTCGTGGTCACGTTCAAGTCCACCTACCCGGACTGGACCGCGATCATCTCCGGCGGCCCGCAGCGCGCCGAGGGCGTCAAGGATGCCAAGACCTACAACGACGGCTGGGCCGAGTACAAGGACGAGTACTTCACCGGTCCGTTCCAGGTGACCAGCTGGGACAAGACCTCCGGCACCGTGGTGATGGAGCCGAACGCGAAGTGGTGGGGCGACAAGCCGCTGCTGGACAAGCTGACCTGGAAGCTGATCGCCGATGACGCGAAGTCCAAGGCGTTCGCCAACCAGGAGCTCGACTACTACGACATTGGCCCGAACGCCTCCGGTTACGCTGAGGCCACCGGTGCCCAGAACTCCGTGGTCCGCAAGTCCAACGGTCCGGACTTCCGTCACTTCACGCTGAACGCCAAGGCCCCCTTCCTGGACGACGTCAACGTTCGCCAGGCGATCCTGATGGGCCTCGATCGGCAGATGATCGGCGCCTCCGACCTGGCTGGCCTGCCGGAAGAGATGATCAAGAAGCTGGACAATAACCTCTACGTCCACGGCTTGCCCGACTACGTCGACCAGGCCGCCGCCACCGGGCTGGACTACAACCCCGAGGGCGCCAAGCAGAAGCTTGAGGGCGCGGGCTGGGCGCTGAACGCGGCCGGTTTCTACGAGAAGGACGGCAAGCAGCTCGACATCGAGTTCGCCACCCTGGGTGGCGTCGCCACCTCGGAGAACGAGTACCTGCTGGCCCACGACCAGCTCAAGGAGATCGGGATCAACCTGACCCAGCGCGTGGTCGACGTCCAGAAGGACTGGCCGGCCGTGCTGACCGAGCGCAAGTTCGCCATGATCGCGTTCTCGTGGATCGGTACGCCGTACCCGCTGAACAACATCGGCCAGATCTACGGCTTCAGCAAGAACAAGAAGGGCGAAGAGGTCCCCAACGACTCCAACTACGCCAATCTGAAGATCGACAAGGTGCAGGAACTCAAGCCGCTGATCGACGTCGAAATGGACGTCGCCAAGCGGACCGAACTGGGCAACGAGGCCGCCCAGGCCATCTGGGAAGCGGTGCACACCATTCCGCTGTACCAGCGCCCCCGCCTGGTGGGTGTCCGCGACACCCTGGCCAACATCGGTGCGATGGGCATGGCCCGGGTCCCGGTGTGGGAGAACGTCGGCTACACCAAGTAGTCGAACGCAACGCTGATCACCGCTGGGGCGGTCCCTTCCGGGACCGCCCCAGCGGCGTCTTCCGGCGAGAAGGTGGTTCAGCGTTACCAAACCTTCATCGCAGAAAACGCACGCATCCCGCGTGCAACTGGTACGGTTCGAAAATCTCACCAGGTGGGGGATCCTTGTGTGCTTCGGCCGACGAGGACATGTTCATGAGCCCACATCGCTGGGAGAGAAAACTTCAAGGAGGTTCAATGCGAGGGCACAAATACCTTGCTTCGGCTGCCGGTCTGGCAGTCATCGGATTGCTGGCCACCGCCTGTAGCGGCACGCCCGCGCCGTCCGGTTCGTCCAGTGCTCCCGGCGGCGAGTCCGCACCGCCGGCTGAGGCGACCGCCATCTCGATCCGCGGCTGCACCCCGCAGAATCCGCTGATCGGCACCAACACCAGCGAGGTGTGTGGCGGCAACGTGCTCGACGCGGTCACCGCCAAGCTGATCCACTACAACTCGGACACCGCCGCGCCGGAGTTGGACATCGCCGAGGCGATCGACACCACCGACTCGACCAACTTCACCGTGAAGCTGAAGCCGGGCTACAAGTTCCACGACGGCACCGAGGTCAAGGCCAAGAACTTCGTGGACGCCTGGAACTGGGCGGCCTCCTGCACCAACGCCCAGATCAACTCGTACTTCTTCGAGCCGATCGAGGGCTTCACCGATCCCGAGGGCGCCGGCTGCTCGACCACCGAGACGCTGAGCGGCCTGGCCGTGGTGGACGACCACACCTTCACCATCAAGACCGCCTCGCCGACCTCGAACCTGACCGTTCGGCTGGGCTACACCGCCTTCATCCCGCAGCCGGACGCGTTCTTCGCCGACAGCTCCGAGGGCAAGAAGACCTTCGCTGACGCGGTGATCGGCGCCGGCCCGTACAAGATGACCTCGAAGACCGACACCGAGATGGTGCTGGAGAAGTTCGCCGACTACTCGGGTTCGCACCCGGGCTCGGTGGACAAGGTCACCTTCCGGATCTACAACGACACCAACGCGGCCTACAACGACGTCGTGGCCAACAACCTCGACCTGACCGACGTGATCCCGTCCGACATGCTGGTCGCCGACCAGTGGAAGACCGACCTCGCGGATCGCTTCGGCACCCGCGACACCGGTGTCATCCAGGTGCTGTCCTTCTCGCCGATCGACGAGAACTTCAAGAACCCGGACATGCGTCGGGCGATCCAGATGGGCTTCGACCGTGAGCTGATCACCAAGCAGGTCTTCGAGGGTGCTCGTACCCCGGCGACCGGCTGGGTCTCCCCGGTGGTGGACGGCTACAAGGCCGGCGCCTGCGTCGACTGCGTGTTCAACCCCACCGAGGCCAAGAAGCTGTACGACGCGGCCGGTGGCTACAAGGGCACCATGCCGATCGGCGTGAACGGCGACGGTGGCCACAAGGTCTGGGCCGACGCCTTCTGCAACCAGCTGAAGAACAACCTCGGCATGGACTGCGTCGTGCAGACCACCCCGGACTTCGCCACCCTGCGCAAGGGCATCAAGGCCCGTGAGCTCGAGGGCCTGTACCGCGGTGGCTGGCAGATGGACTACCCGTCGATCGAGAACTTCCTGACCCCGATCTACGCCACGGGGGCTTCCTCCAACGACTCCGACTACTCCAACAAGGAGTTCGACGGACTGCTGAAGCAGGCCGCCGCCGCCGCGACCAACGACGAGGCGAACGCGCTCTACCAGCAGGCCGAGGCCATCCTCGGCAAGGAGAACCCGACCGTTCCGCTGTGGTACCAGCAGAGCCAGTTCGGCTGGTCCACCAAGGTCAAGGCGGTCAAGATGACGCCGTTCTCGACCTTCGACCTGTCGTCGGTGGAATTGGCCTGACAACACCTGTAAGGTCGGCCCGCCGGGGGATTCCCCGGCGGGCCGATTCAGGGGCTGTCACGACGGAGCTGCGACATGGGCAAGTTCATCATCAGGCGACTGCTGCAGATGATCCCGGTCATTCTGGGATCGACCTTCCTGATCTTCCTGATGGTCTTCGTGCTGCCGGGCGATCCCACCGCTGGACGTTGTGGCGACCGGGAGTGCCCGCCCGCCTATGTCGAGGCGTTCCGTCGTGAGTACAACCTCGACAAGCCCTTTCTGGTGCAGTACTTCCTCTACCTGGCACGTCTCGTGCAGGGCGACCTGGGCACCAACTTCTACGGCAACACCGTCGTTCACGAGCTGGCGATCCGCTACCCGGTGACGATCAAGCTGGCGCTGATCGCGATCGCCTTCGAGGCCGTCATCGGGATCACCGCGGGCATCGTGGCCGGCATTCGCAAGGGCAAGTTCATCGACAACCTGGTCACCGTCAGCACCCTGGTGGTGATCTCGATCCCGGTCTTCGTGATCGGCACCGTCTCGCAGTTGCTGTTCGGCGTGAAGCTCGGCTGGTTCCCGGTCACCGCGACCGAGGGAACCTGGCAGCAGCTGATCATGCCCGGCCTGGTGCTGGGTTCGCTCTCGGTCGCCTACGTGGCCCGATTGATGCGAACCCAACTGGTCGAGAACCTACGGGCCGACTACGTCCGCACCGCCCGCGCCAAGGGCATGTCCAACTCCCGCTCGATCGGCATCCACGCGCTGCGCAACTCGCTGGTGCCGGTGATCACCTACATCGGTGCCAGCTTCGGCGCACTGATGGGTGGCGCGATCGTCACCGAGCGGATCTTCAACATCAACGGCATCGGCTTCTTCATCTACCGAAGTATCAGCCAACGCGACGGCACCTCGGTGGTCGGCGCGGTCGTGGTTCTGGTACTGGTCTACCTGTTCGTGAACCTGATCGTGGACGTGCTGTACGGCATTCTCGACCCGAGGATCAGCCATGACTGACATGATTCCAGTGCAGCCCGGCACCCTGACCAGCCCCGGTGCCACCGACGGCGGCGACCTGCCGCCCGATCTGCAGACCGCCGCCCCGGTCCGCTCCCTGGGAGCCGACGTCTGGGACTACATGCGACGCAACCCGATGTTCTGGGTCTCGGCGGCGCTGATCCTGCTGTTCGTGGTGATGGCGGCCTTTCCCTCGCTGTTCACCTCGAAGGATCCCTTCTTCTGCGATCTGAACCTCGCCCGGGTGCTGCCCAGCTCGGAGGCGATCTTCGGCTACGACGTGCAGGGCTGCGATGTCTTTGCCCGCACCATCTACGGCGCCCGGGCGTCCATTCTGGTTGGTATCTTCGCGGCCGCCACCACGGCCCTGCTGGGGTCGGTGCTGGGCACCATCGGTGGCTACATCGGCGGCCCCACCGACACCATCCTCTCCCGGCTGGCCGACATCTTCTTCGCGATCCCGCTGCTGCTCGGCGGCATCATCATCCTGTACACCTGGCGGACCGAGCTGGGTTCGCCGTTCCTGCTGGTCGTGGCCAAGGTGGTGGTCGCGCTGGCCATCCTCGGCTGGCCGAACATCTACCGGCTGATGCGGTCCAGCGTGCTGCAGACCCGTCCGTTGGAGTACGTGCTGGCCGCCCGTGCGCTGGGCGCCACCCCGTGGCGGGTGGTGACCTCCCACATCGTCCCGAACTCGCTGGCGCCGGTGATCGTGGTCTCCACCATCGACCTGGGCGCCTACATCGCCACCGAGGCGACCCTGTCCTTCCTGGGCATCGGTCTCCAACCACCCACCATCTCGTGGGGCGTGGCGATCTCGGAGGCCTCCGGTCTGGGCTTCATCCGGAGCGCGCCGCACATGCTGTTGTTCCCGTCCCTGGCCCTGTCCCTGACCGTGCTGGCCTTCATCATGCTGGGCGAGGTCGTCCGGGACGCGCTCGACCCGAAGGCGAGGTGAGGTAGGCATGGGTCTGACTGAGGGATTCCCCAGCACGCAGGCGACCGTTGGGGTTACCGCGACCAGTGACGCCAACCTCGACCCGCTGCGCAGCAGCGGCGCGAGCGGCGGCTCCCGTCCGGGCAAGCGTGGTACCGCGACCCTGCCGGCCAACGGCCGTTGGGAGCCGGTGGACGGCAAGCTGCTCGAGGTGCGCGACCTGCAGGTCGAGTTCCGGATGCGCGAGGGCATCGCGAAGGCGATCAACGGCGTCTCGTTCGAGCTCTCGCAGCACGAGACCTTGGCGATCCTGGGGGAGTCCGGCTCCGGCAAGTCGGTCACCGCGCAGGCGATCATGGGCATTCTCGACTCGCCCCCCGGGTACGTCACCGGCGGTGAGGTGAAGTACTGCGGCGTCGATCTGCTGCAGCTGCCCGAGAACCACCGGCGGCGGGTGCGCGGGCCGGAGATCGCGATGATCTTCCAGGACGCGCTGAGCGCGCTGAACCCGGTGTTCCCGGTCGGCTGGCAGATCGCCGAGATGTTCCGCAAGCATCGCGGCGCCAACCGGACCGATGCCTACGCCGAGGCCGTGAAGCTGATGGAGCGGGTGCGCATCCCGGCCGCCAAGGAGCGGGTGAAGGCATACCCGCACCAGTTCTCCGGCGGCATGCGGCAGCGCATCATGATCGCGATGGCGATCGCGCTGAACCCGGCGGTGCTGATCGCCGACGAGCCGACCACCGCGCTGGACGTCACCGTGCAGGCCCAGATCATGGAGCTGCTGAAGGAACTGCAGGACGACTCCGGCATGGGGCTGATCCTGATCACCCACGACCTGGGCGTGGTGGCCAATGTCGCCGACCGGATCGCGGTGATGTACTCGGGTCGGATCGTGGAGACCGCCGGCGTCAACGACCTGTACGCCCAGCCGGCCCACCCGTACACGCTGGGGCTGCTGGAGTCGATCCCGCGGCTGGACCAGAAGGGCCAGACGCTGCGTGCCATCGGCGGCCTGCCGCCGAGCCTGCTGGCGATCCCGGAGGGTTGTCCGTTCAACCCGCGCTGCCGGTTCTCGATCGATATCTGTCGGCACGGCTCGCCGCCCCCGCTGGAGTTCTTCGAACCCGGACGCGGTGCGGCCTGCCACCGCAGGGAGGAGGTGCTCGGTGACCGGTGAACTGGTACTGAAGGCCGAGAACCTGGTCAAGCACTACCCGATCAAGACCGGCGTGGTGCGCCGGACCACGGGTCATGTGCGAGCCGTGGACGGGGTCTCCTTCGAGCTCTACAAGGGCGAGACGCTGGGCGTGGTGGGGGAGTCGGGCTGCGGCAAGTCGACCCTGGGACGGCTGCTGATGATGCTGGAGGAGCCGACCAGCGGCAAGGTGACCTTCGACGGGGTCGATATGTACTCCCAGAAGGGCGCCGCGCTGCGCCGGCTGCGGCGCGACATCCAGATCGTCTTCCAGGATCCCTACACCTCGCTGAACCCCCGCAAGACGGTGGGCGACATCGTGGGGGAGCCGTTCGACATCCATCCCGACGCGGCGCCGAAGGGCTCGCGGAAGCGCCGGGTGCAGGAGTTGCTCGACCTGGTGGGGCTCAACCCCGAGCACATCAACCGCTACCCGCACCAGTTCTCCGGCGGTCAGCGGCAGCGGATCGGGGTGGCGCGGGGGATCGCGCTGAACCCTAAGGTGCTGATCTGTGACGAGCCGGTCTCGGCGCTGGACGTGTCGGTTCAGGCGCAGGTGGTGAACCTGCTGGAGCGGCTGCAGCGCGAGCTGGATCTGGCCTACCTGTTCATCGCCCACGACCTGTCGGTGGTGCGCTACATCTCCGACCGAGTCGCGGTGATGTACCTGGGCAAGATGGTCGAGATCGGCAACGACGCCCAGATCTACGAGCGGGCCACCCACCCGTACTCGCAGGCCCTGCTGTCCGCCGTCCCGGTGCCCGACCCGGTGGCCGAGGCGACCCGCGAGCAGATCGTGCTGTACGGCGACGTGCCGTCCCCGGCCAACCCGCCGGCGGGCTGCCGCTTCCACACCCGCTGCTGGCGCGCCCAGGAACTCTGCCGCACCACGGTGCCCGAGCTGGTCGACCGTCCGGACGGCGTGGGGCAGCACCAGAGCGCCTGCCACTTCGCCGAACCCTTGGCCGTCGTCCCACAGCACTGACTCGCCCGCTGGCCGTCCCCCAGCATGGTGGCCTTGGCGCGCCGATCTACTATTTGCCAAATACTCGTTGTCCGCGACATATACGTCGCGGACAACGGTTATCTGGCAGATAGTGGGAGGGGTCGGTGGAGCCTCGCCCGCACCATCCGGATCAGCGCCAGCTGGGTAGCTGGCCACTGGTAGAACACCTGTTCAAAGGTCAGCCGTAGCACCCGGTTCGCGTCCGGGATGAGGATCAGATCCCGGCCGCGGTCTTTGCGGTAGTTCTCTTCGCCGGTGTGGTGCGCCCAGGAGTCGCATTCGATCAGCAGGGACCGCCCGACCCGTAGATCGACCCGGCCAACGGAGGGGACATAGACCTGTGGCTCGACCGGCACCCCGCGCCTTTGGAAGAAGTACCGGACCCGCGTCTCAGTGCCGGAGTCGGCTCGACCATCGAGGTACCGCAGCACGCGTCGCTTCGGTTTGGGGCACTCGTTCGCCAGGCAGATCACGTCAGCTTCAGTCACCATCCCGCGGTTGATAGCCGAGTCGAGCACGATGAGCGCCGTCTCGGTGTCGTGATTGCGCACCACTTCAGTGAGCGCGCTGAGGAGTGGCCGGACCGCGGGCTCCGATCCGAGTTCACGATCGTGATGGCCGACAACGCCAGGTGGCATCGAACCCGGTGCGCGTCGGTTGAATGTGACGTGCAGATCCTGGCCGGGCGGCACCCACAGTCCGTGAGCACCGCAGGCGCTCAAGCAGCCGAGGCGTCCGCCGAGCTGCACTGCCCTGACCACGCTGTTGTCGGCCGCCGGGGCCGCGTACCAACCATGGCCTATCCGGCGCAGTTGTCCGGAAGCGACCTGGCCGCGCGGCCAGTCCCGTCCGTGTTCGGCGGCAAGCTCGGACCAACGCCATACTCCTGGGTTCATGCCCATGCACTGTGGCCACCCGGCGTCCGCCTGGACCAGTTGTCCACAAGCTCTGCGTCGGCGTTCTGCTAGCGGGGGTTTGTCCACAGCTCCGACTATTTGCCAGATACTCGCTGTCCGCGACAGATCTGTCGCGCAGGCGCGATATTTGGCAGATAGTTGGGGAGGGGTTTCGGCAACGACAGGACAGCCGAATCAACCGCTGTGGCCAGGACCGGGGTCGAACCGGTGACCTTTCACTTTTCAGGCGAACGCTGCTACCAGCTGAGCTACCTGGCCTGGTGGAGTATCCGCTACTCCAGCGACCCCGACGGGACTCGAACCCGCGACCTCCGCCGTGACAGGGCGGCGCGCTAACCAACTGCGCCACGGGGCCTTGCTAACAAGACCGTGCTGGCCGTTTCTGGCCAGCTCGGAAACTATAACGTACCGGCCGCACCGGGGCGAAATCGCGGTCCGGCAGCAGGTTCAGGATGCGATGACCAGCTGTTCGCCCGGGCCGAGGGTGGTGGCCGGGAGGCTCAGCCGGTCGGCTCGGCCAGGTACCCGACCGACCGGAATCCGATCGTCAGCCCCGGTTCGGCAGGTCGGGGAGTCGAGCCGGGCGAAGACCGGGCACTCCAGGGTGGTCAGGGTGAGCTGACCACCCTCGACGACCAGCTGGAGGCCGTCCTCGCGCACGTCCACCGTTCCCCAGCCGGTTCCCACGCTCCACAGGAACGAGCCGACGCCGTCCAGCGGGGCGAAACCCAGCAGGCCGGCGGAGGTGTCGTAGCTGAACCCGCTGTAGGCGAGCAGCAGCGAGTAGCTGGCCAGGCTCCGGGCGTAGTTGCTGCCGCATTCCAGCTCGCTGAACGGGTTGCGCCGCACCCCGTCGTAGCGGGCGCGGATCGACGCCACCACGGTCTCCGCCGGCTCGCGCAGCCCGGTCTGCAGCATGTGGCAGGCCGCCTGGTACTCGAAGCCGGTCATGGTCTCGGAGTTGTAGGTCAGCGGGATGGCCGGCTTGCGGACGCCCTCCGGCCACGAGCACATGATCAGTCCGCCCTCGTCGTCCAGGCTGTACAGCCGCCAGGGGTTGGCCTGGTCGCCCACCCTCGGCCGGTAGTTGTGGGTGAACAGGCTGCGCAGCGCGGTGCGGGTCTGTTCCGGGTCGAGGATCTCGCCCAGCCCGCACAGGTTGGCGTGCCACTGGCCGAGCACCTGGTCGATCCCGCAGCCGTCGCCGATCTGGTACTTCAGCTCGCCGGCCTCGGTGTTCCAGTAGCTCTCCTCGGTGAGGTCGCCGAACAGGCCGGTGTCCGCCGCGAACGGCGCCAGCAGGGAGCGATCGGAGAGCTCGATCCGCTGGCCGTAGTAGGAGCCGTTGAAGAGCTCGCGATCCGCCCATCGCCGGCCGCGCTCGAACAGCTCCCGGCACTCGGCGGCGAAGTCGGCCTCGCCCATCGCCTCCGCCATGGCGGCGCCCGCCTGGAGCGCACACAGGTACATGCTCTGCAGCCAGGAGTTGGGTCCGAACAGTTCCATGTCCAGGGTGTGATGCTGACGTCCGGCCAGGACGCCGGTTCGCTGCGGATCCCAGCGGTCCTCGTTGGTTTCCGCCCAGGCGTACGCCAGCGCCTTGCGGGTGGCCGGCCAGACCCGGGCGAGCCACTCATGGTCGCCGCTGATCCGCCATTCCCGGTAGCACTTGATCACGGTTCCGAACTGGCCGTCGGCGGCGGCCCGGAAGTCGTCCGGCGGGCTGCCCAGCGGGAGCTGCAGCCGGAAGCTGAGCCGGCCGTCCGACCTCATGGAGTGGGTCAGCTCCAGCTCGCGCATCGACCGTTCCAGGGCGGGGAACAGGAAGGGGACGGCGTAGCCGTAGTTCCAGACGTGCTGGCAGGAGCCCTCGCAGCTGCCGAAGTCGGCGCCGCAGCCCTCGAAGGCGTACAGCTCACCGCCGGTCAACCGCAGTGTGGTGGGGGATTTCAACACCGCCAGGTTGGCGCTGACCGCGTCCAGTGCCGCCGGCGGCAGCGAACTGGTGTGCAGGGCATTCCGGAAGGCCTGGGTGTCGCGGTGCAGCTCGGAGAACCGCGCTACGCCCTCCAGAGCCACGGCCGCGGCGTCCGGCCATACCGTGGCGTAGTGGTGGCGCCAGCCGGCGACCTGGTCCGGATCGGACACTCGGCCGTAGGCGACGTCCCAGGTCTTGGCGGCGTTCGGGAAGTGCCAGGCCAGCACGAACCGGATCCGGGCGACCGACCCGGCAGCCACCCGCTGGTGGGCGGCCAGCACACCGGTGTCGAAGACCTGCTGCTGTCCGATCCGGAAGTCCTGGTCGTAGCGGCGGTTGCGGAACCCGCCGGGCTGGCAGAGCTCCCGCCAGTAGGTCTCCACTGGATCGCTCCAGCCGCCCCGGTACCAGTACTCCTGGTGGCTGGTCAGGGTGGCGTCGGTGGCGGCCGCCAGGCCGCCGAACCGCCGGTCGTCGGCGGGGTACTGGTCGGACGACAGGGTGAGGAGCGAGGTCGCTCCCGCCGTCGCGAAGCGGTTGTGGACGGCGCTGGTGCCGACCGGGTTCTGGACGGCGAAGGCCACCGTGTAGTCGATCGCCTCGGTGGTGTCGTTGGTCAGCTGGATCTCGAAGAAGGCCGCCGGGATGGAGGAATCCCGGTCGTTCATCGGTAGGAAGGGATTGAACGCGGTCAGCCTGACCTGGCCGGGGAACCGGTGGTCGGCGAACTGCAACCCGGCCACCGGGAAGTCACCGTCGAAGGTCACCGACTCGAAGTGCGGAAAGCCCGCCATGGTGAACTGGTTCGGGCCGAAGCCGAAGCCGGAGTGGAGTTGGCCGTTGCCGGCCTGGCCCTGGTACGAGCCGAGGAAGGGGCCCTGCAGGATGCGGACGTCCCGCACCTCGCCGTGCTGTTCGGCCTTCACCGCGAAGTGGCTGAAGCCGTTCTCGCGTCCCTTGTCGGGGTGGCCGAAGATCTCCCAGTCGATCAGCCGCCCGTTGCCGGCCAGTCCGACGCAGCCGGTTCCGATCCCGCCCAGCGGGAAGGAGATCTGCTCCAGCTGTCTTCCGGTGTACCGCATGGTTCAGCCCTTCAGTGCGCCGGCCATGATGCCGTTGGTGATCTTCTCGCTGAAGGCGAAGTAGACCACGATCGCCGGGATGGCGCTCAGCGTCATCACCGCGAACTGGCTGGCCAGATCCTGGCCGTGCTCGGTGGTGAACTTCACGATCGACAGCGGCAGCGTCCGGTAGTTGTCCGAACTGAGGAAGGTGCTGGCCATGATGAACTCGTTCCAGCAGTTCAGGAAGGTGGTGATCCCGACGCTGGCCAGGGCTGGGGTGGTCATCGGGGCGATGATCTGGAAAATGATCCGGTACACCCCGCAGCCGTCCACCTCGGCGGCCTCGATGATGGAATCCGGAATGGTCCGGAGGTAGCCGGCCATCAGGAACAGCCCGAACGGCACGTTGAAGGCGACGTAGGGGATGATCATCGACAGGTAGGAATCCCGGATCCCCAACGCCTGATAGAAGGCGTAGTTGGGGATGATGGTGGTGTGGATCGGCAGCATCATGCCGAGCAGCATCGCGCCCATCACGAGCTTGCGGCCGCGCCAGGTCATCTTCACCAGCGGGTAGGAGAGGGTCAGCACCAGGAACAGGCTGATCACGATGGTGACGGCGCAGACGATCACCGAGTTGAGGAAGTACCGGGGCACCTCGCCGTCGAACCAGGCCCGGACATAGTTGCCCCACTGCGGCGGATCCGGCCACTTGAACAACCCCGAGACGAAGAAGTCGGCGTTCTGCAGCAGGGAGAAGTCGATCAGGTAGATCAGCGGATACAACTGGGCGAGCGCGACGACGCCGAAGACGGCGATCAGCAGCCAGGTGCGCTTGGACTGGTTGAACACGTGGATCCCCTACTCGGTGATGTCGCGTCGGGTGAGCCGGAAGAACACCACGGTCACCAGGACGCAGATCAGGGCGAACACCACGCTGATCGCGTTGGCGTAGCCAAGCTCGAAGGTGCGGAACGCGCGCAGGTACATGTAGTTGGCGATGAACTGGGTGGCGTGGACGGGGCCGCCGTCGGTCGAGACGAACACGATCTCCATGGTTTTGAACGCCGAGATGATGGACGTGGCGAAGAACACGCTGATCACCGGCAGCAGCAGCGGCCGGGTGATGTGCCAGTGAAGCCAGAGGCCGCTGGCGCCATCGATCCGGGCGGCCTCGAAGACGTCCTCCGGCAGCGACTTGACCGCCACGTAGTCGTACAGGAAGCTCCACGGCCAGCCGATCCAGATCGCCATCACGATCACCGCCCAGATGGCGGTGTCCGGATTGCTCAGCCAATTCTGGGTGAGACCACCCAGGCCGAGGCCGTTGAGGATCGCGTTGAACGCCCCGTACTGCGGGTTGTACAGCTGCACCCAGATCTTGACCAGCACGATCACATTCACCACCGCCGGCACGAAGAGCAGGGTGCGGAACAACTTCTCCCACCGCTCGGGCAGCTTGCGGATGTTCCAGGCCACCACGATCGCGATCGGATGCGAGATGAAGATGTAGCCGATGCTCAGCAGGATGGCGTTGCGGATCGACACCCAGAAGACCCGGTCGGCGGCGAGCTTCTGGTAGTTGCTCAGGCCGGTGAACTTGCCCGGCATCAGCCCGCTGGCGTCGGTCAGCGAAGCGCTGACGCTCTGGATCAGCGGGTAGACGATGCCACCGAGCAGGAACACGACTCCCGGCAGCAGCAGGGTGACGATGGTCGCCGTCTTCTTCCACCGCTGCCTACGCCTCATCCGCGATCGGGACGGGCTCACCGACCCGCCGCCCGGCGACCTGCCACTGGCCCGCGCCGCTTCGACGGCGATCGACCCGGTATTTCCTCGCACCTCAACCTCCCGGAGAGCAGGGGAGCCTGCCCCACCCGCACGGTGGTGGGGTGGGGCAGGCTACGTTGACCGACTGCTGTTACTGCACCTGGTTGGCGGCCGCGGCCTCGTCGGTCTGCTTCCACAGCTCGGCAGCGTCGATCTGCCCGAGGAAGAAGGCCATGTTGAGGTCCTTGGACGCCTGCTCGAAGGCCGGTGTCAGCGCGAAGGAGAACGGGTGGGACGAGACCGACTTCGCCGAGGCGATCGACGAGGCCACCGTCTTGATCAGCGGCGGGGCGTCCTGCGGAACGTAGGACTCGAAGGTCTGCATCGGGATGGTGATGTTCTGCTCGATGCAGGCCTTGGGGTAGACCGCCGGATCGAAGAAGGTCTTCAGGAACTCGATGCCAGCCTCCTTGTTGGGCGAGGCCGCCGACACCATCATCGAGGTGCCTTCCCGGCCCTCCAGCGAGGTGCGCAGGTCGGTGCCGTCCGGCGACGGGAAGGGGATGATGGTCAGGTTGTCACGGACCTCCGGCAGCGCGCCGGCGTCCGACACCATGCCGTTCTCCCAGGTACCGGTCCACCGCATTGCCGCCTTGCCCTGCAGGAACAGGTTCTTGGCGGTGGCGTCGTCATCGCTCTCCCACGAGCTCTGGAACATGCCCAGGTCGATCAGTTCCTTCATCGCGTTGGCGGCCTCGGTGAAGGCCGGGTTGCTGGCGAAGGTCGACTGCTGCCGCACCGCGTTGAACCGGGGCTCCGGGTCTCCGCCGGAGAAGCGGAACAGGAAGTCGTCCAGCAGTACGGACTGGTTCCACAGCTCCTTGCCGTTCATCACGACCGGCGCGATGTCGAGGGCGTTGAAGGCCTTCACCGCCTCCTTCATCTCAGACAGGGTGGTCGGCACCTTGATGCCGTTGTCGTCGAACAGCTTCTGGTTGACGTAGAGGTACCAGTAGTCGATCGACATCGGCAGCCCGACCAGCTTGCCGTCCACCGTCGCGTTCTCCAGCGCGCCGGGGAGGAAGTCGTAGGACGCGAAGTCGGCGGGGTTCAGCTCGGCGGCCAGGCCGGCGTTGACGTAGGGGTCGAATTCCGAGGGGTTGGACCAGACGTAGAACACGTCGGGCATGGTGTTGGAGGTGCCGTAGATCTGCAGCTTCTTCTTGTACGTCTCGCCGTCGTAGATCTCGTACTCCACCCTGTACTCCGGGTGGGCGGCCTCGAACCGGGCCTTGACGTCTTCGTAGTAGATGTACAGCGGGTCGGTGGGATCGGGGCGGGCGTGCATGACTTTCAGGACGGTCTTCTCCGTGGCGCCGGCCGAGGGCTGGCTGCTCCCGGACGGGGCCGCCCCGTCCTGCCCGCACGCCGCCAGCACCGCGGTCAGCGCGACGGCTGAAACTGCGCACAGCAGCTTCTTCATACTCAAGAACCTCTCTGTTCGATGCCGGACGCGGGTTGCGTCGTCGAGTGGCGCCAGCCTTTCAGCGCCGTCCGGACGCGGGTAGTTCAAGAACGCGCCATACGTCAGCTTTCGCGCCAATCCTGTCCCTACTAGTCAGGCTGGCTTCGGCGGTAGGCGGTCGGGGTCTGGCCGGTGGTCTTCTTGAACACGTAGTTGAAGTACCGGTAGTCGTTGTACCCGACCAGGGTGGCCACCTCCTGCACCCGGTAGGACGGGTCGCGCAGCAGTTCGCGGGCCCGCTCCATCCGGGTCTCGGTGACCAGGGTGGTGAAGGAGGCGCCCAGCTTCTCCGACAACAACCGGGAGAGGTGCCGGCCGGAGACGTAGCACGCCCGGGCGACATCGTCGAGCGACAGGTCCGTCCAGTACTTCTCCCGGATGTGGGCGACCGCCCGGCCGAGCAGCGCATCGGCGTTCGACTCCGAACCGGAGGCCGGCTCGCTGCCGCTCTCGGCGGCATCGACCCCTCGGACGGCGAGCCGGCTGAGCGAGCGGTACTCCTCGATCTCGGCCGCCGCCGCCCGCAGCGCGCCGTAGAGATCCTCCGGACGGCAGGGCTTGAGCAGGTACTCCGAGACCCCGTAGCTCATCGCCTTCCGGGCGTACTCGAACTCGCCGTAGCCGCTGAGGATGATCACCTTCACCCGGGGGTAGCGCTGGTGCAGCAGCCGGGCCAGGTGGAGCCCGTCCAACCGGGGCATCTTGATGTCGGTCAGCACTATGTCGGGCACCGCCTGATCGAATCCGGCCAGGACCTCCGCCCCGTCGGCGTAGGAACCCGCCACCTCGAAGTCCTGGCAATCGGTCCGGATCATGGCGGCGATCGCCTGCCGGACGAACTCCTGG
The DNA here is from genome assembly GCA_049840415.1 of Propionicimonas sp. GTDB lineage: Bacteria > Actinomycetota > Actinomycetes > Propionibacteriales > Propionibacteriaceae > Propionicimonas. The sequence continues at coordinate 77,163 of JASGLB010000002.1, read as the reverse complement.
TCCTCGGCTAGCACGACCCGGTACATCTACCGTCCTCCCACGGGTAGCGGCTGGGCACTGCGTTCCGGCTCGGTCACCGCCGGCAGCGAGAGTTCGATCCGGCAACCCTCGCCCTCGCCGGAGTCGACCCGCCAGGACCAGTCGCCGGGGAAGTAGATGTCCAGGCGTTCGCGAATGTTCGACACCGCGTGCCCGGTGCCGGGGCCGTGGAACACCGCCTCCGCAGTCGCCCGATCGAGGCCCTCGCCGTCGTCGGCGACCCGGATCAGCAGCCGGTCGTCGGCGAGTTCGGCGGAGACCGACAGGGTCCCGCCCTCGTCCCGCCGGTCGAGGCCGTGCACCACCGCGTTCTCGACCAGCGGCTGCAGGATGAACCGTGGCACCTGGAAGGGCAGCACCGCCTGGTCGAACCGGACCTGGTACCGCAGCCGGGAGCCCATCAACTCGTTCTGCAGCCAGAGGTAGTGCTCGAGGAACTCGCCTTCCTCACGCAGTCCGATCCAGCGGTGCCCCCGGTTCACCGACAGTCGCAGCAACTGGGAGAGGGCGTAGATGTCGCGGGCGAAGTCGGACTCGCCGGCCGCCTGCGCCCGCCAATAGATCAGATCGAGCGTGTTGTAGATCAGGTGCGGGTTCATCTGCGACTGCAACACGGTCAACTCCGCCTCCTTCTCCCGCAACTGCACGGCGTAGTTCTGGTCGATCAGGCTGCGGATCTGCTCGACCATCCGGTTGTAGCCGCGCAGCACCTGGCCGATCTCGTCGTCGCGCGCCACCTCCACCCGCTGGTGGAAGTCGCCGGCCTCGAACCGTCGCATCGAACCCCGTAGCCGGTCCAGCGGGGAGACGATCGTATTGGTGAAGATGTACGCGATCACGAAGAACACCGCCACGCTGGCGGCGGCGACCAGCGCGATGGTGGCGGCCACGTTCTCCAGGCCGGGGGAGAGGGAGGCCTCGTCGGTGATGTAGTAGCTGGTCCAGCCCAGGGTGTTCTCCCGGGCGTAGACCATCAGGTAGGTGGTGCCGGCCAGCCGGAAGCTGGTGTCTCCGGTCCGTCCGCCGCCGGCTACCGGGCCGGGCGCCGGCCCGGCCTGCGGTGCCGAGAAGTCGAACGTGCTGCCGTCGGCGAGCGGCAGCGCGACCTCGGCGCCGGAGTGTGCCAGCTGGTGGCCGCGGCCGTCGATCAGACCGATCGCGAGGTGTTCACTCTCCAACCCGAGATAGCCGTCGGTGACCCGGCTCAGCGGCACCCCGACCAGCAGGTAGCCGATGGTCTCGAAGCCGTGGCGGACGTCCTTCAGGGTGCGGAGGAAGAGCAGCTTGTCGGTGCGGTTGGAGGTCAGGATCGAGGTGTCCGGCTGGCGCATCAGAAAGCAGTCGAAGTCGCTGCCCGAGCGGATGAACTCCGCCAGGATCTCCGATTCCAGCAGCGAGCCGTACGGGCGCAACCCGAAGCTGCTGTCGGTGGCCACGTAGTAGCCGGGGGAGTCCGGTGAGATCGCGGCGATGAAGCTGATGTAGGACTTCGAGAGCATGATCGTGTAGAGCGCCTCCAGGATGCGCTCCTGGGTCTCGGTGTGCGACTGCCCAGCGGGATTGATGATGCTCGAGATGGTGGTCTGGCTGACGTAGGGCAGGGAGGTGATGTCCATCAGCTCCGACTGCATGTTGGCCATCGAGCTGTCGAGTTGGTGGACCAATTCCCGGTTGGCCTCCTGGGTGCGCTGGGTGGCCTCCTGCCTGGAGTTGAGCATCACCGTGGTGCCGACCAGGGTGGCCAGGACGACGATCACCAGCGTCATGGCGGCCACGATCTGGTCGCGGATGCTGAGGCGCCGCAAAGGGTTGGGCAACGTACACCTCCGGTTTCACTGGCCAGAAGTATGCCCTCAGGTCCGGTGCTGGTGCGCCGGCGAACAGTTCGCCGAGTGGGTCGGATAGGGCGGAAGGGAGGTGCTGCGGTTGGCATCCCCAACGGGATTCGAACCCGCGCTGCCGCCTTGAAAGGGCGGTGTCCTAGGCCGCTAGACGATGGGGACCTGACCCGTGAACTATACGGCCCGCCGCCCGGCGGTCGCTAATCGACCGACGATCCGACGGACGCCCCCGTGGATACGACAGCGGCCCGGCGGGGGGTTGCCGGACCGCTGTCATCTGTTGCCGGAGCTGACGGGGGGTTGATCAGCTCAGGAACGACACGTGCACGTGGTCGTAGTGGTTGGCGGTGTCGCCGCCACGGTCGGCCATGTGAACCCATTTGCCACGGGTGATGGTGTAGTTGCGCTGCCGCCAGATCAGGTACTTCACCTTCAGCGACTTGTGGTTGTCGATGAAGTACGTGGCGATCTTGTCGCCCAGCGCCTTGTTCTTCTTGTAGGACGGAATCATGATGTCGATCGCGCGACCGTTCGGGTGGTCGGAGGAGTACGCGCTGGAACTCCGCCAGCCGTAGATCGTCTTGATCTCGGGGAACTTGTCGCGGACCACCAGGACGGCCGCCTTGCCATTGGCCTTCAGCTTGTCGAGGCTGCTGGAGCCGAGCGTGGCCGGGGGCTTGGTGGTGCTCAGGTACTGCGAGGCGACCCAGGCCAGGCCACCGGAGAAGATGATCTGGGTGTAGGAGTTCTTGGTCGGGCCGGTGATCTGCAGCACGGTGCCGTGGGCCAGCGTGGCCAGCTTGGTGGACTCGACGTCGGCGGCCTTGCGGACGTTGACGTCGGAGGCGTTGATGTAGCGCAGCCCGGTGGCGACCGGCAGGGTGACCGTCGGCGACTTGGGGGAGGGCTTCAGGTAGCCGGTGAGCACCCAGCCGACCTTGTCGTTCACCACCACTTCGGTGTAGCTGCCGCTGTGCTTGCCGGTCAGGCCGACCTCGGTGTCCGCCGCGACGTCGCCGAGCGAGGCAGCGGCCTCGCTGGCGCTCTTCCGCAGCGCGAGCAGGCTGGCGGTGACGACCGTGGCGACGGTGTCGGGCGTCGGCTCGGTCGGCTCCTCGGGCTTGGGGTCGGTCGGGTTGGTGGTGGTCGTCGCGCCGACGTACTTGGTGAACAGCCAGCGGATCTGCCCGTCCACCTTCACCTCGGTGAAGTCACCCGACTTGCGTCCGGTGGCCGCCACCGCGGTGCCCTTCTTCACCACCCGGATGATCTTGGAATCCAGGTCGGCCGCGGTGCGCAGGTTGACGTTGGCGGAGGTCTTGCGGGTCGACGGCGCCGCGTTGGTGATCGGCGTCTTGGTCGACTTGATGACCTTCACGTACTGCGAGTACACGTAGCCGGTGGTGTTGTTGAACTTGACCGGCTGCCAGCCGTCCTTGGCCTTGCCGTTGGCCTCGACGACGTCACCCTTCTTCAGCAGGTGAAGGATCGTCTTGGACGTGCTCGGCCCGGTGCGGACCCTCACCTCCGCGCTGGCGGTGTAGAGGGTGGTGGCAGCGCTGGCCATCACGGCGGTGGTGATGCCGGCGCCGACCAGCAGCGTCGTGGTCACCAACCAGGCGATCGCGGTTCGTGCCCTTCTCATCCTTGGCCCTCTCCTTGGGGGAAGTGATCCGGTTCGGGGAAGAGGCACAGGGAGAGGTCTTCCCCGTGGCACACGAGTCACGGATGACCCATCTGTCACACCTGTCCCTGATGCCTCAGCGATCAGGACTGTAGAGAGCCGCGAGGGGCGTCGTCATGGCGATCGGGGACTTTGCTGAGGCCGGGCTGTGAACTACACGGATGTGATTTTCGCCCTTGTCAGGGCGCTATCGTGGGGCCATGGCGGTGGAGATGGAGGCCGGGAAATTCGAGGAGTTGGTGCACCGTGCCCTCGAGCAGATCCCGGCCCGTTTCCTCGAGCTGATCGAGAACTGCATCGTCATCATCGAGCCCGAACCCGATCCGTCCGACCCCGAATTGTTCGGCTACTACGACGGAATCCCCTTGTCGGAGCGTGGTTCCTGGTACGGCGGGGTGCTGCCCGACCGGATCCTGATCTTCCGCGGACCGCTGTTGCGCTACTGCCTGGACGAGGCCGAGGTGGTCGAGGAGGTCCGGATCACGGTGTGGCACGAGGTCGCCCACTTCTTCGGTATCGACGACCACGAACTCGACGATCTGGGCTACGCCTGAGACCGGCTGAGAGGGGTCTGAGGCGACCCTGAAGTCACCTTGAGTGAGGGTTGAGACCTGGGACGGCAATCCTGAAGTGCTACTTGAGACCTTCGAGCAGCACCCAGCTGGTGCGCTGATCGCAGACCCAGGCCTGGCAGCTCCCCAGGTTGTCGGCCGGCAGATAGCCGGCCTGAAGGTCCGACGCGGCGACCGGCGAGGCGCCGGTGAGGGAGGCCAGCGACCGCCGGCGGTCGGCGTCCTCGAGTTGGAGCGGCAGGCCGGCGAAGCTGCCCTGCACCCAGTTGGCCCGCAGCGTGGCCAGCACCTCGTCGGAGAACCCCGGCGCGACCACGACCAGGGGGCGGCCGGCCTCCCGCGTCCGCTTCACCGCCGGCAGTAGCTCCCGCATCGCGGTGAGCTCGTCCTGGCAGATCAGCACGGCGGGCTGCTCGATCACGCACCACCCGGTGCTGGTGTCGGTGACGAACCGCGGCGAGGGCCAGCCGGCCGGGAAGCCGGCCGCCCCGGCGACGAGTTGCCGTAGCTTCGCGCGGTCGGCCTCGGTGAGGTCGGTCGGCGGTAGGTCCGCGGGGCGGGTGACCGCCTCCAGTTCGCTCAGGTAGCGGGGACGGACCTCGTCGGCCCGGAACCGGGGGATCTCCCGTTCCGGCGGGTTCCGCAGCGCCTCGGCCCGCCGCCGGTCGTCCGTCCGGTCGGACCACCAGCCGTAGCACACCACCGCCGTCCCGATCACCAGGACGGCGACGATGCCCCAGACGCCGGTCTCCACCCCTCCAGTGTGCACGGTGGCGGCGGCGCTCGATACGATGCAGGTCGGGGCCTATAGCTCAATTGGCAGAGCAGCGGACTTTTAATCCGCGGGTTCTGGGTTCGATTCCCAGTGGGCCCACGTTGACTACGGTATATGCCGTAGCTGGGACTGCTCCCTTAGGTTCATTCACAACTTATCCGCAAGAAACGGGCTCAGGAAACGACCCTGAGGTTCGGACGCTCGCCAGTCGGTAGCACCATGACGGATGCTGCCCGCGTCGGTGCGACCCGGCGACCGAGGTATCCAGCGGTGACGTTCGTGTCTTGGTGGCCGAGCTGGTTGGCGATCTCCGCCAGTGGGCTCCCTGCTTCATCCATCCAGGAAGCGACGGTACGACGGAAGGTGTGCGATCCCGCCCACGGCATCCCCACGCTGGCGAAGACTCGACGCATGGCCTTAGCTACGTTGTTGACGTCGCGCTGCCGTCCGAGCTTGGTCGCGTAGTAGGTGATCCCGAAGACCAGCCCGATTCGCCCGTATTTCTCGGCTCGCTTGGTCAGTCGCTCCACCAGTTCGTCGCTGAGGGAGAGGGTTCGATCCGCAGCGTCGGTCTTCGTTCCTCGGACGCGGACGGTCCCGGCTTTCAGGTCAACGTCTGACCATGCGGTGTGGTGGAGAGCTTCGCTCAGACGAACACCTGTCGAGAGCATGAAGTAGCAGAGGTCGCCTATGTCCGCCCTGGCCTTGTCTGCCTCGTCCAGAACCCTCGCGGCTTCCTCGGGAGTGAATGCGCGGTCGGTATCCAGGTGCCGCTTTCCGCAGTCGCCGTCACACTCGCGATCCTGGCACTTCCGGTCTCCCTTGCTGCCGGGTGACGCCTTGTGCGTCTTAACCCTCGGCATGACGGACGCGGGAATGGCACCGACCCGCTCAGCATGTGCCAGGACTCCACCGAGCACCTTCCTGGCCTGCTTCGCCGCCGATGATCCCCGCGCGTCCGCGATCTCCTTCAGCCACGCCTCGATGCGGGCGATGTTGTTGGCCTCCACCACGGTGAGCGCTGAGAGCACTCCACCATCGATCGTGTTCTTGACGTAGAACTCGTAGGACTTGACGGTCCCCTTCTCCAGCCCCTCCCGGCGCTTGTCGTCCAGCCAAATGGCTGCCGCCTTTGGCAGCTTGGTCGAACTGTTCAGAACCCTGTCACCGCCTTTGTAAGCCTCGCGGGCAGCATTCACCTTCGCCTGTAGGGCTCGACGTGCGGCAGCATCGGTCCTGCCGGAGGCGGTTACCTCGGTTCGCTTGTTGTTCCCATCCAGGTAGCGCCCCCTCGCCTGCCTCTGGCCCGGCATCGTGGGATGCGCAGCGCAGGCGATGGTTCCGAGGGTGAATGGCGGAGTCTTTGGGCGACCCATGATGGTTGCTCCCGTCGTGCTGGTTGAGCTTGGTTCAAGATCGACGGTAGCACAGTTTCTTGCTAATAGGTACTGGGTAAAGAGACTTGAGTGTTGCACTTCCATGTCTCGCGCCGTCGCACGGTTCGCCCGTGGTGCTGGACGGGCCGAGTCCTCTCGATGCTTCGCCGGCGTCCTACTGCCTCTTATCGCCTGCCGTCCTGCCAGTTCGCATCGTCGCCCGTCCGGTGGCCTCGCCTACGGTCTGGCCTGCCCCTGGGTGGGGGGTATGACCCCTGCGCGTCCGTTTCTCCACCCACGGTGTTTAGCACGGCATCCTCTGCCACGATCCCAAAGTCGTTCATGTTTCAACCATCTAGGACGCAAGAAAGACCCCATCGGGAAACCGGCTGTCCGCCCAAGCTGCCGAGTCGTCTTGCTCGATCAGTTGGAACCGCGTTCCCCGATGGGGAGTCTTGAGGGGTCTTCTCTCAGGCCTCCAGGGAGGCCCACTGTCACGCTAACTTGCTCGCTTTTGGGCTCCGAGGGTGATTGGACCTAGACGGATGCACGGCCCTCCAGATCGCAAACCAGAGCCTGCTAGAGGCACTTTGGACGGAGTTAGCGTGACATATGGGTAGCTGGACCCTCAGGCCGCTACAGCGTCTACCCGTGAACCGCGTTTCCTGCATCTGGCAGAGCAGAACCGGGCGGTCGAACGTGCTGCCTGAAAGCTACCCCCGCAGGCCTCACACTCGACCGCCTGCCCTTTTGGGTGTGAACCCCGCTCGATCCTCCGACCGTCCAGCCGCTTCGCATCTGCCAACAGACTTACGACCGCTGCCGGGTTGATCTGCCGGTGGTTGTTACGGTCGTAGCTGGATGCACGCCACCCCTGAGCAGTTCGCCGCAGCTTCCGGTAGCGGCTCACCAGTTCCCGCATGCCTGCCACGTCACCGGGAAATGGGACGGGATGAAGCACGGTATCCCAATCGTCATGCACCGAAGCGTCCGACCATGTGAACATGAAGCGCAGGCAACCCTCCGCAGTGTCGGATCTACTCACGCTGCGCGCTTTCGCGAAGGGTCCACGTCCGGCGTACGGTCGTAGTCCTTCGGCTCGATCTCGTCGTCGTCCAGGTCTTCGATCTCGTCCACGTCCACCGGATCGGATGACGGGAACGTGTCGAAGCGGTCTTCGTCCTCCTCGGTGGCCTTCCGCTTGGTGGTCAGGATCACGGCACCCGCGTAGCGGTGCTGCCAGTCGCCAGGGATCTGGCCACCGGTTCGGACGTCGTGCACGGTGCCAAGGCCAGGGATCAGCTTGCCTTCCAGGTCCAGCAGACCGCCTCGAACTGCTGTCAGCAGGTGTTCGGTTCCTGGTCCCGCTACTTCGTAGCTGCGAAGGTGCGGGTTGCGGGGAGCCGCAGCAAGCGCGAGGTTGTAGCGCTCGGTGATCACATCACCCTGACGTTCAGCGCCCATTGGGGTGATCTGGTGCACGAGCGTGAAGCTCTGCTCCAGCGTGTGAGGCGTGTACTTGGCAACGACATCGCCCAGCAGGTTGAGCAGGCCGCCATATCCATAAGACGGCGTGTGAATCGGGGAGGTCTCGGCGCTCACGTCCGGTACGGGTGCCCACATAAAGCCGGCATACCCATTGCCCGTTGCGGTGACTGTCGCTGAGGACTTCCACAGCTTGTCACGGACTTGCTCGACCGAAGCATCCGAGGCGGTCACCTTTTTGAATCCGATCTTGTCGTTCAAGACCTTCGCGATCTCGCTGCTGCGCCAGGACGCGACGAGTTGCGTCGGGCCGTAAACGATCACATCGGCAGAGCCTGCGATCCACCCAGCGCCCAGGTGACGAGTGCTGCCGGATTGGACCACGTAAATCTCACCGATCTTTGGCTTGGTGGGCTCCACGTCCGAGACATGCACCACCCCACCGGGGTAGAGGTCTGGGTGTTGGATTGCCCAAGCAACAGCCATGGCTACGTCCAGGTCACCCGAGACGCGCTCGCGGTTCTGCTGCCGTTCGTTCTCCTGAGCCGCCTTCGCCAGAGCCTTCAGGCGAAGGTGCTCAGCTTGGGCGACGGCGTACTCCGATGCAGAGACTTCGCCGTCGCCGTCCTCCCAGGCCTGTTCGATCTCACGAATGCGTGCTGCCGCAACGGTTGCCTCAGCGGCAGCGGCGTCCAGCTTCGCCAAGGCTTCGGCGTAGCGTGCTTCGCCAGCGTTCAGGCGTGCCGTGTATCCGGGATCGACCTTGATTTCGTACTCTGTCATGTGCTTCCTCCGTTGGTTGTGGTGGAATAGCTCGCCGTTGACGAGAGCCGGACTATCCGGCTCCGGTCCATTGCGAGTCATTCGCTTATGGGTGTTCTTGTGGTGGTTGCGCTTCGCCCGGTGGCTGTCGCCACCGTCCTCACTGCGCAGGGTTCCTCAGGCCTCCAGGCCTATCGGCCTGTCGGGGAGCCGGTTCCTCGACTAACTGGCAGTTGCGTGCGTTCGGTTGCTTTGGGGGTTCCAGCCTCAGCTCGCAGTCGCCCGCTAGTGGCCGTTACTCGTTACTCGATCCGTTACGGGATCATGGCCAGCTCGCCATGGCGCGGGTTCGACTGGATGGGTTGAATCCATCTCCGGCGCGCCGCTGCGGACTGGCAGCTTTACGGGTCGGGTTCGGTCAGGAGACCTCCCCCTGACTTCCTTTTCCTACTGGCGTCCCTATAGATCAAAGAGAGTCTGCGAATAGAGCGTGCCCTTTTCGCTTCGGGGGCGAGTCTGGGGAACCTAGTTTCGCTCCAGGATCGAATCTAGGTATCTATCCACGTCCCCAGGATTGAGCTTGGAGCGACCTTGGAAGTCTCGACCACGCTTATGGACCTCTGTATTCAGGCGAATCTCCAACGTGTCAGAGCCCGCGAGGAAATACCCCTTGCCCACACACTTGTTGATCGACCGCTGAACGTCCTTCACGACCGGCCCCGTCTCCCCGGTGGATGGATCGACCCATGCCACCAGCTTGGCCAGTTCCCCCCGGTGAAAGTAGGCGTTACCGTCCGGACGCGCTCGCAGCCGAGCCGCTGCCACAACCCGCATGAAAGTAGGCACATCACGATCAACGCGGGTCGCCCTGTCCATGATCTGCATTACCTTGATCCAAGGTTGCGCGCTGTCCACGATCCACTCCGGACGGACGTACTCACCTGAATGGTTCCTCCTACCGCGCCGTGGCATGGGTTGCCCTCAACGGATCGTCCAGGATGGCCTCAGCGGCTTCATTCGCCGCGACCGGACTCCCACCCTCGAAGCGGACCACTGGAGCCCGCCTCACTACGACAGGTGAGGACGTCCGCCGCAACTGGTAGGTGGTACCCACGTACGGAACGGTCTTGACGAACCCCACGGCTCCGGCCTGTTGTAGCTCACGCAGGGCGTCACTCACCTGCTTGTTGCTGAGGCCTGTTGCCTTCCCCAACGTGCCCAGACCGGTGACCACCACGCCCTCATCGTCGGCGTGCTCCACAAGCTCCTTAGCGATCCGGCGAGCATGCCCCCAGTTGCTCAGGCGATCCGCCAGCCAGCGCTCTCGGTCGAACGGTTCTGTCACGCATCGACCTCCGAGGGTCCTTCGCAAAGGGCTAGCAGGGCGTCGTAGCGCATCAGTGCCTCGCGCAGGCCATCGAACAGGGCTTCGGCTTCTTCCTTGGTGATCTGGCTCACGCTGCCACCCGATCCTGAGTGAGGTAGGAAAGGATAGATGCATCCGTATACAGGATGCGGCCTCCAGGAGTACGGAAGTAGGACGGGCCAGCCCCCTTGACCCGAAGGTTCGCGAGAGTGCCGGTGGCGATGGGGTAGCGCTCTGACACCTGCTGGGGTGTGAGTAGTTCAGACATGTGGTGACCTTTCTGTTCGGTTGCGGTATCTGCCGTTGCTCTATGTAGACTGGGGCGAACGGCAGGTATGCCACCAGACGCGGAACTAAGGCATCACATCTGGAGTGTTGAGCGATGTGCATCGCAGGGACCTTGACGCCCTGCGGAATCACCGCCTAATCCCACATTGACGGCTAGGTCGCCGCTTCGTCAAGCGACTTTCGGGACCACCCAACGCCGACCGCTACGCGGTCGATTCGTCCACGGTTGTCTCACTTCATCGGACGGTCGAATCGTCAGCGCAGTTTCCGGAACGCAACCCGCCACCAGATGAGGCCGGCAAGTAGGGTCGGCCCAGCGATCGTGATCGCGATGGGCAGATAGCTCGCTCGGATTGACATGAAGATCGCCCATGCGGCGACACCCACCAGTATCGCGATAGCGAGAAAGTGGAACAGGTACGCGATGGCGGAGCGCTCTACCGCCTTCCCTTTCCGAATGAGTTCCAGAACCTCGACTCTCCTGGCTTCGTAGGCGTACTGATCCATCTCGCCGTCCTGAAGTTGGCGGTCAAGATCGGCAAGCAGTTCCGGTCCGATATCTCGTGCCACCTTGGTTCTCCCGCTCAATCTGACCACCCTGTCACGCAGTAGCGTAGCCACACCCAGCTGCGTGCGGTGCGGAAAATCCAAGGGCACCCGTCAGGCTCTACCGTCCACCAGTCCGGCCAGCGCCACAAGCTCCCGGTGGGCGTCCTCCAGTTCCTCTAGCGAGGGGTTGCCGATGATCGACTCCCGAGCCCAGAGGCCGATCAAGTCACGTCCTTGTGCATCTCGACCAACCTCCATCCAAGAGCCGGGCCAATCACCCTCCGCAAGCTCCCACCCGATCCCATCCAGGTGACGCACCACCGCGTCGAAGTCCGCTGCGTGCAAGGTCCAGGAGTTCCACGAGATCGCGCCATGGATCGGCGCGTTCGGATCGTCTAGGAGCACCCCTGAGAGGTCGTCAGTGGCCCTAGGAAGGGCCAGCAGACCCGTCCCGGTCATCATGTCCAGGTAGGCGACGCTCGCGGCGTAAGTGATCGTCTGCATGGTCGGGTGGTTCCTCTCGTAGGTGGGCTCCCTGGGTTGATTCTATTCACAACTTACTCGCGAGATTTGTTGTGAACAGACCATCCCGAGAATGATCGACAGGGACGTGCAACCCCAGTCAAGAGCGTGAAACTGGGTCCCTCTGCATCCCTCAAAATCACTACTCCCAGTTCTCCGCGGGTTCTGGGTTCGATTCCCAGTGGGCCCACCCTGCGCGCGTGCTACTTCGGTTGATGGGTGACACCTACTTCGGTTGATTGCTGACGCCCGCTGCGGTCCGGCTGCCATGATGAGGAGAACAGCGGGGCGGAGGATCAATGAGGAGTGCGCTGCCTGGCGTGGCCATCAGTTATCTGCTGCTGGCCGGCTGCGGCGCGATGGGCAGCTCTCCGGTTCCCTCCCCGAGCGTCACCGTCAGCCACGGCGGTCAGAGCCGGCCGACGACGTGGCCGGGAGAGTTCCTGGTTCGCTACGGCGGCACCGAACTCGCGCTGGCGCCGTTCACCTACTGCTACACCGGCGACGCCGGAGGGGTGTGCGTGGACGGCTTCGACGACGATCCGCCGTCGGTCGGCGCGCCGGACGAGGTGGCGGTCTTCGTCCCCGTGCCGGGGTTCGACGAACTCACCGTGACCCAGTCATCCGCCGAGGGCGAGTGCAGTGTCGAGGCCGACACCGTGCCGCTGGACGGGGGCTGGTGGACGGTGCGGCCGCGCGGTCCGGCGGGGGAGTACGTGGTGAGCATCTTCGCCTCCGGTGACGGCGGCGACATGGTCGCAGAGGTGGTGTGGCGGACGCCGTCCGGGCGGGGCGGATCCTGCTCCTGAGCCGGACGTTCAGCCGGCCGGAAAACTCTCCAGCTTCTTCACGATCCGGCCCACCGTCAGCCAGGTGCGGGTGGTGACGCCCTTGCCGTAGGTCTTCTCCAGCCAGACCATGAAGTCCGGCGTCCGGCCCGGGTCGCTGTTGTCGGTGACCGCCAGGATGGCGCGGGAAGCCGGGTGGTAGCCGACCACCTCGGTCAGCCCGCCGACGTGCTGGGGCGAGGGCGCGACGGCGGGCGCCTCCTTGAGGAAGGTGGCGGTCAGATAGCTGCCGCGGCCGTGGCTCAGGCCGGGGAAGGGATCGCTGTCGAGCAGGGCCCGCAGTTCGGCGTGGGTGCGGACGATGGTCTGGCTGGCCAGGCCGAGGTCGGCGGCGAGCGCGGCCTCGATCCGCTGTCCGAGCGCGGCGGGGTCGCTCTCCGGGCTGGCGAAGACCAGGTTGCCGCTGGCCAGGATCGAGGCCACCTGGCTGAAGCCGAGTCGCTGGAGTACGCCGCGGAGCTGGTCGTTGGACTGGTTCTTGCCACTCGGGGCGATCCCGCGGAGCAGCGCGGCGTAGCGGTTCATGACGCGACGCTACCCGGCGTCGGCGGGACGGCGATAGCGCCGGGTCGAGATCCGTTGGGCCTTGCCACGATGGCCGGGCAGGGGCGAGGGTAGCGACATGACTCCGAAATTCTCCGTCACCATGGACGCCGCCGATCCGCTCGCCCTGGGTGAGTTCTGGGCGGTCGCGCTGGGCTACGTCCGCGAACCCCCGCCCGCGCCCTACCAGACCTGGGACGAGGCGCTGGTGGGCTGGGGCCTGCCGCCGGAGCGCTGGAACGACGCCAACGCGATCGTCGACCCGGACGGCATCGGGCCCCGGATCTTCATTCAGAAGGTGCCCGAGCCGAAGACGGTGAAGAACCGGGTCCACCTCGACGTCCGGGTCTCGGTCTCGCGGGAGAACAAGGACATGGCCGCGATCCAGGCCAAGGCCGACCAGTTGGTGGCCGCCGGCGCCACCCAACTCGAGGTGTTCGACGATCCGGTGACCGGTCAGTGGATCGTGCTGCGGGATCCGGAGGGCAACGAGTTCTGCATCGTCTAGCCGGCTCGGCCCATCGGGACGGGAGCTACGAGCCGGAGCGGTCGGCCTGCGGGTCGATTCGTTCCAGCGCGGCCAGGATCGGCACCGCCTTGTTCGGCCGGATCAGCCGATCGACCTCCTCGCCGTCCTGCAGGAAGATCAGCGAGGGCCACAGCTTCACCCGGTAGGAGCGTCCCAGCGGACGGCCGCGGCCGTCCTCGACCTTGATCACCCGGACGTCCGGATGCTCGGCCAGCGCGGTCTCCAACGGCCGCTGCGCCGCCCGGCAGTAGCCGCACCAGTTCGTCCCGAAGACCAGCAGGGTGGCTCCCGGCAGGGCGTCCACGTCCGCGCGCTCGGGCTGTTCCTCGAGGTACCCCAGTGACTCCATGGCGGTGATCCTACGGTGGCGAACCGCCGGCGGCCGGTGGAAGGTTCGGGGCCTGAGATCCCCGGTAGATCCGAGAAACGCACGATCGGCGCCACCCCGCAGGGTGACGCCGATCGGGTGAGCTGCGTCAGATGGCGCGGATGTTGGCGGCCTGAAGGCCCTTCTGCCCGCGCTCGGTGTCGAACTCGACCTGCTGGCCTTCGTAGAGATCGCGGCGTCCGGTGCCCGCGATCGCCGAGAAGTGGGCGAAGACGTCGGCCGAGCCGTCGTCGGGGGCAATGAAGCCGTAGCCCTTATCGGAGTTGAACCATTTGACAGTGCCAGTGGCCATGTCGATCTTCCTTCGTGTTACGCGGACCGCGCGGTGCGGCCCTTACTTACCGTGCCAGTGACGCAGGCACGGGGATCTTGGGTGTGCTGCGCGCGCGATCGCAACACCCGGGTACGGGCGATGGAGCGGAGCGAGCTGGTGATGGATCTTCTTTTCTTCGATACGACTCGACTTTGAGTCGATGGTGGTCGGTGGGGTTTCGCGGGCGGGGACGGTGAGGTTCCGCCTGCGGTTAGGACGCGGGATGCGCACGGTGAACAATGATCTGCGACCACCCTACAGGGTCAGGGGCGTGCGCGGCGATTCTGACGGAAGTAGTTCAGTGTGAGAGACTGGACGACAGGGCGCGAACGTCGCGACCCGACATCGCACCACTTACGTGCACCGCGCCGCCGGCTCAGCCAGCGCAGGCGCGAGCCGAGCTGGATCGTGGTGAACCATCGTTGCTGAAAGCAGTCTTTCCTTGTCACGTAGTGATTCCGTGCCCGCGTCGTTCGCGTCGCTGGGCGTCCCCACCAAGCTGATCGCCCCGCTCACCCAGCAGGGCATCGATTCTCCCTTCCCGATTCAGGCCGCCACCCTGCCCGACACCCTCGACGGCCGGGACGTGCTGGGCCGCGGCCGCACCGGCTCCGGCAAGACGCTGGCCTTCTCGCTGCCGCTGGTCGCCCGGCTGGCCGGGCTGGTGTCCGGCGTTTCGGCGCGGCCGGCCCGTCCGGGTGCGCCCCGGGGGCTGATCCTGGCCCCGACCCGGGAGCTGGCCAATCAGATCCTGGCCACCATCAACCCACTGGCGAATGCCGCCGGGCTACGGGTGATGACCATCTTCGGCGGGGTCAGCCAGACCGGCCAGGTGCGCCAGCTGCGCCGCGGCGTCGACATCGTGGTGGCCACCCCCGGCCGGCTCGAGGATCTGATGGGCCAGGGCGAGGTGCGGCTGGATGCGGTCGCGATCACCGTCCTGGACGAGGCCGACCACATGGCCGACCTGGGCTTCCTGCCCGGTGTCACCCGGATTCTGGCGGCCACCCCGGCCGGCACTCAGCGGATGCTGTTCTCCGCCACCCTGGACGGCGGCATCGACAAGCTGGTGAAGCGGTTCCTGGATCGTCCGCTGGAGCACAGCGTGGATTCCGCGGCCTCCCCGGTCACCGCGATGAGCCACCACGTGCTGCTGGTCGCTGACCCGGGGCAGAAGCGCCAGGTGGTCCGCGAACTGGCTTCGGGCAATGAGCGCCGGCTGCTGTTCACCCGCACCAAGCACCAGGCCCGCAAGCTGGCCCGGGAGCTGACCGCGGACGGCATCCCGGCCGTCGAACTGCACGGCAACCTCTCCCAGAACGCCCGCGAGCGTGGCCTGAAGGCCTTCGCCGACGGCGACGTCCGGGTGATGGTGGCCACCGACATCGCCGCCCGTGGGATTCACGTCGACGGTGTCGAACTGGTCGTCCACGTCGATCCGCCGGCCGAGCACAAGGCCTACCTGCACCGCTCCGGACGGACCGCCCGCGCCGGCAACGCCGGCGATGTGGTCACCCTGGTGCTGCCGGAACAGCGTCGGGACTTCCAGTCGCTGTCGCGGGCCGCGAAGATCACGGTCGACCCGGTGGCGGTGCGTCCCGGCGACGAGTCGCTGCGCGAGCTGGCCGGCCCGGCCGCGGAGGTGGTCGCCCTGGCGGACGCTCCGGCGGCCGCCGCGCGCCGCGGTGAGACGCAGTCGGCGCCGAAGAAGTCGGGTTCGTCCCGGGGCGGTCGTGGCCAGAAGACCGGCGCCGGTCGTCCGGCCCGATCCGAGGCCGGCGCGGCTCGTCCGGCCGGCGGACGCCGGCAGGGACCGTCCCGTTCGTCGCGTACCGGTTCCTCCGGCGGTGGCGCGGTGGCGTTCTCCCGCCAGGCCCGCCGCGGAGGCACCCGCCGCGCCGCCTGAGGGCCGCGGTCACGCCTCAGCTGATCGACGGTTCGCAGCTGGGCGGCTACCCGATGCGCACCTCGATGCCGACCTGCTGCTCGTCCTCCGGTAGGTACTTCGCGCGCAGAATGGTGCCCGGCTGCACGCCGGACAGCGCGCTCGGCGGCAGTGCCTTCTGCACCCGGGCGTCGGCGACCCGTCCGGACGGGTCACCCGCAACAGCAGCTCGACCACCGCCTCGTCCGCTCGCACCTCGCCGGTGGGCCGCATCTCGATCACCACCGCCCGGGCCTCGGTGCCCCGCTCCGCGATCCGTACCTGCTCGGGCGTGGTCTTGCCCTGGGCGAGTCGGACCCGCTGCAACAGGGCTCGCACCTCGGCCGGGTCGGCATCGGCGGCGATCGCGATCCGGCCGTCCAGCCTGTCGGGCCGGTAGCGCACCGCCAGGATGCGGCCGGGGGTGATTATCGCGAGCTCGGTCAGATCGATCACCTGGCGTGCCGTCGCGCGGAACCTCTGACCCTCGGCGGTGTCGACGTCGAAGACGATGTCGAGTTGCGGCTGACCGTTGACGGCGAGGCCGGTGCGGCGGGCTTCGACGAGCGTGCCGATGCCCAGCGCACCACCGCGGAAGTCACCGCCGCCGAGGCCGGACAAGGTGCCGGAGGTCATGACGAACACGAACGGCAGCACGGTGGTCGCGACGATCGGAGCCGCCATCCAGCCGTTGACCCAGGGCAGCAGCTCGTCGGAGGTGAGGCCTTGGTACACCCAGCCGCCGACGCCGAGCCCGGCCAGGATCACGGCGACCCATCGGATGACCTTGCGCATGATGCTCTCCCTTCGCCAGCCGCAGTTGTCGGCTGCTGGCTTGAGGCTAGGAGCGCCGGGCCGCCTCCCGATCACAGGTTCGGGGGAGCGGTGGACGGAGCTCCGCCGCCGGACGCGAGGTTGCCGGCGTGTATCAGGATTGCGACAGCCCTGCGATGGACCCGACACCACTGCGACAGCCGGGTGCATTAGCGTCAAAGCCACCCCGTTACGAAAGGCTTCGAGATGACGCTTCGCCTGGTCACCGCCTCCGCCTTGGCCGCCGCGCTACTGAGCGGCTGCGCCGTCACCATCGGTCCGTCCAGCAGCCCGGCCACACCGCTGCCTGCCAGCCCGGCCAGCCCCGCTACTCCGGCCACCCCCGCCGAGCCGGCGAGCCCGGCCACCCCGGTGGGCCAGTCCACGCCGGCCGAGCAGCCCGCCGAGCGCACCTGGACCTACGATCTGGTGGTGTCCTCGACCCGCCCGGCCGAGGCCACCTCGGCGCAGCTTCGCGGCACCTCCGACGCCTACCCCAACTCCACCTCGCTGTGGGTGGGCTGCGAGGGCGTGGCCGACGAGGTGGTGCTGGCCACCAACGGCAGGTACAAGCGGCTGTTCGGCCACCTCGGGCTGCGGGCCGACGTCCCGGCCGGCCTGGTCGTCCACACCCTGGTGTCGGTCGACGGCAAGCCGGTGCAGAACATCCAGCTGGACGCCGACGACGCCAATGCCGTCGAGGTGAACGTGGTGCTCACCGACGTCCAGCGGGTCACCTTCCAATCCCAGGCGGTCAAGGGTCAGTGCGGCTCGTCCGAGGAGTCCTACGTGGTGCTGGGCGACGGCTATGTCGAGTGACACCCCGATCCGGCTGCTGCTGGTGGACGACGACGAGGCGATCACCGGCGGCCTGGCCCCCCTGCTGACCCGCGAGGGCTTCGGGGTGGACGTGGCCGCGGACGGCCCGTCCGCGCTCGACCGGCTGACCGCCGGCGGCATCGACATCGTGGTGCTGGACGTGATGATGCCCGGCATGGACGGACGCGAGGTGTTGCGCCGGCTGCGCGCCGCCGGCTCGGCAGTCCCGGTGGTGCTGCTCACCTCGGTGGGCGAGGCCGCCGAGCGGGCCCGGGCCCTCGACGAGGGCGCCGACGACTACCTGAACAAGCCGTTCGACGTCGGCGAGCTGATCTCGCGGGTCCGCGCGGTGCTGCGCCGGGCGCGTCCCGGACGTCCCACCCTGGCCACCGCGCAGACCCTCAGCGCCGGTCAGCTGATCTGGGACCGGGTGGCCCGGCGGGCCTGGCTGGGCGGCCGTGAGTTGATCCTCACCCCGAAGGCGCTGGCGCTGCTGGACTACCTGATGACCCACCCCGACGAGCTGGTGACCCGGCAGCGGCTGCTCGAGGTGGTGTGGGGCTTCGACGATCTGATCGGCACCCGCGCG
Organism: Propionicimonas sp.; assembly: GCA_049840415.1. Classification (GTDB taxonomy): domain Bacteria; phylum Actinomycetota; class Actinomycetes; order Propionibacteriales; family Propionibacteriaceae; genus Propionicimonas. The sequence continues at coordinate 59,138 of JASGLB010000002.1, read as the reverse complement.
GTGGATCACCGGATCGCCGAACTGCGTCGGGTGCTCGGTGAGGATGCCGCCAATCCGCGGTGGATCCAGACCGTGCCCGGCGCCGGCTACCGGTTCATCGCCGACGTCACGGACGGGAGGTAGAGCCATGTCCTCGCATGCCCGCTTCGCCCTGATCACCGCGATCGTGGGGGCCGTGGTCACCGGCCTGGTCTGGTGGCTGACCCCCGGCGTCACGGTCACGATCGCGACCAACCCTGCCGTGGTGGTGGCGCTGCTCACCGTGGTGGTCGCGCTGGTCGGCGCCGTCCCCGGCTGGTGGCGGACGCTGCGGCGGCGTCACGTCGGCGAACTCGAGGCGCAGAAGACCGAGCTGGCCGCGCTGGCCGACGCCCGGGAGGCCGCCGCCCGGAACAGCGTCGAGCAGACCCTGACCGCCGAACGCGTCCGGCTGCTGGGCCGGATCGACCACGAGTTGAAGAACCCGGTGATGGCCACGAACCTCGCCCTGGACCGGCTGCGCGGGGCGCCTCCCGGTTCGACGGAGGCGGCCGAGGCGCTGGAGGTGATCGGCACCCAGTCGGAGCGGTTCGCCGCCCTGCTGCAGAGCCTGCGCAAGATCACCGACGTCGAGCACCGCGAACTCGACCTGGAGAGCGTCGACCTGGCCGGCCTGCTGCAGCTGGTACACGACGAGGCGCTCACCAAGGAGGCTGGTGCCGCCCGGCAGTGGACGCTGGCGCTGCCGCAGGCACCCTGGCCGCTGCCCCGGGTGGTGGGCGACCACGACCTGCTCTACCTGGCGGTGCACAACCTGGTGGACAACGCGATCAAGTACACCCGCCCCGGCGACCGGATCGAGCTGCGTGCCTCGGAATCCGGCGGGGGAGTGCTGATCGAGGTGGCCGACACCGGGGCCGGCATCCCCGCCGGCGAGGTCAACGGTGTCTGGGACGAGCTCTCCCGGGCGTCCACCGCTCGCGGGATTGCCGGTCAGGGCCTCGGCCTGGCCCTGGTCCGCTCGGTGATCCAGCGCCACGGCGGCCGGGTCTCGTTGCGCTCCCGGGTGGGCGAGGGCACCTCGGCCTCGTTCTGGCTGCCACTGACCGGACCCCAACCACCCGCCGAGCTGCCCTCACGCCCCGCCTGACCTGCACTATCTGCCAAATACTCCACCTGGCCGACCTATCTGTCGCCGAGAGCGGCTATTTGGCAGAAAGTTCACCAGGCACCCCTCACCCACTACCCTGTCCATCCCGCACCCCAGGAGCATCATGAACCGCCTGCCCCTCACCCTGGCCACCGCAGCAGCGCTCGTCCTGAGCGGCTGCTCGGTGACGGTCGCCGGCCCGACCTCCGAGTCACCGGCGCCCCCGGCGCCGCCGTCCGCCCCGCCGACCAGCTCGGCGCCGTCGGTGACCCCGGAGCCCACCGAAACCCCGCAGCCCGCCGAGGGCTCGGCGATTCCCGGCTACGGCCCTGGCCAGTTCCCGGCGATCCCGCTGTTCTCGCTGCCGGACACCTCGGTGCTCTCCAAGGGTGGCAAGAAGCTGCGCGACAAGCTGAAGGTGGCCCTGCCCGACCTGCCCGGGGTGAAGGTGAAGGCCGTGCAGTGCGGCAAGGACGGCACCTACATCAACGAGGACAACTCGCTGGTGCTGTACGGCGACGGCTCCGGCAGCTACGTCGGCCCGGACGGCAGCTACACCCGCGGTCCGGACGGCTCGGAGACCTCGGTGAGCGGCGAGGAGTCGATCACCCGGGACGGCAAGGGCGGCGGCACCTACGTCGGCGGTGACCTGTCGATCACCAACGACGGCACCGGCTCGGGCACCTATGTCAGCGCGGAGGTCTCGATCACCCTGGACGGCCGGGGCGGCGGGACGTACGTCGGCCCGCTGGGCTCGATCACCAACGACGGGGACGGTTCCGGCACCTACGTCGGCGGCGAGGTCTCGATCACCAACGACGGCGACGGCTCCGGCACCTACGTCGACGAGACCTTCAGCATCATCAATGACGGCCAGGGAAGGGCCACCGTGGTCAGCCCGACCTTCTCCGGCGAGGTCGCCGCCGACCCGCTGCCGCCGGTGCCGCCGCTGGGCAAGTTCCCGCCGGTGGAGCAGGTGCTGCCCAAGACCGACATCTGCGGCTTCGTAATCACGCTGGCCGACGGAGTGCTGTTCGACTTCGACAAGTACAACATCCGCTCCGACGCGTCGGGGGTGCTGGACGACCTGGCCAACGCGATGAAGTCGATCGACGCCAAGAACGCCGAGGTCAGCGGCCACACCGACGCGATCGGCACCGACTCCTACAACCAGACCCTGTCGGAGAACCGCGCCAACTCGGTGGTGGACGCCCTGGTGAAGCGCGGCGTGACCACGTCCATGACCGCCAAGGGCTACGGCGAGGCTCGTCCGGTGGCTCCCAACGAACTCAACGGCAAGGACAACCCCGCCGGCCGCCAGCTGAACCGCCGGGTGGAGATCTTCGTCCGCTCCTGAGCGCTGATTCCGAGTTTGTGCACCGAACACCGCGCCCAAACTCGGAAACAAGCGCCGGCGAGCGACATCGATCGCGGGGCAGTGGGCTCAGTCGGCTTCCTGGATCACCAACAGCATGGTGCCCTCCGGATCGCGCAGGTAGGCGACCCGCTCACCCCACGGGGTGTCGAGCGGCGGGACCACCACGGCCTCACCGGCGGACGCGATCACCCCGTCCAGGTCGGGGACGTACAGGCAGACATCCACCGCGTGTCCGCTGGCCGGCAGCGGGGTCTCGCCGTACATCGCCGGCCCGGTGCCATTGCCGAGCGCCACCTGTCCAACCCCGATCCGCAGGGTGAGGTACTGGGCTTCGCCCTCGTCGGGGAACTGGTAGGCGAGCTTGCCGGCGAGCACCCGCTCGTACCAGGCGCGGGTGCCGGCCAGATCCGCGCAGTTGACGATGGGGAACACTTCACCTCTGGGCATACCCCACCGTAGGCCGGCATCCGCCCTGGTGAAAGAGGCACTCCTGCCAGGTCAGCCCTGCGACGCCGACCAGTTGGCCAGGCAGAACGGGTGCCCCGCCGGATCCAGCAGCACCCGCCAGGTCTCGCCCGGCTGGAACTCCGGCACGGTGGCTCCAAGCTCGACCGCCCGTGCCTCCGCCGCCGGAATGTCGGTGGTGTCGAGATCGAGATGGAACTGCTTCGCGCCTGAGTCGGGCCACTGCGGCGGCTGGTAGTCGGCGATCCGGCCGAACCCGAGCGCGGCGCCGTCCCCGCTGCTCAGCATCACCGCCTCGTCGGAGTCGTACGTCACTTCCCACCCCAGCAGGTCGCGGTAGAACGCGCCGAGCGCCCGCGGATCGGCGCAGTCGATGGTGAACATGGCCATTCTCGCTGTTGTCATGCGCTCAGGTTAAGCCGCGCGACCGTCCGCTGACTTGGACGAATCCGACATCCTCCTCGCCCCTGCCTCCACCGCCCCCTGAGCTTGACGAAGGCTCTCCGAGCACCTCGATCCCTGAGCCTGGCGAAGGGTCTCCGAGCCCCCCGATCCCTGAGCTTGACGAAGGGTCGACCCCACCACCGACCCACCCCCATGCCACCTCGGCGCCTGGGACGCGAACAGCTCCGTGGGAGTGAGCCCCGCCAACCGCATCGAATCCCGCCCGAGATGGGAGTGGTCGGCGTACCCTGCCGCGCTGGCCAGGCTTGAGATGGTGTCGCTCGGACGGATCCGCGCCAGCGCCATCACCCGCTGCAACCGCAGCACCGTCCGCAGCGTGGCCAGCCCGTACCCGAACAGCTGACGACTCCGCCGCTGCAACTGCCGCTCACTCAGGCTGAACGTATCCGCCAGTTCAGCGACCGGTTCGCCGCCAGCAACCGCCTCCACCAGCGGGGCAGCCTCCGGCGTCGGATCCACCCCACGGACGAGCCCCAGCAGGACGTCCGACCGTCCGGCCCGATCGTGCTCGTGCAGCTGCTCGTCCAGTCGTCGGGCAACCGCGGATCCCCAGAGATCCGCCGCCAGCACCCGCCGATCCCGCAACTCGGAGACATCGATCCGCAGCGCTGCGGCTGCCACCCCAGGCCGCAACCGGACGCCCGCGGCTTCGATCCGGCTGGTGTAGGCAGCTCCCCACGCTCCGGTCTCCGGACCACACACGATCACCCCGCGGCCTTCGAGCCACATCACCTCAACGCACCCGTCGGGCACCAGATGCAGCCCGCCCACGAAGGAGGCATCCCAACGGCAGACCACGGTCGCCTCAAATGGCTCCGGTGGCCGAACCGGACGATAGGGCAGATCTGCCATCCCCAGATTCTCGCACCGCCCTCTGACATTCGATCCGTGAGCTTGGGGGATCCTCAAACTTCGGTTCGATCCTTCTTGTCACGGAGGACGTGGACGACTTCGGATAGGAGGATCCGCAGTGTCAGAGTCAGCGCTGTAAATCCAGACCTGTTCCTAGCTGAACGTGTGGACCGAGTACCGCACAACGATCCGCCGGACGCCGCCCAGCACCGACTGGGTGTCGGCAACTTTCACGAATCCGGCCCGCTCAAACATCGACCGCAGCCCGGGGTAGGTGAAGATCGTATCGACCTTCTGGTCGGTATCGAGCGGATAGGCCTCGATGACCGTGGCGCCGTTCTCCCGTGCGAACGCCATCGCACCGCCCAGCAGCTGGCTGCCGATACCGTGACGCCGGTGTCCCGCCCGGGTCCGCAGGCAGAAGATCGACCACGGCTCGACATCGTCGACGCGTGGGTAGACCGCGGGGTTGTCGAGCTCCGCCACCTCCGCACGGGGTGCGACCCCCGCCCAGCCGACCACCTGGCCCTGGTCGTAGGCCAGCACGCCGGGAGCCGGCTGATGCCCGCACAACTCGAAGACCAGGTCGCGACGCTGTTGTGCGTCCAGCTTTGAGGACGCCCTCGCCCCCAGTCGATAGGTCAGGCACCAGCACGCCTGGGCGTCGGGACGCCGCTTGGGTCCCAGCATCTCGACCACGTCATCGAACTCAGCCCGCGTAGCCGGCCGAAACTCCAGCGCCATGCACAAAGCGTAGAGGTGCGACGACGGACGATCCCAGCGGCCAGCAAAGCGATCCCTGAGGTCGTCAGCGGCACCGCCCGATCCCTGAGGTCCGCCCAAAGGGCTGTGTCTCGAAGGGGCGACCGTCACCAGCCCCAATGCTGCCGATGCGCGCTAACCGACCAGCCCGTGATGGTGGCATGATCGGCGACCGGCGGCAGGGGAGTGCGTCCGGTGTCCAGCAGGTTGCGGACCTCGGCTTCCAGCTGCGCGATCTCCGCCGACACTTCGTCCCGCGGAACCTCGCCCCGCTTCACTGCCAGGACGCGTTCCCGCTCGGCCGGCGGCATCGGCAGAGTGAGATGCCCGGTGCTGGCGATCTCGTGCCCCTGGTGGGCGAGCCGCAGCGCGTGGCTGCCGTACTTGACGTCCCAACCGTACTTCTCGATCAGTTCGGGACGGTTGGGGACGTTGCGCTTGGACTGTCCCAGCATCCGCTCGTGCTGGGAGTGCATGTAGCCGAGGAACCGCTCCACCGCCTGCTGCGACAGGAAGCTGGCGCGCAGCTCGCGCAGTTCCTCGCCGAGCGGGGTGACGATGATCAGCGACTCCTCGGGTGCGAACAGCGGCAGCATGACGGTCGGGTTGCCCTTGATCGCCAGCCACAGGTACTTGCTGAGTAGAGCACCAGGTCGGTGTCACCGTGTCCGCTGAGGACGCCCTCGGGCTGGGTGCGCCGAATGTAGTCGTCGCGGTGCCGGTCGGTGCCCAGGATGTACTCGGGCGGCTCGATGTAAACGCCCATCTCGTCGTGGTCGTCGGTGCCCGCGATCGCGATGCCATGGACGCCGCTGCCCACTACCGACCGCAGGATCTCGTTGGGCAGGGCGATGGTGGGGTCACCGTACTCGAGGTTGGGTCTCGGGGGCTCACCGTAGGGCGGACACAGAGCCGCTGCTCGACCTCGCTTATGACGAGGAGCTTTAGCGATACTGCGACGCTACGGATCCTCGACGCCGCTCGGGAGTTGGACCCGCAACGCCAGCTGAGTGTGTCAACTGGGCGGCTATCACGCACTGATAGCCGTAGGCGGCTCAGTAGCTTGCGGCGGCGTGATGAACGGGATTGTGGTGGCTTTGGGCGTAAGCAAGATGACGGACTCCTTCAAAAGTCTGCGGCCACCACGAGTCCCGCCGTCACTGGATCCGCCAAGCGTGCTGTGGACGGAGTCGATGTAGTAAGGCTTACTGGTCCAGGCCTCCTCCGCCATGGTGATGATCTGCTGTCCACTCAAACCGTTACTTGCGTCGGCGTCCGGGAACGTGATGATGACCCTGCATTCTCGTTCGCGCAGCCCGTCAAGCAGGGCTTTCATGGCCGAGGTCGCCTTCGATTTCATGCTGAAGGAGGAAGTCTTGCGAGAGGACCGCGCGGGAGCGCGGCCGCTCCCGCTGACCTCGTCCCAGCCGCCCCGGGCGATGCCTTCAAGGACGTGGTAGAAGCGGCTGTACTGGACAGCTGAGTAAGGTGGATCGCAGAATACGAGGTCTCCTTCGCCAAGAGCTGCCACAGCCACCTCGGCCTCCCCGACGAGGGCTTTGCCCTTGCGGCGCGCAAAGGCAGGAGCCAGTTGCGCGGCCGCGTTGGCGACCGCTGACGTCACGCTCCGCGACCATGCTTGCTCTATGTAGGGCAGTAGCGATTCCGTAGGTTGGAAGGGTTGAGCGGTGTGGCCCGGCGCGGCCGCACACGCACTTGCTGCTTGAAGTAGTGCGGCCAGTGCGACCGTCCGGACTGGCTCTAACTCGGGTAATGTCCGGTAGAGGTGGTCGAGGATTCGGGCCTGGCCTGGCGAGAAGTAGTGCCCGCCGTAATGCCTTGTGATGAAGCCTTCTCCGGGAGCGCTTGCGTCAGTTCGCGCTTGGCGGACCGCTGAAGAAGTCAGCTTGGGTTGACCCGGCGTCCGCGCTTTCGGCGCGTCAAGCGCCGATGCCCAGGTCACTAGAGAGGTGTTCTCGACGAGGCTGGTTGTTCGCTCGATGACTGCGGCCGAGAGTACTCGTGCATACTCCTGGAGGTCCACGCTCAAGACTGGTAGTTCGATCTGTCGAGACACAAAGTGAGCGACGGCGCCTGAGCCAGCGAACAGGTCGACGAATCGACTTGCGCTTGATGCCTCGCGGAGCAGAATCTCCCCGAGTTGTCCGTTGAGTAGCGCAGACTTGCTCCCCATGTATTTCATGCGAAGCTCCAGACAGGCACTCGCTCGCCTTGCCCGAAGGTCACCGCTCCTGTGGGGAGCCCCCGGAGGACCTCGTGCAGGGAATCAGTCCTGGTCGCGGCAGCCTCTTCGAGCGCTAGCTCGACGTCCGCCCACAGGTCTCTCGGGTCATCAAGTGGTGCTCCGTCCGGCCACAATCCGCGGGCGCTCGCGAGCGACTCCCCCCATGACTGGAGGGACGATGCTGGACGGCCGCTTTCGCGGAGCAACTCGATGGCAGACCCGGTCGCGACTCGAAGAAGTAAAACAGTCCGGGCGAGCATGGGGCGGAGGAAGACAGTTGCGTCAGTCTCCGCTGGTCGTGACGAGTACATCGCTCCGACGAGTCTGTCGCTCGTGGTCTGATGGTTATGCGCTTGAAGGGACTCAAGGAACGCACGGCCCATTTGCGAAGCGGGAGCGAGACCCGCAATCCAGGTGTGCCACGCCAGGCCAGGGCGACGGACCGACTTGAAGATGGACCAGAGAAGTTCGGGCAGGAGGGCGTCGTCGAGGACTGGAAAAGCCCCAGATGGACCGGGCTCGAGGGACCGCCAGACATCCGCAACCAAGTCCCGGATCTCAACGGCGGACATGTCGCGTGGTTGCAGGCGGCTGGGGTTGTAGCTGGCGGTGTTGCGCCGTTGATGATCGTGATCGAACTCGCGGAGGTCGATCGACATAAGCTTGAAGACTGCGTCTACTTTCGCCTGAGCGGAGCGAGAGGTCAGTGAACCGACCCACGCGCTGAAAGGCTCGCCCCCGGGTCGGATAACTTGGGAGAAGATCATCAAGGCGCGGGGGCTGTCGGTCCATGACTGCAGCGCCTGCCACGCGAAGCGGTGTGTGCCTACTTTGCGCCCGTTTTGCTTTCCGAACCGTTGGATGCTCGACGTCGAGATCGTGAAGTGATCGACGTTGCCGATGAAGACTCCCTCGCTCGCGAGCAGAGAGATAGCGGCACGCAGCTCTGCGTAGTACACAAGGTGCACCGCTCCGGCGAGATCCCCTCGAAGGAGCGCGTCGAGGGCTCGCCCGAGGAAGCCCCAAGCATCACCGCAATGAGTGAATGCTGACCCAGCTACATACCGGACGAAGTTGGCTTGGCGACGTGTCGTGATCGAAGCCGAATCGGCTTCGATCCGCCGAGAAGCGTTCGGCACGTAGCCGTTGCCTCGAGGGAACCATCGTGGTTCGGTCAACGGAAGTACCTTGCGGAGGGCCTCGGCCATCCGCGATCGATCAGCCGTCGCAAGCATGGCAGCATCCGTCGGAGGAAGTGGCGGAATCGGCTGAGCCACTACGACCAGGCCTTAAGGTCGCTGGCTGCCTTCGCCACGTCCTCGTCTGGTGCACGCCGGAGGTGCTCGACAAGCTGTTCGCGGAGTTCCTTGTAGCCGCCGCTGCCGCGAAGAGCGGCCTTCTCGCGGCGCTCAGACTCGGAGAGGCCCGGGAAGCTGCTGGTGCGCCAGTCGTAGGTTGCGAGCCCTTCTGCAATTCCATTGAGAAATGTGCGGATGTGCTGAGGCAGAGTATTGGCAACTTCAGTGATGCTATCCGTTGACAAGTCCGCGATGTCTCCAGCGTCTCTCCACTCCGCCAGGCGGAGGGATCTGTGGCAGATGTAGGCCATGTCGTTGACTACCTGCTGGAAACCCCGAACACCCTGGTCGGTTGCGAGCAGGCTGAGGCTTCCGCTAAACGCCGGGTCGCCATCGACGAAATCAAGCTGAGCCTTCTCCGCCCGGAGAGCCGCTGCCCACTCAGAGTGCGTGCGCCCAACTGCGTCTGCAAGCAGCTTCCATGCGGTCATAAGGAAAGCGCCTTGCTGTACTCGCGACCATGCAAGCCCTTCATTCTGGTTTGGAGTTCCGCCGAATATACCTCCGATCTTCTGTCGGCCGGTGGGTGCCCAGGGTTTCACCATGCTCGCGATGAGGCTTCGGACGAACGCGGCCTGCGTGACAGGTCCGCTCTCTCTTCGAGGGCCCCCTAGCATGTTGATGCGCTTGTACCACGGGCTCTCAGGTGTCGCCCACAGCACCTCAGTGAGTTCTTGGGCTCGGCTCTCGCGGTACACAAGGATTCGGTCGCCACTGTCGAGCCAGTCCTGCTCTCGTAGCAGCGGGTACAGATCAAACGCGAGCGAAGCATTGATCTTCTTCGGTTTGATGTTGATCGTCCAGAACAGGTATGCCTGCCAAGAGATGTCTAGCCCATGAAAGGCGACAACGGGCAACTCGAAGTCGGCCACGTTCGGATCATCATCGTCGAACGCGAAGAGCCTGTGCTGGCCGTCGATCACCTCAATTGGAGGCAGTGCATCATCGATTTCAGGAGGCAACTTGAGGGTTGCGAAGGTCTGACTCGGATCGTCGGTTACGTTGACTACGTGCGCGGCGTCAATCTGCCGGCCGTTTCGTTCGTCGCCCACGCTGAGGATGTTCACCACCACGGCAGTCGGCAACCAGCCGGGCTTCCGGAGGCCGTCATTCGTGGGGTCGCCTCGCTGCGCGTCGCTAAGGCCCGAGCGTGGGAAACCCTCTGCGACATATCTGCGGATCTCTGCGCTTCGCTCTGGGTCATGGCGGCGTTGAATGCCGAGATCCTCCTTGCGGGCGGTCATGTCGCCTACGTCACGGCGGTAGATCGCCGAGAGTTTGCGGAGTTGAGCGGCGGATAGCGAGAACACGTAGAAGTGAGGCGCCGGTTGCGCTTGATTTTGCTGAGGATCGAAGTTGACTCGATCCCACTCGGGCAGCCACTGCTTGACCCGGAGTGCCGGAACGGTCGACAGGTCACGGGGCGTCGCCATGGCAGCCTTCTATCGTTGAGGACTCTTGCGGGTTCACCATACCGGGCTCTTCACCCTTCAGGTGGGGCTGAGCGGGATACCCCGATGAGGGGGAGTGATGAGGCTTCACAGGTTCTGATCATTGCTCTGATCGAGGCCGATCGGGACGCGACCGGCGGGCTCGCTGTCGACTTGGCGCTCGCGGTGATGGGTTGTCCAACTGTGGCCTGATCGCGGCGAGCCTTGGTTGACCTCAGTGCAGCCGCGTTCGGGTCCTGACGTGCGTTTCCTATGGCAGCGCAGGTGTTACGAGCCAGCTACAGACTGACAGTTGGGTGGAAGTAATCGAAGAGCGCCGAGAGGATTGGTTTGTCGAAGCGCAGATGCATCCGCACCACACTCAGGGAGCGCCCGGTGGAGTCTGGCATCGTGGTTTCTTCCGCGTCTGATGAACGGGCCCGACCGAGGTAGTAGAAGTCAGAGCCTTCTGCGTCGTCTTTCTTCATGAAGACATGTAGAGCCACTTCGTTGTTGACGATGGCGTGTACCTCGTCACTCTGGAGAGTGCGGCGGCTGCGGGTGTACCAGACCATGGTTGATGGGTCAAGTAGCTCGTCTTTGTAGGCGGTGCTGGCCGCAACGTCGGCGGACTTGTGAAGGGTGACGAAGATCGCGCAGGTACCGGTACCCCGGTTCACTCGGTAGCCATACAGTGTCGACGTCCACTTTCTTGGCCAACAGAGCAACCGGGTGACTTCCTTGCGTGAGTACTGCCAACTCGGCACGAATGGATCCCCATCGAGGTAGCGCTGCTGCACCATTCGAAGGCCGGTCATCAGGATGTCGTCAACGGCTGCGTGGAAATGAGTGGAGGCGACGTAGGACCTCACGATCGCTGGGTCAAGCTGAACTGAGCCGTCGGAGAACTCCTGAGCGACCGCTACTCCGTAGCGGTTTCGATCCACCTCCGCGTGTTCGGCGAGCGTGATGGTTTCGATCGTACTGGAGATGTGCAGATCATCGGCTGCCAACTGATGCTCGGCGAGTGCTTGAGTAGCTTCGTGTCGGCTGAGGCGGCCGCCTGCATTCAACAGCATACGCAGCAAGACGAACTCGTGTGCGCGCTTAGCGGTCAGAACCTCCTGGGAGAGCTGCTCAAGGAACTTCTTCTCATCAGCCGCGAGCTCACTGGGGATCTTCAGTACTCGCTCCACCAGGCCGGGGTAGCTTCCAGCCCTAGTCGCAAGCAGCACTGGATCAGCCGACTCGAAACGGAGGAAGTCCATCAAGGAGGGAACGCGTCCGAGTCGGTTGCGCAGCGTTTCGATGGCCCGCTTCAGATTCTGAAGACTGTCCAGCCTCGCAGACACGATGGACTGTAGAACCCTCTGCTGAGCAATCCGATCGAAGCGGACGCTGGCAAGACCTGGGAGCACACCCGACTCTTCCGCCGCAATCATGTGCTGCTTCAATGACTCCTTGTTGAGCGACTCATCACCAAAGAGAGCGATCGGGATCAGGAAGTTGTTGGCGTAGTTGCCAATGAAGTCGAGCACGACCACGTACTCCTTGCCAGGCGCTTTACGTAGCCCGCGGCCAAGCTGTTGAACGAAAACCACTGCTGACTGGGTCTGACGCAGCATGATGACCTGATTGACCGCCGGGATGTCTACGCCCTCGTTGAACACATCCACGGTCAGGATGTAGTCCAGGTCACCTCGCTCGAGGCGCGCCACTTGGGACTCTCGACTGCCAATGCTGTCCTCGCCGGTCAGGGCGACCGTTCGTAGGCGTGCTCCACGGAGAGTCCGGGTGTTCAACGCCTCGGACAAGGCGTATGCCTCGTCTTTGCGCGAACAGAAGATGAGCCCGCGCGGAGGCTCACTTGCTTGGCCATAGACCTCGATGGCGCGGATCAGATGATCTATGCGGTCGCTCGAGATCAGCACCTTGAGATCAGGCCCCTCGGTGAGGATCTCGCCAGTGGCCAGGGTGACATCCGCGATCCCGTAGTAGTGGAACGGGCAGAGCATGTCCTCTTCCAGGGCGTGGCTGAGCCGGATCTCATAGGGGACGTTGAAGTCAAACAGCTCGAAGACGTTGAAGCCATCCATGCGCTCAGGCGTCGCCGTCATCCCCAGGGTGAACTTTGGTCTGAAGTGGTCCAGTACCCGCTGGTGTGTGGGCGAGGCGGCACGGTGAGCTTCGTCAAAGACGATGTAGTCGAATTGGTCTGGTTGGAAGGAGGCCAGCACGTCGGGCTGGGAGAGCGTCTGGACGGTGGCGAACAGGTAACGAGCGTCCTGCTGCCTGGCGGTGCCGGCGAGCTTGCCATAGTCGCGGGCGGGGCCGCCAAGCACGCGTCGATACTCCTTGATCGTGCGATCCAGGATCTGCTCCCGATGGACGACGAAGAGCAGGCGCTCGGGGCCGAATGCTCGGACGTCGAGAGCTGATAGGATGGTCTTCCCTGTTCCCGTCGCCGAGATCACGATGGCACGGCCTTCACCCGCCGATCGGACCATGCCGATGGCCGCCAGTGCATCAGCCTGCATCTTGTTCGGCACGATTTCGGCGTCAGGTTCGTCAAGGTTGGGAGGTAGAGCCGGCTGTGGCTTCCGACCGGTTGGATAGCGAGGCGCCGGCGGCCTGTAGTGCGCTGCGTAGTCCGCAATCCACTCTTCGGTGAGCAGGACGGAGCTCGAGACTTGATCCGCTACTAACTCAGCGAACTGCGAGGCCAGGTCGCTGCCAAGGGCAGCGGTGACCTTCAAGTTCCATTCGTGGTTAGTCACCAGTGCGTTCTCGGTGAGGTTCGAGCTTCCGACCATGGCGGTGACGGCTTGTGCGGTCTGGAAGACGTAACCCTTCGGGTGGAATGCAGTCGCTTGGTGGACTCTCACGTCGATGCCTAGCCTGGTGAGGTTCAACAACTCGGTGAAAGCCGCGGGTGAGTTGAAACCCAGATAGTCAGACGTAACGATCCGGCCGGTGCCGCTGAAGTCAACGAGCTCTTGCTTGAGGAGTGCGAGCGCTCGCGGGCTGACGAAGGCGACTGAGAACAAGAACTCATCGCATCGGCCGAGCTCAACACGAAGAGTCCGGAGTACGGAGTCGCTTGGGCCGTTGAGCACCACTTGTGGGTGGTGCCGTCGCGGTGCCTTCGTTCCCTCTGAGAGGAAGCCCAGTTGTACATCGAGGGCGAACGAGTCGGGCCAGTAATAGTCAGCGGTCATCGGACAGGTCGCGTTGGACTTGCTCCACGGCTGGCACGTCCGCCGGTGCCCAGCTCAGGAGGTGGAGTTCCTCAGGGTGCATCCACCTACTATCTGAGTGCTCGGAGAGAGTCGGGGTTCCAGACGACAAGGCACAGTAGAAGGTGGTGAGCGTCACCTCTCCGAAGTCGTAGATGTGCGTCGTCGTGACCACCTTCTCTTCAACGGACACTGTGCAAGTTAGCTCTTCGTCGATCTCACGGACAAGTGCATCCTCAGGCGACTCATCCGGCTCGAGCTTCCCGCCGGGGAACTCCCAGTAGCCAGCCAGTGCGCCGGAACCGCGCTGGGTGCAGAACACCCGCCCCTCATTGATGATGACCGCCCCGACTACGTGGATCTTCTTCATGGCTCCTAGCCTGTGTTCCGCATGTTGGTCTCAAGGTTAGTCTGACCGACTTCGCTCGCTTCAGGTCCTTAGGCGCGCCACCACCTGGGTCGTTCTACCGAGGTGGGCGATTGGAGCCCGATGACGATGGATCGTGCTAGTCATGCTGTGCCAGTTAGCGCTGGCCAGCCGACTTCGTGGGAAGGGATGCGAGGACATCCTTCATCATGGCCTTGAATTCGGAGTTTGCCGCAAGGCGAGCCGCGACAGCTTCACGTGGGGCGCCGAGCCCGACGAGCAACTCAGCACGGACGATCCACTCCATCAGCTCAGTGAGGTGTACCACTCGAAGCGCCACTGCTTCGTCGTCGATGTTCTTGATAGCTCCTCGATGCGCGATATCGACCCTGATCTTGGAAAGTGCGCGGGCAACTTCACTGAGATGCTTATCAGGGACGAGCGACGTTACGGTGAGGAAGGCTTCGACTATTCTTGTCTGCGACTTTTGATTCTTGCTCTCCAGTATTCCTAGCGCCCAGTCTCGTGTATCCTTGTCTACCTTGCCATCCCCTAGTGCCTCCTTCAGGACACGGATGCGGTCAATAAAATCGCCAGGTGTCATGGCCTTTATATCGATCATGCCTCCGAGCTTTGCTAGCGAGTCCATGGCGACGAACAGCATCAGATAGCGATGCTCTATGTAGATCTCATCTCCTACTCGGCCGGCAGCCAGCATTCCGGCGGGTATGCCAAGCTGTGCTCTGAGCGCGTACCACTGCTCGATTGCCGTTCCCAGGCCAAGCAGCTTGTCGACAGGCAGGAGCAAGGTCTTCGAGGCTCCAATATGACCGACTAGTCGAGGTTTTGTACCAGTTGCTCCAGAACGTGGCCATCGCGGCCGCACCCGCGCCGATGGCCTGTTTTCTGAGAATTGGACCGAGATCCCTAGAATGCCAGGACGGTACCCGATGGCGACCAGCAATAGGTCCTGAATGGGTGCCACCCAGTCCACAATCAACTCGTCGAGTCGACCCTTCCCTGTGATCTGGAAGTACCATGACTGCTTGGCCATAATTTCCGATGTTGACCATGAGGTTGCAACCCCTCTGACGAGGTCGACACGCGTTTCGGACACTTGCGCTGATGCGATCAGCTCAATGTCGAGGGGGATCACAAGTTCGCCCTCACTCTCGCGGTCCAGGCGTCGACGGGGTGCCCAGTCTGCGAGCCACTCGAGTTCCAACGACGCCGAGGTGTAGCACTCCTCTGAGACATGCACACCGAGGAGAAGTTCGAACGATCCATACTGGACAGACGCGACATTCTGTGCTTGCCACGTGCTGAACGGGCGGGCACCGCGAAGTGTCACATCTCCCAAGCTAAGGACAGAGCCAAATAGCACCGGTATCAACCGACCTGAGTCAGCGTTCTCCTCAATCGGGGTCGAGTGACTTGCGTACATCAGGGTTAGTTCGTCACCGTCTTCCAGCGTCGATAGGGTACCGGGCCATCGAACCTCTGGCGCCTCAGGCTCCCAAAAGTATCCGTTGGCGGCCTCGCCCGTCATGAGATGAGGTCTGGGTCGAGGAATGCAAATGCGATGGCCTCGGTGCTGGCTGGCGTGAAAGGGATGGCCATACGCGCAGGCTACCGTGTTCCTTCGCTGTCCAGCGGTGGTGATTGGTGTCCGACTTAGCCAGGCAGCCGCTACCGAGTGGGGAGGTGGAATCGGAGAATGGCTCTGGGACGGCGGGCGTTGAGTCTGGGTTGGGACACTGAGTTGAGATCGGCTCATGTGGACGGCATTCGCCGGGTTGATGGCTGACCAGTTCACAGACTCACTGCCTCGGGCGCGTTCGAGTGCGGAGCGCAAGGTCGTCGGGCGTCATCGACGCGGTGACGCGGACGTCCACGCCCGGTGGGAAGTAGGTACGACGCCGCCGTTCCAGCGACAACAGATACCACCAGGCGGGCTTCATCGCGCCTTTATTGCGGTTGTGACCACGGCACAGGGCTTGTCTATTGCTCACGATCGTGGCTCCGCCGCGGGACCACGGGTAGACGTGATCGGCCTCGGCGGCGGGCTCGCGACAGCGTCCCCAGGCCAGGAAGACGGCACCCTCGCACCGGTTGCCGGCGCGTTCCATCACAACCCGGCGCGACTCGTACTTGAAGCGCCGCCAGGGGTCGCGTCGCTGCGACCGTTGAGGGCCCCGTCCGGGAACAGGCGCCTGAAGCACCACGAGGAAGCAGGCGATCCCGGCGAACTGAGGCAGCACCGGGAGCAGTCCGTTGACCACGGTCGCGAGGACCGTCCACCAGTCCATCTCTCTGCTCGTACCGGGTCAGCGGGCGTGCAGCACGTGATGTGCGATCAGGTGATCCAGCCGGCGGACGTCGATGCCTTTGCGGAGCTTGATCTTGATGTGGCCGGCGCGGGTCCACAGCTCGAGTTCGGCGTCCCAGTCGAGGGTGCCGGCGTTCTCCGACGACCACATGTCGATCCGCGAGTAGGGGAGTGAGTAGACCTCGACCTTCTTCCCGGTCATCCCCTGGGCGTCCCGAACGATCAACCGGAGGTTCGTGAAGATCGCGATGTCCCGGAAGGTCCGGTACGCCGCGACCGCCTGCTCGCCCTGGACGAGCAGGGCGTTCACGTCGGCGGGCACGGGACACCCCTGGACGAGGGTCCAGGCCGTGATGAGGTTGACTGACGCGTCCATGATACCTCCGTTGGCCTCGTGGTCCGCCGCGCTGCGCGGCACCGGCTCCGACGCTAGACCACCCACCACGTCCGCGCTGGCCGATGGTCGGATTCAGGCCAGATCGCGCTGGATCTGTTCGACGGCGGGCAGGTCGGCTGGCGCCCACCTGAGGGTGTGCAGGTCTTGCGGGGCGAGCCAGATGCTGGCGAGGTGTTCGGAGAGGGTGGGCGTCCCGGACTGCAGGGTGCAGTAGTAGGTGGTGAGGGTCACTTCGGCGAAGTCGTACTGGTGGACGGTGGTGACCACCCGCTCGCCCACGTCCACCACGCAGTCGAGCTCTTCGAAGATCTCCCTGGCCAGGGCTTCTTCCGGGGTTTCGTAAGGCTCGACCTTGCCGCCGGGGAACTCCCAGTAGCCGGCGTGCGGGCCGGTGCCTCGTTTGGTGCAGAGCACGCGTCCGTCCTGGACGATCACGGCCCCGACCACGGTGAGCTTCTTCATCTACGCCTCTCCCCGGGACGAGGCTTCGTCAAGCTCGGCCATCGTCGGGCTCGGGTCATGGGTCAGTGCAGGGTGACGGTGCCGGGCGGGTGGAAGCGGCGGCCGGTGGCTCGTTCGGAGACGCCGGTGCGGTCGAGGTAGGGGGTGATCCCGCCCAGCTCGCGGGGCCAGTTGGCGCCCAGCAGCAGAGCCCGGTCGACCTCGGCGGCCTCGGTGACCACGCCGGTGTCGAGCATCAGGCGGATCTCCTCGGCCAGGGCCACCACGGCGCGGTCGAGCAGCGCCTCGCCGGATTCCTGGACGACGGCCCGCGGGGGCAGCAGGGCGGCCGCGGCCCCGGTGAGCCGGCCGTCCTCGGCCAGGACGCCGCGCTGGCCGTCCGCCACCACCCGGGTGAGCCAGCTGGGGATCCGGAACCGGTCGGGAAAGGCGGCGTGCATGGTCTCGCTGACGTGCAACTGGACGGCCGGGCCGACGAAGTCGAGCAGCTGCAGCGGGGTCATCGGCAGGCCCAGCGGGTCGAGCGCGGCGTCGACCACGGCCGGGTCCTGGCCGGCGTCCAGGGCGGCCAGCGGAATGTCGAACATCCTGGTCAGGACGCGGTTGACGATGAAACCGGGGGCGTCGGCGGAGAACACCGCCGCGCGCCGCAGCCGGGCGCCGAAGTCGAGCGCGGTGGCGACCGCGTCCGGGCCGGTCCGGGCGCCGGGGATGATCTCCAGCAGCGGCACGACGTCCACCGGGTTGAAGACGTGGAAGCCGATCACCCGCTCGGGGTGGGCCAGGCCCTCGGCCAGCGCGGTGATCGACAGCGAGCTGGTGTTGGTGGCCAGGATGGCGTCGTCGGCCAGGTGGGGCTCGGCGGCGGCGAAGGCGGCCCGCTTGGCGTCCAGGTCTTCGAAGATCGCCTCGATCACCAGGTCGGCGCCGGCCACCCCGGCCGGGTCGGCGGTGGCGGTGATCAGGTCGGCGAGCTGGGCGGCCGCCTTGGCGGTCAGCGAACCACGTTTGACCAGGCGTTCCAGTCTTCCGTTGGCGAACTGGACGCCGCGCTGGGCGCGTTCGGCGTCGAGGTCGGTCATCACCACCGGAACCCGGGCCTGCCGGGCGATCAGCGCGGCCAACTGGGAAGCCATCAGCCCGGCGCCGATCACCGCCACCCGGTTGACCGGACGGGCGGTGCCGCCGGCCAGGGCGCTCGGCACCACCGGCTTGCGGCGGGTCAGCCCCTGGGCGTGGATGCAGGCGCGGGCGACGTCGGAGTAGAGCAACTTGCCGAACTCGGCGCAGGTCTCGGGCTCGGTGGTGTCGATGTCCTGCCAGGTGCGCTCGATCAGGCGGAGGGTGACCTCGGGGGCGGGGTTCGGCTGGGCTCCCCTCCGCGAGGTGGCGGACGACCCCTCGAGACTCGCGAGCCCAGGGATCGTCTCGGCTGCCTCGGCCACGGCGGCCCGCCACTGGTCGGCGGACGGGGGAGTGGGCTCGGGGCGCTTGCCGGCGTCGATCCGGTCGGCGACCCAGCTGGGCCAGGCCTGGTCCCAGTCCTCAGCGGGCAGGATGGCGTCCACGATGCCGCGTTCCAGGGCCTGGGGGGCGCGCTGGGTACGGGCCCGCAGTGAGTCGTCGATCGCGGTGGCGATGGCCGCCGCCGCGCCGCCGAGCCGGGCGATCCGCCACGCCCCGCCCCAGCCGGGCAGGATGCCGAGGCCGACCTCGGGCAGGCCGATCCCCTTGGTGTCCTCGCGGGCGAGGCGATGGTCGGCGAACAGCGCCAGTTCCAGGCCGCCGCCCAGCGCGAAGCCGGTGATCAGCGCGAAGCTGGGGATGGGCAGCTCGGCCAGGGTGCGGAACGCCCGCCAGCCCAGTCGGGCGGCCTCGGTGGCGTCCTCTACGGACGTTGAGGAGTTCAGCACGGTGAGGTCGGCGCCGCTGCCGAAGGAGTGCTCGTTGCCGGCCAGCATGACCGCCTCGACCCCCAGCCCACCGACGTGGTGCAGCGCGGTGGTCAGGTCGGCCAGGCCCTGCAAGGTCCACAACACCGGACGGCGGGGTTCCGCGGCGCCCAGCCGCACCAGCGCGGTGGGCCGTGCCCGTCCGGGAAGCACGACGGTGGAAACGGCGATCGAGCCGAACCAGGTCTGGTCGGTCATGACGGGCTCCGTTCAGTCGAGGAAGATGTCGGGCTGCAGGGCGGCTCCGGGCAGGTGGGCGTAGCCGGCCAGGTCGGTGATGCCGGCCTCGGCCAGCACCTCGTCGTCGATCAGGGTCTGACCGGAACGCGGCGGCGAGGTGAGGACGAGGTGCGCCGCGTCCGCCACGATCCGCGGCGAGCGGGTCCCCGCCATCGCCTGCTCGCCGAGGATGTTGTCGATCGCGGCGGTCGCGATCAGGGTGCGCGGCCACAGCGTGTTCGCGGCGACGTGGGGGAACTCGGCGGCGAAGCCGAGGGTGGCCAGCGTCATGCCGTACTTGGCCAGGGTGTAGCCGGGGAACCGGCCCAGCCAGTGCGGCGCGAGGTTGAGCGGCGGGCTGAGGGTGAGCACCCGCGGATCCTCGGACGCCAGCAGTTGCGGCAGGCAGGCCCGGGTGAGCATGAAGGTGCCGCGGACGTTGACGTCCTGCATCAGGTCGTAGCGGCTGGGGGAGAGCTCCAGGGTGCCGACCGGCGCCAGCACGCTGGCGTTGTTGACCACGACGTCGATGCCGCCGAAGGCCTCGACCGCGGCGGTGACCGCGCGCTCGATGTCGTCGTCATTGCGGACGTCGCCGACCACCGCCAGGCCGCGACCGCCGGCCGCTTCGATCTGCTCGACCGCGGTGTGGATGGTGCCCTCGAGCCGGGGGTGCGGCTGGTCGGTCTTGGCCAACAGGACGAGGTTCGCCCCGTCCGCCGCCGCCCGCAGCGCGATCGCCAGGCCGATCCCACGGCTGGCGCCGGACATCACCAGGGTGCGACCCCGCAGGGTGGCGGGTTCGGTCATGTGCAGGCTCTCCCATGTCGTCGTCGGCGCGCTGGGTTTGCGGCTCAGCCTAGACCTGTGGCGGTGGCCGGAGGCAAGCTGTCAGCGTGGGTGCAACGGGGCTGAAGGCGCTCATCTGAGCGACAGGGCAGCGCGTTCGTGCGCGCCGCGGCAGGATGGCGGACGGACGTCCGCGGCGGCCCACCGTCTTCGAGCCGCCGCTCACCGGCGTTCCACCCAACCGCTCTGACCCGGAGGAGAACTCAACGATGGACCAGCAGATCCTGGAAGCCCTGAAGGAACGCATCGAGGTGGAGGCAGCGGGGGTGCGGAGCGTGTCGGCGGCCTTCGACGACAACACCGCGGTGATCATCCAGGCGCTGCTGGACTGCGAGGGCAAGGTGTTCGTCACCGGCTCGGGCACCTCCGGGAGCGTCGCCCGCCGGATGGCTCACCTGTTCTCGGTGAGCGGCACCCCGTCGCTGTTCCTGCCCCCCTCCGACGCGCTGCACGGCACCATGGGCGCGCTGCGCAGCGGCGACCTGCTGATCGCCATCTCCAAAGGCGGCGGCTCCGATGAGATCAATGACCTCGCCCGCCGGGCCCAGGAGCGCGGCGTCCGGGTGATCGCGCTGACCAGCAACCGGTCGTCCGAACTGGCGGCGCTGGCGGACTACCTGCAGTACTTCGAGGTGGCCGACGAGGTGGACCCCGGCAATGTGATCGCGATGGGCTCCACCCTGATGCACGCCGCCTGGGGCGACGCCCTGGCGGTGGTGCTGATGCGGATGCGTGGCTACAGCTGGTCCGAGGTGCTGTTCACCCACCCGCTGGGCGCGGTCGGCAAGCGGGCCGGGGTTCCCGACGAGCTCGCCGGCCTCGACGCACCCTCCCACGACTGACGCTGGCCGGACGGCGCGCTACGCCTCCTCGAGCTGCAGCAGCGCCTGCGCCAGCGAGCTGTCGGTGACCAGGGTGGTGCACAGCTTGGCCCTGATCACCGCCCGAACCGCTCGCGCCTTGTGCGCCCCGCCCGCCGCGATCACGACCTCCCGGGTGCGGCGCAACTGGGCGGCGTGGACGGCGATCGAGCGCGGTTGCAGGTCCTCCACGAAGGAGCCGTCGTCGCGCACCAGGGTCGCGCAGACGTCGCCGATGATCCCCTCGGCGAGGAAGCGGTCGCGGGTCGCCGGCGAGAGCGCCCGCAGCAACTGCGAGTCCGGCGGCGTCCAGCTGCCGATCGCCGCCACGGCGATGGTGATCGACTCGAACCGCTGGATCACCGCCGAGATCGCGGCCTGCCGGCGCAGCGCGGAGGCGGACTGTTCGTCCTCCAGTAGCAGCGGGACGTAGAGCGGGTAGGCCCGCCCCCCGCCGACCGAGGTCAGCCGCCGCACCAGCTCGAGCGAGTTCTCGTGCACCGTCCCGATCGCGCCGACCATCTGGATCACCGGGCAGCGGGCGAGTTCGGTCATCTCCTCGGACATCGCGCTGAGCGTGCGGCCCCAGGCGACGCCGAGCACGTCGTCGTCGGTGACCAGTTCCGCCAGCAGGGCGGCTGCCGCCTTCCCGACCGAACGCCGGACGCCGGGCAGGTCGTCGTGCTCGGCCCCCATGGTGACGATCACCCGACGCAGCCCGAACCGCTGCCGCACGGCTTCGGAGAGCTCGGCGTCGAACATCCCGGGGACGTCGATGGTGAAGGTGATGATCGACTCCGCCCGGGCCAGGTCGAGCAGCCGGGCGATCTGGAAGCGGGAGAGACCGAACTCCTCGGCGAGTTGGGTCTTGGATTCGCCGTCGAGGTAGAACCGCCGGCTGATGGTGGCGGCGAGCATCAGGGTGGCCAGGCCAGGTCTACGAGCCACCGCAGGCTCCGAATGGGTGCTCCATACGAGGAGAGTAGCGCTCAATTGATCACTAATGCTGAACTACTCAACCGAATCTCTCAAACGAGCGCGGCTGTTGATGAACGTGATTTGAGTCTTGATACTGAGTCACGGACCACCCCCGTGCAGCGAAGGAGCCACGCCATGACCACTGTCGCCCTCCCGGCCCGCAGTCGTCGTTGCTGCGGCGTGGCCGGTTCCGGACGGGAGTGCTGACATGGCGGTCGTCGCCGGAGTCGATTCGAGCACCCAGTCCACCACCGTGGTGTTGCACGACCTCGACAGCGGGGAACTGCTGGGGGTCGGCAGCGCGCCGCATTCGCCGACCTTCCCGCCGGTCAGCGAGCAGGATCCGGCCGAATGGTGGTCGGCCCTGGTCCGCGCGATGGGGACCGCCAGGGAACGGGCCGCCGTCCGGCCGGAGGACATCATCGGGATCAGCGTGGCCGCGCAGTGTCACGGCCTGGTCCCGCTCGACGAACACGACGCGGTGATCCGCCCGGCCAAGCTCTGGAACGACCTGACCAGCGCGGCGCAGGCCGAACAGCTCCGCGACCGGCTGGGCGTCGCCGAGTGGGTGCGCCGGGTCGGGCTGGCTCCCACCTCGTCCTTCACGGTGGCGAAACTGGCGGCCTTCGCCGCCAACGAGCCGGAGCGCTACCGCCGGCTCCGCCACGTGCTGCTGCCCCACGACTGGCTGATCCACCGGCTCAGCGGCCGGTACGTCAGCGATCGCTCCGGTGCCTCCGGTACCGCCTACTTCAATGCGGAACAGATGGCCTACGACAGCGAGATCCTGGCCCTGATCGACCCGGACCGCGATTGGGACGAGGCGCTGCCCACCGTGCTGCCGCCCGGCCAGCCGGCGGGCGCCGTGCTGCCCGCGGTGGCCGACGAGCTCGGCATCTCCCGCCGTGCCACGGTAGGGGCCGGAGCCGGCGACCAGCACGCCGGAGCAGTCGGTCTGGGCGTGACGCTCGGTGATCTCGTGCTGGTGCTCGGCACCAGCGGAGTGGTCTACGGCCTGCACCCCAACCCGGTGCTGGACCCGACCGGGGTGGTGAACTCGGTCGCCGCGGTCGCTGGCGGCTACCAGCCGCTGATTGGCATGGTGAACTGCACCAAGGTGACCGACAGCTTCGCCCGGCTGCTGGGGGTCGATCTCGACACCCTCGCCGAGTTGGCGCTGGCGGCGCCGCGCACCGCCGCCCGTCCGGTGCTGGCCGCCTACCTCGACGGCGAGCGGTTCCCGGATCGCCCCACCGCCCGCGGCACGATCAGCGGCCTGACCAGCGCCACCACCCGCGAGGACATCGCGCTGGCCGCCTACGAGGGCGTGGTGTTCGGCCTGGAACGCGCCCGGCGGCACCTCGGCTCGTTCGACATCGACCTCTCCGGCCGCGCCATCCTGATCGGCGGCGGAGCCGCCTCCCCGGCCTACCGGCAACTCCTGGCGGACGCGACCGGAAAGCCCATCCAGTGCTCGGCCACCCGCCAGCCGGTGGCGTCCGGCGCGGCGGTGCAGGCCGCCGCCGCGGTGACCGGCCAACCCCTGGCCGACCTGTCGTCGGCCTGGGCCGGCGCCACCGAGGTGGTGGCCGAGCCCGAGACCCCGTTCATCGACACCGTCTTCGCGCGCTACCAGAGCGTCGCCGACTGGGAAGGAGCCGATTCGTGGCAGCAGAACTAGGCCGGAGTTCCGGGGCCCGCAGACAGCGCTTCCGGCTCCCCGAGGAGACCGGCATCTTCGGGGTGCTGATCGCCATCCTCGCCGTGATGTCGCTGCTCTCGCCGAACTTCCGGACGCTGGACAACTTCTCCGTCCTGCTGGTCAACGGGATGGTGATCGGCTTCCTGGCGCTCGGGCAGTGCTTCGTGCTGCTCACCGGCGGGATCGACCTCTCCACCGGGGCCAACGTGGGTATGACCGGCGTGCTGGCGGCCGTGCTGATGCGAGCCGGCCTGGACTGGACGATCGCGGCGGTGCTCGCGGTGGCGATCGGGACCGCGCTGGGCACGGTCAACGGCCTGATCGTGCAGTACCTGAAGGTTCCGCCGTTCATCGCCACCTTCTCCACCCAGGGCGTGGCGCTGGCGATCCCGCTGATCATCACCGGGGCGAGCTCCGTCCCGGTACTGCAGAGCAGCTTCGCGCTGATCGGCCAGGGGCGGGTGGCCGGCATCCCGGTACCGGTCATCCTGCTGCTGATCGCGGCGATCATCGCCGGGGTCTTCCTGAAGATGACCCGCAGCGGCGTCCACATCTACGCGGTCGGCGGCAACCCCGCCGCCGCCCGGCTCTCCGGGGTCAACATCTCCGCCACCACGATCCTGGTCTACTCCGTCAGCGGCCTCTGCGCCGGCATCGGCGGCCTGATCGCCACCTCCCGGCTGATGGTCGGCTTCCCCGCCACCGGCACCGGGAACGAGCTGTTCTACTCCATCGCCGCGGCGGTGGTGGGCGGGGTGTCGCTGTTCGGCGGCGTCGGGACGGTGCTCGGCGCCATGATCGGCGCCGTCCTGATCGCCGCGGTGAGCAACGGCATGAACGTGCTGAACGTCCAGAGCTACTGGCAGTCGCTGGTGATCGGACTCATCATCCTGGCCGGCGTGGCGTTCGACACCCTGCGCCGTTCCCGGAACCCGGGCGCCAAACAGTCGGCAGCCCCCTCGGCCAAGGCCGAAACGTCACCTACCAGTTCGGAAGTCCTTACAGAGAAGGGAAAGTAAATGAAGATCTATCGTGTGCCGGCGGCGGTGGCCGCGGCTTGTGCGGTCGTCATCGGATTGAGCGGCTGCAGCGTGGACGGACCGGGTTCGCCGTCCTCGGCTGCCCCCTCGGGCAGCACGCCGGCCGGCCCGGCGCTGCCGGAGAGCTGCGCGGCGGAGAAGCCGGTGGTCGGGGTCGCGCTGCCCAACACCGTCAACCCCTACTACATCTCGATGAAGGCCTCGTTCGAGGAGAACGGCGCCGCCCTCGGCTTCGACGTGAAGGTCGCGATCGCCAACGACGACGACTCCGCCCAGCTCGGGCAGGTGCAGTCGTTCATTCAGCAGAAGGTCTGCGCGGTCGTCCTGAACGGCGTCAACTCGGGCCCGGCCGCCGCCAGCGTGGCCGCGCTGAACCAGGCCGGCATCCCGGTGTTCACCGTCAACCAGATCGTCGACCCGGACAGCCTGAAGGCGCAGAGCGCCGACTTCGTCCAGTTCGTCGGTGCCGATCAGACCGCCGGTGGCACCGCCATGGGCGAACTGGCGATCAAGGACATCGGGACCGACACCCCGCTGGTGGTCGGCCTGGTCGGGGCACCGGATCAGATCGCCGCCAACCAGCGTGACAAGGGCTTCGTGGACGCCCTGACGCCGGCGAAGAGCGTCGAGGTGCTGCCGACGGTGAACAGCAAGGTGGATCCCGCGGTCGCGCTGCAGGTCACCTCCGAGCTGCTGCAGTCGAACCCGGCGATCAATGTCATCTTCGCCGCCACCGGACCGAGCGCGGTGGGCGCCATCCAGGCGATCAACCAGACCGGACGGGCCGACCAGGTGCGGCTCTACGCGTTCTGCGCGGCCGAGACCAAGCTGGACGACTTCTACGTCGGCTGCGCGGCCCAGGAGCCGGCCGTCTACGCCGACACCGCGCTGAAGAACCTGAAGTCCTACCTGGGCGGCGAGCAGGTCGAGCACGAGGTGCTGCTGGTGCCCAAGGTCTTCACCTCGGGCCAGACCCCGGCGCCGGGCGAGCTCGGCTGATCCGGACCACCACACCACGGATTGGGGCAGCGTGAACGACCACAGCACGGCAGGGGCACTCGTCGTCGAGGGAGTGACCAAGTACTACGGACCCACCCTCGCGCTGTCGGACGCCCGGCTGCGGGTCGAACGCGGCTCTGTCCTGGCCGTGGTGGGCCACAACGGCGCCGGAAAGTCGACGCTGCTGCGTTCGCTTTCCGGCGCCGAGCGCCCCGACGCCGGCCGGCTGCTGATCGGCGAGGAGGAACTGCACCTCGCCAGCCCGGCCGACGCCGCGGCGCAGGGGATCGCCTGCGTCTACCAGGAACTCAGCCTGGTGGATCAGCTCACCGTGGCGGAGAACCTCTTCCTGGGAAGGGAGGAGACCCGCAACGGTGGGCTGGCGCGCCGCCGGATGAACCGGATGGCGCGCGCCATCTGCGAGGAGTTCGCCATCGACGCCCACCCGGGAGACCGGGTGGGCACCCTGCCGGTCGCGCAGCGGCAGATGCTCGAGGTGGCCCGCGCCGTCCACCGTGGCAGCCGGTTCCTGCTGCTGGACGAGCCGACCACCGCGCTGGAGCTCGGTCAGGTCGACCGGCTGCTGGAGACCCTGCGCCGGCTGGCCGGCGAGGGGCTGGGCATCGTCTTCGTCAACCACAAGCTGGACGAGGTGTTCGCCGTCGCCGACCGGGTGGTCGGGTTGGCGGACGGCCGGGTGGTGCTCTCCGGGCCCACCACCGAGATCGACCGGGCGGCCGTGGTGCGCGCGGTGGTGGGGGAGCGAGCCGCGGCGGTCGCCAGCGCGCCGGCCGCCACCCCCAGCCCGCCGAGCGCCACCGAACGTCCGGTGGTGTTCCAGGCCGACGAGGTCGGCGGCCCGGTACTGGCGAATGTCTCGCTCACCGTCCACGCCGGCGAGATCCTGGGCGTGTACGGGCTGGTCGGCTCCGGACGCAGCCGGTTCCTGCGGACCGTGTACGGCATGGAGCCGGTCACCCGCGGCACCATGACGCTCAACTCCCGTCCGCACCGGCCGACCACCGCGCTGCAGGCGATTCGCAGCGGAGTCGCCTATCTTCCGGAGGAACGGAAGCTGGACGGGATCATCCCGCAGCTGAGCACCCACAGCAACGCCGCCCTACCGGTGCTGAAGCGGTTCCTGCGCGCCGGCCTGCTGAACTGGCGGGCACTGCGGCGCAGCACCTCCGAGGTGCTGACGAAGGTCGCCGTCCGGGGAGACCTGGAGTCCCCGCTGACCTCGTTGTCGGGCGGCAACCAGCAGAAGGTGCTGTTCGCCCGGGCGACCCTGCAGCGGCCCGCCCTGCTGCTGCTCGACGAGCCCACCAAAGGGGTGGACATCGGCGCCAAGGCCGAGATCTACCAGATCATTCAACAACTCGCGCGCGAGCAGCAGGTGGCGGTGATCATCGTGAGCACCGAGGTTGAGGAGGTGCTGGCGGTCTCCGACCAGGTGGTGGTGTTCCGGGCCGGCAGCTGCGACGGCGGCTCGCGGCCGGCGGCCACCCTGGAGGCCGCCGAACTCCGGGAGCTCGCCTGGTCGGACGCACTCGAGAATGCCGAGCGATCTTGATCCGACCGCGAGTTATCGAGAAGGCGAAGTTCAACGGCCTCGCGCTCGCCGGCAGCATTCTCGGCCTGCCGGTGGACTACGCGCTGAGCATGTGCCATTCGCTGGTGGCCTACGACGGCCGGATCCACGTGGACGTGATCGACGCCACCTACCCGCGCGGCAGCGGGGTATCGGACGAGGTGATCCGCCGCATCCCCGCCGAACTGCAGGAGGCGGTCGAACTGCACCTCATGGTGGGGCCGGACGCACCGGTGGCGCACTTCGGCCGGTTCGGCCGGATCATCGCGCACCTGCGCGAGCCGGGCGACTTCGAGTTGGCGCGGCGGATCCCCGCGGGGGTGGAGCGCTGGATCTCGATCGAGCCCCCACGCTGGGAACCCCCGGACGTCCGTCAGGCGGTGGCGACCGTGCAGCCGACCGGAATCCTGATCATGCTGACCCCGCCCGCCGCCGCCCCCGCCAGGGCGGACCTGAATCGTCTGCTGCTGCCGAGCGCGATCGAGGCCCGGTCGCTGCTGCCGATCGGCGTCGACGGCGGCGCGCGTCCCGAGCACTTCGCACCGCTGGCCTCGCTGGGGGTCACCTCGGTGGTGGTTGGCCGGGCCCTGTTCCACACCATGAAGACCGGCGCCCCCGGCGCCGAGACGGGAGAGAGATCGCGATGAAGCTGCAGGTGGCCATTGACCTGCTGGACCAGGAGTCGGCGCTTCGGCTGGCCGAGGCGGTCCGGCCGTACGCGGACATCATCGAGATCGGCACGCCACTGATCAAGAGCGAGGGGCTGGACGTGGTTCGCGCCGCGAAGGCGTCCTTTCCGGAGATTCCCATCCTGGCGGACATGAAGACGGCCGATACCGGGGAACTCGAGGCCCGGCTGGCGCTGGACGCCGGCGCCGACCTGATCGGCGTGCTGGGCACGGCCGGCGACGCGACGATTCGCGGCGCGATCAAGGCCGCCCAGCAGCGCGGCAAGGCGGTCGTGGTGGATCTGATCAGCGTGCCGGACAAGATCTCCCGGGCGCGGCAGGTGATCGAGTTCGGGGCGGAACTGGTGGAGTTCCACTCCAGCGCCGACGACCGGGACCACCCTGACTTCGACTTCGCCGGCCTGCTGGACGAGGCGGTGCGCTCCGGCGTCCGGTTCTCCTTCGCCAGCGGCGTGGGCGGCGCCACCATCGCGGCGGTGCGCGCCGCCGGTGCCGAGGTGGCTGTGATCGGCGGCGCGATCTACCAGTCGTCCGACCCCGCCGCGACCATCCGCGAACTCCGCAGCCTCGCCGGGTTGAGCCAGTACCGCATCGCCTGAACCTCGGGCCGCGGGCCGGGGTCAGTCGATCCCGAACCACCCCCGGGCGGCCGCGCGGGCACGGTCGGTCAGCACGGTGAACTCCACCGGGCTGCCGCCGGCATCGCGGACGGCCTGCTCCAGCAGGTCACGGAGCTGCCAGACCTCCGCCGGGTCGGCGCCGTTCAGTTCGAGGGCGGCGGTGACCCGCTGCGCGCTCCAACCGGTGAGTTGCTGCAGCTGCGGCCGGTCAAGCCCGGCCAACTCCAGGTTGGCCAGCAGCTCCCGGCTGGTGGCTGCGCGCTGCGTCCGATTCAGTGACATGCCCCCATTCTCGCCCCGGGCCACTTTCTCGGCTGGCTGATGGGACGGTCAGCCCGTCGGTCAGTGTCCAGACTTGTCGGACAACCGCCGCTGGGGCGGGTAGGGTGCGAGCAGCGCCGTCCGGGCGCAGCGATCAGGGAGCGGGGTGCCAGGTGGCCGGTCGTGGTTCGGTGACCAGAGGGCTGCTCGATCAGCTGCGCCGCTTCGTCACCGACGAACTCGGCGTGGGCGACCAACTGCCCTCCGAGTTCGACCTGGCCAGCCGGCACGGGGTCTCCCGCTCGTCGGTCCGGGAGGCGCTGAAGGCGCTGGAGCAGGACGGGCTGGTCTACTCCGTCCGCGGCAAGGGCCGGTTCGTCTCGCCGATGGGCTCGGTGAGCGTGGAGCGTCCGATCACCCGGTACGAGTCGACCACCACCATGCTGGAGGCGCTCGGCTTCCAGGTCACCACCATCGTGCTGGACGTCCGGGAGGGGGAGGCGACCGAGCGCTCGGCCGAACTGCTCGATCTGGCGGTCGGCGCGCCGGTGATCCAGCTCACCCGGCTGCGGGTGGCGGACGAGACCCCGCTGGTGCTCTCCCAGAACACCCTGCCGAGGGACGCGCTGCCCGGCCCGATCCGGCACCGGGACTGGTCGGGGTCGCTGACCACCGCGCTGGCCGGTCACGGCAGCCGGCTGACCTCCTCGGCGGCCCGGATCACCGCGGCGAACCTGCCCGAACCGCTCGCCGGCCGCTACCAGCTGGGCGGCCTGGACCCCTGGCTGCTGATCGAGGAGACCTCGCTGACCGCCGAGGGACGCCGGGTGCTGCATTCCCTCGACTACCACCGCGGTGACCTGATCGGCTTCAACGTGCTGCGCGCCAGCTGACGCTCCCGACCCCCTGACCGCCGGCGATCCGCCGGCGGATGCTGCGCACGCTCTCAACATGTGGTAGGACAGGACGTAGAGTTGTCCGACAACAAGGGAGTAGTCATGCTGAACATCGATCCCGCCCACCACCTCGAAGCCCAGACCCGCGCGCTGGCGGCCAGTTCGGCGATCCGCCGGGCGGTGGCCGACGAAGTCGCCGGCGGGCTGCGGAACATCTTCTTCGCCAGCGCCGGTGGGGTGGCCCTGCTCACCTACCCGGCCGCCCGCCTGCTGCAGCAGCGCTCCACCCTGCCGGTCTTCATCGAGCGGGCCGCCGAACTGGTCACGATCGGCAACGACAACCTCGGGCCGGGGTCGCTGGTGGTCTTCTGCTCGGTCTCCGGCACCACCAAGGAGGCGGTCGAGGCGGTGGAGTACGTCCACGCCAAGGGTGCCCGGGTGCTGTCCTTCGTGGGCACCGCCGGCACCCCGATGGACGAGAAGTCGGACATCAGCATCACCACTCCGGCAGCCGACGACACCTCCAGCGAGACCTACCTGATCCAGACCCTGGTGCTGGCGCTGGCGCTGCTGGCCGAACGGGGCGAGCTGGCCGACTCCGACGCCACCCTGGCCGAACTCGACCGGCTGCCGCAGGCCCTGGTGGCCGCCAAGCAGGCCTTCGAGCCCGAGGCCGCCCGGCTGGCCGAGCTGCTGGTCGGCCGGGAGCGCCCGATCCTGTTCACCGGCGCAGGCAACAGCTGGTACGAGGCCTGGTACTTCGCGATGTGCATCCTGGAGGAGATGCAGTGGATCTGGACCCGTCCGATCCATGCCTCCGACTTCTTCCACGGCACCCTCGAGCTGGTCGAACCGGGGGTGCCGGTGGTGCTGCTCAAGGGTGAGGACGCCGGCCGCCCGCTGGCCGACCGGGTGGCGGCCTTCGTCCCGCGGGTGGGTGGCGACCTGGTGGTGATCGACTCCCGCAGCTTCGCGCTGGAGGGCATGGGCGAAGCCACCCGGGCGCTGGTCTCGCCGGTGGTGCTGGCCACCGTGCTGGAGCGGCTGTCGGTCCACATCGAGGCGCGGACCGGTCACCCGCTCACCACCCGCCGCTACTACAAGCGGCTGGACTACTGAGCGGCGGCGCCCAGCCGGCAGACCGAGTCCCGCTCGATCCAGGTGGTAGGCAGCACTCGGGTCTGCCGGGGCGCGTCGGGGGTGCGCATCCGGCGCAGCAGGAGTTGCGCGGCGCAGCTGCCGAGCTCGTAGGCGGGCTGGGCGATCACGCTCAGCGGCGGCCGCACCACCGTCGTCCACTCGGTGTCGTCGAAGCCGAAGATCGAGACCTGCTGCGGGATCGCCAGGCCGGAGGCGTAGGCGGCGTCGACGATCCCCATGGTGAAGCTGTCGTCCAGCCCGAACAGCGCGGTCGGCCGGTCCGGATCGGCCAGTAGTTCGCGGACGGCGGTGGCCACCTCCTGCCGGCCGCGCACGCTGGGGCAGTAGCCGGGCCCGGCGGCCAGGCCGGCCGCCGCCAGCGCGTCCCGGTAGGCCCGATGGCGCTCCTCCATGGTGGAGATCAGGTTGGCCTGGCCCTGGTCGCTGGTGGTGCGGAAGACCGGGGCGGCGATCCGGGTGTGGCCCGCCTCGATCACGTGCTGGACGGCGCGGTAGGTGGCGTCGTAGTTGTCGACCACCACCGCGTCGGCGTCCAACTCGGGGACGAAGCGGTCCAGCTGGACGATGGCGTGGCCCTGGTTCAGCGCCGCGGCGAGGTGGTCGTAGCTGTCGATGCTGGCCGGGGCCAGCAGGATGCCGTCCACCCGTTTCTCCATCAGCACCTTCAGGCCGTGGATCTCGGCGTCGATGCTCTCGTCGGTATTGACCAGCAGGACGTTGTAGCCGTCCTTGCGGACGCCGTCGGTGAAGCCCCGGATCACCCGGGCGAAGAACGGGTTGGAGACGTCGGCAATCAGCGCGCCCAGCGTCATGGTCTGCCCGGTGACCATGGAGCGGGCCACGGTGTTCACCGAGTAGCCGAGCTGCTGGGCGGCCAGTTCGACCTTGGTGCGTGCCTCGTCGCTGACCGACCCGTACCCGCCCAGTGCCCGGGCGGCGGTGGCGCGGGAGACGCCGGCTCGCCGGGCGACATCGAAGATCGAGGCCCCAGCGGGGCCGGGGAGAGATGCTGGCACGGCGGCAGCATAGCCGCAGCATGTGCCGAATTGACCATTTCGAGGCTCAAAGCCGAAGCCCGGCGGCGCGTCGTCCAGACCCTGCCAGATCACGATCCGGAAGCTTTTTGGCCAAGGGTGTTGACAGGCGCGGGGTTCGAGTGAGAGCGTGATCAACGACAGATTGAGCACGTGCTCAAACCTCATATCGTTAGTGGTCCGGCCAGCGTGGGTCGTGATGTCGGCGAGCCTCGGCCAGGGTGCTAAATCGGGTTATGGGGGCCTGTTTTGTCCTGCAAGATTCAGAAGGGTGTAACAAACGTCATGGCCGTTGAAACGCTGCCGCTTTCTCCTATCGAGGCGGACCTCGAATCCAATCTCGAAAAGACCGTCGCCTACTATGACCAGCTCGCCGAGTTCGTGGGCGGCTGCGTGCGCGACGGCCTGAAGAACGTCTATCTGGTCGGCGCCGGCGGCTCGCTCATCGCGTCCTTCCCGGCCTACTACCTGCTGCACCGGATGCTGGAGATCCCGGTCTTCCAGGTGCAGAGCGACGAGCTGAACTTCGGCCGGCCGCGGGCGCTGGGGCAGGGCTCGCTGGTGATCGTCGCCTCCTACACCGGCACCACCAAGGAGACCGTCGCGGCGGCGAAGTACGCCCGCGAGGCCGGCGCCACCGTGCTGGCCGCCTGCAAGGCGCACAGTCCGCTGGCCGAGACCGCCACCCTGGCGATCGAGGCCGGCTCGGACATCCTGGAGCTGATGGCCGCCTACGCGCTCTGCGAGGCGCTGGGGGTCGAGCTCGACTACGCCGACGCCCGGGCCACCTTCCAGGCGCTGCCGGCGGCGTTCCAGGCCGCGATCGAGGGGGCGGAGGGCCGCGTCCACGACATCGCGGTCTCGCTCAAGGACGAGCCGATCACCTACGTGCTGGGCTCCGGCCCGTGCCACGGCTGGGCCTACGGGCTGGCGATGTGCTACCTGCAGGAGATGCAGTGGAAGCACGCCGTCTCGTTCAATGCCGGTGAATTCTTCCAGGGCGCCTTCGAGGTGGTCCGGGAGGACACCCCGGTGCTCCTGCTGCTGGGCGAGGACGTCTCCCGGCCGATCGCCGAACGGGCGCGGCGCTTCCTGGACACCTACACCAAGAAGGCGCACTACCTCGACGTGAAGGATCTCGACCTGCCCGGGCTCAGCCCGGAGGGACGGGCGATCGTCTCCCCGCTGATCCTGGCGAAGGTGATCGGCCGGCTGGCCAAGCACTACGAGGCGGTCCGCGGTCACAATCTCGACCAGCGCCGCTACATGTTCCGCACCGTCTACTGATCGCGGATCAGCCAGCCATGAGAGTCGTAGCGATCGGCGACAACTGCCTCGACTGGTACCTGGATCGCCACACGGTGCATCCCGGCGGCAACGCGATCAACGTCGCGGTCTACTGCCACCGGCTCGGCGCCGAGTCGGCGTATATCGGGCAGTTCGGCACCGACTGGGCCGGCGAGGTGATGATCCGCGCCCTTGAGGCCGAGGGGGTGGACCTCAGCCGGATCCGGCGGCGGGCCGGCACCAGCGGCTACGCCACCATCGAGAACGTCGACGGCGACCGGGTGTTCCGGGGCTCGTCCGACGGGGTGGTGGCCTTCGAGCCGGACGCCGAGGACTACGCTTTCATGGCTGGCGCGGACCTGATCCACACCGGCGACTCGTCCTTCCTGGAGCGCTATGTCGACCGGTTCGCCGCGATCGCGCCGGTGAGCTTCGACTTCTCTGTCCAGCCGCCGGAGTACTGCGAGCCGCTGTTGCCGCACGTCAGCTACGCCACCTTCTCCCGTCCCGACCTGGGCCGTGACCAGGTGGTCGAGCTGATCGGGTGGGCCCACCGGCTCGGCGCGGACGAGGTCCACGTCACCCAGGGAGCCGACGGCTCCTACTCCTCGGCGGCCGGCGAACTGCACTTCCAGCCGGCCGTCGCCGGCGCGCGGATCGTCGACACCCTGGGTGCCGGCGACTCGTTCATCGCCGGCATGCTCATGGCCCGGTTGGCCGGCGACTCCCTGGCCGAGGCCGCGGCCAGGGCGAGCCGGTTCGCCGCGTCCTCGTGTCAGACCGTCGGGGCCTTCGGCTACGGCGAGCCGGACGCGCAGATGTCCCTGGCCCCCACCCACCGATATGTGAACTGAAGCTTCAGCGGGAACCCCCACGAAAGGAAAGTCTGGTGAAGAAGAGAGTCTCCAGCATCGCCGCCGTCCTGGCCGCCGTGCTGATCACCGTGGGCTGCAGCAGCAGCCCCGGTCAGTCCAACCCCGCCGGCCAGCCCGGTGGCGACGGCAAACTGCAGGGCAAGATCTCCTTCCTGGAGAAGTGGCCCGATCCGCGCTACAAGGTCTACTTCGACCAGGTGGTGGCCGACTACATCGCGGCCAACCCGGGTGTCGAGATCGATCACCAGGCCAGCGGCGACCAGCCGATCAAGGACACCCTGCGGGTGCTCACCAGCGCCAACGAACTGCCCGACATCTACTTCGCCTGGCCGGGTGACTTCGCCAAGAAGTTCATCCGGGGCGGTTTCGCGGCCGACCTCAGCGAGCAGCTGGACGGCACCGACTGGGGCAAGACCTTCGCGCCCTCGGCGCTGGGCGCTTACCAGTACGAGGGCAAGTACTACGGCGTGCCGATCAACCTCAACGCCAAGGTCTTCGCCTATTCCAAGGCGGCCTTCGAGAAGGCCAACGTCTCCGTCCCGACCACCCTGGACGAGTTGAAGACCTCGTGCCAGGCGCTGCGCGACGCGGGCTACACCCCGATCGCGCTGGGCAACCAGTACGGCTGGCCGGCGATCCACTACATCACCCAGTTCAACGCCCAGTTCGTGCCGGCCGACGTCCGCACCGCCGACTACAACCCGGCCGGCGGTGAGTTCACCAACCCCGGCTATGAGCAGGCGCTGGCCACCTTCAAGGATCTGGTCGACACCTGTTCGAAGCCCGGCGCGAACGGCATCTCCCACGAGACCGCCCAGGCTGAGTTGGCCAACGGCCAGGCCGCCATGCAGTACATCGAGGTGCTCGAGTTCGTGAACCTCGAGGACGAGGCGACCGTGCCGGAGGCCTTCCGCGGCAACTGGGATCAGTTCCCGATGCCGTCGATCGCCGGCGCCGGCGGTGACCAGACCGCCATCACCGGTGCCCCGGACGGCTTCCTGGTCAACGCCCAGTCGCAGCATCTCGACATCGCGATCGACTTCCTGAAGTTCCTCACCAGCAAGGCCAACGCGGCGGAGCTGACCAAGGTGATCGGCTGGCCCAGCCCGATCGAGGGAGCGACCTCCACCGAGAACGCGACCGAGATGACGGTGAAGGCCGTCGGCCTGATCCAGAACGCCGGCGAGCTGGCGATCTGGCTGGACACCGAGACCCACGCCGAGGTGGCGCAGGCCTACCTGGCCGGGGTCGAGGGGCTGCTCAACGGGGACGAGACCCCCGCCACGGTGATGCAGAAGGTCCGCGACGTCGCGGCCAAGGTTCGTGCCGAGTCGTAGCTGACAGGTTCCGAATCCAGCGCGGTTCCGGGGACGGACAACGACGTCCGTCCCCGGAGCGGTTGGAAGAAAGGGAACATCACATGAAACGCAAAGTCCTGCGCTGGACGGGCGGCTATCTCTGGATCATCCCTGCCCTCGTCCTACTACTGGTTTTCGTCTATTACCCGATCGTCGACAACTTCCGGCTCAGTGTCTTCAGCTGGAATGCCTTCAGCCCGAATCCCAAGTTCGTCGGATTGCTCAACTATGAGCGGGTCTTCGCCGACCCGGTGTTCTGGACGGCGATGCTCAACAACATCTTCTACGCGGTGGCCTCGGTGCTGTTCCAGGTCGGTATCGCCCTGGTGCTGGCGGCTCTGCTGGAAGGGGTGGTGGCGCCAAAGCTACGCGGCGTGCTGCGGACGATCTACTTCATCCCGGCGACCATCTCGATCACCATCGTCGGCCTGCTGTTCCGGATCATCTACCAGCCCGACGGCCTGCTGAACGCCTTCCTGGGGCTGTTCGGCATGGAGTCGACCAAGGCCTGGCTGGGCGAGGGCGACTCGGCGATCTGGTCGGTGATCGCGATGAGCCAGTGGCAGAACCTGGGCTACACCACGATGCTGTTCGTGGTCGCCATCCAGCGGATCCCGAAGGAGTACTACGAGGCCGCCCGGGTGGACGGCGCCGGCCCGATCCGCACCTTCTTCGACGTCACCGTGCCGCTGGTCCGCGAGATGACCACCCTGCTGATGATCGTCACCATCTCCGGCGCCTTCCTGGTGTTCAACGAGATCATGGCGACCACCCAGGGCGGGCCGAACAACTCCAGCCAGGTGCTGGGCACCTGGCTGTACCAGTCCGCCTTCAAGAACGACGACATGGGCTACGCCACCGTGGTCGCGGTGGTGATCTTCGTGTTCACCTTCACCGCCGCGGTGCTGCAGCTGGCCTACTCACGAATCCGGAGGGTTGAGCAATGAGCCGAACGGAACTGACCGCGAGCCAGCCGCCGCGCCCGCTGCGCCGCAAGCGGATTCGGGTCACCCCGCTGCGGGTGGTGCTCACCCTAGTCTTCGTCGCGCTGGCCGTGGTGGTGATCTATCCGCTGATCTGGATGATGGTCTCCGGCTTCAAGACGAACGCCGAGTTCTTCGGCGACCCGTGGGGGCTGCCGGGCGAGTGGCGGTGGGGCAACTACGTCCAGGCCTGGGAGTACGGCGTCGTCCACTACATCGTGAACTCGGTGATCGTGACGGTCGGCTCGATCGTGCTGGTCACCCTGGTCTCGGCCTTCGCCGCGTTCGCCCTGGTGCAGGTGAAGATCCCGCTCTCCCAGCCGATCACGCTGCTGATCATGGGTGGGCTGATGTTGTCGGAGACGGTGGCGCTGGTGCCGCTGTTCCGGATCATGCGGTCGCTGGAGCTGTACAACACCCTGCTGGGCATCATCATCCTGTACACCGCCTTCCGGATCCCGTTCACCACCTTCCTGATCCGGGCGTACATGATCGACCTGCCCAGCGAGCTGCGGGACGCGGCGATCGTGGACGGGGCCTCGCTGTGGCAGATGTTCTGGCGGGTGATCCTGCCGCTGTGCTACCCGATCCTGATCTCGGCGGCCATCCTGCAGGCGCTGTTCTCGTGGAACGAGTTCGTCTTCGCCCTGGTGTTCATCCGGGACGACGCCCTGAAGACCATGCCGGTGGGCCTGATGACGCTGCAATCGAAGCTGACCACCAACTGGCCGGTGGTGTTCGCCGGGCTGACCGTCTCGGCGATCCCGATGGTGCTGGGCTTCCTGTTCGGGCAGCGTCACTTCGTCCGCGGTATCACCGAGGGGTTGGGCAAGTAGCGGTCGGCCGCCGGGCCACGCCCGGGGCGGTGCGAGGAGAGGTGGGACTGCCGGGATGCGGTGGCTGCGCTTCTTCCTGCCCTCCGGCGCGCTGGTCGGCGAGCCCCGGACGGTGGTGCTGCTGGAGACCGTGCTGGCGGCGTCCAAGCTGACCGTGCCGTTCCTCAGCCTCTACCTGGTGCAGGCGCACCAGCTGAGCTACACCGTGGCCGGGCTGTTCATCGCGGTGAGCGGGATCGGCGGCCTGATCGCGGTGGTGCTGGCCGGGGCGGCCGCCGACCGGTACGGCGAGAGGCCGGTGCTGGTGGCGCTGCTGGCCGGCGCCACGGTCAGCGCGGCCGCCGTCCCGCACCTGCCCGACACGGTGGCGCTGCTGGTCGGCTTCTTCCTGATCGGGGCCTTCCTGCGGGCCACCCAGCCGCCCTTCTCGGCGCTGGTGGTCCGCTCCGCCCCGGTCCGGCAGTGGACCGAGATCTACGCCGCCGAGTACTGGGGGATCAACATCGGCTTCGCCTTCACCGCGCTGGTCGGCGGGCTGATCGCCAGCCACGCCTTCGAGTGGCTGTTCTACCTCGAGGCGGCCGGGGCGGCGCTGTCGCTGGTGATGGTGGTCAGGCTGTTGCCGGCCAGGCCGCCGGGGGAGCGTCCGGTGCGCACCGTCCGGGGCAGCCGCTGGTCGCGGGGAAGGGAGGCGCTGGCCGCGATCTCGCTGGCTGCCCGCGACCGGCTGGCGCTGGCGTTGATCAGCTCGTCGCTGCTGTTCGCGCTCTGCCTGTCCCAGATGACCGCCACGCTGCCGCTGGACATGGAGCAGCTCGGCTACAGCGCCGACCGGTACGGCTACGTCATCTTCGGCAACGGCCTGCTGCTGACCCTGTTCCAGCTCGCCGCCGGCCGGCTGATGGCCCGGCACCGCGCCACCCGGATGCTGGTGCTCGCCACCGCGATCTTCACCCTCGGCTTCGGGCTGCTCGCCTTCCTGGCCGGCCAGCTGCTGCTGATCGTGCTGTGCGTCTCGATCTGGACGGTCGGCGAGATGCTGGACGCGCCGGTGCGCAATGTGGTGGCCGGGGCGCTGGCCCGGCCCGGCTCGCGGGCCCGCTACCTGGGGCTGGTGTCGGCCGCCCTCACCATCGGCTACTGCCTCGGCCCGCTGATCGGCGGCTGGGCGCTGCAGACCGCCGGACGCGAGGTGCTCTGGCTGGGCACCGCTGGCTGCGCGCTGCTGGCGACCCTGATCCGGTGGGGGCTGACGTCGCGGGTCGACCGGCGGATCGCCGGCGTGGTGAGGCAGCCCGACCCGCGGCCCTCGCCCGGCTGAACTGGACACCCGGGGCCCGGGTGCCGACCATGGAGCCATGACCGACACCAGCGGGTACCCGGGCGGCGACCCGGCCGACGCGGCCAGCCTGGCCGAGCTGGACGCCCGGCTGGTGGATTGCCGGGTCTGCCCACGCCTGGTGGCGTGGCGGGAGCAGGTGGCCCGGGAGAAGCGGGCGGCGTTTCGCGACCAGGAGTACTGGGGACGCCCGGTGCCCGGCTTTGGCGACCCGCGGGCGCGGATCGTGATCGTCGGCCTGGCGCCGGCCGCCCACGGCGCCAACCGCACCGGCCGGATGTTCACCGGCGACCGCTCCGGCGACTTCCTCTACGCCGGCCTGCACCGGGCCGGGCTGGCCAGCCAGCCCATCTCGGTGAGCATCGCCGACGGGCTGACGCTGACCGGCGTCCGGGTGACCGCCCCGGTCCGCTGCGCCCCGCCGGCCAACCAGCCCACCCCCGCCGAACGCCGCAACTGCGCCCCCTGGCTGGCCCGCGAACTGCAGCTGCTGAGCCCGACCACCCGGGTGCTGATCACCCTGGGCGGGTTCGGCTGGCGGTCGTCGCTGGAAACCCTCGCCGAGCTCGGCTGGCGGGTGCCCCGGCCGCGTCCGGCCTTCGGCCACGGCGCGGAGGCGACCCTGCTCGATCCGGACGGCCGCGAGGTCAGCCTGCTGGGCTGCTTCCACGTCTCCCAACAGAACACCTTCACCGGACGCCTCACGCCACCGATGCTGGACGACGTGCTGCGCCGCGCGGTGGAACTGGCTGGGTCGGCCTAGCCGCCGGTCGCGTCCGGGCCGGGGTGTCCGATCCCTGCCATGTCACGAACCGGTCAGCGCCGACCACCCCAACCGGCGTGGCGGTGTGGTTGGGTCGAAAGACGCGGGCGCACCCACCCCACCACCCCCAACCGCCCCGCGGGAGAGCAGGGAACCTCCATGCCCACCGAACCGTTGCGAGATTCGAGCCGGAACCGCCGCCGCCTCACCGCGCTGGCCAGCGCCGTGGTCGTCCCGGCGCTGGTCTCCTCGGCGCTGATTGCGCCGAGCGCGCAGGCCGCCCCGGCGACCCCGGACGTCGCCGCCCTGGCCGGCCCGCTGGCCGACCAGAAGCTGACCTGGGAGAAGTGCGACTTCGGCGAACCGGTGTACAACGAACGCTGGGCGGAACTGCCGAACATCAGGTGCGCTACCGTGAAGGTTCCGCGGGACTGGCACGATCCGGACAACGGTCAGACCTGGGACATCCGGATCTCGCAGGCGCACAACCGCGACGTGAAGGACGGCCGCTACCTGGGCACGATCTTCGTCAACCCCGGCGGCCCGGGCGGCGAGGGCCTGGTCTGGGGAGCGGCGATGCAGGAGTTCACCCCCGATCTGCGTCCCTACTACAACTACGTCGGCTTCGACCCGCGCGGGGTCGGCCAGAGTTCGCACGCCGAGTGCGAGTTCAGCTACGACGAGAACAGCGACGATCCGTACGCGATGCTGCGGGCCGCCGGCCAGGCGTGCAGCGCCGACCCGGACGTCCGCACGATCACCACCGAGCAGACCGTCTACGACCTGGATTTCATCCGGCACCTGCTCGGCGCCAGGAAGCTCAGCTACATCGGGTACTCCTACGGCACCTGGCTGGGTACCTGGTACGAGAACGTGTTCGGGAAGAATGCCGGACGGATCCTGCTGGATTCCTCGACCGACGGCACCTCGGCCACGCTGCAGAAGACCTGGGACCAGCAGCCGATCGCCCGCGACCGACAGTTCGAACTGCACCTGATGAACTGGATCGCCCGGCACGACGACAGCTACGGTCTGGGCAAGGATCCGCAGCGGATCCACCAGCGGTACTTTGCCGCCACCGAGGGCAACGAACTGCTCGCCCTGCTGGTCTGGGTGCTGACCGGTGGCTACACCGCGTTCCCGGACAACTCGCAGTACCCGCTGGCCGCTGAGGTGGTGGCGGCGCTGATCGAGCTCGGCGAGACCCCGTCCGTCACGCCGATGGCCGCCGGCAGCAACCCGGCCCAGGAACTCGACCGGGCGCTCGCCAAGCAGCAGGCGAAGGCTCCGGCGGGCCAGAAGGAGTGGATCGACCAGGCACGCGCCAAGCTGCGGCCGCTCGCCGAGCTCGCCACCGCCTCACCGCAGCAGCGCAAGGCAGGCACGGCGGTGACCGAGACGCTGGACAGCGCGTTCGACTTCATCCGGTGCAACGACGGCCAGTGGACCCAGGGCACCAAGTACTGGGAGAACTGGGCCAAGCGCACCGCCAAGAAGGCGCCGCTGAGCAACCAGTGGGGCGCCCTGGAGGTTCCGGTCTGCGCCTTCTGGCAGACCAACACCCTGATGCCGGTGGCGACGAAGAAGTTCCCGGAGACCATCGTGCTGCAGGGCGAGCTGGATTCGCAGACCGCCTGGGAGGGCGGCCGGGTCGCCGGCACCACGCTGCCGAACACCAGCTTCCTCGCGGTCGACAACGAGGGTTCGCACGGGCTGTTCCCGTACGGCACCGAGTGCGTGGACCGTCCGATCTACAACTACTTCCTGAAGGGCAAGCTCCCCAAGGACATCAAGGTCTGCCAGGCCAGGCCGCTGCCGCAGGAGGACGTCACCTACGAGTCGTGGGCCAGGCTGAACGGCAAGGCGAAGCACGTCGGTGGGACGGCCGGTCCGTTCCAGCCGGTCGGCTCGGCCGGTGCCAGGCCGGTGTCGAGCGCGCTGCGGCAGAGCCTGCCGGCTCAGCAGCCCGAGGTGCAGCAGGCGCTGCGCCGTCAGCTCCGGGCGATCTACGGGGCCGATGGCGTCGCCGCGGCCGAAAAGGCGGGCGTGCTGGACTGAGCCCTGCTACACCAGGTTGCTCTTGGCGGCCTGGACGCCGAGCAGGAAGCGGGTCGGGGCGGAGAGGCGTTGTTGCAGCTTGCTCACCCGGCGGGCGACGGTGCGTTCGCTGACTCCCAGCGAGCGGGCGATCGCGCTGTCGGCCAGACCGGAGGCGAGCAGGCCGAGCAGCCGCCGGTCCAGGCCGGAGCCGTCGTCCAGCGGGGCGGCCAGGGCGTCGAGCGGGACGGACCGCTCCCAGACGGAGTGGAACAACCGCAGCAGCGCGGCGAGCATGGGCGACTCGTGCACCAGCAGCGCGTCCACCGCGGTCGGGCGGCTCAACTCGCCGTCCCCGCCCTGCGGCAGGATCACCAGCGCGGTCTGGGCGTCGGCGATGATCAGCCGCAGCGGGAGGTCGGGATGGGCCCTGGCCTCCTCGCCGAGCTGGATCGCCTGCTGGGCGGCGGCCAGGATCGACTCGTGGCGCAGCGCCGAGGAGATGTAGACCGTCCGGTATCGGACCCCGCGCGCCAGCGTGGCCGGCTGGGCTTCGCTGATCGTGGTGGCCGGACCGGAGAAGTAGGGTCCGCGATCGAAGGTCAGGATCTCGTCGGTGGCGCTGTGCTGCAGGCCGGCGAAGGCCGCCCGCACCTCCTCGACGCCCTCGATGATCTCGACGAACGGCGCCTGCGCGGTGCGCGGCAGCAGCGCGCTCAGCCGGGCAGCC
Organism: Propionicimonas sp.; assembly: GCA_049840415.1. Taxonomy (GTDB): domain Bacteria; phylum Actinomycetota; class Actinomycetes; order Propionibacteriales; family Propionibacteriaceae; genus Propionicimonas. The sequence goes on along the minus strand of JASGLB010000002.1, from coordinate 17,204 downwards.
CGGGCCTGGACGGCGGCGATCTCCAGCTCGAGGCTCTTCGACCACAGCGCCACCGCCAGCCGGAGCGGGGTGAGCGCCAGGCTGGTCGGGTGCAGCAGGTGCGAGCCGGCCAGCTCGTCGACGACCTCGGCGGGGAAGGCGGCGACCGCCTCGCGGGCGGCGTCGGCGGGCAGCGACAGCACCGCCAGGTAGGCCCGCTGGGCAGCGGCGCTCAGGCCGATCGCGTCCAGGAACTCCGACCACTCCGCCTGATCCTGCGCGCTCACCGCATCTCCTTCGCCCGGCGACCCTGTTTTGATGCTACGGGGGACGAGGTCTGTCGGCCGGCGGGTCGGGGAACACCCTCGGCAGCTGTCTCGTTCCGGCGGGAGAGCCTTGCCAACTACTCACTGTTAGGTATATCGCTGCGGCCCGTCGTCCAGCAGGATGGTCCGCAGGCGCTTTTGGCGCCGGGTGACTGTCAGGGTGTGCGATGGCCGCACGTTCGCTGATCACGTCCATTGACCTTCGTGCGCGGGGAGACCCGTGCGCAGCGTTCCGTTGTTAACGGTAGAGGCCTCGATGCTGCGTCGTCGGGAGCACTGCTGAGCCGGGGGGCAACAGCGGCAGTCGCGCAGGGTGGAGGGATACCTGCGCGACTGACCGCGGTCAGGAGGCGTTCTTGAGTTCCTCCTGCTCCAGCTGGGTGTAGGCGATCTTGCCGACCAGGGTGGTGGGCAACTCGTCGCGGAACTCGATGCCGCGGGGGATCGCCCAGCGCATCAGGTGCTTCTTGCAGTGGGCGAGCAGGTCGTCGTGCAGGCGGTCGTCGGGGGTGACGCCCTCGGCCGGCACCACGAAGGCCTTCACCGACGACATCTGGTACTCGTCGGGGGTGCCGATCACGCAGGCCCGGCGGACCGACGGGTGCGCCTCCAGCACCTGCTCCACCTGGGCGGGGTAGACCGAGACGCCGGAGACCTTGATGATCCGCTTCTGGCGTCCCTTGAAGTACAGGTAGCCGCCGTCGTCCATCTGGCCGATGTCGCCGGAGTGCAGCCAGGTGCGTCCGTCCGGATGGACGCGGAGGGTGTCGGCGGTGGCGTCCGGCTCGTTCAGGTAGCCGAGCATCAGCGTCGGGCCGGTGATGCACAGCTCGCCGTCGGTGCCGTGGGGCACCTGCTGGCAGTCGGCGTCCACCACCTTCAGGTCCATGCCGGGGATCGGGATTCCGATCGAGTTCTCCCGGTAGTGGTGGGCCGGTGAGACGGTGCAGGCGGTGACGCATTCGGTGAGGCCGTAGCCCTCCATCAACTCGACCTGGCTGCCCTGCCTGGCCAGCGCGGTGTCGAACCGCGCCTTCAGTGCGGGGGTGAGCGAGTCGCCGCCGGAGTAGGCGCCGCGCAGCTTGGCGAAGTCGACCTTGGCGAACTTCTCGTCGGTCAACAGCGCCTGGAACAGGGTCGGCACCCCGGCGATGAAGGAAGGCGAGTACTTGATCAGGTTGTCGATGTAGATCCGGGCGCTGAACTCCGGCACCAGGATCGAGTGGGCGCCGGCGCTCAGCGCGGTGTGGATGCACAACCCCAGGCCGAAGCCGTGGAAGACCGGCAGGATGGCCAGCACGCTGTTGCCCACCGTGATGCCGGTGATCGCCTGCATCGAGACCGCCAGCGCGTTGAAGTTCGCCGAGGAGAGCTCGATCCCCTTCGGCATCGCCGAGGTGCCGCCGGAGAACAGCACCACGTCGGACGAGTCCGGGTCGCGGGGCCGCCGGTAGGGCTGGACGCTGCCGGTCCTCAGGAAGTCGCGCCAGCGGACCACCCGGGCGTCGTCCTTCGGAACCGGCGCGATCTTGCGTCCCCGGGTGACCTGGAAGCCCAGCTTCTTGGCGTGCGAGAGGTAGTCGGAGAACTTGCAGATCAGCAGCTTCTCGACCTCGGTGTCGGTCAGGATGTCGGCGAACTTGCCGTAGAACATGTCCATCGTGACCGCCCAGCGGGCGCCGGTCTGTTCCAGGTAGTGCCGCAGTTCGGTGGGGGAGGACAGCGGGTGGGTCATCGCCGCCCGGGCCCCCAGCCGGTTCAGCGCGTAGAACAGGATCACCGCGTTCGGCACATTGGGCATCGAGACCAGGACGGAGTCGCCGGTGCGGATCCCGGCGGCGGCCAGCGCGGCCGCGCCGCGGTCGATGTCGGTCAGCAACTCCCGGTAGCTGATCCGGCGTCCCAGGTAGAACAGGGCGGGCTGGTCGGGGTGCTGTTGGGCGACCGCCGCGATCAACTCGTACATGGTCGCGTCGGGGACCTCGATGTCGGCGGGCAGGTCGCCGTAGTGGGCCAGCCAGGGACGGTCAGGCATCGGTGCCTCTCTAGCTCTCCCGCAGCTTCGCGGGGTCGTTGAGATAATCATCGAACAGTTCCAGCGCCCGCGCGTCGTAATAGCCGTCGGCGATCCGCTCGTCCAGCGCGATCTTCAGTTCCAGGGTCTGGCGGACGGCCGGGGTGCCGTCCTCGCCGACCACCACGGTCGGCCTGATCTGGCCGATGGTGACGAACAGGCTGCAGGTGCCCCACTCGAACAGGTGGTGGTAGGCGGCGCCCATCCCGACGCTGCCCAGGTTGGCGATGTAGGCGCTGCAGCGCAGCGGGTCGACGCCGCGCAGGAAGCCGGGGGTGTCGACGTAGAAGTCCCAGACGCCCAGCAGCTTCACCGCCACCCGCAGCAGCCCGCGGGGCAACCGCAGGAAGAGGTCGATCAGGCCCTCGTCGGCGGTCTGGTCGCCGGTCTTGACGGTGTGGATCTCGCCGCGGAGCTTGCTCAGGACGGTCTCGACGTCGTCCTCCGGCCGGATCTTGACGAAGACGTTCGACTCGTCGCTGTCCAGGGTGTACTGCTTCCGGGCGACGAAGGAGAGGTCGACATTGCGGCGCTGGTAGAGCCGGCGGCCGATGATGTAGCGGTTCAGGGTGGGACGCTCGCGCAGGATCCGGATCAGCGCCAGCAGCACCGACTCGAAGATGGTGAGCTGCTGCGGGGTGCCCTTGTGCTGCTCGACGTAGGCCAGCAGGTTCTCGGCGTCCACCTGCACCGGGTAGTAGGCGATCGACTCGTTGCGGCCCTTCATGATGTAGGGGAAGACGGCCTTGAAGCCGCGTCCCAGATCCACCCGGGTGGCGTCGTACCGATCGCCGCGCCGCTTGGCTGCCCTCATCTGTCCTCCCTGACTGGCCTTCGGGATGAGTCAACCAACAAATCGGCCCCGGCTGGCCAACCCCGCCCCCGGCGCGTCGCCCACCAGCGGCGATCCGGTCGGCGTCCGGACTGGACGCCGCCCTCGTCGAGGGCTCCCCCTGTCGTCGAGGGCTCGTGCCTGGGAGGGAGCCCTCGGCGCTAACGGGAGCCCTCGGTGGAGGGAGTGGGGACGTCGCCGGGTGGAGCCACCCGGACGGTGGTGGTCAGCGGCCGGCGGGGGAGGGTGGTGGTGGGGCTGGCGCTGCGGATCGGGACGGCGCGCAGTTCGTGGCCGTCGGTCGGTGGGTCGGCGAGCCTCCGCAGCCGACGCGCGTACCGGGCCAGCAGCGGCAGCCGGGTGCGCAGCGGGATGTGGTTCGGCTGGACGATGACCTGGATGGCGGTCAGCGCCAGCGACTGCCGCAGCAGCCGCTGGTAGCGGCGACCCCACTCGGCCCACCGTCCGCTGTGGTGCAGGTAGCGGCGCAGCAGGTCGAGCGCGGCGCTGAGCGAGAAGACGTTCTTCACCCCGAACCGGCCGGTGACGCTGTCGTCCCGCAGGCAGTAGTGGTAGTAGCCGTGGCGGCTGACCGCGACGGTTCCGGCGCGGGCCAGGATGCCGGTGGTGGTGGCGATGTCCTCGTACCAGACGCTGGGGAACGGCGGGTCGCGGAACAGCCGGGTGCGGTAGAGCTTGTACCAGGCGAAGGACGGCAGCCGCACCGGGTTGAGCGACAGCCGGGCGGCCTGCTCGCCGGTGAGCCGGCGGGCGCGGGGCAGGAAGGGATGCGGCAGCCGGAACGGGCCGAGGTGGTACCACAGGTTGCCGATCGCGATGTCGGCGCCGGTCGAGGTGGCCAGGGCCAGCAGGCCGGCGACGTAGTCGGGTTCCACCCAGTCGTCGGCGTCCACGAAGCAGAGGTACTCGCCGGTCACCACGCTCAACCCGGCATTGCGGGCCGGGCCGATCCCGCGGTGGGACTGGCTGATCAACTGCACCTCGGGGTGCCGGTCGTGATAGCCGCGCGCCACCTCGGCGGTGCCGTCGGTGGAGCCGTCGTCCACCACGATGATCTCCAGCCGGCGGTGGGTCTGGGCCAGCAGCGAATCCAGGCAGCGGGGCAGCAGGGTGGCCACGTTCCAGGCCGGTACCACCACGCTCACCAATGCCGTCATCCGGGCCTCGACCTCCTGTGATCAGTTCTACCCGATCGCCCAACCCGGACGGCAAAACCGGGGCCCGGTGGGCTGGTCGGATCGACGTGCCGGCAGGGCCCACCCGGCGGCGCAGTTTGTGGAAAGATCACGACCATGACGGCGCTGTTCGACGAGACTCCCGATCCCTTTCTGAGCCCGACCCATCGGTCGTGGCTGATCGCCCATCGGGAGGCGCTGCTCGACTTCTACCAACCCGCCGTCTGCCTGCCCACCGGCGGCTACGCCTGGCTGGACAACGACGGCGCGCCACTGCCCGGCAAGGGCGCCCAGCTGTGGCTGGGGGCGCGGATGATCCACGTCTTCTCGATCGCCCACCTGCTGGGCCGGCCAGGGGCCGCCGAGGTGGTCGAGCACGGCCTGGAGTTCTACCTGGACGGCGCCGGCCGCGACCACGAGTACGGCGGCTGGTACCCGATCGTCGGCGGTGACGCCCCGGACGATCGCAAGGAGCTGTACGGCATCGCGCAGCTGCTGCTGGCCGGCAGCTCGGCCACCGCTGCCGGATTCAGCCGCGGCCCGGAGTTGATGAACGCCGCGCTGGAGGTGATCGACCGGCACTTCTGGCTGGAGGAGTGGGGGCGCTGCGCCGAGGGCTACGACCGCACCTTCAGCACGCTGGACCCCTACCGGGGCCAGAACGCCAACATGCATCTCACCGAGGCCTATCTGGCCGCGCACCAGGTGACCGGCGACCCCGAACTGCTCTCCCGGGCGACCCGGATCGCCTCCCACATCGCCGGCCGGGCCGCCAACCCGGAGGACGGCGCCTGGCGGCTGCCGGAGCACTTCGACGAGGCCTGGCAGCCGTTGCCGGACTACAACATCGACGATCCGCGGCACCCCTTCCGTCCCTACGGTTCACAGATCGGGCACTGGCTGGAATGGGTCAAGCTGCTGCTGCAGATCGAGGCGCAGGGCGTCGACCAGCCCTGGATCGGGCCCGCCGCCGAGCGGCTGTTCGACGCCGCCGTCCGGGAGGGCTGGCTGGAGCCGGGCGGCTTCATCTACACCGTCGACTGGACGGGCCACCCGGTGGTAGCCGAGCGCTACTTCTGGGAGCCGCCGGAGGCGATGGGCGCCGCCCGGCTGCTCTGGCTGCGCACCGGTGAGGCCCGGTACGCCGACTGGTACCGCAAGCTGTGGGAGTTCTGCGACCAGCACTTCGTCGACCACGAACGGGGCAGCTGGTACCCCGAGCTGAACAGCGACGCCCAGCCGATCACCTTCACCTGGGAGGGCAAGGCCGACGTCTACCACGTCTTCCAGGGCACCCTGTACGCCTTCATGCCGGCCAACCTGAGCTTCGCCACCTGGGCGCAGACCGCCGGCTAGCCTCCGCCCCCGCCTCACTGACCGCCTGCCTTAACGTCGACCGCCACTCCCTGGGGGCTGGCGGTCGGCGCTAAGGGTGGCGGTCGATGGGTTGGACGGCGGTGGGGTGTTGGTGCTTGGGGGTGGGGGTTCTGATTGCGGACGGTCCGGCGTAGGCTCGGCAGTCCGACGCCGCCGGAGAGGATCCGACCATGCAGCGAATCGTCCCCAACCTCTGGTTCAACCGCACCGCCGCCGAGGCGGCCGAGTTCTACGCGTCCGCCTTCGCCGACGCCCGGGTGCTCTCGATCAACCGGTACCCGACCGAGGGGCTGCTCGACTTCCAGCAGGAGTTCGCCGGCCAGCCGCTGACCGTGGAGTGGGAGATCGCCGGCTACCGGTTCATCGGGATCAACGCCGGCGACGAGTTCCGGCCCAACCCCTCGGTGTCCTTCTTCGTCAACTTCGACCCCTCGGTCGATCCGGAGGCCCACGCGCACCTGGACGAGCTGTGGGCGGCGCTCAGCCAGGGCGGCACCGCGCTGATGCCGTTGCAGGCCTACCCGTTCAGCCCGCACTACGGCTGGATCGAGGACCGGTACGGCGTCAGCTGGCAACTGATGCTGACCAACCCCGGCGGCGAACCGCGTCCGTTCATCGTCCCCAGCATCATGTTCGGCCACACCGTGCAGGGCCGCGCGCAGGAGGCGATCGACTACTACACCCAGGCGTTCGGTGGACGGGCCGGCATGGTCGTGCCCTACCCCAGCGAGGCCGGTCCGATCGCCGGGCAGGTGATGTTCGGCGAGTTCCAGCTGCTCGACCAGTGGTTCGCCACCATGGACGCCGCCGACCAGGACTTCACCTTCAGCTGCGGGGTGTCGCTGATGGTCCACTGCCACGGGCAGCAGGAACTCGACCGCTACTGGGCGCAGTTGAGCGCGGTACCGGAGGCCGAGCAGTGCGGCTGGTGCGCCGACCGGTTCGGGCTGAGCTGGCAGCTCATCCCGGACAACCTGGACGAGCTGATGGCCAAGCCGGATGCCTACCCCAAGCTGATGGGGATGAAGAAGATCGAGATCGCCGACTTCGGCTGAGCGGCCGCTCAGCCCACCCGGGTGATTTTGACGTGCCAGGCGTCAGGGCCCTCGACCAGGAACTCCCACTCGATCTCGGCGCGCTCGGCGAGCTGGGCCAGCAGCGGCATCGGGGCGTGCGGCGCGACGATCACCAGCGACCAGCCCACCCCGATCGCGTCGAAGGCGCCGAACACCGCGGCGTGGCGGATGGCGTGCGGGATCGGACGGACGTCCAGCACCGGGGTGGCGTCGTCGTGACCGCCGCAGCTGCAGGTGTGGGTGCTGGACGGGGTGACGATCTGGACGGGCTCGCTCACGGGTGACTCCTCTGATGCTGGCGCTGACGGGTCGAGGTGTTCGTGGGACCTCGATATTGCCGGATCCTACTCCGTTTTATTGCCTGGCGGGCGGGGTTCGGTGTTAGCTTGCCTGGTGGATGACGGACGATCTGAGACGGGGCAGGTGCTGGTCTCAGCCGCGTTGCGCCGGGTGCTGGCCGTCCTGGCGGAGGCGCCGGAGCCGTCGTCCGCGGCCGAACTGGCGGGCCGCCTCGGGCTGCACGTCACCACCGTCCGCTCCCATCTGGAGCAACTGGAGCGCGCCGGACTGGCCACCCACCAACCCGACGGCGGCGGACGTCGGGGCCGACCCGGTTTCCGCTACCGCGCCACCGGGCGGGATCCGGAACGGGCGCGGCAGGAGATGATCGAAGTGCTGGCCGCCGCGCTGGCCGCGGCCGACGGCGCCGCCGACCAGCTGGCGATGGCGGCCGGCCGCGCCTGGGCCGACCAGGTGGACGCCGCCGGGGCCGAACCCATCGCCGCGCTCACCGCTGCCTTCGCCGAGCTGGGCTTCGACCCCGAACCCGAGGGCGGGGTGATCCGGCTACGCGGCTGTCCCTTCCGGGCGGCCGCCCGGGCGCATCCGGACGTGGTCTGCCAGGTGCACCTCGGGCTGGCGCAGCGGCTGGTCGAGCGATGCGACGGCGGCGGCCGAACGGTGGCCCTGCAGCCCTTCGTGGCGGCCGAGTTGTGCGTCCTGACGGTCGCGGAGGCAGTGCCGGCCTGAGCCCGGGTGGCTGCTCGGCTTGTGTATCGATCTGGTTACGAAAGCCCGCAAGATTGTCGGTGTTCTGCCTTGTCAGCGATGTTTCTGGCGCGTCAGGCCGAGTCGAGTGGCGGGAATCCGATCGTTGACCGTTGACATGCAAACGCTTGCACGGCAGTGTTCACGACACCGATGCAAGCGCTTGTAGCGATCCGGACGAACGACCGGGGAGGTGAGCCCGATGACTCGTTTCATCCTCAGCCGGCTTGCCTCTGCGGTGCCCGTCCTACTGATCGTCTCCGTGGTGGTCTTCCTGATGATCCACCTCACGCCGGGCGATCCGGCAGCGATCATGCTGGGCCCGGAGGCAAGCCCCGAGGATGTGGCCGCGCTCCACACCCAACTCGGGCTGGACGAGCCACTGCCGGTGCAGTACGTCAGCTGGATGGGCGGGGTGCTGACCGGTGACCTGGGGCAGTCGATCTTCCTGCGCACCGGCGTCGGCACAGCGGTGTTCCACCAGATCCAGCCCACCCTGTGGCTGGCCATCACCGCCGAGCTGATCGCGGTCGCCCTCGCCATCCCGGCGGGCATCTTCGCCGCTCGTCGGCAGGGACGGTTCGGGGATCTCGCGGTCATCTCCGGTGCCATCCTGGGCACCTCGTTGCCCAGCTTTCTGCTCGGGCTGTTGCTGATCCTGGTCTTCTCGGTCGGCCTGGGATGGTTGCCGTCAGCCGGCTACGTCCCGCCGACCGCGGGGTTGCTGCCATTCCTGCGCACCATCGTCCTGCCGGCGGTGGCGCTGGCGGTGATGCAGGCGGCGCTGATCGCCCGGATGACCCGGACCTCGATGATCGACACCCTGCACCAGAACTTCGTCACGGTCAGCCGGGCGAAGGGGCTCAGCACCCGCGCGGTCACCCTCAAGCACGCGCTGCGCAACAGCGCGCTGCCGATCCTCACCGTGGTGGCGCAGTCCTTCGGCCTGCTGATCACCGGTGCGATCGTGATCGAGACGGTGTTCAACATCCCCGGCATCGGGCAGTTGACCATCAACGCCATCACCCGGCGGGACTACCCGGTCATCCAGGGCGTGGTGCTGATCACGGCATCGATCTACGTCTTCATCAACCTGCTGGTCGACATTCTCTACGGCGTGCTGGATCCACGAGTGCGGGTGGCGGCCTGATGACGGCGACGGAACAGACCAGGACCGATCTGGACGCGCAGGTGCGGCGGGACCAGCGCCGCCGGCTGCGCTCCAGGATGGCCGGCAGCCCGGCTTTCGGGGTCGGTGCCACGGTGTTCCTGGTGGTGAGCCTGGCCGCCCTGCTCGGCCCGGTCCTGCTGGGCACCGATCCGTTGGCGGTGACGCCCCGGCTGCGGCTCAAGCCGCCCTCGGCGGAGTTCCTGTTCGGCACCGACAGCTTCGGACGGGATGTCCTGATCCGGACCCTGGTCGGCGGCCGGGTCTCGCTGATCGTGGGCGGCGGGGTCGCCCTGCTGGCCACCGTGCTCGGCCTGATCGCCGGGCTCTACTCGGCGTTCAACAGCTGGGTGGACCGCATCGTGATGCGACTGGCCGACGGGTTGATGGCGTTCCCGGCCATCCTGCTGGCGATCGGCCTGGCGGCCGCGATGGGCGGCAGCATCCCGACCCTGATCGGCGCGCTCACCGTGGTCTACACCCCCCGGGTCGCCCGGGTCGCCCGCTCGGCGGCGCTGTCGGTGAAGAGCCAGCCCTATGTCGAGGCGCTGGTCGCCCAGGGTGCCGGTCTCACCCGCATCCTGTGGGTGAACGCCTTCCCGAACGTGTTGCCGGCGGTACTGATCCAGGCCAGCTTCGTCTTCGCCGACTCGCTGCTGGTGGAGGCGGCGCTCAGCTTCATCGGGCTGGGCGTCCCGGCACCGGAGCCGAGCTGGGGCAACATGCTGCTGGAGGGCAAGGCGGTGATCCACCAGGCGTGGTGGATGATCGTCTTCCCCGGTGCGGCGATCCTGCTGCTGGTGCTCAGCATCAACCTGCTGGGCGACGGCCTGCGGGACGTCCTTGACCCCACCTACCTGGGCAAGCGGCGGCTCACCCGGAAGGCGGCCGCCCGATGACCGAACCGAGCCGCACCCCGATCCTCGAAGTGGACGACCTCAGCACCCACTTCGCCACCGACGACGGCATGGTGACCGCGGTCGACCGGGTCAGCCTGTCGCTCGCGCCCGGGGAGACGCTGGGCCTGGTCGGCGAATCCGGTTGCGGCAAGAGCGTCACCGCCCGTTCGATCCTGCGGCTGCTGGACGAGCGCAGCACCCACCACGAGGGCCGGGTGATGTTCCAGGGGGTCGACCTGCTGCGGGTGCCCGAACGGAAGATGCAGCAGTACCGCGGCGGCGCGATCTCGATGATCTTCCAGGATCCGATGACCTCGTTGGATCCGGTCTTCACGATTGGCTCACAGCTCACCGAGTCGCTGCGGATCCACCGCCGGATGACCCGGGGGCAGGCCCGCGACGAGGCCGCCGCGCTGCTCTCCCAGATGGGCATCCCGGACGCCGGACGTCGGCTCAGCGACTACCCGCACCAGCTCTCCGGCGGCATGCGGCAGCGGGTGATGATCGCGATCGCGGTGGCCGCCCACCCCGGCGTCCTGATCGCCGACGAGCCGACCACAGCGCTGGACGTCACCACGCAGGCCCAGATCCTGGACCTGATGGCCGGGCTGCAGCGCGAGCTGGGCATGGCGATGCTGTTCATCACCCACGACCTGGCCGTGGTCAGCGAAGTCTGCAGCCGGGTGGCGATCATGTACCTGGGCCGGATCGTGGAGGAGGGGCCCACCGCCGAGGTGCTGCGGGCGCCGAAGCACCCGTACACCCGCGGCCTGATCGCGTCCACGCCGAGCGGGGGTACCGACCGGCGGCAGGCCAGGCTGGCGGTGATCCCCGGCCGGGTGCCGTCGCTGGCGCAGCGACCGGACGGGTGCCACTTCGCGCCCCGCTGCCCACTGGCCGACCAGGCCTGCCAGGTGCCGCCCGAGCTGGTTCCGGTGGCCGACCGCCGGTCGGTGCGCTGCTGGCACGCGGACCGGACGCCCGACCGTCCCCGGGAAGCGAAGGGGGCCTGATGGACGAGCCACTGCTGCGGGTGGAGAACCTGCGGGTCAGCTTCGAGAGCCGTTCGCTGGGCGGCCGGCGGTTGGGCACCGTCCGGGCGGTGGACGGGGTCGACCTCACCCTGGCTCCCGGCGAGGTGCTCGGCCTGGTGGGGGAGTCCGGCTGCGGCAAGACCACCCTGGGCCGCACCGTGGTCGGCCTGGCGAAACCCACCGAGGGCAGCGTGACTTTCACCTCGGCGCGGCAGGGCAAGGTGCTGCAGATGGGCTCGCGGGAGTACCGCCGGCTGGCGCAGATCATCTTCCAGGATCCCTACTCCTCGCTGAACCCGCGCCGCCGGATCGGTGACATCCTGATGGAGACCCGGTTGATCCAGGGCTTCCGTGACCGCCAGCAGAACCGCGACCGGATCGTTGAGCTGCTCGCCATCATGGGGTTCGGGCCGGAGACCCTGCAGCGCTATCCCTACCAGTTCTCCGGTGGCCAGCTGCAGCGGATCGGCATCGCGCGGGCGATCGTGAACGAGCCGGAGCTGGTGGTCTGCGACGAGCCGGTCTCCGCGCTGGACGTCTCGATCCAGGCGCAGATCCTCAACCTGCTCGCCGACCTGCAGCGCGACCAGGGCTACGCCTACCTCTTCATCACCCACGACCTGTCGGTGGTCCGCTACATCGCCGACCGGGTCCTGGTGATGTACCTGGGCGAGATCGTCGAGGAGCTCGCCCCCCGCGACCTGATCGAGGCGCCGCTGCATCCGTACACCCGGATGCTGTCCGGCGCGATCCCCGGCGGGCCGGCCCGGGAACAGATCGTGGTGCGGGGCGAGATCCCGTCCCCGCTGCAACTGCCCACCGGCTGCCGGTTCCACACCCGCTGCCCGCTGGCGATGCCGATCTGCTCGACCGAGACACCGGTACTCACCCACACCGGCGACGGACACCGGGTCCGTTGTCATCTGTTTCCCCCGGCCTCACCGGGGGAGTTGGACGCTGGACGGCCGGCATCAGCCGACCGCAACCCATCTGGAAGGAGTGAATCGTGAAACGATCATGGATGAAGGCGGGTGCGACGGTTGTCGCACTCCTGCTACTGAGCACAGCCTGCAGTGCCGACCCGGGCGGTGGCGGCTCAACCGCGCCGACCGATGCGCCACCGGCCACCGGCGGTGACATCAACATCGCCTGGCCCTCCCAGCCGCCGACCCTGGATCCGGTGGTGGTGACCACCTCGGCCACCAACACGATCGCCTACAACGTCTTCGAGGGGCTGGTCGCGCTCGACGCCAACCTCGAGGTGCAGCCGGTGCTCGCCGAGAGCTGGAGCGCCAACCAGGACTACTCCGCGTTCACCTTCAAGCTGCGCCAGGGGGTGGCCTTCCACGACGGCTCCACCGTCGAGGTGGACGACGTCAAGGCGTCCATCGAGCGCTGGATCAAGTCCACCAGCGCCGGCCAGCAGTTCTTCGCCGAGGCCAAGGTGACCACCGAGGGCACCGACACCGTGGTGATCACCCTGCCGGGCACCCTCTACACCGGTATCTACTACCTCGCCCAGCCGCTGCAGCAGCTGGTCATCATGCCGGCCGAGGTGAACGCCCTGGCGGTCGAGCAGACCGGGGTTCCCACCGAGTCGCTGGTCGGAACCGGGCCGTTCAAGGTGGAGTCGATGACCGTCGACCAGCAGATCGTGCTGGCCAGGTTCGACGGCTACACCCCGCGGAGCGACACCGGCACCGGCCTGGCCGGAGCCAAGCAGGCGAAGGCCGACAAGCTGATCTTCCACATCGTCACCGATGCCACCACCCGGATCAACGGGCTGGTCAGCGGGCAGTACGACTTCGCCAGCGACATCCCGGCGGACAATGCCGCCGAGCTCAAGGCGAACCCCGACATCAAGCTGAACCCGCTCAACAGCGGCATCCTGGCGGCGGTCTTCGACAAGGCGGAGGGCCCGTTCGCCAACCAGAAGCTCCGCCAGGCCGCCCAGATCGCGGTCAACGCCGAGGACGTGCTGGTCTCCAGCTACCAGTCCGAGGAGTTCTTCGACCTGAACGGTGCGCTGGCGGCTCCGACCCAGACCGACTGGTACACCCAGGCCGGCCTGGAGAACTACAACCAGAACAACCTGGACAAGGCCAAGCAGCTGGTCGCCGAGTCGGGCTACAAGGGCGAGGCCATCAAGTTCGTCACCACCCGTGACTACCCCTACATGTACAACTCCGCCGTGGTGCTGGTCGACCTGTTCGAGCAGATCGGCCTCAAGGTGGAGCTGGAGGTCAGTGACTGGGGCACGGTGCTGAACAAGATCGCCGACCCGGCGTCCTTCGACGTCTTCGTGTCGGACTTCCTGAAGCGTCCGGTGCCGATCGCGTACACCTACCTGACCCCGACCTACGCCGGAACCACCGACGACCCGGGGATCACCGCGGCGATCAACCAGGTCAACGCGGCGACCAGCCAGGCCGAGGGACTCGCCGGGATGGAGGCGCTGCAGAAGGCGCACTACAGCTACGTGCCGGCGCTGAAGTTCGGTGACATCCGGGCGATCACCGCCCAGCGGACCTCGGTGGACGGGTTCATCCCGTTCATCGGCCCGGTCTTCTACGGCACCTATCGCGTCTAGGCTCCCGCCGATCACCGGATGGGGCGGACGATCAGCCCGTCCCATCCGGTGGAGGCCCTGGCCGTCTCTCACTCAGGGGTTGCTCCATGCCATCAGCCACGCTCCGGATCGGACAGGCGCACTGCCGGTTCGACCTGCCGGCGCCGGTCGCCATGCCGGGCTTCGCCGCGCGCACGGAGCCTTCGGTGGGAACCCTGACGCCGCCGCCGCGGGCCTCGGCGGTGGCCTTCGAGGACGTGGCCCTGGTCAGCCTGGACGTGATCGGCAGCGATCCGGAGCTGTGTCAGGAGATCGCGGCGGAGTTCCCTCAGGTGGCCGTGCTGGTGACCTCCACCCACACCCACTCGGGGCCGGCGGTCACTCCCGGAAGGCTCGGCGTGACCGCTGCCCCCGGCCGCGCGGCGGTGGTGGCAGCGGCGGTGGACGCGATCCGGCAGGCGCTGCGCTGCCGGGCGCCCGCCTGTCTGGAATGGCTGGCTCCGTCGTCCCCCGGGCTGGCCCACGATCGCCGGCACGGCGGCGTCCGGGCCGCGGACGCCCGGCTGACCGCGCTGCGGTGGCGCACCGGGGGCGAGGTGGCCGGCTGGCTGGTGAGCTACCCCTGCCATCCCACCGTGATCGGCCCCGCCAGCCGTTCGCTCTCGCCGGACTACCCGGGCTGGCTGCGGGCCGAGCTGGAGCGGGCGGGTGGGGTCTGCGTCTTCCTGACCGGTTGCGCCGGCGAACTGAATGCCGGCCACCAGGTCAGCGCCTCCTTCCGGCTGGATTCGGCGGCGGGCCGCACGCCGGAGGACGCGGCCCGGTTCGGCGAGACCCTCGCGGTGGCGGTCCAGACCGCCGACGCGAGCCCACTGGACGCCCGCGGCGGGGTGCGGCTGCAGACCTCGGAGGTGGTCGCGAGCTACCGTCCGCTCACCACCGAGCCGCCGCGGACGCAGCGACTGCGCTGGCAGGCCGAGTTGGCCGACGCCGACCCCGGCAACCGGGCACTGCTGGCCAGCTGGATCGACTGGGCGAACCGTTCCGAGTCCGGGACCAGCGGTCAGTACCGGCTGCCGGTCGCCGTCCTGCAGGTGGGCGAGGCGGACATCTGCCTACTCCCCGGGGAACCCTTCCTGAGCGCCGAGCTGGCTCTCCGCGGCTCCGGGCCGACCATGGTGGCGGGCTACTACGCCGACGTCCCCGGCTACCTGCCGAGTGCCCCGGAGTACCAGCGGGGCGGCTACGAGGTGCTGGATGCCCACCGCTACTACGGGATGCCCGCCCCGTTCGCGGTGGGAACCCTGGAGCAACTGGTGGCAGCGGTGGTCGACCTCCGGCTGGCGGGCAACAGCCATGGCTGAGCCGCGTCGCACCAGCCAGCCGGCCACGCTGAGCGTGATCGCCAAGGCCGCCGGAGTCTCCACCGCCACCGTGTCGCGGGCGCTCAACCATCCCGGCATGCTGCTGCCGGAGACCGTGCAGCGGGTGCGGCAGCTCGCCGAGCAGCTGGGGTACATCAGCAACCGGGCCGCGCGGGCGCTGGCCACCGGCCAGAGCGATCTGGTGCTGCTGGTGGTGCCGGACATCGCCAACCCGTTCTTCCCGCGGCTGGTGCGCTCCGCCCAGCGCGCCCTGATCGACGCCGGGCTCTACGGGGTGCTGGTCGACACCGCCGACGACCCCGACACCGAGGCACGGCTGATCGAGCAGGTCGGCCGCAATGCCTGGGGGGTGGTCAACATGTCCTCCCGGCTACCCGACGACCTGCTGACCGAGGTGGCCACGGTGCGTCCCACCGTGCTGGTGAACCGGCAGGCTGCGGGGATCCCCGGGATCATGCTCGACGCCGAGGCAGGCATTCGCTCCGCCATCGGCCACCTGCTGGAGCTGGGCCACACCCGGTTCGCCTACGTGTCGGGCCCCGCGGTCTCGTTCTCGAACAGCCGGCGGCTGGCCTCGGTGCGGGACAGCCTGGCGGAGAACCCGGCCACCCAGCTCGTGCTGGTCAGCCCCGGCGACTCCACCTTCGACGGCGGCGTGGCGGCCACCGACCAGGTGCTCGCCTCGGGGGCGACCGCCGTCCAGGTCTTCGACGACGTGATGGCACAGGGATTGATGCACGGCCTGCTGGAGCGGCAGGTGCGGGTGCCGGAGGATGTCAGCATCGTCGGTTGCGACGGCACCCTGGCTCCCAGCATCCGGGGCACCCTGGCCACCGTGGCCCTCGACTACGAGTACGCCGGCGCCTGGGCGGCGGCCACCCTGCTGGCGCTGCGCGATCCCACCGGCACCCCGCCGGATTCCACCAGCCTCTCGGGCGAGTTCCTCACCGGGGACACCATCGCCCCACCATCCTCACCAGTCTCAGGAGGTTCAGATGTCGGCTAGCGCGTCGCTGGAGAAGTCGATCCCGACCTGGCCACGGCCGGCGGGCGGCGAGCTGCCGGCGTTGGAGGAGGTGCTCAGCTCGGGCGCCTGGGGTTCCGCCACGGGGCAGCTGGTGCGCGACTTCGAACAGCAGTTCGCCCGCTATCACTCGGCCCGCCACGGCATCGCCTGCGCGAACGGGACGGTGGCGCTGGCCGCGGCCCTGGCGGTGCTGGACCTGCCGCCGGGCAGCGAGGTCGTGGTGCCGAGCTACACCTTCTTCGCGACCGCCGCGGCACCGGCCCTGCTGGGCTTCGTCCCGGTGTTCTGTGACGTCACGCCGGACGGCTACCTGCTGGACCCGGCGGCGCTCGAGGCGGTGATCGGACCGGACACCGCGGCCGTGATCCCGGTGCACCTGGCCGGTGCGCTGTGCGATCTGGACGCGATCCTGGCGATCGCCCGCCGCCACGGGCTGGCGGTGATCGAGGACGCTGCCCAGGCCTCGGGCGGCAGCTACCGCGGCCGCGGGATCCCGTCCGGCGACCTGGCCACCTTCAGCTTCCAGAGCTCCAAGAACCTCGCCTCCGGCGAGGGCGGAGCGATCCTGACCAACGACGATCGGCTGGCGGAGGGGCTCTTCGGCTACCTCAATGTCGGACGGATCCCGGGCGGCGCCTGGTACCAGCATGAGACCTTCGGACTGAACCTGAGGCTGAGCGAGTTCCAGGGAGCCGTGCTCACCGCCCAGTTCAGCGCGTTCCCGCAGTTGCAGCAGCGCCGGACGGCCAATGCCGCGCGGCTGCACGACCTGTTGCGCGGCACCCCGGGGCTCGACCTGCCGCCGGTCGGCTTCGACGACGGAACCGTGCACGGCCAGCACCTGTTCCTGATCCGCTTCCCCGGGCTGGGCGCCGCCCGGCGGAACCGCCTGCTGTCACTGCTGCAGCAGGGTGGCCTGCGCCACGCCAGCTCGGGGTACATCCCGCTGCACCGCAACCAGCCGCTGCTGGAGAAGGCGCGTGGCAACGCCGCGGCGGCCGGACGGACCTTCCGCGAGCCGTCCTGCCCGCACACCGACCAGCGGGTCGAGGAGACCATCTGGCTGCCACAACCGGTCTTGCTGGCCGAGCCGGAGGTACTCGACCAGGTAGCCGAGCTGATCACCACCTCACTGGCCACGGTTCTGGAGGAGAGATGACGGTCCGAGTCGGAATCCTGGGGGTCGGCGCGATCGGCGCGACCCACGCCCAGGCG
>JASGLB010000001.1:0-190566 GCA_049840415.1 Propionicimonas sp. | reverse complement strand
ATGACGATCAGTGATCGGAACCTCTTCCAGATCCAGCAGATCCTGGTGGCCCTTCGCGGCACCGCCGGAAGGTTCTCCGACATGGGGATGCTGATGGCCGGATCGATGATCGCGGCACTTCCGGCGATTCTGCTGTTCCTGGTGTTCCAGAAGCACATCATTGAGGGGGCGAAGCTCAGTGGCGTCAAGTGAACTCATCGCAGCCAGGCCCGCCGGGCGTCGCCTTCCGCGTGGCCTTCCTGCGGTCCGCGAGGCAATGATGGGAGCCCTGGCTGTCCGGCGCGATGGTGCGTGCCTGCGGTGGCGCCGGAGTCCGGTTGGATAGCGTTGTAGCCGAGGGTAGGACGAAACATGCAAGCTGAGCCGAGCAAACCCGCCACGATTGGCGATGTCGCACGTGTCTCGCGAGTCTCCCCGGCCACGGTCTCGCGAGCGCTCAATGGCCACCCGCGGGTCGATCCGGAACTGGTCCGGCGGGTCGAGGCGGCAGCCCAGCAGGTGAACTACCGGCCCAACAGTGCCGGACGAGCTCTTCGCCGGCAGCGGGCGGACCTGCTGGCGGCGATCGTCCCCGACGTCCGCAACCCGTTCTTCGTCGGGGTGATCGAGGCCTTCGAGCAGAGCGCGAACGCTGCCGGCTACTCGGTGATGCTGTGCAACTCCCACGAGGAGACAGCCGTGGAGAAGGCATCCATCGAAAGTGTGATCGCGCACCAGGCCTCCGGTGTCCTGATCGCGGCGGCCTCGCCGCACCTCTCCCGGCTGGCGCCCTTGCAGCGAGCCGGTATCCCGGTGATCACCGTCGACCGTCAGGTGAACGACTTCTGGGGAGACTCGGTGTCGGTGGACAATCCGCTGATCGGCCAGTTGGCGGCCCGCCACCTGCTCGAACAGGGACGGACGCGGCCGCTGGTTCTGAACCATTCGCTGGGCGTCTCCCCGATGCGGGACCGCGAGGTGGGGTTCCTGGCGGAGATGGCTGCTGCCGGGCATCCGGTGGCGCCAGAGCGGATCCTCCAACTGCCCTTCCAGGCCGATGTTCCCCTGGACGTCTCCGAGTTGTTGTCCGGCCAGGCCGACTGTGATGCGGTCTTCGCCACCACCAACAGCCTGACCGGTGCGGCTTTCATCGCGCTGCGCGCGCTCGGCCGCCGCATCGGGCCGGATATCGGGCTGATTGGGGTCGACGACGACCGCTGGAACAGCATGGTCGAACCACAGGTGACGGTCGTTGAGCAGCCCTCGGGACAACTGGGCGCCTGGGCTGGCCAGCTGCTGGCCGCGCGGGCCAGCGGAGCCCGGGTCGAGAGCGCCCGGATCCTTCTCAACCCCGTGCTGCGGGTGCGCGCGAGCTCGCTGCGTCAGGGCGCCGACTGAGCCGGGAGCGTCCGGACCTCCGACGGTTCCAGGGATCAATGAGCGGTAGACTGACCCCTCGTGACCGCTGCTGACCTGCTTTCCGACCTGGCCGAGCTTGACCGCAAGCTGACCTCCATCGAGTCGGTGCTCGACCCCGACGCCAAGCGCGCCGAGATCGCCGACCTCTCCGAGCAGGTCTCCGCCCCCGACCTGTGGGACGACCAGGAGAACGCCCAGCGGATCACCTCGCGGCTCTCCCGGCTGCAGGCCGAGGTCGACCGGCTGGCCAGGCTGCGCGGCCGGATCGAGGATCTCGAGGTG
The DNA here is from genome assembly GCA_049840415.1 of Propionicimonas sp. Classification (GTDB taxonomy): domain Bacteria; phylum Actinomycetota; class Actinomycetes; order Propionibacteriales; family Propionibacteriaceae; genus Propionicimonas. Next base: position 188,886 of record JASGLB010000001.1, on the reverse strand, counting down.
CTGGTCGAGCTGTCCCAGGAGGAGAACGACGCCGAGACCCTGGCCGAGGCCCAGAAGGACCTGAAGGCGCTGGCGGTCGACATCGACGGCCTCGAGGTGCGCACCCTGCTCTCCGGCGAGTACGACCAGCGCGACGCCCTGGTCACCGTCCGCTCCGAGGCCGGGGGAGTGGACGCCGCCGACTTCGCCGCCATGCTGCTGCGGATGTACCTGCGCTGGGCCGAGCGGCACGGCTACGCCACCGAGGTCTACGACACCTCCTACGCCGAGGAGGCCGGCATCAAGTCGGCCACCTTCACCGTCAAGGAGCCCTTCGCCTACGGCATGCTCTCGGTCGAACAGGGCACCCACCGGCTGGTCCGGATCTCCCCGTTCGACAATCAGGGACGCCGGCAGACCTCGTTCGCCGGCGTGGACGTCCTTCCGGTCACCGAGGAGGCCGACCACATCGACATCCCCGAGGCCGACATCCGGGTGGACGTGTTCCGCTCGTCCGGGCCCGGTGGGCAGAGCGTGAACACCACCGACTCCGCCGTCCGGATCACCCACCTGCCGACCGGCCTGGTGGTCTCCTGCCAGAACGAGAAGTCGCAGCTGCAGAACAAGGTGGCCGCGATGAAGGTGCTGCAGTCGCGGCTGTTGGAACGCGCCCGGGCCGAGAAGGAGGCCGAGATGCGCGAGCTGAAGGGCGACGCCGGCAACTCCTGGGGCTCCCAGATGCGTTCCTACGTGCTGCACCCGTACCAGATGGTGAAGGATCTGCGCACCGAGCACGAGGTGGGCAACCCCGACGCGGTCTTCGACGGCGAGATCGACGGTTTCATCGACGCCGGCATCCGGTGGCGCCGGCAGACCGGATTGAGGTGAGAGGGAAGCGAGCTTGCTCGTTTCCCCGAACCGATTGAACGGTCTTGACGAGTGAAGCGAGGAACAACAGGGCGAGCGGTAGCCGCCGACGCGCCGAACACCGCGTGGTGATTGGCCCTGGTTCGGCTGGCGGCATACACTCGGGCCTTGGTCGGCCTGAGAGATCCTCAGGAAACTTCCCCCATCGTCCACTCCGGCCAAGGTTTGATCGTGATCAGATTTGAAGGCGTCTCCAAGACCTATCCCGGGCAGACCCGCCCGGCGCTGCGGGATGTGAACGTCGAGATTGCCAAGGGCGAGTTCGCGTTCCTGGTGGGCGCCTCCGGTTCGGGCAAATCGACCTTCATGCGGCTGATCCTGCGCGAGTACCTGCCGACCACCGGCCACCTCTACGTCGCCGGGAAGGACCTCACCCGGATGCGGAGCTGGAAGGTGCCCGCGCTGCGGCGCCAGATCGGCACCGTGTTCCAGGATTTCCGGCTGCTGCCCGGCAAGACCGTGACCGAGAACGTCGCCTTCGCGCTGCAGGTGATCGGTAGACCGACCTCGGCGATCCGCAAGGTCGTCCCCGAGACGCTGGAGTTGGTCGGCCTGGAGGGCAAGGGCGACCGGTTGCCCGAGGAACTCTCCGGCGGCGAGCAGCAGCGGGTGGCGATCGCCCGGGCGTTCGTCAACCGGCCGGCGATCCTGATCGCGGACGAGCCCACCGGCAACCTCGACCCGGGCACCTCGATCGGCATCATGAAGCTGCTCGACCGGATCAACAAGGCCGACACCACCGTGATCATGGCCACCCACGACGCCCAGATCGTCGACCAGATGCGCAAGCGCGTGATCGAGCTGGTCAACGGCGAAGTGGTGCGCGACCAGACCAAGGGCGTCTATGGCTACCAGTGATCGGACGAGGCGGGAAGGGACGGCCTGATGCGGCACATTCTGCGTGAGACCTGGTCCGGCCTACGCCGGAACGGATCGATGAACCTGGCGGTCATCGTGACCATGTGGGTGTCGCTCACCCTGTTCGGCGCCGGGCTGATGGTGACCCAGCAGGTCGACCTGCTGAAGGGCAACTGGTACGACCGCATCGAGATCAGCGTCTTCCTGTGCGTGGAAAGCTCCCGCGGCGGCAACTGCGAACCCGGGGTGGGCGCCACCGACGCCGAGCGAAGCACGATCGAGGCCGCGCTGAAGGGCAACCCCGAGGTGCGCGAGGTCTACTACGAGAGCAAGGCGGACGCCTGGGCGGCATTTCGCGAGGCCTACGAGAACGACCCCATTCTCGAAACCATGACCGAGGAAATGATGCAGGATTCCTTCCGCATCAAACTGGTCAATCCCGAGGAATACCAGGGAGTCGTTTCCATGGTGAAGGGAATGCCCGGGGTTCAGGCCGTCCGTGATTTGCGCGAAATTCTCGACCCATTGTTCGCCTGGTTGAACATGGCGCGCTGGGCGACCGTGGTGGCCAGTGGCCTGCTCCTGGTCGCAGCCGCCCTGCAGATCGGCAACACGATCCGGATGGCTGCCTTCTCCCGCCGCCGCGAGATCGGCATCATGCGACTGGTGGGTGCCTCGAACTGGTACATCATGCTGCCGTTCCTGCTGGAGTCGCTGCTGGCGGCGCTGATCGGCGCCGCGCTGGCCAGTGGCTCGCTGGCGGCCATTCAGGAGTTCGTGATCATCCGAAAGGCTAAAGTCGAGATCAAGACTGTCACCGCCTGGATCGGGTGGGAACATGTCGGAATTGCGGTGGGCAGTCTTGTGCTGCTCGGGGTGGTGCTCTCTATCATTCCGACATTGATAGCAACTCGTAGATTCCTTCGGGTATGAGTCGAATCGAATTGGAGTAGTTCCGTGCGTCAGGTGACTTCCCCCACCGCCACGTCCGACCACCGGCCCCGTCGGCGCATCTGGTTGCGCCTACTGGTCGTCGGTGCCACGGTGCTCGGCCTGCTCGCCGGGCAGAGCAGTCCGGCGTTCGCCGACGATCTGAAGGATCAACGCGCCAAGGTGCGTAAAGCCCTGGCGCAGACCAAAACGCATATCAAGGAAGCGAAACAGGAGGTGGAGGCCGCCTCCGCTTCGCTGGAGGAATCCGAGCAGAAACTGGCGCGGGCCCGTAAGGAACTCCTCTACGTTCAGGGAAAACTGAAGAAAGCCCGAGAACGTGACGCCGAAGTTGCCCGGAAACTGAAGAAGGCTGAAGCGGACCTGAAAAAGGCTGAGGCGGCAGTCGTCCAGGGTGAGGCCGATCTGGCGGCGCAGAAGGCGCTGATCGCCAACGTCGTCACCACCTCGTACCAGCAGCAGAACGACCTGGTCGAGTTGGGGGTGCTGTTCGAGGCGGCCAGCGTTCAGGAGATCGCCGAGCGGGCGCAGTTCACCGAGATGGTCTTCGGTAGCACCGCGCAGGAGATGAAGCGGCTGGAGGAACTGCAGCGTCAGCTCGAGGCCGCCCAGGCCGCGCGGGAGAAGGCCCGCGAGGACGTCGCCGAACAGCGCCGGCAGAGCAAGGCGCTGGTGGCCGAGGTGAAGGAGTTGGCCGACGACGCCGCCGCCCGCGAGGCCCGGATCAAGCGGCTGGTGGCGGAGAACAAGCGGCTGCGCGACACCGCGCTGGGCGAGTTGGAGGCCTCTGAGGAGGAGGCCGCCAAGCTGGAGCAGCAGGAGGCCTCGATCACCAAGAAGATCCTGGCCGAGGCGGCGAAGTCCAAGCACCTCAAGGTGGGCAAGAAGGGCTTCCTGCGGCCGATCAAGGCCGAGCCCGGCTCCCGGTTCGGGATGCGGTTCCACCCGATCAAGCACGTCTGGCGGATGCACTGGGGCCTCGACTTCGGTGCCAGCTGCGGCGCCCCGCTCTACGCGATGGCCGACGGCAAGGTCACCCAGGTGCTGCGCACCTCGCAGTCCAACGGCCTGGGCAACTGGACGGTGATCAACTACGGCAGCTACAAGGGCTCGAACATCTCCAGCGGCTACGCCCACCAGTCGAAGATCATCGTCAAGCCCGGCCAGAAGGTGAAGCGCGGGCAGTTGGTCGGCTACGTCGGCACCACCGGGCTCTCCACCGGCTGCCACCTGCACCTGCAGATCTACAAGAACGGCGTCCGGGTCAATCCGATCAACTACGTCTGACCGAACCGGCGCCCATCAGGGAGCTCCACCAGGCCTGGTGCGAGCGCGCACCGTTCGCCGGGTAGGCTGACGGTCTGGCTTGCCGGATTCGAGTTCCCAGGAGGATGCATGCCCCGACCGACCGGCCGGATCATGGTCGCCCAGAACCGCAAGGCCCGACACGACTACCACCTGCACGACACCTTCGAGGCCGGGCTGGTACTGACTGGCACCGAGGTGAAGTCGTTGCGGCTGGGCCGGGCATCGTTGGCCGATGCCTTCGCCACCGTCGACGACGGCGAGGTGTGGCTGCGGAACGCCCACATCCCCGAGTACGAGTACGGCACCTGGCGCAAGAGCCATGCCAGCCGGCGGAACCGCAAGCTGCTGCTGCACCGCAAGGAGATCGCCAAGCTGCTCAAGGAGACCGCCAACTCCGGTCGGACGATCGTGCCGCTGGCGATCTACTTCTCCGACGGCTACGCCAAGGTCGAGATCGCGGTCGCCACCGGTAAGAAGGACTGGGACAAGCGCCACTCGATCGCCGAGCGCGAAGCCAACCGCGAAGCGCAACGCGCCCTGGCCAGCCGTAACCGGGGGGAATGATGATGGCGCGGCTGCTGCGCGGGCTGCTCGCCGGGTTCGTTCTCGCGCTGGCGGTGAGCTTCGGTGCCGCTCCGCGGGCCGCTGCCGCCTACAGCGACAGCTTCGACTCCTGGGACGTGCAGGCCACCTTGAAGGCCGACGGCACCGTCGACGTGATCGAGACGGTCACCCTGCGGTTCGGTTCCGGCTCGGGCCGGCACGGCCTGGAGCGGACGCTGGTGACCCGCGAGGACGACCCCGACACCGGACAGGACATGCTGTTCCCGGTCACCCAGATCGCGGTGGAGAGCCTCACCCCAGGGGTCTCCGATCAGCTCGACATCTCTCACCAGGAGCGCGACGGCGACCCGCGCAATACCTACGTCCGGATCCGGGTGGGCGATCCCGACCGGACGATCCGGGGCGAGACCGCCAGCTACCGGCTGAGCTACACCATCGCCGGCCTGATGCGCTCGCCCGGCGGGGTCGACCAGCTCTACTGGGACATGACCGGCTCGTCCATGCCGGAGATCAATGACTTCACCGCCGTGATCACCGTCCCCGGCGGCGCTCAGGAGCTGTTCTGTTCCTCGGCGATCCCCGGGCCTGGCAACGCCGTCGACTGCACCTCCAGCGAGGTCGACGGACAGGGTCGGGCGGTGTTCAAACAGGACCGGATCAACCACGGCGAACTGCTGACCGTCGGCATCCGGATCACGCCGGGGCTGGTGTCGCCCAATACCCCGATCTTCGAGGAGAACGCCACCGTCGCCGAGCAGCGGCTCGGGCAGGGGCTGCTGCTCGGCTCGACCGGGGCCGGTGCGCTGGTGGCGATCGGCGGCTGGGCCTACCTGCGCGGCAAGACCGGCGACCGGCGGTTCGAGGGCCTGCCGCCCGGCCTGCTGCCCGCGCCGGGCCAGCCGGTCACCGAGGTGCCCAACCCCAAGGACATCCAGATCCCGGTGTCGTTCGCCCCACCCCGCCTGTCGTTGGCCGAGGCCGGGCTGCTGCTGGACGGATCGAGCCAGGTCAGGCACACCACGGCGACCCTGGTCTCGCTGGCGGTCAACGGCGCGATCCAGCTGCGTAGCGAGAGCCCGCCGGAGGCGCGCCTGGTGGACGCCAACCGGGCGACCGACAAGCCCGGCCAGGCGATGCTGCGGTCCCTGTTCGCCGGCGGCGGGCAGGTCGCCGACCTTTCCACGCCGGGCTCGATGACCGGCGCCGACCAGGCGGTCCGCAAGGCCGCCCGGAAGGCAGCCGACCGCGGCTCCTGGTTCCTGCCCAAAGCCTGGGCGGCGGGTGGTTCCGGCCTATCGCTGATCGTCCTGGTGCCGATGGTCGGAGCGGCCGCCCTGGTGATCTTCGGCGGCGTCGCCTTCAACCTGTGGCCGCTCGGCCTGGCGGTGGTGGTGACCGGCATCGTGGTGGCGGCCAAGCTGGCCAAGACGCGACGCAGTGGCACCGGCCGGGCGCTGACCGACCAGGTGGAGGGCTTCCGGACCTACCTGGCCACCGCCGAGGCCGACCAGTTGCGGTTCGAGGAGGGCGAGGACATCTTCTCCAAGTACCTGCCCTGGGCGATCCTGTTCGACCTGACCGAGCGCTGGACCAGGCTCTGTGAGCAACTGGTGGCGATGGGCCGGCTGCCGGACGCGCCGCCGAACTGGTACTACGGTCACAGCTGGAACCTGCACCTGATGGGCGGGCAGCTCAACCAGATGGGTACCCAGATCGCCACCGCGGTGGCGCCACCGCCACCCCCGCCGAGTTCCTCCGACAGCGGGTTCGGCAGCGGCGGTTCCGCGTTCGGCGGCGGCGGTGGGTTCAGCGGCGGTGGCTTCTCCGGCGGTGGTGGCGGCGGAGGCGGCGGCGGCTCCTGGTGATCCGCTCAGGCCGGCGGGGGAGCGGTGGTGCCGCGCACCACCAGCTCGGTGGGCAACACCACCCGGTCGCGTGACACCAGTTGCGCCCGCAACTGTGCCATCACCAGCCCGACCAGCTCGCGTCCGATCTGCTGGAAGTCCTGCTTCACGGTGGTCAGCGGCGGAGCGGAGTACTCGCTGAGCTCGATGCCGTCGAAACCGACCACGGACACCTCGTCCGGCACCCGCCGTCCCCGTTCGGCCAGCGCCCGCATCAGGCCGAAGGCCATCTCGTCATTGCCGCAGTAGACGGCGGTGATGGACGGATCCTCGGCGATCCGCTTGCCCTGCTCATAGCCGGACGCGGCGCTCCAGTTCCCCCGCCACAACCGCGGCGGCCGGATCCCGACCTCCTCCAGGCAGCGCTGCCAGGTGGCCGCCCGCAGCGCCGCCGGGTCGGAATCGGCCGGCCCCGCCAGGTGGTGGACGGTGCGATGGCCCAACTCCAGCAGGTGTCGGACGGCGGCCTCGCTGCCCTGCACCTGATCGGCGACGACGCACGGGTAGTACCCCACCAGCCGCGAGTCGGAGACCGCGATCGGCAACCCGGCCGGTAGCGCCAGCGAGTCGGGGGTGGCCCGCTCGGCGCGGATGATCACCAGCCCGTCGATCGCCTGGTGCGACAGTCGCTGCGCGGCGCTCTGCCAGCCGGAGGCGCCCGGGTCGTCCACGTCCAGCAGGGTGACCGAGTGATCCTCGGCCTTGGCCGCTTCGACCACAGCCTTCATGGTCAACGCCTCGCCGGTCCGCTCGAACCGATGGGCGAGCAGTCCCAACGTCCCGAAGGAGCCGTTCCGCAGCGCTCGCGCCGCCCGGTTGGGGGCATAGCCCAGCCGTTCCATCGCGGTCAGCACCCGGGCGCGGGTGGCGGGACGCACCGACTCCGCCCCGGTCGAGACCCGGGAGACGGTCTGGGCGGAGACCCCGGCCAGGCGCGCGACGTCCTCGATCGAGGGGCCGGCCTTGCGCCGGCCTCGGGCAGTCGCCTCAGCCATGCCCAGAGGCTACCGACAAAACCGCCCAGTGGCTACGTCAACATCCTGCGTGGCGCGGAATCTCCGTGGCATTGATCGTTATCTGAGCGTTATTTGAGCCTGATGACAGGGGTGGGCCCAGTTGATATGTTTACGTCAACATTTCAGGCCGACGACGCGCGGCGGAGCCCCCGGGGTAGTCCACTGGATCCGCTGTCTCGTGGTCCGGTTCGCACACGGAGGTGCGAGACCTCCCGGGAAGGCACCGACCCGCAACTCGGTGGAAGCGACACCAGAAGGGCTGTCATCGAATGAAGAACGCACCGAAGCTCGCCGCCCTGGCGCTGCCCCTGGCCTTTGTGCTGGCCGCCTGCGGCGGCGGGACGACGCCCACCGCCGAACCGGGTGGCAGCAGCGCCCCCGGCGGGTCGCCCGAGGCCGGTACCCTCACCGCCTGGGCCTGGGATCCGACCTTCAACATCTACGCGCTGCAGGAGGCCGCCAAGATCTACGAGAAGGATCACCCCGGCTTCAAGCTCGACGTGATCGAGACCCCGTGGGACGACCTGCAGACCAAGCTCACCACGCTCGCCCAGTCGCAGCAGACCGCTGAGCTGCCCGACATCTTCCTGGTGCAGAACAACGCCTTCCAGAAGAACGTCATGAACTACCCCGAGCTGTTCAGCGACTACTCCGGCTCCGGCGTCGACTTCAGCCAGTTCCCGCAGGCGGTGGTCGACTACTCGGTGATCGAGGGCGCCAACTACGGCCTGCCGTTCGACAACGGCACCGCGGTGATGGCACTGCGCACCGACGTGCTGAAGGAGGCCGGCTACACCCTGGACGACTTCACCAACGTCACCTGGAGCGACTTCCTGACCAAGGCCAAGGACGTGCTGGCCAAGACCGGCAAGCCGCTGCTGTCCGGCCAGGCCGGCTCCTCCGACCTGATCATGATGATGCTGCAGAGCGCCGGCGCCAGCCTGTTCGACGCCGACGGCAAGCCCACCATCACCGGCAACGAGGCGCTGCTGAAGTCGATCGACACCTACAAGCAGCTGGTCGAGGCCAAGGTGATGGTCGAGGTGAACTCGTGGGACGAGTACATCGGCACCTTCGTCAACGGCAACGTGGCCGGCACCATCAACGGCGTCTGGATCCTCGGCTCGGTGCAGACCGCCAAGGACCAGTCAGGTAAGTGGCAGATCACCAACCTGCCCAAGCTGGACGGCGTCGCCGGTGCGACCAACTACTCCGCCAACGGCGGCTCCTCGTGGGCGATCAGCTCCAACGCCAATGTCGAACTGGCCGCCGATTTCCTGAAGTCGACCTTCGCCGGCTCCACCGAGTTCTACGACACGATCCTGCCCTCCTCCGGTGCGATCGCGAACTGGATCCCGGCCGGCAAGAGCAGCGTCTACTCCCAGCCGCAGGAGTTCTTCGACGGCCAGCCGGTCTTCGCCAAGGTGCTGGAGTTCGCCGCCCAGGTGCCGAGCAACAACACCGGCGTCTACTACTACGAGGGCCGGGACGCGGTGAGCGCCGCGATCACCAAGATCCTCGGCGGGGCCGACCCGGCCGCCGCGCTGGACGAGGCCCAGAAGACCGTCGAGTTCGCCATGCAGTGATCCACCCGTCGACGGCGGGGCGGGCCGAACCCGTCTCCGCCGTCGACAGGTCACCCCGAGGCGGGGCCGCCCGCCAGCACCGCAGGAGGTACAGCCCGTGTCCGTGACAGCCACGGCCGAGGGGTCCGGCGCACCGTCCCCGGTCACCCCGACATCGCGCGGCAGACGCGCGCTCAGCGGCGAGCAGCGCCGCAATCTGACCGGCTGGGTGTTCCTGATCCCGGCCGCCCTGCTGATCGCCTGGATGAACTTCTGGCCGATGATCCAGGCCTTCATCCTCTCGCTGCAGACCGGCCGCGGCACCCGGCTGAAGTGGGCCGAGCCGCCCACCTTCAACTACGCCCGGCTGTTCTCCGACGAGATCTTCGGGATGACCGTGCAGAACACGTTCATCTACCTGATCATCCAGGTGCCGATCATGCTGGTGCTGGCGCTGATCCTGGCCAACCTGCTGAACGACCGGAACCTGCGCTTCCGCGGCATGTGGCGCACCGCGATCTTCCTGCCCTGCGCGGTCGGCCTGGTCTCCTACTCGCTGGTCTTCCGCACCATGTTCGCCAACGACGGCCTGGTCAACGACCTGCTGCTGGGGCTGCACCTGATCGACGCCCCGGTGAACTGGCTGGGCCAGACCGGGACGGCCCGGTTCGTCCTCATTCTCGGCCTGCTGTGGCGCTGGACCGGCTACAACATGGTGTTCTACCTGGCCGCGCTGCAGAACATCGACGGCTCCACGCTGGAGGCCGCCCGGATCGACGGGGCCGGCCCGCTGAAGACCTTCTGGTACGTCACCGTGCCGCAGTTGAAGCCGATGATCCTGCTCACCGCGATCATGTCGACCAACGGCACCATCCAGCTGTTCGACGAGTCGTGGAACCTCACCCAGGGCGGCCCGGCCTACACCTCGATGACCATGTCGCACTACCTCTACGAGCTGTCCTTCCAGAAGAACCCCAACTTCGGCTACGCCGCGGCGCTGTCCTACGCGATCCTGCTGATGGTCGCCGTGCTGGCCGCTATCCAGATGAAGGTCGGTGACAAGCGTGACTAGAACCCTGCGCCGGGTGCCCGGCTACGCCTTCCTCACCGTCGCCGCGCTGCTGTCGGTCTTCCCGCTCTACTTCATGGTGGTCTCCGCGACCAACTCCAGCCAGGACGTGCTCGCGTCCCGGCTGCTGCCCGGCACCCACCTGATCGAGAACTTCACCGCGCTGCTGAGTTCGCAGGACGTCGGGTCGGCGATGTACTGGTCGGCGGTGAACGCGATCGCCACCACCGTGCTCGCCCTGGTGGTCTGCTCGATCGCCGGCTACGGCTTCGAGGTCTTCCACTCCCGGGGCAAGGACCGGCTGATGAGCGTCCTGCTGCTGGCGATGATGATCCCGTTCGCTGCCACCATGATCCCGCTGTTCCGGATGTTCGCTGAGATGAGCCTGGTCAACTCGACCATCGCGGTGATCCTGCCGGCGATCTCGACGCCGTTCCTGATCCTGCTGTTCCGGCAGTCCTCGCGGTCGTTCCCGCACGAGATCATCGAGGCCGCCCGGATCGACGGGCTCAGCGAGCTGAGCATCTTCTTTCGGATCTTCCTGCCGACCATGCGTTCCACCTACGCCGCCGCCGCGGTGATCACCTTCATGGCGGCCTGGAACAACTTCCTGTGGCCCAAGGTGATCCTGGTCAACAACACCTACCAGACCATGCCGATGCTGATCTCGAACCTGCGGGCCGGTTATGTCACCGACTACGGTGTGCTGATGCTCGCCGTACTGCTGGCCTCGTTGCCGGCCGTGGTCGTCTTCCTCGCGCTGCAGCGCAGCTTCGCCGACGGCATTACAGGAGCCATCAAGTGACCTTCGACCCGACCAGGATCGCCGACCCGGAGTACCTCGCCGAGCGCCGGCTGCCACCGCACAGCGACCACCGCTGGTTCCGCTCCGCCGACGAGGCCGCCACCGGCGTCAGCAGCTATGAGCAGTGCCTCAACGGGGTGTGGAAACTGCACTACGCCGCCAACCCGGCGGTGGCGCCGTCCGGCTTCCAGGAGGCCGGCTACGACGTCTCCGGCTGGGCGGACGTGGTGGTGCCCGGCCACCTGCAGCTGCAGGGCCACGGCCGGCCGCAGTACACCAACATCCAGTACCCCTGGGACGGTCACGAGCAGGTGGCACCCGGGCAGGTGCCGCAGCGGCACAATCCGGTGGCCAGCTATGTCACCAGCTTCGTCCTGGCCGAGCCGCTGGCCGAGGGGGAGCGGCTGAGCGTCTCCTTCCACGGCGCGGAGAGCGCGATCGCGGTCTGGCTGAACGGCCGCTACGTCGGCTACGGCACCGACTCCTTCACCCCCTCGGAGTTCGACCTCACCGAGGCGCTGGTGGCGGGGGAGAACCGGCTGGCCGCGCAGGTGTTCCGGTGGAGCTCCGGCTCCTGGCTGGAGGACCAGGACTTCTACCGGTTCTCCGGTCTCTTCCGGGACGTGGTGCTGTACCGGCGTCCGTCCGCCCACGCCGAGGACCTCCGGATCGACTGCGCGGTGACCGAGGACCTGAGCGAGGCGACGGTCACGCTGCGGGTGGCGCTGGCCGGCCCGGGGAGCGTGTCCGCCGCGCTGGCCGGCGTCGGAGAGTTGACCCCGGACGGCTCCGGCGCGCTCTGCGTCCGGCTGGTGTCGCCGCGGCTGTGGAGCGCGGAGGATCCGCAGCTCTACGACCTGACCGTCGAGGTGCGCGACCAGACCGGCCGGCTCACCGAGGTGATCCCGCAGCGGGTCGGGGTGCGCCGCTTCGGCATCGAGGACGGCGTACTGCAGCTGAACGGCCGGCGGATCGTCTTCAAGGGCGTCAACCGGCACGAGTTCGGGCTGCAGGGCCGGGTGATGAGCCGGGAGCAGACCGAGGCCGACCTGCGGCTGATGAAGGCGAACAACATCACCGCGGTGCGGACCAGTCACTACCCGAACAACTCCTTCTTCTACGAGTTGTGCGACGAGTACGGCCTCTACGTGGTCGACGAGATGAACCTGGAATCCCACGGCCTGTGGGACGAGGTGGTGCGCGGCGAACGGACGGTGGCCGACGCCGTCCCGGGCGACCGTCCGGAATGGCGGGCGGCGCTGCTGGACCGCGCGGCCAGCATGTTCGAGCGGGACAAGAACCACCCCAGCATCGTGATGTGGTCCTGCGGCAACGAGTCCTTCGGCGGCAGCAACCTGCTGGCGGTGGCCGACTGGTTCCGTGAGCGGGACAGCCGTCCGGTGCACTACGAGGGGGTGACCTGGGACGGCCGCTACCCGCGGACCACCGACGTGGCCAGCCAGATGTACACCCCCGCCGCCGAGGTGGAGCAGTTCCTGGCCGTCCACCGGGACAAGCCGTTCGTGCTGTGCGAGTACGGCCACGCGATGGGCAACTCCTTCGGCGCGGTGGACAAGTACCTCGACCTGGCCTACCGCGACCCGCTGTTCCAGGGCGGTTTCATCTGGGACTTCGCCGACCAGGCGATCGCGCTCACCGACCCGGACGGACGGGCCTACTTCGGCTACGGCGGCGACTGCGGCGAAGCGCCGCACGACGCCGACTTCTGCGGCAACGGCATCCTGTTCGCCGACCGCACCCCCAAACCCTTCCTGCCCGAGGTGAAGTACCTCTACCAGGGCTTCCGGATCGGGATCGACGCCACCTCGGTGACCATCGAGAACCGGCTGCTGTTCACCGCCTCCGATCAGTACGAGCGCCGTGGTGACGCTGGCCCGGGAGGGCCGGACGCTGGCCGAGGCCGTCCTCGAGCACCGCTGTCGCGCCGGGGGAGACCGGGAGCTATCCGCTGCCGGTGACCGTGCCCACCGAGCCGGGGGAGTACTGCGTCGAGGTGTCGCTGCGCAGCCGGAGCGGCACCCGCTGGGCTCCGGCCGGCCACGAGGTGGCCTGGCAGCAGCAGGTCTTCACGGTCGCGGGAGAGCCGGCGGCGGTGACCGGGCCGGCGCCGGAACTGGTCCGGGGGATCCACAACTACGGGGTGCGGGGCGAGGGCTTCCTGGCGCTGTTCTCCCGGCTGCACGGCGGCCTGGTCTCCTACCGGTACGGGCCGGACCCCGATGACGGCCGGGAACTGCTCACCGGCATGCCGATGCCGAACTTCTGGCATGCCCCGACCTCGAACGAACGCGGCTGGGGGATGCCCTTCCGGGACGGCCAGTGGCGCTCGGCGAGCCTGGACGCCAAGCCGGCCGACGCCGGACCCGGCGGTGCGACGGCACGACGACTCGGTCGAGCTCGGTCTACCGCTACCTGCTGCCGACCGCCCCGGCGAGCGAGTGCGAGGTGGCCTATCGGGTGTACGGCGACGGCCGGGTGGCGGTGACCACCACCGTCCGGCCCGGCGAGGGGCTGCCGGATCTGCCCGAGTTCGGGATGCAGTTCACCGCCCCGCCGAGTTGCGGCAGCTGCGCTGGTACGGCGAGGGGCCGCAGGAGTGCTACGTCGACCGCCGCGGCGGCGCCCGGCTCGGCGTCCACCACGGCGGACGTCCGCGACCAACTGACGCCCTACCTGCGTCCCCAGGAGTCGGGCAGCCGCACCGGGGTGCGGTGGGCCGAGATCACCGACGCGCGAGGCGGCGTCGGGCTACGGTTCGAGGCGGCCGGACCCGATGGAGTTCTCCGCCCTGCCCTGGACCCCGTTCGAGATCGAGAACGCCCGCCACCCGGTGGATCTGCCGCCGATCCGGCAGACCGTGCTGCGGCCGGCGCTGATGCGCCGGGGGGTGGGCGGCGACCAGTCCTGGGGTGCGATGACCCACCCGGAGTACCGGCTGCCGGCCGGCGAGGACGCTGACCTTCCGGTTCAGCTTCCGGGGAGTCGGCTGAGCCACGCCCGGCTGCACCCCCCGTCGCCGGTCGCGACGGGGGTGAGGTCGCGCTCCAGGGGCGGCTCCCGGCGGGCTGTGCCGGTCGCGGTGCGCGGTGCCGCAATCCGTCGACCCGTGGACGGAAGCACCGCATTGTGAGCGTGCTCAGAACCATCGGCTGATGCCACCGTGACCGAAGATAGGCGCCTGTAGGTAACGAGTAGATAACACTGGGGGGAAAGGATTGTGAAGGTTAACATGTGATCGTTAACATCATCTCGTGGGCCATGGACGGCCACCCGGAGGGGCGAGGAGGCCCCGGCCCGGCGAACAAGGAGGTTGTGAGATGAAGAAGACCCTCGGCGTCTTCCTGGCCGGAGCGCTGGCTCTGGCGCTGTCCGCCTGCGGTGGTGGGGCTGCCCCCACGACGCCCGCACCTGGTGGCGAGAACACCGGCGGCACCTCGGGTGCCAAGCCGCTCAATGAACTGGTCGTCGGCTTCGCGCAGGTGGGCGCGGAGAGTGGCTGGCGGACCGCCAACACCAAGGACATCCAGGACTCCTTCAAGGAGGCCGGGATCGAACTGAAGTTCTCCGACGCCCAGCAGAAGCAGGAGAACCAGATCAAGGCGATCCGCTCCTACATCCAGCAGAAGGTCGACTACATCGCCTTCTCGCCGGTGGTGGAGACCGGCTGGGACGCCGTGCTGAACGAGGCCAAGGCCGCCGGCATCCCGGTGATCCTGACCGACCGCGCGGTGGACAGCGCCGATGACTCGCTGTACGTCACCTTCCTCGGCTCCGACTTCATCCTGGAGGGCGAGAAGGCCGGCAACTGGCTGGTCGAGCAGTACAAGGACAGCACCGACCCGGTGGCGATCGTCCAGCTCGAGGGCACCACCGGCTCCGCGCCGGCCAACGACCGGGCGACCGGCTTCGCCAACGTGATCAAGGCCGACTCGAAGTTCCAGGTCGTGGCCAGCCAGACCGGTGACTTCACCCGCGCCGGCGGCAAGCAGGTGATGGAGGCGATGCTGAAGTCGCAGCCCAAGATCGATGTGGTCTACGCCCACAACGATGACATGGGCCTGGGCGCCGTCGAGGCGATCGAGGCCGCCGGCAAGAAGCCGGGCGTCGACATCAAGATCATCACCGTTGACGCGGTGAAGGACGGCATGACCGCGCTGGCCGACGGCAAGCTCAACTTCATCGTGGAGTGCTCCCCGCTGCTCGGCAAGCAGCTGATCGACGTCATCAAGACCCTCAACGAGGGCGGCACCGTCGAGAAGCGGATCGTCACCGAGGAGACCACCTTCACCCAGGAAGAGGCCAAGGCGGCCCTGCCTGATCGCAAGTACTGATCGAGTAACCCAGCACCCGGGGGTCCGCCACAGCGGGCCCCCGGGATCGCGATAACCTGCAGCGAACCCTGTCGACGAGGAGAGGCCCATGTCCCAGCTGTCCCCGCGGGCACCGGCGCCGGCCGGCAACCCCGAACCGGTCGTGGACATGAAGGGGATCTCGATCTCCTTCCCCGGCGTGAAGGCGCTGGACGACGTCGACTTCCGGATGTTCCCCGGCGAGGTGCACTCGCTGATGGGTGAGAACGGTGCCGGCAAGTCCACCCTGATCAAGGCCCTCACCGGGGTCTACGGGATCGACGCCGGCACGATCAGCCTGAGCGGCAACCAGGTCACCTTCGCCGGCCCCGCCCAGGCGCAGGCCGCCGGGATCAGCACGGTGTACCAGGAGGTCAACCTGCTGGGAACCTCACCGTCGCCGAGAACGTCATGCTGGGACGGGAACCGCGCCGGCTGGGCGGCATCGACTGGCGCCGGATGCGGCGCCGGGCCGCGGAGATCCTGGAGCGGTTGCACCTCGACATCGACCCCGGTTCGTTGTTGAACTCCCACTCCCTGGCGGTGCAGCAGTTGGTTGCGATCGCCCGTGCGCTGGACGTGCAGGCCTCCGTCCTGGTGCTGGACGAACCCACCTCCAGCCTGGACGCCGACGAGGTCGCCGAGCTCTTCCGGGTGATCCGCAGCCTGGTCGCCGACGGGGTGGCGGTGCTCTTCGTCTCCCACTTCCTGGATCAGGTCTACGAGATCTCCGACCGGCTCACCGTGCTACGCAACGGCCGGCTGGTGGGGGAGTACCTGACCGACGAACTGCTCCGGATCGACCTGGTGCAGGCGATGATCGGCAAGGAGCTCACCGCGCTGGAGGATCTGGAGCACCGGGTGCATGCCGCCGACACCAGCCACGACGAGGAGCAGCCCTTCCTGACCGCCACCGGGGTCGGGCGGCGCGGCGTGATCGCGCCGGTGGATATCCGGATCGCCCCCGGGGAGGTGGTCGGCCTGGCCGGCCTGCTGGGCTCGGGCCGCACCGAGGTGGCCCGGCTGCTGGGCGGCGTCGACCGTCCTGACAGCGGGGAGATCACGATCAACGGCCAGCCGCTGAAGCTGCGGTCCCCCGGCTGGCGATCAAGCACCGGGTGGTCTATTCCTCGGAGAACCGGCGGGCCGAGGGCATCGTTGACGAGTTGAGCGTCCGGGACAACGTCGATCCTGGCGCTGCAGGCCGACCGGGGCTGGTTCCGTCCGATCCCGAAGAAGCGGCAGGACGAACTCACCCAGAGCTACATCGAGGCGCTGAACATCCGCACCCCGGATGCCGAGGCGCTGGTCCGCAATCTCTCCGGCGGCAACCAGCAGAAGGTGCTGCTGGCCCGCTGGCTGGCGATCGCCCCCCGGCTGCTGATCCTGGACGAGCCCACCCGCGGCATCGACGTCGGCGCCAAGGCCGAGATCCAGAAGCTGGTGTTCAGCCTGGCCGAGAACGGGATGAGCGTGATCTACATCTCCGCCGAACTGGAGGAGGTGCTACGGGTCAGCCACCGGGTGATCGTGCTGCGCGACCGCCAACTGGTGGCGGATCTTCCCAATGACGACCTCGACCTTGACACCCTGCTGGCGCTGATCGCCGAGGGTGCCGACAACGGAGTGACAGCATGAGCGGCATCTTCGCCAAGGCCTTCGCCCACCGGCTGTTCTGGCCGGTCCTGATGTTGGTGGCCCTGCTGGTGATCAACGTGGTGGCGGTGCCCGACTTCCTCTCGATCACCATCCAGGACGGGCATCTGTTCGGCAGCGTGGTCGACATTCTGCGCAACGGCGCCCCGACCCTGATCATCGCCGTCGGGATGACCCTGGTGATCGCCACCCGCGGCATCGACCTGTCGGTCGGCGCGCTCTGCGCGATCTCCGGCGCGGTGGCCTGCTCGATCATCCTCGGCTCTCCCGAACCCGGCTCGCTCGGCACCGTCACCACGGCGGTGCTGACCGCCCTCGGCCTGGCGCTGGTGATGGGGCTGTGGAACGGGCTGCTGGTGGCAGTGATCGGCATCCAGCCGATCATCGCCACCCTGGTGCTGATGACCGCCGGACGCGGTATCGCGATGCTGATCACCGAGGGCCAGATCCTCACCGTGAACAGCCCGCCGTTCAAGTTCCTCGGCTCGGGCTTCCTGTTCGGGATCCCGGTGGCGGTGATCATCGGCGCGGTGATCTTCGCGCTGGTCGCGCTGCTCACCCGCCGGACCGCGCTGGGCCTGCTGATCGAGTCGGTCGGCATCAACCCCGAGGCCAGCCGGCAGGCCGGCGTCCGGGCCCGTGGGCTGCTGTTCACCGTCTACGCCTTCTGTGCACTCGCCGCCGGTATCGCGGGGCTCATCCTGACCGCCAACCAGACCGCCGCGGACGCCAACAACACCGGCCTGTTCATCGAACTGGACGCCATCTTGGCGGTGGTGATCGGCGGCACCTCGCTGGCCGGTGGACGCTACTCGCTGGCCGGCACCCTGGTGGGCGCGCTGGTGATCCAGACCCTGGTCACCACGGTCTACACCGTCGGCATCCCGCCGATCGCCACCATGGTGTTCAAGGCCGCCGTGGTCACCGCGGTCTGCCTGCTGCAGTCGCCCACCACGAACGAAGCGATCGGACGCTGGCGAGAACGGCTCGCCAGCAGTCGCCGCACCGAGCCGAAGGCGGTGGCCCGATGACCTCGATCGCCCTGGGACGCCGTCCGCGCGGCGTGGCCGCGAAGCTGGCGGATCTTCTTCACCAGCCCGAAGTCAGGGCCGGTGCTGGTCACCGCCCTGCTCTTCGTCGCGATGTACCTGGTCGCCGGCTTCCGCTACCGCGGGTTCTTCTCCGGCCAGGTGGTGCTCAACCTGTTCATCGACAACGCCTACCTGATCGTGCTGGCGGTGGGGATGACCTTCGTCATCCTGACCGGCGGGATCGACCTGTCGGTGGGCGCGGTGGTGGCGCTGTCGACCATGATCGTCGCCTCCATGCTGCAGGCGGGTTGGTCGGCGGTGGTGGTGCTGCCGCTGATCCTCGTCCTCACCTCACTGCTGGGGCTGGCGGTGGGGTTGATGATCCACGTCTTCGGGGTACAACCGTTCATCGCCTCGCTGGCGGCGATGTTCCTGGCCCGCGGTCTGTGCTACATCATCTCGAACACCTCGATCACGATCGCCGACGAGTTCTTCATCGCGATGGCGACCACCCGGATTCCACTCGGCCCGGAGTTGTCGATCACCCCCAGCGTGATCATCGCGGTGCTGGTGGCGGTGGTGGCGGTCTGGGTGCTGCAGTACACCAGGTTCGGCCGCACCACCTATGCGATCGGCGGCGGTGAGCAGTCCGGCATGCTGATGGGTCTGCCGGTGGCCAGGACGAAGGTGCTGGTGTACGTGATCAGCGGCTTCTGCTCCGGCCTGGCGGGCATCCTGTTCGCCTTCTACACCCTCTCCGGCTACTCGCTGACCGCGGTCGGCACCGAACTGGACGCGATCGCGTCGGTGGTGATCGGCGGTACCCTGCTGACCGGGGGCTACGGATTCGTGCTGGGCTCGGTGCTGGGGGTGTTGGTGCTCGGCCTGATCCAGACCATCATCACCTTCGAGGGCACCTTGAGTTCCTGGTGGACCAAGATCTTCATCGGTGCCCTGCTGCTGGTGTTCATCATCCTGCAGAAGGTGTTGACCTCCAGACGGACCTAGCCGGAGACCGAGGGGACCAAGGAGGTCTGGGTGGTTGAGGAGGAGCGGGCGAAGGCCGCGACGATCTTCGATGTCGCGCGCCTGGCCGGCGTATCCCACCAGACGGTCTCCCGGGTGCTGAACGAGCTGCCCAATGTGCGTCCGGCCACCCGGGAACGGGTGCAGCGGGCGATCGCCCAGCTGCGCTACATCCCCTCCCCGGCGGCACGCGCCCTGGTGACCCGGCGATCCCGGACGATCGGCCTGATCACCACCGGGCTGCCGGAGTTCGGCCCGTCCACCGCGGCGGTCTATCTCAACGAGACCGCCCGCGAGGAACGGTACGCGGTGATCATGGCCAGCCTGCTGACCGCCGACTTCGCCGCCCTACGGCAGGCGGCGGAGGTGCTGGTGCGGCAGAACGTCGAGGCGATCGTGCTGATCACCAGCAACCGCTCCACCCTCGGGCTGCTGCAGGGGATGGAGCTGGGGGTCCCGTTCGTCGCCGTCGCCTCCCAGGGGTCGGGTCTGCACCGGGTCTCCTTCGACCAGTACGCCGGGGCGCGCCGGGCGGTGCGGCACCTGATCGAACTGGGTCACACCGAGATCCGGCACCTGGCCGGCCCGGAGGATTCGATGGACGCGACCGAGCGCGTCCGGGGGTGGCGGGACATGCTCGGCGAGCACGGCCTGGTGGCGCCGGAGCCGCTGATCGGGGATTGGGCAGCCAGCAGCGGCTACCGCAATGCCCGGCAGTTGCTGGCCGAGGACCGTCCGACCGCGATCTTCGCCGGCAACGACCAGATGGCGCTGGGCGCGATCCGGGCGGTGATGGAGGCCGGGCTGCGGGTGCCGCAGGATGTCAGCGTGGTCGGTTTCGACGACATCCCCGAGGCCGAGCACTTCACCCCGCCGCTCACCACCGTCCGGCAGGAATTCGCCCAGCTGGGCCGCGACACCATGACGCTGGTGCTGGCGGTGCTGCGTGAGGAGAACACCAGCGCCCTGCTGCCCCGCGTCCCGAACCTGGTGGTGCGGCAGAGCACCGGCCCGGCGCCGACCCCCTGACCGTCGTGGTCCGGGGGCCGGGCGGGAGCCGCAGACCGGCCTAGAGCCCTTGGGCGAGGCGGTAGTAGGCCTGGTTCCAGCGCAGTTCGCGGGTGAAACCGCGGACGGTCGTCGCGTCGTCAATCTCCAGCAGTTCGATGCCGGCGATCTCGGCGAAGTCACGGAACACCTCGATCCCCACCGCGGTGGTCATCACGGTGTGGTGCGCGGCTCCGGCGGCCAGCCAGCAGGCGGCGCTGGTGGCGAAGTCGGGGGCCGGCTGCCAGACCGCCCGTCCGACCGGGAGCTTGGGCAGGTCCGGCGGGACGATGTTCTCCACCACGTTTGCGACCAGCCGGAACCGGTCCCGGACGTCCGACATGGCCACCACCAGGGCGGGGCCGGCGTCGGCGGTGAACACCAGCCGGACCGGATCTTGCTTGCCGCCAATCCCGAGGGGGTGGACCTCCAGCCGCGGCTTGGCGGTGGTCAGCGAGGGGGAGACCTCCAGCATGTGCGCGCCGAGGATCCTCTCCTGACCGGGGGTGAGGTCGTAGGTGTAGTCCTCCATCAGCGACGCGCCGCCGGGCAGGCCGGCGCCCATCACGTTCGCCACCCGGACCAGGATCGCGGTCTTCCAGTCGCCCTCGGCGCCGAACCCGTACCCGTCGGCCATCAGCCGCTGCACGGCCAGGCCGGGCAACTGCTTCAACTCGCCCAGATCCTCGAAGCTGGTGGTGAAGGCCCCGAACCCGCCGGCCTCCAGGAACGACCGCAACCCGAGCTCGATCGCCGCGCCATCGCGCAGCGACTGGTGCCGCTCACCGCCCGGCAGCAACTCCGCCGCCACGTCGTAGCTGTCGACGTACTCCGCCACCAGCGCGTCCACGTCCGCCTCCGACACCTGCGCCACTGCCGCGGCCAGCTCGTTGACCCCCCAGGTGTTCACCTGGACGCCCAGCTTCAGCTCGGCCTCGGTTTTGTCACCCTCGGTGACCGCGACATAGCGCATGTTGTCGCCGAACCGGGCCAGCTTCAACGACCTGGCGGCCTGCCAACCCGCCGCGGCTCGCTGCCAGGTTTCGACCTGCCGGCGCACCTGCGGGTTCGACACATGCCCAACCACGGTCTTACGGGGGACACCGAGCCGGGTCTGGATGTAGCCGAACTCGCGGTCGCCGTGGGCGGCCTGGTTCAGGTTCATAAAATCGAAATCGATCTCGTCCCAAGGCAGTTCCACATTGGCCTGGGTATGCAGATGCAACAACGGCTTGCGCAGCGCGTCCAGCCCGGTGATCCACATCTTTGCCGGGCTGAAGGTATGCATCCACGCCACCACCCCAATCACCTCATCGCGGGCGTTCACCTCCAACGCGAACCGGCGGATCCCGTCGGTGTCGATCAACACCGGCTTCCACACCACCCTCACCGGCAGGCCATCCAGCCCGCCGGCCACCGCCTGGGACTGCTCGGCTACCTGCCGCAGCGTCTCCTCGCCATACAGCGACTGGCTGCCGGTGACGAACCAGACCTCGTAGGAATCCAGGGATGTGTTGAGGGTCATGCTTCTTCCTTCTCCTCGGACGGACGGCGGTCATCGCCTGCCTGCCCGTAGACGTTCTGGTAGCGGTGGTAGAGGGAGTCGATGTCGGTTTGGGCGATCGGCACCGGTTGGCCCAGCTGTCGGGTGTAGTGGACGGTGCGGGCGACGTCTTCGACCATGACCGCGGCTTTCACTGCGTCGCGGGGGGTGACTCCGACGGTGAAGGGTCCGTGGTTGGCCATGAGTACTGCTCGGGAGCGGGAGTTCCGCAGGGTTTCGACGATGCCGCGGCCAATGGAGTCGTCTCCGATCAGGGCGAAGGGTCCTATCGGGATGTCGCCGCCGAATTCGTCGGCGATCATGGTCAGGACGCAGGGGATGGGTTCGCGGCGGGCGGCCCAGGCGGTGGCGTAGTCGGAGTGGGTGTGCACGACCCCACCGACTTCGGGCAGGTGCCGGTAGACGTAGGCGTGCGCGGCGGTGTCGCTGGAGGGGGATCGCTGGCTGCCCGGCGTCCCGGGGATGGGGTTGCCGTGCAGGTCGCACAGGATCATGTTCTCCGGCGCCAACTCGTCGTACGACACCCCCGACGGTTTGATCACGAACCAGTCGGTGTCTGGTACTCGTCCGGATACGTTCCCGGCCGTCCAGACCACCAGGCCGTAGTGGACCAGTTCGGTGTGGAGTTGGGCCACCTCCGCCCGCACCGCATCGATCCGCGCCGCCAGCTCCGGCGTCACCGTCGTCATCCCGTCTCCCTTGATCCGGAACAGTTCTTGTTAGCGCTAACGATAGCAGTTCACCGGCGACGATGGCAGGTGGTCGGGTAGCCCAATGACCGGCGTGGCTGCCGATCGGGGCCGCGTCCCGCCGGTCCGGATTGCGGGGGCGGGTGACGCCCAGCTACCGTTCGAGCCTCAGCGTGTTGGAACGGAGGCGGCATGAGGGTGGCGGCCGCGACCGGACCCGGTCCCCAGGGTGGTCGCCGGTGACACCGATGGCCTCTCCGGGCGGACGCCGGCAGCGAAAGCCCAGCATGTACGACGTCGCCGAGCTGGCCGGCGTGTCGCACCAAACCGTGTCCCGGGTGATCAATGGGTATCCCAACATCCGCGAGACGACCCGGCAGCGGGTGCTGGACGCGATCGCACAGGTGCGGTACACGCCCAACTCGATCGCCCGCGCGCTGGCCACCAACCGAACCATGCAGATCGGTGTGCTGGTGGATTCCCCGATCCACTACGGCCCGAGCTCGATCGCCCGGGCGATCGAGGCTGCCGCCGCGGCGGCGGGGTACTCGGTGAGCTCCATCTCGGTCTCCGATGCGCCGGAACTGGGGCTGGATCCCGGGGTCTCGCAGCTGCTGACCCACGGTGTCGATGCGCTGTGCGCGATCGCGCCCCGGGATTCCTCGATCGCAGCGCTGCGGGAGTTGTCGGTGGAGGTGCCCACCCTGGCGATCATGTCCGCGCCGGATGACCGGCTGCTCACGGTGGCGGTGGATCAGCGAGCCGGCGCCGCGCTGGCGGTGCGCCATCTGATGGAGCTCGGCCACCGTCGAATCGCCCACATCGCCGGGCCATCGGACTGGGTCGAGGCCCGGATCCGGCGCGACACCTGGCGGGATGAACTGGTGTCCGCGGGTCTGCCCGTCCGGGCTCCGGTGGAGGGGGACTGGACCGCCGACTTCGGCTACCGGGCCGGGCTCGATCCGGAGTCGGTGGGCGATGCCACCGCGGTCTTCGTGGCCAACGACCAGATGGCCTTCGGCGTGATGCACGGACTGCGCGACCGGGGGGTGCTGGTTCCGCAGCAGATCAGCGTGGTGGGGTTCGACGATGTGCCCGAAGCGCGCCATCTCTACCCGCCGCTGACCACCGTCCGGCAGAACTTCCGGGCGCTCGGTGAGCGGGGGATGGCGGCACTGCTGGCAAGGATGAACGGGGTGGTGTCGCCGAGCCCTCAGCTGGTTGCGCCCGAACTGATCGTCCGGGATTCGACCGCTCAGCCGCTGGTGGAGTGACCACCGGCGGCCGAGCGCATTCCGCGGTCGACCCCCGCGAGGGCCGATCCGTCTGTCGGGCGTGGGCTACCGCACGCCAACCAGGTCGCAGATGAAGATCAGGGTCTCGCCCGGCTGGATCGCGGCGCCCGCACCCCGGTCGCCGTAGGCCAGGTGGGGCGGGATGGTGAGCCGGCGGCGACCGCCGACCTTCATGCCGACGATGCCCTGATCCCAGCCGGTGATGACCTGCCGGGCGCCGAGCCCGAAGACCAGCGGCTCACCACGTCCGTAGCTGGAGTCGAACTCCTCGCCGGTGGAGTGGGCGACCCCGACATAGTGCACGGCCACCCGCTTACCGGGGACAGCCTCGGGGCCAGTGCCGACCTCAAGGTCGACGATCTCCAGGTCGGTCGGCGCGGGACCCTCGGGCGGGTCGACGAAAGGCTTCTCCATGCCGGCCACCCTACCCTGACCACCCCGCGCAAGCTGTGTCCAAAGTGGTGGGACGACCACTCTGCTCACAGTGAGCCTCACAGGCAGCCGAGCCGCCCGACCCGGCTCACCAGGCTGTGCCGAAAACGGTGTGGCGAGCGCTTTGGTCACAGCTTGGGGCGGGTGGCGACCGGGCTGGATCGGATCGTGTAAACTCTTAAGGCTGGAGCCGAGAGGCTGCAGCGACAACTCAACAGGGGGTGACTGGTTTCGACTTGGGACGATAGTTCCAGGAGAAGCGGGCCGAGGATCCGGGGACATCTCGTTAACGACTCCCGGAAACCAATAAGTGCCAACACACAGCGCACTGACTTCGCTCTCGCTGCCTGAGCAGTGACCGAAGGGTCAGCCCGGACGCGCCTTCCGTCCGGTTCCTGGCCTCATTTAGAAGGCTTGCTGCACTAACCCCGTTCTCGGGTTGGTGCGGGACTTTTTGAGAACTGGGCCTGTCCACCGCATGCCGACGTGAGGGTGGGGGCCAAGTAGAACGCCTAGTCGGCTGCGCCCGGAGAAGTCCTGGTTCATCTCTCGAGGACGCGGGTTCGATTCCCGCCACCTCCACCCCTGGTTCGTCGTTCAGATCCACGACGGACGATGCTTGAGTGCCGACTCGTCCTCTGCCTTCGGGCGGAGGACGAGTCGTTGCATGTCCGGGCTGAACCGTCGATCGGCTCAGCTCATGACTGGCGGCTGTAGGCCCGGACGGCGAGTGGGCAGAAGACCAGGAACAGCGCCGCGCTCCAGATCAGCGTGGCGGTGATTGAGGTGCCCGGGGGTGATCCGTTCAGCAGAGCCCGGCTGGCGTCGATGGCGTGGCTGACCGGGTTGACCTCGGCCCAGGCCCGTAGCCATCCCGGCAGCGTGTCGGTGGGAGCGGCGAGACTGCTGCCGAGTTGGAGGGGCAGGAAGGTGAGGAAGCTGAACGCCATCACGGCGTTGGCGTCCTTGACGAGGACGCCGATGAAGACGGCGACCCAGCTCAGGCAGAACCCGAAGAGAATGACCAGGCCGACTGCGCCCAGGGCGTGGAGCAGACCCCCGTGGACGCGGAAGCCCAGCAGCGCGCCGATCGCGAACAGCACGGCGACCGCCAGCAGATAGCGAACCAGGTCGGCCAGGACGGAGCCCAGCAGTGGCACCAGGCGGCTGATCGGCAGGCTGCGGAACCGGTCGGTGACCCCGTTCTTGAGGTCGACGTTGATGTTCGTGCCGGTTGACACCATCCCGGTCATGACCGTGCCCATCACCAGGATTCCGGGGAAGAGGTACTGCAGGTAGTCGGCCGTGGAGCCGGCGACGGAACCGCCGAACAGGTACAGGAACAGGACCAGGAAGAGCGCGGGGGTCACGACACCGTTGATCACCGGGCCGGGATTGCGGGTGGTCTTGGCGAGGCTCCGCCGGGCGAGGACGAGGCTGTGGCGCAGCCACGCCAGCGGACGGGACGACGGGCGGGTCGGGGTCGAGGTGGCGGCGGTCATCGGCTGGCCTTCGGGTCGGTCGGGTCGTCCTTGGTGGCGGGCAACTGGGCTGTGACAAGCTGGGACACCGGAACCGTCCCCGTGTCCCACGTCCCTCGGTTGGGGTCGTTGCTCGGGGAGGCTCCGGTGAGGGCAAGGAACGCCTCGTCGAGGCTGGGAAGCCGCAGGGACAGTTCGCTGACCCGGATGGCGTCGGCGCGGAGCCGGGCGGCGATCTCGAAGAACTCGTCGTCGCCGGTGACGGGGAGCAGGAGTTCCTGCTGGGTGGACCGCTGCGGGCTCCGCTCGGTGACGGCGGTCAGGATGGCGGCGGCGGCATCGGCGGTGGCCGGGTCGTCGAGCCGCACCGCGACGGTGTGGCCGCCGACCTGCCGCTTCAGGTCGGCGGGGGTGCCCGAGGCGATGACCTGCCCGTGGTTGAGGACGGCGATCGAGTCGGCCAGGGCGTCGGCTTCCTCGAGGTACTGCGTGGTGAGCAGCACCGTGGTGCCGTCGGCGCGCAACTCGCGGATCATCTGCCACAGCTCGTCGCGCTTGCCGGGGTCCAGGCCGACGGACGGCTCGTCGAGAAAGACCACCTCGGGACGGCCGACCAGGCTGGCGGCG
This sequence comes from Propionicimonas sp., assembly GCA_049840415.1. GTDB lineage: Bacteria > Actinomycetota > Actinomycetes > Propionibacteriales > Propionibacteriaceae > Propionicimonas. The sequence goes on along the minus strand of JASGLB010000001.1, from coordinate 162,722 downwards.
AGGTCGAGCCGGCGGCGCATTCCGCCGGAGTAGCCGGCGGCCGGACGTCCGGCGGCGTCCTCCAGCCCGAAGCGGGCGAGCAGTTCGGCCGCTCGCTGGACGGCCTGGCGGCGGGACAGGTCGAGCAGCTGACCGATCATCACCAGGTTCGCCAGACCGGTCAGTTCGTCATCGACGGTGGTGTGCTGCCCGGAGAGAGCGATCCGGCGACGTACCTCAGCGGCCTGTCGAGCGACGTCGAACCCGGCCACGCTCGCTCGTCCCCGGTCGGGTCGCAGCAGCGTCGCCAGCACGCGGATCACCGTGGTCTTGCCGGCGCCGTTGGGGCCGAGCAGGCCGACGATGTGCCCGCGCGGCGCCGCCAGGGACACCCCGTCGAGAGCTGGCGTCTTGCCGAACTGCTTGGCCAGGCCCTCGGCCTCGAACCCGTAGTCGCTCACCGGCGGAACCTCCCTCATTTCGGATACTCTCATCATCTGAATGGTTAGAGTATCCTAACCACAGCAACTGGGAAGGGAGACGGCATGGCTCGGTTGACCCGCGTCCAGCAGCAGGAGCGCACTCGTGCTGCCGTGCTGACAGCGGCCGAGGCGGAGTTCGGCGAGCACGGCTATCTCGACGCCAAGATCGACCGGATCGCGGACCGTGCCGACCTGACCAGGGGAGCGGTCTATTCCAACTTTCCGAGCAAGCGGGCGCTCTACCTCGCCGTCCTGGCCGACCTGATCGGCCGAACCGCCGGTGACGGTCAGGCTTCGGTTCCGCGGTCGGTGGCGGACGCCCTGGACGACCTCGCCCGGGTCTGGCTGGAACGCTTCCCGCTGCTCGACGACCGACCGGCGCACCGTGACCTGCGACTCCGCTCGCTCACCGGGGTGGTCGATGACGAACCGGCCCGGACGACGTTGGCACAGGTCGGGCGGCTGGAGGCACTGCTGCTCGCCCTCGCCCTGGAGCGGATCCAGCCACCAGCCCGACGGCGGGTGCGGCTCGCCGAACTGGCGCTGACCTTGCTGCACGGCGCGACCCACCTGGCCGAGACCGCACCCGGCCTGGGTGACCCGTTCGACCTGACGCTGGCTGCCCGACACCTGGCGAGCCTCGACCTACGCGACAGCTGGGAGCCGGCGCACCTTCCGCACGTTCCCCCGGCGGAGTCCGGTCAGGCGTCCTGGCTGCCACCCGCCGGCCTCACCGACCTGCTCACCGGCGAGCCGGTCGACCTCGGCGCGGACGGGGTGGTGGCCGTGCTCGGCGTCCATCGGCTGGCGGCGGTCGAGGAAGCGATCCGAGCCGCTTCGCCAGGCGAACCGGTCACGGTGGCCGTGGTGACCGGCGACCCGGCCGAGCTCGGCTACCTGGTACGGGTCAGGGTGGGCGACCTGATGGACCGGCTGCGCCAGGTGTTCCCGCCCGACGCCTGGCTTCCGCTCCGTCTGGTGCTGGACGACCGGGCGGTGCTGGCGTCCGCCATCGGTCTCGATCAGGCCGAGGACGCCACCGAGGCGGCGGTCCGGCTCCGTGACGGGATGATCGTGGCGCGCGCCCATGGCAGGGGCGCCGGCCACGCGGCTGGCGCGGCCGTCGAGGCGGTACGACGCCGGGGCGACGGTGAGCGAGGATGAGCGGCCACCAGTCGCACGCGACCCCCACCGACCTGCTGGTGCTGCACGCGCTGCGCTGCATCGGCTTCACCAGCGCGACCACCGTGGTCGCAGCCACCGGGCTGGCGGAGTTCGAGGTCGAGTCGGCGCTGATCGACCTGGCCGTCGACGGTCTGGTCAGCCACCTGGAAGGACCTGCTGGTCACGCTCGGCCTGCCCCGCCACTGACCGACGAGTCGCCGGGCGAGGACGTGGGCAGAGCAGCTGGCTGCCTACGCCGAACCTCCCTCTGGCTTGCCCATAAAAGTCGGACACTCCTTCCGCCGGGGGTGCGCTGACGCTATGCTCCCGCCCAGTGGAATGCTCCACGGGCTCGACCCTGTGCAGCTGATCCGCGTGCCTCCAGCCCCCCAAGAGGCTCGGGAGTCGGTTTATGTCCAAGACACACGGGGAGTTCGAGGATGAGAAGGTTCGACGGTGCCTCCGCCACGGCCAAGCGATCCAGCGGTCGGGTTCGGCGATGGATACGGGCCCTCGGCTCGGTCTGCGCGGGCTTCGCGATGGTGGCTGGGATGCTGGTGTTCGGTCCGGCGGCGCCCGCCTCGGCCGGCACCCTGAACGTGGCCATCACGCCGATCGATTCGACCGACAACTCGGTGATCACAAGCATCGCCGACGGCCAGCACTTCAACCGGATCACCTACGAGGTGCAGTTCAGCTGTGCGGCGACCAGTTGTGATGACGCCGAGGTGAAGCTCTCGCCCTCCCAGCCCGATCCGTTGGGCCTGCTGCCGGCCGGTCGCTACCTGCTCTCGTACGAGACCTTCGTCCCGCCCGTCGGGGGCAGCCAGAGCGACATCTCCGGCACCGATCAGACCGGGAAGACGGTGAGCCTGGGTAACCTGGCGGCGGGGCAGTCCGGCAACTTCCGGGTGACCTACCTGATCCAGGGCGACCAGTACCGGCGGGTTCCCTACGGTTCGCTCTACCCTGACGGCTTCCAGATCGAGATGGCGGCGACGCTGTCGTCGTCGAACTCGACCTCGGTGACGGCGAACGCCTCGCCGGTGACCTGGCACGTCGCTCTCCCGAGCGGCCCCGAGGCCTCCATCGTGACCGCGGCGACCTCGGAACCCGATACCACCGTGAGCTACCTGCTCCCGATGACGCCCGGCAACATGCTCTACGGCGGAGGGAACGCCGGTGTCTGGGGCGACGCCAGCTACCAGGCGCCCGGCAACTACACCGTCGTCTTCCACCTTCCGCCGGAGGCGGAGTTCGTCTCGACGAACCTGGAAGGCGTCTACAACGCCGTCGACCACACCATCACCTGGCAGCAGGGGACCCTCGCCAATCCGATCTATGGCGCTCGCGGTGGCTGGGGCATCAACCGGACCAGCGGCTTCAACGGCGGCGGCGCCTCGACCGAGAACCCTGCGGGCAGCACCCTGTCCAACGACTACTCGTACCTTCTCTACCGGACGGTGGAGTTGAGGTTCCCGGCCTCGAACTTCCCGGCGGCGGACGCGAACGGCTGCAACTTCTCCGCCAACGTGACCAGCCAACTCGACGTCACCGTCAACTACCTCGACACGGCGCGCACCCAGCGCAGCGTCAGCGTCCCGCGCACGGTCAAGGTTGCCTGCTGGGATCCGTTCGTCGGCGTGGACACGATCAAGTACATCAACGGGGCCGCCGCCTGGGTGAACCCGATCTACTACGTGAATGTGCCGGCTCCGGGCAACCCGCCGCTGACCGTCCCGTACTGGTACGTCCAGGTCTCCAACCGAGGCAACATCCCGGCCGTGGCCGTCGTCGATGAGCCGAACCTCTCGCAGGTCGACCACGAGGTCTACGAGATCTGGCCGAGCGGCATCGGCGGGACGGTCGAGTGGACGCTCAGCGATGGCACGAGCGGAAGCACCTACCGCAACAGCAACCAGGTGCTGACCGCGCCGGGCAACCTGTACTACACCAGCGCGAAGGTGACCACCGATCCGATCCCGGCCGGCCGGGTCGAGCCCACCGACACCACCGAGCGCACCGTCTATGTCGACTTCCGGTTCCGCACCAAGGACGACGCCCCGTTGGGTGAGCAGCGCACCAATACCGCGAATGTGTCGGTGAGCTACCCGGGTCACACCGGACCGATCAACCACTACAGCGGCACCCAGGTGAACCTTCCCCTCACCTCCACGGTGAGCCGGACGCTCCAGTACTCGCGTCCCAGCCCGGCGATCACCGCCGCGTTCGCGGGCGCCCCGGTGGTGGCCGGTCCTCAGCTGACTCCCGGCACCCAGGTCACCTACACCGCGAGGGCGACGACAGCCACGATCTGGCCCGGCACGACGATCCGGCCGCAGTACGTCTACGTCGCGCCGATCGGCTGGAACGTCACTCCGGGCTCGGCCTCGCTCGCTGCTGGTGCCGTGCCGGGGGTCACCTTCGACTACCGAACCGTGACCATCGGTGGGGTCTCCCGGTCGGTGGTCGTCGCGACCTGGCCGTCGTCGATCACGCCGAGCACGACCGCGACGGAGACCTGGCCCGATCTGACGGTGCAGGCCAGCCCGACCGCGACCGCCTCCACCGCCCCGAACGCGGCGACCGCGCTGATCTGGGCCGGCGACGCCAGCGGCTTCCTCTCCGACTCCATCGGCAACCAGGCGTTCGCCACGGCCTCGAACCAGTTCCGGGCCTACGCCTCCACGGCGGTGGACACCGGTGACGTCGATCAGGACGGGAATACGACCGAGGAGTTCGCCCAGGCGATCAGCGCGGGCCTGACCGTCTTCGGGTCCTCCGGCCTTCAGGTGGTCAAGGAGCTGTGCATCGTCCCCGACGCGGCGGCGCCCGGCGGCTGCGCAACCTGGAGCGCCGACACCACCACCCCGCACGCCGTGCCGGTGAACGTCGACAAGGTCACCTACCGGGTCACCATCACCAACCAGGGCACCGTCGCGCTGAACAATGTGGTGGCCTATGACGTGTTGCCGCACGTGGGCGACACCAGCTTGACGGTGGACGCGACGCCTCGGGGTTCGCAGTTCCCGCTGGCGATCGAGTCGGTGACCGCCGGGCCGGGGGTCACCATGGCGTACTCGGCCTCGACCAATCCGTCCCGTCCGGAGGTCAATCCGGGCGCGACCGGTACGGTCGACGACTGGAATGCCGTTGCCGCGGGCAAGGTCGCGGCGCGGATGACGGTCGGCACCCTCGCCGGTGGGCAGTCCCGGCAGGTGACCATGGTCGCCGCCTTGACCGGCGTCGGTCAGCCGGATCAGCGGGCCTGCAACTCGGTGGCGATTGACTCTGGTTCCACCCTGCCGACCGAGCCGACGCCGGTCTGCCTGAAGCTTGCTGAGGCTGATCTTCAGGTGGAGCTGACCAGCTTCGCGAACCTGCAGGCGGGCCGCCCCACCAGGCTGGCGTACACCGTCACCAACAACGGCGGATCGGCGGAGGCGCCGGCGTCGGTCGAGATCGAGGTTCCGGCGGGGCTGATCCTGACCGACCTGGACGTCGACGACTGGCAGTGCGGGGTGGTCGGCGGCGGTACGGCGCCGGTGAATGGGCCCGCCACCCTGAACTGCGTTCCGGTCGACGGCTCCGCCCAGCCGCGGTTGCTGCAGCGGGGCAGGGCTGAGGAGTTGTCCTTCCCGGTGGTGGTGGACGTCGACGACGGTCAGCTGTGCAGCAGCGCTGAGGTGACCGGGCCGGTTTATGACCCGGTGCTGGCGAACAACACCGATGACGGTTGTCAGCAGGTCTCGCCGCCGCCGGCGGGGTTGACCCTGAGCAAGGACGACGGCCAGACGGCCACCGCGGTCGGCGCGCAGTACACCTACACGATCACCGTCAACAACACGCTGCTGGCCGAGACGGTCGAGGACGCGGAGGTGACCGACACGCTGCCCGCCTCGCTGGAGTACGTCTCGTCCTCTCCGGCGGCGACGGTGAACGGGCAGGACCTCAGCTGGACGATCGACTCGCTAGCGCCGCTGGCGTCGAGGACGGTCCAGGTCACCGTGCGGGTGCTCCCGGGCGCCGCCTCGCCGGTGGTGAACGAGGCGAACGTCTCCGCCCCGGATCCCGGGTTCCCCAACGAAACCCTGGAGGACAGCGATGAGGACTCCAACGTCCTGCTGACGCTGTCGCTGGACAAGACCTCGGACGCCCGGGCCTCGGGGGTGCGGGAAGGCGATGTGGTCACCTACACCGTCACCGCGACCGGTGACCCGGCCGGCGACTATGCCGGGGCGAGGATCACCGACGATCTGAGCGACGTGCTCGATGACGCGACCTTCGTGGCGGGCTCGGCCTCGCTGTCGATCGACGGTGGTGCTGCTGTGGCGGTGGCCGATCCGGTGGGCGATCTGCTCAGCTGGACGGGCACCATCCCCGCTGGGGCGGTGGCCACGCTGACCTACCAGGTGACCGTCGGTGCGCCGGGGAACGGCGAGTTGGTCAACACCGCGGGTACCGCCTCGGGCGGGTCGGATTGTGACCCGCAGACCGGACTGGACGATGACGGCCTGCCCTGCGTGGTGCTGAGCACTCCGTTCGCTCCCACGGTCGCGAAGTCGGTGGAGAGCGTCACGCAGGGTGACGACGGCCAGTGGACGATCGTGTACGAGATCGACGTCGAGAACCCGTCGACCACCGACGCCGACTACGACCTGGCCGACACCCTGCGCTTCGGCTCCGGCATCACGGCGTCCAACGCTGAGGTCACCACTGCTCCGGCAGGGGTGACGCCGCAGCCCTGGACCGGCAGCGGTGACATTGCCGTTGGCCAGTCGGTGCCGGGCGGCGGCGTCCACACCTACGTGCTGACCGTGGCGGCGGACGCCGGCACCGCGCCGGGCACCGCCGCGGCGGCCTGCGCGAACGGGGCGGCGGGCGGCTTCGGCAACCTCGCCACCCTGACCCTCGGCGACGCGACCGAAGTGACCGCCGAGGCGTGCGCCTCGCCGGCCGAGCCCTCGGTGACCAAGGAGTTGGTCGGTGTTCCGGTGAAGGACGCCACCACCGGACGGTGGACCGTCGCCTACCGGGTGGCGGTGACCAACGACGCCGCCAGCCCGGCCGGTGGCCTGGCGTACTCCCTTGAGGACGAGTTGGAGTTCCCGACGGGCGCGGTCGTCCACGCGATCACGGTGACCCCCACCGGTGGCGCGGCGGCGAATCCGGACTTCACCGGCGGCCTGGCTGAACTCGACGGCAGCGCGGTGACCGCGGATGCGGCGTTGACCGATGGTGCGGTCCGGATCGCGGCCGCCAGCGGCGGCTCGCCGACGGTGCACCAGTACCTGGTCGAGGTGGAGGTGAGCGTTCCGGTCGGCGCGGTTCCGGCGGAGCTGGTCTCCTGCGGTCCGGCCGGTGCCGGGTACGGCAACTGGGTCGCGCTGCTGGCCGGTGACACCGAGCTCGGCCGGGCGACCGCGTGCGCCGACATCCGGCTGCCGCAGCTGCAGTTCACCAAGACCGCCGAGACGCCCACCGGCACTCGGCCCGGTGACCGGATCAACTACACGATCGTGGCGACCAATGTCGGTGACGCCGACTTCACCGCGGGTGATCCGGCCGAGTTGGTGGACGACATGAGCGGCGTGCTGGACGATGCCAGCTACCTCGACAACGCCAGCGCGAGCACCGGGACGGTGCTGTGGCAGCCGCCGCAGCTGTCCTGGACCGGGCCGCTCGCGGCCGGGGAGTCGGTGGAGATCCGGTACTCGGTGTCGTTGGGTGAGGGGACCGGTGACGGCGACGTCGTCAACCAGGTCAGCCTGCCCGGAACCGACCCGGGCGACGAGGTGCCGACGTGCGCTGACACCCCGGCCGGAAATGCTGGCGCGTCCGCCTGCCAGGTGGTGTTGGAGGCCACGGCCGCCGAGGAGCCCACCGATCCCGACGACGAGCTTCCGGTGACGGGCGCGTCGCTGGCCGGGCTGGTGCTGCTCGCGGCACTGTCGATCGGGGCCGGAGCCTTCCTGGTTCGTCGTCGCCGGTCCAGCGCCAGCTGACCACCGGGGGCACCGACCACCAAGGGAATGCCACAGCGCAGCCCACTGGTCGGTCGAAAGATCGCGGGGGAGGGCCGCCGATGGGATCGAGGCGCGGGTCAGCGCGTCGTCGATCGTGGCGGGCCTTCCCCAACGTCCGGTTCGCCGGATGCCCGATGCCACGGCCGCGTCCGGTGAAGAGCTCTCGCCGGCCCGACCCAGCCGGCGAGCCCATCACTCCTTCAGTGCGCCGCGGTTGCTGAGCTGCCACGCGCCGGCGGCGTCCTGCTGATGCCAGAACTCGGCGAAGCGCCCACCCTCGGCCAGCAGATCGGAGATGCTGCCGTCCTCCACGATGCGACCCTGCTCGAGGAAGACCACCCGGTCGGCGGCCCGGATGCTGCTGAGCCGGTGGGCGACGATCACCCGGGTCCGCGGGGTGGGGTCGTCGGTCAGCGCCGCGGCGACAGCCAACTCGTTCTCCGCGTCCAGCGCGCTGGTGGCCTCGTCCACCAAGAGGACCGGTGCCGGTTTGAGCAGGGCGCGCGCGATGGAGACCCGCTGGCGTTCCCCGCCCGAGAGGCTGCCGCCCGCTTCGCCGACCCGGCTGTTCCAGCCGTCCGACAGCCGGCGCATGAGACTGTCGACCCTGGCCAGGCCCGCCGCTTCGGCCAGCCGGGTGTCGTCGGCCTCGGGTGCGCCGACCAGCACGTTCTCCTGGACGCTCCCGTCGAACAGATACGGGTGCTGGAACACCACGCTGACCAGGTCGCGACGCGATGCCGCCCCGATGGTCGCAATGTCCTGTCCGTTCACCAGCACCCTGCCGGTGTCGGGATGATGGAGCCCGGCGATGAGTGCCAGGACGGTGCTCTTGCCCGATCCGGACGGCCCGACGATCGCCGTCGTCGTGCCGGGTTCGAGCACGAGGTCGAAGTCTTCCAGCACCCTGGCTTCGGGGGCTTCGTCGTAGCCGAAGCCGATGCCGCGTAGCTCGATCCGTGGGGCGCCGCGCAGTTCCACGCGGGCCTCGCCGACCCGGTCCTGCGGCGCGTCGAGCACCTCACGGATCCGGCGCAGCGCACCGGTGACGGTATCCATGCCCGGCGAGAGTTCGGCCAGCACGGTGAACGACTCCAGGTACCGCACGATCACCACGATCAGCGCGATCGCCTGGGGGACGCTGAGCGTCTGCTGCACGGCGAGCGCGACGGTGGTTCCGGCCAGGCCGAGCAGGGCGAGCTGGCTGGCCAGGCTGAACAGCAGCTGACCCGGGATCTGCATCAGCAGCGTCTTCATGGTGGCCCCGTGAAGCGCTGCGAGGGCGGAACCGGCATGGCTGCGGGCCGGCTCGACGCGCCGCGCGGCCCGCAGCGCCGGCTGCGTCCGGGCGAACTCCAGGACGCGCTCGGTCAGCGCGCTGTTGGCGGCGGCGGTGGCGCGGTCCGCGTCGCGTCCGAGCCGTCCCGAGGCCCAGAACGCCACCAGTAGCACCACGATTCCGATCAGCGCGGCGACGCCGAGCTGCCAGGCGACCGGCAGCAGCGCGAGGGCGACCACCACGGGCAGCAGGGCCGCGCTGAGCAGCGGGGTGACGAAGTAGATGATCACCCCGACCAGGTCGGGTCCGGTCGCGGCGACCGCCTGCCTGGTCGTGGCGGTGTTCTCCGCGGTGAACCAGTTCAGCCGGACCGCGGTGATCCGATCGGCGAGGGTGCGCTGGCCGTTGTCGAGGATGCTGAAGCCCAGTCGGTAGGCGAGCTGTGCCGCGGCCCAGTCCACGATCCAGCCGGCCACGGTGGTGGCGGTCAGCAGGCCCAGCCACGGCCAGGCGGTACCGGGGTCGTCGCTGAACAGCGCGGCCACCAGCGGCACCAGCAGGACGGCTCCGACCGCTCTCAGGACAACGCCGATGGTGGTCAGCGTGAGGTGTCGGGCGACGAGGCCGCCGCTGCCGGTGGGCAGCAGGGCGAGCGTGGCGCGGATCATCGCAGGTCATCCTTCCCAGCGGGGGAGAGCGCTGGCCGGCTGGCGTCCCAGAGTTGCCGGTAACGGCCGTCCCGGGCGAGCAGTTCGGCATGACTGCCGGTCTCGGCGATCCGGCCGTGGTCGAGCACCACGATCCGGTCGACGCCGGTGATGGTGTGCAGCCGGTGCGCGATCACCAGCACGGTGCGCCCGGCGGTGAGTCGGTTGAGGGCCTGCTGGACGAGGTACTCCGATTCCGGGTCGGCGAAGGCGGTCGCCTCGTCGAGGACCAGTACCGGGGTGTCGGCCAGGATGGCCCGGGCGATGGTGAGCCGCTGCCGCTCGCCGCCCGACAGCGCGGCGTCCGGGCCCAGGACGGTGTCGTAGCCGGCGGGCATTCGCAGGATGCGTTCGTGCAGTTGCGCCTCCCGGGCGGCGGTCTCGATCTGCTGCTGGCTCGCCTCCGGCACCGCGAGGGCGATGTTCTCCCGCACCGTGCCCTGCACCAGCTGGGTCTGCTGGAAGACGAAGCCGACCCGGGCGTAGAGCTCGTCGGCGGTGAGTTCGCGCAGGTCGCGTCCGCCGACCCGGATCGCGCCGGTCTCCACGTCGTGGAAACGCGCCAGCAGCGCGGCCAGGGTGGACTTGCCGGAACCGGAAGGCCCGACCAGCGCGGTCACGGTGCCCGGTTCGAGGGTCAGGTCGACCTCCTGCAGCACCGGTACGCCCGACCGGTAGGAGAAGCCGACCCGGTCGAACTCCACCAGCCCGGCGGCCTTCCCGGGTTCGGCAGCGGCGGCCGGCCTGGTCTCCAGCTCGGGTTCGTCGAGCGCGAGCTGGAGGTTCCGGGCGGCGAGCAGCCCGGTGCGCAGTCCACTGAGGCCATAGCCGATCCCGAGCAGCCGCGCGCCGAAGGTGGTGCCGAGCAGCAGGAAGGGCAGCAGGTCGACCGGATCCAGGCTGCCCTGGACGATGAGCAGGGTGCCCTGGGCGCAGATCAGCAACAGGAAGGTTCCCGGCCGGGTGACCAGGTCGATGAAGGTCCGCTGCCCGATCATCGGTTGCTGCCAACCGCGCAGGAACTCGATGTACTCGCCCAGCCGGGCGCGGAAGGACGAGGCGGCGGCGCCGCCGAACACCCGGATCACCGGCTGACCCTCCAGGTAGGAGCCGGCTTCGACGTTCATCCGTTCCGCCCACTTCATCGCCAGCGAGGTCTTCGGACCCGACTGGGCGACCATCCTCGCCATGCCGAACACGTAGGCCAGGACCGGCAGGAACAGCAGCAGGGCGATCCGCCAGTCGACGACGAACAGGTAGATCAGCACAGCGACCGGGGCGACGACGGCAGCCACCGCGTCGGGCACCGCGTGGGTGACGAGGTAGTGCAGCGACAGGGTGTCGTCCTGCACCAGCTGTTTGACCTGCCCCGACCCGCGCGCGTCGAACCAGCCCAGCGGAAGTCGGGCGAGCTTGGCGAGCAGCCGCTGGCGGAGATCGCGGGCGAACCGGGCGTCGACGGTGTGCAACCACAGCATCAGCGCCGACGACAGCACCACCCCGGCGCCCATCAGCGCGACCGCCCAGATCCCGAGCGTCCACAGCGCCCCGGTGTCGGCACCGCTCAGCAGCTGGCGGGCCAGTTCCACCAGCAGCACGTAGGGCGCGAGCTGCACCAGGGTGACGATCGCCTGCGCCACGCCGGCCGCGATGAGCTTCGACTTCAGCGGCGCGATCAGGCGTCCACCCGCCTGCGCCCGCCAGGCGCCCCGGGGTACGGGCTGGGGTTCTGATGGTGGGGGTGTCGTGGGCTCGACCTCTTCGGCCGGGGTCGGCTCGGGCGTGGCCTTGGAGCGATTGGAGCCGAACGGTCGTCCGTAGTACCAGTAGGCCTGGGCGTGGGTCTCGCTGCGGGGGAACCCGAACTCGTCCTTCAACCGGGCGCGAAGGTGCTTCAGCGATCCGGACTCCGGTGCCGTCCAGACATACCAGTCCGACCAGTCGCGGGCCTCGATCGCGGCGGCGAGTGAGGCCTCGCCCCGCCGGGGCACCCAGTGGACGTTCGCCCGCGGGTGCTCGGCGAGCGGGATGAGCCGGTCGGTCTCGGCGTGCTCCTCGAGATACACCTCGATCGGCACGTCGGCGGGCACGGTACGGAGGATGCCGTTGATGGCGGGCAGGGAGGCCGAGTCGCCGATCAACAGATACCCGGCGGGCAACTCGGCCGGCAGGTCGAAGCGGGTGCTGCCGAACGGCGTCACCTGCACCGTCATACCCGGCTTCGCGCGCTGCGCCCAGGCTGAGGCGGGTCCGGCGGGCTCGTGCAGCACGAAGTCGATGGCGAAGTCACCGGTGTCGGGATCGCCCTCGACCAGGGTGTAGCCGCGCTGGTGTTCGAAGTCGCGTCCCTGGTGATCGGGGAACCAGAACCGCAGGGCGGCGGTGGGTGCGAGGACGTCGCCCTGCAGCAGCCCCGCCGAGCGCATCCGGACCCGCAGGAAGCCTGGCGAGATCAGTTCGGTGCCGGTGACCGTTGCCTCATGATCCCGCGCGCCGTAGGCGCGCATCACCGCGCCGCCGAACCCCCGCTTGGCCATCATCTCCCCTTTTCCGCGGCATTCAGTGCCGCCCAGATCTGCTGCGCGGACCGGCCGGGCGGCGCCAGTTCCACGAAGGCGCGGATCGCTGCGCCCAACCACAGCCGCACATACTCGTCGGCGTCGAAGGCCGGCAGCATCCGATGTGCCTCGCCGAGCGCGGCGTGGGTGCGCAGCTCGGCGGCCGCCCGGCGTTCCTGGGCTGCCCACTCCTCGGCGTGCCGGCGTTGCAGGTCTTCGCCCGCCGCGTAGCCGATCGCCATCGACGCCACCGCCGACGACAACACGATCGCGGCGTCGGGGGAGTAGCCGCGCCGTCCGAGCGCGTCCACCTCTGTCAGAAGCAGCCTGCGGCCGCCTTCGCCCCGAGGGAACAGGGTCTGCACGTAGGCCGCGAGACCGGGGTTGGCCAGCAGGGAGGCGCGCAACTGCAGCCCGAACCGGGTCAGATGCTGCGCGGTGTCGTGGGTCGGATCGTCGACCAGGCTGACATCGGCGAGGATGCTCTCTCCCACCAGTCGCTCCAGCCCCCAGCGCCCGTCGACGTGCCGGTAGAGCGCGGTGGCGGAGACCCCCAGGCGGTCGGCGACCGCGTTCAGACTGAGTTGCGTGAGCCCCAGTTCGCGTCCGACCCGGACGATGTCCTCACTCGTGATCTGACGACGCCGTCCTCCCAGCCGCGGCATGCCCCACCCCCACCTAAGTTGATACCCCTAACTAAGGTTAGGCTAAGCTAAAACCAGTGGTGCGCAACTCTCGTCTCAATAATCTGAATCCCGTTCATTAATGGGTATGGTGAGCCTAACCTAATTCCTGACAGGTCAGCCCGACCAAGGAGAGTCATGACCACCACGGCCGACGCGCCGACAGCCGCGCCCCAGGAGTCGGTTGCCGCCGACCTCACCGCTGATCCGAAAGCGCAACAGCGTGCCGACGCGCAGGCGCTCAAGGAATTGATGCGTCCGGTGGCGCCGAACCTGCTGGTCGGACGGCTCCTCGCCGTGGTCTCCGGCGGCCTGGCGGTGGTGCCGTACCTCGCCCTGGTGCAGATCGGCGGCATCCTGCTCGACGCCGCCGCTGGCCGGACCCCGGTCGATCGGGCGGCGGTCGACGGCTGGCTGGGCATCCTGCTGACCGCGTTCGTGCTGAGGCTGCTGGCGCACTTCGGCGCTCTGCTGATCACCCACCTGGCCGACATCCGGCTGGGACACCTGATCCGGTTGCGGATGGTGCGGCGGTTCTCGCGGGTGCCGCTGGTCTGGTTCACCGCCACCAACTCCGGCCGGGTCCGCAAGGCGCTGCAGGACGATATCGGCACCATCCACAACCTGATCGCGCACCAGCCGGTCGACGGCACGCAGGCGGTCGTCATGCCGGTGGCGCTGATGGTCTATGCCTTCGTGATCGACTGGCGACTGGGGTTGCTGGCGATCGCGACCCTCCCGCTCTACGCGGTGGCGATGAGCCTGTCGATGCGGGGGATGGGGGAGAAGACGGTGCAGATGGACGCCAAGCTCGGCGTGGTGTCGGCCCGGATGGTCGAGTTCGTCACCGGCATCACCGTGGTGAAGGCGTTCGGCCGGGTCGGCCGCGCGCACGGCGCCTACCAGAAGGCCGCCGAGGAGTTCCAGGAGTTCTACTACGAGTGGGTGCGTCCGTTGATCACGGTGAGCTCGTTGGGCAACTCGCTGCTCGCGGTGCCGCTGATCCTGCTGGTCAACCTGGGCGGCGGCGCCTGGCTGGTGCACCAGGGCGCGGTCAGCGCGGCCGACGTGCTGGCCACCTCGCTGATCGCCCTGCTCATCCCGTACGGTCTCGAGGTTCTGATGAACTCCGCCTGGGCGCAGCAGTTGGCCGGCGCCTCGGCCCGCCGGCTCACCCAACTGCTGGAGACCCCCGTCCTGGCCGAGCCGGTCGAGCCGCTGGAGCCGCGGGGGCACGACGTCGTCTTCGATCGGGTCGGCTACTCCTACGCGACCGGCGAGGAAGCCGAGCCCACCCTCGACCAGGTCTCCTTCTCCCTGGCCGAGGGGACGGTGACCGCGCTGGTCGGGCCGTCCGGCTCGGGCAAGTCGACCATCGCCACCCTGCTGGCCCGGTTCGACGACGTCCGCTCCGGCGAGATCCGGCTCGGCGGGGTGCCGATCGGCCGGATCGACAACCTGTACGCCCACGTCGGGTTCGTCCTGCAGGATCCCCAGCTGCCCTCGATCAGCATCCGGGAGAACATCGCGCTGGGTCGTCCGGACGCCACCGACGAGCAGATCCGGGAGGCGGCCCGGGCGGCGCGGGTGCTGGACGAGATCGAGCAACTGCCCCGCGGATTCGACACCGTCTACGGCGCCGACACCGGGCTCTCCGGCGGCCAGGCGCAGCGGATCGCGATCGCCCGGGCGATCCTGGTGGACGCTCCGGTGCTGATCCTGGACGAGGCGACCGCGCTGACCGATCCCGAATCCCAGCACCAGATCCAGCAGGCCCTCTCCGACCTGGTGCGCGGCAAGACGGTGCTGCTGATCGCCCACCGGCCGGAGGTGATCAAGGGTGTCGACCAGATCGTCCTGGTGGAGACCGGACGGGTGGTCGCGACCGGAACCCACGACGAGCTGATGAGCCAACCCGGCTACGCCCGGCTCTGGGAGGCCACCACGGCCACCCTTCGACAGGCTCAGGGCGAGGCCCTTCGACAGGCTCAGCAGATGTCTGGAGGTGCTGACGCATGAAGCTCCCGCTGATCGACATCCTGCCGCGGCTGCGGCGCACCATCACCCACCCCGAGGCGCTCCGCCCGGCGCTGGTTTCGGCCGCCCTGGTCGGGCTGATCGAGGGGCTCGCGCTGGCCGCGCTGCTGCCCGCGATCAGCTCGCTGGCCTCCGGCGAGCCGGTCTGGGGGCTCGGCGTGGGTGGCTGGCTGAGCGGGTTCGCGGTGCTGGCGGTGACCTGCTTCGGGCTGAACTTCCTGCAGCAGCGGCTCACCTACCGGGTCGCCCTCGACTTCCTTCACAGCATCCACCGGCTGATCGGCGATCAGGTGGCCAAGCAGCCGCTGGGCTGGTTCGCCCGTCCGCTCTCCGGCCGGCTGTCGCGGATGGTCTCGGCCGAGCTGATGTCCGCCGGCGAGATCTTCGCCCACATGGCCGGCCCGCTGATCAGCCGGCTCACCTCGGCGGTGGTGATCGCCGTCGCCGCCTGGTTCTGGAACCCGCTGCTGGGTCTGGTCCTGACCGTCTCGGCGCCGGTGTTCGTGCTGATCACCCTGGCCTCCACCCATTTCATGCGCCGGGGTAACGCGCTCCACGAGCCGCAGGAGGTGAACCTGGCGAACCGCATCGTGGAGTACGCGCAATGCCAGGGGGCGCTGCGTTCCTGCGGCCGCAGCGACGACTTCCCGCCGCTGCGTACCGCGCTGGCGGACACCCGGTCGGCCCGGGTCCGGGCGCAGTGGATCGAGACCCTGGGGATGCTGCTGAGTGGCGCGGTGACCCAGGGCGTGATCGTCGCCCTGATCTCCATCTCCGGCTCTCTGGCGGTCTCCGGCACCCTGGCGCCGATCCCGGCGCTGGCCTTCATCGGCCTGGCGCTGCGGTTCACCTCGACGCTGTCGACCATCACCGAGAGCGCCATGTCGCTGGAGTCCCGGCGTCCGCTGCTGGACGCCATCGACGAGGTGCTGACCGCCGCTCCGCTGCCCGAGCCCGCCGCACCCGCCGACCTCCCGGCCCCAGGGACGATCGAACTGCAGGACGTCACCTTCGGCTACGCCGGCGACGCCGGACCGGTGTTGCGGAACGTGTCGTTCCAGGTGCCGGTCGGTTCGATGGTCGCCCTGGTGGGCTCCTCGGGCAGCGGCAAGACCACCATCGCCCGCCTGGTCAGCCGGTTCTACGACGCCGACGCCGGCACCGTCCGGGTCGGCGGCCGGCCGGTCACCGAGCAGACCACCGAGCAGTTGATGGGCCAGCTGTCGATGGTCTTCCAGGACGTCTACCTGTTCGACGACACCCTGGAGGCCAATATCGCGGTCGGACACGAGGACGCCACCCGGGAGCAGATCCGGGAGGCGGCCGAACTGGCCGGCGTCACCGAGATCGCCGAGCGGCTGCCGGACGGCTGGGCGGCCCGGGTGGGCGAGGGCGGCCGGGCGCTGTCCGGCGGCGAACGGCAGCGGGTGGCGATCGCCCGGGCGCTGCTCAAGCAGTCGCCGATCGTCCTGCTCGACGAGGCCACCTCCGCGCTCGACGTGGAGAACGAGGCGCACATCGTGGCGGCCGTCGAGCGGCTGCGGAAACAGGCGACCATCCTGATCATCGCGCACCGACTGGACACCATCGCCGCGGCCGACCAGATCGTCGCGCTCACCGAGGATGGCGTCGTCGAGGCCCAGGGCAGTCACGAGGAATTGCTGGCCACCAGCGCCACCTACGCCCGGTTCTGGGGACGGCTGCACAGCGCCGCTGGCTGGCAGCTCACCGGACGTGGTGCGCTAGCCTGAGCCGATGCACGAATCGTCGCCGACGACGGGCGGAGGCCCGGCGCGCGGGGGCAGGAAGGTCGGCCGCAAGCCGGCCTTCACCGCCCAGGACGCCGTGGCCGCGGCGGTCGCCGAAGGCATCGACCGGTTCACGCTCTCGGCGGTGGCCGAGCGGCTCGGCGTCGTCACCACCGCGATCTACCGGCTCTTTCCCTCCCGCGAGGAACTGGTGCTCGCCTGCCTGGACGCCGCGGGCGCGTCCGTCGCGCTGCCGGAGCCTGGCTGGCCCTGGCGCCGGACGCTGCGGCTGTGGGCCGACGAATGCTGGCGGCTGTGCGAGGAGTACCCGGGGCTGAGCCGCCTGGTGTTCTCCTTCCCGGTCGCCCCCACCCGGATCGAGCGGGTCTTCAATGCCTACGCCGACAACCTGGCCGGCCAGGGGCTGACCCTGCGGCAGACCATGTTCGCCCTCGACTTCCTCGGCGACACCGTGTTCGCCTGCCACCTGGGGGTGGAGTCGATGCGAGCGGTGGACGAGAAGGGTCGCCGCGGGCTCGATCTGGTCCGCGAGGCGGTGGGCGACGGCGAGTCCTTCTATCGGCCGGAGGAGTCCTGGACCGGCCGGACCGTGATGGACACCAAGGTCGAGTTCATCCTCACCGGCCTGGAGCGGAACTGGCCGGAGTTCTAGTCGGCCGCGGCCCGAAGCCTAACCAGTGAACTGGGCGAAGTAGTCCGCGAGGTGGTGGCTGCCGAACCGTTCGCCGATCGCGTCGTGGGTGAGGCCGTCGGCGAAGAAGCTGGCGAGTTCGCGAGGGCGCTCGCCGAGCCGCGAGGCGAGCCAGACCGCGCCATGCACGACCCCGTTCGGCACCCGGACCATCCGAGGCTTCTTTCCGACCGCCGCGAAGGCGAGGTCGGCTATCTGCCGATAGGTCAGCACGTCCGGACCGCCAATGTCCCAGCTCCCGCTGGTATCGCCCAATCGGTCGGCGCAGAACCGAGCCAGATCGGCACCATGGATCGGTGCGACCCTCACGTCGGGATCCGGTGGCAGCAGCACGATGCCGATCCGCGCCATGTCGAGGAACTCGCTCAGATCGGAGAAATAGCCGGACGGATTGACAATCTGATGCGCGACGGTCGAACGTGCCAGGACAGCAGCGAAGGCGGCCTTCGATCGCAGAATGAGCGAACTCCCCACCGCGGCGTGCATCACGTTCACGTACAGCATCGACTGGACGGATTCGCGCTCGGCCTCCTCCAGCAGGCGCAGGTTGGCGAGATAGTCGACTGCCCAGGGACTGGCCCGTTGCCGGGTGACTCCGAGCGCTGAGACCACCCGGGTCGCCCCTCGGCACAGGCCGCCTATGAACTGGGGATCGGTGATCTCGCCCTCGACCCACTCGGCCACCGAGCCGGTCAACGACGGCGCGCCGAATGGCCCGGGCTGCTCGGCGCGCGTCCGGGAGCGCACTACAGCCCGGACCGAGTAGCCCTGACCGGCGAGTTCCACCACGACATGGCGCCCCAGGTAGCCGGTCGCCCCGGCCACGACGACGGTTTCCATGGTTCCTCCAGCATCAGGTTACGCCGGGAATCCGAGCAGCAGGCGGGACGCTCAGAGGGTTTGAGGTTGGTGGGCGATTGCTGGGAATGAAACCGCGCGTGGGATAGTTGACCTAGAGCAACTATTCTTCGCGAGGTACGTAGGAGGGGCGTGTGAGCACGCCGGTCATGGAAGTGGACGAGATTCAATCAGGCAGCCGACGGGAGGTGCTCAGCGCCATTTCCGGTCTGGTGATCGGGATGTTCGTGGCGCTGATCTCCAGCACGGTGGTGGCGCCGTCGTTGCCGCGCATCGTGAGCGAGCTGGGTGGCAGCCAGTCCGACTTCACCTGGATCGTCACCGCCAGCCTGCTGGCGATGACCGTGGCGACGCCGATCTGGGGCAAGCTCTCCGATCTGCTGGATCGCAAGCTGCTGGTGCAGATCTCGCTGACGGTGTTCCTGGTCGGTTCGATCCTGTCCGGCGCCGCGCAGAGCACGTTGTGGCTGATCAGCTCCCGCGCGCTGCAGGGGATCGGGATCGGCGGCCTGATGGCGCTGGTCCAGATCGTGATCGCCGACCTGATCTCGCCGCGGGAACGTGGCCGCTACATGGGCTTCATCGGCGCGGTGATGGGCGTCGGCCAGGTGGCCGGCCCGCTGATCGGCGGCCTGCTGACCGACAGCCTCAGCTGGCGGTGGAACTTCTACGTCTTCGTCCCGTTCGCGCTGGCCGGCCTGGTCATCATCCAGCGGACGCTGAAGCTGCCGCCCCGTCCGGCCCGGAAGGTGAGCGTTGACTACCTGGGCGCCGCGCTGATCGCGGCCGGCGTCACCACCCTGCTGCTCTGGGTGAGCCTGGCCGGCGGAACCTTCCCGTGGTGGTCGGCCCCCACGCTGTGGATGGTCGGCGGCGCCGTGCTGGCGCTGGGCCTGGCGGTCTGGGTGGAACTGAAGGTGGACGAACCGATCATCCCGCTGCACCTGTTCCGCGACCGCACCTTCACCCTCGCCGTGGTGGGCTCGATCGCGGTCGGCGTGGCGATGTTCGGCACCAGCATCTTCCTCAGCCAGTACATGCAATACGCCCGCGGGGCGACGCCCACCCTCTCCGGCATGATGACCCTGCCGATGGTCGCCGGCCAGATGCTGGGCGGCATCGGCGGCGGCAATCTGATCAGCCGGTGGGGCAAGTGGAAGCCGTTCGTGGTGGCCGGCGGCCTGCTCACCATCGCCGGCCTCGGCCTGATGGGGACGATCCACTACAACACCGACTTCGTGCTGGTCTCGACCTACATGTTCGTGCTCGGCCTCGGTGTCGGCCTGATCATGCAGAACCTCGTCCTGGTGGTGCAGAACTCGGTCGATCCGCAGCACCTCGGGGCGGCCAGCGCCGGGGTCACCTTCTTCCGCACCCTGGGCGGCTCGGTGGGCGTCTCGGCGATCGGCGCCGGGCTGGCGGCCCGGGTGCCGGTGCTGATCCAGCAGGGGCTGGCGGCGCTGACCCCGGCCCAGCGCAAGGGTCTCGAAGCCCTGCAGGGCGGGCAACTGCCCGACCTGTCGACCCTGCCGGAGCCGATCCGGGTGGTGGTGGAGAACGCCTACGGCACCGCGATCGCGGAGTCGTTCTGGCACGTGGTTCCGCTGGCCGTGATCGCCCTGGCGGCGATCGTCTTCCTGCCCAACCGTTCGCTGTCGCGGCGGACCAGCTCCCAGCGGCTGCGGCACACCGCCGAGAACAGCTCGCTGGAGCTGGCGGACGCGGCGATGGGCAACGACTCGCCGGAGTCGGTCGAGGCCGCGCTGCGGCTGACCGGCCCGTCGCATCGCACCGACGAGCGGCTGGCGGTGCACCGTCCGGACGACACGCGATGACCGACCTCCGAGCCGGAGCCAGACGCCCGACCGCGAGCAGACCATGGCGGACGTCGAGCGGCAGCTGGCGGTGGTAGTCCAACGCGCCCGGGCCCGCTGGCGCCGGCTGGCCTTCGCGATCCATCCCGACCTGCAGCCGATCGGCTACAAGATCCTGGCCCTACTGGTGGACGGCGGCCCGGCGCCCGCCAGCCACCTGGTGGAGGAGCTGGCCACCGACAAGAGCACCGTCAGCCGGCAGATCGCTCAGCTGGAACGCCTGGGCCTGGTGCAGCGGACCGCCGATCCGCAGGACGGACGCGTTCGGCTTCTGGCCGCAACCCCGGCTGCCGCCACCCGGCTGGCTGAGGTGAGGCACAGCAGCCTGGCCGACCTTCGGGCTCACCTGGCGTCCTGGGATTCGAGCACGATCTGGCGACCCTCGCCGGTCTGCTCACTCGGCTGACGGGTTTTCGGGGCGACGACTGAGCCCGGGGTCATTCCCGGGAAGGCTGGAGTCGCCGATCCTCGGCGTGGGATACCAAGCTCTTGCCCAGCCCGAAGGTCGGGGCGGCGATCCTACCATGAACGCCATGGCTTCGAACCAGGGAGCGTGATCCGGGTCGTCCACGCCAGCACCAACAACCTGCGGAACGTCAGGGTCGACCTGCCGAAGCAGGCGCTGACCGTGGTCACCGGGGTCTCCGGCTCGGGTAAGTCGTCGCTGGTGCTGGACACCATCGCCGCCGAGGCGCAGCGGCTGGTGAACGACACCTATCCCAGCTTCGTCCGCAACCGGTTGCCGCAGTGGCCGGCGCCGGAGGTGCAGTCGATGGCCGGGCTGACCTTCACCGCCTTCATCGACCAGCGCCGGTTCACCGGCAA
Source organism: Propionicimonas sp. (assembly GCA_049840415.1). Taxonomy (GTDB): domain Bacteria; phylum Actinomycetota; class Actinomycetes; order Propionibacteriales; family Propionibacteriaceae; genus Propionicimonas. The sequence goes on along the minus strand of JASGLB010000001.1, from coordinate 141,790 downwards.
CGCCCGGTCGACGGTGGCGACCGCGTCCGACATCGCCCCGCTGCTGCGGCTGATCTTCTCCCGGGTGGGGGAGCCCTCGGCCGGGTACTCGCCCGCCTACTCGTTCAACGACCCGGCGGGGATGTGCCCGGAGTGCGAGGGGCTCGGCACCGTGGTCGACATCGACGTCGACGAGCTGATCGACCCGGAGAAGAACATCGACGAGGGGCCGGTGCGGTTCAGCCAGTTCCGGCCGAAGGTCTACCGCTGGAAGCGGTTCGCCTACTGCGGCCTGTTCGACCGGAAGAAGCCGCTGAAGGACTACACCCCCGAAGAGATGGAGCTCTTCCTCTACGCCGAGCAGTTCAAGCTGCCCAACCCCGACCCCCGGTTCCCCAAGACCGCCCGGTTCGACGGCGTGGTCACCCGGATGCGCGACGTGTACGTGAAGAACCGGCCGTCGAAGATCTCGGCTTCGGTCAAGGCCGAGCTGGATCGGCTCACCACCCAACGGGTCTGCCCGGCCTGCGGTGGCGCCCGGCTCAACGAGGCGGCCCGGGGCAGCTTGATCGAGGGCCGCTCGATCGTCGACTGGACGGCGCTGTCGGTCAGCGAGCTGCGCGAGGTGGTCGGCGGCCTGGACGATCCGCGGGTGGAGCCGGCCCTGGTCGGCGTCCGCCGCACCCTGGACGCGCTGCTGTCGGTCGGCCTGGGCTACCTGTCGCTGGACCGGCCGTCGGGGACGCTGTCGGGCGGTGAGGCGCAGCGGGTCAAGATCGTCCGGCACCTGGGCAGCGCGCTGACCGAGGTCACCTACGTCTTCGACGAGCCGTCGACCGGCCTGCACCCGGCCGACGTGCAACGGCTCAACAAGCTGCTGCTGCGGCTACGGGACGCCGGCAACACCATCCTGGTGGTCGAACACCACCCGCAGGTGATCGCGATGGCCGACCACGTGGTCGACGTCGGCCCGGGCGCCGGCGCGGCCGGCGGCCGGATCCAGTTCGAGGGCACCCCGCAGGAGCTGCGCAACAGCGACACCCTGACCGGCCGGCTGCTGTCGCGTCCGCTGGTCGTCAAGGACGAGGTGCGGCGACCGCGGGGGAGCGTGCTGGTGCGCAATGCCCGCGCCCACAACCTGACCGGCTTCGACGTGGAGGTGCCGCTCGGCGCGCTGACCGCGGTCACCGGCGTGGCCGGCTCGGGCAAGAGCTCCTTCGCCACCGTGGAACTGCCCCGGCAGCACCCCGAGTTCACCGTGGTGGGGCAGGATCCGCTGCGCGGCGGCGTCCGGTCCACCTCGCTGAGCGCGCTCGGCGTGGCCGACGAGGTGCGCGAGGCCTTCGCGGCCGTCTCCGGCCTGGAGCCGGCCTGGTTCAGCTTCAACTCCAAGGGCGGCTGCCCGGCCTGCAGGGGCAAGGGCTACATCACCACCGAGCTGGCCTTCCTCGACGACGTCGCCACGCCCTGCGACGTCTGCAACGGCGAGCGGTTCAACGACACCGCGCTGGCGGTGAAGCTCGACGGCCACACCATCGCCGACGTGCTGCGGCTGACCGCCGCCGACCTGGCCGAGCTGTTCGGCGACCACCCCACGATCGTCGCCACGATGGGCTGGCTGGAGCGGGTCGGCCTGGGCTACACCGCCGTCGGCCAGTCGCTGGACACCTTCTCCGGCGGCGAGCGGCAGCGGCTGCTGCTCGCCCAGCACCTGGGCGCGACCCGTGACCTGGCCGCGGAGCGGATCGTGCTCGACGAGCCGACCACCGGGCTGCACCCGGGCGACGTCGACCGGATCAACCAGCTGTTCGACGACCTGGTGGACGCCGGCGCCACGCTGGTCGTGGTGGAGCACAACCTGCGGGTGGTGGCGCGGGTCGACCAGGTGATCGACATCGGCCCCGGGGCGGGATCAGAAGGCGGCCGGCTGCTGTTCAGCGGCCCGCCGAGCGACCTGCTGGCCAACCGGGAGTCGCTGACCGGTCGGGCGCTGGCGATCGCCACCGCGACGCGGGGCTGAAGTCGCCGACGGCGTCCGGCCGGTCGTGCCAAACTGGGGGAGAGGAGGTGGGGATGGAGATCGGCATCGAGCCCGGGACGCTCCTGGTGGCGAGCGTGTCGTTGTCCGACGGAGTCTTCGACGGCGCCGTGGTGCTGCTGCTGGACGCCGACGAGAACGGCACGGTCGGCGTCGTGCTCAACCGGATCTCCGAGCTCGAGCTCTCCCGTGCGCTGCCGCAGTGGGAGGAACTGGTCAGCATTCCCCAGGCGCTGTTCGACGGTGGGCCGGTCTCCCAGCAGGGTGCGGTCTGCGTCGCCCGTCCGGCCGATCCGGACGACGACCCGCCCGGCTGGCGGCCGCTCTACCAGCGGGTCGGGCTGCTCAACCTGGACACCCCGGTGGAGATCGCCGAGGGCGCCTACCGGGAGATGCGGATCTTCGCCGGTTACGCCGGCTGGGACGCCGGCCAACTCGAGGCCGAGCTGGCGGCCGGGATGTGGTACCCGGTGCCCTCCCAGCAGGGCGACCCGTTCGACCCCGACCCGGCCACGCTGTGGCGACGGGTGCTGCGCCGCCAGGGTGGTGATCTGGCGCTGTTCTCCACCTGGACGCCGGAGGCGGAGTCCGAATTGATCCCCGGTACCGTCGTGACAGCACCGTTACACTCGGAGGCGTCGGACTACCTAGGGAGGGTGGTTGATGTCCGAAGCCGATAGCGGCCCGCCGCGGATTCTCGTCATCGACGACGACCAGGCGCTGGCCGAGATGCTCGACATCGTGCTGCGATCGGAGGGCTTCCTGGCCCGGCTGTGCCATGTCGGCGACACCGCGCTGGAGGCGTTCCGGGAATATCGGCCGGATCTGGTGCTGCTCGACCTGATGCTGCCCGGCCGCGACGGGGTGGACGTCTGCCGCGACATCCGCGCGGAGTCCGGCGTCCCGATCGTGATGCTGACCGCGAAGTCCGACACCACCGACGTGGTGCACGGGCTGGAGGCCGGGGCCGACGACTACGTCGCCAAGCCGTTCAAGACCCAGGAGTTGGTGGCCCGGATCAAGACCCGGCTGCGCCGCCACGTCCGCACCGAGGCCACCGACGACGTGCTGCGGATCGGCGACATCACCATCCGGGTGGACGAGCACACCGTCCGCCGCGGCGACCAGGAGATCTCGCTCACCCCGTTGGAGTTCGACCTGCTGCTGGCGCTGGCCCGCAAGCCGCGCCAGGCGTTCACCCGCGAGGTGCTGCTGCAGGAGGTCTGGGGCTACCGGCACGCCAGCGACACCCGGCTGGTGAACGTCCACGTCCAGCGGCTGCGGTCGAAGGTGGAGCGTGACCCGGAGCGCCCGGAGATCATCGTGACGGTTCGCGGAGTGGGCTATCGCGCGGGAGAACCTCGACCGGTGGCATGAGCACCCCACGGAGTTCCTCCCCTCCGCTGCGCTCCCTCGGACTCCGCGGGGACCGGGCATGAACGCGCTCGCCCGGTTGACCCCGTTCCGGCTGTGGTCCCGCTCGCTGCCGTTCCGGATCGTGGTGCTGACCATCGGCGCGTCGATCACCATCCTGGCCGCGACCGGCTGGTTCCTGCTCGACCAGTCCGGCCGGGGCATCATCGAGGGCAAGACCCAGGCGTCGGTGGCCGAGGCGTCGGCGGTGATCCAGTCGATGCGCAGCGACCTGAACGCCACCGATCTGCAGACCACCTCGATGAACGAGCGGATCACCCAGCTGGCCCGGGAGGCCGCCAACCGGGGCCAGTCCGGCAACCAGTACTACGTGGTGGTGGAGACCCCGGTCTCGATCATCGCGCCGGAGCACTTCGACCCGCAGAGCCTGCCGGACAACATCCGGGGCGCGGTCGCCAGCGGGGACGGACTGTGGAGCACCCCGACGCTGATCCGGTTCACCGACGGCCGGGAGAGCCTGCCCGGCCTGGTGGTGGCCACCAACCTGCGGGCGCTGGGCCAGGTCGCCTACCCGGTCTTCTTCGTCTTCTCCACCGCGCAGGAGCGGCAGACCCTGGCGGTGGTGCAGCAGGCCGCGCTGGCCACCGGCCTGTTCCTGCTGTTCGGGCTGGCGCTGACCATGTACCTGATCTCGATGCAGGTGCTGCAGCCGGTGCGGGCGGCCCGGCGGGCTGCCGAGCGGCTGGCAGCCGGCCACCTGGAGGACCGAATGGCCGTGGTCGGCACCGAGGACCAGGCCTCGCTGGCCACCTCGATGAACCACATGGCCGAGCAGTTGGCCCGCAAGATCTCCGAACTGGAGGGGCTGTCGCTGGTGCAGCAGCGGTTCGTCTCCGACGTGTCCCACGAACTGCGGACGCCGCTGACCACGGTCCGGATGGCCGCCGAGGTACTGCACGCCAACCGTTCCTCGTTCGACCCGCTGACCGCGCGCTCGGCCGAGCTGCTGGCCACCGAACTGGACCGGTTCGAGGCGCTGCTCACCGACCTGCTGGAGATCTCCCGGTTCGACGCCGGCGCGGCCGTGCTGGCGCTCGACTACGTCGACCTGGCCGCGCTGGTCACCGAGGAGGTGGCGGCGGTCGAGCCGCTGGGGGAGGAGTTCGGCACCGAGTTGCAGCTGGACGCGCCGACCGACTGCCGGGCCGAGGTGGATGCGCGACGGATCCGGCGGATCGTCCGCAACCTGCTGACCAACGCGATCGAGCACGGCGAACGGCGTCCGATCAGCGTCGCGGTCCGGGGTGACGCCGACGTGGTCGCGATCGCGGTCAGGGACCACGGCGTCGGCCTGACCCAGGCGCAGTCCGAGCTGGTGTTCGACAGGTTCTGGCGGGCCGACCCGGCGCGCGCCCGGCGGCTCGGCGGCACCGGGCTGGGGCTGTCGATCGCGTTGGAGGACGCCCGGCTGCACGGCGGTCTGCTGTCGGTGTGGGGCGGGCCGGGGCGGGGCGCCCAGTTCGTCCTCACCCTGCCCCGACGGGCCGGCGACGAGATCAGCGTTCCGCCCTGGCCCGCCGGTCCACCCGAGTCGGAGGAGGCCGCCGATGGCGAGGCGTAGCGTCCGGTGCGGACTGGCGGCGGCGCTGGCGACGGTGGCGCTGCTGGCCGGCTGCGCCACGGTGCCGACCAGCGGTCCGCTGCGCGAGCACGAGTCCGACGGCCAGCAGATCGAGCCGGGGGTCCGGGTGGCGCCGGTGCCGCCGGTGACCGATGCCTCGCCGATGCTGATCGTGGAGGGCTTCCTGCACGCCATGGGCACCGACCAGGCCGACTTCGCGGTGGCTCGGCAGTACCTCACCCCGGCGGCCGCCTCGGCCTGGCATCCGGAATCGGGCACCCTCATCTACGCCGCCGGCTACCAGCCCAGGGAGACCGAGGCCAGCACCGACGATCAGCCGGTGATCACCCTGGAGACCGTGCTGACCGGCAGCCTGAACTCGCTGGGGGAGTACCGCGAGGCCAGCGGCGGCCACCGGCACGACTTCGGGCTGGTGCGCTCCGAGGGCCAGTGGCGGATCTCGCACCCGCCGGAGGGGTTGCTGATCTCGCGGGACCACTTCTACACCAACTACACCGCGCTGAACCTGCACTTCCTGGACGCCACCGGCGCGGTGCTGGTGCCCGACCCGCGCTACCTGGCGGAGAACTCGATCACGCCGAAGCGGCTGGTCGAACTGCAACTGGCCGGCCCGGGGGAGTGGCTGGCGCCGGCGGTCCGGCGCGCCGCCTGGTCGGACACGGTGGTCGAGGAGGTGGAGACGCTGCCCCAGGGAGTGGCGGTGTTGCACCTGGCCAGCGCCGCCTCGACGTTCACCAACGAGCAGCGCCGGACGCTGATGGCCGAGCTGACCACCACGCTGACCGCGGCCACCCAGGCCGAGGCGCTGCAGTTCAGCCTGGGCTCCACCCTGCTGCCGCTGCCCGATTCGACCAGCGTCACGCTGACCGCGGCCGACTTCGCGTCGCTGGCGCCGGCCGGGCAGCCCGGCGTCCAACTGCTGACCATGCGGGACGGCTCGGTCTATCCGGTCCCGCTCCGGGAGCCCTGGCGGGAGGGCGAGCCGATGGCCGCCGGCCTGACCCCGGCCGGGGCGTTCGCGGTCCGGTCGGACCTGGCCGAGCTGGCGTCGGTCAACCCCGAGGGCACCACCCTGACGGTCACCGACCTCGGCACCAAGACGGCCGCCGTGCTGCGGGAGGGCGACAGGCTGCTGCGGCCGGGCTACTCCCGGATGAACGAGTTGTGGACGATCGGCGGTGGCGCCGGCGCGGCCGGCTTCACGGTCTTCGATGCCAAGGAACACACCCAGATCCCGGTGACGGCGCCGGACTTCCCGACCGACCCGGTGCGGGCCTTCCGGCTCTCACCGGACGGCGCCCGGATCGCCCTGGTGCTGGACGGCCCGAAGCTGGACGGGGTCGCGGTGGAGCAGATCGGCATCGCCCGGGTGGTGCGTACCGCGGACGGCATCGAGGTGGCAGGCTTCCGTCCGGTGACGGTCAGCCCGCCGGCCGAGGCCGCCCGCGGGGTGCTGGACGTGGGCTGGCAGACCGCCACCGAACTGCTGGTGCTGGTCTCCCACCGGGTGACCTCCAGCGTGGTGCAGGTCGATCAGGGCTCGGCGCGGGCCGACGACATCGGTCCGGCCGACGTGGCCGGGCTGCGCGAGCTGGCGGTGATCCCCGGGCGGCAGCCGGTGTTGCGCGGACCGGCGGCGGTCTACCGGTTCGAGGGCTCCTTCAACTGGGGGCTCACCGGCCTGGCGGCCGACGCGATCGCCTATCCCGGAGCCTGATCGGCGAACCTGTGGACAACTGGCACAGTCGCTGGCCGGCTGGCCAGGATGCCGGGCATGCGGGTGATCGACGCGGCGGCGGATCTGGTGCTGGGGGCGCGCTGCCCTGGCTGTGACACGCCTGCCTTCGGGCTGTGCCGGAATTGCGCGGCCGAGTTGGCCGGGCTGCGTCCCGAGCCGGTCCCGCGTCCGCTGGCCGGGTATCCGCCGACCGTCGCTGCCGGGCCGTATCTGGACGTGCTGCGCCGGGTGCTGCTGGCGGCGAAGGAACGGCAGGCGTTGACCCAGCTGCCGGTGCTGAGCCGGCTGCTGGCCAGGGCGGTGGCCGACCTGCTGTTGCGGGAATCGCCCCGGCTGCCGGTCGTCCTGGTGCCGGTGCCGTCGGTCCGGGCCCGGGTGATCGAGCGCGGCATCGACCTGACCGCGACCCTGGCCGCCGGTGCCGCGCGACGGCTGGCCCGCTGCGGGGTGGAGATCCGGGTGGACCGGGCGGTGCGGTTGGCCCGCGAGCCGGACGATCAGGCCAGCCTGGGCCGGTGGGATCGGCTGGCGAACGCGCAGGGGGCGTACCGCTGTGTCCGGCCGCTGGGCGGGTCGGTGATCGTGGTCGACGACGTGGTGACCACCGGCGCCACCCTGGTCGGGGTGGCGGCGGCGCTGCGGGCGGCCGGTTGCGTCCCGTACGGCGCGGCGACGGTCGCCCAGACGCCACGACGCGGGGACCGGTCGGCCCCCGCGTCGTGACGGATGATTCAGATGGCTTGGCTGCCGCTCTCGCCGGTGCGGACCCGGACCACCTGGGCGATGTCGACCACCCAGATCTTGCCGTCGCCCACCGAACCGGTCTGAGCACCCTGCAGGATGACGCCCATCAGGGTCTCGGCCTCGGCGTCGTCCACCAGCACCTCCACCTTCACCTTCTGGATGAAGTCGATGGTGTACTCCGCGCCGCGGTAGACCTCGACGTGACCCCGCTGCCGGCCGTAGCCGGAGACCTCGGTGATCGTCATGCCGGCGACGCCGTGGCGCACCAGCGCCTTCTGGACGTTCTCCAGCTGTTCGGGCTGGATGATCGCTGTGACCAGCTTCACTTGTCAGGCTCCTGTCTTTTCGGTCTCGGGAAGATCGTCCGCGGTCAGCACCAGGGTGCGCTGCACCTTGCTGGAGTAGTAGACCGGGCTGAGGTCGTAGCCGACCTCGGAGTGCTCGGCCAGGTCGATGCCGCCGAGTTCGTCGGCGGCGGAGATCCGCCAGCCCAGCGTCGCCTTGATGATCAGCGCGATCACGAAGGTCATCACCAGCGAGAAGGCGACCATGCCGACCACGCCGATCAGCTGCTTCCACAGCTGGTCCGCGCCGCCGCCGTAGAACAGGCCCGCGACGCCCTCCGGGGTGCCCGGGGAGGCCGGGTCGGAGAGGAAGCCGATCAGCAGGGTGCCGACCACGCCGCCGACCAGGTGGACGCCCACCACGTCGAGCGAGTCGTCGTAGCCGAACTTGTACTTCAGGCCGACCGCGAAGGCGCAGGCCACACCGGCCAGGACGCCGACCACCAGCGCGCCGATCGGGCTGACCGTGCCGGCCGCCGGGGTGATCCCGACCAGACCGGCGACGATGCCCGAGGCGGCACCCAGCGAGGTGGCGTGGCCGTCGCGGAACTTCTCCACCGCCAGCCAGCCGAGCATCGCCGCGGCGGTGGCGGCCAGGGTGTTCACCCAGGCCAGCGAGGCCAGCCCGTTGGCCGCCACGGCCGAACCGGCGTTGAAGCCGAACCAGCCGAACCACAGCAGCGCGGCGCCGAGCATCACCAGGGTGAGGTTGTGCGGCCGCATCGGACGGTTGCCGAAGCCGAGCCGCGGGCCGACCACCAGGGCCAGCACCAGCGCGGCGACGCCGGCGTTGATGTGGATCGCGGTGCCACCGGCGAAGTCGATCGCGCCGATCACGTTCGCGATCCAGCCGCCCTTGGTCTCGTCGCCGTCGAAGGCGAACACCCAGTGCGCGGCCGGGAAGTACACCAGGGTTCCCCACAGCACGGTGAACAGCACCCAGGCGCCGAACTTCACCCGGTCGGCGACCGCGCCGGAGACCAGCGCGACGGTGATGATCGCGAAGCAGGCCTGGAAGGCGACGAAGGCCAGCGACGGCAGGGTGCCGGACATCGACTCGGGGTCCATCAACCCCTGCAGCCCGAGGAACTCCAGCGGGTTGCCGACCAGCCCGAGCCCGCCGACCGAGTCGCCGAAGGCCATGCTGTAGCCGTACAGCACCCACAGGACGCCGATCACGCCCATGCTGACGAAGCTCATCATCATCATGTTCAGGACGCCCTTGGCGCGGACCATGCCACCGTAGAACAGGGCGAGACCGGGGGTCATCAACAGCACGAAGGCAGCGGCTGTGAGGATCCAGGCGGTGTCGCCGGTATCGAGTTCGAGAATCATGGGCGTAACGCTGTCGGATCGCTGTTACGCCGGGGTGCGCCCGGTGTTACGGGGTGGTTAGCCGTTGTTACAGGCTTGTTGCGACGCGCTCCGGACAGGTTGGGCGCGGTCCTTTGCACCGTCCCCCCGGGGCACTACGGTGGGGGTATGGCACCCAGGCCGGATCCCCCCGCTGCGCGGGAGGAGAAGGTTCGGGTGTCACGGTTGTCTTCGGGCACGCCTCGCCTCGAGGGTGCCGACCCCGACACCGCAGAGCAGGAGGGTTGACATGGATGTCCTTGTGACTGGTCGTCACTGCCAGATCTCGGATGATTACCGCGCCCGCGTGGAAGAGAAGCTCGCCGCGATCGAGAAGCTCAAAGACCGGGTGATCCGGATCGAGGTGCAGGTGACCGCCAACAGCTACAAGCGTCAACCCGAGCAGTCGACCCAGGTGGAGATCACGCTGCGCAGCCGGGGCCCGGTGGTCCGTGCCGAGGCCAGCGCCGACGACAAGGCGGTGGCCTTCGACCGCGCGCTGGAGAAGCTGAAGTCGCAGCTGCGGCGGGCCTCCGACCGGCGCAAGACCCACCGCGGGCTGCGCACCGATCAGGCGGTGGTTGAGGTGGCGGCCGCGGTGGCCGAGCCGGAGGAGACCGAGGACGAGGACGTCTACACCCTGCCCGGTGGGCTGGAGGTGCACGGCGACGGACCGTTGGTGGTGCGGGAGAAGTTCTTCGAGGCCACCCCGCTGACCCTGGCCCAGGCGCTGGACGAGATGGAGCTGGTCGGCCACGACTTCTTCCTCTACGTCGACGCCGAGAGCGGTGCCCCCAGCGTGGCCTACCGCCGCAAGGCCTACGACTACGGCGTGATCCACCTCAGCGTGGCGAAGCACGCCTAGGCCGAAGGCCGCCCGGCGTTCGAGATCAGCCGCAGGGCGGCTTCGGTGGCGACCGTCCGGGTGACATGGACGGGCAGTCCGGTCGCCGCGGCGACCGTCTCGCCCATCCCGACCGAGTAGCCGAAGCAGTCCAGCACGATCGAGCTGACGCCGAGGCCGGCCAACTGGCGGCCGGCCTCGGCGAGTTCGTCCGGGACGGCGGTGTAGGGATCGACCGCCACCGCCGGAACCGGCTGACCGGCCCGGGCCGCCCAGCGGGTGCGGACCTCTTCGAGTTGCGCCGGGTCGGGGCTGAGCACGCCGAAACCCCTGGTGCGGGCCACGATGGCGGCCTGGGCGAGAGGCTCGGCGGCGTGCACCTCGACGGCCGCCCGGATCGGCTCGATCGGCCCGGTGCACATCACCAGCACCGCGCCGGCGCCGTCGGCGATGCACCGCTCGACGGCGGCCAGCAGCAGCGGACGCAGCCGCTGGTGCGACAGCCGCACCGAGCTCCCGTCCCGCAGCCGCGAGACCAGCACCAGGTCGTCACCGGTGGGGGCCAGCTCGGCGACCCCGGCGGCGTCCAGCAGATCGAGGGCGCCGTGCTCGACGTAGGGTCGTCGGTTCAGGATGGGCAGCAGGTCGGGCAGCACGTCGACCCGCGGCGCCTGGCCGATGGTGACCAGGCCCAGCGGCGCGGTCACGCCTTGACCAGCTCGGCCGCGGCCAGACCTTCGGTGACCACCGCGAGACGTTCCTCGCGGTTCCAGCCGGTGGTCGGATCGGACGGCGGAACGGCCGCCAGCAGGGCCTTGGTGTAGGCGTGCTGGGGGTTGAGCAGCACGTCGGTCACGCTGCCGCGTTCGACCACCTTGCCGGCGTACATCACCAGCACGTCGTCGGCCACCTCGGCCACCACCGAGAGATCGTGGGTGATGAACAGGTAGGCCAGGCCGAGCCGTTCCTGCAGTTCGGCCATCAGCTCCAGCACCTGGGCCTGGACCGACACGTCCAAGGCCGAGACCGGCTCGTCGGCCACCACCATCTTGGGGTCGAGCACCAGTGCCCGGGCGATGCCGATCCGCTGCCGTTGGCCACCGGAGAACTCGTGCGGGAACCGGTCGGCGTGATCGGCCAGCAGCCCGACCACCTCCAGCGAGTGGGCCACCTTGTCGCGGCGCTGCTGGGCGGTCATGGTGGTATGCCGGGCCAGCGGCTCGGCCAGCGAGGCGCCGATCTTCCACCGCGGATCCAGCGAGGCGTAGGTGTCCTGGAAGATGATCTGGGCCTCGCTGCGCCACCGGCGCAGGGGTTCGCCGGTCGTCGCCATGATGTCCCGGCCGTCGAACCGGATGCTGCCCTGGCTGGGCTCGATCAGTCGCAGGATGGCCCGTCCGGTGGTCGACTTGCCGGAACCGGATTCGCCGACGATGGCCAGGGTGCGTCCCGCCCGCAGGGTCAGGTCGACTCCGTCGAGCGCCTTGATCACCTCCTGCTTGCGGCCGTGCCCGCGGACGTAGTGCTTGACCAGACCGGTCACCTCCAGCAGCGGCGGAGCCTCCGGCTCGCCGATCTCCACCCGCTCCCGCACCACCGGGGAATCCACGCCCGGCGGACGGAAGCTGAGCAGCCGCTTGGTGTAGTCGGCCTGGGGGTTGCTGAACAGTTCCTCGACACCCGCCTGCTCGACCAGCTTGCCCTGATACATCACCGCCACCCGCTTGCAGGTCTGCGCCACCACGCCGAGGTCGTGGGTGATCAGCAGCACGGCGGTGCCGTGGCGTTCCTGCAGCCCGACCATCAGGTCGAGGATCTGCGCCTGGGTGGTGACGTCGAGGGCGGTGGTCGGTTCGTCCGCGATCAGCAGCCGGGGCTCGCAGGACATCGCCATCGCGATCATCACCCGCTGCCGCATCCCGCCGGAGAGCTGGAAGGGGTAGTCGCCCATCACCCGGGCCGGGTTGCGGATGCCGACCTCCTCCAGCAGTTCCAGGCCCCGCTTCCGGGCCGCCGCCTTCTTCAGCTTGCGGTGCTGGCGAAGCGGCTCGGTGAGCTGGTCGCTGATCGTGAAGACCGGGTTCAACGCGGTCATCGGCTCCTGGAAGATGGTGCCGACCCGGCCGCCCCGCACCGACCGCAGCTGCCGCTCGGGCAGGGCGGTGAGGTTGGTGCCCTCGAAGCTGATCGTGCCGCTCGCGATCCGGGCGGCCTGGGTGGGCAGCATCCGCAGGATCGACATCGCGGTCATCGACTTGCCGCTGCCGGATTCGCCGACCAGCCCGAGCATCTCGCCCTCGGCGATCGAGAGGCTCACGTCGTCCACCGGCACCACCAGGCCGCGGTAGGACGGGATCTCGACCCGGAGGTTCTCGATGCGAAGCAGATCGGACACGATGACTCCTAGGCGGTCTGGGGCTCACCGAGGGTCTGGAACCGCTCGTTGCTGCCGTAGAGGTTGATCAGGTGACGGAACTCGGCCTCGTCGTGGAAGCTGGCCTGGCCGGTGCCGAAGTACTTGGCGACCTCGACCGCGAACTTCGCGGCCAGCGCGATGTCGGTCTCGTGGCTGGCGCCGGTGGCGCAGCCGGCGACCGTGGTCACCGTGGTCAGCGCGAGCCCGACCACCGGGGCCGAGGTGGCCACGGCGGGCTGCAGGATCGAGTTCAGATGGTGCAACGAGTTGCCGTAGGGGGTGATGTCCTGCTGCGCCAACGGCAGGATCCGGGCCGGCTCGCCGGTCACCGTCTCCAGCATGGCGACCAGGTCGGGGGCGGGCCGCAGGATGTAGCCCTGCCGGACGGTGGGGGACAGCGCCACCCCGCGGTGGTTCAGGATCCGGTTGCCCCTGGTGGTGTCGATCGAGACGATCGCCTCCATGTCGGCGGTCACCTCGTGGGCGTTCATCGCCGCGATGTCGACCGCCGAGGACATGAACGGGACCGGATCGTGCGGCTCGGTGGGGGCGTCCGGATCGACGTGGGTGGCGATCACCACGTCGCCGGGCACCCGGTCGCCGCGGGAGGCCATCTGCAGCAGCTTCGCGGCTGCGGCGAGAGCCGCCGCCGCGCCGTCCCCGTCGGAGACGAAACCGATCAGTTCGGGACGGGCGCCGATCCCGCCGAGCCGGCCGATGATCCCCAGGGTGGCGGCCTCCCCGCCGGAGCTGCGTCCCTGCGAGCCGGGGATGCGCACCCGGACGAAGTCGGTCGCGCCGGCCGGGCCGGTGACCGTCTCGACCTCGATGGTCGCATCCTGCGGCGCCAGCGAGCGCAGGTGCGCGGCGACCTCGGCGCCGCTGGCGGTGGGGGAGTCGAGCAGGTCGACGATGGTCAGGACGTGGTTCAGCATCATGCCTCTTCGGTCAGGCCCAGGTAGCGCAGGGCGGTCAGCGTGTAGACCTTGGCGGCCAGGATCACGTCGGCCACCGGCGCGCGCTCGTCGAAGCCGTGGATGGTGGACAGTTCGGCTGGGCCGTACTGCAGGACGGGGATGCCGTGGCTGCGGAAGGTGCGGGCGTCCGAGGACGCCCACTGCAGCACCGGCTGGGCGGTCGGGTCGCTGAGCTCGCGCAGCACCCCGACCAGTTCGGTCACGATCGGGTGGCCCGGGTCGGTCCAGTTGGGCTCGCTGCAGAACCCGAGGGGCTCGATCTCGGCCTCGATCCCCTCGGCGGCGAGGATCTCGCGCACCCGGGCGTTCACCTCGGCGCGGGTCAGCCCGATCGGCACCCGGGTGTCGAACTCGACCACGGCGCGGTCGGCGACCACATTGGTCGCGGTGCCGCCGGCGATCCGGCCGACATTGATCGTGACCCGGGAGAACACCTCGCCGATCTCGGGCTGGTAGCCCTCCCGTTCCACGGCGAAGAGCTTGGAGTCGGCGATCAGCTCGCGCACCTCCTCCGGCGGGTTCGGGACCATCTCCCACAGCTGCTGCAGGGCGAGGATGGCCCGCGCGGCCAGCAGGTTGGCGCTGGTGCCGTGCAGCGGCTGCAGGCTGCCGTGGCCCGGGTTGCCCTGGATGGTCAGCCGGAACCAGTTGGAGCCCTTCTGGCCGATGGTCGGGTGGCTGCGTTCGGCGGGTTCGGCGATCACCCCGGCGGTGACGCCGTCCAGGTGGCCGTTCTCGAGCACCCAATCGGCGCCCCGGCGGTCGCCGGTCTCCTCATCGCAGACCGCCAGGAAGCTCAGTGGGCCGGCCAGCGGAACCCCCAGCTCGGCGAGTAGTCCGTAGCCGAACAGGGCGCCGGCCAGGCCGGCCTTCATGTCGCTGGCGCCGCGGCCGCGCAGGTAGCCGTCCGCCACGTCGCCGGCGAACGGCGGGAAGCTCCACCGGCTCCGGTCGCCCACCGGCACCACGTCGTAGTGCCCGGCGAGCACCAGGTGCCGATCGGCCGGGCCGGTCAGAACGCCCCGGGAGAGGACGTTCTGCCGACCGTCCCCGGCATCGAGCAGTTGGGGTGCCAGGCCGCGTTCGGCCAGCCAGCCGGCGGTGAACGCGGCGACCTGGGTGCAGTCTCCCGGCGGGTTCTCGCTGGGCGCGGCAATCAGTGCCCCGGCGAGTTCCAGTAGTTCGTCGGCTCGCCGGTCGATCTCAGAGAGCAGCTTCTGCTCCCAGTCGGTCGCGGTCACTCGGAATCCCTTCATGCAGTTTCGATTGGGTGGGTCGGGTGGTGGGGCGGACGCCGGGTCCGCCCCACCGGTCGGTCACGCTCCGACGCTGAGCTGGTGGAACCTGACGATGCCGTCCGGGTACGAGGTGTAGCCGGTGGTCTTCTCGCTCAGGCCGACCACGATGTTGTACTCGTAGAGGTAGGCCCACGGCGCGTCCGCGGTGATCAGGTTCTGCATCTCGGCGTAGTTCTTCTGCCGCACCGCCGGGTCGGTCTCGGTCGCCGACAGCTTCTGCAACTCGTCCACCCGCTTGTTGGAGTAGTTCATGTAGTTGCTGGAGGTGTCGGTGATCATCAGCAGGCCCAGGTGGTACTGCGGGTCGTTCACGAACGAGGTCCAGCGCGAGATGTAGGCCGCGACCTCCTTGGTGCGCAGGGCCTCCAGGAACTGCGGGCGGGCCATCGAGTTGATGTTCATGGTGACGCCGATCTTGGCCAGCTCGGCCTGGATCAGCACCGCGTCGTCGGCCCAGTCCTGGAAACCGCCGCCGAGGGTGAAGTCGAACTCGAAGCCGTCGGCGTGGCCGGCTTCGGCCAGCAGCGCCTTCGCCTTGTCGAGGTCGTGGGTGTAGCTGAAGCCCTCGTCGGTGTAGCCCGGCATCGAGCTGGGCACGGCCGAGCGCAGCGGGCTGGCCTGGCCGCGCATCACGTCGCTGAGCAGCGCCTCGTACGGGATGGCGTAGCTGATCGCCTGGCGCACCAACGGATCGTCGAACGGCGCGACCTTGTTGTTCATCGCGAAGAACAGGATCTTGTTGCTCGCCCGGGAGTCGATCACCACACCCTTGGTGGATTCCAGCGTGGCGACGTCCTTCGGCGGGATCTCCAGCGCCAGGCCGACCTCGCCGCGGCTGAGCTGCTGCACCCGGTTGGAGGCCTCGCTCACGATCCGCACGGTGACGTTCTGAATCTGCGGCGCGGGGCCCCAGTAGCTGTCGTTGCGGGCCAGCTTGACCTCGGTGGCCTGATCGTAGGAGGTCAGGGTGTACGGGCCGCTGCCGGCGGTGTTGCTCTTCAGCCAATCGGCGCCGCCGTTCTGCTCGACCAGCTTGGTGTCGGCGATCGAGAAGGAGTACATCGGCAGGATCTGCAGGAAGAGGTGGTTCGGCCCGGTCAGGGTGATCTTCACCGTCTTGTCGTCGATCGCCTCGTAGCCGGCGATCCCGGCCAGCCCGTAGAGGAAGCTGGACGAGGCCGACTCCTCGATCATCTTCAGCGAGCCGACCACGTCCGCGGAGGTGAACTTGTTGCCGCTGTGGAAGGTGACGTCGTCGCGCAGGTGGAAGGTGTACTCGGTGGCGGTGTCGTTCACGTCCCAGCTGCTCGCCAGCATGGGCGCGATCTCGTCGGTCTTGGCGTAGGCGGCGCCGTCGACGATCTCGACCGCGTAGGTGACCAGCTGGTCGTAGGCGGCGAGCACGAAGGTGTCGCTGGTGACGTCGTTGGCCTCGTAGGGGCTCAGGGTCTGGCCGCCCTCGTTGTAGGCGGCGATCAGCGAGGTGGCGGCGGTGCCGCCGTTCCCGCCCGGATTGTTCGCGCTCGGGGCGCAACCTGTTGCCAACAGCGCGGCCGCCAGGCCGGCCGCGGCGATTGCACGGAGTTTCATAGCTGGACTTCTCCTCGGTGGATTGATGGTCGGTCGGGTTACGCGGTGGTGCGCAGTCGTGGGTCGAGGACGTCCCGCAGGGCGTCGCCGAACAGGTTGAAGGCGAGGATGGAGGTGGCGATCGCCAGCCCGGGGAAGACGGTCAGCCACCACTCGCCGCTGATGATGTAGCCGCGGCCGTCGCTGATCATCACGCCCCACTCGGGGGTCGGCGGCTGGGCGCCCAGCCCGATGAAGCTCAGCGAGGCGGCGGTGAGAATGGCGTAGCCCATGCCGAGCGCCATCCTGACCACCAGCGGAGCCAGCGTGTTGGGGACGATGTGCCGCACCAGGATGGTGTTGTTGGTCAGGCCGAGCGCGCGGCCGGCCTCGACCCACTCCCGCTGCTTGAGGGCGACGGTCTGGCCGTAGGTGATCCGGGCGAACTCGGGGATGCCGACGATGCCGACCGCGATCATCGCGCTGCCGACACCCGGCCCGAGGGAGGCTGCCACGGCCATGGCCAGGATCAGCGAGGGGAAGGCGAGCATCACGTCCATCACCCGCATGATCACCGAGCCGACCCAGCCGCCGACGTACCCGGCCACGCCGCCCAGCGGAACGCCGACCACGACCGAGAAGGCCACCGCGATCAGCCCGATCCACAACGACAGCTGGGCGCCGGCGAAGACCCGGGTGAGCACGTCCCGGCCGAAGTTGTCGGTGCCGAACAGGTGTCCGGCGCCGGGCGGGGTGAGCATCGGGCCGACCGCGGTCTCGGCGGGGCCGTAGGGGCTCAGCACGCCGATCAGCAGGCCACCGAGGGTCCAGAACAGGATGATCGCCAGGCCCACCATGCCCAGCCGGTTGCGCAGCAGCAGTTGCGGGACGCCGATGGTCTTCGGACGAGCCTGCGCGCTGGCCGTGGTGGCGGTATCGGTACTAGGCATGTCGCACCCTCGGGTCGATTCCGGCGTGGGCCAGGTCCACGAGCAGGTTGATGATCAGGTAGATGGCCGCCGTCACCAGGGTGAACGCCTGCACCGGCGCGTAGTCGGTGGCCATGATGGACTGGGTGACGTAGGAGCCGACCCCGGGCCAGCTGAAGATCGTCTCGGTGAGCACCGCGCCACCCATCAGGCCGCCGAACTCCAGCCCGATGATGGTGACCACGGCCGGCGAGGCGTTGCGGAAGGTGTGCTTGCCGATCACCACCAGCGGGGGCAGCCCCTTGGAGATGGCGGTGCGGACGTAGTCCTGACCGAGCACCTCGAGGGTGGAGGAGCGGGTCATCCGCGAGATCATCGCGATGCCGCCGGTAGCCAGCACCATCGCCGGCCAGATCAGGTGGCTCAGGGCCGAGCCGAAGGCCACCCAGTCGGCGGTGAGCAGCGAGTCGAGCAGGTACAGCCCGGTGATGGTGGTGGGCGGGTTGACCCCGGCGCTGATCCGGCCGGCCGGGGCCGGCGCGATGCCCAACTGGAAGTAGAACAGGTAGATCACCAACAGGCCCAGCCAGAACAGCGGCATGGAAGCCCCCACCAGGGTGAACACCCGGGTGATCTGGTCGATCAGCTTGCCGCGGCGGACGGCGCTGGCGATGCCGAGCGGGACGCCGATCAGGATGGCGATCAGCAGGGCGGTCGCGCCCAGCTCGACGGTGGCCGGAAAACGGGTGGCGAGATCCTGGGTGACCGGTTGGCCGGTATGCCAGGCGAAGCCGAGATCGCCGCGGAAGATCCCCAGCACGTAGCTGAAGAACTGGTTGAGCAGGGGCTGGTCCAGCCCCATCTCGATCCTGATCCGCTCGATGGTCGTGGTGTCGGCCTGCTCACCGGCCAGGATCGCGGCGGGGTCACCGGGCAGCACGCGGGTGATCACGAAGACGGCCACGAGGATCCCGAACAGGGCGGGCAGCATCGAAAGCAGTCGTCGGAGGATGAAGCGCACTGTCAACTCCTCGGGTCGGCGGGTGATCTAGGCGAGAAGAATGGAGGCGCGGGGTCCGCTGCCACAAGGGGAATCCCGTTATATGCAAGTTACGATCAGATTTCGGGAGACGTGCTAGCGTGCGAGTGCACCTGGAGGTGGTTCATGGAGGACTCGCGATCGACTCCCACATCCCCGCTGCAGACGGTCGATCGGGCCCTGCAGATCCTGCTCTCCTTCAGCGATCACCGCACCGACTGGGGAGTCTTCGAACTGGCCGAGGAGTCGGGCTGGAACAAGTCGACCTGCCAGCGCCTGCTGGCCGCCCTGGCGGTGCGCGGCTTCCTGATCGCCGACCCCAGCACCCGCCGCTACAGCCTGGGTCCGGCGATGTGGCGGATGGCCGCGCTCTGGGAACGCACCGGCGGCCTGGCCTGGCTCGCCGAACAGGAGATCGCGCCGCTGGCGCAGGTCACCGGACGTTCGGCCAGCTTCACCGTGCCGGACGGGTTCTACGTCCGCTGCATCGCGGCGGTGGACGGCCGCTACGGGCCGATCCGTCCGCATCCGCTGGTCGGTGACCTGTATCCGGGCCACGCCGGAGCCACCTCCCGGGCCTACTTCGCCTTCCTGGATCCGCTGGTGCGGCGCAACCTGCTCAACGGACGCCCGTTCGCCCGGTTCACCGAGCTCACCGAGGTCGATCCGGTCGCGCTGGAGGCCCTGTTCGAGCAGACCTACCGGGACGGCTGGGCCTACTCCGAGGGGGAATACGATCAGTCGACCCGGGCGATCGCCGCGCCGGTGCTGGTCGGAACGACGCCGGTGGGGTCGATCTCGGTGGTGGAGCCGAAGGGTCTGGACTACACCGACGATATCCGCGACCACGTCCCGGTGTTGCTGGAGACCGCAGCCGGGCTGGCGGCAGTATTCTCCAACCGTCCCCGGCCGCACCCCAAGCGTGGCTGGCGGCGTGACCACTCGCTGAACCAGCGCTTCTGACCGGGAGATCAATCATGAACCTGCTGTTGCTCTCCAACTCGACCAATGTCGGTTCGCGCTACCTGGCGCACGCCCTGCCCACCGTGCTGGACTTCCTGCGGGGAGCCCGGGTCACCTTCGTGCCGTACGCCCTGGCCGACCACGATGCCTACACCGCCACGGTCAGCGCGGCGCTGGGCCCGCACGGCATCGAGGTCCGCGGGCTGCACACCTTCGACGACCCGCGGTCGGCGATCACCGACGCCGAGGCCGTCTTCGTCGGTGGCGGAAACACCTTCCGGCTGCTGCGGGAGTTGCAGCGCCGCGAGCTGGTCGATCACCTGGCGCAGCGGGTCCGGTCCGGCCTGCGGTACCTGGCGGCCAGCGCCGGGACGAACCTCGCCGGCCCGACCATCCGCACCACCAACGACATGCCGATCGTGCAGCCGGACGGCTTCGCGGCCCTCGGCCTGGTGCCCTTCCAGCTCAACCCGCACTACCTGGACGCCGACCCGGACAGCCGGCACGGCGGCGAGACCCGGGAACAACGGCTGACCGAGTTCCTGGAGGAGAACGATGTCGCCATCCTCGGGCTGCGCGAGGGAACCTGGCTGCGGGTGACCGACGGGCACGCCGAGATCGGCGGTGCCGCGGTCGGGCCGACGGCACCCGGCCCGGCCATCCTCTACAGCCGTGGAGTCCCGGCCCGGGAGGTCTCCGGCGAGATCAGCGACCTGCTGTCGGTGGCCGGCCGGTTCGACCTGCCGCTCGGCGGCTAGGAGACGTCGTGGCAACCGCGACTACCGCGCTGAGCCCGGCCGCGGCGCGGCGGGTGGCCCTCGCCGCGCAGGGGTTCGGACGCCCGTGGCCCACCACCGTCACCGCCCGGCAACTGCAGCAGGTGGTCGACCGGGTCGGCCAGCTGCAGATCGACTCGGTGAACGTGGCGGTGCGGGCCCACTACATGCCGCTGTTCGCCCGGCTGGGCCCCCACGACCGCGGGCTGCTCGACCGGGCCGCCGGCCGGGCGCCCCGGCGGCTGTTCGAGTACTGGGGGCACGCCGCCTCGCTGATCGACGTCGGGCTGCAACCCGCGCTGCGGTTCCGGATGGCGGCCCACCGGCGGGGCGGGCCCTGGCCGGCGATCCGGCAGATCCGGGCGCAGCACCCGCAACTCGAGCAGCAGATCCTCGACCTGGTGGCCGCCGCGGGGCCGGTGACCGCCCGGCAGGTGGAGCACCCCGAAGACCGGCAGCGGGCGCCGTGGTGGAACTGGTCGCAGGCCAAGCACATGCTGGAATGGTTGTTCGCCACCGGCGAGCTGACCGCCGCGGGGCGCAACAGCCAGTTCGAACGGCTCTACGACCTGCCGGAGCGGGTCCTGCCGGCGTCCGTGGTGGCCACGCCCACCCCGGACGACGACGAGGCCGCCCGCGTCCTGATCCGCCGGGCCGCGGCGTCGCTCGGGATCGCCACCGACCGCTGCCTGGCCGACTACTACCGGTTGAGGCTGGAAACCGCCCGGGCAGCGATCGCCGAGCTGGTGGACGCCGGCGAACTGGTCGAGACCCCGGTGCGCGGCTGGAGCCGGCCCAGCTACCTGTGGCATCAGGCCCGGCTACCCCGCCGGATCGTCGGGGACGCCCTGGTCAGCCCGTTCGACTCGTTGGTCTTCGAACGCTCCCGGCTGGCCGACCTGTTCGGGGTCGACTACCGGATCGAGATCTACACCCCGGCCGCCCAGCGTCGGTACGGCTACTACGTCTACCTGTTCGTGATGGACGAGAGCATCGCCGCCCGGGTGGACCTCAAGGCCGACCGGGCCGCCAGGGCGCTGCTCGTCCAGGCCGCCTGGCTGGAACCCGGAGCCCCCGAGCCGGAGACCGCGTCACGGCTGGCGGGCGTCCTGCGCTCGATGGCGGACTGGCTGGAACTGGACGAGGTGGTCGTCCGTCCGGTCGGCACGCTCGCTACCGCGCTGGCGAAGGCCTGACTGCGAGTTTGTGCACTGAGTTCGGTGCACAAACTCGCACTGGTCGGAGCGCGAAATGCTCCGCGTCCCGGCGGTTCAGGCTCTACGCTGTAACGCCAGCTTCATCTGGCGTGAGTAGGCTCGCGCCAGCCAGTACCCCGTCGGGGACCGACTCAGATGAAAGTAGATGCTTGTGAAGATGTCCAAGATCGCCATCGCGACACTCGCCGCCGTGGCGCTGAGCGCGTTGACCGCCTGTGGTGGCACGCCCGCCGCGCCCAGCAGCGCACCCTCGTCCGCGCCGTCCGGGGACACCAGCCCGACCGCGCCCGCCGTCAACTACGAGACGGTGGAGGCCGGCGTCCTGACCGTCTGCTCTGACGTGCCCTACCCGCCCTTCGAGGTGGAGGACGCCTCTTCCCCCAGCGGCTACAGCGGCTTCGACATCGATGTGATGGCGGAGATCTCCAACCGGCTGGGGCTGACCCTGAAGGTGATCGACTCCGACTTCGACGCGCTGCAGTCGGGCACCGTGCTGGTGGCCAACCAGTGCGATGTCGCCGCTTCTGCGATGACCATCACCGACGAGCGCAAGGCCAACCTCGACTTCTCCGAGCCGTACTACGACTCGTTGCAGTCGCTGTTGGTCAAGACCGACTCCGGGATCACCAACCTGGCAGGTACGGCCGGCAAGCGGATCGGCGTCCAGAAGGGCACCACCGGCAAGAATTACGCCACCAAGAACGCCCCGAAGGACGCCGAGATCATCGACTTCCCCTCCGACGGTGAGCTCTGGCCGGCCATTCAGGCCACGCAGATCGACGCCATCCTGCAGGATCAGCCGGTCAACCACGAGCACGAGGTGGCCGACCCCAACTACAAGATCGTCGAGACCTACAACACCGACGAGCAGTACGGCTACGCCTTCGCCAAGGGCAAGAAGCTCGAACTGCAGGCCGGTGTCAACGAGCAGCTCAAGGCAATGCGCGCCGACGGCAGCTACGACACCATCTACAAGAAGTACTTCGGCTGAGCCGTGACGGTGGGGTTGGGGGTGACCTCAACCCCACCGGATCGGTCCGGCTTGGATCAGCTGTGAGCGCGCGCCTGTACTTACGACCGACCACCCGGCGACGGGTCGGCCGGTGGACCTCCTACGCCGTCGGCTTGGCCTTTCTGATCGTGATCATCGCGATCGCCGATTGGCCAACCTTGCAGCGCCAGTTCCTCAACCCTGAGATCGCCGCCAAGATGTGGCCCGCGATTCTCACCATCGCGTTGAAGAACACTCTGTGGATCACCTTCGCCAGCTTCGTGCTGGGCATGGCGCTGGCGGTCGTCCTGGCAGTCATGAAGGTGGCCGGTGGACCACTGGGCTGGTTTGCGGTGGCCTTCATTGAGTTCTTCCGAGGGATTCCCGCGCTGTTGACCATCTTCTCGGCGGCCTTCGTGATTCCGATCGCCTTCAACGGCTACAAGCTGCCGGGTGCCGGCATGGGCGCTGCCATCATCGGTCTGACCGTCGTCACGGCCGCCTACGGCGCCGAGATCATCCGGGCCGGTATTCAAGCCGTCCCGCCAGGCCAGTTGGAGGCAGCCCGATCGCTCGGAATGACCTCCGGGGCAACGACCTTCTGGGTGGTGCTGCCGCAGGCTTTCCGGATCGTGATCCCGCCGGTCACCAACGAGTTCGTCATGTTGTTGAAGGACAGTTCGCTGGTCTTCATCGTTGGTCTTGGGGTCTTTGACAAGGAGCTCACCGCTTTCGCTCGGGACGCGCTGAGCACCACCAGCAATGCCACCCCGTTGTTCATGGCCGCGGTTGCCTACCTGATCGTCACCCTGCCCCTGACCTACCTGGTCGGCCTGCTCGAGAAGAAGCTGGATCCGAAGCGATGAATGACCTCTTCCCGGATCTCGAATCCAACCAGCCGCCGATCCAGATCCGCGGCCTGCACAAGAGCTTCGGCACCAACGAGGTGCTCAAGGGGATCGACCTCACCGTCCAGCAGGGCGAGGTGGTCTGCGTGATCGGTCCGTCCGGTTCGGGCAAGTCCACCCTGCTGCGGTGCGTCAACCTGCTCGAGCAGCCCACCAAGGGTTCGATCAAGCTGCTCGGCGCCGAGATGACCGACCCCGATGTCGAGCTCAACCAGGTGCGTACCCACGTCGGCATGGTGTTCCAGTCGTTCAACCTGTTCCCCAACATGACCGCGATCGGCAACTGCGTGATCGCGCAACGCCAGGTGCTCAAGCGATCCAAGGCCGAGGCCATCGAGATTGCCATCAAGAACCTCGAGCTGGTCGGCCTGGGTGACCGGATGAGCTACCACCCGGCCAAACTCTCCGGTGGCCAGCAGCAGCGGGTGGCGATCGCCCGGGCGCTGTCGATGGATCCCAGGATCATGCTCTTCGACGAGCCGACCGCCGCGCTCGACCCCGAGTTGGTCGGTGACGTGCTCACCGTGATGCGGGATCTGGCCGAGGCCGGAATGACCATGATGGTGGTCACCCACGAGATGTCCTTCGCCCGTGACGTCTCCGACCGGACGATCTTCATGGACGGCGGGGTGATCGTCGAGCAGGGGCCGTCGGCCGACCTGATCAACGCCCCGCAGAACAGGCGCACCCAGGTCTTCCTCAAGCGGGTGCTGGATCCGACCCACGTCGCCGAGCTGGGCGAGACCGAGCCGGACTGAGCAGCCCGGCACCGCCCCGGGTACGGCTGGGACTGCGACCGATCCGGCCCTGGGACGCAGGGTAGGATGAACTCCGCTGCCGCGCTCAGCGCGGCCTCATTGCGTTGCCCGATCAGGAAGCGAACACCGTGGCTCTACTCGACAAGCTGCTGCACATGGGCGAGGGCAGGACCCTCAAGAAGCTCAAGGCGGTCGCCGTCCAGGTCAACTCCATCGAGGGTGACTACCTCGAGATGTCGGATTCCGAACTGCAGAGCCAGACCGCTGAGCTCAAGCAGCGCCGGGAGGACGGCGAGTCGCTGGACGACCTGATGCCGGAGGCCTTCGCCACCGTCCGGGAGGCGAGCCGCCGGGTGCTGGGCAAGCGGCACTTCGACGTCCAGGTTCAGGGCGCCGCTGCGCTGCACTGGGGCAACATCGCCGAGATGAAGACCGGTGAGGGCAAGACCCTGGTCGGCGTGATGGCGTCCTACCTGAACGCGCTGGACGGCCAGGGCGTCCACGTGGTGACGGTGAACGACTACCTGGCCAAGTTCCAGTCCGAGCAGATGGGCCGCGTCCATCACTTCCTGGGCCTCAGCGTCGGCGCGATCCTCTCCCAGATGACCCCGGCCGAGCGCAAGGCCGCCTACGCCTGCGACATCACCTACGGCACCAACAACGAGTTCGGCTTCGACTACCTGCGCGACAACATGGCGCTCTCGCTGGACGACTGCGTGCAGCGCGGGCACCACTACGCGATCGTGGACGAGGTCGACTCCATCCTGGTGGACGAGGCCCGTACCCCGCTGATCATCTCCGGCCCGGCCGAGGACAACTCCGAGTGGTACCCGGTGTTCGCCAAGCTGGCCACCCGGCTGGTGCGCGACACCCACTACGAGGTGGACGAGAAGAAGCGGACGGTGTCGGTGCTGGCCCCCGGCATCACCGCGGTGGAGGACCAGCTCGGCATCGAGAACCTCTACGAGAGCGCCAACACCCCGCTGATCTCCTACCTGAACAACGCCATCAAGGCCAAGGAGCTGTTCAAGCGCGACAAGGACTACGTCATCCTCGACGGCGAGGTGCTGATCGTCGACGAGCACACCGGACGCACCCTGATCGGCCGGCGCTACAACGAGGGCCTGCACCAGGCCCTGGAGGCCAAGGAAGGCGTCGAGATCAAGGACGAGTACCAGACCCTCGCCACGATCACGCTGCAGAACTACTTCCGGATGTACGACAAGCTGGCCGGCATGACCGGTACCGCCAAGACCGAGGAATCGGAGTTCCAGAAGATCTACGGCCTGGGCGTGCTGCCGATCGAGACCAACAAGCCGATGATCCGGGTGGACCAGGCCGACCTGATCTACCGCACCGAGCAGGCCAAGTTCGACGCCATCGTGGCCGACGTGGTGGAACGTCACGAGAAGGGCCAGCCGATGCTGATCGGCACCGCCTCGGTGGCCAAGTCCGAACTGCTCAGCCGGGCGCTGAAGAAGGCCGGGGTGAAGCACTCCGTCCTGAACGCCAAGGAGCACGAGCGCGAGGCCGAGTTCGTCGCCCTGGCCGGACGCAAGGGCGCGGTCACCGTCGCCACCAACATGGCCGGTCGTGGTACCGACATCATCCTGGGCGGCAACGCCGAGTTCCTGGCCGACCAGGTGCTGCGCTCCAAGGGCATCGACCCGGTGGAGGACGGCGAGGCCTACGAGACCGCCTGGCCGAAGACCCTGGCCGAGATCGAGGAGCAGGTCGCCGACGAGCACAACGAGGTCGTCGAGCTGGGCGGACTGTACGTGATCGGTTCGGAGCGGCACGAGAGCCGCCGGATCGACAACCAGCTGCGCGGTCGTTCCGGCCGTCAGGGCGACCCGGGCGAGAGCCGGTTCTACCTGTCGCTGGAAGACGACCTGATGCGGCTGTTCAAGTCGGACGTGATCGACTGGGTGATGACCGCCCTGAAGATCCCCGACGACGTGCCGATCGAGAACTCCCGGGTCACCAAGAGCGTGCAGCAGGCGCAGGAGCAGGTCGAGGCGCAGAACTTCGAGATGCGCAAGAACGTGCTGAAGTACGACGACGTGATGAACCGGCAGCGGCACGCCATCTACACCGACCGGCGCCGGGTGCTGGAGGGCGCCGACGTCGAGGCGCAGTTGCGCGGCACCGTCGACACCGTGGTGGAGCAGTACGTCCGCAGCCTCACCGAGGGCTTCGTGGAGGACTGGGACTTCGACGCGATCTGGACGCAACTGCGCACCCTCTACCCGGTGAAGCTGAAGCAGTCCGAGTACGAGGAGCGCTCCAACCTGACCGCCGACGACCTGGTCGAGGACTTCAAGGCCGACGCCCAGGCCGCCTACGACGCCCGCACCGAGATGCTGGGCGAGGAGACGATGCGCGAGTTCGAGCGGCAGGTGCTGCTGACCGTGCTGGACCGCAAGTGGCGCGAGCACCTCTACGAGATGGACTACCTGCGCGAGGGCATTGGGCTGCGCGCCATGGCGCAGCGCGACCCGCTGGTGGAGTACCAGCGCGAGGGTGGCGAGATGTTCAACGCCATGATGGGCGCCTTCATGGAAGAGGTGGTCGGCTACCTCTACAACCTCAACGTGCAGGTGCAGCCGGCCGAGCCGGAACTCACCGTGGCCACCGGTCCCGACCCGGACGTCCCCGGCGCCACCGAGGCCAAGCCGGCCCGCGCCCGACAGGTCGCCCCGGAGTCGGATCTGACCAAGCGTCCGAAGTTGCAGGCCAAGGGGCTGCAGCCGCGGCAGCAGCGTCCGATGGCCTACTCCGCGCCCAGCGAGACCGGGGAGGCCCAGGCCACCGGCCAGGCTGCCTCGGACGACCCCTACGCCGGGGTGGGCCGCAACGAGCCCTGCCCCTGCGGCTCCGGCAAGAAGTTCAAGGTCTGCCACGGCCGTCGCGACTGAGCGTGGGGCTCAGTAGCCCGACCAGCCGGCCCGGCTGATCACGCCCGGACGCAGCGAGAGCTCGATCCGGCCGACCGACCAGCGTCCGGCGCGCCGGGAGAACCGGAAGGCGGCGGCCCGCGAGACCCCGGCGTGCCGCAGGTGCGCAACCACCTCCAGGGCGTTGCCGGCGGGCTGCTGCAGCCGCACCGAGCGCAGCCGCAGTCCGGTCGTCCCGCCCGCCCGGCGCAGGTGCTCCAGCAACGCCAGCGGCTCGGGTTCGACCCAGGACTCCAGCTGGGCCGCCGATCGACGCCCGGCCAGCACCTCGACGATCGCCGTCACCACCGCGGTGGCCAACTGCCGCAGCCGTGGGTCGAGCTCGTCGGGTTCGGCCAGCACCGCCGGCCCGCCCCAGGGCAGGGTGGGTTGCTGCTCCCGGACGGTGAGCGGCTCCAGCAGCCGGCGAGACGGCGGACGGGAGGGGAGCGCGGCACGGCATTCGGCCAGGACGGTCATCGGAACTCCTCGGGGTGGTGGAACCAGAACTCTGCCCCGGTTCGCCCCGGATGCGACCATCCCCGTCCGGATCTGTGGACAACTTCTCGACTCGCCAGCGGCCACCCCACGCCGTCCAGCCGCCGACCGCCACCCTTACCGTCGAGCGCCTGTGCCCAGGGGGAAGCGCTGGACGGTAGGGCAAGCCCTCGATGGTGGGTGGGGTGCCCGGAGGCCGGGTGCGGGGCGGACGTTCCGTGCGCCAGTAGGGTGGAGGGGTGAGTGAGATGGTGTCGGTGGACGAGGCGGCCCTGCTGGCCCGGGATCAGCCAGCGCAACCGTGGAAGCAGGCCTTCGTCTGCCTGCTCGACCGGCCACTGACCCGCCAGCAGCTGACCGACCGGATCGCCGAGCGGATCGACTACGCGCCGCGGTTCCGCCGCCGGGTGACCGGCTGGCCGCTGGCCAACTGGGTGGACGACCCCGGTTTCCGGCTCCCGGGCCATGTCCGGGAGGACACCCTGGCCTCCGGCGTCACCCTGCAGCAGTGGCTGGCCGGCCGGCTGGCCGAACCGTTCGACCACGCCCACCCGCTGTGGGAGGCCTGGCTGGTCAGCGGCGCGGCCGGAGCGCTGCCCGCGCTGGTGGTCCTCTCCCACCCGGCGCTCACCGACGGCTACGACAACGTCCATCTGCTGCAGGAGTTGTTCGACGAGCAGCCCACCGCCATCCACCCCAGCGGCGAGGACTGGCATCCCGGCCCGGCCGCCGGCCCGGGCTGGACCGACCTGGCGGCCAAGCTGCGCGACCCGCTGCGGGCCGCGCAGGAGGCCGGCGCCGGCCTGACCGGACTGGTGGAGAACGCGGTCCGCGGCCTGACCGCGGCACCCCGCACCCACCACGTCGCCGGGGTCGAGGTCGATCTGGCCACGCTCCGGGCGGTACGACAGCGCTACGGCTGCACCACCCACGACGTACTGCTGACCATCGCCACCGCCGGGGTGCGGGGCTGGTTGATCGACGCCGGCGGGGTGCTGGAGGACCAGGTGGCACTGGTGCCGTTGGCGGTCACCGAACCCGACCTGCTGGGCTCGGCGATCGGCGCCCGGGTGGCGCCGCAGTGGATCGCGCTGCCGATCACCGAGCCGTCGCCGGCGGCCCGGCTGGAGGCGATCACCACGCTGACCCGCGCCCGGCAGGACAGCGGGCTGTCCGTCCCGGCCGCCGAACTGCGCGACCTGGCCGGCTTCGCCTTGCCCACCCTGCACAGCCTGGCGGCGCGGGCGTTGGCCGCCGGCCGGCCGCACACCGTCTGGATCGGCAACGCGCCCGGCCCCGCCGAGCCGCGCTACCTCGGTCCGGCCAGGGTGGTGGGGGCCTACAGTCTGCTGGGCACCACCGACGACCAGCGCTGCACGGTGTCGATCAGCAGCTACCGCCACCGGGTGACCATCGGGGTGACCGCGCGCCAGGAGGTGCGCCGGTTCGCCCGCGACGTCAGCGACGAACTCGGCGCGCTGCGGGCAGGGGAGTGAGATGAGCGAGTTGGTGTTCCTCCCGCTTTCCGGCGGGCAACTGCACAGCTGGGCCGAGACCGGCCGGCTGCCCGGCAGCCACACCGGTTACGCGGTGACCTCGGCGATGACCGGGGCGTTCGGCCTGACCGACCCCGAGGACGCCGAGTACAACGCGTTGTCGATCGCCTCGGTCGCCGGCCTGCTGGCCCACGGCGAGCGGGTGGTGGCCGTGCTCGACACCGGCTACCGCGCCGGCGACGACAACTTCGGCGCGGTCGAGCTGGCCGACCCGGGCTACGACCGGGTGACCGCGCTGTTCGGCGAGGACACCGATGCGGCCCAGGCCGCCGCGGCCGCGCTGACGGTCCGCGGAATGACGCTGGACCAGGCCTGGGAGGCGCCGGTCGTGCAGGCCCTGCTCACCGACCGCGACCTGCTCTGGTACGGCCCGGCCGAATGGCGGCTGCTGGGCGTCCACTGAGCCCGTCCGGGTGACTCGGCCGGTTCCCACCGCCTACCATGCAGGGATCGCTAGGGAGGGAGGCGCCATGCCACGGACGCTCTGGAAGGGCGCGGTCTCGTTCGGGTTGGTGACCATCCCGGTGCGGGTCTACGGCGCCACCGAGACCAAGGACCTCAGTTTCCGCCAGGTGCACCCGGCCGATGGCGGCCGGATCCGCTACAAGCGGGTCTGCGAGGTGTGCGGCCAGGAGATCCCGTTCGCGGAGATCGCCAAGGGCTACGAGGCGGCGGACGGCCGGATGGCCATCCTGACCGACGAGGACTTCGCCGGCCTGCCGGCCGCCGAGGGCAAGACCGTCGAGGTGGTGCAGTTCGTCGAGCTGGAGCAGATCGATCCGCTGTACTACGACAAGAGCTACGTGCTCGAGGCGGACGG
Organism: Propionicimonas sp.; assembly: GCA_049840415.1. Taxonomy (GTDB): domain Bacteria; phylum Actinomycetota; class Actinomycetes; order Propionibacteriales; family Propionibacteriaceae; genus Propionicimonas. The sequence goes on along the minus strand of JASGLB010000001.1, from coordinate 112,083 downwards.
CCCGGGCGCCAAGCCCTACGCGCTGCTGCGGCAGGCGCTGGCCGACACCGACAAGGCGGCGGTGGTCCGGGTCGCGTTGCGGGGACGGGAGTCGCTGGCGCTGATCCGTCCGATCGATCAGGTGCTGGTGCTGCACACCATGCTCTGGCCGGACGAGGTGCGCGACCTCAGCTTCGCCGCGCCACCGGAGACCAGCGTCACCGACGCCGAGGTGGGGATGGCCCGGCTGTTCATCGAGCAGTTGAGCGCCGACTTCGATCCGGACGCCTTCACCGACACCTACCGCGAGGAGTTGGAGAAGGTGGTCGCCGCCCGGCTGGAGGGGGTCGACCTGCCCGAGGGCGAGGAGGCGCCGCGTCCGGCCGAGGTGGTCGATCTGGTGGCCGCGCTGCGGGCCTCGGTCGAGGCCGCCAAGCGCCGCCGCGAGGCCGAGGCCAGCTAGCCGGACCGGTTCGCCCGTACGATGACCGGGTGATCGCCCGCCTGGTCTCGTTGGCCGCCTACGTCGCGGTGCCGATCGTCGGGCTGGTCCTGCTCGGCTGGGACTGGCGGTCGGTGATCATCCTGTACTGGTTGGAGAACGTCACCCTCGGGATACGCAACGTGGTGGCGATGCGCCGCACGACCAGGATGTACGACCCCGCTGGGCCCTCGGTCAAACTGAACGGCGGCGACATCTCCACCTATCGGCGGGGGCCACTGATCGGCTTCTTCGTCGTCCACTACGGCCTGTTCACCTTCGTGCACGGCTGCTTCGTGATGGCCATCGTGGCCGGATTGTTCTTCTTCGGTCGGCCGGACGGTGGGCCGGCTCCGGAGCCGGTGCGCTGGGGGACGATTCTGCTGATCTGGCTGGTCGCCAGCGCCGCCCACCTGGTGACGGATCTGCTGCAGCGCCCCGACAGCCTGCCGGCCGCCAACCGGCTGTTCCTGGGCCCCTACCGCCGGATCGTCGTGCTGCACGTCGTGATCCTGGCCGCGAGCTACCTCATCAGCGCCTTCGGCTGGCCACCCCTCGCCGCGCTCGCGCTGGTGGTGCTGCACGCCGTGATCGACCTCTGGCGTCCGCTCGGCAGGCGCTGACGGCCGGAGCCCCGCCCGGGCTCAGCCGGCGGCCGGCCAGGTCTGGGCGACCTGCGACTGACGTTCCAGCGCCTGCAGCAGCAGCGGGGCGGCCTGCCGCTCCAGCGACGGGCCCAGCAGCGGAACGGCGACCTTCAGTTCACCGGCGTAGGTCAGGCTCGACCCCGACCCGGACGGGGCCAGGGTGACGGTTCCGGTCAGCGTGACCGGCATCCCCTCCACCGTGACCAGCGTCCGGCCGCGGCGCAGATCGCCCTGGGGCTGTTCCCAGCTGACCTCGTCGGTCACCGTGATGGTCGGACCGGTGAACCGCTCGATCGAGGGATGGTTCTTCATGGTGCGCCGGGCACCGGTGCGCAACCCGTCGACGTGGACCGAGTACTGCAGCGGCTCGGTCGCGGCGCAGACCGCCTCGAGGAAGGCCCGATCGGTCAGCATCGCGAAGGCGGCCTCGGGTGGCTGCGGGTACTGGTGGGTGGCGGAGATCTCCATGGCAGACCATTGTGGGGCATGCCCGGGGGGTGATCGGACGAACCGGGCCGGGCTGGATATGGTGTACGCAACATCGTATTCAGCGAGGATGAGATGACCGCTAGTCAGGTGGGATCGCCGGAGCCTCCGGCTGCCTTTCAGCAGCGCTATCTGGAGCAGTTGCCGCCCGAGGAGCTGGTGGGGCTGGAACCCTCGGCGCTGGACGTCCGGATCGCCGCCCACTTCGACTTCGGCCGGCGGCGGCCCGGCAGCGAGCAACTGCTGCGGGTGATCACCCCCCGTCCCGAGCCGGACGGCTGGGACGCCGGCGGTGCCACGGTGGTGCAGTTGGTCACCGACGACCGACCGTTCCTGGTCGACAGCCTCACCATGGAGGTGGCCCGGCAGGGCTGGAGCCTGCGCCGGCTCTTCCACCCGCAACTGAAGGTGCCCCGGGACGCCGACGGCGTGGTCGCCGACGGCACCGGAACCGAGCGACCGGAGTCGTGGATCGCGATGGAGGTGATGGCGCCGCTGGGCGCGGCCGCGTCCGATCTCTCCGACGAGTTGCTGGCCGGCCTGACCGCGGCGCTGCACGACACCGCGGTGGCGGTGGCCGACTGGCAGGCCATGCTGGCCGCCGCCCGCACCGCGATCGACGAGCTGCCGGCCGGGTCGCCCCCGGTGCCGCCGGAGCGGGTGCGGTCGGCCGTCGAGCTGCTGCGCTGGCTGGTCGACGACCACTTCGTCTTCCTGGGCTACCGGGAGTACCGGATCGACGACGGCGAGTTCGAGGCGGTACCCGGCACCGGCCTGGGCATCCTGCGCGGCGAGGACGATCCGGAGACCTTCCACGCCGTCCCGGTGCCGACCGAGCCCGAGGTGCTGGTGGTCACCAAGGATCCGCGGCGCTCCCGGGTGCACCGCAACGCCTACCTCGACTATCTCGGCGCCCGGATCCACGACGCCCAGGGCCGGCCGGTCGGCGAGCGGCGCTTCCTGGGGCTGTTCGCCGCCTCGGCCTACGCCGAGTCGGTGCACAATGTGCCGGTGCTGGCCGCCAAGGCCGACGAGATCGCGGCTCGGATCGGGCACGACCCGAACTCCTACAGCGGGCACGCGGTCCGGCAGGCGATCGAGAGCGGACCGCGGGACGAGCTGTTCCAGGCCGGGGTGGAGGATCTGGTGCCGGTGGTCGCCACGCTGGCCCGGCTGCGGGGACGGCGGGCGGTCAAGGCCTTCGTCCGCTACGACCGGTACGGCCGGTTCGCCACCGCCCAGGTATACCTGCCGCGGGACCGGTACAACACCGCGGTGCGGGAGCGGATCAGCGACATCCTGCTGGCCGAACTCGGCGGGGAGTCGCTGGACTTCAGCCTGTTCTCCAGTCAGTCGCAGCTCACCCGGGTGTTCTTCGTCATCCAGCTGCCCGCCGCCGGGAGCGCCCGGCCCACCCCCGACAGCGGCCACATCACCGATCTGATCGAGGCCGCCACCCGCACCTGGGACGACCGGTTCTGGGAGGCGGCCGCCGGGCTGGCCAGCGAGCAACGCGGGGTGGAGTTCTCCGAGGCCTACGAGGAGGCCACCTCCCCGGAGATCGCGGTCGCCGACCTGGCGATCGCCAACCAGTTGCAGGCCGACGACGACCTGCGGTTCGCGTTGCGGCCGTCGGCCGACGACAGCTGCGACATCCGGCTCACCCTGTTCACCTTCGCGCCGATCCAGCTCGCCGAGGTGATGCCGCATCTCAGCATGCTGGGCGTGGCGGTGACCGACGAGCGTCCCTACGAGTGGGATCTGCGCGGCCGGCGGGTGCTGCTGTACGACTTCGGGCTGCGGCTGCCGCCCGACGCCCCCGCGGTGGAGGACTGGGACGCGGCCTCCCGCACCCGGCTGGTGGAGGCCTTCGAGGCCTCCTGGCGGGGACGGATGGAGGCCCGGCTGTTCAACCGGCTGGTGCTCACCGCCGGCCTGACCTGGCAGCAGGTCACCTGGCTGCGCGGCATCTCCCGCTACCTGCAGCAGGCCGGGGTGGGGTTCAGCCAGCAGTACATCGCGGCCGCGCTGCACGCCAACCCCGGACTGGCCGCCGCGCTGGTGCGGATCTTCCAGGTGAAGTTCGATCCGGCGCTGTTCGGCGACGACCAGGCCAGGGCGGACGCGCTGAAGGCCGCCGAGGCCGAGCTGGACTCGCGGATCGAGCAGGTCGCCAGCCTGGATCACGACCGCATCCTGCGGATGTTCGCCGCGGTGATCCGGGCCACCGTCCGCACCAACGCGTTCACCGGCACCGAGGCGCTGGCCTACAAGCTGCTGCCCCGGGAACTGGCGCTGCTGCCGCAGCCCCGTCCGGTCTACGAGGTGTTCGTCTACGCGCCCCGGGTGCAGGGCGTCCACCTGCGGTTCGGCAAGGTCGCCCGCGGTGGGCTGCGCTGGTCGGACCGGCGGGAGGACTTCCGCACCGAGGTGCTGGGCCTGGTGAAGGCGCAGACGGTGAAGAACACCGTGATCGTGCCGGTCGGCGCCAAGGGTGGCTTCGTCCCCTACCGGCTCCCGGATCCCACCACCGACCGGGCCGGCTGGTTGGCCGAGGGCCAGGCCTGCTACCAGCTGTTCGTCGAGGCGCTGCTCAGCGTCACCGACAACTCGGTCGGCGGCGTGGTGGAACCGCCACCCGGGGTGCTGCGGTACGACGGCGACGACCCGTACCTGGTGGTGGCCGCCGACAAGGGCACCGCCAGCTTCTCCGACCTGGCCAACGCGATCTCGGTGGCCCGCGGCTTCTGGCTGGGCGACGCGTTCGCCTCCGGCGGCTCCAGCGGCTACGACCACAAGGGAATGGGGATCACCGCCCGCGGGGCGTGGGAGTCGGTCAAGCACCACTTCCACGAGCTGGGCCTGGACCCGCAGTCGACCGACTTCACCGCGGTCGGGATCGGCGACATGTCCGGCGACGTGTTCGGCAACGGCATGCTGGCCTCGCGGCACATCCGGCTGGTGGCGGCCTTCGACCACCGGCACATCTTCCTCGACCCCGACCCGGACGCCGCGGCCGGCTACGTCGAACGGCGCCGGTTGTACGAACTGCCCCGGTCGAGCTGGGCCGACTACGACCCCCAGTTGATCTCCGCCGGCGGCGGGGTCTATCCGCGGACCGCCAAGCGGATCCCGATCACCGACCAGGTGCGGCGGGCGCTCGGCCTGGCCGACTCGGTCACCAAGCTGTCGCCGCCGGAGCTGATCCGGGCCATCCTGCAGGCCCCGGTCGACCTGCTCTACAACGGCGGAATCGGCACCTACGTGAAGGGCAGCGGGCAGACCAACGCCGAGGTGGGCGACAAGGCCAACGACGCCATCCGGGTGAACGGCTCGCAGGTGCGGGCGCGGTGCGCGGTGGAGGGCGGCAACCTGGGCTGGACGCAGCTCGGCCGGATCGAGTACGCCGCCGCCGGCGGCCGGATCAACACCGACTTCATCGACAACTCCGCCGGCGTCGACACCTCCGACCACGAGGTGAACCTGAAGATCCTGCTGGCCCGGGCGCTGGCCGACGGCAAGCTGACCCCGCAGCAGCGGGATCCGTTGCTGGCGTCGATGACCGACGAGGTGGCGCAGCTGGTGCTGCGGCACAATGTCGACCAGAACATCGCGCTCTCCAACAGCGAATCGCGCACCGCTGAACTGGCCGGCCAGCACGAGGAATGGATGCGGGCGCTGGAGGAGTCCGGCTTCCTGGACCGCGGGCTGGAGGATCTGCCCGACTCGGCCACCATGGCCGAACGGATCGCCGGCGGACGGGGCCTGACCCGTCCGGAACTGGCGGTGCTGCTGGCCTACACCAAGATCGCGCTGAAGGAATGGGTGCTGGCCGGCGACCTGCCGGACGATCCCTACCTGGCCGACCGGCTGACCGGCTATTTCCCGCAGCCGGTGCGGGAACGCTTCGCCGACCAGCTCTCCGGTCACCCGCTGGCCCGCCAGATCATCACCACGGTGGCGGTCAACCGCTTCGTCAACTCCCAGGGGATCACCGCCTACCACCGGCTGGCCACCGAGACCGGGGCGCAGGTGGCCGACGTGGTCCGCGCCCAGCTGGCCGCCCGCTCGATCTACAACGTCGGGCTGTCGGAGGTGCAGCTGGGCCGGATGGGCGAACTGGATGCCGCGCTGGTCACCGAGCTGCGGATGGAGCTGCGCCGGATGGTCGAGCGGGCCACCCGCTGGCTACTGCACAACCGCCGGGCGCCGCTGGACGTCCGGGCGGCGATCGACGAGTTCGCCGAGCCGGTGGCCCAGATCCGGGCCGGGCTGGGGCAGCGGGTCAGCCCGCGCCAGGCCCGGGTGGCCGAGGAGCTCTACCAGTCCTGGCTGCTGCGTGGTGCTCCCGAGCCGCTGGCCGCCAGCATGGCGACCGCCACCCACGCCCACTACGCGCTGGGCATCGCCGCGACCGCCCGTCGGTTGTCGGCCGATCCGGAGTTCGCCAGCGAGGTGTTCTTCACGCTGGGGGAGCGGCTCGGGCTGGATCGGCTGGTCGACCGGATCGACGTGCTGCCCCGGCAGGTGCGCTGGGACGCGATGGCCCGAGCCGCGCTGCGCGACGAGCTGCTGGAGGCCCAGGACGAGCTCACCGCGGTGGTGCTGCGGGACGCCGCTCCCGGCATTTCCGCGGCGACCCTGGTGGACGGCTGGCTGCAGCACAATCCGGCGGTACCGGGACGGGTGGCAACCCTGCGCGAGGTCTGCGAGGGGGAGCCCGACCTGGCCCGGATGAGTGTCGGGCTGGGCGTGGTGCGCTCGCTGCTCTCCTGAGCCCGGACGGCTGCCGCCGCCCGGCGGCGGCAGCTCCGAGCCCGGGAGGGCGCGCCGGGTCAGCGCAGGATGGCGAGGATCTCGCTGCGCTCGGTGTCGCCCTCGCGCCAGTTGCCGACCAGGGTGCCCAGCGGCATGTTGTGCGGAATGTGCTGGCCGTCCAGCACCCGCACCAGCCGGACCGCCTCGCTGGCGGCGTTGGAGACCTTGACGATGCCGCTGCCCTGCACGGTGGCGGTCTTCTCACCGGCGGAGAGGTCGGCCTCGGTGTCGCCCTCGTGGATCACCCGCAGCAGTTCGACCACGTAGACCGGGTCGACCACCGCGTCGTACACCCAGCGGGTGCCCAATGCGGAGTGCTCGAGGTTGCCGATGAAGCCGAACTGGCCCTCGGACAGCGGCTCGGAGCGGTAGGTGACCGGGATCTGGTAGGTGCTGCCGGCCGACCGCACCAGCAGGGTCTCCATGCCCACCTCGCCGTCGGGGTCGACGAACCGGAAGGCGCCCACCCGCTCCAGGTCGGCCGGGTCGCCCTCGAACCAGGCCTGTTCGGCCAGCCAGCCGCGCAGTAGGTCGAGCTTGCCCGGGGTCAGGGTTGAGCCTTCTTCGATCTTCGCGGTGCCGGTCATGGTTCCTCTCCTGTGGGACGCCTCCAGCATATTCCGGTTAGCCCTTGCCGGGGGCCGGTTGCGGGGATTCGCAGTACCCTGCAGCGATGAGGATCGATCTGCATGCGCACAGCGCGGTCTCCGACGGCACCGACACCCCGGGCGAGCTGGTGGGTCGGGCGGTGGCGGCCGGATTGGACGTGGTGGCGCTGACCGATCACGACACCTTCGACGGGCTGGCGGAGGCGCTGGCGGCCGGAGCGGCGGCGGGGATCCGGGTGATGCCCGGGGTCGAGCTGTCCACCGAGGTGGACGGGGTCAGCGTCCATCTGCTGGGGTACGGCTGCCGCACCGACGACCCCGCGCTGCTGGCCGAACTGGCGCTGATCCGGCGCGGCCGGGACGGCCGGGTGCCCGGCATGCTGGCGGCGCTGGCCGCGCTCGGCATGCCGCTGGATCCGGCGGTGCTGGAACAGGTGAGCGCCAATGCCACGTCCATCGGACGACCGCACATCGCCGATGCCCTGGTGCGGCAGGGCTACGTCGCCGACCGCACCGAGGCCTTCGACCGGCTGCTGGCCGACGACGGCCCGGCCTTCGTCCCGCGCTACGCGGCGCCGCTGGAACCGGCGATCCGGCTGATCCAGGCCGCCGGGGGAGCGGCCGTGCTGGCCCACCCCTGGGGACGGGTCAGCCGGGAGGTGCTGCCGCCGCGGTACCTGGCCGACCTGGCGCAGCGGTGCGGGCTGGACGGCATCGAGGTGGATCACAACGACCATGACGCCGCGACCCGCGCCACGCTCCGCGAGGTGGCCGAGCAGACCGGGCTGCTGGCCACCGGATCCTCCGACTACCACGGCACCGGCAAACGCGACCACGGCCTGGGGACGAACACCACCGCGCCGCAGGTGCTGGCCGAACTGGACGCTCGGATCGCGCGGCGGGGTGGCCACTGACGCCGATGCTAGAGTCGATCCTCGGTGCCCGACCCGGAAGGATGATCCCGCCATGACCGATCTCGCCCTCGATGCCGGCGAGCAGCTAGCCTCGTCCACCTCGGACGCGTCCCTGCAGCGGACGCTGGCGCGCAGCGCTGAGATCGAGGCGGAGATCACGGTCGACCCGAGCCGGTTCCGGATCATGACCGGTGATCGGCCGACCGGCAACCTGCACCTGGGGCACTACTTCGGCTCGCTGGCCAACCGGGTGAGGCTGCAGAACGCCGGGGTGGAGACGCTGATCCTGATCGCCGACTACCAGGTGATCACCGATCGGGACGGCACCGGCCCGATCCGGCAGCGGGCGCTCGGCATGGTCGCCGACTACCTGGCGATCGGCCTCGACCCGGAGCGCACCACGATCTACACCCACTCCGCGGTGCCCGCGCTGAACCAGCTGATGCTGCCCTTCCTGTCACTGGTGACCGACGCCGAACTGCGCCGCAACCCGACGGTGAAGGCCGAGCAGGAGGACGCCGGCGACCGGCCGCTCTCCGGCCTGCTGCTCACCTACCCGGTGCACCAGGCGGCCGACATCCTGTTCTGCAAGGCCAATCTGGTGCCGGTCGGCAAGGACCAACTGCCCCACCTGGAGCAGACCCGGGTGGTCGCGCGTCGGTTCGACGAGCGCTACGGCCGGGCCAACCCGGACCGTCCGGTGTTTCCGCAGGCCGAGGCGCTGCTCAGCAAAGCCCCCAGCATCCTGGGGCTGGACGGCACCAAGATGAGCAAGTCCAAGGGCAACACCATCGAGCTCGGGATGGACGCCGACACCACCGCCCGGCTGATCAAGAAGGCGGTGACCGACTCCGAACGGTTCATCACCTACGAGCCGGAGCGGCGGCCCGAGGTCGCCAACCTGCTGATGCTGGGCGCGCTGGCCACCGACCAGGAGCCGGCCGAGATCGCCGAGCAGATCGGCGACGGCGGCGGTGGCGGCCTGAAGCGGTTCGTCACCGAGGCGATCAACACCTTCTTCGCCCCGATCCGCGCCCGCCGCGCCGAACTGGTCGCCGACCAGGACCACCTGCTCAGCGTGCTGCGGGCCGGCAACGAACGCGCCAACCAGATCGCCGAGGCGACCCTGGACGAGGTCCGCACCGCGATGGGCATGAAGTACTGACCCGGCAGCTCTGCCGTCATGCAAAGAGACAGTCAGCCGGCCTCCCGTTCGGGAAGCCGGCTGATTTGCTGACGGTGAGTGCTGGCTGACTACTCGGTGGTCGTGGTCTGTTCGGCGGTGCGCTCCACCGGCTGGCCGTTGCGGGTGCGGCGCCGACTGCGGTTGCGGCGCGGCGCGCCCTCCCGCTTCTCGCCGGAAGCCGGCCGGTCGTCGGACCGGCGTCCCCGGTCGCGGCGCTCCCGCGGCTCCCGCGGGGGCTTCGGCTCGGCCTCCTTCAGCCGGCCCCGGGTGCCCTCGGGGATGTTCAGGTCGGTGAACAGGTGCGGCGAGGTGGAGTAGGTCTCCGGGATCTCGGTGAACGGTAGGTCGAGCGCCTTGTTGATCACCTTCCAGCGGGTGATGTCGGCCCAGTCGACCAGGGTGATCGCCACGCCGGTGGCGCCGGCGCGACCCGTCCGGCCGATCCGGTGGACGTAGGTCATCTCGGAGTCGGGGCACTCGTAGTTGATCACGTGGGTGACATCGGTGACGTCGATGCCGCGGGCGGCCACGTCGGTGGCGACCAGGACGTCCACCTTGCCCTCGCGGAACTTCTTCAGCGCCTTCTCCCGCATCACCTGGCTGAGATCGCCGTGGATCGAGGTGGCCTGGAAGCCGCGATCCACCAGCTCGTCGGCCAGCCGCTGGGCGGCCCGCTTGGTGCGGGTGAAGATCATGGTGCGGCCGCGTCCCTCGGACCGCAGCGCGCGGCCGACGATCTCCGGCTTGTCCAGGTCGTGCGCCTGGTAGACGAACTGGGTGGTGTCCGGCACCGTCATCTGGGCGTCGTGGCTCTCGGCGCGGACGTTCACCGGCTGGTTCAGGTGCATCCGGGCCAGCGCGACGATCGCCGCCGGCATGGTGGCGGAGAACAGCAGGGTCTGCCGCGACTTCGGGGTCTTGGCGATCAGCCGCTCGACGTCGGGCAGGAATCCCAGGTCGAGCATCTCGTCGGCCTCGTCCAGCACCAGCACCTTGACGTTGGACAGGTTCAGGTTGCGGCGCTGCAGCAGGTCGAGCAACCGGCCGGGGGTACCCACCACCACGTCGACGCCCTCGGCCAGCGCGTCCAGCTGGGGCTCGTAGCCCACGCCACCGTAGACGGTCAGCACCCGGGCCTTGCGGACGGACGAGGCGACCTCCAGGTCGCGGGCGACCTGCAGGGCGAGTTCGCGGGTGGGCGTCATCACCAGGGCCTGGGGGAGATCCTTGACCGGCAGGTCGTCGTAACCCTCGTCGCCGGCGACGGTGACCCGCTGCAGCAGGCTGATGCCGAAGGCCAGGGTCTTGCCGGTGCCGGTGCGGGCCTGGCCGATCATGTCGGTGCCGGCCAGCGCGATCGGGATGGCCAGCGCCTGGATCGGGAAGGGGTGGGTGATCTCGACCGCGGCCAGCGCCTCGGAGATCGGTGCGATCACGCCGAGATCGGCGAAAGTGGGCTGGGAGTCCGCGGTCGGTGCGGGCTCGGTGATGTCGTTGCTCAGGGTCTTGCCTCTTCGTCGTTGCGCGGTTCGGCGCAGTTCAGGAAACCCGCCAGCAGCGCGAAAGGGCAGCCACAGCGGGGACGCAGGTGTTGCGTACCCGCTTAGTCTAGCCCGAGAGGCCTACAGCGTGCCGAACCCGACCGGCCTGGAATACTCCTGGCCGAGATCGAGGTAGGCGATCTGCTCCACCGGGACGAGCACCTTGCGTCCCTTGGCGTCGGTCAGGGTGAGCACGGATTCGTCGGCCAGCGCCTTGCGGAGCTTCGCCTCCACCTCGGCAGCGGTCTCGTCGGTCTCGACGGTGAGTTCCCGCGCCACGTGCTGAATGCCGACCTTGATCTCCACCATGCCTCCTAGTAAGCCTGCAGCCAATCTATACGCGGCCGGCCGCGGTTCGGCCCACCGTACGCCCACAGCGCAACCGTCGGCCGCGACCGGGGGACGGACCCGGGTCGGTCAGCCTAGAATCCACGGGTGGACTGGGCGATGGCGGCCATGGTGCTGGTGCTGCTGGCCACTGCCGGCGCGCTGCTCTGGTGCGCGATCGGCTGGCGCCGGGCGTTGGCCGATCTGGAGCGGCTGCGCAGCCTGGCCCGGTGGCGGGCCGACCAGGTGTCGATGCTGAGCCATGAACTGCGGACCCCGATGACCATGGTCAAGCTCTCCGGCGACCTGCTGGCCAGCGGCGACCCGGGGCCGCTCACCGCGGCGCAGGCCCGGTTCGTCGAGACCATCCGGCGGCAGGCCGACTCCACCATCGAACTCGCCGAGGATCTGCTCACCCAGGCCCGGATCGAGGCCGGCCGGTTCAACGTCCACCTCGAGCCCTGCGACGTCGCCGAGATCGTGCAGGGGCTGGTCGCCGACCTGCGCGGCCTCAGGGACAGCCCGATCGTGCTGGACTGCCCGACGGTGCCCTGCCGGGTGCAGGCCGATCAGTTGCTGGTGCGGCAGGCGCTGGCGAACCTGATCAACAATGCCGTGACGGTCAGTCCGGCTGGGGGAGTGGTGACCGTCCGGGTGACCCAGCGGGAGTACGACGTGCTGGTCTCGGTGACCGACGACGGCCGGGGGATGACGGCGATCGAGCGGCTGGAGCTGTTCCAGCGGTTCGCCTCCGGCCGTCCGCTGCGCAGCGGCACCGGCCTGGGGCTGATCATCACCAAGCAGATCGTCGAGCGCCACGGCGGCCGGCTGTTCGTTGATACGGTGGCCCAACGAGGCACCACGATGATGTTCAACCTGCCGATCAGCGGCCCCGACGAGGTGGTGGCATGAGCGAGCCGGCGAAGCCGCGGATCCTGCTGGTCGAGGACGAGCCGCAGATGCTCGACATCTGCCACTACATCCTGACCGGCGCCGGCTACGAGGTGGTCGGCGCCGCCGACGCCGAGACCGGCCTGCAGTACGTTCGCGGCCAGCACTTCGACCTGGCGCTGTGCGACATCATGCTGCCGCACGCCTCCGGGCTGACGCTGTGCCGGCGGATCCGGGAGACCACCGACATCCCGGTCTGCTTCCTGTCGGCCAAGGGCACCGCCGAGGAGCGGGTGGCGGGGTTCGAGGCGGGCGCCGACGACTACATCGTCAAGCCGTTCAACGCCCGCGAACTGCTGATGCGGGTGGCGGTGATCCTGCGCCGCACCGGCCAGGAGGAGATCGGCAACGGCCCGCTGGTGGTGACCCGGGGTTCGAACACCGCCCGGGTGGGACAGCGCCGGGTGACCCTGTCCGACCCGGAACTGCGGCTGCTGCTGACCCTGCTGGAGCATCGCGGCCGTCCGGTCTCCTGGCGCCGGCTGGTGGCCGCTGCCTGGCTGACCGAGGCGCCGGAGACCGGCCGGGACATGCTCAAGACCAGCGTCCACCGGTTGCGCGGCAAGCTCGGCGAGACCGACCCGCCGCTGATCGTCGCCGTCCGGGGAGAGGGCTACCTGATGCCCGACCTGCGCCCGGACTGACGGTGACACAGCTGTCACCAAACGTGATCTTCGCGTAGCCCACCGCCGGCGGTGGCTGTCCTAGCATCAGCCGCAGACCAGACCGGGCAGAGCTGCCGGCTGGACCTTGCGGAAAGGACTACCCCATGAAGATCCGATCTACCGCGATCGCCTCCACCGCCGTCCTCGCGCTCACCATGCTGGCGTCCTGCGCCGTGGACGAGGCCAAGCCCGGAACCGACTCCGGCGAGGTGAGCGGCAAGCTGGTGGTCGCCTGCGGCGCCCAGGAGGACTGGTGTCAGGCGATGACCAGCGCCTTCCAGACCAAGACCGGCGTGCAGACCAGTTTCGTCCGGCTGAGCTCCGGCGAGGCGGTCGCCCGCCTGGAGTCGGCGAAGGAACAGCCGGAGTTCGACGTCTGGCACGGCGGCCCGGCCGACGGCTACGGCCAGGCCAGGGAGAAGGGACTGCTGGAGGCGTACGTCTCGCCGAACGCGGCCGCCATTCCGGAGCAGTACAAGGATCCGGACGGCTGGTGGACCGGCGTCTACGTCGGCGCGCTCGGGATGTGCTCGAACACCGACGTGCTCTCCGAACTCGGTGTGGACCAGCCCAAGACCTGGGAGGACCTGCTCGACACCAAGCTCAAGGGCCAGATCATGATGGCCCACCCGGCCACCTCGGGCACCGCCTACACCGCGCTGTGGACCCAGGTCGTGCTGAAGGGCGGCGAGGACCAGGGCATGGCCTACATGAAGCAGTTGAACGCCAACATCCTGCAGTACTCCAAGACCGGCTCGGCTCCCGGCGAGGCCGCCGCCCGCGGTGAGGTCGCGGTCGGCATCATCTACACCCACGACTGCGTGAAGTACCGCGAGGAGGGCGCCAAGAGCCTGGTCGTCACCCACCCGTCCGACGGCGCCGGCTACGAGATCGGCGGCGTCGCGCTGGTCGCCAAGAACCAGAACCCGGCCGCCGCCAAGGCGTACATCGACTGGGCGCTGACCGCCGAGGCGCAGAACATCGGCCCGACCGTGGGCTCCTTCCAGGTGCTCACCGCGCCGGACGCGGTCACCGACGAGCGGATGGCCAAGCTGAACGAGATCAAGCTGATCGACTACGACTTCGCCGCGGCGGCCGCTGCCAAGGCGGGGCTGATCTCCCGGTTCGACGAGGAGATCGCCTCGGAGCCGAAGGAATAGCCACCTCGTGCCGTGGGCTGGGCCCGGGGGACACCCGGGCCCAGCCACCCCTACCCGGAGGACACCCATGAGCACCGCTGTCTCCGCCGCCCCGGCCGCCGGCCGGCGCAAGCCCCGCCGGATCCGGCAGGACACCTCCACCCGCATCCTGATCGTGCTGGTCAGCCTGGTGCTGTTCCTGCTGATCGGCTTCCCGCTGGTCAAGGTCCTCTCCAACGCCGTCGGCGAGGAGGGACGCGAGGTACTGGGCCACATCTTCTCCACCGCGTTCAACCGCACCGTCATTCTCAACACCGTCGTGCTGGGCGTGGTGGTGGGGTTGTTCGGCACCGCGATCGGCTTCCTGCTGGCCTACGCCCAGGTACGGCTGCGGTTCCGGGGCAAGAAGTTCTTCCACCTGGTCGCGCTGATGCCGATCGTCTCGCCGCCGTTCGCGGTCGCCACCGCCACCATCACCCTGTTCGGCCGTCGCGGGCTGATCAGCCACGACCTGCTCGGCCTGACGGTCAGCCCCTACGGGCTGGGCGGGCTGGCCTTCGTGCTGTCGCTGAGCTTCTTCCCGGTGGCCTACATGAACTTCAAGGGCCTGCTGGAGCACCTCGACCCCGCGCTGGACGAGGCCGCCCAGTCGCTGGGCGCGTCGAAGTGGACGATCTTCCGCACCGTCACCTTCCCGATGATGGTGCCGGGCATCGCCAGCAGCTTCCTGCTGCTCTTCGTCGAGGCGATCGCCGACCTGGCCAACCCGCTGGCGATCGGTGGCGACTACACCGTGCTGGCGTCCCGGGCGTTCATCGCCATCACCGGGGAGTACAACGTCGGCGCCGGCGCCGCGTACTCGGTGGTGCTGCTGTTCCCGGCGCTGCTGGTCTTCATGGTGCAGCGGTACTGGGTCTCCCGCAAGAGCGTGGTGAGCGTCACCGGTAAGCCGGCGGGCAAGCCGCAGCTGATCAGCCGCGGGCCCGGCTACCTCGCGATCCTGACCGGCACCGTCGCGGTGGTGGCGCTGGTGGTGTTGATGTACGGCACCGTGATCGTCGGCGGCTTCATCCAGTCGCTCGGCATCGACAACACCTGGACGCTGGACAACTACCGGTTCATCCTGCAGGGGATCGGCGCCCAGGCGATGATCACCACCACCACGCTGGCCCTGATCGCCACCCCGATAGCCGGCGTGCTGGGCATGCTGATCGCCTGGCTGGTGGTCGTCAAACTGCGCCGCGGCAAGGGGGTGCTCGACTTCGTCGGGATGCTCGGCCTGGCCGTCCCCGGCACCGTGGTGGGCATCGGCTACTCGGTCGCCTTCTCGCAGGCCTACATCGCCAATGGCCGGATGTGGTTCCCGGCGCTCTCCGGCGGCCGGGCGATCCTGGCCGGCGCGCTGGCGATCGTGATGGTGTACGTGATCCGCTCGATGCCGTCCGGCCAGCGCTCCGGCGTGGCCGCGCTGCAGCAGATCGACCCGGCGATCGACGAGGCGTCCACCTCGCTGGGGGCGTCCGGGTTCCAGACCTTCCGCAAGATCACCCTGCCGCTGATCCGGCCGGCCTTCCTCTCCGGGCTGACCTACTCGTTCGCCCGCTCGATGACCACGCTGTCGCCGATCATCTTCATCACCACCCCGCAGACCAAGATCATGACCTCGCAGATCTTCGCCGAGGTGGACGCCGGCCGGTTCGGCCATGCCTTCGCCTACTGCACCCTGCTGATCATCCTCGTCATGGCCGTGATCGGCCTGCTCAACCTCGCCGTCCGCGACCGCTCCCCGCTGGCCGCCGACGCGCTCGCCTCGTGAAGGAGTCCCTGAGATGACAACCACCGCGCCCTCGGCCGCCCCGGCCGCCTCCGGTGAACTGGTGCTGTCCGGCCTGGAGAAGGTGTTCGCCACCAAGAAGTCGGTGGTGCGGGCGCTGGACCGGATCGACCTGACCATCACCCCCGGCGAGTTCGTCACCCTGCTCGGCCCCAGTGGCTGCGGCAAGACCACCACGCTGCGGATCATCGCCGGCTTCGAGACCCCCAGCGCCGGGGACGTGCTGCTAGATGGCCAGTCGATGGTGGCGGTCACCCCGGACAAGCGGCCGATGGCGATGGTCTTCCAGTCCTACGCGCTGTTCCCGCACATGACGGTGTGGGAGAACGTCGCCTACGGGCTGAAGCTGAAGAAGCTGCCGGCCGGGCAACTCAACGACGAGGTCGAACAGGCGCTCACCTCGATGGGGCTGACCCACATGCGCGACCGGGCGCCGGCGCAGATGTCCGGCGGCCAGCAGCAGCGGGTCGCGCTCGCCCGGGCGATGGTGATGCGGCCGAAGGTGCTGCTGTTCGACGAGCCGCTTTCCAACCTGGACGCCAAGCTGCGGGTGGCGATGCGCTCGGAGATCCGCCGGTTGCAGAAGCGGCTCGGCATCACCGGGGTCTACGTCACCCACGACCAGGACGAGGCGATGAGCATGTCCGACCGGATCGTGGTGATGAACGAGGGCCGGGTGGAGCAGGCGGCTCCGCCGGTGGAGATCTACCGGCATCCGGCCAGCGTCTTCGTCGCCGACTTCATCGGTCGGGCGAACTTCCTGAAGGTCGAGGCCGCCCACCCGGCCGAGGGCGGTCAGGTCCGGGTAGCGGTGCTCGGCGAGGAGTTCCTCACCCCGGCCGCGCCCGGCGCGCTGGAGGGCGAGCCGGTGCTGCTGGTGCGGCCGGAGTCGATCCGGCTGAGCCCGGTGCCCGAGCAGCCGATCGGCGGCCAGATCGGCCGGGTGCTGACCACGGTCTTCTACGGCGAGTCGGTGGAGTACGTGGTGGAGACCGCGCAGGGCAACATCACCGCGGTCGACGCCGATCCGGACGAGGCCGGCATCCTGCAGCCGGGCGCCCACGTCGAGGTCGGCTTCGAACGCAAGCGCACCTGGTTGCTGCCCTCCGGCAGCTGACCGGCCGGTGGCTCAGGCCGGCGGCTTCTCCGCCGAGCCGCGGGCGACGTAGTGCACCGGCATCTCGATGTGGCTGGTCACCCCGGTCGGGTCCTCCAGCCGCTTCAGCGCCAGCCGGGCCGCCGTCCTGCCCATCTCGACCGGGTCGTGGGCGATCACCGAGACGTCGAGCAGGTCGGCGGTGGAGAAGTCGTCGAAGCCGATCAACGCCAGGTCCTGGCCGCGACGCTTCAGCACCCGGAGCGCGGCGGCGGTGGCCAGGTTGTTGCCGCCGACCAGCGCGGTGGGCGGCTCGGTGGAGTCCAGGACGGCCTCCACCAACGACTCCAGCGACACCCGGCGGTCGTCGGAGACCCGCTCCCACCGCTGGTCGTCGGCGATCCCGGCCTCGATCAGCGCCTTGCGGTAGCCGATCAGCCGCTCCTGCTGGGAGTAGACGCTGACCGGGTTGCAGACGAAGGCGATCCGGCGGTGACCGTGCCGCAGCAGCACCTGGGTGGCCTGGTAGCAGCCCTCCCGGTTGGCCAGCACCACCGAGTCGGCCAGCAGGTTGCGGACCGGACGGTCGATCGCGACCACCACCGTGCCCAGTCGGCGCTCACCCTCGAGGTAGGAGTGGTCGTCGCCCACCGGGATCAGCAGCAGGCTGCGCACCCGCTGGGCGAACATCGCGTCGATCACCTCACGCTCGCCGGCGTCGTCGGTGGTGGCCAGCAGCATGGTGTAGCCCTGCGCGGCGAACTCCTCCTCGATCCCGGAGGCCACCTCGATGGTGAATGGGTTGAGCAGTTCGGCGGTGACGAAGGCGACCGTCCTGGTCAGCCCGCCGTGCCGCAGTTGCCGGGCCAGCAGGTTGGGTCGGAACTGCAGTCGTTCGGCAGCGCTGCGAACCCGCGCCGAAGTCTCCGGCGAGACGGTTTCGGGATCGGAATAGACCCGCGACACGGTCTTCGCGCTGACACCGGCAAGCCGGGCCACGTCGGCCAACGTCGGCCGGGGCTGCACAGCAGGCATCTCTCCTCCAGAGTCCCGCGACACTGTAGCAGAGATCCTTTGACATCGTGAGACATTTCTGACGGTTCAATTTTGTGTTCAAATCGTGACCTTTCGTGAAACGGCTAGTCAGTGGGATATTGGGTCGTCCACATGCTGTCGAGAGTTCTTGACATCGTTGACATGGATATCGCCCGCTCCTAGGGTGCTCACTACAGCGCACGGACAGCGTTGGATGGTGTTACGCGAGGAAGCGGGAGGGTCGCGACGATGCCTGACCTGGCTCCCGCCACGCCGGGAGATGACATGGACGAGCAGTCAGCAGCTGGGCCTGCGCCGGAAGCCGGGGACAGTTCCAGCCCGACCATCCTGGAGATGATCGGGATCACGAAGGTCTTCCCCGGGGTGCGTGCCCTCGACAACGTGACGATGACGGTGAAGCGCGGCGAGATCCACGCGATCTGCGGTGAGAACGGCGCCGGCAAGTCCACCCTGATGAAGGTGCTTTCCGGCGTCCACCCGGCGGGTACCTACGACGGCCGGATCGTCTACAACGGCGAGGACGTGCAGTTCAACGGCATCCGCTCCTCCGAGCAGGTGGGCATCGTCATCATCCACCAGGAGCTGGCGCTGATCCCCGAGCTGTCGGTGACCGAGAACATCTTCCTGGGCAACGAGGTCGCCAAGTACGGCGTGATCGACTGGGTCAAGGCCGGTCGGCTGGCCGCCGGGCTGCTGGAGCGGGTCGGCCTGGCGGTCGATCCCGAGACCCCGATCAAGAACCTCGGCGTCGGCCAGCAGCAGTTGGTCGAGATCGCCAAGGCGCTCTCCAAGGACGTCCAGCTGCTGATCCTGGACGAGCCCACCTCGGCGCTGAACGAGGAGGACTCCGAGAACCTGCTGAACATCCTGCGCCAGCTGAAGTCGCGCGGGCTGACCTCGATCATGATCTCGCACAAGCTGAACGAGATCGCCGACATCGCCGACTCGATCACCATCATCCGGGACGGCCACACCATCGAGTCGCTCGACGTCACCGCCGGCGACGTCGACGAGGACCGGATCATCCGCGGCATGGTCGGCCGGGCGCTGGAATCCCGCTTCCCGGAGCACACCTCGACGATCGGCGAGAAGTTCTTCGAGGTGCGGGACTGGACGGTCGAGCACCCGCAGGTACCCGGCCGGCTGGTCTGCAAGCACTCCAACTTCTACGTCCGTAGAGGAGAGATCGTCGGCTTCGCCGGGCTGATGGGCGCCGGCCGCACCGAGCTGGCCCGGTCGATCTTCGGCCGCACCTACGGCACCTACCTGGGTGGCCAGATCCTGATGGACGGCGAGGAGATCACCGTCACCAGCGTGGCCTCCGCGATCGCCCACGGCATCGCCTACGTGCCCGAGGACCGCAAGACGCTCGGCCTGAACCTGCTCGACAACGTCAAGGACACCGTGGTGTCGGCCGGCATCAAGCGGATCGCCAAGCACGCGGTGATCGACCCGGACGCCGAGGTGCAGGCCGCCGAGGAGTACCGCAAGGCGATGAACATCAAGGCCGCCTCGATCCGGGTCGGCGTCAGCACCCTGTCGGGCGGCAACCAGCAGAAGGTGGTGCTGGCGAAGTGGATGTTCACCCAGCCCTCGCTGGCCATCCTCGACGAACCCACCCGCGGCATCGACGTCGGTGCCAAGTACGAGATCTACGGGCTGATCAACCGGCTCGCCGATCAGGGCAAGGGCGTGATCATGATCTCGTCCGAACTGCCCGAACTGCTCGGCGTCTGCGACCGGATCTACACCGTCTTCGAAGGCCGGATCACCGGCGAGATGAATGCCGCCGAGGCGACCCAGGAGTCCCTGATGCGGTTGATGACCGATACCGCCAGCCAGCCGGCGTCCCCCGTCCAGAACTAGCCAGGAAACCACCACGATGACCGCTACGAACGCAACCGCCACCGAGCCCGGCACGGGCTCCACCCCCGGAGTGCTCCAGGGGATCAAGCAGCTGCTCGGCGGCAACCTCCGCCAGTACGGCATGCTCGGCGCGCTGATCCTGCTGGCCCTGTTCTTCCAGATCGCCAGCGGCGGCAAGATGCTGACGCCGTCGAACGCGCAGAACATCCTGAACGGCAACTCCTACGTGCTGGTGCTGGCGATCGGCATGCTGTTCGTGATCATCACCGGCCAGATCGACCTGTCGGTCGGCTCGGTCGCGGCGGTGGTCGGGATCTGCACCGCGCTGTCGATCAACTTCTGGAACTTCCCGTGGTGGCTGGGCATCCTGTTCGGCCTGTTCGTCGGCATCCTGATCGGCATGTGGCAGGGCTCCTGGCTGGCCTTCGTCGGGGTTCCGGGGTTCATCACCACGCTGGCCGGCATGATGCTCTTCCGCGGCCTCTACCAGTACGTCGGCAAGGCGTCCTCCCAGCCGGCGCCGGACGAGATCCGGTTCATCGGCGGCGGCTACCTGCCGGAATGGGGGCCGAACACCGGCCTGAACAACTCCACCCTGCTGCTGGGCATCGCCGCCTTCGCGGTGATCGCCTTCCTCGACCTGCGCCGTCGGTCGCGGGTGGCGAAGGCCGGCGGCACCCCGTCCCCGCTGTGGGCGACCGTGGTGCGGCTGGCGGTGGTGGGCGTCGGGATCGGCTACATCACCTGGTTGTTCGGCAGTGGACGGCCGGGCACCTCGTTCCCGGTCACCGGAGTGATCCTGGTGGCGATGGGCCTGATCTACAACTTCATCTCCACCCGCACCACCATCGGCCGCGGCGTGTACGCCGTCGGCGGCAACAAGGCCGCCGCCGCGCTGACCGGCATCAGCGTGAAGAAGATCTACTTCCTCACCATGACCAACATGTCGTTCCTGGCCGCGGTGGCCGGCGTGATGTACTTCGGCCGGGCCACCTCGACCGGCCCCTCCGACGGCGTCGGCTGGGAACTGGACGCCATCGCGGCGGTCTTCATCGGTGGCGCGGCGGTCTCCGGCGGTATCGGCACGGTGACCGGGTCGCTGATCGGTGGCCTGGTGATGGCGGTGCTGAACAACGGCCTGTACCTGATGGGCGTCGGCTCCGACATGACCCAGATGATCAAGGGCTTCGTGCTGCTGATCGCGGTCGCCTTCGACCTGTACAGCAAGTCGCAGGGCAAGCCGTCCATTCTCGGGGCGCTCACCCGGAGCAGGACCAAGGAGGCCGAGCTGGACGGCAGCATCGTCCCCTCCGCCGACCCGGGCAGCCCGATCTGGGCGCTGCTGGGCTTCGTGCTCTTCCCGGTTGGCATCGTGCTCTGGGCGATCTGGGGCAAGACCCAGCCGAACAACGCCCGGCAGGCCCGCAACGGCGCGATCGCGGCCCTGGTGATCGGCGCCTTCGTCGGCATCATCGCGATGTTCGTCGCGCTGGCTCAGACCACCGGCCTGCTGAGCTGAACCCCCAAGTTCGTTATCCGATTCACCCAACTACAAAGAAGGTAGACACATGAAGAAGATCGCAACCGCGATTGTCGCTCTCGGTGCCTCCGCTGGGCTGATGCTGACTGGCTGTGCCAGCGGCGAACGCACTCCGACCAGCGCAGCTCCGGAGCCCGGCACCTCGAGCTCGGCTCCTGCGCCGCAGGAAACCGCTCTGCCCGAGGGCACCATCAAGCTCGGCGAGGGCTTCGACGCCAATGCCAAGATCGGCATCTCGCTGCCGCAGAAGACCTCGGAGAACTGGGTGCTCGCTGAGGGCCTGTTCACCGATCAGCTGAAGGCTGCCGGCTACGAGCCGATCGTCCAGTTCGCCAATGGTGGCGCGCCGGAGCAGCAGAACCAGATCTCGGCCATGATCGAGCAGGGCGTGAAGCTCCTGGTCGTCGGCGCCGTGGACGGCTCGCAGCTGGGCAGCCAGCTGGAGGCCGCCAAGGCGGCCGGCATCCCGGTGATCGCCTACGACCGGCTGCTGATGAACACCGACGCCGTCGACATGTACATGGCGTACGACAACTTCCAGGTCGGCGTGCTGCAGGGCACCGCGCTGCTGGAGGGGCTGGAGAAGTCCGGCAAGCCCTCGCCGTGGAACATCGAGCTGATCTCCGGTTCGCCGGACGACGCCAACTCCAAGCCGTTCTTCGAGGGTGGCATGAGCGTGCTGCAGCCGAAGATCGACGACGGCACCCTGAAGGTCCTCTCCGGTCAGGTGAGCCAGCAGCAGACCTCGACCGCCGGTTGGAAGGGCGAGAACGCCCAGAAGCGGATGGACGCGATCCTGTCGGCCAACTACCAGGGCGATGTCTCCCTGGACGGCGTGCTCTCCCCGAACGACACCCTGGCCCGCGCCGCGCTGACCGCCGTCAAGTCGGCCGGCAAGGACAACCCGGTGATCACCGGTCAGGACTCCGAGGTCGAGTCGGTCAAGCTGGTCAAGGAGGGCGTCCAGTACTCCACCATCGACAAGGACACCAAGACCTTCGTGACCAAGGTCGTGGAGTACATCGGCAAGATCCAGAAGGGCGAGCCGGTTGAGGTCAACGACACCAAGTCCTACGACAACGGCGTGAAGGTCGTCCCGTCCTACCTGCTGACCCCGGTCATCGTGACCAAGGACAACGTCTGCACGCAGTACGCGCCGGACACCGCTGCCGGAAAGGCCGCCGCCGAGGTCTGCAAGTAATCGGCACGTAGTACCAACCTCCGGTGGGGGCGTCGCTTCGGCGGCGCCCCCACCGGCTGTTTCCGGCCGGGTTCCGGGCTCACCGGTCGGGGAGTTCCACCGCCGGGGCCGGTGAAGTCAGGGCCCGGCTGAGGCAGCTGGCGAGGGCGCAGGCCAGCAGGGCATTGCCCAGCACGGTGGCGCCCAGGACGTCCCGCGCGGCGGTGTCGAAGGCGCGGGTCGGATCGGCGAACAGCGCGGTCAGGACCAGCATCGCGGCGGTCAGCACGAACTGGGCCAGCACCAGCAGGGTGCGCGACTCCCGGGGCCACCGGCGTCCCGCGGCGTTGGCGAACCCGGAGCCGGTCAGGAAGCCCCACACCAGGCCGAAGATCAGCGCGCCACTGCCCGAGAAGATCAGGCCGAGCGGCGAGGCGAGCACGCCGGTCTGTTGGAAGAACGCGACGATCAGCCCGCCGGTGGCCAGCGCGGCCAGCCTGGCTGTGTCCAGCCGCCCCCGGAGCGCCAGTGCACCATAGCCGGCGCACAGCGCCAGACCGGCCAGCACCGGGATCAGCTCAACCAGGGCCGGCTGGAATCCGGCCCGGAAGGCCACCGGACTCATCACCACCGCGGCTCCCAGCAGAAGCTGCGCCGGGCCGCGGCCACCCCGACTCGCCCACCACACCGCCACCGCCAGCATCACGATCAGGACCGGGATCCGGCCGGCCGGGGTGTCGAGGAAGAGGACGGCGGCGCTCAGCGGCCGCTCCAGCCCGGCGGCCCAGTCGTGGAGTTCCGGCCGGCCCAGCGCGACGGCGGCCAGCCGGCCACCACTGATGGTCAGCCGCGCCAGGGTGGAGACCACCAGGTTCAGGTGCACCAGCAGGCCGATCAGCAAGGCGGTGCCGAAGACCGTCTCGAGTTCGGTCAGCCGGGAGGCCGGCGCGCCGCGCCGCCGGGCCAGCTGGTCCAGTCCCCACCAGCCGAGCGCGAAGACCGACACCGCGGCGAAGCCGCCGCCGAGCTCCGGCCACCCGTGCCCGGCCCCCGCCAGACCGATCGTCGCCGCGACGGTGGCGGCCAGCAGGATGCCTGCGGTGCCCAGCAGCAGGGCCACGGGTTGGAGCCGAGCGGCGGTTCCGACCACCGCCGACTCGGCCAGGCCGACGGCCAGCTGCGCGGCCCCGATCGCCGAGGCGTACACCACTGGCATCACGAAGACGCTGATCATCACCAACGACTCCCAGGAGGCGTACAGCAGCGCGCCGTCGCCCGGAATCCCGGGATGCAGCCGCGGGCTGGTGGTGACCACCAGCACGGCCACGGTGAGGCCCCACACCGCCAGCGGCTCCCACCAGGCCGGCCGGCTGGCCGCCCGGACCACGAGCAGTGCCAGCTGGGCGACGAACAACCCGGCCGCCACGCCGGTCACCCAGGTCGCCGCCGGGTCGGCGGTGAGCGACTTCAGGGTCAGATCGGTGTAGTAGACCGTCGCCATCGCCTGGCCCAGCAGGCGCGCCCACCACGGCGCGTGCAGCACCGCGGTCAGCACCAGGCAGACCGCCAGCGAGGCGATCGCCAACGGCAGCCAGACCCAGCCGGCCGGCGCGGAGTCGGTCCGCAGCGTGCTGGCGTCCAACTCCAGGTGGCCACGCAGCCACGGGGCGGCGGCGATCACCAGCAGCGAGACGGCCAGCCCGCCCTGCAGTAGCCACACCAGCATCCGCCAGGGCCGCGACAGGCCGGCCGTCCGCAGCCGGCCCTCCTCGACCGGGTCGAGCAGCCCGCGTCGCAGCACCACCCCCAGCCAGCCGGCGAGGGCGCGCAGCAGGGTGGTCCGCGCTGCCGGAGCGACCTGCGGCGGGTCCGCTTCCGACCCGCTCATCGCAACCTCGCCAGGGTCGTCCCGGTGCTGAACAACCAGCCATCGGGGGTTGCCGCGCAGCCGCAGCGCCCGCGGTTGGGGTTCAGACCCGGGAGCTGCCACGAAGCCCGGGTCTCTCGATCGGCCAGCCCGGCGTCCACCCTTCCGGGGCTGAAACTGAACAGCACGCCGCCTCGGCCGCGGACCGCCCCGACCTGCTGATCCAGCCACCACAGCGTGTCACCGCGGGCTGGCTCCAGCGCCCAGACCCCGTACGAGGTGGCCAGGCCGACCAGCCCGGTCGGGGTCGCCAGATCGATCGGGACGGCGCTGCCCCGGTCGATCGCCCACTGCTCGCTGCCGTCGGAGACAGCGCGGGCGGCGACCTCGCCGGAGACGGTGAAGACCTGCTCGCCGGTGGTGGCCACCGACTCGATCGCCGGGCGGCTGTCGTCCAGCTGCTCCGACCAGGTGACGCTGCCGTCGGCGGCCAGCCGGAGCAGGGTGCCCTCGGCGGTCCCGACCACGACACCACCGGAGGGCACCGGGGCGGGGCCGGTCAGCAGGTGGTCCCCGACCCGCTGCCGCCAGTGCTGCCGGCCGGACCGCGGCTCCACCGCGGTGACCCAGCCGTTGACCGAGGCGGCGTAGAGCAGGTCGCCGTCGGTGGCCAGCGGAGGCGCGATCAGGTCGGGAAGCTCGAGCCGCCAGTGGCGGATCCCGTCCGGTCCGTACCCGACCAGGGCGCGCTCGGAAGTGGCCGCCACGGTCAGGTCGCCGGTCGTGCTGAGGGCGCGGATCACCCCGCCCGGATGGGCCACCCAGCGGATCCGGGCCGGGTCGCCGTCGGTCCATCCCGGATCGACCGCGATCAGGTCCTGGCTGCCGTACCGGGCGACCACGGCGGTCTCGTCCCGCAGCACCACCGGGTCGAGGTAGCCGCTCAGATCCCAGCCGGCGGCACCGCCCAGGGCGGAGTCGGCAGCCACCAGCTTCGCGCTGCTGACCTGCCACCCACCCTCGACCGGCCGGGACGGCACCGCCGTGAGTTCGCCCTGGAACGGCGTCGGCGGGCGGTCGACCGCGACGAAGCTGGAGGAGCCGCTGCCCGGGATGGCGATGTCGAATCGGACGAACCTGCCCTGGCACAGTTCCAGGCCGAGTTCCACCTCCAGGTCGCCGAGGGTGGAGTGGATCTCGGCGGTGCGACACCCGCCGGTGGTGCTGGCCAGCACCCGGGTGCGGTGCTCGCCGGGATCGCCGCCGGGCGGGGTGTACCGCCCGGTCAGCTGCCGTTCGCCGGAGGCCGGCAGCG
Organism: Propionicimonas sp.; assembly: GCA_049840415.1. Taxonomy (GTDB): domain Bacteria; phylum Actinomycetota; class Actinomycetes; order Propionibacteriales; family Propionibacteriaceae; genus Propionicimonas. The sequence continues at coordinate 86,587 of JASGLB010000001.1, read as the reverse complement.
GCACCGGATCGGTGTACACCCAACCCAGGTGCTGCAGCGAGACCCCGACCAGGGAGAGCTCGTGCTCGCTGCCGCGCAGCAGGACGAACTCGGTGGTCGGCACCAACGGTCCGGAACCGCCGAGGATGGGCGGGGGATCGGCGACGGTGAAGCCGAGCCGCCACCATTGGGTGGCGTCCAGTTCGCCGGCGGGGACCGATTCAGTCGCCAGCCGGCCGAGCGCGCCGAGGCCGCGGAGCTGTCGGCCGCGCAGTGCCGCCCACTCGACCTGTCCGGGTTCTCCCTCCACCTCCACCGCCTGGACCGAGCCGTCGGCGGGCAGCAGGGAGTCCTGGGGCGTCCGGGGCGGCTGGAGCGCCACCGCCGTGGTCAGCAGCCCGAAGCCGAAGGCGAGGGCCACCACCGTGGCGGACCTCCAGCCGACCGGTCGAGTGGGGCCGGGGGTCGGCGGGGCCGGTTCGGGGCGGGCGTCCGGCGGCGCGTTCATCCAACCTCCTTCCGTCCGGTGCAACGGGCATGCCAGGTCCGCTGACTGTACTGGGAGGCCGGCTCGGCCGGAAGGTCAGGAGGTGAGGCCGGCGAAGGCCGCTTGCTCGTCTTCGGTGGCCCGGCGGACCACGATCCGCGTCCAGGCCCCCAGGTAGATCCGCTGGTCGGGGGCCAGTTCGACCTTGCCGTGCGGGATCGGCATGGCCGGCAGTGGACCGGCGGCGGTGCCGAGGAAGGTGCCGTTGGCCGACTCCAGATCCTCGACCCACCAGCGGCTGCCGTCGGTGGTGAGCCGGGCGTGCCGACGGCTGCAACCGGTATCGAGCTCGCAGTCGATCTCGGGATAGATGTTGCGGCTGGTGGAGATCCGGCCGATCAGGTTGGTGTCCTTCACCAGCGGGACGATGTCCGGCAGGCCGGGGGAGGGCAGCGGATCGGTGGAACCCTGCGCGGCGTACCAGTCCGGGTCGATCCAGAGTTCGGCGATCCACTCCACCTTGGCCGGGCTGGCTTGGGGCTGGTGCGGGGACGACCCTTCGACAGGCTCTGTTCCTCGGCCCGCTTCTGCTTCCCTCTCGCCGCTGTCCGCCGCCGGGTGGTCGTCGGCTGGGATCGTCGGGAGTTCGGCGGGTGCGGCGGGTTCGGAGGGCGTTGCCAGCTCGGCGGCCGCCGGTTCGGCCTCAGCCTGCTCAACAGGCGTAGAGGGAGACCCGGTCGGGGCCGGCGTCGTGCCACCGATGAAGTCGTGACCGCAGGCCTCGCAGAACAGCGCGTCGGCGACGTTCGGGGTGCCGCAGGCCGGGCAGACCAGCGCCGCCGGTGGCTGCAGCGGGGCGACGGCGGGCGGCGGCACCGGGGTGTCGGCGGCCTGGGCCGGAATCGGCAGCCCGCAGGTGTCGCAGAAGTCGGTCGCGGCCGAGCTGTGGCCGGAAGGACAGATCGGCATGTCAGCCCCTGATTCTCGTGGTCTTGGTCGATGCGGTGTCCAGCGCCATCACATCGGCCTTGTCGACCGCGCGGCGCAGCCGGACGGTGCCGGTGCGGGCGTCGGCGACGTCCACCACCTTGCGCAGCTTGGCGGTCGCCTCGGCATTGCCGGTCTCGGTGGCCAGCTGGACGGCCCGGCCGAGCTTGGTGGTGGCGGTCGCCTCGTCGCCGGCGGCCTGGGCGGCCAGGCCCTCCTGGATCACCTGGGCCAGCTCGGTCTGGCCGGTGTAGTGCGCCACCTCGGGGTTGATCTGCGCGGTCAGGTTGGTGTCGGCCGACCACTTCGCCTTCACCAGTCCCTGGGTGAGCAGTTCCTGGCCGACCGCCAGCTGTACCCGGGCGGCCAGCTGTTCCTGCCCGACCGTCTTGGCGGCCAGCCGGATGGCGATGTGGTAGTCGCGTTCCTCGTCGCCCCAGGCGCCGGTCGGGTAGCTCATGGTGAGCTGGTTGACCGGGGTGCCGCGGTGGGTCAGATCCTCCACGGTGGGGGAGACCTGGCGGACGAACTGGACCTGCGCGCCCTGCGGGATCCAGACCCGCAGTTCGGCGTTGGCCACCCCGCGGGCCATCGAGTTGCGCAGCAGCTCGGTGAACACCGCGCCCAGCTGGCTGGCGTTCGGGATGATGTCGACGGTGCCCAGCAGCGCCTGGGCGATCTTGCGGATCTCGGCCACCTTCCAGTCCACCCCGACGCCGCGGGCGTCCACCTGGAAGTGGCCCACGCAGTTCGCGATCGAGGCGTCCAGCTGGGCCTGGGTCTCGTTGTGGTTCTCGCCGTCGGTGAGCAGAATGGCGTGCTTGTTGGCCAGCGGCCCCACCGAGGCGAACAGTGCCTTGGCCAGGTTCAGCCAGGTACCCATCGCGGTGCCGCCGTCGGCCCGGAAGAAGCTGATCGCCCGGCGCGCCTCGGCCCGGGTGCGGGCGTCCATCCGCACCATGCCGGCGCCGGTCTGCACCATCGGGTAGGCCAGGTAGGCCTTGTGGTTGCCGGCCACCACCGCGAAGTAGGTGCCGTCCAGGATGTGATCCAGCGCGACCATGGCGGCCTGCTTGGCGGCGTTCATGTTGGTCTGGCCCATGGAGCCGGAGGTGTCGACGATGATGATCTCACCCGCATCGCCCGAACCGGTCTTGCCGGCCTCGCCGGCGCCGGTGCACGAGATCGTGACGATCGCGTTGACGTCGGTGCCGCCGTCGGGCAGGTACTCGTTCTGGTACACCGCGGAGGTGAATTCAGCCATCGATCGGTTCCCCTTCTCCGGCCGCCCCGGCCGGTTCCTCCAGCCTAACCGGGTAACGCGCCAGCGCCACCGTGACATTGTCGTGGCCACCCTGCGCGTTCGCCCAGGCCACCAGCGATCGGGCGATCGCCAGTGGGGACGGATCGACCGCGGCCGCGGTGGCCAACTGCTCGGCCAGCGCCGCCGGGTCGGAGGCGTAGTTCCACAGCCCGTCCGAACAGACCAGCAGCCAGCCCTCGCCAGCGGGACGCAGCACGCCGGTCCGCGGGATCACGTCCAGCGCGTCGCTGCCCAGCCACTTGGTGATGGCGTGGGCCTTCGGCATCGCCTCGGCCTCGTCCCGCGGCATCCCCTGCTCGATGAACTCCTGCGCCATCGAGTCGTCCCGAGTGAGCAGCAGTTGCTCCTGCCCCAGCCAGTACACCCGGCTGTCGCCCAGCGAGCCGTAGTGGATCGCGTCACCGGCGACCACGGCTGCGGCGAAGGTGGCCGAACCGGCGGCGATGCCCTCGCCGCTGGTGGCGCTGGCGATCGCCGCGTTCGCCTCGGCCGCGGCGGCGACCAGCGCCTCGGCGATCTGGTCGTCGGTGCCGACCGCCCGTTCCGCCAGGACGCGGCAGGCCCGCTCCGTCCCGGCCGCCGAGGCGACATCCGCCTCGGCCGAGCTGGAGACGCCGTCGCACACCACCAGCACCGCCCGGTCACCCTCCGGTCGCCACCCAGAGCGCCTGGGCGTCCTCGTTGCGGGCGTGCTGGATGCCCCGGTCGCAGACCCCGGCCAGCCAGTCGGCCGGGGCCAGTTCGCTGTGATCGCGGGGGTCGGGCGCCTTGCTGCCGCAGGTCTGGCAGTAGCCGTCGGCGTCGATGATGCCGCCGCACTGGGGGCAGAGCCGGGGTTGCGCGTCGGCGCCGAGCCGGCGGGTGGCGGCCGAGCCCTGGTTGGGCTGCAGCGGTGGCGGGGGGGCGGTGGGCAGCAGCGGCGCGCCGCAACCCTCGCAGAAGCTGGCCCAGGCGGTCACCGGGTAGGTGCAGGTGGGGCACCGGCCGGCCACCGCCGAGAGGGGAGTCGCGCCGCCGTCGAGCAGCGGCCAGGGTTCGTCTTGGCTCACAGCAGGCTCCAGGGTCGTATCGAGTTGGCCAGGTCGACGTACTGCGCCCGTTCGGTCGGGTCGGTGGTCAGGCCGGCGCGCCGGCGGTAGGTCTGCTCGAGCAGGCTGCGCACCTGGGCGGGATCGAGCGCGCTGCCGCGCAGCCGGGCCTGGTTCTGATCGCCCAACTCCAGGGCCCGTTCCAGCAGTTCCTGTTCGTACTCGGCCTGGGTGGCGGGGTCGAGCCGGGCATTGGCGACCGCGCCGAGGGCCTGCTCGATGGCGGTGGCGTCGCGGGCCTGGCGGGCCAGCAGGATGGCCCGCTGGCGTTGCGATTCGGGGTACCCGCGGGAGGTGTTGGGGACGAGTTCCAGCGCGGCGAGGGTGCCGGCGGCGTCCCCGCGTCCGGCGCGCACCCGGGCCAGCCCGAAGGCCGCCGGGGTGACGTAGTTGGCGTCGGTGGAGCCGCAGACCTGGTACAGGGTCTCGGCCAGATCCGGCTCGCCGCCCAGTTCGCAGGCCACCGCCAGGGCCAGCTTGGGGGCCAGCTCGCCCGGCACCTGACCGTAGACCGCGTTGAAGGACGACTGCGCGTCGACGTAGTTCTGCCCGGCCAGCGCGCCCAGCCCGGCCAGCCAGACCGCCCGCCACTCCCACGGATCGGCGGTCAGCAACTGCTGGACGCACTGGTCCAGGGTCCGGGCATCGCCCAGTTCGAGGGCGGCCTGGCCGCGGGCCAGCAGCACCTCCGCGGTCTGCGCCGGGGCGCTGCGCAGCGCCGCCAGCCGCTGCGCCGGGTCGTCCAGGTTGATCCGGGCCACCCAGGCGTGCTGCGGGTCGGTCTCGTCCGGCCGCAACCGGGGCAGCTGCCGCCAGCTGAACTGGTCGCCGGTGGCGGTCGGCGGATCGAACAGCGCGGACGCCGCGGCGGTGGTCGCCAGACCGGGGGTCTTCGCGCCGACCACCTCGCGCAGCACGCCGAGCAACTGGGTGCGCAACTCGTCCGCGGTGGCGAAGCGGTCGTTGGGCTCGCGGGCGCAGCACTTCAGCAGCAGCCGGTAGGCGGCGTCGTGCTCGGCGAAGGCCGGGATCTCCGAGGCCGGCGGGATGGCGAACTCGTACTCGGTCTGGTAGCCAGGCAGGTCCGCGCAGAGCACCATCAGGGTGCGGCCAACGGTGTAGATGTCGGAGGCGACCGACGGCCCGGCGGTGGCCACCTCGGGGGCCTGGAAGCCCACCGTGCCGTAGATCGCCGACTCGTCGTCGCCCATGTGGCGAACGCCGCCCAGGTCGATCAGCTTGAGCGTGTCGCCCACCTGAATCACGTTGTCGGGCTTGAAATCGCAGTACAGCAGACCGAGCTCGTGCAGGTAGCTGAAAGCCGGCAGGATCTCGATCAGGAAGGCCAGCGCCTGATCCAGCGGCAGCGGGTTCGGCTGGTCGTTGTTGGCCTCGCGGCGCTGCTTCAGCAGTTGCTTCAGCGACCGGCCGCCGACGTACTCCATCACGATGTAGCCGGCGTCGTCGTGGGTGACGAAGTTGTAGATCTCGACGATCAGCGGGTGCTCGACCCGGGCCAGGAACTGCTGCTCGCTGATGGTGGCGGCCAGGGCGTCGGAGTCGCCGGCGTTCAGCAGGCCCTTCAGCACCACCCAGCGGCCGGAGACATTGAGGTCGCGGGCCAGGTAGATCCAGCCCATCCCGCCATGGGCCAGGGCCCCGGCCACCTGGTACTGGTTGGCCACCACGTCGCCGGCGGCCAGCTTGGCGGTGAACGAGTAGGGGGCGCCGCAGTTCGGGCAGAAGCCCTCGCTGCGGCCCTCGCCGACGGTGGAGGACTGGCCGACCTTGGCGCCGCACTTGGGGCAGACCCGGCGTTCCTCGGGCACCACCGGCGACACCAGGACGGCCTTGGACGGGTCGATCGCCGGCGCCGGCGGGACGTAGGTGATCCCGGCGCCGATCCGGCCGGGTCCGCGGCGGCGGGCCTGCCGGCGGCGGACCGCCGGGGTGCCGAAGGAGCTCGCCCGGGCCGAACCCAGCGCGGTCGAGCCCAGTTGCGCCGACGCCCGGGTCAGCGAGCTGACGGCCGGGGTCTCGGCCGGGCCGGACTGCGGGGAGTCGGGCGGCAGCCCGCAGACATTGCAGTAGCCGTCCACGATCTGGCCGGTGCAACCCGGCTGGGCGCACCGTCCGGTGGCCGTGGTGGACGGACGCGAGCCCGCCACGCCGCGTCCCACCGGCATGCTGCCGGGAGCCGGCGGCATGCCGCAGACATCGCAGTAGCCGTCGACGATGGTGCCGGTGCAGCCCGGCTGACCGCACCTCACGCGCCGCTCCCCGATCGGGTCTTCAGATAGTCGAGCCGAGCGGAGTAGGCCGCCAGCAACTCGTTCACCACCGGCAGCACGGTGGGGCCGTCGCCGCCGTACTGCGCGGTCACCAGCTCGCCGATCGCGACCAGCGTGGCGTCGTCCGCGCACCCCAGCGAGGCGGCCTTGGCCCGCAATGCCTCCAGCAGCTCGCGGCCGCGCGGCACCTCGGCGATCGCGGCGGAGAGGTCGCGATGGGCGGCGGCCAGCGCCGCGGCGTAGGAGTCCAGCTGGGCCAGGTAGGGCTGCAGCGCCGCCCTGGTGTTCGGGATCGGGCCCAACCCGGCCAGCGCCGGCACGCCGGTGGTGGGCAGCGGCCAGCAGGTGGCGGCGGCCTGCACCGCGACCTGCCGGACAGCCTGCTCCCGGGCGGCCAGCGCGCCGTGGGTCTCCCGCGCCCGGGTGACCAGGTCGCGGGCCTCGCGCCGCTGCGCGGCGTTGACGATCAGGTCGCGCTCGTAGCGGGCGGCGTCGATCTCCAGCGGGCCGAGCAGGCCGCCGATGTCACCACCGCGTTCCCGCTTGGCCGACAGTTCCTCGGCGCGCTGCTGGAAGCTGGCGAGCCTGGCCTGGGCGGCGGGCTGCTGGGCGGCCGGCTCCAGCCCGATCTGGTCGCGGATCCGTTCGAACTGGGCGCGCAGGTTGCGCAGCCGGATCAGCTGCTGCTCGGCGTTCGGATCGGTGTTCAGCCGGGTGCGCAGCTGCGCCACCAGGGCGTCGCAGAGCCGGCCGGCCTCGGGCAGCGAGACCGCCATCGAACGCAGCTGGTCGACCGAGGAGGCCTGGGTGTCCAGCCGTCCCCAGATCAGGCCGGAGAGCCGGTCGAGCTCGACCTGCCCGACCCGGCCGGAATCCCAGGTGCGCAGGATCAGATCCTGCCGGGTCTTCACCGCCTGCCACAGCGCCAGCGCCAAGGTGATGTCCCCGGTGAGTTCGGCCTGGCGTCCGGTGGCCTGGATCTGGGAGTCGAGGGCGTCGAGTTCGGCGCGGCGCTGGCCCAGCCAGGCGTCCAGCTTGCCCAGGTACTCCAGCATCTCGGCCGGCCGGGCGGCGACCCCCAGTTGGCCCGGGGCGGCGGGGGAGACGGTGGCGCTCATGCCAGATCCCCGCGGAGTTGTTCGGGGGTGCTCATCGATACTCCTTCAGCCGCTGATGCAGTCCCCAGCCGCCGGCCACCGCGCTGATCAGGGTGGTGGCCACCGCCAGGACGATGAAGCTGCCGTCGCCGCTGCTGCCGGCGACGTGATCGGCCAGCACGGTGCCGCTGCGGCTCGCCAGGGCCGCGGTGGCGACCGCGGCTACCGCCAGCCCGGCGTTGACCACCCGGTGGCTCACCCGGGCGGTGTACCAGGCGACGCCGACGATGGTGGCCACCGCCAACCAGGCGCCGACCGGCACCAGCCACATCCACCACGGCACCTCGGTGCTGGCGACCGCGTCGTGGGCGGCCTTGAGCTGTTGGACGGCGGGCAGTAGGTCGGTTTCGAGCAGCTGCTTGGCCTCGGTGGCCTTGCCGGCCGCCAGCAACTCGGTGTAGCGCGACATCAACTGGCCGATCTCGGCCAGCCGGGTGGTGTCGTCGGTGCCGGCCCGGGCCATTTCGAGCAGCTCGGTGGTGGCGCTGTCCAGGGCGGCGCTGGTCTCGGCCGGCAGCACGGCGTCGCCGGTGACCTTGCCGGCGGACTTCTCCTGGGCGCGCTTCAGGCTGGCCTCGATGCTGCCGGCACGCTCCAACTGGGCGGCGTGCCGGGCGGCGGTGGCCTCCCGGTCGTCCAGCTCGTTGCCGGTCGCCACCGCGCCGACTCCCACCACCAGGGAGAGCAGCACCAGCACCAGCCGCGCCAGCCGCAGCCGGCGGGGGGTGGCGCCGCTACCGCGGCCGGTCAGCGCCCGGGAGGCGCGGCCGGCCCGGGTCAGCGCGGCGTCCGGTTGCCCCGGGGCGGGCCGGGACGACACGGTGGCGGGTGGCTGGGTGGGGGTGGTCACTCCTGCGGCTCCTCGGGCTGGTCGGCGGTCTCGTCCGGCTCGCCGACCGGTTGCCACTCCACCGGCGGGGCCGGCTCGGGGATCAGATCCTCCGGTTCCAGGTTGCGCAGCTGTTCCAGGGTCGGCTCCTCGATCTCGCGCAGCCGCCAGGCGTGGCGGCCGATCGCCGCCTCGAACAGGTTGCGCGCCCAGCGGCCATTGCCGAAGGTGTCGTCGCGCAGCTGCCGGGAGAGCTGCCGGTGGAACTCGGCCAGGCAGCCCTCGGCCAGGTCGTAGTCGGCCTTGCCGGCCAGCTGGGTGAAGATCTTCTCCAGTTCCTCGTCGGTGTAGTCGGCGAACTCGATGGTGGTGCGGAACCGGCTGGCCAGCCCGGGGTTGTTCGCGATGAAGGTGGTCATCGGCCCGGTGTAGCCGGCCACGATCACCACCAGGTCGTCGCGCTTGTCCTCCATCTCCTTCACCAGGGTGTTGATCGCCTCCTCGCCGTACTGGTCGCCGTTGAGCGAGTAGGCCTCGTCGATGAACAGCACGCCGCCGGTGGCGCTGGTGACCACCTCGGCGGTCTTGATCGCGGTCTGGCCGAGGTAGCCGGCGACCAGCTCGGAGCGGTCCACCTCGATCAACTGGCCCTTGCTGAGCAGGCCGATCGCGGCGTAGATGCCGGCCACCATCCGGGCCACCGTGGTCTTGCCGGTGCCAGGGTTGCCGGTGAACACCAGGTGGCGGGTGATGGTGGGCGACTTCAGGCCGGCCTTGGCGCGCAGCGCGTCCACCCGCAGGATGGCGGTCTGCCGGTGGATCTCGGTCTTCACCGAGGCCAGGCCGATCAGCTCGTCCAGCTCGGCCAGCCACTCCTCGACGGTCTTCTTCGGCTGCTCGGGTTCCGGTTCGGGCTCCGGCTCAGCCGGTGGTGGCGTGGCCGCGGTCGGGGCCGGGGCGGAGGTGGCGCCGGGCGTCGCCGGCGGCAGGGACGGGGTGGGGAAGGCCGAGCCGGGCAGCCCCGGGATGGCTCCCGGGGTGAGCGGGTCGGTTCGGTTCAGGTCGAGCATCCGCTGCTGCGATTCGCCCAGCCGCGACAGCACGTCGGCCAGGATGGTCGGCGCCTGCCGGGCGAACTCCTGCTGGGCGGCGTCCGGGGCCGGTCCGGTCGGCTGCTGGGTCGGCCGGGGCGCCGGCGCGCCGAGCTGCGCGGCAGCGGCCAGCTGGGCCGCTCCCATCGCGGTCGGGCCGGGCTCGCCGAGCAGGGCCGCGGCGGTGCAGACGTCCACCAGCGCCTGCCGGTAGGCCGCTGCCGCCTTGCCCCCCAGGGTGATCGAGTGCGCGGCGGTCGGGGTGGGCAGGCCGCGGTAGCGGCGTCCCTTCGAGGCGGCGTCGTAGAACGGGGTGGCCGAGGCGGGGACGTCGAAGGCCTGGCACCAGGCCAGGTAGGCGCCCCGGTTCGACTCCGCCACCGCCGCGGCCAGGGCCTTGGCGTCCTCGGCGGCGGCGAGCGGATCGATCCCGGCCTTCCGGGCGGCGGAGTCCAGCGCGGTCAGCGCCTTGCGCAGGTCGGGGGCGCTCATGCGGGCTCCCCGCGGAGTTGTTCGGGGGAGCGCAGCGGAGCAGGAGAATTCCGTGGGGTGCTCATGGGTGCCCCAGATCGAGCGGGTTGCTGGAGACCGGCGGGGGCGCCGGGGCGGGGACGGACGGGTCCGTGACCGAACCGGTCCTGCAGGAACCGGCCGTGCGCGATCAACGCCTCGGCGTCGGTGCGGTTGGCCGCGTCGTAGATCTTCTCCATGGTGATTCCGAGCAGGTCGAGTTGGTCGATCAGCAGCATCAGCGGGGTCTTCCCGGCTTCCACCGGACGGGAGTCGGCCCAGTCCCTGGGCAGCCGCAGGTAGGCGCCGATCGCCTCCGGCAGGTAGTCGGTGGCGGTGGCGACCACCGAGTACGAGTCATAGCTGCCCAGCCCGAGCAGGCCCAGCCGGGGCAGCGTCTTGCGCACCGTCTGGGTCACCTTCTGCGCCCGGGAGCGCACCACCCCGGGGATGGCCGGGTCGGCGACCAGTTCCTCCACCCGGGCCAGCGCCGCCGCGATGTCGGCCTCGGTGGGAGCCGTGGCGACCTCCGGCGGGGGACCGGGCTCAGGCTCCGGCTCGCGTCCCCGCAACCAATCCCAAAAACCCATCTGCGCCGCTTACCGATCGATCGTGATGCTGGGCAGCTGGGAGGCGCGGGCGTCCTGCGAGGCCACCCGGTCCAGGTACTCGCGGCTCTTGACCACCTCGACCTCGAGGGTGCCGATGGTGGCGGCCATGGTGTCCAGCGCCTTCAGCTTGAACTCGTCGATCGAGTCCATCGTGGCGTAGATGTTGGCGAACGCCGCCTGCAGCTGCTCCAGGCCGATGGTGGAGGAGGCGGCCTGCTCCTGGATCTTGGCCGAGTTCTCCTTCAACATCTCCGAGGTGCGCTGGATCATCGCCGAGGTGGTGGTGTTCAGGGCGGTGATCTGGTCGAGCACCAGCTTCTGGTTGCCCAGCGCCTGGGCGACGATGACCGCCGTCCGCAGCGCCGAGATGGTGGTGGTCGAGGCCCGGTCGACGCCCTTGATCAGCTCGATGTTGTTCTTGATGATGATGTCGATCGCCAGGTAGCTCTGGATCGACACCGCCAGCTGGGTGAGCAGGTCCTGGTGCTTCTGCCGGACGTAGAACAGCACGTCCTGGTTGAGCGCCTTGGCCTTCTCCGGGTCGGTGAGTTCCAGCTCGGCGATCTGCGCCGACAGCTTGGCGTCCAGCCGCTCGGCGATGTAGACGTACTGGTTCAGCCGGCCCATCACCGTCCAGAGATTCTGCTTCTCCATGTTGAGCGCGACATTGTCCTTGGTCAGCTCGTCCTGGCCGTTGCGCAGCGCGTGCAGGATGCCGTTGAGGTGCTCCTGCGAGCTCTGGTACTTGCGGAAGTAGTCGCTGACCTGGTCGCCGAAGGGCAGCTTCCGGAACCACTTCTTGGCGCCCTGGGCGGCGCTGGGGTCGAGGTCCTCGACGGTGCGACGCAGCTGCAGCAGGGTCTGGCCGACCTTGGAGCCCTCGGCCAGGCCGCCGGTCTGCACTGCCCGGACGGGGGTCTGCAGCAGCCGGTTGGAGGTCTCGGCGGCCTTGCGGATGTCGGCGTCGCCCATCGAGCGGACCGCGTCGGCCTGGGCGGAGAAGGTCGGCGAGTTCGCCTCCGCGCTGCCCAGCGCGCCGAGGAACTCCTCCACCTTCGCGTCCAGCACCGGAACCTGCGCGGCCTCCACCTGCGGGGCCATCGCCGGCGCCTGGGTCTCGGCGATCGCCGGCGGTGCCTCGGGTGCGGTCAGGGACAGCATGTCGGGCGGAGCCAGGGGAGCGGCCTGGGCCGCACCGGACGACGGCTGGGCGGGAGTTGTCATCGCGGGCCTCTCAGCAGGGTGTGGTGATTAGGTGACCAATCTAGCCGGACTGGCGTCCGGGGGCGCAGGCGGCGGGCCGGGCGTTCCGGATGCTGGGGACGGACCGGGGAGAACCCCCATCCCGCGCGGTTCCATCATGCTGTGATCAAACCGGTGTGGGAACCAGTTTGATCACAGCCTGACCTCTCGCCCAGCCCACCTGCCGCCAAGCTGTGACGAAAACGGTGTGGGGACGGCTTTGCTCACAGCGAGTGCGGGGTGGGCAGCGGCGGCCGATCGGCGACCAGCAGTCCGGCGGCCAGGTCGCCGTGTTCGGCCACCCGGGCCAGCGCGGGTTCCGGTCCGAAGCCGAGCGGGGCACCGTCGGCCGCCTCGCCGACCTCGTCCCAGGTCAGCGGGGTGGCCACGGTGGGCCGCTCCCGGCCACGCAGCGAGTAGCTGCAGATGGTGTTGCGGGTGGCCTGATTCTGCAGCCAGTCGATCAGGATGCGTCCCGGACGGACCGCCTTGGCCTGGGTGGTGACGAACCGGTCGGGGTATTCGCCGGCCAGTCGGACGGCCAGCCCGCGGACGTACTCCAGCACCTCGCCGGCCGGGGTGGGACGGATCGCGGCCTGCAGTTGCAGGCCCTTGCCGCCGCTGGTGCGCGGCACCGGGGCCAACCCGGCCGCGGCCAGGTCGTGGGCCAGCAGCAGGGCCGCCCGGGCGAGCTCGGCCATGGTGACGCCCGGCCCGGGGTCGAGGTCGATCACCAGCAGGTCGGCGGGCGTCGCGGCGTCCACCACGAAGGGTTGCGGCGGCTGATCCTCCACCCGCCACTGCGGGGTGTGCAGCTCGAGGGCGGCCAGGTTCGCCAGCCAGACCAGCCCGGCGGCGGAGTTGATGATCGGGTAGGAGATCCGGGTGTTGGAGGCGATCACCTCGCAGCCGGTCACCCAGTCGGGGGTGCCGGCCGGAAGGTTCTTCTCGAAGAAGGACGGGGCGTCGGTGCCGTTCGGCCAGCGCACCCGGGTCACCGCCCGTCCGGCCAGGTGGGGCAGCATGGCGGGGGCGATCTCACCGTAGTAGGCGATCACCTCGGCCTTGGTGGTGCCGTCGGGGTAGAGCTGCTTGTCCAGGTTGGAGAGCGCCACGGTGTGCTCGCCCACCTGTGCCCGGACGTCGGCCATGGCTGCCCTCCTGGAACCCGGCCCGGTGGGAGCACCGGGTCTGTGGTGCTGCCCGGCCCTCCCGCAGCGGCCGTCGGCAGGCCGTCACTGTCGCACACTCGCCGGTGCCGGTCCAGCCCGCCGGCGGCGGGTTCGGCGAGTGTCAGTGGCAGGTGCTTCGATGGTGCTGTGACGAACTGGGAGGGCCCGCTGCTGCTGGTCGGTGGCGCCGGGACGGGGAAGACCACCGCCGTGGCGCGAGCCGCGGTGGCCGAGTTGCGCGCCGGTCGGCGGCCGCTAGTGCTGGCCTCTGGCCGGGCCGCGGCCAGTACGCTGCGCAACCGGATCGCCGCCGACGCCGGCGGGGTCACCCAGCTGACCGTCACCACCGTCCACGCGCTGGCCCGCACTCTGCTCGACCAATACGGCGCGCTCGACCGATACGGCGAACTCGACCAGTACGGCGAACTCGACCAGTACGGCCAGCCTGCCGGCTGGCGGCTGCTGACCGCCCCCGAACAGGAGTTCCGGGTGCGCGAACTGCTGGCCGGCGACCAGGGGGACCGGTGGCCGGAGGTGCTGCGGCCCGCGCTGCCGACCGCCGGCTTCGCCCGTCAGGTGCGCGGGGTGCTGGCCCGTGCCCGGCAGCTCGGGCTGGATCCCGAGGACGTCGCCGCGCTGGGCGCCGAGGCGGGCCTGCCGGCCTGGCAGGCGGTGGGGGAGTTCTTCGCCGAGTACCTCGACGTGCTGGACGCCGAACAGGCGCTCGACTACGCCGAGCTGGTGCACCGGGCGCGGCTGCTGCTGGGCTCGGCCGAGGTGCTGGCGGCGCTGCGGCAGCGGTTCGACGCGGTGCTGGTCGACGACGTCACCGACCTCGACCCGGCCCAGCTCGGGTTGCTGCGCGAACTGGTGCCCGACGGCGGGCGCATCCTGGCCACCGCCGATCCGCAGGCCGCGGTCAACACCTTCCGCGGCGCGCACCCCCGGATCGCCGCCGAGTTCGCCAGCATCTTCACCCGATCCGACGGCAGCCCCGGCGAGGTCGAGCTGCTCGAGCAGGGCCACCGCTGCGGCGGTGGGCTGGCGGCGGCCATCGCCCGGGTGGAGGACCGGCTGCCGGTGGCGGCGCCCGGTCTGGTCGGCCGGGCCCGACCGGCCGGGCGGAGCGGGTCGGTCCGGGTGCTGCTCTGCGCCAGCGAGGGCGCCCAGGCCAGGGCGATCGCCGCCGAACTGCGGCGGGCCCGGATCGAACGTGGGATCGACTACCGCGAGATGGCGGTGCTCACCCGGTCCGGAGCCGGCCTGGCCGGCTTGGCCCGCGCCTGTGCGCAGGCCGGCGTGCCGGTGACCCTGGCCGGTGACGAGATCGCGCTGGCGCAGGCGCAGGCGGTGCGTCCGCTGCTGCTGGCGCTGGAGGTCGCGACCCGCGGCGCACTCGAGCCGGGCGAGGCGGTCCGGCTGCTCAGCTCGCCGCTGGGCGGGTTCGACCCGGCCGGGCTGCGGCAGCTGGTGCGGCAGTGGCGGCAGGCCCACCCCGAGGCCCGGGACGCGCTCGGCCAGGTGCCGGCCACCGAGGAGGCACTGGCCCGGGCGGTGAACGAGCCGGGCTGGCTGGGGGTCGACGAGCCGAGCCCGGTGCAGCGCCGGCTGGCTCGGCTGGTGGAACTGCTGGCCGGCGCCCGAGCCGCGGTGGCGGCCGAGGAACGTCCCGACCAGGTGGCCTGGCGGCTGTGGCAGGGCACCGGCTGGCCGGCCCGGTTGCGGGCCGAAGCCCTGGCCGGCGGCGCTTCGGGCCGGGCCGCCGACCGGGATCTGGACGCGGTGGCCGCCTTCTTCGACCTGGCCGGCGAGGCCACCGCCACCGGGGCGGCCGGCGTCCACCTGCTGTTGGAGCAGGTCGCCGCGCAACAGATCCCGGCCGACCGGGAGCGGGAGTCGCGAATCGGCGCGGGCGGGGTGGCGTTGCTCACCGCCCACCGGGCCAAGGGCCGGGAATGGGAACTGGTGGTGGTCGCCGGCGTGCAGGAGGGCAGCTGGCCGATCCTGCGGGGAGTGAGCGCGGTGCTGGAACCCGAGCGGCTGCTGAGCCAGGCGATCGGTGCGCGTCCGGACGCCCGGCAGCGGCTGACCGACGAGCGAAGGTTGTTCCGGTTGGCCTGCACCCGGGCCCGCGGCGAGCTGATCGTCACCGCCGCGGCGGGCACCGAGGGCGAGGCCGACCAGCCCTCCCGCTTCCTGGCCGAACTGGGCGTCGAACCCGAGCTGGTCGAACCCGGGCCACCGGTCACCCCGCCCGGTCTGGTCGGGCTGCTGCGCGGCGTCCTGCTCTCGCCGGACAGCGCCGAACCGCGCCGGCTGGCCGCGGCCGCCGAACTGGCCGCGCTGGCTGCTGAGCGCGACGACCACGACCGGCCGCTGGTGGCCGCCGCCGATCCGGCGACCTGGTGGGGGGTGCGGGAACTCTCCAGCGGCAACCGGCCAACCGCCGGGCCGATCCGGCTCAGCCCCAGCCAGGTGAGCGCGCTGCTGACCTGCCCGCGGCGCTACTTCCTCAGCCGGCAGGCGCACGCCGATCCGCCGCCGGCGGTGGGGGCGTCGCTGGGCTCGGTGATCCACCTGCTGGTGCAGCACGCCAGCACCGGGGCGCTGGACGATGCCGCGGTGGGCGACTACCTCGACACCGCCTGGCAGCACCTGCGGTTCGACACCGGCTGGCTCTCCGCGGTCGAGCGGGTGGAGGCCGAGCTGTCGATCGGCCGCTTCCTGGCCTGGCGGTCCGGCCGGGAGGTCGAGCCGCTGGCGGTCGAGCAGCAGTTCGAGATCAACCTGCTGGTGGACGGCCGCGACGTCGAGGTGGTGGGCGCGGTCGACCGACTGGAACGGCTGCCCGACGGCCGGCTGCAGGTGGTGGACTTCAAGACCGGACGGACCCGGCCGACCAGCACCGAGGTGGCCGGCATGGACCAGCTGGGCATCTACCAGCTGGCGGTGGAGTCCGGCGGCTTCGATGGCGTCGCCGGCCCGGGGGCGGTGTCGGCCGGGGCGAGCGTGGTGTACCTGCGACACCCCGGCAAGCCGGAGACGCTGCCGCGGGAGTTCAGCCAGGATCCGCTCGGCCAGCGGCCGCACCTCGGCGACGATCCGGCGGAGGCCGGCTATCCCACCTGGGTGCACCACCGGATCGCGCAGGCGGCGGCGATCGTCGCCGAGGGAAGCTTCGGCGCCTCACCGGGCGGGCACTGCCATCGCTGCCCGTTCGCCGACAGTTGCCCGGCCTCCGGGCGGGGAGAGCAGGTGCTGCGATGACGCTGCGACGTCCCGAGGAACTGGCCGAACTACTGGGGATCCCGTTCTCCGAGCAGCAACTGGCCGCCATCGCCGCCCCGCTGGAGCCCGGCGTGATCATCGCCGGCGCCGGCTCCGGCAAGACCACCGTGATGGCCGCCCGGGTGGTGTGGCTGGTCGGTTCGGGGGCGGTGCGTCCCGAACAGGTGCTCGGCCTGACCTTCACCCGCAAGGCGGCCGGCGAGCTCTCCAGCCGGGTGCGACGGGCGCTGATCGCGGCCGGCCTGGCCGACTCCGAGGGCGAGGAGCTGGTGCTCACCTACGATGCCTTCGCCGCCCGGCTGGTGAACGAGCACGGCCTGCTGCTGGGGATCGAACCCGGCGCCCGGCTGATCACCGGCGCCGCCCGGTTCCGGCTGGCCGCCCGGGTGGTGGCCGACCCGCCCGCCCCGCTGCGCGCGCTCTCCCGGCTGCGACCGGACTCGATCACCCAGCGGGTGGTCGAGCTGGCCGGCGAACTACGCTCCCACCTGGTGGAACCCGACGACCTGGTGGCCCACGCGCAGCGGTTCGTCGCCGAACTGGCCGGCGCGCCCACCTGGCGCGGCCAGATGTACGCCGCCCTGGCCCAGGCCAGCGCCGCCGCCGAGGAGCGGATCGAGCTCGCCGGGCTGGTCACCGCCTACGAAGAACTCAAGCAGCGCTACGGCTACGTCGAGTTCGCCGACCAGATGGCGCAGGCCGCCCGGCTGGCCACCGAGGTGCCGGCGGTGGCCCAGGCGCTGCGGCAGGAGTTCGCGGTGGTGCTGCTGGACGAGTACCAGGACACCTCCGCCGCGCAGGCCCGGCTGCTGGCCGGGCTGTTCTCCGGTCCCGACGCCGACCACGGCCGCGGGTATCCGGTGACCGCGGTCGGCGACCCCTGCCAGGCGATCTACACCTGGCGGGGGGCGGCGGCCAGCAACATCCTGCGGTTCGCCGACGAGTTCCCCGCCGCCGACGGCAGCCGAGCGCCGGTGTTCGCGCTCACCGTGAACCGCCGCAGCGGCCAGCGGATCCTGGACGCCGCCAACCAGCTGGCCGAGCCGATCCGGAGCGATCCGGCGCTGGCCGGGCTGGAACTCGCGCTGAGCTGCCCGCCGCAGACCCCGCCGGCCCGGCTGGAGGTCGCCGAGTTTGACACCTGGCCGGCCGAGCGCGGCTGGATCGCCGACCAGGTGGTGGCCGAGCACGATTCCGGCCAGGTCGAGGCCTGGTCGCAGATCGCGGTGCTGGCCCGCCGCAACGCCACCGTTGCGGCGCTCTACACCGAGCTGACCGCCCGCGGCGTGCCGGCCGAGATCGTCGGGCTGGGTGGCCTGCTCGAACTGCCGGCGATCGCCGAGGTGGTGGCCACCCTGCGGCTGCTGGCCGATCCGGCCGACAACCCGGCGCTGGTCCGGCTGCTCACCTCGCCCCGCTGGGCGATCGGGCTGGCCGACCTGGAACTGCTCGGCCGCCGGGCCGTCCAGTTGGCCGGCCGCACGAAGCGGGGCACCGAGCCCGACCTGGACGAGGCCCTGGTGGCGGTGCTGGCCGGCGGCGACCAGACCGCCGTCCCCAGCCTGTTGGAGGCGCTGGCGGCGGTCGCCGCCGCGCCACCCGATCCCGCCTCCGAACCGTCCGGTGGCGGGCTGAGCCCGGCCGCGGTGGAACGGTTCGCCGCCTTCGCGGCGGAGTTCACCGGGCTGCGCCGCTGGGCGTCGGAGTCGGTGGTCGACCTGGTCAGCCGGGTGATCGACACCCTCGGGTTGGAGGTCGAGCTGCTCGCCGAGGGGGCCGACCCCGGCCAGCTGGCGGCCTTCGTACAGGCGGTCGCCGGCTACAGCGAGATCGACGGCGAGGCCTCGCTGGGCGGCCTGCTGGCCTGGTTCGAGGCCGAGCGGGAGTACGGCGTGGGGTTGGAGCAGGCGGTGATCTCCGACGACGACTCGGTGAAGCTGCTGACCGTCCACCGGGCGAAGGGGCTGGAATGGGAGGTGGTGTTCCTGCCCGCGCTGGCCACCGACGTCTTCCCGACCGACCGGGTGACCGGCAACTGGCTGCGCAACGCCGCCTCGCTGCCGCATCCGCTGCGGGGTGACGCCGACGCCGTCCCCCAACTGCGCCAGACCAGCAACGACGGCTTCAAGCAGTTCGCCAGCGCGCTGACCGCCGACCAGCGACTCAGCGAGGACCGGCTGGCCTACGTCGCGGTGACCCGGGCGAAGCGGCGGCTGTACGCCAGCAGCCACGCCTGGGACGCGCAACTGGTCCGGCCGCGGCGGGCTTCGGACTACCTGCGGGTGCTGGCCGAGCACGCCGACGCCGCGCAGGCTCCCACCGAGTTCTCCGACACCAACCCGCTGGCCGTGGAACAGGCCGCCACCGGCTGGCCGGTGGTCGACGGCTCGCAGAGTTGGCGGCGGCGACAGGCCGCCGCGGCGCTGGTGGCCGCCGTCGGGTCAGCGCCGTCGGTACCCCCACCGGCCGATCTGGATCTGGCCGCCGAGCTCGCCGACTGGCAGCGGTGGCGCCAGGCGCTCACCGTCCAGGCCAGGGCGGACGCGACCGGCCGGCGACAGGCCGTCGCCCCGCCCTACCTCTCGGTGACCGGTGTCTCCCGACTGCTGCGCGATCCGGCGGGCTACTCCGCCGACCTGCTGCGGCCGATGCCCCGGCTGGTCGACGAGGCGCAGCGCAGCGGCACCGGCTTCCACCGCTGGCTGGAGCAGCGGTACGCCGCCCAGGCCGCGCTGGCCGACGATCTCGAGGTCGAGTTGGCCGAGGTGGACGAGGGGATGCGGGCGGCCTTCCTGGCCGGTCCCTACGCCGATCAGGTGCCGGTGGCGGTGGAGGTGCCGTTCACCATCGCGGTGCCGGGCCGGCTGGTGCGCGGCCGGATCGACGCGGTGTTTCCCGGGACCGGGCGGTTCCGCTACCAGGTGGTGGACTGGAAGACCGGCTGGGCCGGACGGGCCGATCCGGTGCAGCTGGCGTGGTACCGGCTGGCCTGGGCCGAGCTGGCCGGCGTCCCGCCCGAGCAGGTGGAGGCGGTGTTCTACGAGGTGGCCACCGGTCGGGTCCTGCGGCCGTCGCTGCCCGAGCGAGACCGGCTCGAAGCCCTGCTGGCCGGCGCGCTAGCCTGACCCGAGTGACGACCTGGGAGAATCCGAGCCGGCTCGACCGGGTTGAGGACGGCCGCAGCGACGGCGACTGGGTGGCCGGCCTGTGGGCCGGCGGTCAGGCCCGGGTGCTGGCGGTGAGCGACGACGGCCGGGTGGCCTGGGCCGGGGACGGCCTCGCGCTGCGTCCGGCCGAGGGCGACCGGCAGGACCGGGATCTGCTGGCCGGGCTGGTGGACGCCGCCCCGGTCTTCGTCCGCACCGGGGAGCAGTTGGACGACGCCCCGACGCTGCGGGCGGTGATGGACGGCCTGGACGGCACCGAACTTCAGCTCGCCTTCACCGCGGTGGCACTGGCCGACTGGCACCGCCGGTCGGGATACTGCAGCGAGTGCGGCGCGGCCACAGTGGCGGTCCGGGCCGGCGCCAGCCGGAGCTGCACCGGCTGCGGCGTCGAGGCCTACCCGCGGGTGGACCCGGCGGTGATCGTCGCGGTGACCGACGCCGACGACCGGCTGCTGCTGGGCCGTCAGCCGAGCTGGCCCGCGGGCCGGGTGTCGGTGTTCGCCGGCTTCACCGAGGCGGGGGAGTCGCTGGAGCAGGCGGTCCACCGCGAGGTGTTCGAGGAGGTCGGGCTGCGGCTGGGCCGGCCGCGCTACCTGGGCTCGCAGCCCTGGCCGTTCCCGCGGTCGATGATGCTGGGCTTCACCGCGCGGGCGCTGGACACCGCGATCACCCTGGACACGAACGAGATCGAGGCGGCCCGGTGGTTCAGCCGCGCTGAACTGGACGCCGGTCTGACGGCCGGCGAGGTGGCGCTGCCGATGCCCACCTCGATCGCCTACCGGATGATCACCGCCTGGCGCGAAGGACGGCTGGGCGCGGCCTGACCGAGCTCAGGCGACCCGCTTCGCCGCTGCGGTGAAGGTGTTGCAGGCAGCCAGGTCGCGGGTGCCCAGCCCGGTCTCCATCCACCGGCGCTGGTTGTCCGCCGAGCCGTGGTCGCGCGGATAGCCCTCCCGGTCGCCGCGGGAGTACATGTCCTCGGCCAGCAGCCGCCGCTCGTCCTTGGTCAGCTTGGTGGCCTTGGCCAGCGCGTTCATCGTGACGCCGGCCATGCAGTGCGCCTGCAGCTCCAGCCGCCGGCTGTACTCCAGCGCCTTCTTCTCCGAGTCGGCCTGCCAGGCCAGCACGGTCTCGGCCCACAGGATGCCGGTCCGTCCCTGAATGGCGTGCCCCAACTCGTGGGCCAGCACCCCCTCGATGGCCAGCGGGGTGGTGTAGTACAGCGGATGGTCGCGGTTGACGCCGTAGTAGATCCGCTGATCTCCGCCGCAGTAGAAGGCGGCCGCCGAGTCCATCGGCGGGCTGTCACCACAGGCGGTGGTGATCGGCCTGTCGTAGCTGCGCACCGGCGGCTGGTAGAGGGCGAAGCCGGCGTCGGTCACCGGCTTCTGCCAGACCTTCACCAGGCACCCCAGCGCGCGGGTGAGGTACTTGTCGAGGGTGGCCAGCTTCTTCGGTGGGCGGTCGGTCGAGTACCGCTGCAGCGCGCAGTTGGTGACCGGTGCCCGCTGTAGGTAGAGCGGGTTGCTGCGGGTCCACTTGGTGGCCTGCGCGACATCCTTCGGGTAGGGCAGGTCCGGTGGGTCGTACCGGGTGGGCTTCGGCGTCGGGGTGGGCTTCGGCTTCGGCGTGGGTTTCGGTGTCGCGGTGGTGGTGGGGCCGGCGGTGGGCGTGGGAGCCGGGCTGGCCGTCGGCGGGGTCGAAGGTGTCCGGGACTGGGTGGCCGGCGGAGTGCCCCCGGCGGTGGCGGTGGGCACCACGGGCGGGGTCGGTTCCGGGGCGGACGGGCCCACCGAGCCGGCCAGCAGGACGCCGACCAGAATCAGCCCGAAGAAGCCCAGCCCGAACGCCACCAGCAGGCCCAGCACGACCGCCCGCAGCCCATACCTCGGCGGAGGCGGTTGCGGCGGCTGCCACTGCGGCTGGGGTGCCGGCCAGCCGCCACCACCGGTGGGCGGAGCCTGCCACCCGAACTGCTGCGGCCAGACCGGTTGCCCGGTGGCGGGGGCCGGCCAGCCCTGCGGTGGCGGGACCGGTTGGCCCGGCGGTCGCCACGGTTGCGGCGGGGCGCCCCAGGGTGGCTGGGTCAAGGCTGCCTCCTAGCGACGATGGCGGCTCGGGTGGTCACCATTGTGCTGGAAGGCAGTTCAGGTCGGGTTCAGCCGGTGACGCAGCCCGGTCGCGCCCAGCGACTGGGTGCCGATCGCCTTGGCCAGCGACTCCACCGTCCCGATCAGGGTGACCTTCGAGCGGGCGCGGGTCAGCGCGGTGTAGAGCAGTTCGCGGGTGAGCAGCGGCGAGTCCGGGGTGGGCAGCACCACCGTGACCTGGTCGAACTGACTGCCCTGGGCCTTGTGGACGGTCATCGCGTGGACGGTCTGCACCGCGTCCAGCAGGAAGGGCGAGACCGAGTACTGCTGAGCGCCGCGGGCGAAGCAGGCGCGCAGCCCGCCGGGTTGGGCGACCACCACGCCGGTGTCGCCGTTGTACAGCCCGAGGTCGGCGGAGTTCTGGGTGACCAGCAGCGGACGTCCCGGGTACCAGTCCTGCAGCGGGTCGAAGTCGGGGATCGCGGCGGTGAGCCAATCCTCGACCTGACGCGACCACAGCGCGACGCCGTACGGGCCGCGGCGGTGCGCGCACAGCAGCCGATGACGTTCCAGCGCGGTCAGCGCCGCCTCGGCATCACCGCGGCGGGCGGCGGCGACCATCTCGGCGCCGTACTCGGTGACGGCCGCTCGCAGCGACGTCCCGGCTGCCGTCTCGGCCATCACGATGCCGTCGGTGCCGGAGCCGGCCAGCGCGGTGGCGGCCTCGACATCGCCGGCCAGCACCAGCTCGGCCAGTTCGGCCAGGGCCGGGGTCGAGCGATGGTTGTGGCGTAGTCGTACCACGGACCCCGACGGCGGCAGCCCGGCCGCGGCGAGCGCCTCGACCAGCGACGGCGAGGCGGCGGGAGCGGCGGTCACGATGTCCCGCAGCACCGGCCCGGCATCGACCGGGGCGAGCTGGTCGGGATCGCCGATCAGGATCAGCCGGGCCTGCGGACGCAGGCTCTCCAGCAGCCGGGAGAGCAGGGTGACCGACACCATCGAGGCTTCGTCCACCACCACCAGATCGTGCGGCAGCGGATTGCCGGCATGGTGGCTGAACCGGTTGTGCGAGTCGGGCACCCAGCCGAGCAGCCGATGGAGGGTGCTGGCCTGCAGCGAGCGCAGCGGTTCGGCCAGATCGGCCGGCATCCTGGCCAGCGCGTCGGCCAGGGCCTCGTTCATCCGCACCGCGGCCTTGCCGGTGGGCGCGGCCAGCCCGATCAACGGGTTGGCGGCGCCGCCGCGCAGCACCATGCCGAGCAGCCTGGCCAGGGTGGTGGTCTTTCCCGTCCCCGGGCCGCCGGCGATCACCGTCACCGGTGAGAGCGCGCCGACCACCGCCGCCTGCTCCTGGTCGGGGTCGGGGGTGGGGTCGGTTCCCGCTCCGAACAGCTCGGTGCGGGCGGCCCGGAGCGCAGCCGGGTCGATCACCTCGACCGGCCGGCCCCAGCGGGTCAGCAGCTGTTCGGCGACGGTGGTCTCGTCGCGCCAGTACCGCTCCAGGTACAGCAGGTCGCCGAGCAACCGCAGCGGACGGCGTCCGTCCGGCCCGGCGCCGGTCGTCACCAGCGGGCTGGCCTCGATCGCCGCGCGCCACTGCGCTGCCGCCGGCCACAGCTCGGCCGGCACCGCCACCGCCTGCTCGTCGGCGGCGAAGGTCTGGTCGGCGACCTCGGTCAGGTTCAGGCAGACCATTCCGGCCCGTACCGCCCGGACGGTCAACGCCAGGGCGAGCTGCACCCGCTGGTCGGTCTCGTCGTAGAGGTAGGCGACCTTCTGGGCGACGTGCACGTCGCTCCAGCCGAGCAGGCCGGTGGCGTGCATGTCGAGCAGCAGGCCGGGGGGCAGGCTGACGGCCAGGTCAGTGGTCACCGGGGCCTCCGATCCGCGATCAGGTGCGACAGTTCGACCACCAGCCCGGCCGGCGGGAACCAGCTGAACACGCCGGTGGTGGGTTCGGCGGTGGCACCGTCCGGCGCGCGTCCGGCCATGCCGCGGACGAACAGGTAGCCCACCCCGCCGAGGTGGACCTCCGGCCGGTAGCCGGAGAGCCGCAGCGTCAGGAAGCGATGCAGCGCCACGCAGTACACCAACGCCTGCAGCGGGTAGTGGCTGTGGATCATCTCCTGCGCCATCGCCTCGGGCAGATAGTGCTCCAGCAGCAGCTCCGGTTGCCCGCCCAGCCGGTTGGTCTTGTAGTCGACCACCACGAACCGGGGTCCGTCCGGGCCGGGCACCCGCAGCACCGAGTCGATGCTGCCGGTCAGGAAGCCGCGCAGCACCTGGTCGGCCAGCCCCGGTCGTTCCAGTTCGTCCGGGTAGCCGGCCAGCAGATCCTCGGCCGGCAGCCAGCGGCGGAGCAGGGCGGCGACCTCCGCCAGCGTGGTGGTGGAGCGGGCGGTGCCGAGCGGGTACTCGAAGTCGAGTTCGCTGAGCCGGTCGGTGACCGGTAGGTCGGCCAGCGCCCGTCCGCCGGTGAGCCGGCCCAGCGGGGTGACCAGGCTGGGCAGCAGCGCCTCGCCCAGCTGCTCGGTGCCCACCCCGGCGAGCGGGTAGCGGGTCAGGGCGGCCTCGGTGGCCTGCCGCAGTCGCTGACGCACCTCGGGTTCGTCCTGCTGCCGCGGCGCGTACCAGTCGAGGTTCTCCAGGATGTGATGCACCAGGCTGCCGAAGGCGGTGCCGCCGGGGAGTTCGGCCATCGGCGAGGGGGTGCCGGTGGCGGCGACCACCTCGGCGCTCGGCTCAGCCGGTTCGTCGTCAAGCGGCTCGTCCGCCAGCAGCACCGGGCCGCGGGCGTGCACCGCGGCGGTCAGGCCCGAGTATGAGGTGCGGCGCCAGAGCTGGTCGAGTTGTCGCTCCCAGCGCGGCTCGACCAGTTGGGTCGATGGCGCCGACTGCCTGGGCAGTCTCACCGGGGATGCCGGCGGACAGTCCTCGACCGCGATGCCGGACGCGCCAAGCCAGGCCAGCTCCCGCGGATGGCGGTCGGCCGGGTACCACGGCTCCGGGGCGCGGCCGGCGGTGTGATCGCAGCACAGCAGCCGGTGCAACGCCGACGCGTCGGTGTTCCGTTTGGTGCGCGCCCACCACAGCGTAACCTGGCTCTCTGCCCGGGTGACCGCGACGTACAGCGACCGCAGCCGGTCAGCCGCCGCCTCCCGGTCGTGCCGCCGAACCCGGTCGTCCCGGTCGGCGGTTCCCAGCCCGCCGAGATCGAGCACCCGTTCGCCATGCTCGTCGTGGAAGACCAGCTTCTTGCCCTCGTCGTCGGCCAGGTGAAGGTCGGCCGCCTGCGGAATCAGCACGATCGGGAACTGCAGGCCCTTCGCCTTGTGCACGGTCATGATCTGCACCGCGTGGCGATCGGTCTCCAGCCGCCGGGTGCGGTCGGCGGCCACCTCGGTGTCCGCGATGGTCTCGGCCAGCCAGCCCACCAGCGCCTGACCGCGCTGGCCGGCGGAGTAGCGGGCGTGCAGCAGTTCGGCCAGATGGCGGTAGTCGGTGACCAGCCGTTCCCCGAAGGGCTGGGGGAGTAGCCGTTCGGCCAGCCTGCTCTGCTGCTGGACGGCGGCGAACAGGCTGGCCACGCCATCGCGCTCCAGCAGCCGAGACCAGCTCTGCAGCACCCCGCTCCAGTGCGCCAGCCGGGCGTCGTCGGCGGTGGCGAGCTGTTCCAGGTCGCCACCGAGGAAGTCGGTCAGCACCGCGGCCCGAAGGTGTTGCCGGCGTGGCTCGGTGAGCGCCCGCAACAGGGTCAGCCAGTCCTTGGCGGCCTCGGAACTGAAGACCGAATCCGAGCCCGAGAAGGCGACCGCCACCCCCGCCGCGGTGAGGGCCTCGGCCAGTTCCCGGCCCCGGCGGTTGGTGTTCACCAGCACCGCGATGTCCTGCGGCTGAACCGGACGCGATCCGTCGCCGGCGGTCAGCCGGAGGTCACCGGAGAGCAGCCGGGCGACCTCGGCGACCAGGTCGGCGGCGATCCAGCCCCGGGCGTCCGCCGAACTCAGCGCCTCGTCCGGTGCGATGCAGCGCAGCCGGACCGGCGGCAGCCCCGGCAACCGGGAGCCGCTCCGGGCGGCGGTGATCGGCGGGACGTCGATGCCCTCGCCCAACGCGACCCCGCCGAACAGCCGGTTGGTGGCCTCGACCACCGGCTCGTCGGCCCGATGGTTGACGGTCAGCGAGTAGCGCTGTCCGGCGACGGCGACGGCCTGCTGATAGCTGGTCACGTCCGCCCCGCGGAAGCTGTAGATGGCCTGCTTCGGATCGCCGATCAGCACCAGCGGACGGTGGCCGTGGAAGGCCTGCTGCAGGATCGACCACTGCACCGCGTCGGTGTCCTGGAACTCGTCGACCAGCACCACCTGGCAACGCCGGCGGAGCCGTTCCACCGCGGCCGGGCTGTCCGCGTTCCGCAGCGCGTCCCGCAATCGCAGCAACTGGTCGTCGAAGGTGAAGATGCCCAGCCGGCGCTTCCGCTCGGAGAGTTCCTCCCGGACCAGCTGGGCGAACCGCAGCCGCTCGGCCGCGCGGCCGGTCGCCGCGACGGGGACCAGCCGGGCCTCGATCAGCGAGACGGCATCGACCGCCAGTTGGCGGGCGGTGGCCAGGTCGAACGGCGGCCCCTGCGGTGCCGACCCGTAGCACTTCAGGTACAGGTCGTCGGTCAGTTGGTTCAGCAGGATGCTGATGTCCTCGACCAGGGTGGCCTGCGGATCGGCCTGGGCCAGCACGCCCAGTTCGGCCATCATCGCCTGGCAGAACTCGTGAATGGTCATGATGGCGGCGGCGTCCAGCCCGGCCAGCGCCCGGACCAGCCGGGCGTGGCGGGCCAGCAGGGTGGGTTCGTCGCCGGTGCTGAGCAGTTCGTCGGTGGCGTCCAGGCCGGACGGACGATCGCCGCGCTGCACCGCCACCAGCAGGTCGCGGGTGGCCAGCAGGCGCTCGCGCACCCGGGAGCGCAGCTCGGAGGAGGCGATCCGGCTGAAGCTGATCACCGCCAGCCGGTCGGCCTCGACCCTGCCCTCGGCCAGGTAGCGGGTAGCCAGCGCGGCGATGGCATGGGTCTTGCCGGTACCGGCGCTGGCCTCGAGCAGGACGGTGCCCTCCGGCAGCGGTCCGGCGGGATCGAAGGCGATCATCGGGCCTCCTCCCACTCCAGCAGCGGAGCCCAGATCAGCTGGGCCAGGGCGCCCAGCAGGGTGGTCTCCCCGGTGGCCGGCGGCGGGAGTTCGACCGCGTCGGCCCGGACGGCCAGCAGGTCGGGCAGTCGGTAGAACGCCCTCCAGTGGTCGTCGTCGTCCCAGCCCCAGGGCTCCTTCACCGCTCCGGCGAGCTCGGCGGGCTGCTGGGCGTCGAAGCCGCGCCGACGCTGCCGGGCCAGCCGCTCGCAGGTCCAGGCCGGCGCCGGCAGCGGCCGGCTCAGCCCGAGCCGGTACAACGCCAGGTAGCGGCCCAGCAGCGTGGCGGCCTCGGCCGGCGGTGGCGCGGCCAGGGCGATCGACCGCTTCTTGCCGACCACCACCGCCCGCGGCTGGCCGGCCTCGGCGGCGGCCAGCGCCAGCAACCGGAGCCAGGCCCCGATCCGGTGCCGGGGCTGCAGGCTGGAGAACTCGACCTGCAGCAGGGTGTCCCCGCTCACCGTCACCCGGCCGTGCAACCCCACCACGCCGTGGCCGGGCACTTCCACCGGCAGGTTCAGGTCACGGGCGTTGGTCGGCGCGGCGTCGGCCGGCACCCGGCGCAGCGCGGCACCGGCCTGAGCGAAGACCTGGCCGAGTTCCCGATCGCCCAGCGCCGCCGGCGGCAGCTCGCCACGCAGCCATTCCGCCTGTTCGACGGCTTCGCGGGGGGCACCGGCCCGCAGCTGACGGAGCACCCGGTCGCCGATCTTCCAGCGGGAGAGCCCGTCGAGTTCCAGCGGCAGGGCGTCGCTGGCCTCGCGGGGCTCGGCCAGGCTGAGACCGGCGCGCTGTCTCAACAACTGCCGTGCCGGGTGCGCGAAGAAGGCCGCCAGATCGTCCAGCAGCACCCCGGCGCTGAGCTCGGGCGGCGGCAGCACCCCCATTCGATGACGGTTCCGGGCCGGTCGTTCCTCCGCCATCGCGCGGGCGCCGCGATAGCCCAGCCGGTCGACGCTGACCAGCTCGGGACGGGCGAGGTCGAAGTAGCCGGGATCGAAGGGCTGCAGCGGGTGGATCACGGTGATCCGCCGGTGCACCGGCTCGGCAGCGGCGGCGGTGAGCTCCAGCGCGTCCAGCAGTTCCTGCAGCGGTGCGGCCAGCGGGAGCTCCTCGTTGCCGGCATCGCCGCGACTGCGGGCGATCACGATCAGTCGCTCCCGGGTGGCGTGGATCGCGTCCAGCAGCAATTGCCGGTCGGCCAGGCCGGCCGACGGATCGCCGGTGAGTGGTTCCCGGCCGAGCAGATCGTCGCCGTGCCGGCCGCTGCGCCGCGGGTACCGTTCGGCGTCCCAGCCCAGCAGGACGGTGACCCGGTGCGGCACGTGCCGCAGCGAGGTGGGGCCGCAGACCAGCAGCGCGCCGGCGCCGAACGAGCCCCGCGCCGGGCGGTCGCCGAACTCGTCGCCGATCACCCGCCGGGCGCCGTGGCGGCCCAGCAGCCCCTCGTCGCCCCGGCCGGCGAGCTGGGCCAAACCAGCCCACAGGTCGGCCAGCTGCCACTGCTGGTCGGCCGGCAGGCTGACCAACGACTCCACCGCGGCGCGGCAGCGGGTGGTCCAGTCGGCCAGGGTGGCGGGGGAGGCGAAGCTGGTCAGCAGCCGGGAGAGCCGGCCGATCAGCTCGGCCAGCCCGCCGACCAGCTCGATGTCGGAGGATCCGATGTCGTCCAGCGGCAGCACCGTCCTGGCGGTGACCAGGTCGGTCTCGTCCAGCGTGACGCCGAGCAGCATCCGCTGCACCCCGGCCAGCCAGGTGTTCTGCGGGTACTGGCCCAACCCGAAACCGGCGCGCTGCGGGGCGGAGAGCCCCCACCGGACACCGGTGCGTTCCACCAGTTCGACCAGCCGGTCGTGCCGGTCGTCGCTGAAGCCGAACCGGGCGGCCACCGCCGGTTGGGCGCAGAGATCCAGGACGGTCGAGGCCTCGAACCGGCTGTCCGGCAGTTCCAGCAGGGTCAGCAGCAGGCCGACCAGCGGGTTGGTCTGGGCCACCGACCGGTCGGCCAGCTGCACCCGGAAGCCGTGGCCCGGGTGGTCGTCGGTCCGTCCCGGTGCCATGAAGGTGGCGGTGACCAGCGGCGCCACCTCGTCCAACCGGGGCGTGACCACCACGATCTCGCGGGGCTCCAGGGTCGGATCGGCGGCGAACTCGGCCGCCAGCACCTCGCGCAGCACCTCCACCTGCCGGTGCAGACCGTGGGAGAGGTGAAGCTGCACCGAGCGGTCGTCGGCTGCCAGATCGCGCGGCCGGGGCGGCAACCGGTCCGCCGCCAGGTCGCCCTGCAGCCAGCCGAGCAGGGTCTCCGGACGGGGCTGTGGTGCTGCCTGCGACGAGGGTGGCGGTAGCAGCAGGGCGCGCTCGTCGGCCGCCGCGCCGAGGGCGTCATTGAGCGGGTGCCCGATCGGCCGGCGGAACTCCCGACGCGGTTGCCGGCCGCCAGCGGAATGCCGGCGGGGGCTCGGGGTGAGCGCCAGCAGATCGAGCTGATGATGCTGGGCCAGCGCGTCGAACAACTCCAGGGTGGGCTGGTCGAGCAGGTCGGGCGCGATCACCGCGATGCGGTGCGGCAGGCCCGCGGCCGGTTGTTCCCGCAGTCCGGCCAGCAGCCGGTGGCGTCGTTCGTCCGGGGTCTCTCCGAGCTCAACCGCCAGCGCCCGCCACAGCCGGGCCTGCCAGGCGTCCTCGGCCAGCGGACGGCCGAGGTCGTCGACCTCCTCGCCGTTCGCCCAGGCCGCCAGCATGGCCGGACGATGGTCGGCGTAGCCGGCGAAGTGCCGGGCGATCCGCAGGCAGGCGGAGTACGGCTCCCGGGCGGCCGCCAGATGGCGCTGCAGCTCGCCCAGGGCGGGATCGTCGCTGCTGCCCGCCAGCCGTTGCAGCGGCCAGACCAGCCGGTCCGGCCGCCAGGGATCGTCGGCGTCGAACCGCCGCCGCAGCCCGGCCAGCGAGTCGAACACCACCCCGGCGCAGATCCCGTCCCGGAGCGCCCACTGCTGCGAGAGCCACCGCTGGAAGCCCGGCCCCGGCACCACCGCCAGGTCGAAGTCGAACAGGTCGGCGCGCGGCCCCGACCAGCACTCCCGCAGCGTGGCCAGCAGGGCCTCGGCGGTGGTCGGCTGATGGACGCGCAGACCGGTGATGGGCGCGGCGTCGAGCGGAGCGGTTGTCATGGTGGTCCCACCCTAGAGGCGCGGGCTGACATTTTTGTCGGCCGGGCCGGATCGGCGCCGCCGGGCCAGCGCGAGAGCGGCGGGCGACTGTCCGCGCCACCTCCTACAGTGTGATCCGTGCCGACCGACCCGGAGACCCTGCTGGCCGGCCTCGATCCCGAGCAGGCCGAGGTCGCCACCAGCTTCGGCGTGCCGGTCGGCGTGATCGCCGGCGCCGGCACCGGCAAGACCCGGGCGATCACCCACCGGATCGGCTACGGCGTCCATACCGGCGCCTACCAGGCCAGGGCGGTGCTGGCGGTCACCTTCACCACCCGGGCGGCGGGGGAGTTGCGCTCCCGGCTGCGGGCGCTGGGCGCCCACGGCGTGGCGGCCCGCACCTTCCATTCCGCCGCGCTGCGGCAGGCACAGTACTTCTGGCCGCGGGCCTACCGGTCGCAGCTGCCGCCGGTCAGCGAGGCCCGGTTGCCGTTGGTCGCCGAGGCCGCCAAGCGATTGCGGCTCAGCCCCGACGCTGCGATGCTGCGCGACCTGCTGACCGAGATCTCCTGGGCGAAGGTCAGCAATGTCGTCCCGGCCGACTACGCCGATCTGGCCGGGCCGCTGGGCCGCGGGGTGGCCGGCCTGGAAGCCGCCGTGGTGGGACGGGTGCTGGGCCGCTACGAGCAGGTGAAGGCCGACCGCGGGGTGATCGACTTCGACGACATCCTGCTGTGTACCTGCGCGCTGCTGGGCGACCATCCGAGCATCGCCGACGAGGTCCGCTCGACCTACCGCCACCTGGTGGTCGACGAGTACCAGGACGTCAGCCCGGTGCAGCAGGCGCTGCTGGAACTGTGGCGGGGCGACTCGACGGATCTCTGCGTGGTGGGCGACCCGGCGCAGACCATCCATTCCTTCGCCGGCGCCAGCCCCGACTACCTGACCGGTTTCGCCGCCCGCTTCCCGCAGGCCCGGATCGTCCGGCTGGTGCGGGACTACCGCTCCACGCCGCAGATCGTCGCGCTGGCCAACGCGGTCTCGGTCCGGGCCCGGATCGCCGGCACGGTCAAGCTGGAATCGCAGTGCGAGCCCGGGCCCTCGCCCAGCGTGCTGGGCTGTGACTCCGAGATCGACGAGGCCCACACCGTGGTGGCCTGGCTGAAACAGCGCCACGCCGCCGGTGTGCCGTGGCGCGAGATGGCGGTGCTCTACCGGGTGCACGCCCAGTCGCCGGCCTTCGAGACCGCGTTGACCGAGGCCGGGATCGGCTTCAGCATCCGCGGTGGCGACGGCTTCTTCGACCGCCCCGAGGTGCGCCAGGCGATCGCGGCGGTGTCCGATGCCGCCGGCCGGGATCCGTCCGTCCCGGCGCTGGACGGCTGCCGCGCCACCCTGGAACGGCTCGGCTGGACGGCGTCCGCGCCGACCGGTCAGGGCCGGCTACGGGAGCGCTGGGAGTCGCTGGCGGCGGTGTTCGGGCTGGCCGAGGATCTGGTGGCGGCCCGGCCGGACGCCGACCTGGCGGCGCTGGCCGCCGAGCTGCAGCAGCGGGCCAGCGTCGAACACGCCCCGGTCGGCGACGGCGTGGTGCTCGCCACGCTGCACGCCGCCAAGGGCCTGGAATGGGACGCGGTGGCGCTGGTCGGCGTCCAGGAGGGCACCCTGCCGCTGTCGCTGGCCGCCACCGAGGAGCAGGTCGCCGAGGAGGGCCGGCTGTTCTACGTCGGGGTCACCCGCGCCCGCACCTACCTGCTGATGACCTGGTCGCGGGGACGAAGGTCCGGCGGCTCCCGCCAGCCCTCCCGCTTCCTGGACGGGCTCAGCATGGCGGCGCCGGCGCCCTCGCCGCGGACCGGGCCGAGGCTGCGACCGGGCACCGCCCAGACCGCCAGCTGCCGGGTCTGCCAGCGGCCGCTGAACTCCGGTGCCGAACGCAAGCTGGGACGCCACCTGGAGTGCACCCCGGCCTACGACGAGCAGTTGTTCACCCGGTTGAAGGAGTGGCGCGGGCAGCAGGCCGCCGAGCGCAGCGTGCCGGCCTTCGTGGTGTTCACCGACGCCACCTTGATGGCGATCGCCGAGACCCTGCCGGACGACCTGGCCGCGCTGCAGCGGATCCCCGGGGTGGGCTCGCTGAAGGCCGGACAGTACGGCGAGGCGGTGCTGCGGCTGGTGTCCCGGACGGCGAAGCCCTGACTCAGCCGGCGAAGCCCGGCAGGTAGCGGCGCAGCACCGCGGCGAAGTCCGCGGTCACGTCCAGCTGGGCCAGTACGGCGATCCCGCCCAGCCAGACCCGGTAGATCAGGCCGTACTCCGGCGGGATGTTGAGCTTCAGCGGCAGTTCGCCCGGCCCCATGCTGCCGTGCACCCGGCTGAACTGGGAGCGGGTCCACTCCCGGTCGAAGTGGAACTCCTCGACGCTGGCCGGCTCGACGAACGGGTTGAGGTAGTCGAGCAGCTCGGTGGCGTCCACCTCGCCGGCGATGAACCCCTCGTCCCGCAGCCCGGCCAGCATGCCGTCGGCGTCGCCGGCCACCGCCCGCCGGATCAACTCGCCCATCGGACGCGGCAGGCCGGCCGGGAACGGGGCGGTGAGGCCGAAGTCGACCACGCCCAGCCGGCCCTCCGGGGTCACCAGGAAGTTGCCCGGGTGCGGGTCGCCGTGCAGCAGCCCGCCCAGCGCCGGGCCGGCGAACAGGAAGGTGACGTAGTCCAGCGCGGCGGCATTGCGGGCGTCCTGTGGGGCCTCGGCCAACCGGGCCAGCTTGACCCCTTCCAGCCAGTCGGAGACCAGCACCCGGGTGGTGGCGATCCGGGCCCGCGGGACGACGAACCGCGGGTGGTCGCCGATCGCGGTGGCCATCTGGTTCTGCGCCTCGGCCTCGTGGACGTAGTCCACCTCCTCGGCGATCCGGGCGGCGATCTCCCGGGTCAGCGCCACCACGTCCAGCCCGCCGGTCACCGGCGAGGCGGCGGTGGCCAGCCGCTGGATCTGCTTCAGGTCGCTGCGCAGCGCGGCGTCGGCGCCGGGGTACTGCACCTTGACCGCCACCGGGTCACCGGAGCCGGCCAGTCGGGCCCGGTGCACCTGGCCGATGGACGCCGCCGCGGCCGGCCGGGGCTCGAACTCGGCGAAGTGGCGGCGCCAGTCGCTGCCCAGCTCGGCGCGCAGCACGGCGTGCACCCGGGAGGTCGGCATCGGGGGAGCGGAGTCCTGCAGCGCGGCCAGCTTGGCGCGAAACGGGGCCGCGAACTCCTCCGGCAGCATCGCCTCCATCATCGACAACACCTGGCCGAACTTCATCGCCCCGCCCTTGAGTTCGCCCAGCACGGCGAACAGCTGCTCGGCGGCGGCGCGGGAGAGATCGGCCTCCACCTGGGCGGCGGATTCGCCCATCAGCCGCCGGCCGGCACCGACGGTGGCCCGTCCGGCCGCCCCGAGCGGAATGCTGAGCAGCCGGGCGGTGCGGCCGAAGGTGCCCTCGGGCAGGAAGCGGCCGCGGTCGTCGGTGGGTTCACTCACGCCCTCCAGTGTGCCCGGCGATCAAGCGGCGGCCAGCACGCAGCCGCAACCCGGATGGACCTGCCAGTCCCGCACCCGCAGCACGTGGTCGGCGCTGCCCAGTTCCAGCGTCCGTCCGGTGGCGTCGGGTTCGCCGCCGGCCAGCAGGCAGCGCAGCTGCACCACCGCTGTGCTGACCGCCCAACCCAGCAGCACCGGATCGGGCGCGGGCCGGTCATGGCACAGTTGGGCGACCAGCAGCGGCCAGGCGCGGTCGTAGTGGCAGCGCAGCAGGTCGTGACAGCGGACGCAGGGCGTCCGGCCGGGCAGCACCAGCGGCCCGACCACCGCCCGGTCGGCCTCGAGTCGGACCACCAGGTGGGTCCGCCCGGTGCGGGCCAGGGCATCGGTGACCGCGCGGTCGGGCTCCTGGGTGTCGGTCGCGACCACCACCACCGGCGGCAGCCCGGCGACCGCCTCGCTCCAGTGCGGCAGCGGGCCGGTCAGCCGGCGACGTCCCCGCGGCCGGGTGTGGGCCGCCCGGGTGAGGTCGATCGGGCCGGCCTTGGCCAGGGCGGCGGCCAGCGTGTCGGCCAGCCGGCCGGCGCCGAGCAGGCCGATCGCGGCCGGCAGTTCGGGTTCGGTGGTGACCAGGCCGGCGGTGGTCAGCCGGGCCAGCAGCCAGCTCAGCCACGGCTCGCCCAGCGCCGGGGTCAGCCGTTCGAGTTCGGTGAGGCTGCGCGGCTCGGCCAGCGCCCAGATCGCCTGCGGCAGCTCGTCCGGGACACCCTGCAGTACCAGGCCCTCGTCCAGCCCCAGTTGCAGCACCCCGCTGCCGCGCCAGGCCAGCGGCAACTGGCGGGTCAGGCGATAGCGAACGGGTTCCGGCACGGCACCACTGAACCGGTCCGGCCTCGGCGGGGCAAGCGGCCGGCGTCACCGGACAACACCGCCGAGCAGATCGACAACACCGCCACCAAAAGCGAAAGCGCCGGACCCCAGTGGGGCCGGCGCTTCAGCGAGGACGAGCTCAGGCGTTCTTCGGCAGGAACCGGGTCAGGTTGGTGCCGCACTCGGGGCACTTCGCCTTGGCGATCCGGGTGCCCTTCTCGTTCACGGTGACGTCACCGCTGGCTTCGCGGTGGTCCTTGCACTTCACGCAGTAGAACGAACCGGAGTAGGTGTCCTTAGCCACGGGTTTCTCCTCGGTGGTAGTGGTTACCCCATTTGGCACTGGCCCGGGGTTGCTTGCCGCGTCAGTCTACACAGCGGCGCGCGGTTGGCCAGAGACGCGCCGGGGGAGCAGTTTTCACCCCGTGACGCGGAATGAATCGCGAGGCCCTCTCCGCTCCGATCAGGCTCGCCTTCCCCTGCGGCCGACCGGCCGGTGAAGGCCTCGCTGGCTCGAACCTAGTGGGCCGGCCGGCTGGGGTCAACCCGACATGTCGGTGGCGCTGGATAGGGTGCGACCCATGGAATCGGACGAGGTGGAGATCCGGCGCAGCGCGCGGCGTACCCGCACCCTGACGGTGTTCCGCGAGCAGGGCCGGCTGGTCGCGGTGGTGCCCTCCCGGATCAGCCGGAAACAGGTGGACGAGCTGGTGCCGCCGCTGGTCAC
This sequence comes from Propionicimonas sp., assembly GCA_049840415.1. Taxonomy (GTDB): domain Bacteria; phylum Actinomycetota; class Actinomycetes; order Propionibacteriales; family Propionibacteriaceae; genus Propionicimonas. Next base: position 51,816 of record JASGLB010000001.1, on the reverse strand, counting down.
CCGCTTCCTGGCCAAGGAGACCCGCGGCCGGCTGCCGGGGGGCGATCCGGGACTCCATGACCGCGCCGCCGACCTCGCCAACCGCTACCTGGCCGGCAGGCTGCCGGGGCCGTTGCCCGACTTCCAGGTGGTCTGGTCGGCCAACCAGCAGCACCGCTGGGGATCCTGCACCCCGGGCAGCAACCGGATCCGGATCTCCGACCGGCTGCGCGACGTGCCGCGCTGGGTCGGCGACTACGTCATCCTGCACGAACTGGCCCACCTGGTGGAGCCGAATCACTCGGCGCGATTCTGGGAGCTGCTGGCCGGCTACCCCGAAGCCGAGCGCGCCAGGGGCTTCCTGGAGGGTCTGGACTTCGCCAGCCGCAGCTGAACTCCTACTCCTGCCCCGACTCCTCCTCCAGCAGCTTGGCCAGCTGGGCGTCCAGGTCGTCCGGCGCGGCCGGCTGATGGCCGTGCTCGGCGAAGCCCAGCGGGTCGTCCAATTCGGCGGCGGTCGGGATCAGGTCGGGATGGGCCCAGGTGGCGTCGCGTTCCGCCGCGCCCCGGGCCGCCCGGGTGGCGGCCCACAGGTTGACCGCGTCCCGGGTCCGCCGGGGCCGCAGCTCCAGCCCGACCAGGGCGCGCAGCGCGGCCTCCGCCGGCCCGCCGCTGGCCCGCCGGCGGCGCAGCGTCTCGGTGAGCTGGACGGCGGCCGGCATCCGGCCCCGGGTGGCCTGCTCGACCACCTCGTCCACCCAGCCCTCGACCAGCGCCAGCAGGGTCTCCAGCCGGCCCAGCACCTCGCGCTGCTCCGGGGTGACCTGCGGGGCGAACAGCGAGCCGGCCACCGCCTGGCCGGCCTGCTCGATCTCCTGCGGGGTCATCGCGCCGCTGAGCTGGGTCTCGATCGCCTGCTCCAGCGCGGTGGGATCGATCGAGATGTCCCGGGCGTAGTGCTCCACCAGCGCCAGCAGCTGCGGGCCCAGCCAGCCGACCGCGCTGAACAGCCGCTGCCGGGCGGTCTCCCGCAGCGCCAGGAAGAGCAGCACATCGGACTCGGCGATGCTCAACCCCTCGCCGAAGGCGGCGATATTGGTCGGCAGCAGGGCGACCATCGGACGCGGGGTGAGCGGCAGGCCGATATCACCGCCGCTGACCACCTCCACCGCCAACCGGCCCAGCGACTGCCCGACCTGAGCGGCGAACATGCCGGCCGCCGCGGTCCGCACCATCGGAGCCAGCATGCCGGCCGCCGGATCGTCGGGGGCCTGGCCGGCCAGCAGTTCGCCCATCGTCTCGGTCAGCGCGCCGACCACCGGGCGGGCCAGCTGCTGCCAGGTCTCGAAGGTGTTCTCCACCCATTCGGCACGGCTCCAGGCCGCCGCCGGCGGCGCCAACGGCGGGAACGAGATCTGCTCGTCCAGCCACAGGTCGGCCAGTTCGGCGGCGGAGCGGATCGCCGTCCAGTTGGCGGTGGACGGGGTGGGGTCGGGGCCGGTCGCGGCGGTGGTCTTGCGCGCCACGTCCTTGGTGAACCGCCAGTTGATCCCCGACTCCGGGTCGGTGGCGCCGAACCCGGCCAGCTGGCTGGTGAAGGCCGACATCATCGACTGCGCCCTGGCCATCAGCTCCTCGAGGTCGAGCCGGCCGTCCGGGCCGGGGTTGATCCCGAACTGGGCGAGGAACCGCAGCAGCGCCTCCTCCTCGGGACGGGGGTCGTCGCTGCGATCGTCGTTGCTGCCTTCGCTCATGGCGCTTTCCTCTTCCCGTCCGATACCGCTGTGGATCCAAGGTTATTCTCAAACTCCAGCGGTATCGTGCCTGTCGTCGGTGCGAAGCCGGCGCAGCGGCGAAAGGGACCCCAGCAGTGACCAAGCAGACGTGGACGGCAGCCGTCGCCGCGCTGCTGTTCGTCACGCTGGCCGCGGTGATCGCCATGGTCCCGGTGCCGTTCGTCACCTGGAGCCCCGGCTCCACCTACGACCTGCTCGGCGAGGTGACCGAGGAGGGCATCGAGGTCCCGGCGATCCGGATCGACGGGGTCGAGACCTACCCGGTCAACGGCGAGGTGCGGATGGCCACCGTCTCGGTCACCCGGCCGGACGCCGCGCTGACCCTGCCCGAGGCCCTGCTGTCGTACTGGATGCCGGCCCGCGAGGTGCTGCCCAGGGACGCGGTCTACCGCCCCGGTGCCAATGCCGGGGAACTGCAGGACGAGAGCGCCCGGCTGATGGGCGGTTCTCAGACCACCGCCGTGGTGGCGGCGTTGCGGGTCGCCGGGGTGAAGGTGGACGAACTGCCGATGGTCGCCTGGGTGTCGGCCACCGGGCCGGCCCACGAGCTGCTGGAGCCCGGCGACCTGATCGTGGCGGTGGACAACCAGCGGGTGGAGCGGCGCAGCGACGTGGTGGCATTGCTCGGCGCGCACGGCATCGGCGAGGAAGTGAAGTTCGACCTGATCCGCGACGGCGAGAAGCTCAGCAAGGTGATCACCACCCGGGCCTCGTCCACCGACCCGACCCAGTCCAGCATCGGGGTCGGCTGGGACACCGGCTTCCAGTTCGCCCCGCGGGTGAGCTTCCAGCTCGACCCGGCGATCGGCGGGCCGAGCGCCGGGCTGCCGTTCGCGGTCGCGATCTACGCCATGCTCACCCCCGACGGCTTCCTGGACGGACGGGTGGTGGCCGGCACCGGCACGCTGGACTCCAGCGGCCGGGTCGGCCAGATCGGGGCCGTCCAGGAGAAGATCGCCGCCGCCGCCCGGGACGGCGCCACCGTCTTCCTGCTGCCCAGCGCGAACTGCGACGATGCCCAGGTCGAACACGAGGGGCTTCAACTGATCCCGGTCGACAATCTGGGCGACGCCCTGGCAGCGCTGGAGGCGCTGCGCGACCCCGCCCAGGCCAACTCCATCCCGAGGTGCCGATGAACGATGCCCTGACCGCCGCGCTGATCGAGGTCGAGCGCCATGTCGGAAGGGCGGGCTGGGACCAGCCCGCCCGGCTGTTCGCCCTGGTGCGCACCGCCGAGCTGCTGGCCGCCGAGCCGGCGCTGGCCGAACAGCTGAGCCAGTCGCCCGGCGACGGCTTCACCTCGATCGAGCAGGAGGGCTTCGTGGTCGGCGACGACCTGGCCGAGACCCTGGCCCGGATCGCCTGGCCGCCGACCGTGGCCGGCTGCGTGCTGGCGCTGGAGCGGGCCTTCCTGCCGGCCGAGGCCGAGGCGGAACTGCCGGAGGATCCGGCGGCGGCGGCGAAGCTGGTGGCCGAGCACCCCGCCCGGCTCGATCTGCGGGTGGTGGTGGGGGTGACCCGGGACGGCGGCCAGCACGGCGTGGCCAGGATCCGGTCGGCCGAGCAGGAGCTGATCGGCGGCGCGGAGCTGGTTCCCGCCCTGGCTTCCGCACTTTCACGTACATTGGACTGAGCCACCGCCCGTCCGGCCGATCAAGGAGAGCCCGTGCCGACGTCCGTCGCCCGACGTAGTCCGCTTGTACCCACGATCATCATCGCCGGCGTGCTGCTGGTCGGTCTGCTGATCTTCGCCGAGTTGTGGTCGGAGAAGCTGTGGTTCGACTCGGTGTCCTACACCCAGGTGTTCACCACCCAGCTGTTCGCCCAGGTGCTGCTGTTCGCCGGCTTCTTCCTGGTGATGGCGGCCATCGTGGGGCTGAACATGCTGCTGGCCTGGCGGCTCCGCCCGGTGGGCAGCCGGCCGGCCAGCAGCGCGATGCTGGAGCGCTACCGGGACCTGCTGGGCTCGAATCTGCTGCTGACCATCCTGGCTCCGTCGGTGTTCTTCGGCCTGCTGGGCGGGATGACCGCCGCCGCCTCGACGCTGGATGTGCTGGCCTTCCTCAACCGGACCGACTTCGGCCAGCCCGACGCCTACTTCGGCATCGACGCCGGGTTCTACGTCTTCACCCTGCCGATCGTCCGCGACGTGCTCGGGTTCGCGATGAGCGCGCTGTTCTTCGCCCTGCTCGGCGCGGCGGCGATCCACTTCACCACCGGCGGCATCTCGCTCGGTCGGCAGTCGCTGCGCGGCCGGCGGCCGAGCGCGGCCACCGCGCACCTGTCGGTGCTGGCCGGGCTGGTGCTGATCGTCTACGGCGTGCAGAACCTGGTCGACCGGTACGGCTACCTGGTCGAGATGGGGACGTTGTTCACCGGCCTGCACTACACCGACGATCACGCCCGGCTGGGCGCGAAGCTGGTGATGGCGGTGATCGCCTTCATCTGCGCGGCGCTGTTCTTCGTCAACGCCTTCGTCACCCGGTGGATCCTGCCGGTCACCGGCGTGGTGCTGATGCTGGTCTCCGGCCTGATCCTGCAGTTGCTGTACCCGGCCATCGTGCAGTCCTTCCAGGTGAAGCCGAATGAGCCGGACAAGGAACGTCCGTACATGGAGAAGCACATCCAGGCGACCCGGAAGGCGTTCGGGATCGACCAGGTGGAGATCACCAACTACGACGCGGTGACGCAGGTGCGTCCCGGCCAGTTGAAGGAGGACGCGGCGGCGCTGCCCGGCGTCCGGCTGATCGACCCGGCCCGGGTCGGGCTGACCTTCGAGCAGCTGCAGCAGGTGCGCGGCTACTACAAGTTCGCCGATGTGCTGGACGTCGACCGCTATCACATCGACGGCGCCGAGACCGACGCGGTGGTGGCCGCCCGGGAGATGAGCCTGAGCGCGCTGCCGGATCCGAACTGGAACAACATCCACACCGTCTACACCCACGGCTACGGCCTGGTCGCCGCCTACGGCAACCGCCGCCAGCCCGGCGGGCAGCCGGACTGGATCGAGCGCGACCTGCCGCCCACCGGCGCGATGGGCAAGTACGAGGGCCGGATCTACTTCGGCGAGCAGAGCACCGAGTTCGCCATCGTGGGCCGCGAGGCCGGCCAGCAGCCGATCGAGCTCGACACCCCGGGCGGTAGCGAGAGCGGCGGCGAGGTGTACAACGTCTACGACGGGACCGGCGGGGTGCCGATCGGCAACCTGGCCAACCGGCTGCTGTTCAGCACCTACTTCAAGGACCTGAACATCCTGCTCTCCGACCGGGTGAACTCCGCCTCGAAGGTGCTGTACAAGCGGACCCCCAAGGAGCGGGTGGAGGAGGTCGCTCCCTGGCTGACCCTCGACCAGAACGCCTACCCGGCGATCGTCGACGGCCGGCTGGTGTGGATCCTGGACGGCTACACGGTCAGCGACAGCTACCCCAACAGCCAGCTCTACAGCCTGCAGCGGCTGACCTCCGACGCGCAGACCCACAATGACCGGCTGCAGCCGGATCAGGCGGTCAACTACATGCGGAACTCGGTCAAGGCGATCGTGGACGCCACCAACGGCACCGTCGACCTGTACGCCTGGGACGAGACCGACCCGATGCTGCAGACCTATTCCAAGGTGTTCCCCGGCACGGTGAAGCCGAAGAGCGACATCACCCCCGACCTGCTCGCCCACCTGCGCTACCCAGAGGACCTGTTCAAGGTGCAGCGCTACGTGCTGGGCCGGTACCACATGACCGATCCGGCCAGCTGGTACCAGCAGTCCGACCTGTGGCAGGTGCCGGTCGATCCGGTGAACAACGCCACCGACGCGCTGGAGCCGCCCTACTACCTGTCGATCAAGTGGCCGAAGGAGGATGTCCCGGTCTTCAGCCAGACCTCGGTGTACGTGCCGCGCGGCCGGTCGAACCTGGCCGCCTACCTGGCGGTGGTGGCCGAGGCCAGCAGCCCCGACTACGGCAAGCTGCGGGTGCTGCGGATGTCGGACACCCACCAGATCGACGGCCCCGGCCAGACCTTCAACGCGATGACCACCGACAACCGGGTGGCCGAGGTGCTGCGTCCCTACCTCAACCAGGGCTCGGCGGCCGCCACCTACGGCAACCTGCTGACCCTGCCAATGGGTTCGGGCCTGCTCTACGTCATGCCGGTGTACACCCAGCGGCAGGGCTCCGGCACGACCGGTTCCTACCCGGCGCTGACCTACGTGATCGTCCGGTTCGGGCAGAGCGTCGGCATCGGCTCGACCCTGCAGGAGGCACTGGACCGGACCTTCGGTGGCGACGCCGGCGCGGACACCGGCGAGCAACCGGTGGAACCCACCGATCCGGGACAGCCGCCGACGGATCCGAACCAGCCCAGTCAGCCGCCGACCACCCAGCCCAGCCAGCCGCCGACCACCGAGCCGGGTACCCCGGAGGAGGCGGCCAAGCAGCTGCTGAAGCAGGCCGAGGACTCCTTCGTGGCGGCCGACACCGCGCTGCGCAACGGCGACCTGGCCGAGTACCAGCGGCAGGTCAAGCAGGCCGAGCAGCAGTTGCGGGACGCGCTGACCAAGCTCGGCCGCTGACCCGCGCCGAGTCGGGTTCCCCCTGACCTCGCCGAGGGTTGGTCAGGGGGCGGTCAGCCAGAGCCCGAGCGCGGCGGCCAGCAGGCCGACCACCAGCATGCCGCCGGCGTGCAGCAGGACGGACCAGCGGCGATCCGCCCGGAGCAACCGGGCGGCCTCGACGCTGGCGGTGCTGAAGGTGGTGTAGCCGCCCAGGAAGCCGGTGCCGGCGACCGCGCCGATCGGGCCCAGCACCCCGGTCAGCAGCCAGCCGGCGACCAGGCCGAGCAGGAACGACCCGGTGATGTTGATCACGATGGTGCCGAGCGGAAAGCCGGTGCGGTTGTGCCGGGCGACGGCGGTGTCGACCAGAAACCGGGTCAGCGCCCCCAGCCCGCCGGCCAGGGCGATCCACAGCGGCATCATGAGGCCGCCCTCCGCTCCGGCCGGAGCCGTCGCAGCAGGTGCCGGAAGCCCCAGCCGCCGGCGTAGGCCAGCGCGATCCCCAGCGCGACGCTGCCGGCGCCGTACAGCACCATCAGGCCGGCCTCGCCGGCGCGTCCCAGCTCGACCGCCTCCACCGCGAAGCTGGAGTAGGTGGTGTAGCCGCCCAGCACGCCGGTGCCGACGCCCAGCCGCAGATAGCGGCGCCAGCCGACGTCCTCGCCGCCGGCCGCCAGGGCGTCCAGCAGCACCGCCAGCAGGAAGGAGCCGCTGAGGTTGATCCAGAAGGTGGCCCACGGCCACTGTCCCGGGGGCGCGCCGAAGCTGCTCTCCAGCCACCAGCGGACGAAGGTGCCCAGGCTGCCGCCCAGCAGGATCAGGGTGGGCGTGAGGAGTCGGGTGGGGCTCACTGCCACGGGGCCGGCGCCTTCCAGTCAACCACGCTCAGCGGTACCACCAGCACCGGACGATGCTGGTGGCGGGCCAGGTGCAGCCCGACCGACTCGGCGAAGAAGTCGTGCACCCGCTCACCGCGGGTCTGGCGGGCGCCGACCACGATGGCCGAGGCGCCGACCGCGCGGGCCAGGTGGGTGAGGGCGCGGTCCGCCCGGCCGGCCAGGTAGCGCAGTTCCCAGCTGACCGGCGATCCGTCGAGGGCCTCGGCCAGGTGGGCCTGCAGGGTGTCGCGCCGCTGCCGCCAGTCGTCGTCCTCGCGATCGGGTTCCAGCGGGGAGTGTCGCACGGTCCCGTCGGCGAACTCCTGATCGACGATCCGGGTCGGGTCGGCGTAGCCGAAGTAGAGACTGCCGCCCATCGCCTGCGCCCAGACGGCGGCGGTGAGGGCGACCAGCGGCGACTGGCCGGGGACGATGCCCACCACCAGTGGCTGTCCGTCCACCGGTTCGATCCGGTGGGGTGCTGGTTGCGGTACCTCGCGCATGGCCACCTCCCAGGGCAGCGCAGCGCCTGCCCGCTCGACGGGACAGGAACCATCAGCCAGATCAGGCGGTTCGGGCCGAAGCCCCGGCGGGATCCATCGCCGGCGTCAGTCTAGGCGGTGGCCGGCGGGTCGGAGAACCCGTCCGGTCTCCGGGTCAGGCCACGCCCAGCGACTTGCCCGGGGTGAACCCGGGGAAGACCTCGGCCAGCTTGTCGTTCTTCAGCCGGGAGCTGACGATCTCGGCCAGCGGCTGCCGGTAGTCGGTGGTGATCGGGACGTCGCCGTCGACCAGGTTCGCCGGCTTCAGCTCCGGCATGGTGCCGTACACCTTCCCGCCCTTGATCCCGCCGCCCATCAGGAACATCAGGTTGCCGTGGCCGTGGTCGGTGCCGCCGTCGCCGTTGACCTGGACCCGCCGGCCGAACTCGCTCATGGTGACCACCGTGACCCGCTTCCAGGTATCGCCCAGGTCCTTGCGGAAGGCGGCCAGGCCCTGGGCGAAGTCCTTCGCCAGCCGGCTGAACTGGCCCTGGGCGTCGGTCGGGCTGCCGATGTCGCGGTGCATGTCCCAGCCCTCGTAGTCGATGCAGGCGACCTCGAGGCCGACCCCGGCCTTGGCCAGCCGGGCGATGTCCTTCAACCCCTTGCCCCAGTTGCTGTCGGGGTACTTGGCGCCGCCCGCCGGCTCAGCCTTCTTGTCCTTCACCTTCTTGCGCAGCGCCTTCATCTGGTCGACCGCGCCGAGGGTGGCGCGGGCCTGGCTGGCCAGCAGGCCGCCGGCGTCGCCGTAGAGCGACTCCAGGTCGGCGACCAGCCGGTCGCCGTCGTTCCAGGCCGACTCCAGGGTGAACGACTCGATGCTCGACATCGCCAGCGACTGGTAGGCGGTGGTGGTGAGCGAGAGCACCACCCGGGAGCCCAGGGTGATCGCGCGGAAGGTGCCCGACTCCGACGAGGAGGAGGCGATGTGGCGGCCCAGCCAACCGGAACGCAGGTTGGCCTTGGCGGCCCGTTCGCACAGGTCCTGGTCCTCGAAGTGGGAGCGGGAGACGCCCGGGTGACCGGCGCCCACCACGAGGGCGAGCTCCTTGGCCGACCACATCTCGCCGAGGGCCTTGAAGTTCGGGTTGAGGACGTAGTTGCTGTTCAGCTCCAGGCCCTTGTCCACCACGGTATTGCCGCGGGCCTTGAGGTAGGCCCCGTCCTTCACCGCGCCGAGCGCGGCGAGGCCGTCGAAGCCGCCCCGCAGGAAAACGCAGACCAGCAGGTCGCCACCGGTGCCGGCGGCGAAGGAGTACCGCGGCGCGGCGGAGGCGGCCAGCAGCCCGCCCAGGCCGATCAGCGAGCCGCGGAACAGGTTGCGGCGGCCGAGCTTCGGGCCGGTGGCGGCGTGCGTTACGTCCGGGTCGTCGATCCGCCGGTTGGGACGCAGGCTGGTCACCAGGTCGTTGGCCTGCGCGGGGGTGACCACCCGGGTGTGGCCGTCGTAGTTGGCCAGCAGGCGGTTCCGCGATTCCTCGTGGTCGTGCAGCGGGGTGATCAGATCCTCGTGGAGCAGCGCCTCCCCGCGGCGCAGCGTCGGATCCAGGTCTGGCTTCGGCATCGAGGGTCCTCTCAGCGGAGCTTGAAGTAGGGGGAGGCGAAGATGAAGTGCAGCGTGCGTCCCAGGTTGTACTTGAGCTGGTCGGCGGTGAGCGTGCTGCCCTTGCCAGTGCCCTTGAGCCGGGCGGTCACCTGGGCCAGATGCTTGGCCGGCCAGGTGTAGCCGGTGAGTTTGAGGGTGATCGAGCTGGCGACCTCGGCGATCGGCTGGCCCTTCTTCACCCCCAGCGCCTTGGCCCAGGACTTCGACGGCCACTCCTTGTCGTCGCCCCAGTTCACCTTGGCGTTGGCGGTGTACCAGTGGGCCAGCATCGACTGGGTGGAGCACCAGTCGGTCGCCTGGTCGGGATAGCCGTCGACCGCCGACCACATCCGGGGCTGGTGGTTCTCCAGGTAGAGCAGCCACTGGACGGTGCCGGTGATCCCCCAGACGTTCTTGGCCTGCGTGGTGCTGGGCTTGATGGTGGAGGGCTTGCGCAGCTTGAGCATGGTCGCGATGCTCTCCTGCGGGCGCTTCCATTTCGCGCCCACCGAGGCGGCGAACTCGCTGGAGCGCAGCAGGGTGCGCATTACCGCGGCCAAGGACGTCCCCTCGGCCTGGTAGACATCGGCTAGGCGCTTGATCAGCGCCGCGGAGGGGGTGTCGGAGACATAGCGGACGGCGAGCCGCCGGGCGATGTTCTCGGCGGTGGCCCGGTTCCGGGCGAGATAGCGGAGATAGGCCTTGAGCACCTCCGGCCCGCCCTCCCGGGTGGCGTTGGCGTGGGTGAAACCCCGCACCTTGACCCGGCCGACGTAGTGCTGACTGGCGTTGTACCGGTACTTGCGGGTCTTCCAGTCGAAGCTGTGGCCGGTCAGGATCAGCGCCGAGTTGCGCACGTCCGCCTCGGTGTAGTTGCCGACACCGAGGGTGTACAGCTCCAGCAGTTCCCGGCCCAGGTTCTCGTTCGGGCTGTCGTAGGAGTTCACGTGGTTGTCGAGGTACAGCAGCAGCGCGGGGTGCCGGACGGCGGCGTACAGCAGGTCGGAGTACTTGCCGAGGGCGTACTTGCGCAGCACGGCCCAGTCGAACCAGGCGACGTACTCGCTGGCCTTGCCGTCAGCCGAGACGTAGAGGTGATCGCCCATGGTGTCGACCATGGACTCGTAGAGCGGGCGCTTGGTGAACACCTGCCGGATGGTCCGCGAGACGCTCAGCGCCTTGCCGGCCTTCCAGGCCTGCTTCTTGGAGGCCTTGTAGACCTCGGGGCCGGTCATGGTGGCGTAGCTGAGGTACTTCTTGATCAGCTTGTCGGCCGTGGTGTCCTTGATCTTCTTCCACTTCAGCTGGCGGTCGATCCACTTGTTGTAGCCCAGCTTCTTGATCTCCTTGGCCAGCGCCGCGGTCGGCGCGGCCGAGACCCGCCGGGCCAGGTGCCAGTACTTGGACGACTTGAGGTTGAGCCCCTTCGCCAGCGCGGGGGAGACCGCCGGCAGCACCGGCGCCGCCGGGAGTGGCGCCGCCTGGGCCGGCGCTAGCTCGGCGAGACCCGAGGCGGCGACGCCGCCGGCCACGATCAGCCCGAGCAGGGCGCGGCGGGAGGGCTGCGGTGCGGTGGGAACCGCGGTGCTGTCGGAGTTCATCGGCACCACCTGGGGTTGGGGACGTCGGATCGCAGTCGCAACCTTAACGTATTCTGAGAGAACGGTTAACTCTTTGCCCACGGTTGGTCGATGGTGCTTGTCATGGAACTGAAGGACGTGCTCTCGGCGTCTCAGAATCGGCGGTGGAGGCGCGGTTTCGGGTGCTTGGGCGGCGGGCTACCAGCCCCGGTCCAGCCACACCTGCAGGTCGGGGCGTTCGGTACCGATGGTGGTGGCCGGGCCGTGGCCGGTGTCGACCACCACCTCGTCACCCAGCGGGAACAGCCGGGTGGTGATGGAGTGGATGATCTGCTCGAAGCCGGAGTACTCCCAACGGGTCGCGCCGGGACCGCCCTGGAACAGGGTGTCGCCGGTGAAGACGGTCTGCATCGATGCCAGCCAGTACGACGTCGAACCGGGGGTGTGCCCCGGGGTGTGCAGCGCCACCAGCCGTTGGCCCGCCACCACGAACTCCGCGCCGTCGGCGACCGGCTGGTAGCGGGCGTCGCCGTTGCTCTGCCGCCACAGGAAGTCGTCCTGGGCGGCCAGGTGGGGCACCACCCCGGTGAGCTCGGTGAACGCGGGCGCGGCGCGGACGTGGTCCCAGTGGCCGTGGGTGAGCAGCACGGCCGCGATCCGCCGACCGCCGACCGCGCGCAGCACAGCGGCCGGGTCGTGCGCCGGGTCGATGACGATCACCTCGGTGTCGTCCCCGATCAGCCAGATGTTGTTCTCGTGGTTGGGCGGCCCCTGGGGGTCATGGTTGCCGGCGGTGACCAGCCTGGTGATCTGCATGCTCGCCTCCTGTCCCACCCAACGCTAGTGGGCGTTGAAGCGCGTCACCGCCCGACCGTTCGTGATCGGCTGGTTGAGGTGATCGCCGCCCTTCGCCGCTCGGTTCGTGATTGACTCGCCGAAAGAAACCTGCGGCGGGGCTGCCACGAAACCGGCGGAATCCGCATAGGTAGGGCATGGCGGGTCGAGCGGAGGGTGCGGTGGAGCAGTCACCGGCTGACTCCGGAATGGTCGACTTCGAACGTTACGTGGCCGAGAACTCCGTCGCGCTGCAGCGGTTCGCCTACCTGATCGCCGGCAACCCGGAGGACGCCAGGGATGCCGTGCAGGAGGCGCTGCTCGGCGCCTATCCGCGCTGGTCGCGGCTGGTCGGGGATCCCGGGCCGTACCTGCGCCGCAGCATCGTCAACGCCCATGCCGCCCGGTGGCGCCGGCACGGTCTGGAGACCCCGGTGGCGGAGGTGCTGGGGCCGGGGGAGACCCGCCCGTCCGAGACGGTGCTCGACCGGCACCTGGTGGGCAGGCTGGCTCGCGGCCTGTCCTATCGGCAGCGGGTGGCGCTCGTCCTGCGGTTCTACGAAGACTGCAGCTTCGCCGAGGTCGCCCGGGTGCTGGAGTGCACCGAGGCGACCGCGCGCTCGGTGGTCCACCGGGCGCTGGCGGAGTTGCGCAGCCGGCTGGGAGGTTCCGATGACTGAGCACGATCGCCGGGAGACGCCCCCCGACCTGGAAGCCGAACTGCGCGGCCACTACGCCGACGACGCCGACGCGGTCGCCTTCACCCCCTTGGACGGGGCGGCGATCGCTCTCGCCGCCGGTCGGCGCCGCCGGGCGACGCGGTGGGGCCTGGTGGCCGCGGCCCTCGTCCTGATGGTCGCGGGGGTGATGGTCGTACCGCGACTGGTGGGTGACCAGCGGATCACCGCCACCCCGGCGCCGACCGGGCCGAGCCCCGTCCCGTCCCAGGACGCCGGGGATGCCTGGTACCAGTGGGTTCAACGGGCGGACGCGCCGCTGGACGTGCTGGCCGCCGGCGTCGCGGGGGAGGGCGGGAGCTACTACTTCGCCATGGCCGAGGGCTCCTGCACCCAGCTCGCCGGCTACCGCTACGACCGGGCCGGTGATCGCTGGAGCCAACTGCCCTCCCACGAGGTGCCGTCGTGGGCCTGCGGCCAGAATCTGCAGGCGCACGCCGAGGGCGACGACATCTATCTGGCCTCCGGCGACTACTCGGCTGGTGGGTGGGACACCCGGCCGCGGGACGGCTCGCTGTACGTCTATCACACCGCCACCCAGCGCTGGGAGGACCTGCCCTCGCCCGAGCACGGCTACGACACCATCGTCGGGGTGGACGAGGGGCTGGTCTACCTGGCGGTGGATCTCAGCCGTGGGCCGGAGCAGCGCCGGGTGATGTTCGCCTTCTTCGACTACCGGACCCGGAAGTGGAGCTACCACGAGACGCCGAAGGACGCGCCGTCGACGCTGCTCGACGCGATGGCCGATCAGTGGCGGGTCAACCTGGTTCGGGTGGAGGGCCGTTCCCTGATCCTGTTCCGGCACTTGGCCGACGGTGTCTACCGTATGGCGGTGCTGGACCCGGTCGACAACACCATCGTGTCCAGCGCGAGCGTCCCGCTACCCGGCGAGGTGGGCGAGATCGAGGACGTCGACGACTATCAGGTCGCGGAGCCGGGCTGGTTGTACCTCGGCCCGGACCAGCCGGGCGACGAGGGGACCGAAGGCCTGCTGATCGACCTGGCGACCGGGAAGTGGCATACCGTGACGGTGCGTCCGTCGACGCCGCGGGCCGCGGGCCGACTGGACGCCGGCTGGGTGAAGCACGTCTATCCCGAAGCCGCCCGCTACGTCGTGATCGGGGGCCATCTCCATGAGCCCGCGGCCGACCGGTGGTTCGAGCCCGCGCTGCCCCGGCTGGCACCGCCGGACCTGGCGCGGCCGGAGAGCGAGGGCTCCCTGCTGTGGGACGACGACCGGCCGGGCACGATGTGCGACTACCCCGGGCCGGGGGAGTGCTGGGAGTTGGTCGCCGACCCGCTGGCCGAGGTCGTTCGCGAAGCCCGGTGACCGCAGCTCCGATTTGGGGTTCCGCGCCGGCTCGCCTATAGTTGGGAGAGCGACGCGGGGTGGAGCAGCTCGGTAGCTCGCTGGGCTCATAACCCAGAGGTCACAGGTTCAAATCCTGTCCCCGCTACGAATCAGGCCCGGGAAATCAAGGTTTCCCGGGCCTGAAAGGTTCTAGGGATTTGACCACCCTTCCACAAACCCTCCTTTCGGGAGGTAAGTCGCGACCGCGGTCACCGTTCGCTCGTGCCTGGGGGAGCCGTCGCCGAGATTGGCGCATGACGACTTCACCCGACACTCCCGAACAGTTGCCAGTCGCCGACGCCCGTGTCGGCTTGACCGCCCTTGATGTGGAACGCATCGCCGCCGCGGTCGATGCAGAGCTTGCCGCCTCCACCCGCGAGACCTACGCCTGCGGCTGGCGACAATGGGAGCGCTAACCCGCGTCACTCCGCCGCCAGTGGGTCACAGCCAGACGGTCGCCGCTACGCGCTTCGATCCCACGGGTCCAAGCAGGCCACCCGGAGCGGTTCGAAGTGCCGGGTGTTGCGAGTCCGGGCTCTGGATGCGTGGCTCAAGGTCCGCCCGTCGGAACCAGGTGCGCTCTTCACCCGCGTCCTCTGGAGGAACCATCCCACGAGCGATCGGATCGGCCCCCGTGCGATCAGCAGGACCGTCCAGGAACGAGCAAACGCCGCCGGTTTCGACGGCATGTCTGTCTCCGGCCACTCCCTCGGCTCCAGTCGCCCCGACGCAGGTCGGATCGCGAACCTCACGCCGACCGCTGAGGCTCTTCCACTGCGAGATAGACCGGTCCCCCGGGTTCCAATCCCAAAATCTCGAAGAGCTCTTTCGTCACGTCTCCGTTCGACCCAACCCATTGATCGCGCACAAGTTTGGCGAAAGTTTCGCCGTCCAGCGAGCGCCACTGGCTGACGACGTGCCGCTCCCCACCACCAGGGCCCCTGGTCGGGTTGGCTAACATGCGAAGGACGCCGCATGCCGGGTGGTAGCGGCCCGAGGGCAGGCTCATCTGATCACCGGTCTGGGACGGCTGCACCGGCTCGACGAACTTCACGAACCCGATGTCAGGAGAGATGCGGTACTCATCCGGCGCGGTCGGCCGGGATGGGTCGATGTCCACAATTTCGGCGTGCATCTGAGAGAACTTGAGCATCACGTTCACCTGGCCAGCCAACCTGCCATCGTCGCGAAAGTAGTACTCGTAGCTGCCCTTGTCATTCTGGAGCAGCTTGTACTGGACGAGCACCACGGAGTTCGGTTCTGAGCGGACGTACACGAGGTCGGCGCCGGTCTTCGGTTCCTCAGGCTGGAAGTTGATGTTCTTCACGAGCAGCTGCCGCTCGCCAGAACGGAACAGGAACCATCCGTTGAACGCATGGCCAGCAGCGTCCCAGTCCAAGAATCCCGCGGTGTCTGCGGTGATGGCGTCGTTCTCCCGGGGCAACCTGGTCGGCTGCAGCACGCTGGCGACCGATTCCAGGTGCAAAGCGAGGGGAGTCGGGGGCGGCGGGGTCGGCACGGGCTCCAGACTCCGCCAACCAGGGTCGAAGAGTCGAAGCGCGGTTTGGCTCGCGTCGCGGCGAGCCAGTCGGTTCAGCGGAACCTGCCGGCGCCGCGTGAACGGGGGAAGGGCGGCGAGTGTCTGGTCGATCCCGGGGACGCTTTGCCGCAGCGCATCAACTATTGCCTGCAGGCTCTTCTCCGGGATAACCCGGGACTCTTCCTGCTCGAACATGCGTTGAACGATGTGCCGCATCGTCGGCGCCGTCGCCTCCACGATGGCGGCTAATGGCACCGGCTCCGGGAAGGGGATCCGGTCGGTCAGTTTGACCACCGCCGAACCAGCCCAACCCCGCCGCGCTTGTGTAGCGCAGTTGCCCACGCCCACAGCGCTGATCACCCCGGAGTCTGAAGCGATCAGCAGTACCCGGGTCCGTGTGCGAGAACGCCAGTAGGTGCTGTTGACGTTGAGAAAGATGGGCGGCCCACCGGCTCGTCGAGCCCGTTCGTCCAACAGCCGGTCGAGACGACCCCCTGGGCGGTCCTCCACCTCGTCATCCCAGTCAACGTCGTCTGCGAGGTCTTCGGCGGAGCCCGGCAACGGCCGCCACGTCGGGTCCGTGTCGCGACCGAATCGAACTAGACGCCCCTCGTGTGCAGAGAGAAACAGCAGGCCCATGCGTACATCTTGACGACTGAAGGTGAGGGACTCACACCTTTTCCCGGCTTCGCAGTCCAGCGACGCCCCCGGCACGGGTGGAGCCCTAAGCCGGACGGACGTGCGGCTTGCCAAAGGGGCTCGCCCTGCGGAGCTACTTTGCCTTCTTCGACGATGGCGCGGACCGGTTCCCGGGTACCTGGACCATCACGAGGTGGCGTGGGACGGAGTCGCCAGCGATGTCGACGGTGGTGTGGTCGAACAGTGAGGTCAGGTGGGGGTGCGCGGCGTTTTTCGGGAACGCTCTAGTGCGGAGCGCAACGACGAACCCGATGCGGATGTCGGCGGCTTGGTAGGTCGCGGCCTGATTGACGTAGGAACCCTTGTCGGCCAGCGGCTTCTTGGTTTCGTCGACCTTCAACTCGAGGTAGATGGAAAATCCGTTGTACTTCAGGCGAAGGTCGACGCGGCCGCCGCCGATGTGTGCGACTTCGATGTCGAGCGACGATCCGAAGACGCTATGGAGGTACTGGGCGAGGTCCTTGTGGAGGTCCTTCTCATCGGCGTCGTCCTTGAACAGGTAGCCGTGGAAGTCTTCTTGTGCGTCCTGGCGGTATCCGACGAACCGGATGAGCTGATGGAGGAGCGCATCGACCTCGGTCTTGACTTCACCGGTGTAGTCGGGGCTCGACCCGAGGTATGGCTCGATCTTGTCGAGGACTGCTTGCTCCATGAGGGAGACTCTGTTGGATGCGCCTTTGTCGTTGACGGCCGCAACGAGTCTTGTGACGGCGTCGGGATCGAGCTCTGCGACCTTGCGTGCTGCCGGTGTTCCGTGGCCGAGGATGCTCTCAAGCTGGTGCGGCAGCGGTGCCGATCCGGTGCCGCCGGTGTCTTTTCCCGGCGGCTTGCCAGCGGCTAGTGCTTCTCGGGCGGCGGTGAGGACCTGTTGGGCGACGGTCATGTCGCCAGCCAGTTCGGTGTCGTCGGTGTGGGCGGCGGCTCGTTCTTTGAGGTTCGCCGTGTAGGTCGTGAGGTTGGCGAGGAACGCAGCCTTGGACGCGAACCCGGTCTCGATGACGGGTTGAACAATGGTCTCGATGCCTCTGAAGTCTTCGGTACGGCGCACAACGTTTATGCTGTGTGCGCTCTTGTACGTCTCAAGGAGCGCGTCGATGACCTTTTCGGGTTCGTAGAAGCTGTCCTGGTCGAATTGGGTGACGGCGGCCTTGAGATTCGTCACGAGTTGGACCCATGCGTGTGCGGTCTGGTGCTTGACGCCCGCGTACCAGTGGTCGAGGCCGGCGATGCCTTGGTTGAACCGCGTTAGCTGTTCGACGAGGTCTGCGACAGCACTGGCGCTGGGGAGGCCTGTGGCGACGATCGTGAGTGTGGGGTCGGTTCCGGTGAGCGTGATGGCTAGGAGCGCCCCGACCACTGTGGCGAGGACTTTGGAGTCCTCGCGTCCATAGGTGTTGGCGCCGAGGGCGAAGTACTTGTGGGCTGCTTCCAGACCAGTTCGGTACGTGGTGTGGTCCCATGCGCGGAGGGCAGTGATGAGCTCGATGTTCGCGAGGACCCAGGTGGCATCGGAAGAAATCTCATCGGGGCATACACCGGGGACAGGTTCGCTGGCGGGCGCGGTCAGACCGGCGACCTGTTTGACGACCTCCGCGAGATCTGTGGCTGCGGGCCAGTGGTCGATCGCGGTCCCAATGCTGCGGATGACAGCCGCAGCGAACCGTGTCGGTTGGGGGCGGCGGACCTGGTCGAGCGCGGCGAGGAGGGTGTAGTTAGTTCCGTACCCGCCGACCCTGATGCGGGTCACGGTCTCCAGTGCGTTCGCGGCGTTTGACGATTCTGCGGGAGTTGGAGCGGTCAGGGCGGCGTACTCGGTGACTTTGGTCAGGAGTCCTTGTGCGAGGTGGTCGCCAGCGGCATCGAGGGTCTCCGGCGATGTCGCCAGGGCCTTGAGGGATTCGGCGAACCCCGCTGGGCTGCTCATCTTTAGGACCGCGTCGGCTACCGCGGTGAGGCTTTGAGAGGAGGGTGCCTCGTCGGCATCGCGGGCGGCAACCCGAATAAGGGGCACGACGACCGGGTCGTCCACGATGTCGGCCAGGTAGGTGGTGACATGGTCCCACCCTCCAAGCTGGTCGATGGTGTCGGCGGGCGGGTCACCCTTTTGAAGACTGGCCAGCAGCGTCCGCGTGTCAGCGGCAAGCTGCTGCGGTGCGCTGAGGTCGTCGGCCACGCTGCTCGCCTTTCTTTGCTGTCGTCAAGGCCGGGTGAACTGTTCGGGATAGGGCTACCAGAGGTATTTGTCGTCGGCGGCGACGACGCGGTTCTTCTCCTCGAGGAGGCCCAGGAGCGGGCCGGTGTTACGAGTGCCGACAAGGATTTGCATCTCTGCCTTCGCCGCGACGTCGATGAGAGCTTCGACGAGTACGGCGAGGTCCTCTTCGGGCATTTCTTCGGCGGCGGGCGAGTCGAGTACGAGGAAACCAGGGTGGCGTCCGACTCCTTCGACAAACCCGTGCTTGATGAGTGCGACGGCGGTGGCGATCTTGAGGCGGAGCATCTCTCCGTCGGTCACCTTGGAGTAGGTGACGGGCTTGCCGTGCTTGTTGAGCCTCATGGATCCGCCGCCGCCGAGTTGGACGTCGGAGAGGCTGTCGGCGCCGAACCCGACGGCGAGGGTCTCAATGTCTTGGGAGATGGTCGCAAGGAGCGGGTTCTGTCCGTCGCGCATCCATTTCTGCAGGATGTCTGAGGCGGCGCTCAGAACCGCAAAGTCGGTCGGGTTGACGTTATCGAGGACGGTTGGGTCGGATGCTTCGCCGAACGCGGCGAGGGCGCCCTGGGCATGTGCGGCAGCCAGCTCGAGTTTGCGGCGGTCCTCGGCGGCCGCAATGCGCTTCTGTGCGGTTTGGTTCGCTGCTTCGGCGGCGGCGAGGTTCGCCTTGGCGTTGGTGATCCGTGTGGTGAGGGCTTCCGCGACGTCCTTCGCCCCAGTGAGGGCGTCATTGAGAGCTTGGATGTCGTCGGTGGGGAGGTCGATGTCGCCGCCTTCCGCGTCCGGGTTGATGCCGGAGTTCGCGATGTCGACTTCGTCGAGGCGGAGGTCCTTACTGCACAGGGAGCATGCGTGGCTGTCGGTCTCTGCGGCTTTCTGCTCAGGGGTGACGGTCGAGGTGCATCGCGGGCACCGTGACGGGGTCATTTGGTGGAAGAACTTCGTGGCGAGTTTGTCCTCGAAGATGGTGTGGTTGCGTGCCCGTGTGGTGCGGAGCTGGAGTTTGATGGTGTCGGTGTTCGCATTAGCGACCATGAGTTGCCGTTCGAGCTCGTGGACCGTTCGGGCGTGCTCGGTCGCGGCACTGGCGGCGGCGATGATGTCGGCCACATTCGGGGTGTCGGTCGGCAACTTGTCCAACTCGGCTGCGAGCCGATCGACCTCGGCTTTGGCGGTCGCACGTGCTTCGGCGATGACGTCGCCGGTGGTCGCGGCCTTCTCTTTCGCGGTGTCGTGCGCGGCCTTTAGTTCGCCGAGTGCTGTGGAGGTTGCTGCAAGAGCCGGGCCCCAGTCGGTTCCGACGAACATCTGCAGCATCCGGATGCCGAGCTCGGTGACGTTCCCAACGACCGGGTTGAGGGTGTCTGCTCGGACGGTGAACGCGGAGGCGTAGGCTGGCCACTTGTGCCGTACGGGCCGGTCGACGGTCCAGACAGGGATCTCTTCGAGGCGCAGGCGAGTCATCATCACTGATCCCATCACTCCCTCGAACTGGTCCTCGCCGTCGAACCTGCCGAGCTCGACCTTCTTCTCTGTCCCGTCGCCTGTGGTCTCGATGAGTTCAACTGTCCCGTTCGGGTGACCGTCGTCGTTGTTGAACGCGACGCGAATGTGTTCGGTACCAACCTGCCAGTCGACCTGGACCTGCCGGATCCAGGACTTCACGTCCACCTGGAAATTCGCACAACGGCCCGACAGAGCCCACATAACGACGTTCAGGACTGTTGACTTGCCGCGAAGATTCTTGCCGCTCCCTATGCCGTTCACCCCGACCTGCGGCTCCCAAGTCCAGGAGAACGGGACAGCCGCCGACGGTACCGGAACCTTCGCTTCATCGCCTGTGCCTTCGCTGGTCGCATCCTCTGTTGCGGCGCCTTCTGCGTCGGCAGATTCGACTTGGTCCTCGGTGTCGCCGGCCGCTTCCGAAGGTTCCGCGCCGATGAGCGCAGCAAGTTCGGCATCGGACAACGGATCCTGGCCGGCCGCGTCCTGGTGGGTAATGGGGAGGACCTTGATGCCGGAGAAGGCCACCCTGATTGCGCGCAGCGGCACCGGGATGGCACGGGACGCACCGGTAGGAATGTTGTTGGCTTTGAGAATCTTCTCGATGTCCTTGGCGGAGAGGATCAGCCCGTCGTCGTCGACGAACTCGATCGAATCATCTTCCCCGTCCCAAACCTTCACCGCGCTCGCATCGTCATCCGGCGCGGACGTCGCACTCTCGAGGGGAACGACAGCGTCGTGGTCTACGACCTCGCCGTCCAGATCGAGCAACGCGGCCTCGTCCGCAGCTTTCGCAGCGACCTCGGCGGCCTTCGCGGCGTCCCGAGCGACTTTCGCGTCGGCTCGCAGACGCTTCTTCGCGTTTTTCGTCGCCTTCCTCAATAGTTCGGCAGCAACGGCCTCGGACAACTTGCTCATGACTTCCCCTCGCGCGCATCCAACGCCGCCAGCCGGGCCATCACCCGGTCGGCGATGGGACCGATGTTCAACCCGAGTTGAGTGTTCGCGTACGTCGCCTGAAGGTACTGCCGGTCCTTCAGAGCCTTGCCGTGGTCATCGCCAGCGACCTTCGCCACCAGCTTCACCTGCTTGGCGTACCAACCAAGAACCGGGTCTGAGCTCAGCTCCGTTACTGCGGCCGCACCGGCCACGGTCAGGAAGAACTGAGTCTGCGCAACGTTGTGTCCTGGCGTCCCGCGCCGAACAGCAAGTGCCAACCCGTACGTCTCCAACACTGAGAAGGCATCGTCGAGCGGTTCGTACGCACCATGCAGCCACTTTGGCATCGGGTACCACCGCAAATCCGGCTCCGGGTCCTCCAGCAAAGACCTTGCTGTCTCGACGTACTCCGCGTCGATGTCACCGGATTCGACCAAAGTTAGTAGCTCATCGGCCAAGTAGTCTGGATTCCTCAGCCAGAAGTCCGTCGCCTGCAAGCGGAGTTCGCTTCGCACGACCCTCACCGTGGCGGCTGGGTCGGAGTCCTTCACGACCTCGCCGCACGCGTCGAGCAGAGCCATGAGACGAATCGCGTGCTGGGTCTCAGTAGACGACGGACGCGCCGTATCCGACGGACTGCTGCTGCCAGATGTCACGACGCCCTCCACCGAATGATCTCCGCTCCGCCGAGCCTAGCGCCGCAGGGATACTGACCGGGCTCAAAAGGCGCATCCGCCGCAGCGAACTGGCAAGAGTCGGTTTCCGACTACCACCAAGCTGCGCTTCCCGCGCTGCTTGCGGTACGAGCGTCATTCTGGGCGAAGTGACGCAGGTCCGAAGGGTCACGACGAACTCGATGCCCCTCCACTTACCCTCCGCAAACGATCGGCAATTCTCCCGTGACGCTCCGAGAGACTTGGGGTCAGTCAGCAAGGAAACCCCTTGATACACCGAGGGAAACCTTGAAGACCCGAGCCCTCGGCGGGTGCCGGAGGGGCCTCCGATCTCTTCCAGAGGTCACAGGTTCAAATCCTGTCCCCGCTACGAAAAAGTGGCCTTGACTAGGTGATCTAGTCAGGGCCACTTTTGGATGTGCGAGGTGATTTCCCTTTTGTTCGCGACTCAGCGACCCGAGGGGTGCTGGTGGAGCGCAACCTGCAGCATTTCGAGCCGCTGGGCGTCAGCTGCCGTGATCCGAGGCAGCGTCCGACGTGACCCGGCCAGCGCAAAGGCGCTCCCACCGGGCCGACGGCCGGCGAGAGCGCCTTCTGGCTGGTCTACTTCTTCTTGATCAGGGTGCCCGGCAGTTCGTACTGACCCTGGGCGGGCTTGGTGCCATGGGTGAGCAGATCGTCGATCAACTCCGCGACCTTGGCCGAGATCGCCGGCCAGTCCTGCTTCACCGTCGCCACGAACGGGCCGCCCTTCTCGATCTCGGCGATCGCGAAGTCCTGGCCGTCCACGCCCACCACCGGGATCTTGACGCCCGCGGCGTCCAGCGCCTGGGTGGCGCCCAGCGCCGGCTCGTCCCAGCCGCCCCAGATGCCGGTCATCGCCGTGCCGTGGGCTGAGATGGCGTCCTGGATCGAGGTGCGGGCATTGTCCACCGGACCGGGGACGTCGACGTGCTTCTCCTCGAGGATGGTGATGCCGGCGGCCTTGAACACCTCGCGGGCGCCCTCGGCGCGCACCTTCACCCCCGGGTGCGGATCGTGGGTGAGCATCACGATGCTGCCCGAGCCGCCCATCGCGTCGATCAGCGCCTGGGCGCTCTGCTTGCCGAGGTCGGCGTTGTCGCTGGTCACGTTGGCGGCGATGCCGTCGGCTGCCCCGGCGTCGATCGCGAACACCGGGACGCCGGCGTCGGCGGCGGCCTTCAGGCCCAGCGAGATCTGGGTCGGATCGCCGGTGCCCAGCACGATCGCGGCCGGCTTCTGCGCGGCGGCGTCCTGGAAGGCGCTGTTCAGCTTGTTCATGTCACCAGCGGTGTCGACCACGTCGACCTGCCAGCCGCGCTTCTTGCCCTCGGCCTGGAACAGGTCGATCGACTCCTTGGTGGCGGCGTTGGCGAGGTACGGGGTGACCACCGTCACCCGGGTGGCCCCGCCTTCGGTGGTCGGCTCGCCGGCGCACCCGGCCAGGCCGAGGGTGAGCGCGACGGCGGCGCCGGCCGCGGCGAGGATCCTGGGAAACTTCATTGCTTTCCTTTCGAGGTCTGGCTCAGCGGGCGGCGGCCAGGCCGGCGAAGGTGTCGCCGAGCGCCTGGTAGAGCGCGCGATGAGTCGGGCGCACGACAGCATAGGCGGGCGCCGCGGCGCTGGGTTCCGTGGCGCTCACCGTGGAACTGCGGGACAGCAACGGGGTGAGGGTGTGCGGCAGGCCGAGCGCCTGCGCGGCGGTCAACGCGGCCGACCGGCAACCGGGGCCGTCGTCGTCCCCGCAGACGATGGTGGCCGCGAAGACGTCGGCCAGGATCTGCCGCCAGGCCGGCGAGGAACTGCCACCACCCACCAGCGCGATCCGGGACTGGACCACGCCCAGCTCGTCGGCGGCGTGCCGCAGACCGAAGGCGACCCCGGTCAGCGCCGCCAGGTAGAAGTCGGCCGCGGTGGTCGCCTCGTGGACGCCGACGAAGGCGCCGCGGAAGGTCTCGTCCCGCACCGGGGTGCGCTCGCCGGCCAGCCCGGGCAGGCAGAGCGGACGGACCTCCACCCGGTGCACCCGGTCGGCGATCAGCGCCTCCGCCTCGTCCCGGCCGAGCCCGGGCAGAAACCGCTCCCTGGCCCAGCCGGCGGTCGACCCGGCCGACTGCACCGCGCCGATCCGCAGCCGGTGCCGCCAGCCGGGCAGCACCAGGGAGTGGATCAGGGACGGCTCGGCCGGCGCCTCGGCGGTGACCGCGGCCAGCCAGCCGGTGGTCCCCAGGTAGAGGTAGGCATCGCCGGGCTGGGAGCCCACCAGCCCGTCGGTGGTGGCGCCGGCGTCGCCCATCGCCAGCACGATCGGGACGCCGTCGGACACCCCCAGCTCGGCCGCGGCGGCGGGGGAGACCTCGCCGACCACCTGGTCGGCGCCGGTCAGTCCGACCAGCCGCGGCAGCAGTCGTTCGTCCACCCCGGTCAGGGCGAGGGCGTCGGCGTACCAGTCCTGGGCGATGACGTCGAGCAGTCCGGTGGTGGAGGCGGTGGTCAGGTCGCAGGCGGCCGCGCCACCCGCCCGCCAGGCGATGTAGCCCGGCGCGCTGAACAACAGCCGCTCGGCCGCGGCCAGGGTCGCCGGCTCGTGCTCGGCGAGCCAACTCAGCTTGGCAGCCAGGTTCGACGCATCCTGGTGGTTGCCGGTGCGGCGCTCCCAGTCCGGCAGGCGGCTCCGCAGCGCCCGATGCTGCCGGGTGGCGCGGGTGTCGGAGTACAGCAGCGCCGGACGGACGGCGCAATGGTCGGCCACCGCGATCAGGTCCTGCATCTGGCCGGTGACCGCCAGCACCTCCACCCGGCCGGCGACGCCGCTGCCGGCCAGCACCGAACGGGCGGCCGCCCACCAGTCCTCGGGATGCTGCTCGACCGACCCGGCGACGCCGGGCAGGTCGGTCCGGGTGGGGTAGTCGGCCTGGCCGCCGGCCAGCGTGACCCCGTCGGTGGTGACCACCACCAGTTTCACGCTGGAGGTGCCGAAGTCGAGGCCGGCGATGACCGTCATCTCAGTGCCTCCGGGCGCTCAGCCGGCTGAGGCTGACCGCCAGGATGATGATCACACCGGTCAGGATCTGCTGCGCGTAGCTGTTCACCTGCAGGATGTTCAGGCCGTTGTTGAGCACCCCGACGATGCCCAGGCCGACCATCGTCCCGCCGGCCGTGGCGACCCCCACCCGGGAGAGCGTGATACCCAGGAAGACCGCGGCGATCGACTGCAGCATGAACGGATCGGCCGCGGTGGGATGCCCGGAGGCCAGCCGGGCGGTCAGCACCACGCCGGCCAGCGCCGACCCGAAGCCCGACACCACGAAGGCGGAGAACCGGACGAACCGGGTGTTCACGCCCGACAGGGTGGCGGCCTCGGGGTTGCCGCCGACCGCGTACCAGCGGCGGCCCAGCACGGTCCGCGACAGCGCGAACCAGACCAGCAGCACCAGCGCCGCGGCGATCACCACCGGCAACGGCACTGGGCCCAGCCTTCCCTGACCCAGCCAGACGAACTCCGCCGGCAGGCCGAACACGGTGGCGCCGTTGGCCAGCAGCAGCGCCAGCCCGGTGAACGAGGTCATCGTCGCCAGCGTCGCGATGAAGGCCGACAAGCCCAGATAGGCCACCAGGAAGCCGTTCAGCGCACCCGCCAGCAGGCCGGTTCCCAGCCCGGCCAGGATCGCCACCGGCACCGAGCTGCCATCCACCAGCAGGCTGGCGGTGATCACCCCGACCAGGCTGCCCAGCGCGCCGACCGACAGGTCGAAGTCGCCCACCACCATCACCACGGTCTGCACCGCGGCCACCATGGTCAAGATGGCGATCTGCTCCAGGACGTTGCTCAGGTTCTGCGGGGTGAGGAAGACCTGCGGCCGCAGCGCGGCGAACAGCACGATCAGCGCCAGCAGGCCCAGGCCGGTGCCGTACTGCGCGAGCCTGGCCAGCGCGGACGAGCGGCGTGGGCTGGCGGTCGGGGTGGAGCTGGTCATGCGGCGGGCTTCCGGTAGCAGAGGCGGAGGACGGACTCGGGGGTGGCCTGAGCGGCGGCCAGGACGCCGGTCAGCGTCCCTTCGTGCAGCACCGCGAGGTCGTCGGCCAGGCCGATCAGTTCGGGGATCTCGCTGGAGACCACCACCACCGCGACTCCGCGCTCGGCCAGCTCGCGGATCAGCTGGTAGATCTCGGTCTTGGTGCCGATGTCGATGCCGCGGGTGGGTTCGTCCAGCAACAGGACGCGGGGACGCCGCTCCAGGTATTTGGCCAGCACCACCTTCTGCTGGTTGCCGCCGGAGAGCTCGGCGACCGGCTGGCGGACCGAGGTGGCGGTGATCCGCAGCGCGTCGACCTGGCGGCGGGCGGTGGCGCGCTCCCGGGCGGGCAGCGCGACGCCGGCGACGCTCAACGCCGAGAGGTTCGCCAGCGCGATATTGGCCTGCACGGTGTCGTTCATCACCAGCCCCTGGCGGCGCCGCTCCTCGGGCACCAGGACGACGCCCAGCGCCATCCGGTGGGCCAGCCGGCCGGCGGTGACGTCCTCGCCGTCCAGGGTGATGCTGCCCTGGGACGGACGCTCCAGGCCGGCCAGCTGCTTGAGCAGTTCGCTGCGCCCGGCACCGGCCAGGCCGGCGATCCCCAGCACCCGGCCGGCGCGTACCGCCAGGCTCACCCCGCGCAGGGTGTGGCCGACCAGGCCGGTGGCGGTCAGCACCGGTTCGCCGGGGATGGTGGCGCGCGGCGGGTAGACCTGACCGTGGGCCCGTCCGATCATCGCCGAGACCACGTCGTCGGAGCTGGTCTGCTCGATCGGCCTGGTCCACACCAGGCGGCCGTTGCGCAGCACAGTGGCGGTGTCGGCCAGCGCGAACACCTCGTCCAGCCGGTGTGAGACGTAGACGATGGCCGTCCCGGCCGCGCGCAGCGAGCGCAGCACGCCGAACAACTGCTCGGTCTCGGTGTCGGTCAGCGCCGCGGTCGGCTCGTCCAGGATCAGCACCCGCGCCCGGCGGGCCAACGCCCGGGCCAACGCGACCATGGTCTGCTCCACCGCCGACAACTCACCGACCGGACGGTCCAGCGGCAACTGCTGCCCGAGCCGGGCCAGCTGTTCGGCGGCGGCGAGATTGAGCCGGCGACGGTCGATCAGGCCGCGGCGGCCGTGCTCCCGCATCCCGAGGAAGATGTTCTCCGCGACGCCCAGGGTGGGCACCAGGCTCAACTCCTGCGGCAGCGCGACGATGCCCAGCTGCTGCCCCTCGTGCACCGAACGGGCCAGGTAGGGCCGGCCGTCCAGCAGAAGCTCGCCCTGGCTGGGCGCGGTGATGCCGGCGATCAGCTTGATCAGGGTGGACTTGCCGGCGCCGTTCTCGCCCAGCAGGGCGTGGATCCGGCCGGCCCGGAACTCCACCGACACCTCGCTGAGCACCCGCACCGGGCCGTAGTCCTTGCTCAGCCCACGGGTCGCCAGCACCGTCAGGTCGGTCGTCGGGCGCACCATCGTCGTCCTCACTGGGCTGGGCTGGTTTCTGGCGACAGTAGTCTGACAGGCGGGCCGGGTGGTGCGCTGCTCGGCTGGTGTACACGCGGTGCGACCGCGGCGCCCAGGCGGGACCGGGCGGCTGTACTAGAATTCCCGCGCTCCCTCGCGTCGCGAGGCCGACCCATGGAGGGCTGATGGACTATCGGGGACTCGTGCGCGGGCCGCGGCGGCTGCTGGCAGCGATGCTGGCCGGCTGTCTGGTGCTGCTCGCCGCCTGCAGCCCAGCCGGCCCGACCACGCCGGCCCGCACCCTCTCCGTCGGCGCCACCCTGGAGCCGGCGGCGATGGATCCGTTCCACAACACCGCGGCCTCCATTCCGCAGGTGCTGCTGTACAACGTCTACGAGACCCTGCTGAAGGTGAACTCCGAGGGCCAGCTGATGCCGCTGCTGGCGCAGCGCTGGGTGGTCAGCCCGGACCGCAAGACCTACACCTTCTACCTGAATACCGCCGCCAAGTTCGCCTCCGGGGCGCCGGTGGACGCCGCCGCGGTCAAGGCCAACCTGGACGCCCGGCTCACCGACCCGAAGCTCACCGAGACGCTGCGCGCCCAGCTTGAGGTGGTGGAGTCGGTCGAGGCACCCGACGCCGGCCACGTGGTGATCAGCCTGAAGCGGCCGTCGCTGATGTGGCTGTACGAGATGTCCTCCACCCTGGGGATGATCGTCGACCCCTCCTTCACCGGCGATCTGGCCACCGCCACCGCCGGCTCCGGCCCCTACCAGCTGGAGGCCCACAACCGGGGCCAGAGCGTGGTGCTGAGCCGCAACCAGAACTACTGGGGGACGCCGTCCCGGTTCGATCAGGTGACCTTCCGGTACTACAGCGACCCGAACGCGATGAACGCCTCGATGCTCTCCGGCGACCTGGACATCATCTCCAACCTGCAGGCGCCGGACGCGCTGCCGCAGTTCGCCGACACCAGCCGGTTCACCACCATCTCCGGCACCACCAACGGCGAGGTGGTGCTGGGGCTGAACGACGCCAGCGAGGTGCTGGCCAAGCCGGAGGTCCGCCGGGCGCTCACCATGGCGATCGACCGCAAGGCGCTGCGGGACACCGTCTGGAACGGCCAGGGGACGCTGATCGGCTCGATGGTGGTGCCCACCGACCCGTGGTGGGAGGAGCTGTCCAACGTCACCCCCTACGACCCGGCCGCCGCCAAGGAACTGCTGGCCCAGGCCGGCTACGAGAAGGGGCTGAAGCTGCGGCTGCGCGTCCCGGTGGTTCCGTACGCGGTGAAGTCGGCCCAGTTCGTCGCCTCCCAGCTACGCGACATCGGGGTCACCGCCACCATCGAGGAACTCGAGTTCACCCGGTGGGTGACC
The DNA here is from genome assembly GCA_049840415.1 of Propionicimonas sp. GTDB lineage: Bacteria > Actinomycetota > Actinomycetes > Propionibacteriales > Propionibacteriaceae > Propionicimonas. The sequence goes on along the minus strand of JASGLB010000001.1, from coordinate 23,545 downwards.
GAGGTGCTGACCAACGGCGACTACGACATGACCATCGTCGCCCACGTGGAGGCTCGCGACATCGCCAAGTTCGCCAACCCCAACTACTACTGGCACTACGACAGCGCCGAGTTCCGCCGGCTGTTCACTCTGGCCGACGAGGCCAGCGAGGAGGACGCGGTGCCGCTGATGAAGCAGGCCGCCCGGTATCTGGCCAACGATGCCGCGGCGATCTGGCTGTTCGCGCTGCCCAACCTGGTGATCACCAAGGCGACCATCACCGGGGTGGGCCAGAACGCCACCTCGTTGAGCTTCGACCTCACCACGATCGCCAGCGCATAGGCAGGGGCACTGGCCGATGAGGCGCATCCTGCGACGCCTGGCGATCTTCGCCGCCACCCTGTTGGGGGCGTCGATCCTGATCTTCGCGGTCACCGCGGCGCTGCCGGGCGACATCGTCGAGGTGCTGCTGGGCACCGACGCCACCCCGGAGGCGGTGGCCCGGCTACGGCGTGAGTTCGGCCTGGATCGGCCGTTGCCGGTGCGTTACCTGGAGTGGCTGGGTGGGGTGCTGACCGGCAACTTCGGGGTCTCCCACTTCAACCACCAGCCGGTGCTGGCGCTGATCGCACCCCGGCTGGCGGTGACCGCCTGGCTGGTCGGGCTGGGGATCGTCGGCTCGGTGCTGATCGCCCTGCCGGCCGGCATGGTCGCCGCCCTGAAGCGGCGGCACTGGCAGGGGTTCTCGGTGAACGCGCTCGCCCAGGTCGGGATGGCGATCCCGGTCTTCTTCGGCGGCATCGTGCTGACCCTGATCTTCGCCGTCTGGCTGCGCTGGCTGCCGGCCAACGACTACGTCCCGCTGCGCACCGACCCATTGGAGTGGGCGCGTCACCTGGTCCTGCCGGTGGTCACGCTCAGCCTGGTGCAGGGGGCGGTGCTGATCCGCTACGTCCGCTCGGCCTTCGTCGAGGTGCTCAGCGAGGACTATTACCGCACCGCGCGGGCGATCGGCTGGACCCCCACCGCGGCCCTGCTGCGGCACGGGGTGCGCAATGCCGCGGTGTCGCTGGTGACGGTGATCGGGCTGCAGCTCTCGGCGGTGCTGGTCGGCGCGATCGTGGTCGAGCAGGTGTTCAACCTGCCCGGTCTGGGGACGCTGCTGCTCAACGCGGTGGCGCAGCGCGACCTGTTCGTGATCCAGGGCACGGTGATGTTCCTGGTGCTGGCGGTGCTGGTGATCAACGCCATCGTCGACTTCTCCTACCTGCTGATCGATCCCCGGCAGACCAACGAAGCCCGAGCGGAGAGCCGGACTGGTTCAGGTCTTGACGAGCGAAGCGAGCAGGATCGGGCGCGAGGTGAGGTCGGATGAAGCAGCTGCAGCTCTGGCTGGGCATCGGGCTGGTCGCGCTGGTGGTGGTGGCCGCCGTCGTCTCGCTGTTCTGGACGCCGTTCGACCCGATCCAGGTGGTGCCGGAGAGTCGGCTGCTGGCCCCCGGCTGGCCGCATCTGCTGGGCACCGACGGCTTCGGCATCGATATCGTCAGCCAGCTGCTGGTGGGCGCCCGGATGTGCCTGGTGGTGGGGATCATCTCGGTCAGCCTGGCCGCGCTGGTCGGCGTCCCGCTGGGGATGCTGGCCGGGCAGGCCGGCGGTTGGCTGGACGAGCTGGTGATGCGGATCTCGGACGTGGTCTACGCCTTCCCCGCGCTGTTGCTGGCGATCCTGCTGGCCGCCGGGTTCGGCGCCTCGACGGTGACCGCGATGGTGGCGATCGGGGTGGCGACGATTCCGGCCTTCGCCCGGGTGGCCCGGGCCGGCACGCTGCAGGTGATGACCAGCGACTTCGTCCTGGCCGCCCGTTCCTCCGGCACCAGCCGGTGGGGGATCGCGCGGCGCCACGTGCTGCCCAATATCGCCCCACTGGCCGGCGTCCAGGCCTCGGTGGGGTTCGCGATGGCCATCCTGGCCGAGGCCGCGCTGAGCTACCTGGGCCTGGGCACGCCGCGTCCCACCCCGACCTGGGGGACGATGCTGCGCGACGCCCAGCAGTTCATCTGGACCACCCCGCTGCAGACCCTCTGGCCCGGCCTGGCGATCGCGCTGGCCGTGCTCGGCTTCAACCTGCTGGGCGACGGGCTGCGCGATCACCTCGACCCCCGGCTGCGGGAGGGGTTGGGATGACCACCCCACAACGTTCTTCTCCGCCGCTGCGCTCCCTCGAACAAGGTCGCGGGAACCCCGGAAGAAGCCTGCTGGAGGTCACCGACCTGACCGTCGAGTTCGGCCGTCGCCGCAGCCGCGCGGTGGACGGGGTGAGCTTCACCCTCGATTCCGGCGAGCGGCTGGGCATCATCGGCGAGTCGGGCTCGGGCAAGACCGTGACCGCGCTGGCGGTGATGGGCCTGCTGCCGGAGAACGCCCACGTGACGGGGTCGATCCGCTGGCTGGGCCGGGAGTTGCTCGGTGCCCCCGAGCGCGAGCTGGCCCGGCTGCGTGGCAATGCGATGAGCATGGTCTTCCAGGAGCCGATGACCGCTCTCGACCCCACCATGCGGGTCGGCCGGCAGGTCGCCGAGGCCTTCGTGCTGCACCGCGGCGACGCCGGCGTCCCGGCCCGGCAGCGAGCCCTGGAGATGCTGGACGCGGTCGGCCTGCCCGACCCGGAGCGGATCGCCGACGCCTACCCGCATCAGCTCTCCGGCGGCCAGCGGCAGCGGGTGATCCTGGCGATGGCGCTGGTGAACGGCCCCGACCTGGTGATCTGCGACGAACCCACCACCGCGCTGGACGTCACCGTGCAGGCCAAGGTGCTGGAGCTGCTGGATCAGGTGCTCACCGACGAACATGCCGCCTGCCTGTTCATCAGCCACGACCTGGCGGTGGTCTCCCAGGTCAGCCGGCAGGTGATGGTGATGCTGGACGGCGAGGTGGTGGAGCGGGCACCGGCCAGCCAGCTGTTCAGCGCGCCGACCCACCCCTACACCAAGGGGCTGGTCGCCACCGCCCGGCTCGACCTGGTGACACCGGGGGAGCGGCTGCCCACCGTCGAGGACTTCTACACCCAGGAAGGCCGAGCGGCGGGCCTGAGCTCTCCCGAGGCTGACGCGGGCGTTGACCAGCGCAGCGAGGAAACGACCAGGCGGGCCGGCGATGACTGAGCTGTTCCGAGCCGAGGGTCTCACCCGGGTCTACGTCGACGGCCGCCGCCGGGTGGACGCGCTGACCGACGTCTCGCTCACCGTGGCGGCCGGACAGCGGCTGGGCATCGTCGGCGAATCCGGTTCCGGGAAGTCCACCCTGATCCGGTTGCTAGCCGGGCTGGACCGGCCCACCGCCGGCCGGGTGTGGTTCGAGGGCACCGAGGTCACCGGACGCCCGGAACGCGAGCTCGGCTTCCTGCGGGCGGCCGTCCAGCTGGTCTTCCAGGATCCCTGGTCCTCGCTCAACCCCCGGATGAAGGTGGGCGACATCATCACCGAGCCGCTGCGCTCCCGGCTGGTGCGCCGGCAGCTTCCGTCCGGGGTCGACCACCGGGCCCGGCTGGCGGAGGTGATGGCGGACGTCGACCTGCCGCTGGCGTACGCCGACCGCTACCCGCACGAGTTCTCCGGCGGCCAACGGCAGCGGATCGCGATCGCCCGGGCACTGGCCCCGCGGCCGGACGTGCTGATCGCCGACGAGCCGGTCTCCGCGCTGGACGTGTCGGTGCGCGCCCAAGTGATGAACCTGCTGAACGACCTGGTGGCCAGCCACGGCCTCACCCTGATCGTGGTCAGCCACGACCTGATGGTGGTGCGCCACCTCTGCGACAGCATCGCTGTGATGCAGGCCGGCCGGATCGTGGAACAGGGCCCTGCCGAGCAGGTCTACGAGGCTCCGCAGACCGACTACACCAGGGCCCTGCTCGCGGCGATCCCGCGGTTCTCGGCCTGACCGCTACTCGGTGGCCTCCACCGCGCGGACCGGCTTGGCCTCGGCCTTCGCCTCGCCACCGCTGACGTAGCCGGCGATCAGCTCGTTCAGGTCGAGCCCGGTGAGCTGCTTGATCACCGCCGGCAGTTCGGTCATCACCGTGGTGGCCTTCTTGGTCAGGTCGGAGGCGCCGTCGGTGGAGATCACGGTCAGCTGGTCGATCGCCGACATCGGGGCGGCCACCTCGTGGGCGACCTGCGGCAGCACGTGCACCAGCATGTCCAGCACCGCGGCCTGGTTGTACCGGCTGTAGGCCTCGGCCTTCTTGTCCAGCACCTCGGCCTCGGCACCACCGGTGGCCAGGGTGGCGGCGGCTCGCGCCTCACCCTGGGCCCGCTCGACCTCGGCCTGGGCGGTACCGGTGGCGACCTTGGCCGCGGCCTCGGCGTCACCCTCGGCCTTCAGCGCTTCGGCGGCCGCGATACGGGCCGACTTCTGCGCCTCGGCGGCCAGGATGGCGGCTGCCTTGTCGGCCTCGGCCCGGGTCTCGGTCTGGTAGCGCTTGGCGTCCGCCTCGAGCAGCGCGGCGGCCTTCTGCGCGGCGGCCAGGGTCTCGGTCTCGTACCGCTTGGCGTCGGCCTGCCGGCGCACCGTGGCGTCCAGCTGACGTTCGGTCAGCACCGCCTGCTGGGTGGCGACCTCCTGCTGGGCGGAGACCAGCTTCTGCTGCTGCGCGGTCTGCTCCAGCGGACCGGAGTTCGCCGCCTCGGCCGCCGCCTTGTCGGTCTCGGCCTGGATGGCCGCCTGCTTCAGCGCCAAGTCGCGCTGGGCGGAGGCAATCGCCTGCTCGGCGGCTGCTCGGGCCTGCTCGGACTGCTGCCGGGCCGCGGCCTCGGCGATGTCGGCGGTCTGCCGGATCCGGGCGGCCTCGGGACGTCCCAGGTCGCGCAGGTAGGTGCCACCCTCGGAGTCGGCGATGTCCTGGATCTGGAAGGTGTCGATCATCAGGCCCTGGCCGGCCAGATCCGACTCGGCCGCCTCGGCGACCTTGTGGGCGAACGCCGCCCGGTCGGAGATGATCTTGTCGACCTCCATCGCGCCGATGATGGAGCGCAGCGAACCGGTCAGCACCTCGCGGCAGAACTCCTCGACCGCACCCTGCTGGGCGTTGAACCGCTGGGCGGCGGCGCGGATCGCCTCGTCGGTGCCGCCGACCTTGACGATCGCCACGCCGTGGACGTTGAGTTTGATGCCCTTGGCGTTGTAGGCCCCGCCCACGCCCACCTCGATCCGGTGGGAGGAGAGGTCGATCACGCTGAGCTGCTGGATCAGCGGGATGATGAACGCGCCGCCACCGCGGACCACCTTCTGACCGGACAGGTCGACCGTGGTCTGGCCGGTCTCGGGGTCGACGGTGCGCTTGCCGCCGCGTCCGGTGATCACGAACGCCTCATTGGGTTTGGCGACCCGGTACCGGGAGGCGATCAACCAGATCACCAACAGGGCGACGATGAGGATGCCGATGATGCCTACGACTGGACTGCCGAGCAGATCGAACAAGGTGTTTCCTTTCTACCGGAGGTGGACGACGCGGAGACAGGTGGGGGAGACGATGCCGACGACGGTGACCTGGCCGGCGGCCGGGATCGCGTCCTCGGAGACCGCGTTGAACCGGTGACGTTCGCCGCCGTGGCGGACATCGACCTCGCCGATGCCTTCGGCTGGGATGGGCGTGATCACGGTCGCGGTGGAACCGATCAGCGAGGTGATGGACGAGTCAGCGCCGCTGGAGGGCACATTGCGCAGCTTGAAGATCAACCAGGTGACACCGGCCAGCACGGCGAGCCCGGTCAGGCCGCCGACCACCAGCGCGATGGCGAGCGTGATGCCGATCCCCTCCAGGATGCCGGCGGTGAAGCCGAACATCGCCACCCCGGCGGCGATGCCGGTGAGCGAGAACCAGTCGGTGTCGGGAACGAAGTCGAGGAGGCCATCGGCCAGCAGGGCCACCGCCCCGACCACCACGGCGATGATGCCGATCAGGAACAGGGTGCTCATGGCGCTCGTTTCGTTGGAGTTTGATCCCACCCTACCGGGAGTCCGGGTCAGCTGAGCCGCTGGTGGAGAGCATGCGGGACGGCTCCGCGCGCTCTGGTTGCCCCCGGTGGCGCCGGCGTCGGCCGGTGCGATCGGCGTGGGGTCCCGGCCGGGCTCGGCGCCGGCGGATCGGGCCGCGGATCGGCCGTGGCGTCGTGGGCGGGGGATGGGCGAGCGGGAGACGGGCATGCCAAAGACCGGTCCCAGAACCGGTGAGGTGTGATCGAACGGCGGAATCAGCGCCGCAGCACCGCGCCTGGGCGATCCTTCCTTCGGGGGACCAGCCGTCGACGGCGACCGCGGCCGGATCGGGCCGGCTGAGTCGGTGGTGGTGGCAGGAGTGCGCCGCCGAGCGGGTTGTCCCAGGGATGGCCGCCGGGCGGACGCCGGTAGTCGTTGGTCAGCCCCGCCGGAGTCACGAGGTAGCGCCGGCCGAGCGGACTTCGCCAGACGAAGGTTCCCGGAGTGGGCTGGGTGACCCGCCAACCGGCGTGGGTCTTGGCGCGATGGGGTTTGCGGCGCAGGGGACCGAGGTTGTCCGGCCCGGTCTGTGCGGTACGACCGGGCTGCCACGGTCGGGTGTGATCCAGGTCGAGCCCAGCCGACCCCGATGAACCGTAGGGCCAGATCTCGAACGGGTGCCGCAGCAGGGTGGCCCGGCGGACGGGTTCGGGGATCTCGTAGGAATCCACCGGTACCACGCCGTCGGGATCGAAGACCGGCCGGACCGTCACCTGACTACCGTCCAGCAAGGCCCTGATCTGCTGCAGAGTGACCGGCCCAAGCCGCTCACACCGACCCACGCCCTGACCTTCCAGCAGCGTCCGGTCGGAGAGATGGATGACCAGGGTCGACTTCGGCAGCAGTCGACCGGGCTCGACCGTGACGGTGCCGCAGGAGTGCCCAGGGCAGTGGATGGGCGCCCTGAGCCCACTGGACTCCTCCTCGGCGGGGCGGCGCTCGGCCGGGGTGCCCGTGTCGGTGAGCGCAGGTTGGGCCACGGAATGCTGAATCATGGCCAGCGCCCGGGCCGGGGTGGCGAGAATGCCGAGCGCGGTAGCGCGCCGGACCGATGCTGGTTCGGTGGATCCCTGGTCGACGAGGACGCCCGCCAGCTGGTCGAGCGCGGCGTCCAGGAAGGTCGCATCCGCGGCGGTCAGCCAGCCATAGACATCCCGCAGCCCGTCGCGCTGCATCCCGCCGATCTCGACCTTCGGTTGCCGCGCCCGCTCCCAGCGAGCATTGGCTGCTTCCGGATCAGCTTGCACGACCAGCCCTTCGACGAACCTCAGCAGCCGGGAGGCCGCCAGCCGGGTGATGAACGGTGCGATGGTTGCATCCACCCACCGGGCCTTCGCCAAGCTGAGTTCCCCGGTCAGTCGGGCGACCCGGCGGGCCAGCCACAACGGGGCGCCGCAGCCGATCACGATCTCCCACAACCGGGGCAGTCTGGTTTCCAGGTTCAGCAGTTCGGTGACCATCGGGGTGACCGCGTCCACGCTGCGGTGCAGGGCGGCAGCGAGTTCAAGGCAGGCGAAGTCGTCAATCGTCGGGGTGCCCTCGCCGCCCAGCCTGACCTTGTCGGTCGGGATCTGGTGACGGTAGGTGTGCACCACCTGCAGCATGGCCAGCGCCTCCTGCACCTCAGCGCGGCGCTTGGTCAGCTGGGCCTGTTCGAGCACATCGAGCGCAGCGGCGGCGTCCGCCCTGCTCAGATCGATGTACTCAGCCATACCTCCAGTGTGACGGTCGCCACTGACAAAAAAGCGATGCGGAAATGCACACCGGAGCACGGCTCAATCAGGGCGCCAGCCTGGCCACCACTTCCTCGTGCAGCAGGCCATTGGTGGCGATCGCGCCGGGGCCGTGCGGGCCGTCGGCGCCGTCCAGGTTGGTGAACCGGCCGCCGGCCTCGGTCACCACGATGGCGGGAGCGGCCATGTCGTACAGCGCGAGTTCGGGTTCGGCGGCCAGGTCCACCGCGCCCTCGGCCAGCAGCATGTAGCTCCAGAAGTCGCCGTAGCCGCGGGTCCGCCAGCAGTCCCGCATCAGGTCGACGAACTGCTGACCGCGGCCGGACTCCACCCAGCCGCTGATCGAGGAGTACGACAGCGAGGCGTCCTCGACCTCGGTGACCGCGGAGACCCGGCAGCGGCGTGGCCTGCAGCAGGGATCGTCCGGTGAACGCGCCGTTACCCTTGGACGCCCACCAGCGCCGGCCCAGCGCGGGGGCCGAGACCACCCCGGCCACCACCTCGTCGCCGTTCATCAACGCGATCAGGGTGGCCCAGACCGGCACGCCGCGGACGAAGTTCTTGGTGCCGTCGATCGGGTCGATCACCCAGCGGCGGGGGCCCCAGCCGGAATCCTGCCGTTCCTCGCCGTGCACCGCGTCCCTGGGACGGGTGCGGCCCAGCATCGACCGGATCGCGTCCTCCACCGCGGTGTCGGCGTCGGTCACCGGGGTGAGGTCGGGCTTGCTGGTGACCACCAGGTCGGTCGCCCGGAAGCGGCTGGTGGTGATCGAGTCAGCCGCGTCGGCCAGGACGTGCGCCAGGCGCAGGTCGTCCACCAGGGGTTGTTCAGGCATGGACCCCAACCTATTGCCTCAGTGGGCCGGGGTGGTCCAGGCGCGCTCCATCCGGCGGAAGGATTCCAGCCGGTCGGCCGCGAGCCGGCCGTCGGCCACCGCCTCGTCCAGGGCGCAGTCGACCGAGCCGGTCTCGTGGCTGCAGCCCCGCGGGCAGTCGGCGGTGATCTCGGCCAGATCGCCGAAGGCGGCGACGATCGAGTCGTGGGTGACGTGGCTGACCCCGAAGGACCGGACGCCCGGGGTGTCGATCACCCAGCCGCCGGGCGGCGGCAGTTCCAGCAGGATCGCGCTGGTGGAGGTGTGCCGTCCCCGTCCGGTGACGTCGTTGACCTCGCCGGTGGCCCGGTCGAGGCCCGGGATCAGGGCGTTGACCAGGGTCGACTTGCCCACCCCGGAGTGGCCGACCAGCACGCTGCAGCGGTCCGCCAGCGCCGCCCGGACGCCGCTCAGGTCGCTGCCCGGCTCGACCACCTCGATCCGCAACCCCAGCGGCGCGTAGACGGCGATCAGGTCGTCCGGCTCGGCCAGATCGGCCTTGGTGAGCACCAGCAGCGGCTCCAGGCCGGCGTCGTAGGCGGCCACCAGGATGCGGTCGATCATCCCCGGCCGGGGCGGCGGATCGGCCAGCGCGGCGACGATCGCCAACTGGTCGGCATTGGCCACGATCGGCCGCTCGTAGGGATCGTCGTCGTCGGCGGTCCGGCGCAGCACGGTGCGCCGCTCGGCGACCTCGACGATCCGGGCCAGCGTCCCCTCGTCGCCGGAGGTGTCGCCGACCAGCTTCACCACGTCGCCCACGATCGCTGCCTTGCGGCCCAGGTTGCGGGCCTTGGTGGCGGTCAGCTGGGTGCCGTCCGCCAGCCGGCAGCGGTAGCGGCCGCGGTCGACGGTGACCACCTGAGCGGTGATCGCGTCGTCGTAGCTGGGCCGGTCCTTGGTGCGCGGCCGGGTGCGCCGGGCCGGCCGGTCGAACCCGGCGTGCGGGTCCTCGGTGATGCCCTCGCGGTACCGCTTGGCCATCAGCCCACCAGATCTGCCCACAGGGCGGGGAAGTCGGGCAGCGTCTTGCTGGTGCAGGCCACGTCGTCCAGTTCGACTCCCGGCACCACCAGCCCGAGCAGGGCTCCGGCGTGGGCCAGCCGGTGGTCGGCGTAGGTGTGGAAGATCCCGCCGTGCAGCGGGGCGGGGTCGATCCGCAGCCCGTCCTCGGTCTGCTGCACCTTGCCGCCCAGACCGTTCAACTCGGTTTCCAGGGCCGCCAGCCGGTCGGTTTCGTGGCGGCGGACGTGCGCCACCCCGCGAATCGTGGACGGCCCTTCGGCCAGCGCCGCCAGCGCGGCGGCCACCGGGGTGAGCTCGCTGGTGGCGCTCAGCTCGAGGTCGACACCGCTGATCCGGGAGGGGCCCTGGACGATGATCCGCCGTCCCCGGCCGCTGCCGGTGTACTCGATCACGGCACCGAAGGCCGCCAGCACCGCGGCCAGGGCGTCCGCTCCCTGCAGGGAATCCTCCGGCCAGGCCGTGGTCAGCCGGCCGCCGGTGACCACCGCCGCGGCCAGCAGGCTGGCGGCATTGGTCAGGTCGGGCTCGACCGCCTCATCGCGGGCTGCGATCGGGCCGGGGTACACCCGCCAGGTGGTCGGATCGGGCCGGTCGATCCGGACGCCGCGGTCGGCCAGCATCCGGGTGGTCATCTCGATATGCGGCAGAGAGGGGAGCGGTCCGCCGGTGTGCCGCACGGTGAGCCCGTCCGCCAGCCGCGCGCCGACCAGCAGCAGGCCGGAGACGAACTGGCTGGAGCCGGAGGAATCCAGCTCCACCGCGCCACCCCGGACCTGCGGACCGCCGGTCACCTCGAAGGGCGTCCGGTAGGGCTGGCTGATCTCCGCGCCCAGCTCGGCCAGGGCAGCCAGCAGGGGAGCGATCGGCCGGTCAGCCATCGCCGGATCGCCGACGAAGCGGGTGGTCTCGGCGCAGAGCGCGGCGATCGGCGGCAGGAAGCGCATCACGGTGCCGGCCAGCCCGACGTCGATCACCGCGCCGCCGCGGAAGGCTGCCGGTGGCGTTACCTGCACGGTGGTGTCGTCCAACTCCGCGAACCGGACCCCGAGCCGGCTCAACCCGGCGCGCATCAGGTCGGTGTCGCGAGCCCGCAGCACCCCCCGGACGGTGGCCGGCCCGCTGGCCAGCGCGGCCAGCAGCAGGCTGCGCGCGGAGGTGGATTTCGAGCCGGGTACGGTGAGCTCCCCGGTCACCGGCGAAGACGCCACGGGCGCCTTCCAGCCGCTCAAGAAAGCACGCTCCCCAGCTCCTTGGTGGCCTTGGTCGCGGTCTTCTTCGCGCTCTTGGCCAACTGCTTGGCCTTCTGCTCGGCCAGCCGCTTGGCGCGGGAGGACTCGCGGGCGAAGATCTCCTTCTGGGCCCGGGCCTTCCAGGCCAGGTTGGGCCGGCCCTCAGTGTCCATCGCGGCCAGCGCGACGCCGCCCAGCAGCGCGATGTTCTTGCTCAGCAGGCCGTAGCGGGATTCCCGCTCGTCCCCGGTGGCGGTCAGCGGGTTGGAGGCGATCACGTGCGGCACCATGGTGGCGGCCAGCACCCCGGCGCCCAGCCGGCGTCCGATCCCGGTGGCCAGGCTCAGCCCGCCGACCAGTTGGGCGATCCCGGTCGCCCTGACCAGGGCGGTGGTGTCCTGCGGCAGGTAGACCGCGGCCTGCTTGGGCAGCGCCTGGTTGGCCAGTGGCAGCAGGGTCTCGGCCACCGGTTCGGCCGCCTCGGCGAGCTCCTCGGGATGGCGCATCGCCTTGTAGCCGGTCACGATGAAGTAGCTGGCAAGCATCGTCCGGGCCACGGCACGCAGAATCGTCATGCCTCATTCCTAGCGCGCCGACGCCGCCCTGCCAAGCCGAATCGGCCGATCCGATTGTCCGAACCGCCGGTTATGGTGGCGGTATGTGCGGCAGATACGCCTCCTCGGCCAGTCAGGAACTGCTCGAGGACGTCTTCGACCTCGACGAGGTCGTGATGCTGCCGCCACCGTCGTGGAACGTGGCGCCCACCGACCAGGTGCCGGCCGTGGTCGAACGGCCGGGGGATGCCGGCCCGGTCCGCAAACTGGTCGCGCTCACCTGGGGCCTGGTGCCGTCCTGGTCGAAGGACGCCCGCGGTGGCGCCCGGATGATCAACGCCCGGGTGGAGACGGTGGCCACCAAGCCAGCCTTCCGGAAGGCCTTCGCCGCCCGGCGCTGTCTGCTGCCGGCCGAGGGCTACTACGAGTGGCAGGACACCGGGGTGCGGGAGCGGGGCAAGCCGGTCAAGCAGCCCTGGTTCATCCACCCGGCCGACGCCGGCCTGCTGGCCATGGCGGGGATCTACGAGTTCTGGAAGGTGCCGGACGGCAGCTGGCTCACCACCTGCAGCATCATCACCACCACCGCCACCGATCAGCTCGGCCGGCTGCACGACCGGATGCCGATGGTGGTGGCGCCGTCCGGCTGGGACGACTGGCTCGACCCGGGGTTCGGCGGCGATCCGCACGACCTGTTGCACGCCCCGTCCCTGGAGCTGACCGCCCACCCGGTCTCCGCCGCGGTCGGCAACGTGGCGAACAACGGCCCGCAGTTGGTGGCACCGATCGGGGAATAGCCGCACCCGCCGGCGTGGTTGAGGGGATTGTGATCTCAACCTTGCCCCATTCGGTGGGCCGCTCATTGGTCGAGGAGCTACCCTCGATGCTGATGACCTTGCCGACCGTGCCTGACGAGACCACCCTCGAAACCGATGCCGAACGTGCGCAGCGGTTCGAGACCGACGCGCTGCCCTACCTGGATCAGCTCTACGGTGCCGCGCTGCGGATGACCCGCAACCCCGCTGACGCCGAGGACCTGCTGCAGGAGACCTTCGCCAAGGCGTTCGCCGCCTTTCACCAGTTCACCCCCGGGACGAACCTGAAGGCCTGGCTGTACCGCATCCTGACCAACACCTTCATCAACACCTACCGCAAGAAGCAGCGCCAACCGGCCGAGTCCGGTGGTGACACCATCGAGGACTGGCAGCTGGCCCGGGCCGAGGCGCACACCTCGACCGGGCTGCGGTCGGCCGAGATGGACGCGCTGGACCGGATGCCCGATTCGGCGGTGACCGACGCGATGCAGCAGCTCGCCCCCGACTTCCGGCTGGCGGTCTACCTGGCCGATGTCGAAGGCTTCTCCTACAAGGAGATCGCCGAGATCATGGGCACCCCGATCGGCACCGTGATGTCCCGGCTCAACCGGGGCCGCACCCAGTTGCGGCGGCTGCTGGCCGACTACGCCCGCGAGCACGGCCTGATCCCGGAGGACGACGATGAGTGATCCGACGGACGCCCAGGTCTGCGACCACATCCTGGAGCGGGTGTACGCCTTCCACGACCAGGAGCTGACCGAGGCCGAGGCGGACGAGATCCGTCAGCACCTGATGGCCTGTGAGCCCTGCCTCGACCACTACGACGTCGAGCAGGCGCTGCGGTTGCTGATCAAGCGCTGCTGCGGTGGACAATCCGCGCCGGAGAGCCTGCGAATGCGGATCCGCACCACCATCACCAGCACCGTGATCATCACCGACCAGAACTGACACCCCGACGCAGAAGCGCCCCCACCGATCGGTGAGGGCGCTTTTCCGCGCGCGGCTTTCGTCCACTCTCTCACCGAGGGCTCCTGTTATCGCTGAGGGCTCGTGTCTGGGTGGGAGCCCTCGGCGTTAGTGGGAGTCCTCGATGGCGTGGACGGGTGGGCCGGACGGTGCTGGCTAGGGGTGGGCGGTCTCTGGGCCGTAGAGGAAGACCTGCAGAGTGCCGCCCATCACCAGGTCGATGCGGGTGCAGCGTGCCTCGGGGTCCAGCCGGACGGAGGTCGGTTCGTGCTGGCCAGCCGTCGACAGGGCTTGGTCGACTGCGGCTTTCGCCTCGGACAGGCTCAGGCACTGGCTGGCGACCTCCTTGCGCAGCGTGTTCACGAGTTCCCGATCGGTGCCCGGATCATCGGTGAAGTGACCACGCACGTGAACCTCGTTCTCGGCACCGACGAACAGCAGCGCGCACGACCCGTGGGGTGGATCGCCCTCCGCGGTCACGATCTTCAAACCGGTCAGACCCAGGCGCGCAAGTTCGGCGTGGACGAACTGTTCGCCCGAGGCGGTGTCGAAGCAGCGACTGAGGCCACCGTCGACGTAGTCCTCCAACGAACGTTCGAGTTCCCGCACCTTCGGGTCGGGCAGGTCGGTGATCGGGACGGCATCGGTAGGCATCCCCTGCCTGGGGCCCACCACCAGCGAGTTCTGATAGGTGGTGGCGACCGGGTCGACGATCCGTGGCTTGCCGGTCAGCTCGGCGTAGGTGTCGCAGTCGGCGATCGGGTCATCGGTGAGCTGGCTGCCGCCGTACTGGTCCTCCCGCTGAGTGCCGTCGGCGACGTGCCAGATGGTGACGCAGGTCAGGGCGTCCAGGGCGCCACCGGTGTACCAGGCGGTGAAGTTGGAGAACGCCGCCCAGGCCACCCCGCCGCCGCACACTGCCGCGGCAAGGCCACCCAGCAGGATCCGGCGCACCCGACGGCGGGACGGACGGGGCTGGGCCGCGGTCCGGGTCAGCACCGCCTGCAGGGCCTGCTCCCGGCCGGTCTCGTCCCAGGCACGTTTCAACTGATCGGCATCGGGGCGGAGCGCTTCGAGGTCGCGGAGAATCTGATCAGGAGAGGGCGTCGTCGTCATGTCAGTTCCCTTCGGTGGCTAGGCGTGGGGTGGGTAGCTCGGCGGGCGGCGCGTCGAACTTGGCGACCAGTCGATGGCGCGCCCGGGAAAGACGGGCTCGTGCCGCGGTCGGGGAGATCCTGAGCACCTGCGCCACCCCCTCGGCATCAAGCCCGTCCCAGGCGGTGAGCAGCAGGATCTCCCGGTCGGCCGGGCTCAGCTCGGCCAGCGCCTGGAGCATGGCGACCTTCTCGACAACCTGGGTTGCGCTGTCCGGGCTGACCGTCTGCTGGAACCCTTGGAACTCGAGCGCCAGAACGTTGACGTCGTCCCAGCGACCGCCAATGATCCGCCAGGGTGCGCCGGGCAACAGCGAACAACCAGGGCAGCGGATCGACCGGGATCGCGTCGAACCGTCGCCAGGCAACCAGGTAGACGTCGGCCAACACGTCGGCGCAGTCGGCCGCCTCACACCGCCGGCGAACGTAGCCGAACACCCTGGCCGAGGTTCGTTCATACAGCTGTTTGAACTCCCGCTCGGAAGGAGGTGTCGAGGTGCTCATATCTAGGTAGTGGGTTCCGGCGGGGACTTGTGACAGGAGCGTGCTGGCTTTCTGCGGAATCGTCCGCGAGGGCTGTAGTGGCCGGCGTCGTCCGCATCAAGGGGACCTGACTCCGCGCGCAGAAGCGCCCCCGTCCGAGCGGACGAGGGCGCTTCTTCTGGTTCCTCAGGCGTTGGGGCGCTTACCGTGGTTAGCGCTGTTCTTCCTGCGGGAACGGCGCTTCCGGCCACCCTTACCCATCTGATTCTCCTTACGCATGGTTCCGCACGCGAACCGCGCGCGACTTCCTATTCTGCCACCCGGCTCACCGCGGGCTCAACTCGGACGGTGGTACCTTGAACACCCCGTATGGTTGGGGCATGCCGACCATGGAGCAGGTGATCGAGGAGCACACCGTTCTGACCGAGAAGGACAGAGCCTGGCTCGCCCGCCTGGTGGACGAGTGGTCGTTGCTCTCCGACCTCTCCTTCGCCGACCTGATCCTGTGGGTGCCCGGCGAGGACGAGAACGTGTTCTGGGCCTGCGCCCAGACCCGTCCCACCACCGGGCCGACCTCGCTGGAGGACGACGTGGTGGGCGACGAGATCGTCTACGACCCCGAGCACCTGGTCACCGAGGCCTTCCTCTCCGGCGAGATCTGCCATTCCAGCGGCAACAGCCTGCAGGCCGGCATCCCGGTCGACATTCGCGCCATCCCGATCATGGCGGGGGAGCGCTGCCTGGGCGTGGTCGAGATGCATACCAACCAGATGGGGGTCCGCGCCCCGGGCGCGCTGGAGGACGCCTACCTCGAGGCGGCCAACCTGCTCGCCGGGATGGTGCACCGCCGGGAGTTCCCGATGGCCGGGGACGCCCCGGTGCCCTGGGTGTCGCCCCGGGTGGGCGACGGCACGATCCGGGTGAACAACGCCGGCGTGATCACCTTCGCCAGCCCGAACGCGCTCAGCGCCTACCGGCGGATGGGGCTGGCCGGCGACCTGGAGGGGGAGGGCTTCGTGGCGGTCACCCGCTCGCTGCTGCCCGAGCACCGGCGTCCGGTCGAGCAGCCGATAGCGGTGTCACTGTCCGGCCGCCACCTGCGCGAGGTGGAGCTGGAATCGGAGACCGCCACGCTGCGGGTGCGGGTGCTGCCGCTGCGCGACGACGACGGGCCGCGCGGCCTGCTGGTGATGTGCCGCGACACCACCGAGCTGCGCTTCCAGGAACGTCAGCTGGTGACCAAGGACGCCACCATCCGCGAGATCCACCACCGGGTGAAGAACAACCTGCAGACGGTGGCCGCGCTGCTGCGGTTGCAGGCCCGGCGGATCAGCTCGCCGGAGGCCAAGGGCGCGCTGGACGACGCCATGAAACGTGTCACCTCGATCGCGGTGGTGCACGAGATCCTCTCCCAGGCCTTCGACACCACCGTCCAGTTCGACGACGTCGCCGACCGGCTGTTGCGGATGGTGGGCGATGTCGCGGCCACCGGCGGCAAGGTGCGGATGGTGCGGGAGGGCAGCTTCGGCTTCGTCCCGGCCGAGGTGGCGACCAGCCTGTCGCTGGTGCTCACCGAGCTGTGTCAGAACGCGGTCGAGCACGGCCTGCGGGACAGTTCCGGCTCGGTCTGGGTGCGTCCCCGGCAGCAGGACGGAGAACTGGTGGTCGAGGTGGTCAACCACGGCGAGCCACTGCCGAACGGCTTCACCCTGGGGTCGTCCACCAGCCTGGGGCTGTCGATCGTCTCCACCCTGGTGGAGGACATGGACGGCACCTTCACCCTGGAACCGGGCGAAGACGGAATCGGTACGGTGGCCTCGGTGCGGATGCCGCTGGCCTGAGGTCGGCTCAGCCGGCGCGGACCCGCATTCGCGCGGCCCGGCGCTTCATCGAGCGGCGTTCGTCCTCGGAGAGACCACCCCAGACGCCGTGGTCCTGACCGGCGTCGAGCGCCCACTGCAGGCAGGTTTCACGCACTTCGCAGCGACGGCAGACCTTCTTGGCCTCCGCGATCTGCATCAGCGCCGGCCCAGTGTTGCCGACCGGGAAGAACAACTCCGGATCCTCGGTCAGGCAGGCTGCTCGATGGCGCCAGTCCATGAAGAACACAACTCCTTAAAGATGGGTGATCACCGCAGTCGAGCACAACGCCCGCTCTTGGTCAGGTATTCCCGCGCGAGTCGACACCGCCACAGCTGGTTCGCGAAGCGCGCATCCACCAGTGTAGGTGCTGGATTCTGAAACGTCAGTAGTTGACAGGGGGGAAAGTTGCGGGGATTTTCCGGCTCGGCGGTTAAGCTGCCCGGGTGTCCTCCGCAGCCGCCTCCCTCGATCGCCGTCCGGTCGGCCTGATCGTCGCCAGCTTCGGTTCGATCGCGCTGGGGCTGATCGTGATCGGCTTCTCGATCGCATCCATCCTCGCCGGCCACGGCACCTTCAGCGGTGCGATCGGCGGTTGGCTGGCGGCCTACGGGCTGGTCGGCGTGGCCGCCGGGGTGGGGCTGTGGCGACGTTCGCTGCTGGCCCGCGGGCCCGCGCTGGTCGAGGCAGCGCTGAACCTGGTGGTCGCCTGGACCATGGCCCAGGCCGCGCCGTTGGCCTGGATCGTGATCGTGCTGGCCGCGATCACCCTGGTGGCGGTGGTGCTGCCGGCCACCACCGCGGTGCTGCAGTGGCCGCGGCGATTCAGACGATCCGGTGAGCCCCGGGCGAAGGAGTCCCCGGAAAGCTGACCGGGGCGCCGAAGCCGGCCTCGGCGAAGGCGGTGCCGACCGCCTTCGCAGCCGCGTCCAGCCGGTCGGCCGGCAGCAGCCCCAGCACGCAGCCACCGAAGCCGCCGCCGGTCATCCGGGCGCCCAGCGCGCCGGACGCCAGCAGCGTCTCCACCGCCAGGTCGACGGTCGGCACGGTGATCTCGTAGTCGTCGCGCATCGAGGCGTGCGAGGCGGTCATCAGCGCCCCCAGCCCGGCGAAATCGTCCTGCGAGAGCGCCGCCACCGCGGCCAGCACGCGCTGGTTCTCGGTCACCACGTGACGCACCCGGCGAGCCTCCAGCTCGGGCAGCCGGGCCAGCGCGGCGTCCAGGTCGTCAACCTCGCGCAGCAGCTCGATGCCGAGGATCTGGCAGGCCCGGGTGCAGGACGCCCGGCGGGCGGCGTACTCGCCGTCCACGTGGCTGTGCGGCGTCCTGGTGTCCACCACCAGGATGGCCAGCCCGGCGTCGGCGATCCGCAGCGGCACCTGTTGCACCGCCAGGGTGTGGCAGTCGAGGAAGAGCGCGTGATCGGCGGTGCACAACGTCGCGGCGGCCTGATCCATCAGCCCGGTTGGGGCGCCGACGTAGGCGTTCTCGGCGCGCTGCGCCAGCCGGGCCCGGGCCATCGGCTCGATGGCGAGATCGTCGAGATCGCAGAGCGCGGTCAGGGTGGCGCACTCGATCGCCGCGGAGGAGGAGAGCCCGGCGCCGATCGGCACGTCCGAGGAGAGCACGAAGTCGGCTCCGCCCACCCGGTGGCCGGCCTCCCGCAGCGCCCAGACCACGCCGGCCAGATAGGCGTGCCAGCCGGTCTCGCCCGGGGTGAGCTGGTCGGTCTCGACGGTGGCGTCGAGATCGAGGGAGGTGAACCGCCAGCGTCCGTCGACGCGGGGCGCGGCGGCCACCATCGCCGCCTGCGGGATGGCGAACGGCAGCACGTAGCCGCCGTTGTAGTCGGTGTGCTCACCGATCAGGTTGATCCGCCCCGGCGCCACCCAGACCCCGGACGGCGGCCGGCCGGTCAGCTCGGTGAAGTGGTCGGCGAGTTCTACCGCGTTCATTCGTCCTCGTCGTCTAGCCGGGCCAGCCAAGTGGCGAGCCGCTCGATGGGCACCTCGAAGTCGGGGTTCAGGTCGACGAAGGTCGCCAACTGCTCGGCCAGCCATTCGAAGCTGACCTCCTCCTCGCCGCGGCGCTGCTGCAACTCCTCGATGCCCCGATCGGTGAAGTACATCGTCGCCTCACTCGCCCAGGGCGCGCTGCATCAGATCGGTGTGCTGCTGCAGGTGCACCTTGGAGTCGCCGACCGACGGCGCCGAAGCGGCCGGACGGGTGATGCCGGCGAGCTTCAGCTGGTAACCGGGCAGCTGCTCGGCGATCGCGCCGGGCAGGTGGAGTTGCAGGAACCACCACGGACCCTGGTTCTCCGGCTCGTCCTGGACGAACCGGATGTCGCTCACCTGCGGATACTTGGCCAGCTCGGCGGCCAGCTCCTTGGCCGGCAGCGGGTAGAGCCGCTCCAGCGGCAGGATCGCCACCTTCTGGTCCAGCCCGGCCTCGGCGCGGGCGTTGACCAGATCCCAGCGGATCTTGCCCGAGCAGAGCAGGATGCGGTTGACCGCGGCCGGGTCGGTGATCGTCGGGTCACCCATCGCCGGCTGCCAGGAGCCGTGGGTGAAGTCGGTGATCTCCGAGACCGCCTGCTTGCTGCGGAGCATCGACTTCGGAGTGGCGATCACCACCGGGCGGTGCCAGTTCACGTAGGCGTGGGTGCGCAGCAGGTGGAAGTAGCTGGCCGGGGTGGAGGGCTGGCAGACCGCCAGCGCGCCCTCCGAGCACAGGTTCAGCCAGCGTTCCAGCCGGGCCGAGGTGTGGTCGGGGCCCTGCCCTTCATAGCCGTGCGGCAGCAGCAGTACGACGCCCGACTTCTGCGTCCACTTGGCGTTGCCGGCGGCGATGAACTCGTCGGCGATGGTCTGGGCGCCGTTGGCGAAGTCGCCGTACTGCGCCTCCCACAGCACCAGGGCGTCCGGGGCCGCCACCGAATAGCCGTACTCGAAGCCCATCGCGGCGTACTCGCTGAGCAGCGAGTCGAAGACGTGGAACTGGCCCTGGTCGTCGGCCAGGTGCTTCAGCGGCACGTAGGCCTCGTTGGTCACCCGGTCGACCACCGCTGCGAACCGCTGGCTGAAGGTGCCGCGGCGCGAATCCTGGCCGACCAGCCGGACCGGACGGCCCTCCAGCAGCAGCGAGCCGAAGGCCAGCATCTCGGCGGTGGCCCAGTCGATCGGGCCGTTCCGGATGGCGTCCGCCCGGCGCTGCAACTGCGGCAGCACCTTGGGGTGGACGGTGAAGCCGGCCGGGAACACCAGGTGTGCCTCGGCGACCGCCTCCATCACCTCGGAGGTGATGGAGGTGCCGCCGTCGTCGCCCAGCTTGGCCGGGTAGTAGGGCACCCGCCGGTAGCTCTGGCCGTCCCCGGGCTGGACATTGCGGAACTCGGTGAAGACCCCCTCCAGCCGGGCGCGGAACCGGGCCATCACCTCCTCGGCGTCCTCGGTGGAGATGTCGCCGCGGCCGATCAGCGCCTCGGTGTACCGCCGCCGCACCGAACGCTTCTGCTCGATCAGGTCGTACATCAGCGGCTGGGTGAAGCTGGGGTCGTCGCCCTCGTTGTGGCCGCGGCGGCGGTAGCAGACCAGGTCGATCACCACGTCCTTGCCGAACCGCTGCCGGAAGTCGAAGGCGATCTGGGCCACCCGGGCGACCGCCTCGGGGTCGTCGCCGTTGACGTGGAAGATCGGCGACTGGAAGGCCTTGGCGATGTCGGTGGCGTAGACCGTGGAGCGGGATTCCACCGGGGCGGTGGTGAAGCCGACCTGGTTGTTGATCACCAGGTGGATGGTGCCGCCGGTCTTGTAGGCCCGCAGCTGGCTCATCTGCAGCACCTCGTAGACCACGCCCTGGCCGGCGAAGCTGGCGTCGCCGTGGATCAGGATCGGCAGCACCGGGAAGACGCCGTCGCGGCGGGCGTGCTGGTCGAGCTTGGCCCGCACGATGCCCTCCAGCACCGGGTCGACCGCCTCGAGGTGGCTGGGGTTGGCGGCCACCGAGGTCTTGATCGTCTGGCCGGTGGCGGCGGTGAACTGGCCCTCGGCGCCCAGGTGGTACTTCACGTCGCCCGTGCCCTGGTTGAGCCGCGGATCGAAGCCGCCGTCGAACTCCCGGAAGATCTGGGCGTAGGACTTGCCGACGATATTGGCCAGCACGTTCAGCCGGCCGCGGTGCGGCATGCCGATCACGGCCTCGTCCAGCCCGGCGTTGGCGGCCTGCTCGCAGACCTCGTCCAGGAAGACGATCGCCGACTCGCCGCCCTCCAGCGAGAACCGCTTCTGGCCGACGAACTTGGTCTGTAGGAAGGTCTCGAAGATCTCCGCCTCGTTGAGCTTGTCGAGGATCCGCAGGTGCTCCTCGCGCGGCCAGCGGACGAACGGACGCTCGAACCGCTCCTGGATCCACTCCCGCTGCTCGTCGTCGGCGATGTGCATGTACTCCACGCCGACCGTGCGGCAGTAGGAGCCGCGCAGCACGGCCAGGATCTCGCGCATGGTGAACTCGCGTCCCGACTCACCACCCAGATCGCCCACCGGGAACCGCCGGTCCAGATCCCACAAGGTCAGGCCGTGGTGCTCGATCGCCAGCTCGGGGTGGGTGCGCTGCCGGTACTCCAGCGGGTCGATGTCGGCCATGTAGTGGCCGCGGGTGCGGTAGGCGCTGATCAGCGCGAACACCCGCGCCGGACGGGGCATGGTGCCCAGGGCCTCGTCGCTGACGTCGGCCGCCCAGCGGATCGGGGTGTAGGGCACCCGCAGCGAGGCGAAGATCTGGTCGTAGAAGTCGTGCTTGCCGATCAGCAGCTCGTGGATTCGCTTCAGGAACTCGCCGGACTGCGCGCCCTGGATCACCCGGTGGTCGTAGGTGGAGGTCAGGGTGGTGACCTTGGAGATGCCCAGCGCGTTGATCCGGTCAAGGCTGGTGCCCTGGAACTCCGGCGGGTAGTCGATCGAGCCGACGCCCAGGATGACGCTCTGGCCGGACATCAGCCGGGGCACCGAGTGGTTGGTGCCCAGCCCGCCGGGGTTGGTCAGGCTGGCGGTGGTGCCGGCGAAGTCGTCCACGGTCAGCTTGCCGTTGCGCGCGCGGTCGACCAGCTTCTCGTAGGCGGCCCAGAACTGGACGAAGTCCAGCTCGGCGCAGTTCTTGATGTTCGGCACCAGGAGTTGGCGGGTGCCGTCCGCCTTGGCGACATCGATCGCCAGGCCGAGGTTGATCGCCGCCGGCGCGACCAGGTGCGGCTTGCCGTCGATCACCTCGTAGTGGTTGTTCATCTCCGGCATGTCGGCCAGGGCGCGCACCATGGCGTAGCCGATCAGGTGGGTGAACGAGACCTTGCCGCCGGTGGAACGGGCCAGGTGCTCGTTGATCATCTGGCGCTGGTCGATCGCCAGCTTCATCGGCACTTCGCGGACGCTGGTGGCGGTCGGCACCTCCAGCGAGGCCTCCATATTGGCCGCGGTGCGCATGCTGGGGCCGCGCAGCGGAGTGACGACCGCATCGCTCGGCGCGAGAGCGGCCGGAGTCTCGGTGATCCGGGGCAGGTCGGGGGAGACGCCCTGGCCGGAACCCGGGGCCTCCGGGCCGCCGACCCGGTTGGTCCGGCGTTCGACCTTGCCGCGGGAGGGTTGCGGGGCGTCCTCGGGTTCGTCCTTGGCTGCTTCGGGCTGCTCGATCGCGGGCGGGGGGACCGGCTCGGTGGTCGGGCTGGCTGACCGCGGCGGAGGTTGCGCCCGGCGGCGAGGCCGGCGAGGCGGGGGGCTGCCCGCTCTCGGCACGGAAGTAGGCCGCCCAGGAACTGTCCACCGAGGCCGGATCGGCCTGGAACTGTTCGCGGAGTTCTTCGATCAACCAGTCATTGGCTCCGAAGTCGGCGGTATCGCCGGGGGTCACGTCCTGCGGCGTGGTGGCCACTTTCCTCAATCTTCCTTGCTCGGGCTAGGAGTTTTGCCTCGTGACGATGCTACCCACCGCCAGCCGCCGCGCAGCGTCCTCGCTGCGGTGAGTCGGTATCCGGTGTGGTATGCACCACGACAGGTTACCGATTCGGGAGGACGCGGGGACGACCGCCACCCGTCGCTGGGACGACCAGTGGCAAGACTGCCCATGACGGCGCCATCGCTGGCGCTGGATGGGCGCCCCCGGCAGGATTCGAACCTGCGCTCCCGCCTCCGGAGGGCGGTGCTCTATCCCCTGAGCTACGGGGGCCCGGCGTGTTGGGCCTCGGCAACTGTAGCAAAGATCGGACGGGTGCGACGCCGCCGGGTGGATGGGGACGGATCGGGCCGACGATGCGGTCGTCCGTCCGGCTGCGTCGTCGGCCGGTGACCAGCAATCCGGCGGCGTAGGGAGCGGCGGCCAACCTCTGGCACAGTAGGCGGTTATGACGCACATGCACGTCGCCGGCTCGATCCATGCCGACGCGACCTCGCCGGCCCCGGTCTGGTCGACCCGTCCGGAGGACGTCAACGCGCTCACCCCGAAGCTGTGGAGTTCGGGCGTCGCCCGGGACGACGACGGGGTGATCTCGGTCGCCGGGCTGAAGCTGACCGAGCTGGCCGAGCAGGTGGGCACCCCGGCCTACGTGATCGACGAACTCGACTTCCGGCAGCGGGCCCGGGCCTGGCGCGATGCCTTCGCCGGCTGGACGGTCTACTACGCCGGCAAGTCCTTCCTCTCCGGCACGATCGCCCGCTGGGTCACCGAGGAGGGGCTCAGCCTGGACGTCTGCTCGCTGGGCGAGCTGACCGTGGCGCTGCGCGCCGGGGTGCCCGGCGAGCGGATCGGGATGCACGGCAACAACAAGAGCGAGACCGAACTGCGGCT